>NZ_JBUXJL010000005.1:0-342454 GCF_056158125.1 Bacillus sp. EB V-12 | reverse complement strand
ATATTTTTTTTATTTTTCTTTCCAGCTTTTTCAGTAGTGTGTTTCTCTACTCCACCTTGCTTTTTCCCTTTTTTCTTAGAACCAAACAGCGGTTTTCCATTCATTTTCCGATAAAAGAAAAATCCCACAATGGCTATCGCGGCAAAATATATCATTTCTAACATTTATAAGTTCTCCTTTGCCCATGTAGTTAGCTCGTACCCTTTTCTCCACTTACCTTTTTCGGAACGGCTACGCATTTTGATAAGTAGATACTTATCTAGATACATGTGTTGTTTTTCTTTATATATAAACGCAAACGTTATAACACCTATTACCGTCGGTAGTGCTAAAATTAAGCAAATAAAAAATGCTACTACTGCATCAATAGGTGCAAATAGTCGCCATAAAAATGGTACATATAAATAAAGGGATGCTCCGCCACCCAATAGATAAATCAATTGGCGCTTGCTCAGCACACCTAGTAGTGTTTTTTGTTCCGAAGTCATATCAACAGGAACGGTTACTTTTCTCATTCTTTTTCCTCCCTTGTATAAGAGAAGCTCTCCCCAAATCGAGGAGAGCTTCTACAAACTCTTATGTTAGATTGTCGTAACCCAAGCAGCGATATCGTACGCTTTGATCATGACAAAGCCTCCAATTGCTGCACAAGCTAAACCAATCATAGCTTGTGTACGGTTTTCAGGATTCTTCCCTTGTGCACCAGATAGTTTAATAGCTGCAAATACAACGCAAGCTGCCACCCAAATTCCCCCAAAACCAATTAAGGTTTTCACCAAAGTGTTCATGCTTTTTTGGACGGTTTCAGCATTGGCACCACTGCCACTACCACCAAGACCCTTCGTAAAGCTACTTTTTGCCAATAGGAAATCTCCTACTGATGTTGTCATAAGTTTTGCAGACAACCAATTCAACATAATTCCTGCACCTCCAGGTGTGTTTTTGCTCGCAAAACGCAAAAAGACCTCAATACACGCACACGTCCCCTAAGGAAATGGCGCATATTGAGGTCTTCTCTTATATGCGAACTGATTAATTTTATATTTTTATTGTAAAATCTTATTACTTTTATATTATAGCAATACGATTTTAAAAAAACAAGTCCTTGTTTACACCTTTATTTCTACCCTCTTTGTTAGAATCGTACCATACTATAAGAATTTAAAAAATATTACCGTCCTTAAGACCTAAAGCTGGTTTATCAAACTATTTATTAGAAATAAAAAACAGGTAATTGTGCGTTTTTCACAAGTACCTGTTTTTCACTACTTCTATCTACTCTTTGTTTCTTAAAATTTCATTAACCTTTTCGACACTTAATTCAGTGGCTTCCGCTATCTTCTCTATAGGTACACCTACTTTAATTAAATTATGAATCATTTCTATTCTAGCTTCTTTTGCAGCTTTTTCTTCTGCTGTCTCTATTTCTGATATTCTATCTTTTATTGCCTTCTCTCTCGCCTCATATAAGCGTAAAAAATCTTTATCACTACTTAAACGCTCCCAATCCTCTATTGCCTTTTTCAAAACTGGATCTTTTTCCATCGCGATTCCCTCCAGGATTGTAGTTAATTTCTCATCTTCATATGCAGGAAATAATAATAGCCAACGTGCTAATATATCCTCCCATGGATCCATTCGATCTTCTTGCCATTCTCGAATTACTTTTGGAATCTCAAGAAAGTGCAATTGCATATTCTCTGAAATTATGTGCTCCGATTTTTTGTTCATGACTACACCGACATTATGAAAGTCCTCTTCTCCTGGAAACAGAATGAAATCCACTATATTAATACAAATAGTTGGTCTTAATTCTGTATACTTCATCCCCTGAGTCATTTGAGAATAATACATGCCAGCCCAGTAGAACAAAGATCGCTCGATCATGTCTTTTTTGTCGCGAACCTGTATCTCTATATTTAATTTTATACCACTATTAAGGGTAGCTCGCAAATCTAAAATAGACAATTTATCATCCTTTTGTTGCCTAGGAAGATGTGGATCATCTAAATGCAAAGAAATAATTTCCTCATCTAAAGAGGATTGTAATACCGCATTAAGAAAACCAATGAGTATATCCTCGTTTCCTTCTACCCCAAACAAGCGTTTGAAAGCAAAATCAACTCGTAAATTTACTAGACTTTTTTTCATAGATGTATTCATATTCTCTTCTACCTTTCTTTTAGTTAATTTAAATCCTCTGTGGTAATTGGATATAAGAAAAAGATAGAATTAAAAATTCTATCTTTTTCAATCTACCTATTTATGAAAATACCAACCTACTTTGTAAATTTCACAATATCTGAAATACAGGTTTAAATCCCGCTTGCATTGCATCATCCAGCCCCTTACCTTGTGCTGGGTTCCATGCAGCAATAATTACGTTATAGCCCTCTGTCTTTAACTTTGTCGCAAAGTCTATAAGAGCTTTTCTTACTTTTTGATTCTCTACTAAATCAGCGTCAAACGCTAAATAGACATTTTCTACACCCATATCTTTTAATACAGGCATAACAATTCGCCAAGCATTCACACCAGGAATTGCAAGAACCGTCTTCCCTACTTCAGAAAGTTCCATTTTATTAAATCTCACTGCAATCAAATCAGCAACCAGATCTGCTTTCATAGCTCCCTCTGTAATCATTACTGAGTTGGTTTGATGTAAGGTACCAGAATTCCAATGTTTCAAATGAGAACTTGGTACAGCTACATGTACAGGAAGTGGATTTTCATTACCTCCTGCACCAGTTCCTTGATTTTTGTTTGCTGATGAGACCCACAGATATTTTTGCCCTTTATGAATCTTTACAACAATTTGTCCCTCTTGAAATGGAATCTCTACCTTTTTGCTCACTTCTAGTTCGCCTTCAAAGATACAATTACCGTTTTTAGTTATCTTCACGACATTAGGCTGTTCGATTAATTCTGCTTGAACTCCAGTAGGTGCAGATTTCACATGAACGGAGTTTTTCACTTCATCCACACGAACCTGCCATCCAACAATTTGATTGTACTGGTTTCGAAAAGGAATCAATATACCAGGAGATCCTGACATCAAACGAAGAGAAAGTTGACCTTTCTTCATCTCATAGAATCCTGGGATTCCCTTCCAGCATTTTTTATTCCCAATCTGATTAAATAGTTTTTCCCAAACTGTCGTATATGTATTATCCTCTTCTAACTCAATTTGTTGTTTTAAAAAAGTGCGATATTGACGTACTTGTATTTGTTCTTCAGTCATTTTTCTATCTCGTACTAAATGTGTATGATGATGCTCCTGTAATGGTATAAACTCAATTAACTTACGATTAAACACATTTAATTCCTCATTGCTTTTCTTATCATGAATCTGAACTTCATCCACCTCAGGCAATTGATATTTATCTTTTCCATTTATGTAGTGAATGTAGCTTGGATTGCCCGTGTTTTTTCCATAAATCCATTTACTTTCTACACGTGTACATGCTACCTTATCTTGCGAAACGTGCAGCATACAATTGCCTGTATCATAACAAATTGGACAAGGTATACGGTAAAACTCCCACCAGCTGCCTCTCGGATAAGCACTTGTTAAACGAAACTGTCCTTTTTGAATGTTATAATTCATTTTTCCCCACTCCTTGTATACTGTTTATTATATATAGGACTATTACTTCCGTTAAACTCTTTATAATTACATTAGGATATTACGTATAATCACCTAATGGATATACAAAAGGATACGAATTACAAACTAAATAATCATTTCTATGTTTTTGATCTTGCAAATCCGATTCTACGTATGCTTCAAATGCTCTAGCAAACAGCTCGTGATTTGTAGACCAATACTTTTTGCTTCTCTTCTTATCTAACTTAATTGCTGTATCAAAATACACTGACACTGGTTAAAGGGAATAAATCCTCTTTTATCAGATTAAGTGCTTGTAATGCACGTAAACTTTAAGTAGGATCATTTGGATGTGCAGAATAAAATAATGATACTTCATAACTGATTATCATAATTAAATCTCCCTAAAAAAATTTTTGCCCAATGTAATAGGGGTTCTCCGATCAAACAGACTTGGAAACAACACAAAAAGGACTTCTTCAAGTCGATTAAAAATGTGTATAGCAAAATAAGCTATATATACACTAATCGGCTCAAAGAAGCCCTTTCACAATTGAAACAAGACGCAACTTGCTTCTACAACTCAACCACAACACAATAAGGTGTGGGAATAAACGGAATCAATTAAACAATAAATATAATTCCATATTAATGAATTCACAAAAAAATTTCAACAACCTTATGTTTTCTTAAGATTTTTCGCTTCGTTCTATTTTCCAGTGAATATTTTTGTACAACTATATGCTCCTACCGTTTCAGATTGCAATTCTAAATCTTGCTCTCTTATACTAGCTCGTGCATATCACACTAATTTCATCAATCATCCCCTAATACTATTTAAAAGTTATCATTATTTTATATATTCTATTTCAGACTAACCCTTAGATGGATTTAAGATATGATTTCAATGATTTTTCACATCATTTCCCCGCATCATCTAAAAGTATCAACTTTTAGACAGTTAAGTAGGACATTTATTTTCGTTCGTTGTGTTCGTTTGTTTTGTAAAATGTTAAATAAAATCGAAACAGCATCCTTCTAATTAATACGTACTGATTAAAAAAATAATAAAAAAGAGTGCTATTAAAATATGCACTCTTTCAAAAGGCTTTACCAATCTCGATGGTCACCATGTTCATGCTCACGATCGCGGTCATGATTACGTCTACGACGACACTCATCACAATCGCAGTCGCGTCTACAATGACAGTCGTTAAAATCGTTTCTTCTTCGTCTACGGCCGCAACCGCAAAATACTAAATCATCCCAAAATCTATTACAATCTCGAGAATGTCCAAAATTATTATCCCATCCCATAGATATGATTCCCTCCTCTAAAATAGAATTCATCATATTCTATGATTAAAAGGTAGAAATAGTTTGTTTACTAGTCTATGTTTCAAACTAATAATATTTCAATTTGCAAGTCTATCTCACGCCTTATCTTTCCTTAACCGCAAATAAGACGCCACCCAGATCACGGCAGCGCCTACGATAATTGCTATAAACTTAATCAAATTTATTTATCCTCACATTATTTATTTCTTTGTTTCCATACCCCATTCTCTTTACGATAAGTATTCTTGCCATCCATGAAGTCAGCTGTCTTACCTGGAATGCTATATTTCTTATTCTTATTCTTTTTCTTAGCCTTCTTCTTCAGTCTCTTCTCTTCTTGAACAGCTTGCAAATCCGCCTTCCATTGTTTCAACAAATCCTTTTCACGTCGCATCGAATTTGTACTCCTTGGATTAAAATGTGAACCAAATAATTAGATTCTACCTATTTATATAGAATCCTTTAATTCAAATGTACATTTCTTCCATACTCTCGTTTAGCATGTACCAATTTCTGTTTTTTCTTCTATATAGACCGACGATATATTATAATCCTCTATATAACCAAGGAGGTTTACCATGATTAAATTTCATAAAACATTCCCCATCTTAGGATTCTTTTGGTTTTTATATGGTTTCATCGGTCTCATCTTTTTATTACTATTCCTTAGCGTATAGTAACTACGCATATAAATGTATGTTTAATGTGTAATTTCTATATAACAAAGAAAAAAAAAGCACCTGTTATGAATGCTTTTATTTTTATATAAGAGAATATATTCTTTCGATTTTATTAATAAATGAACTTATCTTGTTACTATTAGGATCTTTAATACTATCAAGTACAATATGTTTTCCGCTATTCAATTTTATTTCAAGAATATTTGGAAGTTCTCCACTTGATAAATCTACATCTAGGTAACTCAATTTAATATCATTTACATCCTTATACTTTATCTTAGAAATTGTTATTAGCTCTTTGCTATCCTGATCAGGGGAACTCTTTCCGATCGCTACTTCATCCTCAAAGAAAAAATACAATTCATAAGGTTCTTTATTCCTAAATAAATTTTTAGAGTAAAAAACATTGCATTCTGAAATTTCATAGAAACGATTCATATATTTTAGAACATCTAAAAATTCCGCTTCTCTACCTTTTCTTAGCGCTTGATTTTGAGCATCTTCAATACTGAAAAAATCATTTTTTTCCACTTTTCTCTTCATACTTTATCCCCTCACTATTAAATTCTTATCTCTTTATCCATCATGGCATTATTTTCAATATGATAAAAAAACAAAAAAGCCATCACCGAAGTGACAGCTTTCAAGGGGATGGGAGAAAACTAGGAATCTTCTCGTTTATACTCCGTAGAGTCGGTCAATACATCGGGTGTCGCGGCCCTTAGCTGACCAATATCGAATTATAAAGGATTTATATCCAAGACGTATATGGTTCTTCCGACGCCTTGTTTGAACCAATACACTAGAGGGACAGAAGGGGAATGTTTCCGCTGTATTGGCTCAAACAAAGAGTGGAACTCTTTGCCCTCGTTTTGGTCATTAATAAGAATCATGGGTAATTACTAATGTACGAGATACGTATACTTTTTAGCTTTTTAGAATGCAAGTGTCACTGAATCACGAACAACCACCTCCATTCCATTTTCAAGAACCGACATATTAGAGAGAAATAGACTTATATTTATTATTAACCCAGAGGACGCATTCCGAGCTGATTGATAAACATAATAGAAACAGTATGACGAATGCGAGTTATCTCACACCCGCCACACTGGAATATGTCATTGTTATACATTCATTGGGCTTTTCGTCTTAACGCGGGTTCGTACCGCCTTGCCCGCCCTACTATGCGGTATACGTTACCGTGACATTCTCGCATAAGAACGTTTCACTTATAGGTGTACTAATCCTCTTCGATATGCGGTTGTCAAAGGGCTTGTACATTAAGAATACCGTTGATTTCATTATCAAAATTCCCCCTATTTAGTCCCCATTTTTGTCGGTATTTTGTCGAAGTTTTTAAAAACATAAACATTCCAATTTATTATATTTTTTCTTTTTTTGATAATATTTGTATCCAGTTCAGGTGATAATATCATATAATTAAGCTATTATATTTTCATAAAAAACAAGGATGGTTAGACATGACGGTACAACAAGAAAAAGTAACAAAGCGGGTTCTTTGCAGGAAGTGTAAATCCAATCAAATAGTCGGTAATAGACGTGGTTATAACTTTAGGAGGGTGTTTTCCTTTCTATTTTTCCTATTTGCGCTTATATTATTCTCAGCTCTTTTACCTAATGAATATTATGAAATATCTCAAGGTATTATCCTGATTTCTGTAATTTTAGGATTCCCTGCAACAGTAATCAGCGGACTTGTTGGTAGAAAAAATATTGTCAATGGTTGTATGAATTGCGGACATACATGGATGCCTAAAAAATAAAACATAAAAAGCCAAATGGATAGTAAATTAAAAACTATTAATTTGGCTTTTTTGTATTATTAAATCATCCCTAAAGATGTAGCAATCAATCGAATTGCATTTTTCTTCTTATAGTAGAAGTGATCTTTCTTCATCGATAATTCAGTGTAAATAAAACTATCTTTCGGTTTATCTGCATTTAAGTACTTCCTCTTGATGATCTCAGCCTCGTCATAATCCAAAACGTACTGTAGAGCCTTATCAATTTGTTTGAATTTAATATTACAAATATGTCTCGTGTTTCTAATCTCGGGGAACAAACTGATTCCTTCGTGTTGTAACTCCACTTCATTCTCAAAACGATTTTTAATGCACAGTATTCCTTTAGTATTTTCACTATTTCTTTCTGAACCTGTTTTTCTGTCTCTCTATCAATAGTCGGTAATAATGTTAATTGTCTCTCCATGAAGGAATCCCCCCTATTTCTGCTTTTTCTTTTTAACATCACATAAGGTACGTGAAATTTTACTATCTCTTTGTTAAATAAGGGAACCATGCATAGCGAGTAGTCCCCACCATCCACCCTGCATGGTTCCGTTATCCATTAAGCCTTTAATAAATTGCGTTTCTTGTTGGCCATCTTTTCTTTTGCTGCTTCAATGTTATTTGCTACTTTCTTATGGTCCTGATCAATGTGAATCATGCCATCAAACATAACTGGAGCCACTGCTTCATCTATGTATTGTAAGTAATCCACTGACGCTCGTTCCGTCTGCTCTACTAAGTATCCATAAATATCAAAATCTGCTCTCGGTATAGATTTCTTGCCCTTTGGTTGATGAGACATCTTTACATAAGATTGAATGACTGATAGTGGCACTGCGAATACTGACTTATCCTTACTAAACTCAATAAGGAAAAAACATATCGCTCCCATCTTCTCCGCTTTCTCCAGGTAATCCAATTGATGCTGCGCAATGTTCTTTAAATCAAAACGTGTATCTTTCTCTGTAGACTTCGCTTCAAATACTACAGCTCTTCCCTTATATACACCGTCAAGTCTACTGTACTCTTTGCTTCATAGAATCCATTTAGTACACGGCCACCTTTGCTCTTTAGCACCTTCACAGGAGTCGGACGTTTGTTAATAAGCGCCACTCCCCCTCTTTGATACATTTCATTCGCTAGATTGATAAGCATTTCAAATGCCATTCCACGGTTACCTTGTCCCATTGTTATTCCTCACTTTCTCTTAAAAGAATTATTTTGTTGAATTTTTTACTACCAATCATTAAAAATATCTTATAATCGTTATATACAAACTTATTTTTAGGAGTAGATAGAATGCCAGTTACACTCGAACTTATTCTTTTCATTCTTATAGCAATTAGTGCTGTTGGCTATTTGATAAAAGAATCTCAAAAAACTAAGAAAAGGCCCCTTGGAATTTCACTAGAACTTTTAATTCTTTTCTGGTCAACATGGAGAATATCGACTATCATAATCCAAATTTTAGAATATAATTTCTCGTGAATAAAATTAAATATTCCGTCAATAATGTATGTGACATCAGATTTTCTCCTTGTTCCCCCTTGGAGAACCTAGCAGTTAGCTTTTGCTAGCTGCTCTTTATTTGTAAGAAGCACTTAATTAACTGGACTCACATATAATATTCTGAGTTCCTTTCTTTATAAAATAGTCGTTATAAAATGAGGTTCGTCACGAGAGCACTTTACTAAGTGCTCTTTTTTGGTTTTAAAATAAAACAAAATGAAATTTTTATTAAGAAAACTTATTTATACCTTTCAATTGATCGTTTTCTAATTCAAGTTCACTTATTCTTCTTTGCAGCTTTTTAATTGTGTTTATAGCCATCAAAGATATATCTTTAACTTCTTTTTCATTTTCTTCATATTCTTCCGTGGTCATTAATTCGGTGTTTAAATTTCCTCTTAAATGTAAATGCCATAGTTCTGAAAAAATTTTATCAACTCTCAATTAATCACCCCCGTTTTCTATTAAAATGAAGTTTTTATATAAAGTTTTCTCAATATCCATAACCTGGAAACAAATTTCCTTTTATGGTAACGTATTGGTAATCCTATAAAATTCTATTGTTCCACTAAAAAGGACCCCCACCCCTTTTCCGGATCCTTTTTCAACGTTTTCTACTAAAATAGCGTTTTTTATTCAAATTGATGCCCTGCTTATTTGGACACATTTACCAGTATTTTTACCAAAAAATTCATGATATGGTTAATTAGTCGAGTACGTCATTACTTGACACATACCCTTAGAAGCCCCGCGGATAATCGGGGCTTCTTTTATTTAGATAACGATTTTATCTAAATCCATTCACTAATCCCATACTTTTACATACAATAATAGTGCCTTTCTGTATAATGTGAGTTCGCCACTTTCGTTATAATTAGGTATAAGGAGCGCTCTCGATTAGTGCTCTTTTTATTTGTTGTTAAATAAGGATTTTGTTTAAATTTCTTTAACCTTATTAATCCCTTTGCATACAGTATTATCACAAGAAATTCAATAAGTGCTCCGGTCTAGTTACCTTGAATTTCTTGCAAACCTTGTGGGAAGAATCCGTCTATAGCAAATGGATTCTTTTATTTATCCATCATAAAATAACTATTTTGTTATATTCCTCACACCTTTAAATGAGGCAAGCATATGTTGTAGTATTATGTTTCATCGCTTATAGGGTTCTGGTTCTCCTTTTTTCAAGAGTACATATTTGATATATACTCTTTTTCTCATGCCCCTTTACGAATAACCTTTTTTACATTACACATACTATCCTCAAGTCAACTTCCCATGACTACACTCTTTCAAATCGGAGCTTTACCCCTCCGGACTGTTTAGGCACATGGCAGGTGATTTGGTCAATTACCTGCTATTTCCGATTAAAATAACTATTTTGTTCACTTTTTTGATACATTTACGAAACATTCATATGTTATCTTCAATAAGTTCTTTTCTTTTCATAAAATTGTGTGAGTTATACCGACACAAGAAGCCCTAGATCCCTAAATCTAGGGCTCCTTCGTTTAAATAACTATGTTGTTTGATTCGATGTATAGACAACCATATATTTAGGTATTAAAATATATTTGTGATTCCCACTTGGTTTCACATACGACTTTTTTTCTTCGGTTATGGGGTTCTTACGTAATAGTAAGGACCATTTTTTTTATTCCAATAAGTATTGTTTAAAATTTACATAAACATAAATTTCTTTAATAATTTCAATTTCTAATAAATCCATGTCTATGTTACCAAATACTTCAAGCACATGTAAAAGTTACGTAAAGATTGCTATGAGTCAATCCTTTCACCCTAGGAACGTTATATAATGAAATCGCAAACATTAATTTTATACCTTTCTGTACGACATAACTCTTTGCTAGGGGAACTCCTAGCCTTTTTTATTTAGTGCCCCTAGCCAGTAAATCCGAAGCCCATATTTCTTTTCTAATTCCAATAATCCCAACGTTTCTACTGACGCTATGACGCCTATAAGTGCCTCGTTCAATCAAATGAGTTTCTACCCTTTAAATACGTCATAACGCTATGTCTCCTAATCCAAATTCATTATCTCTTCTAAGGTTCTATCAGAAATATACGTGGTGATAATCTGTATCTTTCCGTATTTCTTTTTAGCCATTTCTATAGCTTTGCTCTCGGACTTCGCCTCAAACCAACGAAGCTTCCACTTCTCGTCTTTGTCGTAAAACTCTACTGAGTACGTCATAACGCTATTACGCTTCAAGAATTTGTTCACGGTACTTGTTGCGGTATAATCAAAACTTCCGACTACATCCTCCAGTGTTAGTTGTTTCATGCCCCTAACCCCATTGGACACGATTTGATTTTTTTCTTATCTGCCTGATCCATAATTAACGCGGCGATTTCTAGTTGATGCCTTCCTAACTCTTTTGCTATTTCAAGAATATCTTTATCCTCATCCCACATTTCCCTTAATTGAATCACTTCGCTTTCATCAAACACTAAATCCAACTCTTCTAAAGCAATATATAGGTTACGACGCGATTTCCTCATGTACGTCTCCTTCTGCAATGTCATTGTGTAATTCTCCTTTTCCAAATCCGTTCCAAGTCGTGGCATCCCATTTCCCCTCCAGTTGTAATTGATGAATTTCTCTTAACTCCGTCATAACGGCATAACGTCTTCTATCCACTTCTTCAGGACTGCGATTCCCTGCTTCGCAAATACACGGTGCAAATTGATAGCAGCCATTCCCCATATCGTTCTTAATTACTCCTGTTCCTTCACATACACACATTCCAATTTCCCCTTTTAAAATGGCAATGCCTTTCTTCTATAATCCTTTGTTTCTTTGAAAGTGATTGTTCTGAAATTATTGAGAATCCGCGATACAATCCGTTCACCATATGCCTCGTCTAAACGCTTCCCTGTGAGGTTTGTCGTGAAGATAGTAGATTTACCTTGTCTACCATCGAAAACATCAAATAGTACCCTATTAATGAAGTTTGTTGCTTTTGTATTGGCATCTAATGCGCCTAACTCTGCTACTAAATCATCGACTATTAAAACCTCTGCGTTTACTAAACTTCGAATGATTGCATCTTCAGTTAATGTTGAATCTTTGCTAAACGTACTTTTAATCTTCCGTAGCAATTCACCTACTGTAACGAAGACAACTGACTTCCCTGCACCTGCAAGCTGATCCACTATAGCGTAAGCAAGATGTGTTTTCCCTGCCTCGCAATTTCCTGCCATAATCATGTTAAATATCTTTCCGTTGCGATGACCTTTGCGAGCTCAAGGTTCTCCGTTCCTTCCTTGCTAGTTGGCTTATAATTATCAAAATTAGCTTTTTTGATATTGCTATCGGCAATCATACTTTGTTGATGGAACATGAATTTCTTCTCTTTCGCTTTATCCGCATCGTATTTTGCTTGCTCCTGTTGCTGAAGCTTCTTACTATCGTTTTCAAGGAAGCATCGAGGGCAAACAACTTGTCCACCGAACTTCATCTTATTCATGCCATGTGTGTCACACACATCAGAATCCATAGTCATATTGACCTTTTTGGCTATATAGGTTGGCATTGCTGCCGCTGCTCTCCGCATTGTTTTTTTCTCCTTTTTTAGAATTCATTTGAATAGTTAATTGGTCGAACTTCTCCCGTAACTTTTTAGGAGATAAAATGTTACCTTGCCAGAACGGATCAGCTTGGCACCAATCAATAACATCCTTAATCTCTTGTGGTTCTCTGTTATCACGTTCTCACATTAATCTAAATTCATTTGCCCAATTATTGAAGTTAGGTTCTTTTTGCTTAGGATTGTTCCCCTTAATTTTTTAAAATAGATACTTAGCCCCATTGGTATCGCAAGTTTCAAACTTGTGACGAGGAGTCTTTTTTTCTTTTTCTTTTTGTCCCCGTATCGTCAAAACCCGCATAAACACTGACTTTTTGTACTAACGAGGTGTTTTCTGTTCGTTCTAGCACCAGTCGTACTAACGATAAATCTTTAATACTTTTAAGCTCTTTCTTTATGCAATCCTCAATCGGCTTGCCACCTTTGTTAAGGTTGTATTTCCCCCAATTAAGTATGCAAAGTTCTCTAGTTTCTTCGTTATAAACTACCAAATCATGATGATTAATAAAGCGATCCAATAAAGCTTTTGCACTTTCAATTGAGTAACCCAATTCAAAAGCCATTTGTTTTCTAGTTATCTAATAAACTCCAATTTGGTTTGTATGCTCATTAGTCATTAGATAGAGGTAAAAGTATTTATCCTCTGGCGTCATCTCTTCTGGAACTCTTGCATCTGACCAAAATGAAGTTTGAACTTGTCTGTATTTCGCCATTTAGTCCACCTTCTTCATCCAACATTCATAGCTCACATTGTCTTCCATGCCAGTAAACCGAACCTTTTCTCTCCCACTAAATTTACCTTCATGATAAAGAGTTCTTTCTGTCCTATATATTCTTTTGATTGGCGTTACATAGTCATAACCTCGTTTTTCTAAATCCCGAACTTCTGTTAACATCTCTTTCATCAATCCACGCCTTACAGATATCTTAAACATCACGCATTCGCCCTTTCGCATATCGCTATGTCGCCTTGAACCTTAATTACTTTGTATCCTGGATATCGATTGGGAGTAATGTACTCAATCGCCTTTCCTCTCGCTTCTTTTTCATTCCGTGCGCCCTTCCACACTCACTTCGGAAGGACGACTTTAGATTGATTATTATCTAACATAGGTCTTTCACTCCTTATTTACTGAGAGAAAATTCATGGTATAATAGAGGTAGCTAATTTTAGGGAATATTTTCTCTACAGCGCTCGTCGCCATCGAGCGTTTTTTATTTTTCAATAGCTAACTTTCTGAAAGTTTGTTAAAATTTATTTACCGATATGTGTAACAACTGGCCTGTGCTTCTGTACGGGCTTTTTTGATGCTTTCACACATCGGAATATCCAGGAACCTCTCAATAAGGTGGAGAACCCCTATTAAATCCCTAAACATTCAGACAAGCAAAGGTTTGTCTATGTTCATGAATCTGTAAAATCTTTATATAAAAATTTAACGAAGTATGTGTTAAACTTATTACATTCCAAGAAGTCCTTTACTTTTAGAATCGACAATTCTTCAATACCCTTAGTCTTGCCCTGCATCCCCTTGCAGGGCTTTTATCATTTAGCTAGAGTGATATACCTCTTGTATTTTTCCTCAACCTTATGAGCGCTGTTATGTACACCCTTTAATCTTAAATCCTTTATAATCCACAAGATTTTCTTACGTTCATATTCATCACACTGCTGTTTATTTGTCATTCCGTGAACATCCTGTCTTTTTGTCCCAGACATCTATTCGGTGTACCAGGTATACGAATACACATATTGCTGCTGATACGATTAACAGTGATAATGTGCTTTCTTCCATAATTTAAACCGCCTCCCTATCCATTTCTGGAATGATTCCGCGTTTCGTTAGAAGTTCGTTACACATGCTTTCAAGTGGTCAAAACTATTTTCTCTATGCTCATGATAAGAATGGTAAGGAATTATGGAATAAAAAGTTTAGCGGGAATGGGGGGGAACCCTGGTTTTTCTTTAGGATTAAATAGTAAGTTATATATAAATGGTGGATCTATTGTATATGTTTTTGACAAAAATGGAAATTTAATAAAGTAGTGGAGACAAGATGATATAAACTTAAAAGCTGCTCCTACAATCTCTTCGAAGGATGGAACAATTTATATAGCTGGAAATAGCGGGGTATCTTCGTATAATCAAGACTATACATTAAAGTGGAAATACTCAACGGGTACTCAGGTTATTGTGAACTCACCAGTAATAGATAAAAATGGTGTAGTTTATGTTAGGTCAGAGCGAGAAGTATTTGCAGTAAATCCAGATGGAACACTAAAATGGAAAATGCCATTTTAGTGTTCCATGTCGGTTCTTCAAATAATTCTATAAGCATTGATAAATACGGAACTTTATACGCTGCTGGTTATGCGGCAAAAATAAATTACTATGCTCCTGATGAAACGTATTATTCAGTAGTAGCTATTGGCGACTCTTATACAGACACTGTATGTACTAAAGATAGTACATACATGCAAGTACTTAAATCACTTGAAGCAAAGAGTAAGACTGCTAAGTTAACAGATGAAGAGAAGAAAGAAGCACGTGATATTTTGAAGAAATTATCGGCTGATCTTGATAAAACAGAGTAGTAAACTCGGGCGCATTATTACAGATACAGTAACTTTTAAAGGAAGAGGGGCTTCGGCTCTCTTTTTTATTTTCATTCGACATAATATAACAATATAAAGATAATTATTTTGATATGATTATCCAGAAATCTTACATTTTATGATTCTCAAAATCTATATTATTTGAAAAGAGGCCCGATTATGGAAGTATTAATGCTATTATTCTTTTTAGCCGCACTTATATTTTTAGTATTACTAATTGTCGCTGCTATTAGAAGGAAGAGTAAAAAGAAAATCGCTATTTCAGCAATTTCTTGTTTAATTTTATCGATGGTATTTTTCTCACTTTCTCCTAAAAGTGAAAAGGCTCAAGATACAAAAGTAAAAACAACTGCTGCTGAAGTAAAGCAAGAGGACAAAGATAAGCAAAAAGAAAATGAAGAAAAACAAAAAGCTGAAGAGCAAAAGCGATTAGATGAACAACGCAAACAAGAAGAGGCTCAAAGACAACAGGAAGAACAAAAGAAACAACAAGAAGCAGCTCGAGCAAAAGAACAGGAGCAACAAAAAGTTACAGCTAACACAGTACCCCAGCAACAAGCTGCAACTAAACAAGAGAAAGTTCACTTTGCAAACTGTACAGATGCAAATAATGCTGGTTACTACGATATAACTCCAGATAGCCCAGCTTATGCTTCGCATTTAGATCGTGATGGCGATGGTGTAGCTTGTGAACGAAATAAAGGACATAAAAAATCTAGTAAAAAACATTAGATTGAAGGATAAGCAATCTTATGAGTGCTTTTATTCTTTCTCAATGACCAATAATACTTAACATGGTAAAACAATACTTGGATGGGATTCCAATACATATTATTAAAATTAAAGTGGTTCAAGTCGGAGAAAGGTACCTTAGGGTGTCTTTTTTATGTAAATAAGCTGCCCATATGGACAGCTTATTATAATTTTTTTGCTTAGAGTGTCTTTTTTGAAATGATTTAGATGCTAACTATTTAAGCCATCCTTCATAATAACCAACAAATGTCCCACCATTTTCGTTTTTATACTCGATTTTTTTCAAATACCATTGCACTACTCCGCCACAAGCTGGCTCTGGGTAAGAGTTATTAAATATTTCGGATTTTTGTCTTACTTCTTTTACATACTTACCTTCACTGTTTTTTGGATAACATGCTAACAGTTTTGTTTCACTTGATTTATTTACTGTGTCTGCTGTATTTGCTGATGCCGCTCCAATTCCTCCAGTTAACGCGATACCAGTTGCTAATGCTCCTACTACTAATTTCTTGAACATAATAAATCCCCCTTAAATATTTTTTTATAACTTGCACCTTAAATGTACCATCTTTTAAATAATTGTAAGTATTTTGTTTTTTTAGAAATATTTATTTAAATTTTGTCAATATTTGTAATTAATTTTATCAAATGGAAAATAGAGGGATTTATTACGATATGTAATAATGCATGTTCATTCAGAAAAAAATCGTGATAAAATCTAAGCACCTGTTCTATTTTTTCAGTTATCTTAGAAACTTTACTTCTTGTTTACCCAAATGGGAGGCGCTTTATGGCGCCTTTTTTTATTTTCAAAAGGCCATGCTCATTTAATTCATAAAAACATAAAGTAATTTGAATTCATTAAAATACATGAGTGACTCCTTATTTTTCTCCTACTATTTAAAGGAGGAATTATTATGGGCTTTGGTGGTAGCTGCGGTGGCGGCTGTGGCTTTGCAGGAGGATTTGCTTTATTAGTTGTATTATTTATTTTATTAATTATTGTTGGAGCTTCTTGCTTCTGCTAAAAACTATAGGAAAAGACACTCTTATTTAGGTGTCTTTTCTTTTTTCTCAATTTAAGAGCTATAAAGATATGCTATGGTTTTAATAGAAATTCCCTTTTGTGCAATAAGATAAAAATACCCAACAAAAAACCCACCTATTTCCGTAGGTGAGCCTTATCTTTATTACACAATACCAAATTATACTCTGATTTTTTCATAAACTTTATGCAATTATACATCTTCATAAAAATTACACCAAATAAATATTACATATAGTAAAATATAAATTGTGGATACATTCTATAAAGCAGATTCTTTTGAAAGGCGTAACATATCGATAATTATAAAAGGTGTGGCGTCACTCTAATACTGATTTCAAATCTCTTGTACTTTGTGAACTAACAATCTGGTGTGTATAGATGATTCTGTTTTATAGGATGTGTTTACACGTATAACAAAGGGATAATACGGATAGGTTTATACTAAATGAACGTGGTTCAAGTCGCAGAAAGGCATCTTATGGCGTCTTTTTTTATTTTCAAGAAGATCTGCTCAATTGATTCTTAAATACATAAAGTAATGTGAACTCATTAAATTACATGGAATGAACCCTAGTTTTATCCTCTAATCTAAAGAAGGCACTATTGTTATAGGATATGGTGGTAGTTACGGTGAAGACTGCGGTTTTGCTGGAGGATTTGCTTTATTAGGAGTAGCACCACATCGCCATCAAGCTAAAAATATGAATTTCCCCAAAACAATAAATACGAGCAAAATGCACAAAATTTTCGTTCTGGGGGTAATATGAGATTTTAACTTGATGGGCATGGAGTAGCACCAAAGCGTTTAAGAATAAAAATGTACAACAGTTATTTGTTAGGTTTTCTATACTTCAGTTAAAAAGAATTTTTAAAAATCAGTATGTTTATAAATTCTCACTGTTAAGAAGTAAGAACTAATAAATATAAGCATGGTAACGATTGAAGCAAGTGTAATTAGTTGATTAATAGTAAATTGTGTAGTAACGCTATATACAAGGTCAGTAATATTTACATATGCCTCAATTGGTCTCCATAAAACAACACATACAGGGAAAATAATGCTGACAGCAGCCATCAAATATTTATTGGTGAAGCGATAGAAAAATGGTAAGTAGATAGACGTAAACAACATGACAGTAAGAACACTAACCATAATTGTCTGTGGAGTTTCAATTTCAACTCCATAATTCGGGGATGCAACTTGAATTACTGCTTGAATCAATAATGAGAATAGAACTACTAGAATTGTGAACAACACTGTACCGATATATTTTGACATAATAATTTTATTTCTACTATAAGGCAGGCTATTAATAAATTTGTGACTATTATTCTTTTCGTCGTAATAATGTAGATTTATCATATAAGAACCAGCCACCAAAACGACTATGAACCCAAAACTTCCAAACGTCCCTATAAAAAAGCATATACCAAGTAGATAGAATAAGATCATTAATTTTTGCAATCGAAAATCCTTTAATATTAAATTATACATATTGAATATTCCCCTTTTTTGTATAGTACATAATATCTTCTAATGTCGCTTCTTCAATTAATACATCATTCCCTAATTGCGTACGTGAACGGCTGGCGTTACTTGTGAGTGCTTCAAATCCCACGTTTGTTTCACGAATCCCGATTAATTGTTCTCTGATTTTCGGCGTAAGCAAGGATTTATCCCCTTTTACAGTTGCATATTCTTCAGAAATACTATGTATATCTTTTTCAAATACAATCTCTCCATTATGAATAAATACAATATAATCAGCAATACGATCTAAATCAGTGGTAATATGTGTGGAGAAAAAAATTGTTTTATCTTGATCGACCATTAAATCATAAAGGATGTCTAAAAGTTCTCTTCGAAATACAGGATCGAGTCCAGATGTCGGTTCATCCATAAGTATAAATTCGGCATGGTGTGAAAGTGCAAACGCTAAGGAAGTCTTCATTTTCATCCCTGTAGACATCTCTTTCATTTTTATGTTAGTCGGTAACTCAAAGCGTTGTAAGTAGGATTGGAACTGATTTTCATCCCATTTTTTATACGCTGGAGCAATGAATTTTTTTAGTTGATGAATTGTCATATCTTCATAATAGATATTGTCATCGTATACGAATCCAATACGCTCTTTAATAGAAACTTGGTCCTTATGATGATCTTTACCAAACACTGTGATTTCTCCACTATCCTTGCTAATAAGATCCATAATAAGTTTAATTGTCGTACTTTTTCCAGCACCATTTGCGCCAATAAATCCCGTTACAAATCCCTTTTTGATGTTGAACGATGCATTTTTTAAAGAAAATCCCTTATATGTTTTTGAAACATTTTTCACTTCTACAATGTTCTCCATTTTTATTCCTCCTCATAAATATGATTAATAATTTGTATTAACTCATCCCTTAATAAATGATTAGCCTTACTCTCTCGAACGATTGTACTGAACTTTTCACGTATTGGATCACTTGGTTCATCCGCACGTTGTTTCTTTATTTGTTTTGCAACAAACGAGCCTTTCCCTACTATAGAGTAGATGTAACCCGCTTTTTCAAGTTCTTCGTATGCTCTTTTTGAAGTAATAACACTTACCTTCAAATCTCTTGCTAATGAACGCATAGAAGGTAACGAATCATCTACTTTCAATGTTTCGTTTGATATTTGTAATATAATCTGATCAATGATTTGTTGATAAATAGGCGACTTAGACTTATTAGATAGTAAGATTTTCATGATTCAACTCCTTGCCTCTTAAATGCTTATGAACACATTATACACAATGTATACAATATATACAATATACACAATGTATACAATATATACAATATATACATTTGGAACGATGTTAATTTTTCATATAGGATACCGTCATATTGATATAAAGGCATTATCCTTTCCTATGATTTCTCAGAAAGAATAACGCCTTTTTCATTCTAGGGGGTATTTTTTTGTTAGCTTGATAGCGATGGGGTAGCACCACACATCCATCAACTTAAGGATTCAACATTGCCCCAGAACGAAATTTTGTTACAAGTTAGCACAATATTTCGTTCTGGGGGTACTATAAAATTTAGCTTGATAGCGATGACATTTCGCGAATTTTGTACGCTAAGCAAAATTTCATAAAGAAAAAGCCGATTTCCTGTACGCTAGGAACTCGACTTTTTTAGATTGATATATTCCGACTAAAATTCCCTCAAATAACTAAGGGGATTTTTTATTAAATTATAGTATAGTAATATATTGTACTCATTGAGTAAATAATTTTGCATCCGCCCAGTCAGCATGATCATTGTCAATATTATCATTAGCATTATAGGAAACTAACTCAAGTGTATTTTTTCCTGCAATATTTACTTCTACATGTTCAGCTGGATCGTGAGATTTTTTAACCGGACTTATATACAGAATTTTACCATCAGCGATTATCACAAAATTCACAGAACCATGACCAGCTGCTACTTGATCATCTATTCCAACATCTACTGTAAATTTAGAATACTGTCCATTCAAATTATACTTAATTGTACTATTTGCATGTGAGCCAATTCCTTTGTCATATTGCACACCATTAATAGATAACTTCGTTTTATAAAATGATTGATTTTTATTATACGAAGAATAATTAGGATTTATTTTCTCTATATCTCCTACAACAGAAATCGGAGTCAACGTATCACTTAAATATACAGGTACAGATGTAGCAGCTAAAGTGGTTGTATTTCCACTTACAAAAAATGTACAAATAGTAATCATTAAAACTGCAACTAAACTTAATACTTTAAACCGAAAACATTTTGGGTTAATAACATACTTTGTATTCATATCAAATCCCCTTTCGATTTTGTAAATTACCTCTCTAATCTTTACATATCAACCTCAAAATTTCAAACTATTTATATAATTATAAATATTTATACATAATTGTAAGAAAATTGAAAGCGTATTCCCGTGTTTTTAAGTGAAAGTTGATACAGGGATTTTCGTGTATACCCAAAAGGGACACCTATTTCCGTAGGTGGGATACAAATGATTTTGCACAATTAATTTATAGCAAAATCATTTGTAGCGAAAGTAATTAAATTTAACTTTGTAACCCTAATACCTTAATAATCTCAATTGTTTTATTATCTTTTATTTTAAAATAAAGCCTTTTCCCTATACGTTCACTAATTACAATATTTCCAAAGGCTAATTTACGCAAATGTTGTACAATCAAATCCTCTGTAATTCTTGTTTGCTTACTTAAATCAGAAACTGACAACGATCCATATGTAATCAATTTACAAACAATTGATAATCGAGTAGCATTCCCTAATAATCCTAAAACTTTTATATTTTCTGTATAGAAACTAAAATCCATATGAAAAGCATGTAACAGATCTTCCAACCTCCTAAAATAAAATGAATATCAACCAAAATATCTTAACATAAAAATAGTAAAAAACACCCTAAAATATACCAATTATTCATTGAGAAAAATGATACTTGAATGGGAGTCCAATACATATTCTTAGAATTAAAGTGATTCAAATCGGAGGAAGGCACCTTTGGGGTGCCTTTTCATTTATGGTTTTTTTTAGAAAATATTTGAAATATAATACAGCGGATTATATTATTATGTGTGTATGATTTCTGGCTTTAAAAATCACAAAAATTAATAGGGGGAAACAATAATGAAGTTAGGAAAATTAGCATTAATTGGGGCGTTAACTTTTAGCGGTTTTACTGCAATAGAAATGAGTAAGCCTACCTCACAAGCAGCTGCAGCTTACTCAGATCCACTTAATGATGATTGGGGATTTAAAACTATTGTGGATTTACAAAATTCAGAGGAAAGTACATATCAACCAGATTGGAAGATTGGGAATTTAATAACTGGTGATACATTTTACTTAACACAGCACTTTGGTAGAGAACATTTTGGTGCGCAAATGAAAATTTTTAAAATCCACACAAATGGTACCCTAGAACGATTCCAAACAATAGAACCAGAATTTATTCCTGGAACAGAAATTTGGCAAACCCCTATCACAGATAGCTATACAAGTGGTACTTATGTGGCTGCAATTAAATATCGTGGTGAATACACGTATTCAAATCAATTTACAATCAATTAGGGATGTAATAAATTGAAAAAAGGCATCCTTGGGTTTCTTTTCTTCTGTACATTATATCTATTACGTACTCATTGATTTTTTATGTACGTTTGATATAATTACTGTATTAGTATTACAGTAATAGCTTGTGTATATAATAAAAGAAGAGATGCGCTAACATCTCTTCTAATAACTGCTACCGTCAGGGTGGTGGTTATATCATTTATTTTTTACGAAACCCACCCTTTTGCTTCCGACGGCGACGAGGAGTGGGTTTTTTGTTATCTTTTTCTAAAATTTGTTTCCTAAAAACATACGCAGAAACTTCACGTACAATGGCTTTCACAAATTCTTTTAGAAGCTCAAACAAAAACTCCATAGGTATATCACTCCCTTTCCTTCCAAATGGAAAGAAGGGATAACCAATCACCCTCACAATATACAGTTAATCCTATTCTATCATACTAGTACAATCTCACCAATATAAAAAAGACCACCATTAGGCAGTCCTTTTTGGGTAGTTTTAGAGATTAAATTATAACATATTGATATACGGATTATAAATATATTTTTCCTAAAGATACTATAAGTTTTTTATAATTATTGATTTCTCAATCTTCATTACATGATAAATTTCCCTATAAAATTAACAAATAACATGAAAATCATCAATCCACTAGATTATTTAGAAAAAACTGGTTATCTATATAATCATTTAGTAAAATATGGATATATTTTAAGAGAGTAAAGTTAATATAGATTAACTAAGTAATGGAAAAAAATGTTTTATTGCACAAAAAAAGGCTCCATTGCTGGAGCACTCAAAATAAATAAACGAATTAAAACAAGAAACAGACAATTTAACTATATCGATAAAACATAAATAAATCTATATATATGCAATATTACATATAAAAACTCTATTTATTGAGGCTATAATAGACTTACTCGATGATTGTTATATTTTTCATGGTTTTTAAGCAATACAATACCTTCTTAACACCAAGTGTACAAGTAAAAGAAGACATCTTAATCGATGTCTTCTTTTCTTATATAATAACAACATAATAAAATTAAGGTAAGGCCATTCAGTGGAAGTCACCTTAAGGGGGTCTTTTCTTTATGAAAAAATCCCCAGACAAAATGCAGAGATACAATATAACTCATATTTTGCACCAGAACCTTCTTATCTATCCTGTAGTAAACTCCAACACCTTCCGGGGACATCTGTTTCAAACGTTTGAATGTTTCCTGTATCAGCCACTGTCACATAACAGGTTTTCCCATCAGGTCCTCCAAATGTAAGGTTATTACAGTTTCTTCCCTCAAGATGAATTTCACTTAGAAGATGACCATCAGGTGATATCTTTGCCACCACACCTTTGCCAATGCGAGCTACAAACAAATTCCCAGCCATATCACAACGCATTCCATCAAGTCCAAAATCGGGAAATTCTATAAATAAACGTTTATTACTTAATTCGTAATCACTTGATAAATCATATACCCATATTTTTCTTTGTACTGTTTCATTTACATATAGTTTTTTTTCATCAGGACTCACTTCAATTCCATTAGTCGTTCCCATATTACTTTCTAATAAATGAGTGACCCCATTTTTATTAATACGCCATAATTGTCCCGTTGATTCACTCCAGTTAGGATCACTAGCAAATAAAACACCTTGATCGGTTATCGCTAAATCGTTAGGCTGGGTCATAGCAGGGTCATGAGCATACACCTTTATTTTTTTTGTTTCAATATTAACTGCAAATATATTATGATTAACATAATCTGCAATAAACAAAGTTCCATTACGATCAATACGTGTCCCGCTTCCGATGCTATTCTTAGGAAGTTCAATAAAGATATTACTATCTCCAATTGGGGTTACTTTTCCAATTGTACCTCTTCTTTTAAAATTAACAGCGTAAATATTCCCGTTTTTATCACATGAAGGCCCTTCTATTCCAGCAGTAAATCCATGTGGTGTAGTTAGCATTTTTCTCTTTAACGCTTCAAAACCCATGATTTAAAACTTCCTTTCCTATTAAATCACTTTTTTATCGTTTTCCGACAGAAGACTCCTTCCTCAAAAATGTGAAGGTGTGAAACACCAATTTTAGGTGGGAGATGAATGTGGGTTGGCACAAGCCAACATATTTGCTATCATTTACTTGTACAGATTGCTCTTCGAAAACTGAAGATATGAGGTTGGTTGCAGAAAAACGTTGCAACCGTAAAATCTTCAACGTTCTATCGCCCCACGCTTCTCAAAATTGCGAAAACCAAGCTAAAGTAGGTAGTGTGGTGAATCAGCGTACAAGATACTTATGTTCTCACCGTAGGGACTGCGGGTAGAGCCTGCTAAGATAACTGGCGGATACATCGGTGTTCGCAGGAATCACCCACTTCAAACAGTCCGTTAGGACGTTAAGTGGTGAGTAGTTCAATTAAAAGATATCCAATACACATACTAAACACGAAAAAAAAATTGGAGTCTGTACTCTTATATATTCGAATATGAGATCCCACCCACATTTTAACGAAAATATACGCCAAGCGAATTTCCTTTTACAAATGAATGGAAATATTAAAGATGATAAGTTTAATAAATATAAAGAGATTATGAATAAGGTAGTGAAGTAAGCAGTAGCACTCGAAGAGTGCTTTTGTTTTTTCTTAATAACTGAAACTACTTAACGTGGTAAAATAATAATTGGATTGGCATTCAACTCCATATTACGATGGTTCCAATCGCAAGAAGGCACCTTAGGTTGTCTTTCTCTTATTTTCAAAAGGGCACTCTCAAAAAAAAACATACATTAATGTGGACCCGTTAGAATCCATAGAATGAACCCTAGTTTTACATTCTTATCTAAAGAAGACACTCTTGTTATGGGATATGGTAGTAGTTGCGATGAAGGTTGGGGTTTTGCTAGAAGATTTTCTTTATTGATTATATTATTTATTCTAATAATCATTATCGTGTGCAGTTGCTTCTGTTAAAAAGACTATTGGAATAGACACTTGAATTTGATTGTATTTTGGATGAAAAATATCTACAAAAAAAACGATCTAAATTTAGACCGTTTTTATCTTTTAATCACTCAAATTCAAATGTAATTCAGTTATATTTTTCTCTTAATCTATATTATTTGCTATCAGCCAAATTAATTGTTCCGTTAATTCTCTCCGTTTCGATAAAATGCGTTTATTATATTCTGTAGCCAGACAACCTGCATAATTAATCCAATTAGTACAGGATCTATCAATACAAACAGTATATTAATAAGTTTCCCTACAATAACTAAACTACTTAGTTTCTTCTTCTGTCTTTTTATTTACCTTAAAGTAATCCATTCATAGCTTGCCCACTCTTTTGGTTTCTTATCGTACTTGATACGACCAGTCGTACAGAATGAAGCAATCATCCATTGAATGAGGTTCATCTTGGCATATGGATCAACACAATCCTCTATTTTTTTTAATTGATAGCCTGTACTATTTTTCTGCCAAATTGTATATAAACGAAAATGTGTTGTCGTAACAAGTCTAGCTTTTGTTGTAACTTGCCATTTTGCAATTTTCGTTAAATCCTCTTTGACCTCTCGATCATACTCTTGTTTTATGACTTTATAACTCTTATCTTTATTAATTAATCCATTAGAAAATGAAAAAGGCATTTGATGCACCTCATAGACAGTTCCTTCTTCATCTCCTAAAATGTTTGATTCTACTAGAAATATATTTTTTAGTTTTAATTGTTCTGTTAATTCTTTTCCGCTCCGATAGAATGTTTTTTTCATCTTATGCAATAAGATAACCTGCACAATTAATCCAATTAGTAACGGATATGCTAATACAAACAATATATTTATAAACATGTTTAAAATAATAACGCCTATTAGCGCAAAAATTGTAAAGTAAATATAGGTTTCCCTTTGATGAATAATTCTACTGTTCAAGCCAAGATACCTCCATTTTGATAGATAGTGAACGCAATATAAATCATCGCCCCTAGTAAAATAGAACAAGCCCCAGGAAAGCTCTGTATTAGCTTTATTTCTTTCTTAGGCAGTTTCACACCAAATATAGACGCAGCATGCTCCAATTGGTCTTTAATCGCTCCTACAAACCCTAAAATTTTAATTAATCGATAAACACTAGCAATCCAAAAGAATAGTAAATGGAAAGCTGTTAATGTAATCGCGGTAAGTATAGCCGATTCTTCTACTACATTGCTAACATATAGAGCTGCCACCACAAGCATTTTCGTATCACCGGGTGAAGAAAATTTAAATGTCTCTAACAATAAGCCACATACTAAGGCCATAGTTAGTACAATTACAATCTCTTTTCCCGTTCGTATTCCAGTAAAATACGTGATACCTAAACCTACTATTAAAAAAATGAAATGCCATATATTTTTTGTTCTTCTATACTTTAAGTCGGTAAATACATTAAGTACCATATAAATTAGAAATAATCCCATGATATACAGGCTCATTTTCTTTACTCCCCTCTTAATTTCATATAAAAATACTGTGTAAAAAAGGGAACCACTTTTAGAGTAGCCCCCTCGTTTATTTTTATATTTATTTTTTGTTCCAAGAATCAACATCTGCATTGCTTGATGCTTTTGTGAATCGTGCTAGAATTGTATCATACCCGCCTTGGATTGCTTTCCATACAAATGGCCCAATGACTAGCACTAGCACAATAATTACCGCTAACGCGATTAACATACCGTTTTCCGATGATAATTGTGAATCTTCGTTTTTTAACCAATTCTTCATTTTTGCTAACATTATATTTTATCTCCCTTATATACAAATTTTAAAAATCTATTAAAATAAGAATTTACCTATCTAAATCTTCTCTTACTTATTCCAAGAACTTACGTCTGCATTGCTTGATGCTTTTGTGAATCGTGCCAGGATTGTATCATACCCACCTTGGATTGCCTTCCATACAAATGGGCCAATTACTAATACGATAATCACCGCCAAGGCAATTAACATACCGTTTTCTGATGATAACTGTGAATCCTCATTTTTTAACCAATTTTTCATTTTTGCTAACATGATTGAATCTCCCTTATCCATTTATTTGAGCTATACGTAAAAACATCATTAATCTAAAACTTCTATTACTTGTTCCAAGAATTCACATCTGCATTGCTTGATGCTTTTGTGAATCGTGCCAGGATCGTATCATAACCACCTTGGATTGCTTTCCATACAAATGGGCCAATTACTAATACGATAATTACCGCCAAGGCGATTAACATACCATTTTCTGATGATAATTGTGAGTCTTCATTTTTTAACCAATTCTTCATTTTTGTTAACATATATTTTGCTCCTTTACTTATTCCATTTTTGACAATGCCTTCTATAAACTTGCAAATCCTTGCATTAAAGATTGAATAACAATCACCATTGGATAAATCACAATACATCCAATAACTGCGACGTTAAATTTATTCATTTCCATTGGTTTATTTTGAATGAGACGATTATAGTTCTCATGTTTTAACTCACGCATCATTTTAATCTGTGCATCCATAATACGAAGACTCTGTACCTTGTCCGTTTTTTGCGCTTGTTGCAATGCAATCGTAAAGGTATTTACTTCTGGACTATTTAAGGCTGCTGCAAAGTTTCGAAATGGTTGATCCGATCCTGCATACATTTCTAATTCCGCTGTAAGTGTAGATACATACGGACGAAGATGTCTTCCAGCATATATCTGCGCCTTTTTTACTGCTTCTAATGTTGTATGTGTTTTTAACAACTGCAGCATAGGAATTAGATACTCTGGTAATTCGAACTTCCTAGCTTCTATCGCCTGCTTGATTCTTCTCTTTAATAGATAATCAGGATAGAAATAAAGCAATGGTGAAATTAGAACACCCGCTTTAAATAAATAATAATCATGAAACACAGTACATATTAAGAAAACAGAGGTGAAAATGATGGGATATGCAACCTTCATTTTCAGATATTCTTCTGGTTTCGTATCCAGGCCAGCTTCTTCTAATTTTTTCTGAATCTGCTCTTTCTTTTCTTCTGTCAGATACTTATGTGATAACGACTGGAAGGGAGCGAGCATCATTTGATTTAAATTCTTCTTTTCAATTCGTTTTGCATTTTCTACATAGTTCGTAAGTAAGCTACCGCTGTCTTTTTTACTTTGTAGAAAGGTAGAGAATACCCAATACATGACAACGAATACCACTACAGCTAAAATCGTAGCCACCTTATTCCCCTCTTTCTGTTGGGTTATAATTTGCAATCTTTTCTACACGGGTTGCTAAGAAAAAGACAATTAACATATTTACCGATAACGCGATTTTCCCCATCATAGAACCTGCTAAAAATCCATATGCTTCTTTTGACATCAACATAATAACAATCGGCATAGCGATGACGATTAAGCAGTTCTGTACAAAAGCACGTTGTGCTTGCGACAAACTAGAACGCAATCTTGCCAGGTATAGTTTTTGTTTTTCAAAATCTTCTGCAATATCTAGTAAGACTTGTACTGAATTTGTTCCACCTTCTCGACTGCACACTTCCAACATTTCATGGAAGAAAACCAATTCTCTAAAGTTAAACGTTTCATTGAATCCTCTAAATGCACGATGCATTGTGGTTCCACCTTCTAATAAAAGAGAAACTTTTTCTATTTCTTCTTGAATGCTTTCATGCATCATTGGTTTCACCTCAACTAACACCCGTTTTGCATTGTTACTAATTTGAAGTGCATTTGCTACTGCCTTCATGTAGATAGAAAGACGGTCAATGACAATCAAGTAGTAACGTTTTTTTCTTCGATAAAGAAGAAACCTTGGAACTAAAAATCCAGATAAAACAGTAACCAGTGTAAATGGATCTCTACCAAAGGAAAAATAGAATACTGCTGCAATACTCATTCCGGAAAGAATCGTATATACCCAGTACATGCTTTTTGTCAATTTCCACTCGTACTTTTGGGCTTCTTGGATAACGGATTGTGGCAAATACATCCGTATCCCTTTAATATTCCTTAATTCCAAGCGCCTTTCTTCTTTCTCGTTTTCTTGTACAAATTGAGAGAGAGCAGAACCTTTAGATTTTACAAAAAGTAAAACGAGCAATCCTACACTAATAAAGATTAAAAATATACATCCATAGGCTAATAAACTATGCATATTGCACCTCCTGTTGTGAAAGGAATGGTGCATAAAGAGCTGGATTTACAGCAGAAGAACGGAACTTCTTCTCCAAATCAGCTGATATTCTCCCTGTAATAATATGTTGGCCATGAATTTTCTCTACCCTTTCATTCATTTCATCTTGTTCCTCATATGTTGGCATAAACTGAGACAATGGATTAAACTGTATATCTTCCTGATAATCCAATAGTTCAATCATCTCTGTAATATAACGATTTCCATCATCTTTCTTTTCCAAAAAGACAATTACATCAAATGTCTGTGAAATCAATTCATATAAATACTGGGCATCAATATTTGCACCACTTTGCAGGCACATAAGCATTAAACGTCTAACTGCTTCTTTTGCACTTCTTGCATGGACAGAGGTGAAACCAGGATGTCCTGTTTGAAAGAAGTTAATCATTTTTAACGCTTCTTTCCCCCTCGATTCCCCTACAATTAATCGCTTTGGTCCTTGACGTAAAGCATTTGTTAACAATCTATCAAAATCGATTGCATTTTCTTCTACTTCCGATGCTCTACACTGCATCGGAACAAAGTGATGTTCTGGAAATATACGATGTAAATAGAGTTCAGGGTTATCTTCTACTACGAGAGTACGTTCTTTCTTCTTCCCTTTTGGAATATGAGAAGCAAGATATTTCATAAACTCTGACTTCCCTGTACCTGTTGCTCCTGCCACTAGAATATTCATTTTGGCCTTCACAGCTGCGGCTAAAAAATCCAATATCTCTTTTGACGCTTGATTAGTAAATAACATACGCTCTTCAGAAGCACGAAGGTGATCTGCATTCTTACGAATTGTTATTGTTGTTCCGAGTCCCCCAAGTTCATCTAAAGCAATATTGATACGAATATACGGAAACATGCAGTCCACATATGGCTTTGCTGTATTTAATGACTCTGACGTACTGTTTACCATCTTATAAGCTAAGGCTTTTACCTCTTCTTCTGTCTCAAATCGGTAAGGAAATGTACATTCTCCCTCTCCAATTTTTTCGTATATAATTTCTTTTGTGCCATTGATATAAATATCGGTTACATCCTTATCTTCTTTTAAAGGTTCTATAATCCCAAATCCTACAATATCGTCACATACCATATTTAGTAATCGTTCAGAAGGTACCTCTGAAATGACGACCTGATTACTTAATAGAAAGCTTTTAATGATTTGTTCTACAGCTGCTCTCTTCTCTTTATTCATAAAGGATTCGCTTAAGATATCACGATGGTCTTTTACTAAAAATGCACGAATTTCATCCGTTATATCTTTAATCTGTTGAGCTATAGTTGTTCCTAACTTTCGAGCTGATTTGGAACGAATCCTATAACCAAAGTGATATAAATCCACTCGATTGCGCTTTAAGGCGTCTTGTTTTTCCTGTAAATAGCCCCACATACTACTACCTCCCTTTTAGTTTCTTAAACCAAAGAGACCCTTTTTCATAGAGGCTGTATGCTGGAATGGAAAATCAAGACCAGCTGCTTCCATAATGTGATGGACCTTTGTATTAATTTGTGGAGAACCAAATTGCATCCCCCATTCATAACTCGTACGATCTCTGTCATACGGAATTGTCACTGCAATGTTTTGGGAAGAAAGCTTTTCAATATCTTCTACATAATCCTCGTCTCCCATATTCAAAACATGAATCATACGAGGCAATGTTAGCTTTGCTTCTTCTATTAGTTGTAATTCTCTTTTAATTGCCAACGCACCACGAGGGTTGCCATTTAGCACATGAACAACAAGGTCTGATTGGTATAGGATTGGGTAACTTAGCACCTCGGATAATTCAGTTGGTACCGATAGAATGATGTAGTCATATTCTGTGTCTACAAGTGATTCGATAAATGTCGTTACAAACAATTCTTTGTTTTGAATCTCTGGGAATTGAACCAAACTATAACCTGATGGAAATACCAGAAAATCCATCTTATCGTGCAATTTTTGCATCAATCTTGGATTCACTTTTTTCTCTAACAAATCTTGCTTGGTACAAATATACTGCGAAAGATTATATTTATATTCATTTTCTTTTCTTACAAGCTCTAGCATGTTTTTACTCTCATGGCTAAGACCAGTTCCAACTGCAAAATTTGGTCTTACTTGGTCCGCTTCTACATAAAGCACATTTTTCCCTAGATGAGCTAACTCATTTGCCATCGTAATACTTAACGTGCTTTTTCCTACGTTTTCATTTGTGGCATAAAAGGCAATGATTCTTACTTGACGATCCATCTTAAAAACCCCTTTCTTACTTAGATTCGTTCAAATACTGCGCTACATACTCTTTTACATTTTTAGAAATTGGATTGGTCGAATGCTTCTCTACATAGTCTAAAATGTTCTTTTGATCAGATATTTGCGAGAATCCTTCAGCTGGTTCTAGTTCTTTACCTGTTTGTTCTACCTTTTGTCCAACTGCAACAGGAATTACATCTCCAAGTGTTTTTGCACGATTTAAGTATTGAAGCTGTTCAGGTGAAATAGCCAGTGTATATAATCGCGTTACCTTTGGCTTTTGTTTTCCTTCTTGTTCCTCTTTTGATTCTTTCTTTTCTAATACAAATGCATCTTCTGTATTGCTATCTTTTGCAGCCGTAACACGTACTCGTTGGAAAAGCCCCCCGAATACTACCTTCTCATTGTCTCCGTCTTTCACAACTTGTTTAAAATACAAGTCCACATAGGTGTTAGGAATGATACTATTACCTGAACTTGTTTCCAAATCAACGAGTAACGGGAATGCGACTTCTCCATCTTTCAAATTTAAAATTGCAGAGTCAGCTAACTCCTCTTTCTTTACTACTTTATTTTTAAAAAGATAGCTGTTTTCGGTGATGGGCTGCCCATCATTTGTCCACTTACCTATAACCTCTTTTTTACTTACGCGTAATGCATTTGGAGGTATCCCATCACCAGGTAATGTTCGTTCCACTAGCATTTCTTCTTTAATCTCTGTATGCGCAGGTATGTCCTTTGCGGCTACCACAACTTTCGTTGGTTTCACTGCATTTTCTACTGCAAAATGATTGTATCCATAGATACCCGCTACTGTTATAGCAGCTAAACCTACCGCAGCAATCTGCTTCTTTTGAAACTTAGATGGCTTCAATGTTTGTACTCCTCCTTATGTAGCCTTTAAACGCAAAAAAGGACACACCTATGGCGTAAAACGCCTTAGGTGTGTCCTTTTAGCTAATCTAAAGTCTATATGAAAATGTTGGATTTATTTTCTTTAATATTACAATATCAATATTATGATATATATAGTTTCATGTCAATCATTTCTAAAAAATATCTGTTTTTTCTATTTCAATACACGTAATGGATAAATTAAATAGCCTCCAAAAGCTCTGTTATAATAAGGTTTCTAACCTATTAAGCATACCGAAAATATGTTGTAATTAATCTAAAGTAACTGAATATTCCCAGTTGGTCGGTTGCTATCCCTTCTCTTTCATTTTATGGAGAAAAGAAGAGATCGCATGGAAATACTTTTCACGATAGTTTATGAGAGAGGCAAAATTATTATTAAAACGAAATCAATTTTGTTCCTGTTTCAAAATACTTTGCAGGAGCATAACTTTTCCCATTCCGATCCTGAAATTCTTTTCCAATGTATAGCGATACAATAATTGCGACGGTCCCCATAATAATCACACGTCTAACACGTTGTTTTTTCTTTTTATCCACTCTAATTTCCCCTTTCTATGAAAAAAAGACACATCCCATTAAGGGATGTGCCTTTGGTTTATCCATTCAGCTACTAGTTTAAGATGAATATATTATTGTGTCGATTCAATCTATTATACAATACTACTTAACTATTTTCTATTCTTCATATAGTACCAGTTTGATAAATCAGTAATAATATGTTCCTTTCCAACCCAGTTCCAGCCTGGTGTTTGTACAGGAAATGGAAGATCTGCAAGCACCCTTCTCTTTTTAAAGTCATCGTATGCGACCCCTTTAATTTCTACCTCACTTGTCAGGCATAAGCTCATTTCATTTATACCTGCTGGTTTTGTTTCAACATTGAACGCATATTTCCCATCTTTCGTTTTTAATGGTGCATACCATTTGCGTTGGCCATCAATAATTTTTTCTTGACCATCCCAATATAGAGACTTAGTTGGTCTTTTGCTATCGAAAACATGTCCTGTTATTTCAGACATATACATATTTTTAGGTTGGAATTTTGATGCTAATCCAGTATTAGAAACAGCCTCTAAATCTTGTGTTGTTTTTAGCCCTTCATCTGCAAATGGATATTGTGCCGTTGCTGCTGTAAATACACCAGGATAATTTTCATTCCACTGATTTTTATATGTTCCATTTACTTGATACGAAAAGCCATAGCCACTATGAAGCTTAGAAGGTGATAGATCATCAATACTTCCATTTAAGGTTTCATAGAACATTTCTCCCACTGTGTCCTCTTTTGATACACGTTCACTTACTGTTTCTACCACACCTTTTACACTCGTTACACCGCACATCCCTTTTTCATGAGATGGTGCATAGATAGCTGTTTTAATAGGATTGTTTTTGTATGTGGTTTCTTCTACATCTAGGCGATTACTAGCAGGATTAATTTCTGCTTGAATTGTTCCTTTCCCCTTATGCTGCCAGTCAAGCTTCAGGGTTTTCTTTTCTCCCTCTGTTAATCTTACCTTTTGTGATGCGACTTGTTGTCCGTTATGTTTTAACACAACTACTGTTTCAGGATTTGTATATTTTTCCTCTAATACGTCTAACTTTTTAATTTTATTCTTCTCTTTTTCTAGTTTCTGCCTTGCATTATCTAGCCTACTTGCCGCACTATCTAGTTTATTTTCTTCCCAAGAGCAGTCTCTATCGTAATAGTGATGGTTCCCTTCTGCATCTATCTCATGAATTGGATTACGACGGCAATAACTAAGACTAGACTGCGCACTATCTCTATCAGATTCAGAACTATTTACTTCTTGCTGAGACATATTAATATTGTTGTTTACCTTAGCTCTATATTGATCACGTTCTAGTTTAAAATTATCACGTGATACATCTACTCTTGTTTTGATATTCTTTCCTTCTCTTGCGGTTTCGCCTTCGATTCTGTCACTAGAGAAATCAATTTTATATTTAAAGTCATCTTCATCGCCTGGATCTGGGTTAGGTGTTACTTCTGTACCACAGTTATCATCTATAGTGAAATCAACAGTTTTCTCGTTTGATTCCCTCTGAACAGCATCAAGTACTTTAATTCTCGTAGCATATCGGCCACACATTTGTGGTTGCCACTTTAGTTCTTCTGACTTAAATTGCCCTGCATCACCTTCATATGGTTTTTGGTTATCTTTTTGTGGAGTTGAACGTAAATAATTTTCTTGATGATGCACAATTTCGCCATCTTTTATAATATCAAGCATCCACTTCACTCGATTACGTTCACCTGCAGCTCTTTGATAAGGATTTACTGTTGTTCCATTAGGATCTCGGTCATTGTATCCTTTATTTTTACTTACATACTCAAAGCCGTTAAATGTAAATTTAACAGGGACATCTTTTTTTCCACTCTTGGCTTTAAAATCTTTTATTTCAGGTTTACTTGTGCGTACATACCACAAGCTATACCTATTCACACCATTTACACCACCAGCACCTGCGTACCCACCAGAAAGATAGGCTATGTCTCTAATCCAGTAGAACTCTCCATAAGATTTATCTGAAAACCCATTTTTAATCCTATGCGGAATTAAATTTCTTAAAACGAATTTAGGGTTACCCCAATATTTACTTGCAATTATATCGTTTGTAATTCTCTCCATTTCGGTTACCATACGATCTCCCACTGTAACTGAAGGATTAATATAACCATCATTTGAAATACGAACAAAGGGTTCTGAATGGTCTTCATTTTGGATGAGGTTTTCCCTCGAATTCCCCCAATTAAAAGAGCCATTGTACACAGCAGGAAAATGTAAATCCGCTTTATAATCAAACTCTGTTGATTTATAACCACTTCCTGCTCTAAGTAACTTCCCATTCAATTGTAATTCAGGTGATTTTAAAGACGTGTCTTCATTTCCATTATAAAATGGAATGTCCCCATTATTTGCACTTGCTATTGATGGCCATACCAACATCACCGAAACACACGTTAATAGTATCTTTTTTCGCAGTCTCATAACCTCTCTCCTTTTAACATAAAAAAGGACACACCTGTACCTTGGTAGGTACGTAAGGTGTGTCCTTTACGCAAATAAATTATATATATATCAGTTAATTATTATATTACATATTTAAATATATCGAATATATCTTTAAAATGCAATAATATTATACACGCACTTGAATGTACATCATATGATCAGCTGTAGAGTGCCCTACACGAACTTTATACTTTCCTTTTTCATAGTTATTAATTTCTTGAGCATCTACAGTTTCCTGAATTTCTTTATCTAGAATTAAATCTGAATTTAACATAGTAGTCCACTTTTTAGCTAACTCAATAGTTGCTTCGTTATTATCTAGGAAAATAATTTTAAAATCATTTTCACTTACCGCATCAATATAAACTTGTGCACCAATTGTACCTGCTGGTAAGTACATATTTTTATCAATCAGTCTAATTGTTCCATTTAAATCTGCATACTTAAGGTTAGTACCATATTTACTATTCACACTCTTAATAAGATTTTGCGCTTCTGTAGAAATGGATTTTTGGGCTATCTGGTTTTTCATAGCGTTTGGATTATACGTAACTTCCTCCGTAACTAAACCTTTATCTATGCTTGATGGTAAATTTGTATCTGGTTTTGTTTCAGGTTTTGGGTCTGGCTTTACTTCTGGTTTTGTTTCAGGTTTTGGATCTGGCTTTGTTTCAGGTTTTGGGTCTGGCTTTACTTCTGGTTTTTCCTCTGGTTTTGTTTCAGGTTTTGGATTTGGTTTTTCTTCTGGTTTTTCCTCTGGCTTTGTTTCAGGTTTTGGGTCTGGCTTCACTTCTGGTTTAGTCTCTTTTTCTACTGCATTAATAGAGTTATATAAGAACTGACTATACGCTTCACGTGTTACAAACATTTTTGGAGAATACATATTACCTCCTGTACCAATAGTAACTCCATTTTCCTCTAATGCGCTAATTGCACCGTAAGACCAAGAATTTTTATCAACATCTGCAAATTTTGTTGTTTTCGTTGCCTTAAATTTAAAAGCATTTGTAAGTACTTGTGCCATTTGTTCACGAGTTAAAATATCATCTGGACCATACTTCCCATCACCAAATCCATTCACAAGTCCTGCTTTAGCAAGTGCTAATATTTCTTTTTCAAACAAATGTCCTTTAATATCAGTAAACGGATTTTTGAAGCTAACATCTGCATCTGCTGGTTTTACGTACATATAAATCATACGAGCAACTTGCCCACGAGTTACATTGTCACCAAAACCAAAGATATTATTTCCGTATCCTTGCACTACTTTACGATTTGTTAAATCATAAATTGCTTTTGTAGACCAGTGATTTGCTGGAACATCATTGAATTTTAGTGAATCTGTGTTATCAGCAGCTTTCGCTGTAAATGCTCCTGCTCCTAATAGTGAAGTACCCATAATTGTTAGTGCTGTTGCTGTTCTTAAAAATTTGTTTGCCATTGTTTGTTCCTCCAAATATATTAGTTTTTTCATAGATTCCTTTATTGTACCGAATTTAAATATAAAATCCATATAATTCAACATATGAATTTATGAATTATTTTTTTTATAACCGCTGTTCTTTAAAGAAAATATTACCATATAGAAATGAGCTTGTATAATATTTATATATTTTTATTGTTAAATGTATTTTTCTAGCAAAAAACTACACTTTTCAGTATAGTTTTTTACCTCTTTTTATACATATTGATATTTTCAACGGAAATAAATTTGTCCCATTCCATCTTTGTTAGCCCATATCGGTGCTTTCACACTATCTATCCCTATCATTTTAAAAATAAAGAAGTGATGTTCAGCTTTTATGTTAAAATTCAATGGCTGATTATGATCTACGCGCCCTTTTGTGTATTCATATTTCCATCCATCCATATTCTGCTCTTTCATTTTTTTCTCTATATCAGGGATTAGATTTACGTTTTTTCCTTCATACGTGTACTGAAAACCACCTGTTTTTTCTGCTAACTCTACTGTACTAGAAGCAAAATCATGTGCCTTTATTAACTGCATTCCATACAGTACACCTTCTGGTATAAGAGTTATCAATAGTAAAGAAAGTGTTAGAAAAAGTGCTGTTGTTACTGTATTTTGCATTTCTTACACACCTACTTTTTCGTATTTATTTCACGTTTCCTCCAGCTTTCTTGTTGTCAGAATCTGCTTCATAAATAAATATGTGTTTTGCGTTACTCTTTATGCTGCCTTTCTTTTCATCAAATTGTTTAGTATAACTAGCAGCTTCGGCTTCTCCTTCAACCGCAATCATTGCAGGTTGCTCTTGTACACCATGTACAGAAAACTCTCGTTTTGATGCCGGATCCTTAAATGTTGCATTTTGGTTATAAGACTTTTCAAATTCTTTCTTTGCGATTTCTGTTTCAATAGCAATTTCTTCTTGTACTCGTAAAACACCTACTTTTACGGATTTATCCATTGCTGTACTTCCAGCACGTTCTAGTGCAGACTTATTATCTGTGTGTGTCGTATCTCCAATAATCATATCTGTCATTAAGAATAAACAGCCGACAAATAATAATAATGAGGCGGCACCTATAATAAATTTTTGCATTCCTCTTCACACTCCATTAACTTTCAGACTTTCGAAATCGAAATCCACTTAAAATGGAACTTTTCTTTTGGTTCAACAATTGGTTTGGTAGCAGCAACTCTGCTATTTCCTTCATTATTCCTTCTAACTCTTTATAATAGTTCCGACTAGATAGTAACGTACTACTATTTAATTGAGATTCAAATACATCTTCTATCTCATATGTTGGTAAAGCAGTTAATACCTTATCTCCAAAACATTCTTCTACTACTTCATGCTTTAAAAGTGCAGAAGAAAACTTATTCCCAATGATTCTCGTTTTCTCTAAATCTAAGTAAGAAACGAGCTTTCTCTCTTTTGGTGTAAGAGGATGCGCTATCTTTAGTAATTGATGCAGATCTGGTTCCGCTACAAAGAATATGTAATCCACCATTTCACAGATCTCATGGTATAAATCTTTATCCCAATCGCTCCCTGCATCAATAATAGATATAGGTGCTTCTTGGTTGGCCAATAAAACCTTAATAAAATGGTCGAAGTCCTGCTGTGTTTCGTTTTTCAGCTCTTGGTCCACTATAGGATTCTTTACGATATAATTTATTCTTCCTTGCTTCCATTTTGGAATTGATAATATATCAGATTCCTTCTGTAGCATCTCTTTATATCGCTGCAACATAAATTCACTACGATAGTTTTCTGGTGCTTCTGTATATCCCTTTAATAACGGATACGTATAACCATCATCATATAGATTCTCTATATAATTCACATCAATCTGTAGTTCATTTAAGTAAGCAGCTAAAAGATGTGAAACAAAAGTAGCACCACTTCTTCTGTTCATACTGGCCACAACTATTGTTCTTCTTGGAATGGCAATACCAATTTGCTTCTCATATACCGGCTCAAAAACCAATTTATACTGTTTTTTTATAATTGGTGCTTTTGGCGTTTCCTGCTGGATAGACTTACTCTTTGGTTTGTTTTTAAATAATTTAGATTTAGAGGGAAGTTTAATGTTGCTTCCTTCCTCTAATTCACTTGATACTTCCTCTTCTTCCTCATCAACAGAAACTTCGTGCAATTTCGTATGTTGCGGTGCCTGACTTGCTCCTACAATTTCCACTACATTTTTAATATCCGATTCCTGTAGCAGCTGCGGGATGACTTTATTATCAATATCAATTTTACGAGAGTTAAAAATGTCATAGATACCTAGATAAATCAGTTTCGCTAAAAACTCATCATCATTTTCACGCTCTGTAAATACTACAATTCGAATATCCTTCTGAAAGCGAATGTCCCTTAACTTCTGTAAGATAATTAATTCCCGCTTATCTTCGTGTCCCGCATCAATATTTAATCGTTTGTCATTAATACATAGAATATCGGGTTTTTCCGTATCCAGAATTTCATCTAAATACTTGATGTGCATGACATCACTATCAGCTACTTCAAATCCCGCACCAATAAAATCCTCACGCAAATATGCCGTATACACAGAATCACTAATAGCTAATACAATCTTTTTCATTATAAAAAACTCCTCTTTGATAGAAAATCGCTTTAAAGTAATAGCATGTTTTCAAAAGGCACATTTGTTGCATTTTGTATTTTTGTTAATAGTTCGGTGAGAAGCGCTTCTATTTCAAATCCATCCAAATTACATGGCATATTATCAATAAGGTTATATTTGACTCTAACCTCTAAACGATCTTCGATTTCTTCTAACGGTACCTCACTAAATAAACTTTGTTCATATATAAATCCATCCCGAAGATTTTTTTGTATTTCTGTCTTGTCTTTGTAAACAATGGTTACTTGTGCTAATTCAATAAAAGGGTTATCTAAAGTTAATTTCGTATTCCAATTTAGACTCCAAATTTCACAGCGGCCGTCTGCATGTACAACATTAGCAGCTACAGATGGAGTAATTGTAAATAAACGATCTACTGGAACATTTGTAAAAGTAGTTGTTTTTCCTTCTACTACTTTCAGTCCTCTTTCCTCACGTTCATGCTCAAGTGCAATTTCCGCACCAAACAATGCAATTTCACAAAATACTTGCTCCATTATGGGTTTAATGCCTTCATACGTTCGAACAGCAAACACACTAAATTCTTGTGTTTCATCCGTTCGAACTAATTCATAAATGCTAAATTCCGCTGCATTTACAATTGCAAAAGGAATATCTTGTACAAAATTAGGATTTGTAAATAGAGAATCCGGAATCACTGTCTCTGGATGTTTGAAAAACTCTAAACCAAGCTGATATCCTTTTAGAAATGCATTCTTAGCAGCAGCTGGGAATAATGTTTCAAACCTTTTGAGACTGCTTTTAAATTGCTTCTCTTCGACCTCGTTATTAAATTCTCTATCTTGTAAAATGTTTACACGATCAGCAAGCAGTAAAAAATAGTAGTTAATAAGAGAATTAATTCTCTCCTCAAAAACTTGATTATCTTTACAATATTTATCAAATCTTCTTTTGCTTTCACTAATAATTTCATTCATTCTTTAATACTCTCCTTATCATTTTCTAGTTATTAAATAAAAAAAAGACACACCAATGGCAGGTATATGCCCTCGGTGTGTCCGTTTAGCAAGAATTAAATATCTCTCGATTCGTATATTAATTTTAAACAATGAAACTTATGTATAAGATTATCTCTATAATATCTAAATGTCAATACTACTTCGCAATTATTAATTAAGCTCACAAAAATAATGCTTCTAATTGATTAACCTTTTTCTTTTTTTGCATATGTCATTTAATCACCTAATTCAGGTAATACTATTAGTATATCTAAGTACAGGATTTTCATACCAAAATTTCGATTTATATTTACAACTAAATTTCAAAAGTAAAAAACATTCATTTGATATATTCCTTGCCTTAGAAAACTTTAGATATAAAACAATCTTTATAGTACTCATAACATAACTAACACCAAACAACTAATACATATTAATGTTATGTAAACAATCAAGCGGTATAAACACGTTCATTGATATTAACACATCAACTGACATTGACATGAAATCCTATATTGAGAGATAAATATAAGTTAAACTAACCCAGCCAGTTCATACCTAAGCCAACTTACTAATTACATATTTCGCAAACAAAGATTATAAAATAGCTTTTAGATTCCTATTTTAGTTATTAGACAAAAAGGAATGCTAATGATGAATATACATCCATAACATGTTTTTCTTGTAAGAATTAAAATGACTTTTAGTTTGCGCATGCTTAAAAATTGAATGACGCACAAAATCATTTCTATTATAGCTAAATTTCAAAACCATTTCTTTCACTCAAATACTATAAAAACTACAATCTATAATTATAGATTGTAAAGATATCATCAGTACTTTTTTATCATAAAAAAACTCATACTTATAGTATGCCCAACTAAATAAGTCATATACCTGAACATTACAACTGCTATTTATAACTAAAATTCAAATATGCTACACCATTCTTTTTATAAATCTCCTTGATCAAGAAGGTTTCAAAGAAAATCTATCTCTATTTAATTTATTAACACAAGAAGTACATAACCCAGATATGTTAATGTTATATAAACAATTATCCGACACTAATGCTCCTGATTGAAATTGACATATCAATTAACATTGATATGAAACGAAATAAAAATGTGTAGATGTTAATTTCATATCAATATTTTATATATTATATCAATTCGATGGCACTCAGATGTGAATTAACGTAAAACCATTTGGTAGATCTACATTTATTATTATTATTATTAGTTAATAGGATGTAACAACTAGCAAACCAGCGCACGCTATATTTTATTACCAATTACTTTTATTAACTTTTTAAGGAGGTTTAAGTCATAAACACCCATTAGAATAACTAGCATCTCTAAGTCAAAATGGTAGTTTCTATCTCTAATCAACATGACATTAACAATTAGGATGATCCGTCCTTAGTTTGAATGGTTTTTGTTAATGTTATATTAATCTCATAGCGATTTCTTATTTCATGTCAATGTTATCTTTATGGATATTCGAAGTATACTTATCTAATTTTGGTTAACATATCAATCTCATCATCTTATTTATGATCTTATTATTATATACAAGCATGTACTAGAAATCGGATATCTACAAAAAACACTACCATGATTATTCTAGTATTCTAAGTCAAACTTTAGTATCTTAAAAACTTCCTTAAAATTACCCATAAAATCCTTCGTTTGCGATTCACATTTCATGTTAAAAGGTAATCTTTTTAGATCAACATGTAAACATAGGGTTAATATGCCTATTATAGTTAACAAAACATTAACAATAGGCATTTGTGTGTTGTTAGAAGAGTGTTTTAGTATTCGTTTCATGTCAATGTCATCTTTTATATCAATGTCAATTCTCGGGCTCAGTTTGTTCTTAAATACCGATAAATTCATTTTGTTGATACTGACTATACAAATTTCTATCATGACATGCAGTATACAACTTAAATTGTACATTCTATACTAAATTAATATACATAAGTAGATCCGCAGCAAGTAAATAGGGAGTAGGAGCGAACCTCTTCAAAGTATTATGATTGTGCTCCTATATCCTTAAATACTGTTTTGTTTATTGAACAATACTAAATCTACATTAATATTATTTTACTTTTTACTAGTTTTTATACGCGATAATTCCATTTTGGACGTTACTATGTGTATTTTCCGTTATATACCTGGATTATATCCTTATAACTTATTTACAAAATAGCTTTATTTCCTTATCATTAATATTAAGTAGCCTAATTTGTTAATCTCATAGCAACTATCAGTAGTGCTACTAACATAATATATATATTCCCATTAACAAAACATTACCAATTATACATTTCAAATTGGTAATAAAGTTACTAATTCAACTGAATTTTATACCAAACGTTAATGTTTTGTTAACAAGTATATGTTTACATGTTAATTTCACATTTCATGTATTTCATTGAATTGGTAGGGATTTTTACAAATATTATCGAAATACTAGCTAACATGTTAATTTCAGCTCACATGTTAATTATAATTAGTTGTTTATGAGTTGATTTTTGAGGAGGTAGTTACAATGATTGAGCAAAAAAATGAAAAACAAGACCATCAAATTAACGATGATGATATATTAGATGATAATGTTTTCGAAAAAGCATGGCGGATAACAGAATTCTCAAAACTAGTAGGACGTCATCATAATACAGTTTATAATTGGTTCAATATCCTAGAAGAAAAGGGACTTCATGAAACTTTAAGAACTCAAAATACAAATGAAAAACTCTATAATGCTTTAGACCTTGAAATTGCTCTATTTATAAAGCAGAAAAGGGATGAGAAATGGTCTTTAGATGCAATTATTGACCTTTTACCACACCAGTTTGATTTAAGACCAGTGTCACCAGAACATCAAACAAATGAGGTATCCACTGAATTAAACCTTCAAGCTACTGCAGAAATTATTGAAAAAATGGTAACTAAACAGTTAGAAGAAAAAATAAAACATATTGAATCTCATTATGAAGAGAAGGTAGAGAGTATATTAAAGCAATTACCACAACCTGAGGATGTAGAAGCGCTAAAATTACGCCAACGCCAAGATAGGCTTGATAATTTTATTATTGAGCATAGAGCACGCCAGGAATTAAGAAAACAAGCAGAGAACTTATGGAATAATAAACCTGAGGAAGAGCGTACTAGAAAAGCAGGCTGGTTTAAAAAAGAGGAAGATTTGAGTAAAAAACAACTCTTCATAGAGCAGTACATACAAGATAATATTATTGAGCATATAAAATCTCTTATGAATTCAGTTGAATAATAAAAAAGTCTGGAACTTAGTCCAGACTTTTTTATTATTTTGTAGTACCAAACATTTTATCTGGATCTAAAAAATCTGCTAGATCTTCATCTTCATTTGCTCCAGCATTATTGTTTTCTTCGTCACTACCCATATCGATAAAATCTCCAAATGCAAAACCTAAATCCTCATCCTCATCTATACTTTCAATCGTACTAATTTGAGACTTTTTATACTGAATTTGGCTTTGTCTTTCTTTAAACTCATTAAATTCTTCAACTAAACCTTTAGATAATCTCGATGGTAATGCATCAGTTTTATAGAACGTATATACACTTCCTAAGAAATCATTCTTACTCACCAAATATCCATTAAAGACTGTGCCATTTATAGGTAAATTATTTGAAACTTCTACCTTAGCGTCATCCATAAAGGAATCATTAATATTCTTTTGCTCATCTAGGATAGCAAGCATACCAAAATGATGTACTTTTGATGCTTCAACTGAACCATCATCGTTCTTCTTCATCAAATCAATTGGGGGATGGAAAGAGCTTCCTCTTAATGATTCTTGAAACATTTCTATAATTGCATGGCTATTTTCTATTTGATTCATATTACGTGAAACCTTATTAATTACTAAACAGCCCGTTTTCTCAAGTAAAATACGTTTAAAGTCTTGAGAATCCAGTATTACAGATGTACCAGATCCATTAGCAGCGGTATTTAACTCATGAATAATTTCACTAATACGTTGATTTGCATAATCTCGTGAATTAGCGACACCTTTTTTCTCATTTTCATTTAATTCCTTAAATTCATCGTAAAAATGCTGGTTATCAGCAAATACTACAAATGCTACACCTTTTGATTTATCATTTGCTAATTTCCAAATTTCCTGTGAAAATTTATTTACTTGTCGTAATACATCAGGCCCATCCGCTCGGACGGGAAGAGTTACAACAATCCCCATTTTAATAAAGTCTTTGCGCTCAATAGCATTTTCAAAGGCTATTCTTGCAAACTTTGCCTGATTCGCCTTAATTTCAGCCATTGGATATAGCTGCGCAACCTTTTGTAATTCTTGTCTGATTACTGGCTTGTTATGAAAAGCCGAAAATTCTTCAATGGCCTTAATGATTGTAGAAGTTCCAGTTCCTCCACCTAAACCTGCAAAAAATAAAACAAGTTCATCCGTAGGTCTTACACGTTCAGTAATAAATTCTTTTAGCTTTTCTTTTGCTTCCTCATTTGAATCAAGGACTTTTACTGCACGCTCAGGGTTCTTACCTAAACCACCTAATTTCAGTGAAACTTGATTACTTTTTGGTACATTTTTTAATTCAGCTAGATCGCCATCATTACTATTTAGTGCTAAGCAATTATATACTGCTGTGCCATCTGTATGTGTATATTCCGCAAATTTATCTACCATTCTAGTACCAGCTTGACCAAAACCGACCATCGTCATTTTAACTGCCACTTCATTCTTTAAGAAGTTTTTTGCCATTATTTTATCTCTCCTTATTTATCTTTTTTCTTTTCCCTAACTCAATCAGTACTTGTTGCCCTCTATAAGTTGAGATCAAAAATTTATATGGGTGCATGGTTTTTTCATAGATTAAAGACATTGATGATAGCGTACTTACACTTATTTCAGCTGAACGTCTAGATATATTCGTACGTTCAACCTCTAATGAATAGGATTTTCCCTTTTTTTTCTTTACTCTCCTATCAATAACTACATTTTCCACTATTTCATTAATAGATATGCCCCTCATGTACTTCGTCTCTTGAAATTGTTTATTTACTATGTTTCCTATGTATAGAAATACACTATAGAGTATCTCATCTTGTTCAAGTATATCAGCAAACATGTTTACTACTTCATCTGCAAACTTGATTGTTTGATATTTTTCACTTAAAACTTCGTTCAAGTTGTCCCCCCCTTAAAACACTGGTTAATTATTCCTAGAAACATAGTACATCATTACACGTCGTATATCAAGTCATTATAAATAAAACTTATATACAGGACTTATATATAAGTTTTATAAAGATAAAATTAGAATTAATCTATATTTTATAAGGGCTTAGATGTACGACGTATATATAATGCGTATACATGTTATATCAATCTTAAATTTCATGTGATTTACATTTCAACAAAAATCATTAAAAAATCCAGATTAAAATTTCAAAAAAACGATTAAAAACCGCCTATTTTTTCAATATAAAAACCCAAGAAAAACTTATACATCGTATATATAAGTTTTATATATACGATGTATAAAAAAATGCTTTTATATCAATATTAAAACAAAAATCTTATTATCCAATTAACATAAAAGTTGTATATAAGTCTCTTATATACAACTTTTATATAAGATGTATTTATACAACTTACATAATCCAGCTTCACTTTTTGTAATTTTCCAACATCTTATATTGGTCATGTGTATTTATATTACTAGGGAGATTTCAAAACGTTCTTATAGCAATTCACACTAAGGTTTACTTTATTAACTAGCTGTTTTAACAGGATTTATTACTTATAAGGCCGCTCATTGTTAATGTTATGTTAATGCGCTGTTCTTCACTTAGTACTTGTTAGTTCACATTATTATATATGTTATAAGAAAAATTACCCTCTGTTCCTCATTTGAATTCAATTCCTTGTCAATTTCATTCATTCCTTGAAAACCAGTAGAAGAGGTTGTTAATTTCATATAAACAGCATCAATACCCTCAATATTCAACATATTAAAAAGAGAATACTAAGATAAATTAACTGTGACATTCTAAAAGTAGTAGGCTAACAATCACATCACTACTATGAAAAAGAAACATTTCTTCAAACTAGATTATTAAAAGTGAGATCACATCTTATTAACATCAAAGTGATACTACATTACAATAAAAACTTTTGTAATGTAGTAGGAATGATGATAGCAATTATAACCTTACATAAAATTAACAATTGGTTAATTTTATCCTTTCAGTTAGGATTACTCCTTTTAAACGAAGCAAAAGGCGAAGTAGTTCACGTGACTAAAACCTATATTTAAGTACCTGTAGACATATTTCTAACTTATTTTTGATTTGGTAGAAACAATTAATAATATTTATCTAAGTGAATTTGTGATTCTATACAATATAAAACAACTAAAAGAAAAAGTTCGAATTTTAAATTAAGCCAATATCAGAATTCGGAAAGAGTGCTTCATCACATATAAAAAGTTGAATTTCGAGTTAAAGATAGAGAAAATTACTCTTTAGTATCAATAAGCCTTTTTATAATTCTTGAATAATTTTAATCAATTAAAATAATATTTTTACTATCTAATAAATGTTAGGACGTCATAACATTATTTTATAAATGGAATTTCATTATAACTATTGTTAGCTGTCTAGTAGTAGCTCGTCCTAACAAAACAAAGGATTTAATAGAGCCCTATAAATCAATAATTTATAAGAGATTTATAAGAGTAGTTATCATCTCAACTTCGATGTACAAAATGAGGTATCTCTAAAGATTAAAAATCTCTTATTCATTTTTTCTTGTTTTACAACTATCACATCAATGTAATAGTATATTAAAAATAATAAGTATTTAATTTAAGTTTAATTCAATATAAGAGGTGTATGCATTGTCCGGAAAAGTGTATAAATATAGAAGATCAGGTACCAAAAAACATTTTCACTTAAAAGAAGCTGACATATTTGTCTTTACAGTTTTATATTACAAGAGAGCACTTACAACAAGACAAATCACTCAGTTATATAGTGCATTTGAGGGAAGAGAATGTTCTGAAGCTAGCATATTTACAAAGCTTGACCGCTACTCACAATATGGAGCTATGCTAACTAAAAGAATAGATAAAAAGGCTGACAGTATTACGAAACGTGCTTTATTTTCCTTAAAAGAAAAGACAATTGAATTCTTAATGGAAATAGGAAGAATTTCTGAAAAAAGTTCAAAAAGACGTTACTCAAGAGCAACTTCTTTTCACACAATGTGTTCACGTGAGGTCATGATCCGTACTCTTTTAGCGACTACAAGGAAGACACAAACCAATGGAATATTATATAAATTGGATATTCGTTCTTTTTACCAGAAAAATAATGTGAAAATTGAGGACAACCAATTGGCCTTGATTCCTGATGAACATATTTCATATCAAAATAAAAATATCCATATTGAGATGGATATGTGTAAAGAAACCAATTCTACCTTAGTTGAAAAAGTAGGGAAGTACATAGAATATACAAAAAAAACCACTGAAGATGTAACGGTTGTCTTTGTTATGTACGACAAATCTATGTTCCTTGCAGAAGATGCAGAACCGCCATACGTACGTATGAAAAATCTATTATTTTCTATGCGGAAGTATCATGAACTATTAATGAATATACCAAATCTAAATGTACACATTTGCTCATTGAAAGATGCTGGGGATGTTATTTCAGATATCATTCTAGGAACAGATGATAATCAAAACTTAGAACAAGATATTCTTTTTCCTTTATCTCAACGTACAGTAGGAGATGTCAATTGGCGTTACACATTTGTCGAAAAAATTCAAACGTTTAAAGAATCAATAGATGGTGGCCTTCGATGCACATACAGGAGAGATAAAGCTTCTATTCAAGATTTCTTTTTTATTTTTGGAAATGAAAATGATTACCGAATGATTGCAAGATTAGATGATGTCGTGTTTTCAAGAAGGGAAGGAGATGAAGGCGTTCCACTTGTAGTTATCTATCCTAAACGTGAAAATCCTAGAGATATTCTACTGATGGACACTTATGATAATGTACTACTTCTATCCATTCAAAATACAAATATAGCAACCGATGAACAGATTATGGTACATACTGCAAATAACGTTAATCCGAAAAGACGTAAACTTGTAGAATTATATTAATCGTTTATTTTTTATATACTTTTATATAATTTTATTGATTTTTATTATTTAAGATGCTAGAATAACGTTTGAACTAAACACTCAAAACTACAATCAAATCAGAACATATGAAATTAAGGCAAGCGACACACGCTGTTTTTACAGTGGGTGTCGCTTGCCTTTTTTGTATGGAGAAAGGTGGAAGTGGAAAATGACAATGAACATACAATGTGCAACAACTACTGGGGGAGTGCTCTCAGCAAGAGAAGCACTTAAAACTCCAGAACTAGTCCTTAAACATATTACAGAAGGGGGAGCTAAATTTTGCGTTTCCCTACAAGATATCAAAATCCCAGGAAAGCCTAATTATTATTGGTACGATGTAATAATTGAAACTGCAACGAATAACAAACTAGAGATAAATATTGCCGTACTTTCTCAAGAAGAATATAACCAATTGTGTGAAGGAGATAGTATTGACTTATATTTAAAACAAACTGAAGATACAGCGAAGTTCTTTCTAAAAAAATCAAAGGAACGATTCAAGTCAGAACTTCATAATCGTTTTACATTACACCATAAAGCTCAACTATGCCTTTAAAAGGTAGGTGAACCTTTATGAAAACATCTAAGAAAAGATTACCATTATACACTACAATCGCCTTAATTAGCGGATTTATCCTTTCATTTGGATTTGGTGTAGCAAACTATATACAGTTACTCTACTATGCATTTGAACCACCGTCTTATCCTATAGAAATTACATATGTACCACTATTTTTAATGTTCTTCTCTTTGCTATTAGGAGAATTTAGTTTTAGGTTCTACAGTCGTATCCCAGCTTTACAATTTCAAAATGGCAAGTTATTAATTTTAATTGCTTCTCATATTGCAGTAGATATTCAGTTTTTATGGTTTGCAACTACTCCTATCCATGCGAAAGTTATTCCTTATCTTATGAATAAAGCAAAACATGTTAATTTTGGTGAGTATCAAGCAATAGGGGATGTATTAACAGGAAATTTCCATACACTCACCATGATATTTGTATTCTTACCAACCGTATTTATGATTTTGTTTAGTCTTTGGTATAGTGGCCATATTGTCCGTTACAGAGAAGAAATCTTAAAATGGGTACAAAAATACGAATATAAAAATCATAAGTTGCAAAAGTGGTTTAATAGTCAAGAGGAACAAATATATCCTGATGTTGAGATAGGTCCTCATATTAAGCACAAAGAAATGATTCGAATCAAGGGGAAAGATAGAACCCTAAATGGAATTATTATTGGTCCTATTGGTTCTGGTAAGACATCTAGTTTAATTATTCCAATGATTAATCAAGATTTACACTGGATGGTACGTTTTATAAATAAGTTTGAAAATACGTATAAAAAGAATAATTATGATACTGAAGAAGTAAAAGGAACATTTTTAAATGGGATAACTGTTATTGAACCGAGTAATGATTTATGTCAAAAGGTATTTAAGTTAGTACAAGCACACAAGATTCCTGAAAGTTCAATTTATTATATTGATCCCACAAACCCTGATACCAAAAACATTAATATTTTACGTGGACCAGTTGATAAAGTTGCCGAGGTTTTTGCAATGGTTATCCAGGGTTTGTCGGAATCTAATAATGCATTCTTTGAACAAGCACAACGGAACCACCTTAAGCAACATATTTATTTATTAAAACTACATAACCCACAAAAAGATGTGACCTTTGATGACTTAATAGATATGTACGACGATGTAGAACGTGTACACCGTATGCACAAACTATTAAAAGTACAGGTAGAAAAATTATATGATTTTGTTCAAAGTGGTGTTGCTTCACGTGACCAGAAAAACGAATATAAGATTATAAAAGGTATCGATGAATGGTTCGATAATACCATTCGTGAAAAAATGGGTTTCCAAGGGGAACCGGCCGTTTATAAATCTGGAAAATATCGTGGAAAACCAATGCATTATGACCGGGAAGAAGAATATGTAAAAGGTTTGCGTAACATCTTAAAAGATTTAGCCTCAAATGTTTTAATACGACGTGTTTTATTTGGAAAATCAGATTTTGATTTTGATGTTCACCTAGAGCAAGGTGGTATTTTACTAGTAAATACAGCCAAAGGAGAACTTGCAGATCTTTCTAATGTACTAGGAAAATTCGTATTACTAAGTATGCAAAATGCTGTATTCCGAAGAGAACCAAATATTTCACCATACCATCATATTATTGTAGATGAATTCCCTGATTATGTTGTGCGCCCATTCAAAGAGTTCCCTGCACAATCTCGTAAATATAAAGTCATTCTGACAATTGCAAGTCAAACACTATCTCAATTAGCTTTGGATTTCACAGAGCAGTATATGTTTACTTTACTAGGTTCGTTCCGTAACAAGATGATATTTGGTGATGTAACACCATATGATGCGAAAATTTTTTCTGACATGTTTGGTGAAACAGAGGAATTTAAAGAATCCGAATCTGAACAAGGGATTTCTCCTATGCAAGAGAATCCTGTTAGTCGCTTAGGTTCGACATACCAAAAATTAAAAGAAGTCGTTATGTCACCAGGAGATATCATGGCACAAGGTGCCTTCATTTGTGCTGCACGTATTGTACAAGACAATCATGTACAACCTGTACAACAAATTACTAGTAACTTTGTACCCAAAGAGGAATTTGCTCAAGCAATCATTCAAGTAGAAATTAAGTCTGGACAATATTGGGAAAACGAACGTCTTCGACTCATTGAAGAATCTATCGCAAAATCAAATCCTATGAAACATGTAGATGCAAATAATATAAAACAGATAGAATCATTTCCACCTATGCATGGTGATAAAATAGGCCAAAATAATTCCATAGAAACAAACAATAAGAACCAACATATTGTAGAGTTGGAGAATTATAAAGAATACAAGTCCGAATATGAAACAAACACCGTAGAAAATGTAACTTTTCCCGATTATTCTACGGCTGTCAGTCAACAGGGACATATTATTGAAGAAACTGAAAATAAGTTGTATGAAGAAATTAAGGCATTTGTAATCGAATCACAACAAATCTCGCCATCTCTTTTGCAAAGAAAATTCAGAATCAGCCATATAAAGGCTGTACAATTTATTGAGAAGTTAGAACACAATCAGGTTGTGAGCACTTACACTGGGAATGGCCCTCGTAAAGTTTTAATTTCAAACAATAATAGTACGTCGATATTATCAAAGGATTCTCAAATCAATACTACTCCTTCATCTAATACAGATTTAGATAATACGACTTCACGAGAAAATAGCATTCCAAACGAAGAAGCAAAGCAAGAGGACACAGGCTTCTTTAAAGACATCCTATATGATGATGTAGTAGCCTTTGTTAAGGAATCAGGGAATGCTTCTATACATGCACTACAGAACGCATTTAAAATCGATTATACACGTGCTTCAAGATTACAAGATGCCCTACAACGGAATGGCGAGCTGCCGAATATAACAAAGGAGACACATATGGAAATTGTAAGTCCTAAAAAAAATATGGAGCTAGCAGAACGGAAGAAAGAGGTATCTAATACTATGTTGGAACCAACAAGGGATATAGATTACCCAATTCATTTAGGAATTCCTGTTGAGACTGATCCATTGCAAAAAAAGCTTCTAACAGAGGGACTTATAACTACAGTATTAGAGGAAGCAAAAACAGATATGAAAACTAATTTAAAACCAGCTACAAAAACAGTTAATCCCACTAAAGAAAATAAACTTGATGAAGAGGTTGCAAAAGTTTACGAATCTATTAGCATTACTGTTCATCAAAACTTAGAAAAGAATTTGGTAGATAACACTAGAAATAATGAAGAGCAGCCTGCATATAAACATATGAGCTATAAAGAACGCCAAAAAGGCTTAAAAGCCAAACAAAAAAATAAGTATAACAATACAATTTCACTATTTAACAAAAACCAGCAACAAAAGAAAAATACATCTAATGTAATGAGTAAGGAATTAGATGATTTTTTTGATTAATACCTACAGAAACCTAAAAAATTTTTTATTCAAGATTTTATTTTCAGGGAAAAGCTAGCTTAAAATAGGAGAAAAGGTTAGATATAGTATTTTAACTTTTCCCTTTTCATAAAATAAGACTTGCACAAACCACTTAAAAACGTTATATTTTAATTAATAATTATACAAATAAAACATGACTTACGTGAAGGACACACCTTACGTACCATTCCAACGGTACAGGTGTGTCCTTTTTTACGTTCTAGGAGGAAAATATAATGGTAGAAGATAAAGTAAATACTCATATTCCAAAAGAGCTAGGGATGGTATTTGAACCTGATAGCACGCTAGAGGCAACCTTTATAGAAACAACTTTCAATCAATTTGAACGAATACGTGAACATGAATTAGAAGAATTAGCTCGTATGAAACGTGAACGTACTGTAGGGAAAGGCTTAATTACCGTAGTATCTGAAAAATTATTCCCAACTAAAAACGGGACATCTGAGCGGATACAAGTGCTCACAATGCAGATTGGTACTCATACGACAGCATATTGTCCAATTACAGAGGCAGGTATAAATATTCCTAAAAATCCTCAATGGCTGATAGGTAGAACAAAACCTGTTATTATTGAGCATTTCCAAAAAACTGAGGAAGGGAACTTTGCTGTTGTATCTATCACGGCAGGAGAACTTGCACTGCAAAGAAAATTATATGAAGAAATAGTAGAGCAAGAGGGGAATAAAGTATACACAGGAACAGTTTCTGGGCATATTCCATCTGCACAAACTATACTGGTTGAAGTTCATGGTGTAACAGTAGGAGTAAGATACTCGCAATGGTCTCATTCATTTGTTCGTTCGGCAGATATTATTATTGGTGATATTGTAGAGCTTATCATCGATAAAGTAGTGGAAAAGGATGGGCGCTATGAGTTTAGAGGAAATAAAAAGAAACTAGAAACGGATCCAATGGAAAAACTATTAGAATTAAACAAACGACGTGACCGCTTTGTAGGTAAAATTGTAGGTGTAGATGCTATTGCTGGGATTTTCGTAGAAGTTGCACCAGGTATTCAGTTTAAAGGGCTAAAGGGTCGTAATCTGGCAAATCCAACCGTGGATGACGCAATAAACCAAACAATTGTTACATGTGAGCTGCTTAATATTGATACTAAAAATAGAAGAGGAACTGTACGTATCCTAAATTATCCGCAAGGTCAAAGTAAAAAATCTAATTCGTCAATTTACCAATTTTAATGGATGATTATGCATACAATAGAGAAACAAATGTCTACTTATATCCCTTCTATTCCTCATTTATCAAGTGAGGATGCACAAGGACTTCAAATATATCGAATACATGATTTGGATAAAACCTATGTATTCCACTCTTATGACGAATTAGTTAAGTTTAAGCAACTTTTAACAGAGGAACAATATGCTATACTCAATTTTATTGGTGTTCATACATCCGTTCGGTTTAATCATTTATTATATCTATTCAAGAATAAATTTTCGCGGAAGAAAATTTATAATGCACTTCAAGGATTACTTTACTATCAATTTATCGAAAAATGGCAAGTAGAAATTTTTGATATGGAAATCTTTGAAGAAACATATACCTTATCCAACAATGGATTTAAACTACTAAAATACTGGCAAGGCAATATGTTCTTCTTTGCCCCAGAGCGTCTTGACAATCATGGTAAATATATTCACCTGCGTTATTGGCATGATATAGACCTACTTTGCCATTTACGCTACGCTCCTTCATTTTTAGGGCATATTATACATCCATCTATTAGTAAAGGGGTTTTTACTCCTTCTTTAAGTTTTATAGTAAATGGAGGAAAAGAACGTAAATTTAATTTTGTTGTATACTCCACCTTATTATCTGATCAAAAGGATCGATTAAAACGAATAATTGCTAGATGGAAGACTTTTGTAGAGTCAGGAAAAGATGTTATTATGCAGGACTTAGGGAATAACCCTACAATCTTAGTTATTTATGTTTCTACTAAAAAACAAGCAAAGCAAATTAATAATGAACTATTACTTGATTTAATTCCTGGTAAAGTATTGTTATGCATAGGGGAATCTTTACATTTTCAAGGATTACAACACGCTTTTTATCAACCTCTTGCAGAAGGGGAGATCAAACAATTAGATACAAAGCTATTTATAGAAAACTAAGCCACCATACAAGCTTTCGCTTTAAGGGTGGCTTGTTTATTTTATAATTAGCTTGAAGTATTCAAAAAAACTTAACAAAATTAATAATCCTGTATCTACCTCTATACAAAGCACGGATTTTGCGAAATAATATTCTTTGACACCTGTTAATAAAATAACATTATATACAAATATAGTTATTTCATTGGAGGAATATACAAGAAAGGAGTACTATATTGCTACGTATACAAAGAGGGTACATGTACGATCCTGATGATAATGAGGTAATAGTAAATGAAATTTTCTATGATGGTACATCAGAAAAAAAGTTAGGCAGTAAAATGGGTGTATTTGATGCGGTTAAAGTACCTGTTGCTATTTTTCAAAAGGTCCAGGAAAACGAAAGTATGACCTATATGGAAAGTGTTGAAGTAGAAAAAAAATATATAAAGGAAATACTTTGTTATTTAGTTCAAAATCAAAAGCCAGAAAAGCTATATTTTGAAATACAGTACATGAAGTAACTTCAGGGACTGAATATAAGAGGGGATTTATAGCAGGGGATTCAGGGGCATTATTATACAATACATGTGGGATCTACATATAAACTTCCTTCTTATCCCTGTTCTATTGAAAACAATTGAATATAATATAAAAATAGTTTAATATAAATCTATATTTATTGTTTAATTGATTCCGTTTATTCCCACACCCTATGTGTTGTGGTTGAGTTTTAGAAACAAGTTGTATTCTTGTTTCGATTATGAAAGGGCTTCTTTGAGCCGATTAGTGTATATATAGCTTATTTTGCTACGCACATTTTAATCGACTTGAAGAAGTCCTTTTTGTGTTGTCTTCGAGTTAGGAATCACTTATACATAAACTTTTAGGACTAAAAGTATGCTAAATGAGAAAACACATATTTTGTGCTTTTTGTTTAATTTAGAGGAGAGATTATATGAATTTTTACAGAGCATAGCATAAAAAAATATGGATAAACGCACATATTTCGTGCTTTTTATTTAGAAAAGAGGATATTTATGATGAAATATGAACATGCAATTACTTTAGATATGCCAACATTATCAATAGGGGGTATCATTTAAACCTTTCAAAAGAAAAAAATTAATAAATACGTTAAAAGTTATGAACTTACTATCTATAAAATCAAACCTTTATCGCCTCTTTATATTATTGAAAACTTCAAAATTTGACGATGAAGTAAGATAATAAGTATTAATTCATAATAGCATTCGGAAGGGAAGAACAAGGGAATTTAAATATGTAAAGTACTTGTTGCAATACTAAAAACACTAGAGATTAGGATTTGTAAACCAGAGAGGAGTCATATAATATGATTACAGTTAACCGAGGGTATATGTACAATCCAGATGATAATGAAGTTCTAATTACTGAGATTTATTATGAAGCTGCTACAGAAACTAAATTAGGGAGTAAGATGAATAGCTTATCTTATTCAGTTCTTCCTAATAAAATTAAAGAAAAAATAGAAGCAGTTACTTCATTATCCTATATGGAGAGCATTGAAATGTCACAGCAATTAGCTGCTGTATATCAGAATGAAATTAATAAGTATGGAGAACCGGAAAAATTGTACTTCGAGTACACAAATATGTAAGAAGAGAGAAGGCATTGAACGACCTAGTTCAATGTCTTTTTTGAATAAATTTACAGAGATAGAAAAAATAGAAATACGGTAAGTAACTTTTACTATATTCATCTTAAGTTCATATTTACAGGTGAGTATTCAATAAAAGGAGTTAGCGAAGATTATAACCTAAGCGGGTTTAGGTTTCTAGAATAAATATACAAGGGGGCGTAAAGGAGGCATATTTTTTTGTCTCCTTCTTTTATTATAAGGACATTTAAAACTATCCAATTCGCAATGTTTACAAATATTAAGCATTACATGTTTCTACTTACAAAGATTGAGCCAATATTAGAGGAACCACATCATGACTATAAGCTATTTCAATGTATGTGCAATTTAAAGATAAATCAAATATATCAAGCATTTGAAGGCCAGAGGAATGATACTTATATAGATTCAAATGCCCATCCAGTATATATACATACACTTATTAAGCAGGCGAATTTACTTCAATATGTTATTTCCATTGTGCAGGAGGAAGGAGTTATCCTTGCTGCATCGATACTATTGATGCACTCATTTGACTTGTACACCGTACATAGGATTACAAATTTATCAATTTCATATCTAAGAAACTTAAGGAATACACTTTCAAAATAAAACTAGGGGGATATCTACAATCAGCATTATTATCAATATTGCAAAAGGAAAAAGGCTTGTACCATATATTGTTTTAATAAATAAAAGAGGGAATAGTAGTGCAAACGGTAGACCCTTATAAGAATTCAAATAGGTATACGAATGTTATCAAGCATTGCAAAACGTTGGAAAACAAGAAAAAAAATATATAATAGCAGGGAGAAGAGAAACGCATGTATAATATACTTAAACGTCAATTTAATTACATTATCCGAGGGGTGATTCGGATTAACGAAGAGGTACAAAGGGAATTGGACCTATTAGTGCAAAAGATTCGTGAAACTGTATCTTCTGTCCAAAAAATCATCCTTTTTGGCTCTCATGCATATGGCACACCAAATGAAGACAGTGATTTTGATCTCTGTATTGTTGTGGAAGGTGTAGGAGAAAGAAAAAGGGAAGTCATTAATCGTATCAATTGGGGGATTTACGATGTAATGGAAACACCAGTTGATATTTTAGTGTATGGGCCAGAAGAGTTTCAAGAACGTGCTAGCCGTAATGTAACTATGGAACATAAGATTGCACTAGAAGGGAAGGTCCTATATGAGAAATATTGAGGATCTAAAAAAGTGGGTATTCATTGCAAAATCCGATTTAGATTCTGCTATTTACTTATCTGATATGAAACCTTTCCCCACTGCAATTATTTGTTATCATAGTCAACAATGTGTGGAGAAACTCCTAAAAGGATTTCTTGCACTAAACGGTAGACCAGTCCCTAAAACTCATAACCTTTTAATGCTGCACAAATCTTGTTGTAGATTAGATGAGGAGTTCTCATTGATTTTAGAACAATGCGTGCAGCTGAATGGTTATGCTACAGACATTCGTTATCCGTATTTTGAAGCCCTTACTGTTCAAGATGGGTTAATAGCTATACAACATGCTCAAAAAGTAATGCGTTTTTATAAAGAGATCTTAAACAAGCTAAATATAAATGAAATCGTAATCGATTAAAAATAGAGGGAATACATAAAAGAGAGTGCCTATGATAAGGGACTCTCTTTTTCTATTTAAAAAGAGAAGGAGCGCCCTATACATAACAAAATAAAATGATGGATATATATATAAAAATTAAAGAGGAAATGAAACAAGTCTATTTATCTCGCGATTGTTGTTTTGTAGGTTACAGTGGGAGGAAAAATAGTTCTGCTATGTTGGCATTGCTATGGGATGCGATTTCCGAACTGTCGCTAGAAGATCGTACAAAACCGATTCATATATTAACTTCCGAGGTTTGGGTAGAAACACCTGTTATGGTTGTATATATCTCACGTACATTAAAGAAAATTCTAAAGAGTACGGATAAGCAAAACCTTCCGTTTATAGTACATAGTGTGCGATCATTAATGAAAGATTCATATTGGTATTAACTACTAAGTAGAGATGTCTTCCACCTTGTAACTCTACCCATAAGTTTGTCACAGTTGGAAGCATAAACTTGCACTGAGCTAATTATTAACCCATAAGCTTGCCGTATGTTTTATTAATGTAGCTTTGGAATAATGTTTGGTCAAATCTGCTATGTAAAGCTGTTCAGGTTCTTCAGACCAAAACAAAAAGCATAGTTAATTCCTATGCGGATACCCATGCTTTTTCTTGTTATTTCATTTGTTTTTTACATTTTGTGCCTCACAAGTGACCGTTATCAATTATTTCTCCTTAATATAAAAACAAATAACGATAACATTTTTTAATAATCTTAAGCAATCTGGTCCGATAGTTGAAGATTATTAATTTTATAGCTCTAGACTGATATTTAAACACGCTATCCATTTGGTGATTTTTTCTAATCTTTCAACTTGCGTCCTTCTCTATACTCCACTTTATTAAAGGACTTATACTCTAACTTAAAACTACTTTGATAATCATATTATGAACTCTTTTTATTGCTACTATTATTCAGTAATTGCTCTATTTTAGATTCGTCGATTAATACGTTGGAAGAAATTGTAGGTGCAAGTATAAAACCAGGTTGTTGCCAGTCAGCTAAAGTCAATAAAACTGCTACAGTCGGAAAAAAATACAATTGCCAATCTTCATCGTTCAAGCCAGCACGTCTTGCTTCTGGTTTCAGCAAGCCAAAAGAACCATCCTCCTGTTGTTGATCAAGTAGCCATTCTAATGACCATTTACAAGCAATATCTTGTTGTAAATTGAGGTAAGCACAGGTACGTAACAGAACACTAACTACTTCTATATCCCAATACCGGGCATAAGAGACAGCCAAATTTGGTAAAATTGTGGTTAAAGAACCACAATCAATGAGATGACGGCCATATGTAGTAGCATTTGATAAATTCTGGCAAAATTTTAATGTTTGTTGACGGTTCATATTAACCAATTCTCCTATTGTTGGCCAAGTATACAAACTACTTTTTTGCTTTTGTAACTTAACCTTAAAGCCACTATGTTGGAGAAGATTATAGAGAAGATTTAACTCGTTTGGCAGTGGATCAAAATCCTGCAAAACCTTAGCATATTCAAGTGACAAATCAAATAAGCAGGGATGAATAATCTCTTGTTCTTGTAGAAATTTATGTACTTCTACTGCTAAAATCGGGTCACCGGAATATGTCCGGTAATCAAAAGGTGCAATTTTTTCCACAATCTGATTTAAGTTAAAAAGGACTTGATTTTCCAATTGACCATTAACCATCTGTGTTGCCCATATACCTAATAAGCGCTGAAGTTGACGTACTGTATCTTGTGGATTTATATCTAACCGAATTAACCAATTTTGTGCTTTTAAAACAGCTTTAGAATTTATCATTATATATCTCCTATTAATTAGTATAAATATTACGACGTATATAAGATCCGCAGAAAAGAATTCCTATTAAAGTCGTATGATAACAATTCTCAAATAAATTCTTTTGATCTGGAACCTCATTAGAAAGAGAAAAATGTGGTCCCGGTAAAGCACCATCCAGTCTCCAAGCCCGTAAAAATTCTAGAGCAGCAGTTTTAAACAAAGAAGTATTACTTCTCCCTAATGCAACCATGTTAATTAATAGTTCACCTGTAATATCCCAATCTGCCTTCTTCCAATAATATATCAACAAAGATTCTAAAACTTTTATTACATCTTGATTTTCATCTCTTGGTAAGTGCATCGTTAATCCACAGAAATCAGTCAAATAAAATAATGTGTGAGTGATAGAATAAACTTCCCATTCAGATAGAAAAACTGGGTTTGGACAAAGACCAAGAGTTGTAGAGCTGTAAATGGATTGCCAATCTGGTGGTTCCTCCATTAAACCTGCCTTCCATTGCATATATTGTAATTCCAAGGTACGATATGGAGTTTTTTCTGAACAGTTTGGATAATTGTATTTTTGTATACTTTCCAATGCTTTCTCATATTTTTCCAATCGATGACCTGCCATCCGTAACGTCATATACGCTATGAAATAGTGATCAAAATGATTGGGCATTTTACGTGCACACTGTACAATTAATGGATCATCAAAGAAGTCCAACAAGAATTCTTCAATAGGAATTGTCTGCAGCTTCAGTCTAGAATCATTCCATTGATTTATAAAACTATACATAAGTGCCAGTTCTGTAATCTCTTTCATATTTTCAGGGTTTGCTACATTTTCAGGTACAAACATTGGCAAATTCTCTATAGTCCAATTCAAACCACGGGTAACACAGGCTCGTAATTCTCTGTTAAAATCATCTGACAGTGAATTATTCTGAGGCTCTATTTTACTCAAATTTATATCTCCTATTCTTAAGAGGCAGGATTAAAGACTTCCTTTACCTCGTAATTAAGTTATAGTCTTTAATCCTACGATGAACACTCTTTTTATTACAAAAATAATGCTACTCCTTTACAACAATGCAGTAATTGCCGTTACAAGCCACAAACCCACTTTTAGCAGAAAGACCCATTTCAGATAATTCTTTTGAAAAATTAGCTAATTTTTCTTGATCTAAATTTAGCATTTCTTTTTTTACTAGAGCCTTTAAAATATCCTCATGTTGGTTAGACATTTCAACACCTCCTTATTATTCAATAAACAGTATTTCCTAAATCATCTTTTAAATACATATATTTCCTTTAGGGTGATTATTAATTCTAAAATAGTAATCAAAGCTCTATCACTCTCAGTTATCTTCAAACGCTTTAATCTTTTGCTCAGTGAGAATACTCAGTATCTTTACATGGAATAATGAAGGATTGGGCTAAAATATAAGAGAATATGATGAAAAAGCTAGTACGAAGCTTTTGTATGCTGCAGAGTTTATAAATAGACTTTCTAGATTAATAGAAGCAGAGGAAATACTATCCGAAGAGACAAACCATTTCTTTGCAAAAATACTAAAGGAATTAGGAAACGAGGCTTTTTTAATAGCTTAACATGCAAATAGAAGCTATATTTAAAGTGACTACCAGTAACGTAGGTACTTTCTTTAAATTAATAGTAAGATGATACAATGTATTAATTAATATATAGAGAATATAGGGGGATGAATTATGCGCCTATACATATTAGAAATTACTACAGAACATAAAATCAGTTTTATTAATGCAACATCAATAGAAAAGGCCATAGAAGCATTTAAAAGGATATATAAACATTATGAAGAACAAGTACCATTTTACGTTAGAGAGATACATCCGAGTGAAAAAATCATAATGGATACAATAAGTGGTGAAATACATTGCATAGGAGACAATAGCGTTCTAAAGAAATGTTTGGAGAATCTTATGCACTTATATACTCCAATTGATTGGGTTCCTACACTTGTACTATATCAAGATATAAAAACTGATTCGATTTCGTTTACTATACATAAAGAATGCCTTATAAAAGGAAGCCCTGAATATAACGAGGTTGGGATGGATGTTTGGAAAAGTGCTCTCCAGGTATCGTCAGATGACCACAGAGAGGTTTGGAATGCCCTAAAGACATTTTTACACATCCAGGTACTTTCTGTATTCGAATTAGAACAAGTAATCAAAGTTAATGAAATAAGGTGATAATAATGGAATTCGAAGAACTTATACAGTTTGTAGAAGAAAATAAGCAAGAGCATTTTCAAGATATAATTAGTCAGAACGAAGCTGCAATTAAAAAGATAGATGCGGAAAAGTAAGAAGTAATCAAAGAAAAATATATTAATAAGAAGACGTGTTCTTATTAATGTATGGTTAATATAAGTCACTGTTATTGATTTGAAATAAAGATTAACTGTTTATAAAAAAGGCGCGATGTTTTGAATAAAGTCGCGACGTTTATAAAAAAGTTGCGATGTTTTGCCCCTTTGGATCTGTTTATCTAAAGGGGTGTTTTTATAGTGAAAAGAAGATCTGAGCTGAAAGGCGGATTAAGGAACCGTTGAGTAGCAATAAAGTTACTCAACTAAAGGGCCAGTTTGTGGAGGATTTTAACAGGTTTTTTAGAGTTATTATTTAAAAAAGGATTTTGAAGTCTTTTGGTGAAAATTAAATATTAAATCTATAAAAGATAGAGTTTGTTGTGATGTTGAAACTGTTTCAATATAACTGGCAAGTCCGTGATGATTGGTTTACATTGTGCGAAGACATACCAGATGAAGAACTATTAAAGAAACGGGTCGGTGGGTTCGGCAGTATACTACATACCCTATTTCACATTGTAGATGTGGAATATATGTGGATCTTAGGTTTGCGAGGTGAACCAGTGCCTGAGGAGCCATTGTTTGAGGATTATGCCAACTTACAAAAAGCGGAAAATCTTTCAGCTCAATACCATGAGAAAGTGAAGCCATTTGTGACATCTTGGACAAATGAAATGGATTCTCGGAAACTTTCAGAAACTGATTTCAATGAAGAACCGATTAGCTCTAGAGACGCACCAATCAGGCGCCGAGTCATTGAATGTACACACGGAGAGATCATACGTCATGTCATTGTCCACGAAATCCACCATATTGGCCAGTTATCTATATGGGCACGTGAAATAGGAAAGGAGCCTGTTTCCGCAAATCTGAGAGGAAGAGGGCTATTCGATAATTAGACTGCCTTTGCCAATTTCACAAACGGGCGCGATTGTTGAACAACATAGGTAGAAATGATCAAACTTTTTTATAAAAACCAAACTTAAATCTGCTGGGGAAGAATCCATTTTGATCAATCTTTTTCAAAATGGATTCTTTTTATTTATCGTAAAACTTTGGATTGCGAGGTATTTTTGATCAAACTTTATTTCAAAGCTACAACTGTAAATATTGATAATATCTTTTTAAAGATATTTTAGTTTTGAACCCCATCCTACTTACCAACTCATCTTCAGTTAATCTTTGCTTAATAAGACGGAGAATAAAAGTGTTTCTCATCTGCTGTGCAGAGCTACGCCTATTTAATTCCGCACGTTTCACTTCAAGTCGTATCATCTTTTGTATAGCAACTTCAGACAAAGCCTTTGGTGCATCATTTTCGTACACCCATCGATACGTACCTCGATTAAAATCAAATGCCACAAATAGAGGATTATCTGTGTGTTGTCGAGGCCTTACGGGTTCCGGAATAGTCTTATAATACTTGTAAAGCTGCTGTGTATCTTCCAAAGTTAAAGAGACAGACCTAGTTGCACCATTTTCCCCAGGTACCATTAAGATATTTCTAGCAAACTTTATATGGCTCATATTAAGCGATACAAGCTCTTGCAAGGATAACCCATAGTTTACTACTAAATTTATAATACAAACGTTTCTATCCATAATAAGAGGGCGATATTTAGCTTGTCTTTCCGTTAATCCCTTCGTTGATAGAACAGTTTGTTTTAAAAGCTTTTCTTCCATTTCGGTAATAAAATCATTTTCATTTAGTGATTGATCCGGAATTAAAGAGAGATTAATACCATCCAATGGACTAACTATACCTAAAAACATGTGTAACTTCTTTAAAACCACCCATATTCTGTGTCTTGTTTTCTGAGAATATTTACGCTTGTCTTCTAACTCAGAGAAATACGTCTGATAGACCGATTCAGAAAGTTGACTCCATGATTTGATATGTATAAGTTTCTCATTTGCTCTTAGCCACTTATAAAAATCTTTAATATCGTAAGCATAACGTTCAATCGTGGATTGTTTCCGTTCTTTTTCTGTTAAATAAGCAGAAAAGGCTGCTAAAGTTTCTTCTAAATTAATGTTTTCACTCATTATAATCACCTAATTTCTTAGGATATATTATAACAGAAAATAAGTGGAAGACCTGCTACCGCCCTTTGCTACGCACGGTTGCTGGCATCTCCAAAACGCAAACGGACAAACCTCGCCCTGGTAGGGATACGTAGGTTTGTCCTTTAGTATGTGGGTAATGATATGTTTATTTTCCATTATTATAACGGATTTTACAAATATTTTCAATTAGGTCAGACATCTTATTAACAATCATACTAGCTATATTAAAAATCTATTATAAATATATATCTTATATATTAAAAAGAAATAAAGATAAAACTATTATAGGTATTAAAAATAGGGGAAAGATCTACTCCCACAAGCGAAAATTTGATATTAGAACGTAAAAAATCATAAATAGTAGAAAATGTATACGGAAATTCAATGATTATTAGACTATCAATTCTACAAAAAAGCATAAAGAGAATTATATATTTCTACATGAAATCGGAAAGAAATTGATACAAAACACTTTATATTTATCCAACTATGGAAATAGGCTTTATTTTCTTTATTTTGGTAAATAAGCAGTATCTAACGTTCAATTACCCACATTTTATCCAGATTAGGCTATTATTTGTTAACATTACTCAGTATTTACACATAACTCACATTATTATTGATGATTTTTATTAGATAAATACAACAACATTAGTAATTACAATGATTTGTGAAAGATTATATTCACATTGAATCTTATTTGTCCGCATATCCACTATCTTTATAATTTTCCTTTTGATTTTTTGTAGGTATTATGAGATAGGTTTTAATACATTAGAAGAATACTCCCTAGTGTTATGTGGAGAGTTATATATTGCTAGAATTGAATTTGTATAGAAGTGCATAAAAAAAGACTCCATTTTACATGAAGTCCTTCCGATTTGGTATTTTAAGTAGAGTAGCAGAAATGGATTACTAATCATACAAACACGAATAGCCCTCTACTTTCGATTTTTTCAAAATAGAGAGCTCATTACTATTATTTTATTTCCATTTCGTTTAGCACCTGATCTGGAGCTGTTATTGTTACACCAGCACGTACTAAACGCTCGAAGGTACGCATAAACTCTAGTAAATTAAACTGTTTTGGTAGCTCAATCACACGCAGCTGCTCTTGTGGTAGTTTATCAATGGATTCGATAAACCACTCACGTACATCACTTGGAATTATGCGTTCTTTATGGCCACGAACTTTTAGCTTTTCACGCATTTTAATTTCTAAAGCGATATATGCATGGAGATTCACTCCTTGATCATATGCATATTTCCTAAATAACGTTTCTTCCTGGTATTTTAGATAATTACGGTGATAAGACTCTTCCGTCACTGGTACCGCAAACTTCTGCTTCAGTAATGCATGCACATTTTTAAACATCTTCTTAATGTTATGAAGAGAGTACATAGAATAATGTAGACCAAAATTAAAGATAGCTTGCTCACGGTCACTATTTCTCTCTTTTGGTATATGTTGCGCAATAAGAGGGTAGATCCCTTCCTTTGCTGCTGTATCGAGAATTTGATATTGAGATGTTTGATGCAATAGTTTCTTCAATGTATATACAATTTTCGTTGGATATCCTTCTTTTCGATCAACCATGTCACGTAGTCCGCGAATTACACTGCGAATTTGACGGTGACAAGTATGCTTTAATACATGAATGAATTTATTCATGTCTGCGGACAGTTCACCGATATTCATCTCTTGTAGGACTGCTTCGATAAATTTCGCTTTTCGAGCATAGGTAGCTTTTGGTGTAAATGGATCCCTATGTTGTTCTTCTCCAGCTTCTTTCGAACATAAGAAGTCTGAATGGATAGACAGATATAATGTTGTATATCGTTTTGTATGCTTTACACCTTTTTGCATTTTGCAAATTTTGAATAGGGGATTCCCCGTACATGGTAATGCAGTTGTTAATTCCTCGATAACCGCACGAATCTGATGCGGATATTTTTTATGTAAGAAACGATACATCCCACCGAAGTGAGTTTTGTTTCCTCTTTCGTCCTGCTTGTCCAAAGAACGCTTTAATGTTGTTTCCGTATGTTGTTGCATCGCAATGTCTAAGAATAATTTCTTTGCTGCTACAGATAGTTTAAAGAAAGCCTTTGTAAATACAACAGGACTAATATATACGTACGGATTTGCTTTTTCTGTTTCCTCATTCAGAAAATGAGTCAGTTTGATTGTATATCGGCCATCTAAGCCATTTTCAATAGAGATTATGTTATGTAAGTTTAATTTCTTTAATGCAATATAGAATTGAGAGTGCTGAATGTATGCAAGCTCTTCTTTATATTGCTTGTAATCTTCCCACATCATATGTATTGTTACATTTGGAATAACACCATTAGTAAAGCATTTCTTATGTAGATATAAGAACACTTCTAGATCAGCATTTGTAATGCCGTATAATTTATGCTTTCTTCCCGCTTTTTCTGCAAGTGTAGACATTGCGCGACGTGAAAAAGATGGTTTAGCTTTTTCGACAAAGCCTTCTACGTCAGCAATGCGATCTTCGTATGTCATGTGCTGCAGAATATCTTCCAAATATGTATCTTTATAGCTGTAGTATTTCTCCTCAAATGTTTCCACAAATTTTTGCCAAGATTTGAGTGTTACTAAAACTGCGTTTGTTGTTTCCCCATTTAAGCTACGTTGATTACGTATCACAAATGATTTCCCCATCTTTTTCACCTCCGTTCTACAAATTCAGAAATATATGCCAAAATACTATAAAATATACCAATTTTGATTATAGCAAATCGAAAAATGATGAAAGGTGCTCCTTTAAGAAGAAAAATAGCAACTTGCAACAGCTTATGAAGCTAGTGGTATCAAGGGATAAGAGAATTTCATGATTTTTTTTTGTGTTAAGGATACCGCAAACGTGTTGCAAGTTGTGTGGTATGTATAAAAGTAAGTGAAAAGGCACCTAAACCCTTGGTATATAAAGGATTAGAGTGAAAGTGGCAGGGAAGTTAGGGAAAGGATACCGCAAACATGTTGCAAGTTAGTGAATGCAATCATTAAAAATAAATTGTAATAATTAGCATTGATATAAAAGGAATTGTTGGCATTTATAGAATGAACGTAGGGAAAGGATACCGCAAACAGTGTTGCATCTTGTGAGAAAAATAAGGGCATGCATACCGCAAACGTGTTGCAAGTTGGTTAATATGTATAAAAGTAAATAGAAAAGTACCTAAACCCTTGGTATATAAGGGATTACATTGAAAATGGTAAAGAAGTTAGGGAAAGGATACCGCAAACATGTTGCATATTATGTATGTAACTTATTAAAAATATGAGATAAATAGCTTAAAAACTTTAAAATGATATGATTTTTTTTTAAATTACTTGGTTGAGAAATAAATTATACTGTTGCAAGTTGAAAGAAATAGGGAAAGGATACCGCAAACATGTTGCAAGTTGATTAAAAATAGGTAAGAGAAAGGGCAACTGTTGCAAGTTGAGAAATATAAGGAAAGCAAAGCGCAAAAAGTGTGCAAGTTGAAAGAAATAGGTAAGAGAAAGAGCAACTGTTGCAAGTAGAAGAGTTAAGGAAAGCAAAGCGCAAAGGGAATGTAAGTAAGGGGAAATAGGTAAGAGGAAGAGCAAACTGTTGCAAGTTGAGAAATATAAGGAAAGCAGAGCACAAAAAGTGTGCAAGTTGAAAGAAATAGGTAAGAGAAAGAGCAAACTGCTGCAAGTTGAGAAATATAAGGAAAGCAAAGCGCAAAAAGTGTGCAAGTTAAAAGAAATAGGTAAGAGAAAGAGCAACTGTTGCAAGTTAAAGAGTTAAGGCAAATAAAGCGCAAAGGAATGTAAGTAAGTAGAAATAGGGAAAAGAAAGAGCAGCATGTTGCAAGTTGAAGAGTTAAGGAAAGAAAGGCGCAAAAGAAATGCAAGTAAGTAGAAATAGGGAAAAGAAAGAGCAGCATGTTGCAAGTTAAAGAGTTAAGGCAAATAAAGCGCAAAGGAATGTAAGTAAGGGGAGATAGGTAAGAGAAAGAGCAACATGTTGCAAGTTGAAGAGTTAAGGAAAGAAAGGCGCAAAAGAAATGCAAGTAAGTAGAAATAGGGAAAAGAAAGAGCAGCATGTTGCAAGTTAAAGAGTTAAGGCAAATAAAGCGCAAAGGAATATAAGTAAGGGGAGATAGGTAAGAGAAAGAGCAACATGTTGCAAGTTGAAAAATTAAGGCAAGCAAGGCGCAAAAGAAATGTAGTAAGTAGAAATAGGGAAAAGAAAGAGCAGCATGTTGCAAGTTGAGAAATATAAGGCAAACAAAGCGCAAAAGGAATGTAAGTAAGGAGAAATAGGTAAGAGGAAGAGCAAACTGTTGCAAGTTGAGGAGTTAAGGAAAGTAAAGAGCAAAAGAAATGCAAGAAAAGAAGAATAGGGAAAGAAAGAAACAAAAATTTGTAAATATCTGTTACAATAAATTAAATATAATAGTAGTTAAGATTTTTATACTGAGAATTATTTTATTGTGATCCATGGTTTAGGGAGGAAAAGAAAGTGGATAACTTATTACAAATGTTTCGAGATGCCTTGTTAATCTCTGAGCCAATTTATAAAACTAACGAGCTAGTATGGAATAAGTGGAATGCATACTTTAAAGATGTTGAAAACAATAATAATAAGGTACTCACATCACCCCATGCTTCTCCATCATTTACTGCATTAGTGTCTTGGCTAGAAAAAAAACAAGAATCCGGTACTACATTAGTACAAATTTATGCCAAAATTGATTCCTATAAGGAAGAAATATATAAAGAAATTGAAGGATTTATAGACAAAGAATTTCAAAATGTAGCATCTTCAAGTTCCATAATAGTAGAAAATGATCAAAATATAGAAGAGACAAGCATAGTAAACCATGAGGATTATTATGAGGTAAATAACTCTGCTGTTTATTATAAGCTAAGAGATGGGATTGCAAAAAATCAATTTGAAGAGGACGAATTGAGTAAGGTTTTACAATATCCTATTGAAACAAAATCTTCTACTGGTGTAGCTCAGCTTTCTTCACACAAAGATGAAGATTTAAGACTTACTAATATAGAAGAAGCAGCTCGATGGAATACCCTTGTAGATGACGTAATGAGTAATATGGATGATTTAACGGCAGATTGCTTAGATGCAATCACAATACAGTGGATCAATGAAGCAAAATCTCCAGATGATTTTATTGACTTTTCTTATGAACAAGTTTTAGAAATGTGCAACATTCCAAAAACAGTTGTTAAAAATAAAGAATACTATAGAGCGGAAGATAAAATTAAGATAGCAAAGAGAATTGCAGCTTTAGCAAGCATTTTTATCTATTTAAATGATGAGAATGAAGTCGTTGTATTAAATGACCGTGATGATGATGGGGAACGTTTAGAATTAAAGCGTGAAGTTATCAAAAGATTATTTGTATTAGATTCAGTTGTTTTATGGAGACATAGTGTTACTAACGAATACATGGGTATTGAATCTTGTCGTATTAAGCCGGGTAGCTTTTTAACTAATTATTTGTATGGATCAAATAATACAACAGCCCTATTATCTAAAAAAGCACTTGAATACAATAGTTATAGACACAAATATCATAAAAGGTTAATTCGATACTTAACATGGCAATGGAGAATTAGACAAATGTATTCATCATTGAAAAAGCCATATTCTATAGGTGGGGACAAAGGACTGCTAGCAGTAATGGATATCCCAAAAGATTGGAAGCCTAATCGTATTAGAGAACAGTTAGAAAATGTTCTAATGGATTTAGAAAATGAAAAAGTAATCTCTCATTGGGAGTATAGTGATCCACTGGATGAACAACAAATTGGGAAACGTAATTGGTTTAAAAATTATTACACCAACTTAGGAATAACGATTTTACCACCTGAAGAAATGCTACAGTCAATGGATAGGGTAATAGGAAAGAAGAGTATAGAGGAACCACAAGAGCAATTACCGGAAGTAAAAGTTGTTAAAGAAATAAAGAAGACTGTAGAATCAGTCGAACAAATAGAGAAAAAGATCCGTGACCAAATACTGAAAGTACACAATGAAAAGAAGGTAAGCATTCGTGAAATAGCAGATGAAATTAGTATTTCTCCGTCTACATTATCTAGGTTTTGTAATTATAAAACAAAACGTTTATCTAAAAAAGCATTAGAAAAGCTAACAAAATGGTGTGAAAGACAAGAAATATTAGAAAAGATGTAACATAGACTAAATATTTCTTTTAATAATAGTCAAAGTAAAATACACATACATTATGTATGTGTATTTTACTTATTATTACTAATAACAGTCTGAATTTTCTTTAATTATGGTGGTTTTGGCGGGCGAAAATCCTACTGGAAAGACATTATAGTTATGCTGTTTAATCCACTGCAATTAAATTTCTTGTCTTATCAATATGATTCAGTAACATACGATACTCTTCTTCATACATAGTTATACGTTGTAGAAGAGATTGATTCTCTGTTTCTAAATCTTCAATTTGATTTTGTAACTTTGTCAATTCATTCACATTTTTATAATTTTGTAGAAAGAGAATAATATCATCTAATGTAAGAGACAAAGAGTCTTTTTCTTTTTCTGATGGGGAGAGGGGAATGTTGTTTCCCATTTTTCGGTCTTGTTTTGCTTGTTGTATTTCTTCTTGGTATTGTTTTCTCACATATGAATTCCAACGAAATCCACAAGCTGCGGGTGTTCTAGCTAGTAGTTTTGCTACTTCTTTGAATGCAGCTAACTGTGTTCCACCGTTACGAATATTCTGGAGTACTGTTGATGCGAGAAGTAAATCGTTATCATCAGTCCAGGAATCTTGTCTTGAGATTACCACGTTTTAACCCCCCTTATATGTTCTATATTATATATATGCAATTACTCAAAATGATAGAAGTTCAACTTATCTTGAAATAATTGGGAGTAAGTTGATAGAAGTATGTATGATTTTAAATGCAAAATTGCATTTAAGGTTGACTATTTCGCAATGGTGTAACTATAATGGTTACAGTTATACAACTGAATTAATAAAATTGTTGGTATGAATTGGTTGTATTAATAATGTATAAACAAATATTAAAGAATGAATGGAGTTGAAAATATAGTCCTACATATAAAACGTTTGTATAAAAAGAAATTAGGTAATATACATTTTTTTATAATTATATATTAATAAAAAGAGGTGCACGTTTTGAAAATTTTTAAGGGAATTCTAGTTTCTTCAATTGCATTAACAGCATTCAATGGGGTAGGCGGACTATTTCCAAGTGGAAAATCAGAAGTTGCCTATGCAGCTACTTACAATTATTCAAATAAGCAATTGAATTCTACTGTACATAAGCAAGTTACGAAACAATTAATTTTGAAATTTAAAAATGAAGCGAATTTACCATATCAGGATGGAATAGAAAAATTCATTAAAGAAGAAAAACAAGATCCTGAATTAATTGGAATTTTAGCTGAATATCCAAACGTAACTATAAATCGACTTTTTAATTCCTTAAATCCTAAAGAAATTAAAAATCTTGGTAAAGAAATAAAAGATTCCGATCATATTTCTTCTAATTTGCTAAACTATTATATTGTAGAAACACAAGATGATATTGATGTACAAGCATTACTTACAAAAATTGAAAAATCATCTCTTGTTGAAACGGCGTATTTACAGGAAGAAGAGGCGCCACCAGCAGAGCGTTTGCCCAATTTATCTGTTAATCCATATGATGAGCCTAGACTTACAAGACAAGGTTACCTTGAACCAGCACCATTAGGAATTAATGCACCTTATGCCTGGAGCATAAAAGGTGGAGATGGAAAAGGAACTACTTTCGTAGATATGGAGTATGGGTGGTTATTTAATCATGAGGATTTAGTGAATCAAAAAATTGAATTGATATCTGGACAGAATAAAAGTGAGCATCATGACCATGGTACCTCAGTCTTAGGAATTGTTTCGGCAGAGGATAATAACATAGGTGGAATTGGAATCGCACCGAAAGCTAAGGTAAAGGTTGTATCCCAGATTAGGGATAACGGAAATTATAATACAGCTGATGCTATTTTAAGTGCGGTTAACAATATGCAAGCTGGAGATATTCTTTTACTAGAGGCACAAGCAACTTACGATGGATATGGAGATAAGAACTATTTTCCTGTGGAAGTAAAACCAGACATATTTGATGCAATTCGTATGGGAACAAATAAGGGAATTATTATTATTGAAGCAGGTGCAAACGGCGGAAATGACTTGGATCAATTTAGAGACCGTAATGGTAAACAAGTTTTAAATCGTAATAGTCCTGATTTTAAAGATTCAGGGGCAATTATGGTTGGGGCAGCTTCTGCAAGGGTTCCTCATAAGCGTTCATATTTCTCTAATTACGGTAGTAGAGTGGATGTGTATGGATGGGGGAATGCAGTAGATACTACAGATGCTAAACCAAGTGAATTTATAACAAATCTATATACATCTAGTTTTGCTGGAACATCTAGTGCATCGCCTATTATTGCTGGCGCTGCAGCATCAATTCAAGGAATTGCAAAAAATAATCAGGGGAGAGTATATACACCAAGACAGCTTAGGGATATTTTAAGTGATTCTAGCACTGGAACGAAATCTAATGATCCAACTTCTGATAGAATTGGTGTTTTACCTGACTTAAAAGCCATTTTATCTAAACTTGGTTTTTCACCAAACTTAAGTAATGATTCTTCCATTGTATTTCCTGAGGAACAAGAAATAAATAAAGGGAATAAGGGAAATGAAGGATCTACTATTACGTTCCCAAAAGAAGATTCCGCTAATAGTGAAGGGGACTCTAGCTTTATTTTCCCAGAATAATTGTAGGGATATCTTCTATTTAATATAAGAGAATTTTATATAACTAGTTGAGTATAATAATGGTGAGATAGGCTCTTATGTGTAATAGCATAAGAGCTTGTCTGTTGTACTTTTAACTATATAAGAGGGAAAGTACTTCTTTAGATATTTACCTTACTTAACAAACCAGGCGTTAAAATGGACATAGTGAATTCGTACTTGTGGGTATTTTTATTTGTTAAGTTAATGGCGGATTGATGCGGTACAATCCCTTATTTTAAAATAAATTAGGCAACAAAGGAATGGAGAAGCTAGTTTAAAATGTTATATTTTCATGGAATGTATAATTTTGTAAACTTCCGCCATTTATGTTTTTTAATTTTCATTTATTTGATCTGCATTATTTTTTATAAGGAAGTTTTTCGTATTACTAATTGCTTGAATTGATTTAATTTTAATAGTGATTTTATTTGGAGATTGTATAATCTGATTAGTTGAATTATCTTTTATCTGTAGATTTGGCCCAGTAACAGCGATTGATTCTTTACCAATACTCATTATAAAACCTTTAATATGAATTTGTTCTAAAAATATTATGATGGGTAAATGAATTAATTGATAATCACGTAAAAGTTTTTGGATTTCATTTGTAATATCTTTAATATTTTTAGACGCGTTGATTTGATATTTAGAAATCGATTGTGAGTTATTTTGTTTGATCTTGAATCTTTTTGATTCTCCTTGAGAAACAGATGGGGATGGTAAATTTAATAAAACTATGGAGATTTTTTGTGAACGTGATGAAGTATTTGTAGGTTTTGATGAAATCGTAGAATTTTTTTGTGAACGTGATGGAGTATTTGTAGGTTGGGATGAAACAGTAGGACTTTGTTGTGAACGTGATGGAGTATTTGTAGGTTGGGATGAAACAGTAGGACTTTGTTGTGAACGTGATGGAGCATTTGTAGGTTGGGATGAAATAGTAGGACTTTGTTGTGAACGTGATGGAGCATTTGTAGGTTGGGATGAAACCGTAGAATTTTGTTGTGAACGTGGTGGAGTATTCGTTGGTTCTGATGAAACTGAAGTATTTTGTTGTAAACGTGGTGAAGTATCTGTTGGTTCTGATGAAACCGTAGAATTTTGTTGTAAACGTGGTGAAGTAACGGTTGGTTCTGATGAAACCGTAGAATTTTGTTGTGAACGTGGTGGAGTATCTGTTGGTTCTGATGAAACCGTAGAATTTTGTTGTGAACGTGGTGGAGTATCTGTTGGTTCTGATGAAACTGAAGTATTTTGTTGTGAACGTGGTGGAGTATCCGTTGGTTCTGATGAAACTGAAGTATTTTTTTGTGAGCGTGGTGGAGTATAAAAAGGGATAGGATCTATATTAAACAATTTAAACTTAGGTTGTTTAATATTTTTTTGATTTGAACAAAACTGACACATCTAAACACCTCCTAAAAAGAGTTGTACTATATAGTAAACAGATTATGTAAAAGAGTGCTAATAAAAAAATAATAAACAAGCCAAAATTATTTTCTATATAAGTGATATTTTAGGCTAATTTATATCAATTAAGGTTTTGTAAAATGAAATTTTAAAAAATGCAATGGGTATTTACAACCCATTGCATTTTTGGGTTTTATTGATTATTCCCCTTGGTCATCACTAACTGATAAAATTGAACTAATTTTAACACTAATTTGGTTTGGATTTTCAAGGTCTCCACCAGTAGCATTACTTTCTACTTCGACACCTTCGCCGTTACCACGACGAAGAGTAACAAAGTTTTCTCCAATTCGAGTGATAAGACCTTCTACATGAAACGATGGTAAAAATAATACCACTCTTGCACCTACTAATTGAAATGCGTGTAACAATTCACGGATTTCATCTTCATGACGTTCTGGCATTTATATCTTCCTCCTCAAATAAATTAAAAAAGTAGAAAAGGGTTAAAAAAATACCTCTTTGCTACTTCTCAAGATAGGATATGTTGAAAATTACTAATCGAAATAGACAAAGTGGTAATTTATTTTTAATAATGTGGAATTTTACTAGGGTTCAAATATCTCTATAGTGAGAAGTTATTAAGAGGTTATTAGCCCTTAAAATAGTAGTTGATCTTGTGTTTAAATGAGAGATTATAGACATTCTGCTAATTTTAAATGGTAAATAATCTTGTTTTGGATTCATTTTAGGCTGTTTAATATTTTTTGATTTAAACAAAACTGACATATCTAAATACTCTCTAAAAAGAGTTGTATTATAAAATAAACAGATTGTATGAAGGAGTGATAATAAAAAGAATAATAAAAAGAATAATAAAGAAATCAAAATTACTTTCCATATAAGTAATATTTCAGGGGAATTCATACCAATTAAGGTTCTGTAAAATGAAATTTAAAAAATGCAATGGGTATTTATAACCCCATTGCATTTTTGGCTGTATTAATTATTCGCCTTGGTCATCACTAACTGATAAAATTGAACTAATTTTAACACTAATTTGGTTTGGATTCTCAAGGTCTCCACCATTAGCATTACTTTCTACTTCGACACCTTCGCCGTTACCACGACGAAGAGTAACAAAGTTTTCTCCAATTCGAGTGATAAGACCTTCTACATGAAACGATGGTAAAAATAATACTACTCTTGCACCTACTAATTGAAATGCGTGTAACAATTCACGGATTTCATCTTCATGACGTTCTGGCATTTATATCTTCCTCCTCAAATAAATTAAAAAGTAGAAAGGGGTTAAAAAAATACCTCTTTGCTACTTCTCAAGATAGGATATGTTGAAAATTACTAATCGAAATAGACAAAGTGGTAATTTATTTTTAATGATGCGGAATTTTACTAGGGTTCAAATATCTCTATAGTGAGAAGTTATTAAGGGGTTATTAGCCCTTAAAATAGTAGTTGATCCTGTGTTTAAGTGAGAGATTTTAGACAGTCTGCTAATTTGAACTGATAAATAATCTTATTTTTATAGCCATAATAAACTTTGATGAATGGTATTTTTATATATATTCATAGAATGGAATTAGCGTATTGTATACTGGGAAGATTAAGAATGAATAGGGATGAATAGGGATGAAACTTTATTACATCCTGTTATGGTTTCTAAGTATGTAATTCTTGTCGAGCAATCAGAAAATGAAATTTGTTTTTGAGATAGAATCATGAGGGAGCACTCTTTTTTCTTCGAATGAGATTTGGATATGAGGATATTTTGCTAGTTTAATAGATAAATTTTATTAATTATTTGAGCATATTGTACAAATAAAAAGATTTAACTCAGAAGTACAACAATCTGTAACTAATATTTGGATATTTAAACAAAAAATTCCAAGATTAATTCTCACATATAAATTGTCAGGACAAAATAATTTTCTACTGTTAGTTGACCATACAAGTAGGGAAACTGCTTATTTTAGAAAATGTTTTCTTGTTAAGGATTACAGCAGAGTCTGCTAAATTTATTGTTCATCTTCTTGCTCCATCGGAAAAAAAGCTTGTAGACACGGACCGGTTAACGGTCTAATGAGCGATGATACCTCCTCATATATCGAGTTACTAATTGAAGAAGAGAATGAGGATTAGAAGGAATCATTACATTAATCAAGAAGGAAACTTTTATAATAAAGACGGCTCCAAGGTCTTTATTCTTTGTTATCGGATATTTTATTTGCTTTAACAAATCAATTATTACAATGGACATATTGAAAAAAGACACCTCAAAGTGTCTTTTTGTTTTTATATACAAGCCGTGTTTTAAGAAGGTTTAATTGGCATATGAATTAAGGAGATATCTTACTTGTTTTATAAAATAATGATGATGTATATTATTTTTTGATACTCGACTAGCCATAATAGCTCCTTCAATGGAAGAGGAAAGGGAAGAAGCAAGTGACATAGCATCTATATCATCTTTAATTTCTTTTTTTCGATTCCTTCTTTAATAAGAGATTCCGTTAGTACTACTGTATTATCATATCCTTTTGTAGCTGCAGCATGTAATTCAGGGAAAACATCTGTACTTTCAATTGCAACATTAAGTAAAGGACCCCCACCAGCAATTGGAGGATTGTGGGCCTCTGAAACTTGAAATTTTTTGTATCATTTGCTGCTAAATATGTTTATTCCAAAATGATAAATATATAGTAAATCATGAGTTCCTTGCTTCCCTCATGCTGCAAAAATTAAATGATGCTTTCATATTATTATATATGTAGTCGATCATGTTACATAGTATAGTTGTTATCTGAAAATATACAGTTTATCCTAAGGTTTGAAGTCAATCGGGTGCTTAGTTTGAATAGATAGTGACTATCTTACAAAAATGTAATGTTAGCGTAATGTTAATGGATTTTGGCAGTAAGAAGATTGGGATATAATTTTTTTTGAGAAGAAATATGAGGTGAATAATATGAAACGAATAATGCTTATGTTTAGTGTTTTTGTGATATTTACTGTGTTTTTATCGGGGTGTAACTTAAACCGACTTGGTACAGATAAATATTATGTTCAAATTACTAAGGATGGCGAACAATTAAAAGAGAAAAATGTTAATGGTGATACGACTTACCAATATAAATTGTCTGGATTTGATAAGGACGGTAAGGAAAAGGAAATGGAGTTTACAGCATTAAAAAATCTTCGTAAAGAAGCATTTTTACTTATATATTACACTGAGGAAAAAGGTGTGAAATCTTGGGAAGAAGTTAAAAAAGACGAACTCCCTACAAAAGTAAAAGAAAAATTAAAGGTGAATTAACATATAAAAGACACCGTTATTAGAGAAATATAGCCCCTATTTTTTAGATTTTCAAAAGCAATTTTGAGGTGTTTTAAGTACTAAGAAGCTTTAAATTTGTTTATGTATTTGTTGTAGCTTAATGGATTTCGTAATGGTTATGATATAATAAAATTCAAGTATAATAAGGGGGATTAATTAGATGATTTTTCAAAGCATGATAACAGCTATTATAGAAAAATTACAAGAGACGGTGAATCCCTATTGGATAATTGTGTTTGGATCAACGGCTGAGAACAGAGAACGAGAAGATAGTGATATTGATATAGCTTATGTAAGTGACACAACATTAGGGAACTATGAACGTTTTTTATTAGCACAGGAGTTAGCTAACATTGTTCATAGAGATGTTGATTTAGTTGATTTATCCGAAGCTTCTACAGTTTTTCAAGCTCAGATTATACATACAGGAAAGACAATATTTTGTTCGGATGAAAAACGTAAGGTTATTTTTGAAATGAAAACCTTAAAAATGTATTCAAAATTGAATGAAGAACGACAGATAGTATTTGATGATATAAAGAAAAGAGGTTCTATATATGAAGAATGAGGTTATTTTAAATAAAATTTCTACAATAGAGCGTTGTATAAAAAGAATCCAAGATGTGTATGGAAATGACCCTGAAAATTTAGAGGACTTTACAAAACAAGATTCAATAATATTGAATATACAAAGAGCTTGTGAAGCGAGTATTGATTTAGCGATGCATATTGTGGCAGGGAAAAAATTAGGACTACCCCAATCTAGTCGAGAGGCCTTTGATTTATTGGTTACAGCAGGATTACTTAGCGCTGATCTAGCAAATAAGTTAAAGGCAATGGTTGGATTTCGTAATATTGCTGTTCATGATTATCAAAGTGTAAATTTAGATATTGTTCGTCAAATTATTGAAAAACATTTAACTGATTTTAAACTATTTACAAAAGAAGTAATGGGGATATTGGAATTTTAGGCAAAAGAACAGAATAATAGGGCTGAAAAAATGATTAAAAAACTTACTATTGGTGCTATTGCTTTAGGCACAACAATAGGAGTAAGTAAACTTACATTTGCTGCTATAATACATTCTCCATCACAGTTTAAAGAAACTCCAAATGTTCATGTGCAATCCCTATATTCTCCATGGCAGTATTTAGGTCAAACTTCAAGGGAACTTCAAATTAATTAAAATTTTTAGAGATAAAGAACGTCAGCAATTAATTACGACACTAGAATCTTAGTTCTTTTACAAAAAAGAAGCTATCTTTAGTATGCTATTCTCCCCTCATAGTAGATAGGAAAAAGAAAACACATTAACCTATTTATTATGGAGGGGATTTTTCTATGGGGTAAATTAGAATTACTTGCTATGCAAAATGAAAGGAAAAGGAAATGGGTTTATACTTAAAAGAAGATATAAAACTGTTAAGAAAGAAATAGACATTTATTATCCAATTGTAAGACGTTAAATGAAATGATTCGAAACTTTAGGTACTAAAGAACTAGAAGAAGAACGTGGGAAAGTAAAAGGGTTATGTTTAGGTAGAATGAAACCTAAAGGTTCGGGTACTAAGACTAAACGATTGGAAGAAGAGGATGGGATGTTAGAAAAATGAAGGAAAGTATGTTGCGAAAGTAAAACTTTTAGGATAATGTACATAAAAAAGACTTCTTCATCTATCTTAAGTCCGCAAATATATACAATGTTATAATCCTCAAAGATTTCAAGAGAAATTAAATAACCTGAGTCCATACAAATATAGACTCAGGTGGCTTAGCTGTGTTTTGAAAATACTGTCTACCTGACAGGTCCCTCTCTTTTTATTCTTCAAATAAACAAACTGAAACAAGACTATTTAGAAGTATTAGTGAATTAGCCACTCTTTAATTTTTATTTCGTGTCTCTTAGCTTTAACAAGTACAAACATAATTCATTAATCTATATTACCTTTAAAACATTTATAAATTTGATGCTATAAAAGCAATAGAATTATGTAATAAGTGAATCAAAAAAACAACCCCAAAAGCAGACATGGTAACCTGATATTTTTCATTCTTTTTTTTATATACCCAATAAGCATAGTTATATAAAAGACCAATTATCGTTGTACCAACTATATAAGTGATTCCATATTGATGATTTAATCCAAATATAATTGAAGCTATTAAAATGATAAGGTAATCGCGATTTTTAATGTAAGGAATCCAACTTAATAGCCAAAATAAAAATACTTGAAAAACTACTGTTTCATATATAGGTGCCGCTAATACCCCTAATAAAACTTGAAGAATAAGAGGTGCTTCTGTTATTGGGTTTTTTTGTATTTCAGGTAAGAATAGATCTAATGGTATTACAAATAAAAATGATCCTAATAAAATAAGAAAAATAAAAGAAATGGTAGGCAAAGCAAACATAAATCTATTTATTTTTTTGAGCATATATATTTCTCCTATAATCTTTTAGTACATCTATACGAAAAGTAATAAATAATTGAGTCTCTTTTTGTTTGACATGTTTTTGTCTACTATTGATGAAAACCGTTCTGTAATTCAATTCTTGGTTTATATGTAGGTGTAGCGATAAAGTAGGGATATATTAACACTATATTGTGAATATTAAAATATTAAAGAGTTAAGTGAGATATTAAGGTCACACCAATTTTATGATGAATATAATATCAAGCCCGTTAAGGAAATATGCTGTATAGGACACGCTTGTACTGCTTATTTTACTATATGAATATTTAAGTGCATATAGTTTTGGAGGAGTATGTATTTTTGCATTTTTTAATACAAAATTTTTTTGTTAAAAATTTACTTTCTGCGCTACCTCATATGAATTTAAGACAATTGAAGGGTAAAGGCCAAAAGAGTACGAGTTCAGATTGTACAGGTTAATATTATAATGTTATAGAAAAATAAGGAAAAAAGTTATAAAATAGGAGATTGAATTAAACTTTCAGATTTTATTGTTCTGCAAGATAAAAATAACTAAAGATGAGGATCTTAAAAATTCTTATCTTTAGTTAAAACTAACGATATTATAAAAAATCCTCGCTGAAGGTACTGCAACAAATCTAATTTGAAAATCTTTAGGATATAAATATGGAATTTTAAATATTCTTAGTCGTCTATTAAACATTATAGCAATTATTATAGGCAAATCCTTTAATATCATCGATTTAGAAGAAATCAGTACAAATAGAAAAGATGAAGTGGTAGAAGTATTACGTCTTCCTTTTAATAGATTTCCAGGAGCAGCTGGACATATAAAAGATGCAATTGTAAATGAAAAAAATTGGAACGTTTGGTTGAACGATTAGTATGCTATTTTAAAGTTTAAATTAATAACAAAAAGAGAACCTCTTAATATGTTACTACTTTGTTTTTGTATTGTTGAAAATAAGAAAGGTGAAATCAATGAAAAAATATTGGCATAAGCTATCGTTGCTTCAAAAAAATGTATTACTAACGGTATTAGTAATTCTGACCCTTGTTGGAAGTATGGGAGCGTTAAGTTTTAATATGTTTCAAAATAGTATGATGTCTATATTTGAGAGGCAGTCTTTTGAAACAGGTGATGCGGTGTTAAATCAATTAGATCTAGAAATAGTAAGAGATGTAGCAAAAGACCCCACAGCTCAAAGAGTGAAGAAAGAAAAATTGACAGAGCAATTGGATAAATCTATAAAAGATATGAAAAGTGTTGGGCAAACATATGTTACAGGAGCCAAGCTAAATGATAAAGCTGAATTACAAATAGTAGCTTTGGGTACAGAATTAGCAAATACTGTTTCTGTAAAGCCAGGTGAATACTATGAGCAGCCTACTTATTGGATGAAAACATACGATAAAGTAATACAAACAAAACAGGCACAAATGACAGAAGTGTATGAAGATGAATTAGGGTTCTGGGTAACAATTTTAGAGCCAGTTACAGATGAAAATAAAAATATAATTGCAATTGTTGCAGCGGATTTGGAAGCTTCTATTATTCCTCTTACAAAGAAAAACTTTATGATACAAGGTTTACTATTTATTATAATTTCATTAACTATCGCAATTACAATTCAAATATTTATCTCACGAAACTCTCTATCGCCTTTAAAGGATTTACAAGAAGGGTTACGTAAAGTTGGTGAAGGGGATTTAAGTATTAAATTGAATGAAAGATCTGATGATATAGGGATAACCAATATCTATTTTAATAACACTATTAAAAAGTTTAATAGGATTATAGATAAAGTAAGGCAGACTGCTGAACAGGTTTCGACATCTTCACAGGAATTGTCGGTAAGTACAAAAGAAAATAGCATAGCTTTTAAAGAAATTGCAAGTGCTATTACAGGATTAAATTTAGGAGCACATTCTCATGAATATGTAGTGCAAAAATGTTTAGGGATTGTTCAAGAAATGGAAAGTAAGATGAAAGAAATTAAAGCAGCTGCAAAACAAGTTGGCAATGCTTTGGAAGACATGGAACAGCATTCTGTAGAGGGAAAAGATTTGATTAAGCAAATCGTGAATCAAATGAAAAGAATTCAAGATACAGTTCAGGATGTGCCTTCTAGTATTTATGCATTCGAAGCACGATCTAAGGAAATTCATGAAATTCTTACTGTAATTACAACCATTTCAAATCAAACAAATTCATTAGCTTTAAATGCTTCTACTGAATCCTCATGTGCTGGAGAGATGGGGGAAGAATTTTCAGGTGCTGCGGACGAGGTACGTATATTAGCGGAAAGAACCGAGGCATCTGCAAGGGATATAGCTAAATTAATTGGTGAAACTCAGGCTGAAGCAGAGAGAGCTGTAAGATCCATGCAGAAGAGTTCAAAGGAAGTAGAATTAGGAATAACACTTGTTCAAAGTAGTGGTGCATTCTTTGAAAAGATTTCAGAATCTGCACAATCTGTTACAAATCAAATTAAAGCGACTTCGAATCATTCAAGTGACATTCTAAAAAATAATCAAACTATTGTTCAGTTTATAAATGAATTATCACACATTGCAAATACATATGTGAATAGCAGTAGTAATGTGGAGACAAGTATGAAAGAGCAAGAACTATATGTACAAGATATTGCAGAGTTGGCAAATTCTTTAAATTGGCTCTCGCAAGAGTTACAGGGGTTAATAGGGGAATTTAAAAGTAAGTAGGATAGAAGAAGGTATAGGTATAGGTATAGGGTATGACCTATACCTTTATTTATTCCCACATAAGGGATGAAAGCTTAGGTATATATGTAAAATAGCTAAACGAATAATTTTTTTGCATATTTTGTTGGAAATAGAGCATGATATTACCAAATTCAACGGAGGTGTTTAAAAAATGCAAATTCGCGAAAATAATAATTCAAACGAAATCTTAATAGCAGCTGCAGCAAGTGCAATTGAACAAATGAAATATGAAATCGCTCAGGAGTTTGGTGTTACACTTGGACCGGATTCAACTGCACGAGCAAATGGTTCAGTAGGTGGAGAGATTACGAAACGTTTAGTTCGTATGGCGCAAGAGCAGTTATCTGGTCAATATAAAATTCACTAAAACTAAAGGTATATCCCATTGAAGGGATATACCTTTTTAATTTGTTTTTAAAGAGGATCGTTACATTTTTTATTATTGGTTAAGTTTAGAAACAGCAAATTTAGCTGTAAAATTCATCTTCTTCATGTACGTAGAATTTACACCTGCTTGAAATTGTACAGAAATATTACCGTCTTTTTGCGCTTTAAATACGCGACCATATGGGGAATTAGCATTGAATGTGCCAATTACTTGATTATCCGCATCAAAGACCGTATAAGAAATTGGGAACCCTGAATTTTGTACAAAGACTGTAAGTTCTTCCCCTTTTTTAAGATTAAATGATTCTTTTTGAGACACTTCATAGGAACTCATAGAGTAGTATTTTGTGACTTCTTGAATTTCTAAATTCGTAGTAGCTGCACTCGCTTTTGATGCCTCAGCCCCTGGTAAATTCATACCTGAAAATACTGCAATTCCTAGTGCCCCTGCTAAAATCAATTTTTTCATAATAGTATTTCCTCCTTTAATATATTGTGAGATTTGAAACGAAAGTGAAAATTCCAACCCCTGAAACCATTATAGTTACAATGAGAATTATTTTCAATGAGGGTTTGTATGTAATTTTGCATATATAAAGTATTAACATAAGGTAATCAGTCAAGATTTGGAGTATTCTTAACAGAAGGGAAGGAAAAAATTAAAAAATCATGAATGATATTGTAACCGAACTATATATCTTTTGAGCATATTCCGTCCGCATCAAGTGAATATATTATTAATTTTATTTGTATTTGTTTTTTATTATAAAACATTTTGAGGTTGATAAAGTTTTATTATATGGAATTATTAAACAAAAATGATAAATTATATGTTATGATAAAAAGGCAATAAAGTACATCATCCTGACTTTATTGTATGTGTTTAGCCTATGTATGTCGTTTGTATTAAAAATAAGAAGTCTCTTAAAAAGAGACTTCTTATTTTTTGTATGGAGGGGGTATTACAGATGATTGATTACTATCAAATGTTTTTAATTACTATGGCAGGTATTTCCTTATTTTTTTATATACAACATGCTGGAAAACCAACAAAAAGAAACAAATGGAAGTTTTTAATTGTAGTATTTTTATTTTACCTTTTGAATTATTTATTTCTTAAATTTTTATAGATAGATATGTAGGGGATACGTTCATCATTCTAAAATATAAAAAAGGAAGGTGTAATCCTTCCTTTCATTATCCAGTATGTCCATGCGAATATTTAATAATATTTACAGTACTTTGAGTGCCTGTTGAAGAACTTGATCCAAAAGTAACTGTAACGACAATTAAGATACCAAGTAAGCTAACCGCTAATTTTTTCATTTTAATGCTCCTTTTTTAAAGTTTTTTTCATTGGCTTTACTAGCTTCATAAAAGTAATAGCTAGCTTTTAGATGATTATCTTCTTTGTAAAATTGGACTGCCAACTTTTCGGTATATTCATTTATATACTCATATAGTTCTTCTCGTTCAAAATAAGAAATTCCTTCTAAAACAGCTTTTTCTAAATCGTTAGCACAGCTATGTAGATTTATTTTTTCTAAAATATTAAAGTGATGAATATAACCTTCAATTCCCAATTGAGTAGAGAGTTGAATGCCCTTTTTTATTAATTCTTGAGCAATTTCATGTTCTCCTAATTTATAATGCTCTCTAGCTTCAATGAATACAGCTTTATAATCGCTAGGTAGCTTCTGATTAACTTCAGATAAATAACGTAATGCTACTTCAGATAGATTCTGAGTAGCGTACATAAACCCTAGATTGTGACGGACAATTAAAATATTGTATTCTAAATTTTCTTTTTGGAATGTATCCATAGCAGAGATAAAGTGTTCCTCAGCTAATTCCCATTCCTTTAAGTGAGTGCATGCTAATCCATATAAGTTATTACAGAAGGCAACTTTTAATTCATATCCAGGATGCTTTGAAAATATATCTTTAGCCTTCATTACATGATTAATACATAAAATTAATCTATGTGTATGACAATAAAAAATGGCTAACTCATAATGGAATTCAGCATGTTCAATCTCATCAGGAATTGTTTCTAATAGGTATTCAGCTTTATCGTAATGTATTTTTGCAAGGCTATGATTGCCAGTAACATTGGAATGAATGGCTTTAAAGAAGTGATAATAGTATGAAAGGAAATCGTCTGTAGGAGTTTTATAAGCATCACTTTGTTTAAAGCTATCTTTAGAAATACTTAAACTATCAATTAAATATTGATGTCTAAAATCTAGTAGTGAGTAGTATAATAATATCGTTTGATTTTCCTCTATGTTATGGATTTTGTTTTCGATTTCTTGTTTAAGTAATTGAGCGGCGTCTACATGCCTAGCTCTAATTTCTTGATACCATTCATTTAATAAATGAGTTATTTGCTCGTTCCCCTGTATATGAACATTCATTGTTCAATTTCATCCTCTCCAAAGATATTATTCAGCAATTAGTATCATATCAGAAATTTCCTCTATCAAAATCTATTTAATAGCATTTATCAATATGAGACGGAATATTCTATTAATTTATATTTATTGAGATTCAAGTAGTATGTATTATTGTAATTTCTGTAAAAATAACCTTTTTTTGATTTGAAGATTTGATCAAAATATATTTTCTTAACAGGCGAAAAGGGAACCATACCTAAGTAATTATGTATAGCGATAATAGGAAAATAGAAATAAATAATAACGGGGAATTTGAAATATTAGAGTTAAAAGAAAAGCAAGAGAGAAAAGAAATCTTGGAAGAAGATGTAGAGGTATTAAAGGCGAAGGTACATCCAGTACGGCTACAAATTGTAAATGAGTTAATGTACCATAAGACATGTAATGTTACACAGTTAATAGAGATTTTAAATCTTCCGCAATCTACGGCCTCACAACATTTATCAAAATTGAGAGGCACCGTACTTCGTGCAGAAAGAAAAGGATTAGAAATGCATTATTATATTGAGAATTTCAAAGCCCGTCAAATCGCCAGAGTTTTAAATATGTAGATTGGAAATAACATCAAAATCTCCTGTATTAAAGCAGGTTTTTTTTGTTTTTATTAAACTGTAAATATTTATATTAGAGTAAAAACTATTTTCTTAATTATAGGAATGAGATAGGAATGAGATAGGAATATCAAATAGGTTTTAAATAGTAAAAATATAGAAAAATAAAGAAAAATATGTTAATGTAATAAGCGCAATATAAGATTATTCGAAAAGGAGTGAAGAGAGTATATGTTAAAAAGGGGTGTAATGTTATTATTCTTTATTCTATCTATCTCGACATTTAGTATGGTAACTCACGCTGCTAATAGTTCAGAATACGTGAATCAATCATTCTATGGGTATAAAGAACCGTCATTTACTTCAGCTAAAACAAATGGTGGATCAGAGTACGGTGCCCAAAATGTAGGAGTCGTAGAAAAAAGAGATAATGGCTGGTGGAAGATTGAAACATGGGAAGGTCCAGTTTGGATTAACTTGACTGGGGAAGAACGTGTCATGGGAGATTTCTATGCATATGATGAACCTTCTTTCTCATCAAAGGTTGCGAATGCCGGAGCGAAGTACGGAAGACAAACATTTAGAATAGTAGATGGAACAACAGATGGTTGGCTGAAATTTAAGACGTGGGAAGGCGACAAGTGGATGAATCCTACGGCTGAACAAATTACTGTCAACAAAACAATCTATGCGTATAATGAGCCTTCATTTAATGCAAAGAAAGCAAATTATGGAGAACCTTTTAACCCACAAAATTGGGGAGTAGTAGAAAAAAAAGAAAATGGCTGGATGAAGGTAGGTACTTATGAAGGTTATAAGTGGATCAATCCAGATGGAGAAGAAAGATTCATAAACAAATCATTCTATGCGTATAACGAAGCTTCATTTAATGCAGCAAAAGCAAACGCTGGAGCATTATATAGTCCACAGAATTTTAGAGTTGTGGATGGGACACCTAGTGGATGGTTGAAGGTTAAAACATGGGAAGGCGAGAAATGGCTGAATCTAGATGGAGAAGAAAGATTCATAAACAAATCATTCTATGCGTATAACGAGCCTTCATTTAGTTCAGGTAAAGCAAACGCTGGAGCAGTATATAATCCACAGAATTTTAGAATAATAGATGGGACAACTAGTGGTTGGTTGAAGATTAAAACATGGGAAGGCGACAAGTGGATGAATCCGCATGAAACAGATTCGGGTTCTTCTAAATATCAAATGCCTATCAAAAATCCAAATGTTAGCTCATGGTATGGAAGTCGTTGGGGGACAGTGCATAAAGGTATTGATTTCTCAGCGGCAAAGGGTACACCAATAATGGCATCTAAATCAGGAACTGTAGAATTTGCTGGTTTTGGTGTAAGAGGTCAAGGATTTGGTGGATATGGAAATGCAGTGGTTATTAGGCATGAAGACGGACTTTGGACATTATACGGTCATATGGACTCAATTTTAACTACTGTAGGGGCACATGTACAACAAGGTCAAGTAATAGGGAAAGTAGGTAGTACAGGCGATTCTACTGGGAACCATTTGCACTTCGAAATTAAGAATCAGTATATAGGTGGACAAGTAGATCCAAAACCATATTTACCATTTTAATAAACATTAAGTTTGAATAATTAATATACGATAAGAATAATTTATTTATTGCTTATTTAATAAAAGGACAGTTATCTAAGGATAGCTGTCCTTTTATAATTTATGGAATGGATTACTCGTGGGTACCGTGATTGTCATTTTATTGGAACAGTTTTGGAAAGAGTAAAGTATTTATATGCTTTTTCATTTAGAAGAAAATAAAGAATGAAAATCAGCATTTGGAAATATTTTAAAATATCTTGATATAAACCTATGTATTTTGTAATATATAGGTATATTGTTAGTTTATTTGATTCCGTTTATTCCCACACCTTATGTGTTGTGGTTGAGTTGTAGAAGTAAGTTTTGTTCTTACTTTAATTTTGAAAGGGCTTCTTTGAGCCGATTAGTGTATTTAGCTTATTTTGCTATGCACAATTAATCGACTTGAGGAGGCCTTTTTTGTTTGGGTTTAAACAGGTATAAATATATATTTCTGTATAAAACAACAGATTAAGAAAGGAAGTTTATATAGGGGGAGAATACATATGAGTAATTGATTTGTTTATCAGGGAATTTGGAGGGATATGTAGTTTTTTAACGTTAAATGTATACACGGATACATGAAACTGTGATTTTAAAATAGATACATAATAGATTTACGAATTGCAGCAAAAATAATTATATAGAAGTTTTGTAGACGACATAAACGTACTCATTATAAGAAGGATGAATAGAATTTTACTGTGAATTTTAAAAAAACGTATCAATTGATACGTTTTTGTTGTAATTCTAGTAAATATGAGGTACGATTTGAAAGGGGAAAGAATTTTAATGCATATTAGCTTTCAAAATAGGGAGACAAAAAAGCACACTAATTTTACAATCGGGGAGATTGAGCAGTACATATTAGAGTTTAAAAAATTAATTAAAAATAATCGATTTACGGTTTCTTGAAATGAAAAAAGGAAAGAGAATAGTGAATTTTTAGAGGCTAATAAGATTAACGCTAGTAAAGTGAAAGAGATTCTTCTTAATATAGGAGTACGTGATTTTTGTTATGCAGTTGATAATAAAAATCCAAATTTTGCTCATGAAAAATTGTATATCTTTTGTCCACAATATGAGTTAGATAATTGGGGACAAAAGAAGTCGGTAGACATATATATTAAGATGAATCTAATTGAAAATAAGGACAGGAACAAATACATGATTGTTGTTTCTTTTCATAAAAGGAATAAACCAGTCACTTATCTTTTTAGGTAAAGATAAGTGACTAATGGTTTTAGAATGAGGGAGGATTTTTATGTTGGTTTTATGTGAGTTTTGTCGAGATATGGTAAAGTATTCTACTAAAGATGTTTCAAAAGTGACAGTCATTAGAGGGAAGCAATATCATTATGTAGGTAAAGAAGCAAATTGCGAGGAGTGTAAATCTGAAATATTTGTTCCTAACATTCATGATTATAATTTAGAACAATTAGATCATGCCTATAGACAACAGGAACAGTTAGTTACTATTTCTGAAATAAGAGAGGTGTTAGAAAAATATAAGATTGGAAAACGTCCATTGTCTTTACTTTTAGGTTGGGGAGAGGTTACCCTAACAAGGTATGTAAATGGAGATATTCCGACAAAGCAGTACTCGGATATATTGAAAAGATTAGGTAGAGATCAATCTTTTATGCTAGATATTTTAGAAAGAAATAAAGATTTAATTACTCAAAAAGCATATAGAGTCTCTAAAGAAGCAATCGCAAAGCTACAGGAAAATGATGATATTCCTTCTACGCAGACTACGAAAATCGAGGAAGTTGCTAACTATTTGCTATATAAAAATGATGATATTACTCCTTTAGCTCTTCAAAAGCTGTTATACTATGCGCAAGGATTTTGTAAGGTGTTTACTGGAACATATTTATTTGAAGATGATTGTGAAGTAGGAAGTCATGGCCCGGTATATCGAGTTGTTTTTGATAAATATAAAGGATATCAGTACGACAATCTTGAAGTTAATTATGTTAGTACAAATCAATTAACTCAAATAGAAAAGGAAATATTAGACTGTGTAATCAATACTTTAGGTTGTTATAGTGGGAAGAGTTTAGAAAAAATGATTCTATTTGACTTACCATGGACAGTAGCTGATCTAGAATTAGAAGATAATAATTCTGGTAAACCTATCATGGAAAAAGAGGAGATAGATAATTGTTTTAATACAATGAAACAGGCATATAATTTAGTTGCTATTTCTGATATTAAACAATATTGCATAAGAGTATTTGACAATATAAGTAATTAAATGTTGTAGCTATATCATTTTTAATATGATTGATATATATTTTATTTACTGTTAATCAGACCTCTGTAAAGGTATTAAAAGATAGTACTAATTACAAAATATTAGAAGTGCAGAATATAAACACTTTTAACACGATGTAAATATGCATATTAAATAAAAAGTAAAGTGAATTGATACATTATATGGTAAAATGATATATGTGAATATGCCTTATGAAGTAAATTTTATGCTTTGGACCTTTAGCTCAGCTGGTTAGAGCAAACGGCTCATAACCGTTCGGTCGTAGGTTCGAGTCCTACAAGGTCCACTTATAAACAAGGAGAAAGCACTCGAATGAGTGCTTTCTCCTTGTTTATAATAAATAAAGGGGATTGTGACATGAAAATAATTGATTTAGAGACAGAAAGAAAAAAGAAGGAAAAATTAATGGTAACTATTCCAATTATAGAACTAATATATGGAGAAAAAGGGGAAATTGAATTTAAAGTAGTGGGAAAGAAAGTTGTTCCACAATCCATGTTAGAGAATTAAACTACTTTCAATTCTTATAGGCTGTAAGGTCGTTAAGTGGGAGATTTCTAAGTACGGAAACTTCGTGGATTCTAATTGATTATGCTATCCCTGTAGTTTCTAAGGTTAAAAGATAAATTTCTTTTGCGTTGTATAAAAAATTTACACATTTCTATCTCAAAATATTTGATTTATTTACCTTAGGAAAATATAAAACGAAAATTAGGATAGAACTAAAAGAAAACATATTAAAGGAATATGAAAACAGCTTCTCATTTTTCATTATAACTGTGAATGAAAAATGAGAAGCTGTTTTTTAGAATTCATTGCTTTGAAAAATAGACATTTATAGTAAAGTGAATTTACTTTAATTCCATAGTTGTGGAAACGTTAAAGTAGAAATTTAATGTTTTTTGTAAAAAATAATTGACTTTTAATTTAGTTGTAACTAATATGATTACATAAGTTGTAACTTGTTTAGTTACAACAACTTCCTGTTTTAAGAAAAATATTTATATATTTAATTAAAGGTAGCAATCTATAGATTATCGTCTAATGCAGAAAATTACTATTATATTAACAACTATGCATATTCTAAATGGTAGTATTTTCTGCTTTAGAGCAATAATGTGCAGTGTTATCTTTTATGAATAATTTTAGTTGATATTTTTTTGAAGGATGAGTTTTTGGGGAAAATAATAAGGTTGCTAAAAAAAGATGCACTTTTACAAACCCAAAAGCTAGCTAAGAATTTTCAAGTGATAGCTGGACTAGCTAATAAAAATAAAGGTAGGAGATTTAAATGGAGAAAAAACAAGATAACCTTATATACGTATGGGACGCATATTGTGGATGGTGCTATGGTTTTTCAGAAAGCATTAAAGGATTTTACAAAGAACACACTGAAATGCCATTAACAGTTTTATGTGGTGGATTATTTTTAGATGATTTACCAATAAAAAATTTCTCATATATAGAAGAGGGAAATAAAAGAATTAATCAACTTACAGGTGCAGAATTTGGTCCTTCCTATCAAAAATTGGTGGAAGAAGGTACTTTTAAAATGAATTCGAAAGATGCTGCAATTGGATTTTCAGCTTTACGTTCATTGGCGCCAGACCGTTTGTTAGAATTTACGTCTGCTATGCAAAAAGCATTTTATTATGATGGACAAAGCCTAAGTGATCCTGAGACATATCGTAAGATTGCGATTGAGCATAGTTTGGATCCTGAACAAGTAATAGAGCGTTTAAATGCGCAAGAAACAATTGTAGATGTCCAAAATGATTTCAATAAGGTTCGACAGCTTGGGGTTAATAGCTATCCTTCAGTACTTTTACAAAAAGATAATCAAATTATTCCTATTGGTGGTGGGGTAATGACGCCAGATAAAATTGAAGCACGTTTTAAAAATTTATACTAAGAAAATTTAGGCTATAGTAGCAAATATTTTAGCTTACGCCAGCCGACATACACCTCCCATCTATTTGCTGGTGCAATGAACCTTTTAAGAGAATTGAAGAGGAGTCTTCTGTCGGAACAAAATAAAAGTGTGTTATCTATTCAATCACTATAACAAAAGGAGAATAACATCTATGTTTAAAACAATCGATACAAATCACAAAGATGTGAAATTAACGGTGTTTAGTTCGAACGAAAAAAGTTTTATGGTCACTGCAACCTTAGTTGAGAAAGCAGGACATGCATTTTTAATAAACTCGAAATTTACTCAATCTGATTCAAAAGAAATTGTGGATTATTTGAAAAATAATAACTTATCTCTAGATAAAATCTTTATTATCCATGGGGATCCTGATTACTATTTTGGGTTAGAAAGTATGAAAGCTGCTTATCCAGGTGCCATAGCGTATGCTACAGAGTCTACGGTTGAACATATTGTTCATTCTGTATTAGGGAAATTGAAAGTTTGGAAAGATGCACTTGGAGAAAACGCACCAAGTAATGTGGTATTACCTCAAGTGTTTAAGGAAAAATCGATTGATTTTCAGGGACTAACATTTGAACTAGTAGGTTTAGATCAATACAGAACTAGCTTATTTAACAGAGAACTGAAATTATTAATTGGAGGTATAGATGTATTTAACGAAATCCATCTATTCTTAGCAGATACTAGCTCAAAAGTAGCAATGGAGGCATGGATTAAGAACTTAAAAGTATTACAGGCGTTACATGCTGACATAATTGTACCAAGTCATGGATCAATAGAAAAATCATTAGATAATCAAGCAATTAATGCAACCATGGATTATCTAAGAACAGCAATTCAAGCTTCTGAGGAAAGTAAAACTTCAAAAGATTTTGTAGCAATACTTGAAGCAGCATATCCAGGCTATGTAAATAAAGGTGTATTAGAATTAAGTGCAAAAGTTGTAACAAAAGAAATGCCTTGGGGTTAATACTATGAATAAATATCAAAACCTATTACATGAAACGTATGTGTTAACAGGCGAGGGAAAAATGGATGCTTTCAAAACGTATTTAAGTGAAAATGTATCTTGGACAGAAGCTGCTGGGTTTCCATATGCAGGCACTTATATAGGTCCTGATGAAGTAGTGAAAAATGTACATGAACGTCTTGGAACTGAATGGGATAACTATAGCGCTAAAGATGAGATTTATGCTTTTAATAACAATACTGTTATCGTGTATGGAAAATATAGTGGAACATATAAAACAACAGGGAAATCATTTGTGGCAGATTTTTGTCATCTTTATGAGTTTGATGAGAACGATAAGATTAAGAAGTTTATTCAAATTGTGGACAGTGCAACTGTTAATGAGGTATTAAGTTAGGGTTACTAGTTTCTAACATCCCCTCGCATAAGGAGTATTGTTAGGAAAGATGGATTTTATTTTTCTAACAATATTTCTTACATCAGATTCTGGGAAAGATTCTTCCTTTATCAAGCGTGTTATCGAAGATGAATTATAAAATTAGAAGAGGTAGGTATATATGAAATTAGAGAAAAATTTAATAATAATAATTATTTCTATGTTTATTTTAGGAATTGTGTCGACTTTGATATTTCAAGCTTCAACTGGTAAAACCAAAGCTCACACAATAAAGAGCGAGAATACTGCATCAGTATCGAAAGATGATGTGTCAGAAAAAGAAAAGAATAAAAAGATGGTAGTTGATTTCTATAATGAAGTTTTTAATAAACATAATATCGATATTATCCCTAAATATGTAAGTGAGGATTACAAGCAACATAATCCTTTTGTAGCTGATGGACGAAAAGCTTTCATGGATTTCTTTAAGGAGGATTTTGTTAAGAACCCTAATTCTTCTGCAGAAATTAAACGTGTAGTAGCTGAAGGAGATACAGTTGCTCTTCATGTACATTCTCGTACTAACTCTCAAGATAAGGGAGTTGCTATAGTGGATATTTTCCGTATAAAGGATGGAAAGATTGTCGAACACTGGGATGTAATTCAAGAGATTCCAAATGAAGCAGCTAATGATAATACGATGTTTTAGGTAGAAAATCTATTTATAGATTGTTAAAATATTTTTTCAAAAATAAGTAAGATTGCGTTAGTAAAAATATCCTTAGAGTGATTCTTTCTTACTAACGCAATTTTAAACTTTTTAAGTCCGTAATTATACTTGAAATCACCGCGATACCTAATACTATCCTGTATAGTTTATAGGAATAATATCTCCCTGACTAAAGTTTTCAAGAAAGGATTTATAAATGTTTTTTAATTCATTGCATGATGGCAGGAATTTAAAGTGGCCTTTATCAATTCGTTATAACCTTTCTTAAAGTGAATAAATCCTCTTTTTATTTTCTCATTTTCTCCGTTTTAGATATGTCTTTTTAGGATTTCAAATCTTACCTTTTCATCAAATTTATCTGCAATGTATATTACAGTTCCGGCAAGATATTTTAGTCCATAAGCTACGGGTGTCATCCAAAGTTTATTTAGGAAAGAAAGATCTTTAATTCGGTGCTTACTTGAAAAGAAAATCATATTGTTCACTCCATTTCTAAAGGTGATAGATATTTTAATAGTCGTCTTATTTATTGTTTTAGTTGCGTAAACAAGGTACAGTACAAAATGTACTTTGCTATTTTGAACAATTTTTTTGTTTGGGAATTTGTATAGAGATAGAAATAATAAGAATAGTGAATAAAACCCTACTAAAGTTTAGTAGGGTTAAGTAGATAAAGATGTAGAATGGATAATTTAAGAAATAAAGGACATAAACTGTGTTTCTTAATTTCTTTGTGTAAGACTCTTAACAAATAGCGTTAAATAGTATGAGGAAGAACCAACTAAAATAGCAAATGGTATTAGAATAATATCAATACCATTTACAATTACATAACCAAAAAAACCAGTCCAAAAGCCATTACAAAAAGAACAGTCTAAAAAAATTTCAAACAATTCATGAATACTACGTAATTTTTCACGTGTGTACTGAAATTTTATTTCAAATAAAAATGCGCGTACCCCTAAGGATATAAATAGCAACAGGCTTATACTTATATCAAAATTCATTATCTCACCTCCAATTCCTATTTAAAAGTCGTAATAAGTTGTTAGAAAGTTGAGGTTTACAAAATAATTAATATTTAGCTGGGATATTTAATAAATCATTTGAAAGATAGTTACCCCAGTAAAAGCTAACATAATGAAATGAATTAAAGTATATTTTTTTCTAAAGATATGGCCCAATGAATAAAATCTAATCTATTAACTTTAACTTTTCTGGCTCTATAGACCATATGGTGGAGTCCCTCTAAATCAACTAAAATATAGCGTTGAGGGTTAATATCCTGATTAAAGGTAATTACAGCACTGCATTTAGAGCGTTTGTCCATATTTTCGATTAAGCTATAAGGATTTTTTATTCCAATTGCATTTTTCCCAATATCGTATCCAACAAATAAGAGTTGATTACTTGTAGTAAGGACAGCTCTTATCTGTTTATCATTGTATAAAAATGAAAAATATTTTTTTATATCAGTAGTGTTTAACTTTCTATCTTTATGTAAATTCAAGATATCACCTCTCTATAGTTATCGAAATTTAAGTAACTATAGTTGCAAGTGAATTGTAAAGAGACTTATTAGTTTAAAGGTTGTTGCTGAATCACAATGTATAAATTGCAGCATTTAATTTAAAGGTAAAAGCTGAATCCATCATATTAAAGCTAAATAATATTATTAATAAATTATTATCTATTATTTAATAATGATTATTTGTTATAAAAATAGATTCAATACTATCTCATTTTAGAAACTAAAAATATTTAAAACCATTATTTTTATATTGAATTCCATCAATTTCAAAGTGGATTTAATTATTTAGTGTAATTTATAAACAAATTCAGAGAAATAAATCGTTTACATGTTTTATGTTAAATGACAAATACTTCTTTAATAGAATTGCTAATTTGTTAATTGAAGAATAAATAAGAAAATCTTTGATCACGTCAATTCAATAGTTAAGAATGTACGTGAGAGCTTAATAGAAGCTAAGTGTAAAAAATTAATTTTGTTAAGAGTAATTATGGAGTGAGATAGAGTTTGACTAAATTTATTCTAAGTGATGTTAAATTTTCATTGTGATTTTCTTATATTGTTACTGCAAATACTTACAAGAGGGTGTGATGAGTTGTTCTTTCCACGTATCACTGATGTTTATGCTTGCATACATAAGACATTGAGAGAAGATAGTGTAATACGTAAATGTATGGGTCTTAATAATATTACAGTAGATATGGAAAATGAAATGCACATACAAAAGCGTATGTCTCCTAAAGAGGCACTAAATAACCAAATTCCTTTAATTGCATTTTACAAGTCATTTGTTCAAAAGGAACGAAATAATAATATTCATGTGATAACATTTGACTTCGATATCTACACAAATGATGATGTGGAATTGGCATTAGACCTTGCAGATAGAATAAATCAATTATTCGATAATCAATCTCTGCAGTTATTTAAAGGAGTATTTTTCAAGGGTCAGTATGTAGGATCTGCAGAGGTTGCAAGTGAAATAGAACACTCTTATAAGTATTTCACTAGATTTGAATTTATTTTTGAAATTGAGGGGTGTAGTTAATGTCACAATTTGACAAGTTTAACAGTAAGAATAAGAAAATGATTATTAAAGGTGCAGGTAAATTTATGGCTAAAATTCCAGGGTGTGATGAATTAATTACACTAGGTCACATGGCGAATATGCGTCTTGATGTGCAGTTGGATATGGTTGATATTGAAGGGGGAGACTCTTCAGCACCTATTGATACACTACTACGTAAAAAGGTAATTGATATTACTGCAGAGGATGCAAAATTTGATTTAAACATGGTACGTCTTGTGTTAGGAGCAAAACTTCGAGAAGGAGTTAGCGGCTTAGCCTATGAATTGAAAAATGAAACAGTAACAATTGCTGGCGATACTGAACCTGTTTCTATTAAATTATCTAGTCCAGTATTAACAGGTAGCGGAGCACCTAAAGTACAGATTTTCAACCAAGTTGCAGGTTCATTTGTACCAGAATCAGCAATTACAGTAAATGGATCAGCTGTAACACTAAAAGGTGGTGCGGTTGAAGGTGATACTGTAGTAGTTTATTATCCTGTAGCATCATCATCTATCGATCCTGATGGTTTCGTATGGGTATTAGAAGAACGTCATGATGTTAAAGGTGGACTAGTGACTCTTAAGAATCCTCTATTTGGTGGATCTTTAGGTTCAGCTTCTTCTAAGACAGAGCATGTATCTGTAAGATTAGTAAAAGAGAATAAATTACTTAAAAAAGTAACAACTAATCCTGCAAAAGGTGAGTATACAATTGATCCTTCTACAGGGGAGATTAAGTTTAATGATTATCTTGAAGGAGAGCAAATTTATGTGAACTACAAGCGCCCAGAGGTTGTAGATGTAATGGCAATTGGTTCTCGCGATTTTCCTCTTACAGTATCTGTTGTTCATGATGGACATTTTGAACAAATGGATGGTAGCATTCAAGGTTACCAAGTTGAACTATATTCTTGCCGAGTGAAATCTAACTTTACATTAGACACAGCACGACAAACAGCAGCGACTCACAGTATTACACTTACAGTTATTGATGGGGAACGTACAGACAGTCGTTTAGGTTCTATTAAGCGTTATCAAATCGAAAAAAGTGGCGATGTTTGTTAATTAGAGAAGAGGATACTTATGTATCCTCTTTTTTTATTAATTCATTTTTAAACATTTTAGATAAGGGTGAGAATGGATTATAAAAACATCTATCGCTTAAACCTTTTTTCGTAAGGTTGTTACATTTAACACATAAATTCTTATATTAGTTACGAGGTCGTTTAGGTGATCCCCTTCCTTGCGTCCTCTTTAAATTTAATAAGGGGTAATAGAGTAATATAGGGGGAGATTAAATGAGTGAACGTAATTTAGCAATTCCAAGTAGAGAAGAAGCTATTGAGGAACCTACTCTTGTAGAGGAAGCAGAGGAGAAGGTTGAACAGCAAGAACCTAATAAACAAGAGGAAGTAAAGTTAACTAAGCAGGAATCAGAGTTTATTGAAAAAGTATTCTTCGAAGAGGATGAAAAGGTAACGTTACGTGATGGAAAAACCTATGCTATCCCTCCTTTAGGATTAAAAGATGCTAAAAACCTAATGAAAAAGTTGAATACAATTGATACAGGTGTCATTATTGCTAATTTAATTGCAGATGAAACAGGTAATGATAGTTATGATGAACTATTAGAGGTCCTATTGATGGGCTTTAAACCGTATTATAAAGAAATTTCAGCTCATTATTTAGGGGATTATATTGATATTGTAACAGCTAAAGAAATTATAGATATTATGATTGGACTTAATGGCTTAAAAAAGTCTTTATAGACTCTGAGGAAGAAGAAAAAGAATATGACGAAAATGCCTACGTTGATTGGGCAGAGATTTTCTTTAACTTAGGTCACTACCTGGGGATGAAAAAACAGGATATATGGGATTTGACATTACCTCAGTTAAACTATTACTTAAAGAAATGCCATAAGCATATAGAGTTTACAGTTAAGGTACATTCAATGTCCTTCACTGGGTTATTTGGGGGCGGTTCAGCTCAAGCTGCCGAACAGAATAATCTAAAACATAGTGATGGAAAAGAAGTAATTGACGGATATGAGGTTGCAAATGCTGATGACATGGAGTGGTTAGCAGGTATTCTCTAATAAATAATCCTGCCCTTCCTTTTTATTTGAGGATAGGGCGGGATTTTATTATGTAAAAGGAAGGTGAAATAAGTGACAGTCAATAATCAAAATATTGGTGCTACTATTGCACTAGAGTTTGATAAGTCAATAAAAAATATGAAAGAGTTTGGAGTACAGTTGGAACAGCTAGATCATCGTTTTGGTAGTATAGAAAAACGTATAGATGCTATGAAAAACTCTTTATCTTCGTTATCGGCTCAGACATCTAAGGCAGCGGGAAGCAACCTTAGAGCAAAACTTGAGCAAGAATTAAATAATATCGTCCAAGCAAATGGTATTACTTTATCTTCAGTTGGGGCAGCACCATTAAGTATTAAACAAGAAACCGTTCAACAATTGATGTCTAAAGTAGATAAAGAGTTAAATAAAACGATTGTAAAGATGATCAAAAATATAAACATTAATATGGATTCTGCTATGAATAATAGCGTAGTACCAGTTGGAAAAGATGAATTTAATAAAATTAATAAAGAAATCTCTAAGTTAATTAGTAATCAAATTAAACAATTAGTAAATTCCATTCGCGAAAATGGGGGGGATTTAGTAAATGCAGATAACTTGAGTGGACTTAAATTAGATATTTCTAAGGGAACGGTTAAGCAAATTTTAGTAAGTATTAAAAATCAATTAAAACCTATTTTACTGAACCCTGAGGTTGCTATTGAAGGACAGACATTAACAATTTCATCGAAAGATTTATCTGAATTAACGAAAAAAGTAAGAGGGAAAATAAAAGATTCTATAAAATTTGATTTCGAGGGTGTTATTAGCGAAGAGAATAGCATTGATAGCGAGATTATAAAAACAGCTAAACGTATTGATAGTTTAATAGAAAATTATATAAAAGACATACGAGGAGGGCTGCAAAAGATTGATCTCAAATCTGTAGAAGTACCTATGAAAAATATATCTAAACAACTTCAAAGGTATATTGCAAATGATTTAGGTGTTTCTCCAGCCGAGTTAGCTCATACTTTTCATTCTGTGGATCGAGGATCTCTAAGAGGATATGCTTTAAAAAGGCAGTTTGAAGGTATGGAAAATACAATTAATAAAAAGTTAACTGCAGGAACAAATAAAATAATGATGTCAATGAAACAATCAGTAAGAGCTGTGGACTTTGAACCTCATTCTAATATTACGCAATATTTAACTAGTGAAATTAACAAGCTGAATAAGCAAATTATTAAAAAAATCAAGGAGTCCGTTGATAAGCAGTTTGCACATATAAGGAATGAAATTCTAGAAATTAATACTAACCCTCAAAAGGCGAATAGTAATAGACAGTTAAGCTTTATTGCAGGAAATAGTGCTAATACTTTAAATAACTCAAGTGGATCAAATCATAGTAATACAAATAAAAATAATAGCGATTCTAGTACAAGTAAATCCACAAAACAAGACAATCCTTTTGATGGGTTTGGAATGGCTGGAGCGGTTACCAAGAAAGTTAGGAGTCTTGCTTCGGGCTCAATGCTAGATCCAATGGCTGCGATAACTAAAGCAATGGAAACCTTTAAAATTTCTCAGTTAGAACAGTTAAAGATTACACAAAACTTCTCTTTGAAACCAGAATATAAAAACAAAAATGGAAATACAGATTGGCTAAAATTAGATAATGATACTGGAAATCTAATGAATAATGTACGTGATTTATCTACACTTTACGGCATTGATTACGAAAGAATGTCTAAGGTAGCTGGTATAGCATCAAATGTAACAGGAGATAAACAATCTGCACGACAATTTGTTGATCAAGCTTCTAAGGTTTATCGCTTAGATAACAAATCAGACTTAGTTGAAACAATTGCTCCAGGATTACAGACAATTATGGCACAGTTTAAATTATCTGTCTGGGAGTTGGATGGAGTAGTTAACTCTTTTGCTGTTGCTACGAGTCAAACTAAAGCGAACAGTGAAGATATTATGAAGGCAATGTCAAAATCGGGTACAGCACTCCATTCAGTGGGAGTGAATGCAGAAGATGCAGTGACTTTAAATGCATTAGCTATTCAAACTTCAGGAGAAACAGGGGAGAATGCAGGTGCAGCCTTAAAAACGATTGCAGAGCGTATTACTTTACCATCTGTTTCTAAACAATTAGAAAATTATGGTGTAAAGGTATTTGAAAAAAATGAGAGTGGTATGAAAGTACGTCGGAATTTCATTGATATCCTATCAGACACTGCGAAAGCAAGCAAAAATAAATATATTGGAGAAGATAAAGTAAAATCCATTCTGTATGGAGAAGGTGGGGCAAACCAGCCACCAAAACTGATGTCCTTTTTAGAGACCATGCATAAAGCGGGGATAAATAACAGTAAAGATTTATCGTATTGGAAGATTAAGCAAGAAATTAATGAATTTAAAAAAGATCCTGCACGCCTTCAAGAAATGATTGCGGTAACGATGAAATCACCTTCAGTGACAATGGAAAGAGCTGGGGTATCTGTTAATAATGCATTAGTGTCAGTATTAGATGCGCTAAATCCAGAGATTCAAACTTTAGCAAAAATTATTACAAACTTAGCACAGGGAATGGAGAAACATGCAGGGCTATTTGCACAGTTAATTACGATTTTAGGTAATGCCTTGGTAGGTTTTGGTGCTATTCATGGAGTAAAACGATTAGGTCAATTGGGTAATTATGAAGAGCATTACAAGAAAGCCACCATGGAAAATAAATTCTTTGGTGGTACATCTTTAACAAATCGTAAAGTGGACGGAGCGGTAGGTTTTTTAAATGATCATGTTTTGGGAGAGAGCCAAGATTTACGTAATCAAGTAAGTAACAAAAAATTCTACCGTGCGGCTATGAAAAATGATACGTTAAAAAGTTATTTTGAAGAATTAGCGGATTTAAAAGAGGATAGAAAGAATGAGATAAAAGAATATGTAAAAGATCATGGTGGAAAAGCTGAAAATATGACCGATTTTCTTAGCATCATGGATGAATCTAAAGGCTATTATAAAGGTGAAAAGAAAGAATTAACAGCTGATGAATTACATACTCGTTCAGCCTATAATGCTCGCAATCTTACCCAAAGTAAATTATTAACAGACGTTTTTACCACAAATTTCTCAGAGCATTTAGTAAATACCTTATCAAATAGGACTAACTTTGACAGTATGAATGAGAATCAAAAATCAACGGCTGGTCGTTTGGCTCAAATGGATGATCAAAAACGTATTGGATTTGAGACCTATCTAGATCAAAACTATCAAAGTGTAGGCAAATCAATAAATAATATGGATGGACTTAATAAGGCACTCGATGAATACGAGGCTAGTAACCGAAAGGCTACTATACAAACAAGACAAAGTACCACTGCGTACAGGGATTTATCAAGCGCCGTAAAAAAGGTAACTGATGAAGCTGAAGGAACATCTAAGAATAGAATGAAAGGGTTTCTCGATCTTATCGATACTATTCCTCAGCGTGCAAGAGGTGCTGGTGGAGCAATAATGGGACTTGGGAAAAATATTTTAAGTTTTGCAAAACAATTGGGAGCTTCATTAATGATTGGCGACTTGTTAACAACTTATTCTAATCAAAGTATGTTATCTGAAAAACAATTAAAATTACAAGAAATGGAAAATAAGACAACTGGATCTGCAGATGCATATTTAGAAAGCATTAATACAAAGCCTACAGGGGGGTTATTGGAGGATATTCCCTTCCTGATTGATAGTACGAAAATAGGTTATGGAAGTTTAAAGCAAACTATCTTTGGAGAAAGTGCTGCTGTAGGGCTGGGAGATAGAGAGAATTTCCGAACGAATTTTAAAGCTTGGATGGAAAAAGAATATGGTACTCGAGACCTTGATAAAGCTGTTACGGTCGAGAATAAAAAACGTGAAAAAGAAGCAAAAGATAAAGGTTATAATGGGATATATGAAAAAATAGATAAAAAAGGATTGACTAGAAAATATCTTGATGAATCAGGTGAGTATGCAAAAGTACAGAAAGCACAAAAAGAAGAATTCATTGAAAGGTATAAAAATGATGCTATATCAGAATCAGAAGAAAACATGCGTAGGGCGGCAGCTGAAAAAGCACGTAAAGCATGGGAAAATAAAATGATAGCAGATGGTCAATATGACTATTTTGCTTTTGAAGATATAAAAAATAGAATTCAGGATGGACAGAAATCCGTTAGTAGCAAAAATGAGTTAAAGTTAAATGATTTTCTTCAAAATGGTGGTAAAACAGATTCGTTAAATTATATGCAACTTCGTATACAGGGTATTAAACAAGAGCGCGAAGCATATAAAAATGAAATGGAAGAGCTTCATAAATTTATCCGAGAACGAGAGAAAGAATTGGAGCAATTGGATAAGTCGGGAAAACGTTATACCACTGATCCTGAAACTGGTGAAAAAATTGAAACACTCGGATATCAAAAGGTTAAAGAATCTGTGGAAAGTAACAAGGATAAAGAAGATAAATTAAGAAAAGAATTTGAATTAGAAGATAAGAAAAAACAAATTGAAGCACAACGTATTAAAACAGAATTTTATATTAACGACACTCAGAAAGGATTTTCTAGAGCACAGGCTAAGAAACAGTATAAGGATACATTAAATGCTATTAGCATGAACACAGAGAGTCCTACTTATATTGATTCACAGATTGTTTCAAGCCAATCTATGATTGGAGAAATGAAAAGTAAACTGGCAAATCTGCAATCCCAACAGTTAGCAGATCCAGATGGTCAGTTACAAGATACTATTCAAGGATTGAGTCAACAAATCGCAAGTGCTGAATTAGAAGTTAAAAATTTAAGGATACAAAGGCTTACAGCTTGGAGACATGATTTCGGTAATAATATGGATGATTTGGAAATTAAGTACATGCAGGAACGTGTAAACTTTGGACCAAGTATAGGAGATGATAGTTTCTTAGCACGTGATTTAAGAGTAAGAGAATTACAAGATCGTAAATCACTTATAGATAAGACCTTAGCGGTAAGAATTGCAGAGCGAAATAGTGGTAAGTTTGAAGAAGGTTCATCTGAATACGAACAAATCATGAAAGATATTCGAGAATTGACAAAGCAATCTTTACAGGCACAGATTGGTATCCACCAAGAGTTAAGAGCACAAATGGGTGGAACATTTAATCTTCCTGAAGGCGTACAGGTTATGTCTCAGTATGATTATCTAACAAGTAAAGGTACACATTCAAACTTTAGTGTTCAATCAGGAGATATGTATGTCAATATTACGTTACCTAATGTAACCGGACAAACTTCTAGTCAACAGTTAGCGAATCTTGGAATGAATTTAGGAAAAGGGTTAGCACAAGGTAGAACAACACCACTACGAAATCAGTTAAATTCAGCCCCTTGGGGATATCCAACATTCTAATTACAAAACCCCATCTAATTATTAGGTGGGGTTTCTTATAATACTAAGGGGTGATTAAATGGCACAACAAAAACCAAGTAAATCTAATGATGATGTATTTAAACGTAAATTATTTTATGATAACGGGATTCGTTTTGTACAAGTAAGGGGGCGTATGACTGGCGATTATAAGCCACCAACGCCAGTATTAAAATCCCATATAAACGAAAACATTCAATCTTCTGCAGGATTGGTAGGGAAAGGGACTTCTCATTATTCTACTACCATTCAATTTTTATTTGCGAGCAAAGAGGAATTTGCAGATTGGCTGCAGTTTATTGGTGCAGAACACAAATACTATGATGAAAAAGGCACGATTTATTTAGGGATTGTTAATGGTGATTTAGATATTAAAACAGCAGAATTTGAGACGAAATATATCATTACTGTAAACCTTATGTTAATTCGAAAACAAGATTTCGAATATCGTCATCAATATCCTTTTATAGATATTGAAAATCATTGGGCGCAAACGTATATAGATGAAATGCAAAAAAGGGGCCTTATCACTACTTATGCTAGTGATGGAACACCTGTACAATATTTTCAACCTGAAGTTTGGATTACAAGGGCTCAAACGGCATCCTATATGACAAGGACTTTTAAATACATCGAAAAGATATTGAGGGGGTATTAAAAATGCCAAAGAGATGGTTAGATGTGGGTCCAAAGGATTGGTTTTATCGTGCAGTATTAGAAACAGATAATATGTTTATTGATGCAAAAAAAGAAGAAACCTTATTTAGTGGAAAAACCTATAACCAATTTATTGGTGGCAAGTCACGTCAGGTTCATAATTTTACTTCAACAGAGGGACAAACCAAGTTTGAAGTAAGCGGATATAAACCTGATTCTAGGGAAATGGTGTTTGTTTATATTGATGGGGTGCCTACACTCCCATCTAAACTTGAGGATAATTTTATACATATTGGTTACCCGTTAACCAATGGAAGAGAAGTTAGTATTCTTTTATCTGGGGTAGTGGAAATGCATGAAGGAGATCATACACCTGAAAACTGTCAGATTTATCCTTTGATGAGCGGATGCTCTTTGGCATATCCGGCAAAAAAGTTAGAAAAAGCAAATAATTACGTATTTGATATCACTTACTCTTTAAATGAAATAGCAGTTTGCATGAACAAGAAGTTAAAGAGAATACATGTAGATGTAAATGAAGACGAATCCATACAAGATGCACTTACAAGAACCTTAGGATTTAAACGAGACTGTTTTACTATAATTAATGGATATCTTTATGTATCTTATAATTTAAATCAGTTTCCTATTTATGTGAATTACAACTATCAAAAGGGTGCTCAAATCAAAAATAGGCAGGGAGAAAAAGTTGTCCCTATGTCAAGTTGCGCACTCTATAATGACAGATTCTTTCCTGATATAACGATATATAGAGGAGAGTTTTTTACTTTGTTACAACGTTTAAGAATGAATATTTATAATCGATATACAGATAGAGGATATGTGAATAATACAATTCAGCAAACGGAGAGATACATTAAAGATAAAGATAAGATTGTAGGAAAATGGTATGCCGAATCAGTCTTAAATATATTAGATGAAAAATTTAATGATGGTTGTTATGTATTTCCACTTTACGCAGATGATTCCTTTCAACCTGAGGTATGTGTAACTAGAGCTGAAGCAATTGTATATTTACATAGATTTACAGAATGGGCACTAGAAAGATTTAGATAGGGGGGAATAAGGTATGCCGAACGTATTTGATCATAGAACTCCTGCGCCTCAGTTGTTAAATGACGTAATGAGAAAAGTTAATGCTTTAGGTCATGAACCTAGGGTTATTATTGAATTTGACAAAATGGCCTATGTACCAGGAATGAAAAATAAGTTTGAAGTTTGGGACAGAATTCGAGAAGCATCTATTGTGCATCAGGCAGCAGAGGCAACTTTAACAACACCAGTAGCCGGTGCTGAGCCAAGCTCTGTTACAAAAGGTGGAGAATCAGGGGATAGATTTGAGTATATTAAATGTGCCTTAAATAAATGGGTAAAACATTATAAGTGTCCCAATGTTGCTTATTTCTTTCTATTAGCTGTAGCAAAGCATGAAACAGGATTTGGAACATTGGGACAAGGGAAACCTGAAAAAGGAAGTTATATAGTAGGATATGGTTGCCCGGGTTCATGCGATCCTCAATATAAAGGGATAGATACCCAAGCGAAGTATGCTGCAAAACGTTTTTCCGAAGCAATGAGGAGCAGATACGCAAAAATTTCCAATGGATATATGGATGCTAGTGATGTTGATTATTTCCATGAAGGTGGAGATAAAGGATATAAAAAGTGGAAATGGTCAGCAGATGGACCTAACTGGAAAAAACTTGTGAAAAGCTATTTTGATAGAATTATTGGTGAATCTAGTCAAAAAAAATGGCATTGTAAAGAATCTGGTTCTATTATTAATAAAAATCTGTTTCCAAAGCATTCTACAAATCTAAATGTTTCCAAGAAGGAAGAAGACTGTGGTTGTGAGAAAGCTGAGACTTATACAATTGAGGAACAAAGGAAAGAAGTTCATAATGCAAGCTCTAGTGCGTTATCCGGTGCTACTTTTCCTGTTGAAGGAATTTCATTTGGAAATGGTGCGAAAGTATCTTCACACCATATGAAACATAAGGGTGGGGGTGCACGTTCAGGGCATAAGGGTACTGATATTATACATACATCCCAAGGTAAAATTAATGGTATGTGGGTAGTAGCGGCTTGGGCTGGACATGTACATAAGGCTTATAAAAGTACATCTTATGGTAATTGTGTAATGATTCAACATGATAATGGATATATGACAGTTTATGCCCACATGCAAAATAATTCTTTACAGGTTCGAAAAGGTGATTTAGTTACTCCAGGAACACGTTTAGGGAAAGTCGGAAATACAGGTCAATCTTATGGCGCCCATTTACACTTTGAAATTTGGAAAGGTGAATGGATTTATGGTGGAAATAATCATATTGATCCATATCCTGTTTTAACAGGTGCTCAAAAATTAGGAGTAGCACCAAGCGGTAAAGGTAATAATGGAGGCGGTAATACGGGCGGAAATGATAATAGTACAGGAAATGGAAGTGGTGTTAGTCAACCACCACCCCAAATGACCATAACCCAAAATATTAAGTTTAATAAGTGCTTTGATAAGGATGCAAATCTGGATGGGAATTGGCATGGACAAGAGAACATAACCCATTTTACAGCTTGGTCAACAGGTGAAAAGTATTTAGGTTTTAATGAGAATATTGCCAAAGGAGCAGTTGAAGATTTTGGATATAAACATAACTTCTCTTCAGACGGATTTTATGAATATGCTTTCTATGCAGATCTTAAAGAAGGAGATTCCGTAACGGTTACATATGACGGAATGATTGTAAAACGATATACAAAAGAGAACAATACAACACAACCTACATATGAACCTCCAGTTTATGCAAAATGGGTTGCAAGTGATATACAAGGGACCAATTCACATATATTAGATTTCTCCTTAAATAATGTAAGTGGTGAGGCTGTATTTGGATTAAAATGCTTTAAGGTAGTGGAAATTGAAACTCAATACGGTGCACAATATGTTGATGAAAGAATTAAGGCTCGTAAACGTGATGTATGGGTTGATACAGGGGCATTTGTATACGATAAAACCTTTACAGTAGACCAAGATGTATTACAGTGGGAGATAAATAGCCATTTTGACGCCAGAGTCGCAACTGCAAGAATTACTTTAGACAATAAACATGGTATTTATTCTCCTACATATGAACGAGCCAATATCTTCCCTGAGAATTTAAGAGAAGCAGAGATGTCATATTATGAGAATGGTGCAATCAGACATGTGTTAAGTGAAGCTACCCCAGTACGTATTTATGCAGGCTATGGTGAAAACCTAGTAAGGGTTTTTACAGGACGTATAAGAGGAGAGATTGAGCAAAATTCTGATGAAAAAACAATTACTATTAATTGTGTAGATATGTACGATATGTTAGAAGAACATGTTTTTGATAGGGTTCTAACTTTTCCTCGAAGAGACGAGATACATGGTGATGAAAAACAACCAGTAACCATGTGGGTTAAATCATCTATTATTCATAATATCGTAAATGAGGCAGGAATGATTGGATGGAGAATCCATGAAGATGATTTGAGATATGCTGATGCGATTATTGAAGAAACGTATTATATTGATATCGATAGAGGTGGAAAAAAGGCAGTCGTCTGGGATACTAAAAGTCAACAATATGTCGAAAAAGATATAGCAACTGTACAAGATGCACAAGGTTATAAAAATCCTTATGTACAGGCGATAGATTTTTTAGAAGGTACAAGAGCATCTGATGCGGTTCATGAAGTGATTGGAGATATTATGTATCGCTCTTACTGTGATCGTTATGGAACATTTAGATTGGAAAATATCCGTAAAATTAATGCAAGTGAGGCAAAATGGTCATTTATAGATGGTGAGAATTTATATTCTCTTTCCACTTCTATTGACCATTCTCGTATACGTAATCATCTTATTATTGTTGGTAATGGTGGGCAAATTGAGCATTTTGTAGATAAAGATCTTCTTATATCTACAAAGGGTAATATGAGAACGGCTAAGATTGTTGCTGATTGGATTGATGAGCGATTTGGTTCAAATGCAAGAGGAACCAAAGAGGATATCTCGAACAAATTATTTTTTGATATGAAAAGACAAGCCCGTACTTTTAATGCCGTTGTTAAAGGAAATCCAATGATAGAGTTATTAGATGGTTGTTATGTTTATGATAGTAATACTTCTAATGCAGGGTATTATGTCATAAAAGGGAACCGACTTGTTGGAAATAAGGAAGGTATGTTAAATTTCCTAGAATTTACTTGGCATGACAAAGAGAATTATTATAGCTAAAAAAACAAGGAGATTCCTACAGAACGTTAGGAATCTCCTTGTTTTTTCTTATAATGCTATGGAAAGCGAGGTGGGAAAATGGCGCAAAAGAGTCATATGAACGTAAATGATGTATATCCAATACTTGATATGATCAATAGAAAAGTTAATCAAGGAAAGGGAACAAGACACCATTTTACTAGTCCGCTATTCAATGATGATAACGACAATGGTGTAACAACATTGAATTCTTCTCAATGGCAAATAGAGTCATTTGAAGTCATAAGGGAAACAGAAAATTCAATAGCTAATCATGTAATTAAAGAGATTCGAATTATTTATCGAAATGGTGCATTAGATAAAATTTCTTTAGTCCGTGGGCTCAATCCATCTGTTTCTGATGAAATTCAAGATTATGAGTACATCAACAATATTATGATTACAGAAGTTTCTATAAAAACAGAGTGGTTTGGTAAATCCCAAGAAGTTATTGCAAAGATTATAAGGGAAAATGATTACGGTAATTTTAAAAAGGTTAAACTCACGTATTTTGACTCGGAATGGGGCTGGAGTGAGGACGAAATCGAAGAAGATTCTATGCCGTCTAAATATGAAAATCCATCTGATTTTTATAACGGTAAATATAGTAATTATGAAGAAGTGATAGTAGAGGATTATGTAGACTATGCAGAAATAGGATATGCATCTAATGAAGAAATTGAAATCTCTCCAGATGGTTGGTCTGATGGATATAATCCATCGTCTCCTGTAGATGTTAATGTGGAACTCGGACCAAAGATAACAGATGAAATTTAGAGAGGAGGTCCTACATGAGTTTTGGAGCAAATGTAGTAGTTGGAGGGGAAATAGATAGAGTAGGTAGATTGGGTGGTGGACGTTTAGATTATCCATTTATGCCTACCAAAACAGTGCCTTATATAAAGGGGAAAATTTTAGAGGTACTAGGTACTTTAGGGCACTTTGATATTCAATTTATTCCTGATTTTGATATTGAGCTGGTCTCCGTAGCTGTAGGAGCATCTAGATATCATTCCTTTGATAATTGGAGTTTGTTTATTGGAGATGATCATAAAAATAACTACGTATTTGATGAAATTTATACGAAGGATTTACCAGAAGGTGCTTATTTAATGGCTGTGAAAACAGTAAAAGCAGGTACCCCAATTACATTCCGCTTTGATAATAAAGGTGGGCAATCGAAATATGTTTGGATAAACTTTCAATGTTTAAGGGATAATCCCAACAAATAAGAGAGGTGGATATAAATGCCTTGGGTAGAGGAAACATTAAGACACGATAATTTTTTAGATGATATGTTTGATAAAGTATTTAGAAGATTTAAAGATAAATCAGGTAATTACTGGTGGCAGAATTTTAACAATCAAGTTCCAAAAGTAAATCTATATAAAATTACTTTTGAAAAAGGGTTATTTATAAAAGGAGAAAAGGGATATCTACCCCCTTTTGAATCTCGAGAAGGTATGTTATGCATCACTCGGCATATGATTATGCGTAGGTGGGATAATGAGTATTTAGCATTCGCACAGTCAACAGGGGCTGTAAAAATTAACACTAAAGATATTCCTAGAGAAAAAGAAGGTTTCTTAGAATGGATTTCTAATTTTTATAGAAAATCTGTAGACTATACAACTGTTTATTCATACACACTAGACACATATGCTGGATATACGCATTATGTATCACCTAGTGGTGAACTTGCTCCAGTTACTATCATGAGTGAAAATCATGGTTTGGATATATTTAGGGATAGCATGGATATAGAGTACTACGGTGAGGATGAATACTATGAAAGTATGAAACAATCACCGATTATTACCATGCAATTAAAAGGAGATACAGGTGATCTAGTTGCCTCCATAGGGAAGTTGAATTATCGAACTAATACGAATTGGTGGGGGGACTCTTTAATTCAGCTAAAAGGTGTATTTGATGAGACAAGTGCATTTTTTACATTAAAAGTAGATTCAGCTCCTAGCTGGGAAAATAATATGGTGACTTTAATTCCCTTTTTCTTTGGAAATCTAGTATCTAAAAATACATCTTCGAAAAATGAAACACCAATCGCTATGCTTGGAGGTAGGCAAGTAGGAGAATTTTTTGATTTCGATAGTATAGAGACTAAAACTGAAATTTTACAACCTATCACAAGAAATTATGTAAACCATCCGTCAAACGGAGTAGATTCCGTTATGATCAAAAAAACAAAATATGGAGCACGTTATCAAGAACATTTTTTACGTTGGAACGTACCACCTAATCTAATGCCACCTACTCGTGAAGAATTAAGACTTGTCAAAAATGCACAAGGAACCGAGAAAGAGGAAGAATATGCTCGTAAGTACCCAAGGGCATGGAATTATTTAAGATATGGTTACTATCAATACGATTTTCATGCATCTAGGTATAGTAATAAGATTCATACATCTCGCGCAACAGTCATGCATCCTGAAGATGGTGTATTAGGGTATATTCCTAATATCGTACTTCTACCTGTTATTAATGTTTCTGAAGGTGAGAAATTAGTGTTCCCTTATTGGTGTGAAGAATGTAATGAATCTCAATATCAACCTGAGGTACCTAAAGAATCTACTAAAGTAGAGTGGGGAATTGCTAAGAGTACAAGCAAGCTGAATAATCTTCATGTGAATTTAGGAGATTCAACCAATAATTCCAATTCTGATAAAGGTAATAAATTTTCTTATTATTGCGATGGGTCAGTAAAGGCACAAGCAGTAGATGATACTTATTGGAATCCCTCTGTTATTACGCAAGATTATTTGGCTAACAGCACAGATGGTATTGGAAAGGAATTAAGCAAATCGTTCTGGGAGGGGCGAAATGATTGGTTAGATTATTTACAGGAGCCTCAAAGTCAGTATCATTTGGATAACTCTAAAATAAAAATTGAAGATTTCCATAAATTTTTATGGAAAACTTTAAAAGATATTAAAGATGAAGGTTATAGTTTACAAGATAAATGGCTAGATTTTAACGAGTGGGGAAAGGCAAATTTACCTTGTTTAAATGAATTGCAAAAAGCCTCAGTATTTATGTCGGCTAAACTCAATAAACCTGTCTTATTTTTCCCAGGTTCAGAGGGGTTTTTAAAGGGCGATATTTTAGATAAAATGCTTCCTTTAATTAAGAAAGTACCAAGTGTTATATATGATTGGATTGACTTTAATAATGTATTTATTGAAAACGAAGATGATACAGGTCTTGTTGGAGCTTGGGTAATGGATAGTTTTGCTACAGCCATGCATAGTAATGGGAAAAAGGAAAATATTTTATCTTCTTTTCGTTCTCTAGTTAACTTTGAACCTCAGGTGCTGCTTTATAATATTTCAGCTGCCAAGGCACATCGCCCATATGACTATATAAAACCTAACATAGGTTTTGGCAGTCATGTTGTTGATGGAGAATATAAAGCATATTATTTACAGGATATGACTGATGATAATTATATACCTTATGTTGCCGCAGAAGTAGCTGTACATGAGATGGGTCATGCATTATCTAATTATGGATATGACATATTAGGTGAAAAACTACATGAAATGCAAGAATGGTTAAATATTAGTGGGTGGATCGAGAATATTGATGGTTCATTTAATGAACTAACGAAAAGCTCGCCGGGTACAGCGTTAGATAATGGAAAACTTGCTCCGGTATCAGATTATGGATGTTTTAGCCCGGCCGAAGATTTTGCTGAGGCCTTTATGATGTATATCATTAATAGACAATTTTTAGCTAGAAATTTTAAAGATAAACACGATTTTATAGTTAATAAATTAAAAGAAATGGGTATTGATCCAAAACTGTAGGAGGTAAAATATAATGATTCTTAAGATAAAAAGAGGAGAAGATTTTGCCTTTATTGATAATGAAGGTGAAATTCAACATCAAGTCAGAGTAAGCGGTAATAATGAATCTCTTGTAAAATCTTTGGATAATATTTTGAATGTTCAAACTGGAATAAGGTTTAGAGGAGAAATTAAGGGGATTCCACATAAATTAATTACAAAGAGTGGAAAAAATCCTCCAACAATCAATAAATCTAATAAATTATATCTTATGGAATATTTTAAAAGAGACTTAGAATTACAAGGCTTTACCGTGGAAATTATAAAAGCGTAGAGGTGATTTTGATATGGCATTAACTCCCGTTCCTAATTTATCAGTACCGCAAAATAAAGGGTTTAAAGGAACTGATTCACTACCAATTATACATTCAATTAGATGGAGGCATTTACCATCGAGGTACATTTTTAAAGACGTAGATGACGTAATTACATATCATTCTCATGGGCCACTTACCATAGATATTAACAAGCATGGTGTATCTTACCTTGATGTTTATTTCCTAAAAGATACTGATATCGTTGAAGTAACAGCATATATCAGATTTTTAAGAGAAAAAGATCAGCTTTTAATAGAGGAACCCTATAAAATTGGAGAAGCTGGGGCAGTAATTGCTTTAGAGGATGATGAAGTAAACCATGAATTAAGGAGAGTTAAAGGAATTGCTTTTACGCAAAAAGACCTAGGTGATGGTACACCTATGTACGACTTTATGAATATGTCTAAAGAAGGCATTTATGAAGTCTGGATAAAAGTAATTACAGGGTTAGGAAAAGAAATGCATTTAAGGGTTCCTTTTCAATGGGACAACTTGGTGCCTAGCGTTCCTCCAGAAAAAGATGGTCATGATTCTGATGATGCGGGCAAGGATAACAAAAAATCAGAATATAATGATGAATATTACGTGACGATTGTAGAGGGGGACTCAGCTTTTACTAAAAGGCCTTCTACCCATTTTAGAATGGCAGGTATAGGTATGTTAAAAGATGCGGGTTGTTTTAAAAGAATAGAGACTCCTGTATTAGAACCAATTTCAAGGCCTTCAAAAATACAGATTATTAATGATATCCCAATTAGTAGCTGTGGTTTAAATTTAATTACATCACGATTTAATAAGGTAGTAGGAGAGGTTGTTACATTCTCGCTTGTACACACAAATAAATCTGGTATTCTACGCATTGATACGAACTATGATAAGAATGGTTTAAAGAGTCTTGGGAATGGAACATTTAAAGTTATTAATAAGGGCGTATATAAAATTACATTTATTGTAACGTATAACGATGGACAAGAATGTATAACTGAGGGGACTATTATTGGCGAATTTATTTGTGAATTAAACATTACTGGTCCTTCTTTAAAATCACATGTAGGAGATTCAATTGTTCTTCATTTAGATCATGGACAAAATAGTTCAGCTTCTAATATAGGTGTACTTGTTCAAACCCCTCCTAAAGTCATGCAGACAGGAAATTACACTTTTACTAGTAGTTCACCAGGAGTATATTCAATTAAATTTATCGTTGATTATGGTTTTGGAGTTTGCGAAAAAATAGTGAATATTGAATTTATCTCAAAAAATATTCCCCCTGAAAAACCAGAAGGCGGAGGTGGAAAACCAGAAGGCGAAGGCGGAAAACCAGAAGGCGAAGGCGGAAAACCAGAAGGCGAAGGCGGAAAACCAGAAGGCGAAGGTGGAAAGCCAGAAGGCGGAGGCGGAAAACCAGAAGGTGAAGGTGGAAAACCAGAAGGCGAAGGCGGAAAACCAGAAGGTGAAGGTGGAAAGCCAGAAGGCGAAGGTGAGAAACCAGGTAAAAATGTACTAAAATGCGGACAAACGGCACAGGGTGGCATGGGATATGGGGAATATATTCATGCTGTAAGTGAAGAGGGCATCTGCTATGTGGAATATGATTTCTTCTCTGCACCAGATAGGATGCGAGTATTTGTTAATAATGAATTAATTTATGATACTTCACGTAAAATGGAAAAAGAAGGAAGTCCGTTTGGCTTTTATTATAAACCTGATGATGGGGAATTAAGAGTAGTAATGAATGATGGTCAAGATAAAGGAAGCAGGTGGAGTTATACCCTTTATTGTGGAAGTAGTGTACCTTCGGATGTAAAACTAAAAGCTGAAATTATTAATTAGACATGAGTGTTGTTAACAGAATAAAAAGACTACTTATAATGAATTTAAGTAATTAGTTGCAACTTATTACCTACTCATAACGATAACTAAGTTGCAGAATAAGGGCGGGTAAAATCTCGTCCTTAATTAATAGAAAGAGAGGTGTAGAAATGCCGTATATTGATAGCACACCTGCACTTTCCCCTTATAAGGTTCGTGAAGGTAACTTACAACACGGTTTTATGGATTTACTGATTAAACACGGCTGGACCAAAGTAGTAGAGTTTAAAAAAGCTGTAACAGGGTCTTATTATGTTACAGATCATCCTTTAGAAGGAAGGCATGATGAAAAATTTACAGTTGCCAATCATATTATTCTACGTAATGCACGAGGTGATTTGTTTGGTTTTGCTGTAGTTGCAGATTGGAAGGAGTTTACTGCTCATGATAAAGGGATTCCATATTACAATGCTTTTAAATCAACAGCTACTGAAAAAGAGGCCCTTATTAACTATATGGCCAAAGAATTTGAAAAAAGAAAAGTAAATACATCTCTTTATTTTTATATGTTGGAAAAATTACCAGATGTAAAAGAGGGAGATAAATTATTTACCCCATGGGGAACGGGATCTAGTGCAGATGAAAAACGACTTCAAATGGCTTTAGATATTGAAGTTACACAAATTGATTTTAAATCTACAAGTGCTGGTTCAGAATTTGTAAAACAAGCGAATCCTGTTGTGATGCAGTCGCCTATTGTAGAGTCATCTCTACGTTCACCATTACTTGAAAATATTGATTACCCTTATATGCATACAAATTGGTGGGTTGATTCGGAAATTAATATTAAAGGACATATTGACAGTAATAGTCTTTTCTTAATTATCCAAACGGATAATACACCAATGTGGGAAAATAATGTCGTACCTATTGTACCGATTTACTTTGGCGATATTGAAGCAATAGATGAAGGTGATCCTGCTATCGCATTATTCGCAGGAACTGTTCCAAAAGGTACTGATACAAATGGCGTTGCTGCTTATAACTTTGATGATATTAAGATTAAAGGTGGGCGTCAAATTATGCCTGTCCTGAAAAAATATCCTTCTAATCCATCTAATGGTGTTGACTCTGTAATGGTGAGTCGTACTAAATTAGGTTCTCGTTATCAAAGTTATTACTTGTCTTGGAATGCACCTGCACAAGATATGCCTCCTAAGCGTGTATCTGAAGTAGGTAATAAACAATACCCACGAGCATGGGAACGAATTAATAATTATCAATTCAATCCTTCACGTTATTCGGATAAAGTACAAACTTCATTTATTTATCTGATTCATCCAGAAGAAGGAGTAAGAGGATATTTAAAGAACTCTGTAGGATTTAATTCAATTAATATGGGATCTAGTGAATTAAGAATTCGTCAAGAGAGTTGTCCAGAAAAGGTTTTTGATGTATATCAGTGTGTCCCAGTTAGTGCAATTTCACCACTAACGAAGCGACCATCCACACAATTTCGACCAATGGGATTAGGGTTGTACAAAGAAGCACTAAATACTTCTAAGAAACCAGCAGCGAATAAGACTCTAGTTAATGTTTCTAACCTAAAAGCTACAAATCCACAAGAAGGAACTGTATTACTTACTTGGACAAATCCGAATGATATGGAGCTCTCAACGGTTAACATCTTCGTAAATGGTATGAAGTATGCAACAGGTGTCACTGAAGTAGAATCATATACTATTAAAAATGTGACAAAAGGAAATGGTGTAAAAATTAAACTAGTTTCTGTAGACATGAAAGGTAATGAATCTGCAGGTATTGAAGTATCTGTGAACGTAATGTAGTAATGCAACTTACATGTTATGAAAGAAAGGTACCTACCTATAATATACATGACATAGAAGAATTGCTATTTATAAAACTAATTAACCTATTATTAAAATAAAATGATTAAGTGGGTGATGAGATGCCATATATTGATTCAACTCCTCAGGATTATCCCTCTAAGTTTGAAGAAGATAACTTGCAGGACGTATTTGCACAAATGTTAATTGATAACGGTTGGACGTTAGTGAGGAACTTTTATAAAGCTGCGGTAGATACTAGGGCGTACAATCGCCGAACGGATCAAGTCAATTATGCAATTGCAAGACATACCATTTTTAGAAATGCAGATGGGAAATTGCTAGGTTTTGCGACAATTAGCCAATTCCCTCTTAAGTACAAGTATGAAAAAAAACAGCCTATTCGTAGACCTCACGATGATACCGATCCTAATGATCCTAACTTTAAAATGAAGCCTACTTGGGATGAATGGATTAAACAAAAGTATGTAGATAATACAACAAGAACAAACTTGTATTTCTATATGTTAGAGAAGTTACCAAACTCTAATCTTGTTAAAGAAGATGGTATTGTTTCTATCGTTACTATGCCAGGTATGGGTGGTACATCCTTTGAGCAAGACAGAGATAGGGATAGAGATGACTGGTCTAAGTGGTGGTATGAGTATTTTGAAGGAAACTACCATGTAGAAGATAGAGACTACGATCCAGAAGACTTAATTTATGAAGAAAAATTATTATCAGCTTCTCCTTTCCATGTAATACGTTCAGCACTAGATATTGAAGTGTTAGAAACACGTTGGGATACTGATATGCAAGAAGCGGTAATTGAAAAAGCTGATCCTCGTGTAATGCAGTCACCAATTGTTAAGACTACATTGCGCGCTGAATTTTTAGAGCATATAAACGATCCTTTATGGCATACGAACTGGTGGACAGATTCAGAAGTTCGTGTCAAAGGTCATATTGATAGCACAACATTTTTCCTAGTTCTTCAAGCTGATACAGCCCCTGTTTGGGAGAAGAATTTGGTTCCGACTATACCGCTATATTTCGGTAAAGTAAATTCTCTAGATGGAGATAAAGATGAAGGCTATGCATTATTTTCAGGAACTATTCCACCTGTAAAGCGTGTGGATTCAACTAGAAAAGAAACTACATTTTCTTGGCGGAAAATTATGCCTGGAGATACAATCCTTTATGTCAATGATGCAACGAAATTACCTGAGGCACCAGCGTTGTTAACGATTAATGGTACAGAGGTAGTTAAACTAATTGAGAAAAAAGGTAACTATTTAACTGTTGAACGTGCGCAACTAGGAACATTCATGCGTGCACCTTATTGGGACACTGGTGCGACAATTGCTCGTCTATCGACTAACAACGCTAGCAAACGAGTGAAGAATGAAGATGTAGTATCTTTATTTGATTTTGATGATCCTGGCGCAACTGTTGGCGAAACAATTTATCCTTTACTTAAATTGTATCCACATCATTCTTCAAATGGTGTAGATTCTGTAATGGTTTCCCGTTCAAGATTTGGTGCACGTTATCAGGCTCACTATCTCTCATGGAACGCACCTCCGAACCAGCTACCACCAAATAGAGTAGATGAAATTGGTAAGAAATATCCGAGAGCATATAATCCTGTTGAAAAAACTAACAATTATAAATATCAATTTAATACTTCCCGATACTCAGATAAAGTACACTCCTCTCGAATTTATGTAGTTCATCCTGAAGAGGGTGTGAGGGGGTATTTAGATAAAGCAATTGGTTTTAACTCACAAGGAATGAGTGCAACGAACTTACGTGTTGCAAAACAAAACTGTCCGGAAAAAGTTTATGAAATGTATAAACCACATAGTATAGGTGCGGTATCTCCTCTAACGAAGCTACCTGTTACACCTTTCCGTCCTGTAGGTTTGGGGATTTATTCTGAGGACTTTAATCCAAATGAAGTTCCTCACGACATTAAGAATGATAAAACTCCTCCAGGAGAAGTGAAGATTACTAAAGTATTAAGTCCAATATCACAGACTATTGATGTAGAATTTGAACTTCCTACAGATAAGGATTTAAAGCATGTCAATATCTACTTAGATGGTAAGATCTATGCTACTGGAATTACTGGAACAACTTATTACAGATTAATGGGATTAAACACAGGGTTTAAACCTGAGATCAAAATTACTACGGTGGATTCAGCCGGTAACGAATCTGTAGGTATTACTGCAACACCTATAGAGGTTTCTTAATAAATATAGAAGGGGTGACCAATATGTCATTAATTAATACAGATGGATTTTTCGATGTAGATTTGTCCGTGCAACTTCTACCTTTAGATTTAGAGAAGTTGTTTAATGCGGGAGGATGGAGTACTTTAGGGAAATACCGTGCGGTATCGCCTTTAACAGATGCAAATGGAAAGAAGGATCCATACCGAAAAACTTTTGCTGAAACTTTTCTATTTGAATCGAAAGGTAGCGATAAACAACATCGCTACTTTGGATTCACCACAGGTTATGGTGGAAATGTGAGAAAGCTTGGAGAGGAACCTGTAATTTCAAAAGATACATTTTTAGGTGAAATGAAGGATGTAACTCCTAGTGGGGCCAAAAAAACAAAGACAGTATTTGAATTTATGGTTAAACCAGTTATTCCTTCTAGTGTAATTTTATATCGTGAAGATGGTTCAATGATTGACCAAGCTACAACAAAGTATTTAATAGATGGAGAGAAAGGGACTGTAACATTCAATGATAGTCAAGTAGGTAAGGTTCTTTCTACATACTCGCTTACAGATAATGCTCCAGATCTAGTAAAACGCTTATGGTTCTTTACGTTTGAAGGATTTATCCCTACTCGATTTATTTTACGTTCTGAACGCCCTGACTTGGCTGAGCTAGAAGACAAAAAAGGTGGAGTATTTAGCTTTAAAATGAAGAAAGGGAACCAACGTATCCGCGAGAATTCATATAAGTTCTATGATAAATTAACTGGAACAGTACCCCTTGATTCCGCTGATTATACTGTGGACCATGAGGCCGGTACAGTAACGTTTTCGGGAGGAACTGAGCCGTTAGCATTATTCGCTGACTATGAATTAGAATATGTAAAAGATGCAAACGGTAGTTATGGAGATATTGAAGTAAATAAGTTTAATCCGCAAGTTCCAACAGAACTTATGGGGGCCGCTTATGATGCAGTTCGCTTTGTTTATCCTTCATTACCAACAGCCGTATCGTTTATTCCGCAAAATGATATCGGTTTAGGATGGGGACGAGATTCTCAAGTTTATTATTGGGGAAATATTACAAAGGACCGTATCGTTTCTTACTTCCGTTTAGATCCTGCGCCGGATCCTGAAAGTACGTTCTTTGCACCATTATATATTGGACGTCTATCGACAATTGGTAAGACTCCTCGAATGAATAATGTAATTATTGGTGGAGCTCGTTCTGATGATGAGATTCAATATAAAGCGGGCATGAAATTAGGACGTAGTGTAGTTGACTATGGTGTAAATACATCTAATGGTAATAGTTCTGTACTTGTACAGCGAACTGTTGGCGGGGCAATGTATCAAAAACATTACTTAGCATTTATTACTCATGATGCTGACGTAGATCCAAGCCATGAGTCTCGTTTTAATCCGTCTGTATATTCTAATAAATATCACATTTCGCCAATGTATATTGTTCATCCTTCTGATGGTTATGTGGGTAGACTAGATGAAGTTTATGCAATTCATCCAAAAAATATCTCACAATTAGATGAACTAGAAGTAAAAGAACGATCTGAAAACGAGCAAGTAGGTACAGGAGATGGAGCAATCAAAGAGTTTCATTTATTCCATAGACCTACAATCGATGATGAATTTGAAGTTCGCTTAGTAAGTTCAACTGGATGTAATACGTTAACTAAAGCGAATTATGTTGAATATAAAGCAGATACACCTCCAGCTGCTGGGAAATTTACAGTAGATGGTTCTACCAAACGATTAATTTTGGGTGATGCTCCAAAAGATAGGGTAGAAGTAATTGTTTCTTATAATTACGCCCAAACATATCGTTACACTTTAGCAGATACACCTAGAACACCTTTCCGTTTAGCGAACATGACTCCATATGCTCCTATTGGACTTGGTTTCTTAAAAGAAAATTTATAATAACCGCAACTAAGTCATGACTTGTACCGAATACTACGGTGCAAGTCTTACTTTGTCGAAAGGTGGGTGGTGGAAAATGAGTAACAGTAAGCATTATTTACTCAGTTTCACTACCCTTTTTTATAATAAAAAGGGATATGTATTCAGGTTCAATCGTCATCAAAATGTACCTAATCTAGATGTTGTCCCATTGGCTTTTGATCCTTGGAATAGGTATAGTGCGTTAGCTTTAGATGATATGAAAATGGGTACAAAAGTGAAACGAGCGGCTGGTGCGATGCACTCTGTATTAGCTGATTACAAAACTATATTTGAAGGCTCCAATTTAAATTTAGAAAAAGGTAGTCTTATTTATATAGCGGAGGTAGGAGAAGCATTAACTAGAGGGGATAAAAGTGCACGACAAGGGGATTTAATAGAAATAACAGAGAATAAGGATTTTTACGCTTATTTTGGAGAAGTTATTAGTCAAATTAATACAAATCTAGTTAAGAAACTAAACAAATATGACTTGAAATCTAGTAAAAAGTCGATGATTCATACAGAAACTCCATTTGAATATAAAAGTAGTAATAAGAGGGTTTATAGTGAAAGGAATTCTTATGATTTCGGATTTTTGAAAGAGTTAATTGGAGAAAATATTAGTTTAGAACTACTCGAGTTATTACCGAGTTTTGGTCATAATCAAGTAAAAGAATTAGCAGATGTATTATTTAAAAGTGGGCAAATTAATACGGGAGAAAGATTACTAACCTTACAATATGGCGAGAAAGTTGTAGAAATAGCAAAAGCTAATTATTTAAAAGTGGTTTGGGATGCTCTCTATAGCCAATTGGATAAGGGTAACAAATTAAGTGAATTTGGGAAAGAGCCCAATAAGATTGAGAACTTTAAAGTTATTTTTACAAGTTATCCTGATGAAGGAATATTAAAAGGAAAAGATACACCGATTCAAGGCGTTCTGAATTTAGGAGATATAGGTGAATCCTATAAAGGAATTTTAGGTTTTCTACAAAAGCATGAAATGAGTAATGGAAATAAGCTGTTATCAAGTAAGGTTGCAAATACTGAAACAGGATCTTTAATTGCATTAGAAGGAAACGTTTCTCAGGATAGTAGGGGGAATTATCATTTATATGGATTAGTCCCATTTGATGTATATGAGGCGTATATTGAACCTAAAATTTACGAGGGTGTGTCTCATATAGCTGCATTAAGTGAAGCGAGTGAAGTCTATAGATTAATGAATCAGAAAGCTTCATTAGATGAAACACGGAACGTACATGATGTAATTATTCAGGGTTTAGGTGCAGGTAAGAATATTTCAGACGTAAGAGTAGATTCAATGACAGTACCAAGGGCAAATGTGAATTATACTTTGAATGATTTTAGTCAGTACATTGGTAGTACCTCTTTCAAGTCTGTAAAACAGCTAATTCATAGAATGGAAGATAGTAAATCTTATCAGTATACGAAGAATAGTGAGAAATTTATCATTGCAGATAAGTATAAAAATGTTCAAAATAATTTATCAGGATTCGAATTAGGTCAGGTTTACCATTCTGGTTCTGAGTCACTGGATATGGAAAAAACACAAAGCAAATCATTTAAGTATGGATTTGAAGATTCAGTATTAAATAGTAATTTTAGTAGTCATTATCAAGCGAATGTTACTACTTTATTGGATAGCACAGAATTTATTCGTGAAGCAGAAAAGTTAAATCTACTTAGTGGAGATAGAAATTACCAAGTTGGTGAAAAGATTGTTATAAATTCCGGTGAAACATTCCAGATTCAAAATGGCCATTTGAATAATTTAGAGAATGGTGCTAATCGTTTTGCTTTTAAAGGGGAATTAATAGCTACAGAACAGGCCTTTAGCAATGAGGATATGATAGATGTTGAACTTAACGAGTTAAATACAATGCAAACTCACTCTTTATTAAAGGACGCTAAAATAGATGGTTTTTCTTCAAGTGTGTTGGAACAATGTGAAGATGTAGTGGTTACACATGTAGTAAAAAAGAGTGAAAAGAAAAAAACAAATGAAACAAAAATTGAACAAAATATTTCTGTTAAAAATAGTGTAGCTGATTATGAGATAACTATAGAAAATGAAATTAAGTATCATCTAGATAAAGAATTTGACACATTTATTTCAACAACTACCTTAAGTAATCAAAGAGAAATCGTAGTTGATATTTCGAATGACTATGGAGATTTTGGGGAGATAGAGAAGAATTTAGAACTTTATGTAGAAGAACAAAGTGTAGTAAATAAACCCGAAAAGAACATGGAAATTCAGCAAGACACACTAATCAATTCAAAACTTGAAAAGATATTTGAATCTTATATTCAAGATAGTAATGTAGTAAATCAATTGAAACAAGAAGAAGAAATAAATTTAGTGAATTTTTTAGATGCTAAAAGTGAAAAGGTATTGAATACTGATGTATCAACCAACATGATAGCAGATGATATACAGAAAGAAGAAAAAGCTCATGTTGATAATCTAATTGGATTGGAATTAGAAAATATAGTTGAAACCTATATTCAAAATAACGATTCAGCAGCGCTTGCAGAACGAGAAGAAGAGCTCAATGAAATATATCTAATTGATGCTGTTCTAGATAATACAAGAGACTTGTATTTATTAGATAGTAGTAGAGCGAATCAAACTGATCATAAAGAACAGGTATATATTGAGAAGTTAGTTAGTTCGAAGCATGAAAAGATATTAGAAACGTATGTGCAAAGCGGTAATATGGCAGAACAAAATGAAATTAGAAAAGAAACGCTAGAGACGTATGTACAAAATATTAATAAAGCAAAACGAATGAACGAAGAAGAACTACATGTCGAGAAGCTACTAAGCACTAATTTTGAAAAAACGTTAGAAACGTATGCGCAAAGTGGTGAGATAGCAGAACAAATTGAATACGAAGAAGAAACAGCTGTAGAAAAACTGTTAGGCATGAATCTGGAAGAAATGCTAGAAATGCATGTGCAAAGTATGGATAGATTGGATCAATTACAATGTGAAGAAGAACTACATGTCGATAAACCACTAAGTATGAATTTGGAGAAAACACTAGAAACGTATGTGCAAAGTGGTGAGATAGCAGAACAAATCGAACGCGAAGAAGAAACAACAGTAGAGAAATTGTTAGGCATGAATCTGGAAGAAACGTTAGAAATGCATGTGCAAAGTATGGATAGATTAGACCAATTACAACGTGAAGAAGAACTGCATGTCGATAAAACGCTAAGCATGAATCTTGAAAAAACACTAGAAACGTATGTGCAAAATGGTGAGATAGCAGACCAAATTGAACGCGAAGAAGAATTACACGTCGATAAATTACTAGATATGAATCTGGAAGAAACGCTAGAAGTGTATATGCAAAGTGACGATAGAGCATTTCAAAATCTTCGTGAAGAGGAAAATTACCTCATTAATCTAAGTACAGCAAAATCTGATGGGATAATTGATAGTGTTGTCTATAAGGAAAATACAATGTCAAATATGGCTGAAAAAGACAATGGTATTCTATTGGATTATGTATCAGAAGGTATAGTAGGAGAGACTTATGAAACGTTAATAGAAGAGGTAGAACCATTAATTATTCATAAAGAATATGAAACAATGATACAAGATGTAGAAAGCGCATTAAGTAGAAGTGAAATCCACGTTGCAGTAGAAAGAAAACATTTAGCTCATCTGTTTAACATATTTGATATTGAAATGAACAATCAAGTACTAACCAATATAGGGAAAGAAAAGGATGCTACCATTGAAGATACAGTTTCAGGTAATCAAACAAATGAAATTGGAGTTGTAGTTACTGATGGGGCTCTTATGAGTTTGGGAGATACTTATGAGTCAATTATTGATCCTACTATTAAAGGTGAAATGGGTGCAACTATAGACACTGTAGTTATAGATGCGAATTTAGCAGATCACCATGCATCAAATGAAGTGGATATTGCAGCAATTGAATTCGTAAATAGTGGTAATGATAGAGAAACAACATTAGAAGAAATAGAGTTTGCAGGTTCAGAAAGTAATTTCGAAACTACTATAAATCACTATGATTTTGCGAGTAATAGTCAAGAAACAGATTCAATTATAAACAATAATGAAATGGCAATTTCGGGAATTCATGTAGATACAGAGGTAGAAGAAAGTACCTTAGCAGAATGTAATGTATTCTTAGATGTTATCGAAGAACAATTTGATAAAACAATATTACGTAAAAATAGAAAAATGACAATAGAAGATGAAATGCAAACAGAACAGGTAAATAAGAAGAAAATAAGGATTTTCCAAGAAGAAAAGGGAAGTTCAAGTAATGAAACTATAATGATACTGGATGAAGAAGAACAGATAAACATTAATTCTGCTTCAAATATCACAATAGATAGTGAAACTACAACGAAAAAATTAATATCAAATACAATGTCTATAGAAGATGAGGAATTGTTAAATATTAATAAAGGGAATTATGGATTTATTGATGGAATTGATGAGGGAATGCATTCGAATTCAAATATAATTTCTATAGAAAATGAAGTGGATTTAAATATTGAAAGACAGCATGAAATGAATGTAATTGATGAAGATGATACAGGTATAGGCTTACTTGAACCAGATAAGCCATGGGATGAAAAAGAAAAGGATAAAGTATGGCTCATTATGGGTAAACCATTCCCTGCATGGAATGGTTGGAATATTAAGAAGACGCGATAGGAGGAAGTTACTATTGAGCATTCATAGGGTTCAGACTGGACTTATTTTTGACGATAATTTCGAAACACTTGATTCACGTTGGATCGTATCCCCTACTGACTCTTATACGTACAGTGATTCTGATAAACAATTAGTACTTAAACACAACTCTACTGATAGAAGTACAAATGCTCTTTTTTCTCTTCCTCAAAATGAAGATGAATTGTTACTACAAGTGCATTCGAACTATACACCAAAATATTTGGGAGATGAAGGTGGTCTCGTTATTTGGAAGAATGCTCTTGAGAAAGTTGAGTTTTTGGAAAGTGAAGATAGCATTCATGAGAATACCTATAATATTTGGAGAACAGTAAAAAAACAAAATCTGTGGACCTTTTTTGCAGAGCGAGGAAATGCGTGGGAGCTATTTGACTCAACAATTTGTATCGATCCAGCTATGGCTGGAGTTGTATTAAAAGGGACGCCAAGAGATGGGTATACACCCCTTATTGTAGAAAGGGTTATCTTATGTAAGGGTACAAATATTAGTGTTGGTAATTTAAATAGTTTTTATAAAGTTGAGTTAATTGATTATGAAAGAAATGTTGTAACTACTCAAATAGTTCCAGATGGATATTCAGGTATAGACATCGAATTACCTACCATTCCTTTTAAGGGGAAAATTAGAGTTTACGATAAGAATGAGACAGGTGAGTATGTTTTAATAGATGAACAAAAAGAATATGCTGAAATGTACGGCGGCGATCTGTTTTTAAGAGGTACAAATTTAAAAGTAAAATGGAAAGGCCAAGAGTTAAGTGAAACAAAAGCTACACATTTAGGTGCACTGAAAAGTGACATAATTGAACAAAAATTGACTGTCTTAAACGATACTTCGGGAAATGTAGCAGAGAATATTGAAATTCAGATTGCTGTTTATAAAAAAGAGTTTGGCTGGGAATGGTGTGATCTTGCCACAGACAACAACGGTACTCCTAATCAATATGAAGATACAACAATACGTATCGGAACGTTACATGAAGGAGAATCAAAGGATTTTTGGGTGAGAATTGCTAGGGTCGATACAACCGATCCTGAAAAAATAAAACAACAGATGAGACCTTCACACTTCTTCTTGGAAATAAGAAACGAATAAGGGGTGGCTAAATGGGAACAAGAATGAAGCTCCATAGATATAGTCCTATCACAAAAGATTGGGATGAAATATTACACGTTGTTGATCAGGATTTCGTGAAAACATATGGTACATCAAATCCTATTTTACCAGTTGGTCATACTTATGAACCAAATAAAGGGCTATTAAAAGTGTATTATAATGGCCGGCGTTTACTAAGCGGAGTTGATTATATTGAGCTGGATGATTATCACATCCATTTAGGTGTAGGTTCAAAAAATGAAGAGCGTTCTATACAGCTACAAATTGGTGATGAGGTGTACATAGAAGTCTATAAAAACCAATATTGTAGTAGGGGGCAAGCTACTATTAGTGGAACGCAATTTTATGACTTACAAAAGGAAATATATGATGCTCGGCAATTCAGAGAGAGTGATAAACCTCATATTTCGTTAGATGCACGTTTAGATGAAATACAACGCCAGTTAGAATTGGTGTACGGTGGAAATTCAAGTGTAGATATAGACTATGAATATAATGAAAGAGGTCAAATTATTCGTGAAATTATCACGGGAGATCATACTATTATTCGAGAGTTTACGTATTATGAGAACGAGGCACCTATGGTCAAGGGTGAATTGAAAACAGAGACTGTATATTATACAGATGGTCTTGGAAGTCTATCTCAACAGGTTACAAGGGAATTTTCATATGATCCTGCAACTAGAAGACTATTAAAGACAACAGTACGAGGGGATAGCTAAGTCTATCCCTTTGTTAATTTCCAATGGAAAGTTCTTATAATGACAGTGCATACCTCGATTTATAAGGAGGATAAATTTATGGATTTTATTGCTTACAATAGAGCACATCTCAATAACAGGCGTATACGGAAGCTTGACGATAAAGTGATGGTATTTGTTGTGCCATCTATTGTACAAGTAGGTATTGTTCGTACAGAATTACGTTTCCCTTATGAGGGAGAGTTAATTGATGCGTATGTAACGTGCGGCACAATGGGAGAATCAAAAACGTGTATCGACATTGAAAGATGCAGTCAAAATTCATATGATACAACACCTATTTGGCATAGCATTCTTGCTGATGAACTTGTTATTGATGGGAAGAGCAAATCTAATCGTACGTCCTCTACACCATATTCTTTTAAACCGTCACAACTAGCTGTTAATCGTGATGATCACTTTAGAATCAATATCAAAGAGGTAGGTAAGGGCGTAAAGGATATTACTGTAGAGTTGGTAGTTGAATTAGCTCTCGAAGAATAATAAATAATTCATCACAACTTTATAAAGAGATGTAGCGATAATTAAAGTGTAAATAAAAATTAGGAGGTCATTTATATGCCAGCACCACAAGTGAATTGGAGAAAACAAGACAACTCAGGAGCTGTACCGTCTTGGAATATTGGGACCATTGATGCAGGAACACCTTCCTCTGATTTTGGAGTATTAATTTGGAATAACTTTGCGGGAACAACAGATTTATCTACTATGACAAACTGTACTATTACGACAAAAGATAGTGCAGGTGGTAATACGGGTGAGTTAGTAACAAATAAATGGGTTGAGGTGACTGTTGCATCGGCAGCTGAAACTGGTCGTACACCTATTGGAGGTAATTCTACTCATCCAATCCAAGCAGGAGGAAATTCAACGAATACTGATGGTACGTTTTCTCCAAATGCAAATGAAATTTTAGGTGTTAAAAATGATGGTAATAAAACTAGTGCAAAAGGTAACTATGCAGAAGTTATCCTTCGTGCCAATGTTCCAGGTAACGCGACAGCAGGAAACGTAGCATTCTTAACACGTGTTGCATATCAGTACGTATAAAAAATAGTTACTTCAATGCAATGAGGTAGGGGGAAGCAAATTGATTTTACAAAATGATAAATATACACATTCTCCTGTGGCACAGGATTTTATCTGGGTGGCTGAGTATCCTGACGGTACTCATCTCCCAGAATTTGATTTTAATACAAAAGAAGAGAATAGCTTTTATAAGATTGATAGAAATAAGCTTTTCCGATTCGGGTTAATTGGTCATGGTAATAAAATTTATTTTGAACGTGATGGTATTTTCAGTATAGCAGGTCATCGCATTCAGTTCTTTTATGAGTTTGATGGAAAAACTATACCTTTAAATGGTGATTTTAAGTATGACATTAACGATATTATCACATTTAAAGATGCAGAAGCATCAGGACTTGTGGCTGGTTATCAGGGAAACGGAATGCTATCGAATCGCATCACTCATTACAGCTTGGGTTATAAAACGAATATTAATGTAGAGGGTATTAACTTTCATTTTAAACCCATTGTAAAACTTCCACTTAACCAACCTGCCATGATTAATATACGAATGGTAGCTGATCAGAAATTAGATGGAAAATTGATTATAGTAAAAAATGGACGAGTAGCTTTTGAAACTAAAGCGCCTCTTGAACCTAATATAGGTGGTGAATTGAATTGGATCATTCAATAAAGTTAACAAGAGAACAACTTCTAAATACCCTTTATGGTACATCTTATAACATGGATGGGAGTGTAGTAAAAGATACTGAAACGATTCGAAACTACACAATAGAAGTTATAGATAAGAAAGTTCACTTAAAAACATTTAATATACCAGTTCAAATCTTAGTAGAAAATGAATGGTGTGATATTGAAAATGTAGTAAGTGATGAAGATTTAAATCTAGTATATTCAACATTTCAAGAAGTTCATCTGGACAGTGAAATTATTTTAGATACAGATGATCCGAAAGGTATTTCTGTACGAAGTCGTGAACGAGTTCGCGATTTATCTAATTTAATCTCTGAAGCAGGTATTGTTTTGCCGAGGGAATTTACTTGGGTAGACGGGGCATCTGAAACAAGTGGCGTTATTATTTTACCACAAGATGACTACGACAAAGTATTTATTGCTACTGATCCGGACGAAGATGGAAATCCTTTAATTGTCTTTATTGAACAAAAGACAGAAAAGAATCAAGAAAGACCATACTTTGTAAAAGAAAAAGGTAAGACATATATATATGTTGACCATTTTTCTGGTGGAGGGGGAACACAGTCTAGTCCCTATATAGTTGAGGATGAAAAGGATTTAAATAATGTCCGGAGTAACTTAGGTGCTTACTACACGCAAACAAAGGATATTATTATGACTAGTTATCAAACTGGTTCTGGTTTTGCTCCAATTACTAGCTTTAAAGGTTACTATGATGGTGCGGGATATGATATTAAAGATTTATATATTAATCGTTCCCAATCTAATGTTGGTTTGTTTGGTGAACAAACCGGGGGAACTATTAAGCGTGTTCGATTAGTTAACGTAAATATTGTAGCCAACGGATCAATGGTTGGTGCTTTAGTAGGAAAGTCTGATGGAGATGTTGAAGATTGTGCCGTAATTTCGGGAACAGTTAAAAATGAGGGGAGCTCTGCTGGTCATACAGGAGGTTTAGTTGGCTACCAAAATGCAGGGAGTATCTTTAGAAGCTACAGTCATGCTGATGTGATGTCTTCAGGTAATAACTGTGGTGGTTTTGTAGGGACTGTTAATGGTGGATCTGTATCTCAATGTTTCTCAACAGGTTCTGTTACTGATTTAACAGTTGCTAAAAATGCTTCAAGTCATGGGGGATTTGTAGGTTCAGGAAGCAGCATATATACTTGCTATTACAATCTTACGAAACAAGGCGGAGTAGCTAAAGGTAGAGGCAATGCACTTAATGAAGCAGACATGAAAAAAGCTTCTTCATACTCGTTTGATTATCAGAATTTTTGGTATATTGGTGATTATAAAGTTAATAAAGGATATCCTGAGAATAGGAAGTTTATTAAGTATAGAAAAGGTAAAGGTACTTCAAATGATCCCTTCCTAATTTATAATCAATTTGATTTAGAACAGGTCCGTCATTTCGCGGATAAACATTTTCGTATGGAAAATGATATTATATTGAACTATCCCAAGTCGGGTTCTGGTTGGCTGCCAATTGGAATGGGGATGAGTAATTATAATAATGGCTGGTGGGCTAATGTTTTTGAAGGTACTTTTGATGGGAATAATAAGGCTATAGGTAACCTTTATATATATAGACGTTCAGCTAGTAATGTTGGGCTATTTTATGAATTATCTAGTTATGCTATTATAAAAAATCTTATTATTATCGATGTTGACATGGAAGTCGGAAATGAATCAGGAATTGTAGTAGGGAAAATGTCCAGTTATTCTAAATTACTTAATGTAAGTGTAAAGATGTTTAACGCATTTAATTACAAAGTCTTTGCTAAAGGAGGAAATGGAAACGGGTCAGGAGGAATGGTGGGCACTATGAATGATGGTACCACTATTGAAAACTGTCTTTTCGATGCACCTATGCAGCAACAAAGTGGATATTTTGGAGGAATTGTTGGAACTACCAATAGGACAGCTTTAATTTCAAAATGTACAGTATCAGGTATCTTTGATCAAGTTTCCGGGTATATGGGAGGAATTGTAGGTAATATTCCTTATATCCCCTATTACAGTAAATCAAGTCAAAGTATCAAGATACAAGATTGTGTTGTTCACGCTAATATGGCGAATGCATCTAACAGTTCAGGTATTATTGGTGGAATTCATTGCAGAAAAGAGCAATATTATAATTCTAATACAACAGGTCAATCGGGAGTATGGGGAGTAACAATTTCTAGAGTTATTATCACAGGCTATGCTAGAGCGTCAACTTTATCGTATTGGACATGGGATCATACCTATGGGGAAACTCCATCTTCTGGATATTTCATCGGTGAATGGATTCTTGATAATAGTTTCTATGATAGAAATAAAACTAGTGCAGGCTCTTATAATACACTTGAAGCCAAATATACACCAGAAATTCGACATTCTTCCACTTACGGTGCCTACGACTTCGTGAATATTTGGGCATTTGATGAAAAGAATCGAGAAGGAGATCCGGTATTAATTAAACATATCCCACCAAAACTTCCGATTTTAGGTTTTAGAAATGAAATAGGCCTGTACTATACTGATGAAGCAGGTAATATTTTACGATATTTAGAATATGGAACTTTGGTAGCGGGTAGTACCTCTGAGGCTTATCCAGTATGGGTGCAGAATAATGCTGATTTTCCTGTTAAAGATATGAAGGTGTGGGTCGATCCACCTACAGTAAAACCAGGTATTACAGTCCAACTAAGTTTATCAAACAATCCTTTTGTACCTGTAGATGAAATACCTTTTCCTGGAACTATACCTATTGGAGACGCTAGACAGTTTTATATTAGGTTCTTGTCCGAAGTTACAGTTACAGAGGGTGGTACATTTGATATGAAGGCAAAAGCAAGTCCTGCTTAATGAGCTTTTCATCTCAATACAATGGGATTGGATGTGATTAGAATGGCATATCCGTTAAAGGGACTGACCTTACATTTACACTCTGCGTTAGCTAACCAAGGTTACTCACAGGGTGTAAATACAATCCCTGTTAATTCTTGGTTTGATTTATCAAGAAAAGGGCATAACGGAAGTTTGATAAATTTTAACTTCTCGCAAGATAAGACTTGGACAGGTATGAATATACCTACGGACCCTTATTCACTTTACTTTAACGGCCTTAACAATTATGTGGTAATCCCTAATCATTTGGAATTACTGCCAACAGACTCAGGTTTTACTTTTGAAACTTGGGTCAAACCAGTTAAGTCAGGTTATATCGCATCTTATGGTGCGGGGAGTGAACGAGGGTTTTCACTTTATTTTGACTTAGATACTCGTGAAATTCGGGTTCAAATAACGACAGAAACCAAGAAAATGTCTTTTGTTTTTGCTGAAGTTAACGTAAAGGCTTGGCAACACATAACTTTACTGTATGATGGAGAACGCTTATGGGGTATGATCAATGCAGCTCCGCAGGGCTTTAGCTTACCTGAATTGGGGGAATATATTAATACAACAGCCCCATTAGTATTAGGTAAATTATCAACAGCAAATAATAGTTATTTTGAAGGAAATATAGCAACTTTTAGAATATATCAAAGGGCACTTAGTTGGGATGAGGTAACGAATAGTTACAATGCAGGTTTTCTTATTATCGACAATAAAAGTGAACTATCTTCTAAGGGATTAGTATTATGGCATGATGAGATAGAAGCTACCTTAAATGTAAGCATAATGTCTCGAGCAACAGCGAAATATGAGACAGCCAAAGTAGATAGTCAAAATTTAAAAGGCTTCATAGATATTATGAAACCTGAAGATATGATAAGTTCTATTATAATTAATCCAAGTATTAGAATAGCCGCTAAATATGAGATTGATAAATTTGGAGAAGAAGATTTAGTTGCTACAATTAGCGTCACACATTTCCAAAAAGATTTAAGATGTACATTGAATATCAATCCTATCAGTTATATGCGTTCTGAATATAATATGGAGGGTTATAGATCTAGCGATTTTAAATCAGAAATTAGAGTATGTACACATAACAATCTATTTTCCAATATATCTATTAACCCTTATGCCAAATTAGTAGGTCATTATGAGATTGATGAGCAATATATTTCAAGTTTACTTTCTGAAGTAAATGTATTGACGTATCCTGCACATTTAAAATCAAACATTATAGTGAATATGCAAGAAATTCATTTGTCTGCTAAGTATGAAACAGACAAAGGTTCATATCATGATTTTAAAGGTGCTATTTCTGTAACATATTTTAAAGATTTACCTTCCAATATTGGAGTTAATATAAATGTAGATAGATTAGTAAGGGCTACATATTTTACTGAGCCTTCGTATTATAGTGATCTTTATTCCGAGATTTTTGTAATGGGTACGAATAACTTGGAATCAAGTATACACATTTCTACTAATTCATATCTAAGAGCAACCTATGGAATAGATGGTATTACCATTAGAGATTTCCCTGCAAATCTTACTGTAAGAGCTGTACAGGAACTTCTCTCTACCATTAACGTGACGACCCGTTCATCCATGAGAGCACAGTATGGTATGTCTGGGATTATTATAGATGATTTGGTTTCAAAAATTACTATTACTAGTCTTTCAGAGCTCGATGGTACCTTAACGGTAGCTGTAAAAGGAATAATGTCTGCCAGTTATGAAATTTCTCCAATCTTTATAGCAGATTTACCTATGGATTTAGGGATTAAAGAGTGGAATGAATTATATGGAGACATGTTCATTAATTTGAAAAACAGTATGATGGTTACCTATGAAATAGCGCCTATTTATTTTGAGTGGTTATCATCTAAGTTATCGATTAGAGTAACTGAAAATTTACAATGTAAATTGTTTGTCTCTAAGCCATTCGTATTAAGGGCTAGTTATGGCATGATGGAAAGGCCAAAGTTTAATATGAAACTGTATCCGAATAAGGATGCATTTATTCGTGAATTTTTCCCGAAATTAAACTATGGTTCAGAAACACAGATGTATATAGGTAGGACTGGATCACCGTTTCCTGAGAAATATCGTTCCCTTGTGGGATTTGATATTTCAACAATACCTACAGTAAATACTGAAATAGGTAAAGCTATTTTACGACTGTATTATGATGGGAGAGGACAAGGTTCTCAGTCTGTCCAGGTCATTGAAAGTAATAGTCAATGGAATGAAACAGGTGTAACGTGGGCTAACCAACCTCAAGCTGCAATAGATGGATTTTCTGTAACTAGAGTAATAGGTGGAGCAGCTGGATACGTAGAGTTTGATGTTACGCAGTTAGTTAAGCAGTGGCATATATATGAAAAACCTAACCTTGGTTTCTTAGTGCGGGCAGTAGAAGAGTCCGAAAATTTATCTAGAGGATTTTATACAAAAGAAGCAATCGAGCGAAGACCAGAGTTAGAAGTTACATACTATGACATGCAGATATATTCTGATGATCATGCGTATATTTCAGCAGAAATCACAATTATTCAGAATAAGGTAAAAGATTTAATTGGTAACATTCTTGTTAGAGATAATAAAGGATTTGGTAATCTATCATCTAGTTTACATATTCATCAACCTAGGGAGTTAGAATCCCGAATTTGGATTAACCATCCACAAATTATAGGTAGTATTGTATCTAGACAAAAAGATTTTAGTGAAATTCTTGCAAAAATAGCTATTAAAACAATAGGTGCATCTGACCTTGATGGTTATATTCGTGCCAATGAAATAGAAAAACGTTCGAGTATTTATGTTCTTTATAGAAATGATTTGAACACTAATATTACCGCTCGTGTATGGGGGAACCCTATAGTTAATGGTGGGCAAATAGCCTCTACTATGAGTATTACTGAAAATAATAAAGTCTCTAGTGTTTATGTTCTTTATAGGGATGATCTCATTTCTAATTTTGATATAAGAGTATGGTCTAATGATACTGACTTGCAAAATAATCTACTCATGGAATTTGAAATCACACGTAGTTTTGAGTTGCCTGGTAGTTTAGATGTTAAAGAGCGAGTTGAATTAGATAGTACAATTGGAATTAGGGTTGAAGAATGTACGGATCAACATTCTGAAATGTACGTTAAGTATAGAGTGGATTTAGAAGGTTATGGTAACATAGGAAATCCTAATTTAAAAACGTACATTAATGTTTGGGAGAAATCTTTATTAAATGGCCATGTAATTGCAAGACAAAATATTGAGAACAATCTTCCTGCGACTATTCATATTCCGCTAGGTGGGTGGGAGGAAATTCCTTCTTCGATTAATCTACGCATGATGTATGATGTTCCAGGTATTGTAACAGTAAACTCAGGTAATTTACAATCGTTTATTACGATTCCTATTAATGCGCAAAAAAATCTGGTTTCCATGTTAAATGCGCGAGTAAGAAGAAGCTCAGATTTAGACAGTATATTTGAAATAAATTCAGGTAACTTCTATTCAGAACTAATTGTAAGAGCTATAGGTCATATAGATTTTAGAGGTTATGTAAGAGTTAAACAAAATACTGAAGATAGGCTTCCGATTAAGGGGTATGTAAGGCCTTGGGTTAACTTGTTCTCTAGCATTACTGCTAGTAAGCCACGGTATAGAGATTTAGCCTCTTCTATTAGAATAAGACAAACTGGTGCAGTGATACTAGAAAACTCTATTGTAGTAAGGGTATGGGGTGACTCTTGGCTTGATGGCGGACAACTAGATGGAACAATAGCTATTCGAATATGGGATAACCAGAATCAAGAATCAAGTATTAGTATTAGACGAAGTGCTGAAATCGGATTAAATGGATTTATTCAAGCTAAACAAGTTAGTGATTTACCTTCCAAGATTGCCGCAAGACAAATTGCCTTAGCAGATTTAGCTTGTGAAATAGCTTGCTATGATCATTTTAATTTGTTCGGGAACGCTACTGTACGAGTATGGGGTGATTCTCAAACAGATGGTGGTTTACTTAATGGTAAAATTACCGTAAGACAGTCTTCGAATAGTAATCTTGTTGGTTTAGTCGAAGTATTTGAACATTACAGTGTAAATTCCACGGTTATTATAAGGCAGAGTGATAAGGAAGATTTAAGCAGTACAATTGCAGTAAGACGATCAGCTGTATATGATAAACTTGGAACAGTAGCTGTTAGACAGTCTGATAAAAGTGACTTACAAGCTTACAATTTCTTTGTAAGACAAAGTGATGAATCACAGATATCGGTAACAGCTTTAATTAAGCGTGTTAGCAATTTAGAGAGTAGTATTGAGGTTGTAACAGCATATCCTTATGCTTATATAATGTAAAAGAGAAAAGTAGTCTACCATTTCACTGGGTAGGCTATTTTTTATGATTAAATTCTTATAATTTCTATTGAATAAGATAATAAATTTATAAATATATAAGTCCTATAAATTCTTATGATTTTGCTGTAAAAATCAATTTTCATTTTCTAAAGAACTTTCAATGGTTTAATTAAAGTAACTTTTCTTAACGTGTTGTGTTGTAGATAGTGTTTCTCTAAGAAAAGTGTTATCTTTTTATTTTTGAGTAATGTTAGAGGGAATATATAAATTTTTTACTTAAATTATTTAATAGCGTAAATATTTCCAATGTAGAAAGTTAGTTTTATGTATAGTGACATGAAATTGTTTTAACTATTCTACGTAAGAAGCTAGATAAGACTCAATGATAGAAAGTGATAACTGCCTTAAGTTATAAGGATAAATGAAATAGGAATACGTTTTATCTCTGACAATATATGGAGATAAAAATTTTGAGTGTATTCCATGTGTAACATCTCTTTACCTTGTAATAATTCACATTAAGTTATGTCTAAGGTGGGAGAATTTCTAAAAGTAGGAGGCTATTATATATGCCTAAACAGAGAAAATACAATCTTGTTGAAATTGGTTTGATCAGTATAGCACTGTGGTGGGCAGTTCTATTGTTATCTCCCATTGCTACATTTAAAAATTCTGTTTACAGTACTATGGAGCAAGTTATGCCGGAACAGTTATGGGGCATGCAATGCTTATTTATATCTTTCTTCTTATTATATGGGGTCGCTACAGATAATAAGATTATTAGAAGTATTGGATTGTTAATTTCTATTGGATTTTGGACATTTGTTTCCGTTTCCTTATGGTTAAGTGATAGTGCTACAACAGGTACAAGTTATTTTGTTTGGGCACTTATGGCCGCAGGTCTCTATCTTAAGCTGATGAAAGTAGGTGACGGTTAATGAAAGATAGTTTAATTTCTGCAATTGCTTCTGTATTAGGCATGTTTATTACAGGAGGTTTTGGTTACTTAACTTCTAAGAATAAACCAACTTCTAACACCAGTATCGATACCAGTACTAACCGTCATTCTTTATCTGATGACGAAAGACAGTTTCGAATTGAACTCAAAGATATGATGTTAACATATCAAAATCAGGTGAAAGAACTAACTCTTGAGGTTGCTAGATTAACAAAAGCGAACCTTCAATTAGAAGTACAAGTAAGACAATTAACGGCTCGTAATGAGAGTCTGGAAACGCAAGTGCATGAATTAACCACTGCGAATAGAGAATTAAAAGAAGAGGTACAAAGGAGACGCAATAGTATTGCGGAATAAGGTGACTCCTGGAAAATACATTCAGAATAATTAGTTATTTAAAAGGCAAGGACTACCTCTATCTGTTTTTATATTAAATATATTTATTATTCTAAGTAAATGTTAAACCATTAAATATTCTCCTTATAATAATGCAAATCAAGTGTTGCAATACGAGATTGATGTTCTTCATTTTATTCAGGCATGAGGAGGTCTTGATGTGGGATTTAAGAAAAAATTTGAAATTGAAACGGATTATCTGGATGAAGGATCAACCAAGCGTCCTGGTAATCGCATTTATGTTCAATTTATTGTTGCGCATGATATAGAGCATCCAAACTTAACAGCAAGAGAAAGTGTAGATTATTATCAACGTACACAGAATCAATCAAATACTGCGGTACATTTTCTCGTAGATGATAAACAAATTATTGAGTGTATACCTGCTGTGACACTTGAACCAGAATATGCCTTTCATGTAATTTATGATGTTAATACTAGTAATGCATTATATGATACATGTGCTAATAATTCTGCCATCGGAGTAGAATTATGCTACGGTGAAAAAATTGATAAGGTAGATTCGTATAAGCGCTATGTTTGGCTACATGCTTATATTTGTTATAAGTTTGGACTAAATCCTCGCCGAGATATTATAGGGCATGATGTACTAGATTCTAAGCTGAGAAGTGATCCCGCTAAAGGACTAGAATTTGTAGGTAAAAGCTTTAATCAATTCATTATGGATGTAGTAGACGAGTTTGAAAGTTGTACAAAGGAAACCAATATGATAGCTAAACAGGTATCGGTCAAAAATGGAAAGTTATATACAATACGTGCAACTGATACACTTCAGTCTTTAACCACACAATTTGGTATAAAAGCAGATTGTTTAAAAAAACTAAATCCAGAACTGGACATCCATGCATTGTATGAAGGACAAAGTATTTTAATCGAGCCAGGTTCACCTCAATTAGGCAAGAATTACATCAACTTAGAACTAGAAGAGTATATGAGGAGCCCTCCTGTTCGACCATATCCAGGAAAGTCTATAAAACGAGGCGATAGGGGACGGAATATAGAGGCGATTCAAAGAACATTAAAATTGAGTGTTGATGGTGTATTTGGTAAGGAAACAGAAGAAAAGGTTAAAGAGTATCAGCGTAATTCTAGTTTCTTATCTATTGATGGTGTAGTTGGTATGCAAACTTGGTATGCACTATTTTAAATTGGAGGAATAGAAAATGAATGATCTTTTACAGTCAATGCTAGAGAATGGAGCATTGTTAGTGATTTTAGCAATTCTAACAGAATCTCTTACAGAGATTCTAAAAAACATGATACCTAATAGAACTATTCAAGATCGTTTCACGTATCTGTTATCTATTTTTGTAGGTATTTCTTTAGCATTTGCTTTTAATTTAAACTTCTTTGACTTGAATGGATATGGAAAATATATATCCATTATATCTGCAGGATTATTGGCAAGTAGAGGAGCGAATTATGCGAATGGATTTTTGAAAAAATTTGATATTTTACGTTAAAAAAGGATGGGGTTAAAGTATGGGATATATTGTTGATATTTCAAAATGGAATGATAATATTAATTGGGCTGTGGCGGCGAAAAACCTAGATCTTGCTATTTGTCGTGTTCAATATGGTTCATTGAAACGTGATAAATTGTATAATCAGCATGTGCAAAAATTAGAAGCATATGGCGTCCCGCATGCAGCATATGCATATGGGTGTTATGTAAGTGTTAATGATGCAATTGTGGAAGCAAAAGATTTTATGGCACGAGTTAGTCCAAATGCTAGATTCTTAGTGTTAGATGTAGAAGATGATACACTCGCAAGTTGTGGACCAAGCAAATTAGCTGCAGCATCTCAAGCATTTATTGATACATGTAAAGCGGCAGGGTGGAAAGTTGGTTTATATGTAAGCCACCATATGTATGAAAAATATGGGCTAAGTAATGTAAAAGCTGATTTTTTATGGGTTCCACGCTATGGCAATAAGCCGAAATATAGTTGTGATTTATGGCAATACGCAGACAATACAACAGGTGGGTATGTTTCTGGAATTGGGAATTGTGATGTTAACCGTTTGAATGGTGACAAATCTCTTAAATGGTTCTTGGGAGAAGAGGAGAACAATACGTTTTATCGTATCTATCTTGGGGACTTTAATACGTCTGAGTGGAAGGATGCCACAATGAATAGAGTAAAAGAAATTCTACCTGGTTATGGTTTGTGGGAGGAAAATTTAGGGAATGATAATTATCGAATTATCGTAGGAGATTTTAATACTAAATCATGGGTTGATGAAACATTTAATAAATTAAAATTAGCTCTTCCTAACTATGGTATGTGGATTCAAGAAATTTAATAAATAAGCAGATTCTTTATTTAAAGAATCTGCTTATTTTTATATATAACTAAAACGATTTTTGAGAATTTATACAGTTCGAATATTCTGTCATTTAATGTTATATACTTTTTTAATTAAGTTTTATTGCGAGCAATTATTGCATTCAGATAGGTTTTGATCTAAGCGGCTTATAGCTTGTTGACGAATATAATATAAAACTCGAGAGCTATACTTGCTTATATTGTAACCACATACATCTAATAAATCTTTGAGTTGTTCTATATTCATTATACAGTTTAATTCGATCATTTCTTCTGCAATTAGTCCAATTTCACTTTCATATTTGGACAATCGTTTTGACTCAAAGTTGTTATCTAATTTATTCTTTATACGGTTTAAAGCACGATTAACTGTCATTGGATAGATATTTAATTTTTTTGCTATCTGTGAGTTATTGTTACCATCCATGATAAGATTGATCACTTGAGTTTCAAATTCGGATAAATCGGAGTTTTTAAGTAGATTTTCTACATAGATTTTATCCATTACTTTACTTTCATAACCTATTGAGTAATCCTCGGGTTCAAAGCTTTCAAGTGAATTTAAAGAGGTTAATTCTGAAGCGAATCGAAGAACATTTTCAATGCGCTCTACAGTAACATCAAGTAATTTTGCTAATTCTTCAGCTTTTGGAAAATAACCTAGTTCATTTTCAACTTTCTCCATTTGTTTGAGTAGATCTACTGCACTTCGACTTAAGCGTACAAGTCTAGAATCATTATAGAGTAATTGGTTAACTTCCCATATAATTGGCCGATAAATATAAGTAGTAAATTTAATTCCTTTATTAAAATCAAAATCTCTAATTGCTGTAATAACAGCTATATAAGCGTGTTGAAGTAACTCTTCTTCATCCACGTTAAATTTGTTTTTCAGGGATTCAATGCTTCCTTTGTAGTGAGCAATGATTGAGAAGAGAAATTCTTTATTTTCATATAAAAGTTCAGAGAGTAAATCAGGATCCTCTTGGCAAGCTTTCAATAACACATTGTTATGTAAGTCAGGTAAATTATCTTCTCTAAGGTCAATATATCTTTGGGAAGGCACTTTAATTCACCCCAACTCTATTAAAGAAGAAAAAACTGTTGGTTAATTTTAAGAAATAAGGTTGATGTAATGAATCAAAGTATAGGCCCCAATTTAAAGTATTTGAATTGAAATATAATGTCTTTAGTAACTTGTTTTTTGTCATTTTTAAATCCTCCTATTTGTTGAATCTGCATACTAACTGTCGTTATGAGAAGTTAATAGGTTGCGACGGAAAAAGTAGAATGATCTAAAACGGGAAGAAAATATAGATGTATTAAGTGAACAGATGGAGATTACTTGTAAGTATGGAATTAGAGGTTAGAAAAAACTATTTTATATTAGATTTTTAAAATCTAACAACTATTATTAGGGATATTTCGATAGCTACTATGAAAAAGGAGGAGTAATGATTCTGTTTTATTCAAACTAAATTTCAGTTAAACAAAACTAAAAGCAAAGAAAACTTTTTAAAGAGTAATAAAGCTGTTAAAAGTTGGATTTTCTTAGGAGGTGAAGAAAGTGGCATTGACTCCGCATGGTTATAGAATATATTGTGATAAAAAATTGGAGGATGTTATTTCTATTTTAGATGAAAACTTAGAAATTAAGATTGATGGAATAGTATACAATGTCATATTAAAGACAGGGGAATATAAAACTTATCATGAGCAATTTGAAAGTGAACTTCCTGAAATGATTACAACTATCTTTCGAGATAATAACATTCCTGTGTTTTGTAAATTAGGTGGGGTATATGATTTTTCTAATAATCGTACTGTATTAGTATTTGAGCACATGGATACAAAGAAACATCATGATATTAATTTGATTGGCGGCTCAGCATACGATTTATTAATTGGAAAAGTATTAAATACGGAACCCTTTGCAGATGGTACTTATTATAAATTTATGGAGATTCATAGCAATATTTTAGTGGTATACCCTGATATGTCACAAATACTGTCTACAATTTTAACAAGACAGTATGCGAGCTATACTCTTAGTGGAACAGCTATTATTAGAATGAGTATGTTTGAAGAGATAAAAAGTTCTATTTATGTAGCAAGTGCATCGCGATTAGAGGGAAGTATTTCAATTCGCAAATCAAGTAACTCTCATATTAAAGGAACTATATCAATACCTATAGATGCTTCTCATGATATTGGCTCGTTCTTAATTATTAGGAAATAAGTTCGCAACATTCTAGTTAAGTAAAACGACTATAAATATATAGCTGTAAGGATAAATTCCATATCAAACTAATTAACCTATTGAAGCTTTAGAGTAAGATCAGGTGTAGATGAAAGATTATAATCTAGGAGGAATTTAAATATGAAAATAAATAAATTTAACGTTTCTGCAGTCTTTTATTTTAAAAGTGGAAATTCAAAGAAAGTTGATTGGTTGGAGGATAAATTAGTAAAAAAATTAAAGAGTGAGACACAAGAATTAACTGAAGGTCTTAGCTTAGAGGAAGCAGATGTTTTTTTTCAAAGTAAGTTTAAGGAATGGCAAGAAAATGGTACTACTATAATTCGTAAAAATGCTAAAGGTGAAAATTCTATCATATCCTTTGCAGAAGTTGAATATATGACCATGTTAGTTAGCTTAGCTAAAGATAACTCTCTAGATACAACTGAGTTGAATGAAGGTGAATCTAAAGCAACAAGAAGTATTCAAGAACATCCTGCATTTAAAAAATAATAATGAACAAGGCAGCATCATTGAAAATTTACTTTATAGATTTGAATATGAAGGACTTTTCTTTTGGGAAGTTAAACAATATGACTATACAAAAGGCTAGAATTATTCTACAAAAAATTAAATAAAAAATTTTGTAAATCCTTATAATGAATGCGATACAAGAGGGAGGATGAAATATGAGGGCAAAAGAAATTTTAACGAAGTTAGGTACTTTAGAGCAAAAGAGAGATGAGGTAAGTTCTGCATTAATTGAGACTTCCTATAGAGAAGCAAAGTTAGTTTTAGAGGACTCTCTAAAGAAGTACCAGAAGAAAGTAGATGCTTTTCTTAATACAGAATTCGAGCCTTTATCATCAACAGCTTTTCTAATGGTTTCCCACAAGCATTTAAATCTCAACACTGGTGATCAAGTTCAGTTGAATGTAGAAGCATTAACTAGTGATGGGATTACAAAGAATGTTACTGCTGAACTTCGTCCGGCTATGTTATTTAAAGATATAGATAATTTATATAATAATAAAGGTTTAATTACAGCGGTAGACATTAGTAATTATAAATTTGAAGAACGAATAGTTGAAATTGTAAAGACTACCAATGGTTTTGGTGTGGGTGATGATAGAGAAACACAAGGGTTACAAGTTATAGCAACGAATAAACGAAATGAATATCGAATTGTAAATTTAAAAGGTGACTATTTAGGGATTACTTTCCAAACAGATGGTAAAGAAGAAGTTGGTGATAACTGGTTAATTTATGTATATTGGGCGAGTACAGGCACTACTTATTCTGTCAAAGATAAATATATAGCAAAGGTGAGCCCTGAAGGAATTGTAACAGGCCTTAGCGGAGGAACAACAGATATAGTCATTACAAATGGGGTGCATGAAGTATTTGTACCAATTACAGTCGTAGGAAATGAAGCTCCTGAACCACCAGCTATTACTTCTGTGGATAATATGGAAAGCGGAGTAGAAGTTAGATTTGATTATAGTACGTCACCTGATAGTGAGAGTTATAACATTTTTGTAAATGATGTATTAGTTTTAACAGGTGTTGAGCATTCACCTGCTAAATTAGATCATAACATTTTTAATGATAAAGTATCTGTAATTGAAATGACGGCAATTAATTTAGAGGGTAAAGAGTCTGAAAAATCTAATGCATTTCAATATAAACCATTAGATGAATTATCGACTACTTAAGATTTTTTAATGTGAATGTAAAAACATAGTACATTATTTTTCATAAGGAAGTACAGGTATTATAGCAAATTTAATATTTAAATTAGATATAAAAAAACTCGCAACTAAATTGATATATATATCGACTACTATAATACCAGTACGAAATAGGAGAGGTAAACGATATGGAATTATCTAAGAAAATTAGTCGATTAGTACAGTTAATTCAAAGTGGCGAAAATTTGTCCATTAGTATCGACATTAATTCCGGACTTGCTAGAATTTGTGACATGGATTTTTCTATGGAAGAACAAAACAAAATTATTCATGGTGACATTGATAACACATGGTTAGTCCAATGGTTTAATTACTTGCAAAAGACAATAAAAAAAGAATTAGATCAAGGTGAAAATAATGCTTTGAAACATGTAGATTTGCTTGAGGTACAACATTTGCAAGTAAGAGATAACAATGAGGAAAAAAGTCAATTGAATAAAAAGGCTAAGAATGCTTCTGAATCAAATTCTAATAATGAAGTAGATATGAGTAGAAATCTTTATATTGCTGAGCTGGAAAAGAACTATCGTAATATGGAGAATCGGCTTAAAAAAGCAGAAGATTATGTGAAATATTTAGTGAAACAACTAAATGTAAAAAATGTAACGGAGCAAAACTTACAGTATCCATTACATTTTTCTAATAGTAGCAGCAAAATAGAAAATGCAATGAAAGTTAAGAATAAAGAGATTCAAAATGTTATTGATGCAATGAAAGATATTGAGGTACCTTATGGATCGTTTATAAATCATCAAATTAACGAAGTGATTATAATGAAAATTCATAATGATTCAGGGATTAATTATATTGTATCAGGGGACTATGATTCAGCAATTTTAGTGTAGTTAATAAATGAGATTTAGAGGATATGATTTTAAGGTTGGTGATAATTTAATATGCTATTAAATACATTTACAACGGATCAGTGGAAAAAGCATAGAGAAAACCTCGCTAGTAAGTTAAAGGAGATACATATCGAGCATTCCATTAAACGAATGGTAAGATATGATTCCACTTCACTTGGTTTACAAGATTACCATCTTTCTTTGGTATTTGATATTGAAAAAGAACGTCTCTATATTTGCAATAAAGCATCTAAAAAAATGACTGAAAGTACTTCTATAAGACGTTTGCAGGAAATAGAAATGGTTTTAGTAAATTGGTTAAAAGAAATGAAGGAAATTATTAAATAAATTTATATGAGGATTATGTTTAGGTTGAGGAGATATGGATAATAAAAAAGTTAAAATCTATAGATATTATAAGGGTGGAATTTATCTCGTTACTGGTAAGGGAAAACAAACAGGAACTGATGAAGAAATGGTAATTTATGAAGATGCTAAAGGAAATACTTGGATTGAACCTCAGAGTACTTTTATGGCGGATATTGAGGTATGCGGAGTAAAAGTTCCTCGCTTTGAGCATTTAGGTAATTTCTATAAAAGTAATTAAGGAGAGGGTTAATTTGTTAGGCAAGCGAAAATATATGGTTTCTGGTCATGATGCAGAAGGAAAATATGTAGAAAAAGAAGTTTGGGCTAGTTCTGCTCGTAATGCATTAAATATTTCTCAAGAGTGGAATGACGGTAATACATATACGGTAGCTCGTAAGGTTGGATGCGGCTGTGGTGGAAATTAAGTAGACATAAATGTATGCAAATATATAATTATTTTATATTAATATACAGTATAAAGGATTTGTTAGCGTTCTTCCTTATAAATACTTTACAGGAGGTAGGAATAAAATGTTTGAAATTAATACAGTTGAAGAATTTAAAGAAAAGATAGTAGAAGGGTTTGTTTTAGTTTATTTTTATACTACTTGGTGTGGCCCCTGTAAAATGATTACACAGGATATTAAGGAATTGTCAAAAGAAATTGACGATATTAAATTTATTCAAGTTAACGCTGATCAATTTTTAGATATCACTAAATTGTGTGAAGTTAGTACGATTCCAACGCTTCTGTTTATGAAAGATGGTAAAAATATTGAAAAGAAAGTTGGATTTACTCCTAAGCAAGAAATTCAGGAATTTATTGAGGCTAGTAAATTAGCAAGCCAAATGGAGGCTGAAGAGGAAGTATTAGAAAAAGATGCCTTAAATTGAGAAGAAATTTGAAAAGGTAATACCACAAAGGTGTGTCATTTGACACACCTTTTCCTATAATGGGCTTACTATATTTGGTTAGGAGGTTACAATCGATATGCCTAAACTCAAAAGTATTATGAGATATGTTAAAGAAATAGATAAAATGATTAAAGATTTGCGTAAGGGTATGGCACATAGCCATCCATACTCAGTAGATGCTTTACGGCAATATGTAGATGAATTAGAAGCTATACGTGAAGTAATCATGGAATCAGGACTTGAATCTGGTGAAAACTTGGATACATTAATGTATAAAATTAGGGAATGTATAAGGGAGTGCGTGAGACCTTCTTATGCACGAAAACCACAAGTTTTACCTTATCCAAAACCGGATCCATGGGTACCGCCTGTTACAGTCACAGGGGTTAATATTATTTTCGTTGTGGATATTTCTGAATCTATGTTTGAAGGAGGGGGCCTTGAACCTGGAGGTCGTGTTAGAAACTTATTAGTTGCCACAGCAAATGAAATCGAACGTTATGCTAAAGCTGCTAAAATCCCATGTAAAGTATCATTAGTAGCCTATGCTGATCCTACAGACAGAGCAGGAAAGAATAGGCCGAACTTTTGGAGAATTCTACTGAATAAAAGTGTAGATGTACAAGGATTAGCACAAGCATTTTCTGATATTAGTACGCTAACATTTAATCGAGGATCGGATTTCCCTGAATCTGGTATGTCTGCAATTTATCATTCAATTGATCAAGTGATAGATAAAAGTGTAATAAATGGTAAACCCGTAGAGAATTCTCTTATTCTTGTATCAGATGATAGACAAAAGTTAGAGGGCAGTAGCGAACCTTCACATCGCCTGTATAAAGAAGTTACATACGATCAGGTTGACGGGAAGCTAAATAGCCTTAAAGTATTTAATCGTTATGCGTTAGTGCCTATGAAAACTATATATACAGTTCTTCCAGGAAGAAAAGGACCTGGGAAAATAGGGCCAGGGAATTGGAATAGTCCTATCATTCCTTTCTTTAGACAGTGTAGAGAGTACTTCCATGTAAGCTCTTTAAAAGATGTAAGCGATTGGATCACTTGGACATTAGATCCTACTAAGGCTCCGAAAAAAAAGTGAGGAGGAAGTGATAATGACAATTAGATTTGGAGATTTGTATGAGGAAATCTTAGCTATTGAAGATGCTATGCAGCGTATGAGAGATGATATAGCTAGTTCAGATTGTTCCTCTATTACAAAATGTCGTTTGGAAATAGAATTAGAGATGCTTGAACAAAAATTATATGAATTAGAACGTACAAATATAGATTTTGAATTATTAAACTTTGTTACAATTATAGAATCTATTGAAAGATGCTTTAATTGTATTGATATTCCAGGTGAATTATCTCATGATATAGCTCCTGTACCATATGATACAGCAAGCAATTGCGGAGGTAAAAAGAGACAATTATCACTTAAAGATATTGAGTTAATTAAAGTATTTGAGATGAGTACTAGAAAGCCCGACAAACGACCAAATGTATTTGAATTTGTTAAGAGCGCAATGCCGTATAAAATCCTTACAATTGCATCAGAGAAGTATATTGTATCGTATGACTCGTTACGTAATGGTATTGCGGTTAAAGGGTTCAATAGGCAAACAGGGGAGTCAGTAACGAACTTTGGAAATATTTCTAGAATTGATGTGAAATTAAATGATTCGGCGCGTCAGAAATATGGCGTAGAATGGGTAACTGCATGTAAGGTTTTATTAACAACACCTACACCAATGGTTAGCATTGCACCGTTATCGTTAGCTATTGATGGTAATCCGAGCACCATGCCTAGGGTTGAATATACAAATGAGGCAGAAGTTGAAATGGTATTTCAATTTTTTGTATAGATAATTAGGAACTAAAGAAGATAAAAAAACGTACAGAAGTGTACGTTTTTTTATTATTATCTCATTTAATCAAAGTGGCAATTATAATGTTTAATTTTCAAGTCATTTTCTATCATTCCTTTCGAGAGGACTCCAACCTCTAAACGTAAGTGAAGGTGGTGAGGTGAATCGAAAGAAATATTTTATTTTCGAGAAAAAAACGGAAACGTATGTTCTTTTTTGCTATAATATCCTTAACAAGGAGGTGAATAAAATGACAAAGGAAAATCCATCAAACTATAAAACTCTTCAAATTTGGATTAAAAAAGGGCATCGTATGTATTCTTATTTTCAAGAATGTTGTCATAACGCTAAGAACATGTACAACACCACAAACTTTTATATACGCCAGGTGTACACTGGATTAACACAAGAAAAAGAGTTGCAGCCTTTGCAAAAAGAAGTTCTGGATAATATTCATAAAAATATTGGTAAGATGAATGACACACAACTTCTTGCCTATCAGAAGAAATTGGAAAAAGAGAAATTAAAGCCTAAAGAAGAACAGAAAGAGATTACATGTAATTTGTTTTCAGAACCTAATTTTGAAAAACCTTATGTAGATTACAACTTTCTAGATGCACTATTTAAGGCTATGATTCAAAATGATTATCGAGCTTTGCCTACGCAATGTAGCCAGTCCATCATGAAAGGTTTGTTCCAAAATTGGAAATCTTTTTTTGCTAGTTTAAAAGACTATAAAAAGAATCCAAACAAATATGATGGAATGCCTAGGATTCCAAAGTATATTCGTTCTTCTGAAAAAGAGATTCTGTATACAAACCAAGATTGCATCATTAAAAACGGTAGATTTTTAAAGTTTCCAAAGACGAAATTGCAATTAAATATTGGGAAACTAGGTTTCACTGAAGGTAAACTGAAACAAGTTCGTGTGATTCCGAAATACAATGAATATGTAGTGGAATTGGTAATTGATGTTCCTTCTGAACAACAAATGATTGAAGAGAATGCTCGTTATATGAGTATTGATTTAGGGATTGATAACCTTGCAACCATCGTAACAAACACAGGTATGAAACCTGTCCTTGTTAAGGGCAAACATGTCAAAAGCATAAATCAATATTACAACAAAATGAAGAGTCATTTTACAAGCATTCTTAGAAATGGAAAACAAACTAATGAAGGACCTTTTACTTCTAAAAGGATAGAAAAACTTCATCAAAAACGTTACTTGAAAATAAAAGATGTCTTCCATAAAGTTAGTCACCATATCGTAAAACTAGCTCAAGAAGAAGAAGTTTGTAAAATCGTTATTGGTCAAAACAAAAGTTGGAAACAAGAAACGAATATGGGAAAAAGAAATAACCAATCGTTTAGTCATATCCCACATAATTTACTGATTCAAATGATTACATACAAAGCAAATGCTGTAGGCATTCAAGTTGTTGTAACTGAAGAATCATATACATCGAAAGCAAGTTTTCTGGATAACGACTTCATTCCAACGTATGGAGAAAATGACCAAAATACAACTTTTTCAGGAAAACGAATAAAGCGCGGCATATATCGTTCAGCAAATAAAACTTTAATTAATGCAGATGTAAATGCTGCGGCTAACATTTTACGAAAAGTAATCCCAAATGCATGGACAAATGGGATAGAGGGGTTAGGCGTGAAACAGCTCGCTAATGTGTTAACTCCCCTGACGTTAATCGTCCGTTAGGTCGAAACGTTAGAAACTCCCACTTCAAGCTTTGCTAAGTGGGGGAGTGTTCATTAAATTCACCTAAAACGTTGAATTAAGGAAGTTGTTTATTTTCTGTTTAAATTGTTGATGAAATAATCTGTTCAGATCTACATCGCTATTAGAAAACTCTTTAATTTCTTCCATTGAAAATGTGCCACCCCAATATGGAGAGGTATGAATATCCGAATGGAATGTCACTCCTAAATGGGTAGAAGGAATGGCATTTAGCATGATGTTTGAAATTTCTTTTAAAACGTCTTGGGAAACATCTTGTGGTACATCAAAGATTAATTCATCATGTATCTGTAATACGATGTGTATATCATGCTCTTCAAGTATAGATTTGTAATTCTCCTGTAGCCATTCATCTCTATCTAAGCATTTTGTACCATCTGGCCGGGTGGGATAAAATAAATTTACCATGGCTTTTTTAACTTGTGTCGCAGACGTTCCTTGTATTTTAAAGTTACAACTTTGCCGTTTTATTTTCTCTAATCTCCAATCTGAATTTTTGTTCTTAAAGGTGGAAGAATTGGTAGCTTTTAATATTGTTTCTTTAAAACGTCTTTTTCTACCAAAAAAATCTTTTACATAACCATTGGTTAAAACTTCTCTATGTGTTTCAGCTTCCCATCTTAAAAAGTTGGGTAATTGTTTTTTAAATTGATTAATTAACGAGGTCGCTGCTACTTTTGTAATATTTAATTGATCGGATAAACCGATTTCTGTTATACCATATAAGGTCACTTAAACCCCTTAGTTTCCTAAGGGAGTGGACTATACCTTAGCAACTATTTTAAGCTGCTTCTCACATTAAGCGAACTCGTTAGATTGGTTGTTTATTAACCGCGGAACGCTATAAGTCTCTGCACCTGCCATTCAAATGAACGCTTTGGCACAGGATTGCCTTATGCCTATACACTTAGGTTTCCCTGTTTTGAGTGAGATTTTAATTCGGCAATCCCTTTACCGAATACAATGCTTTTCATTTCTTTTCTAAGCGATTCAAAAGCATTTGCCAGAGAAGGAATAGTAGTACTATTTAGTTCCTTCATATTATATATCTTCAAGATATATAGACATTCTGGGGTATCTGACCATTTATTTATAAGCTGTTGTATATGATGCTGAGTCTCTTTTAATGTCTCTCTTTTATAATTTCGAATATCCTCAAACAAGTTATAAGTAAACCCCTTAATTTGGCAAGTGATTTGACTATGTACATCTAAACCTTTCTTAAAGGCTTCAATTAGAACTGGTTCTTGTGTTACTATTGCGAGCCAACGTAATTCTTGTTGTATGTATACCGCCATTTTCATGGTATTTGAACACTCCTTAAAGGAGCCGGATTAGACTATACCTTCTGTTGCATTCCTGCAAATAATGGGCAAATTTTGTGACCACTAAGCCCATAGCCTACCGTATAAATGAGTTCGATAGATTTATCAATTTTGGTTGATAGACGACTCATTATTTTGTTAACTATGAATCAAGATGATAATTAACAAGCAGTCGTTGCACTTCTTGTCACTAGAAGCACAGGATTGGCTCCACCGTTACATGAGGGCGTTCCCTGTTTTGAGTAGGTTTAGATTAACGACTTCAGCCAACGTTTTGTAAACTGAAGTCAATACTGGTGAATAATCTACCTCTTTCTGCTCTAAAGGCCATACGTATAAAATCAGCTTTACTTGGTACTTGTTGTCATTGTAGTAATGCAAGGCTCTTTATCCTTGCTCTCTTTTTTCAAAGAGTATCGGACTATATCATCACCCTGTTGTAGAAGGGTGGATCGCTTTCGTGCTTATTTCACCTGTTCTAGGTTAATTTAAGTAGTCTCTGCACCTTTCTAATATCCCTATTAGACTTGGCTCAGGATTGACATAGGTAATTACCCTTAGCTTTCCCTGAATTAACGATCTGCTTACACATAAAGTTACCTTTATGCAGCCCACAACTTTAGGTTTGGTGACGAGCAACTCATACGGCCTGTTTTAGTTCCTACAGAGTTATAGATAGGATGAATTTTATTATCGATAGTACCTTGTTGTTCTTTGGGTAGGGAGTTGCAAAAAGAACTTATTAATTTCACTAAGCGACGATATTCTAGAATTAGAGGAATTACAGGATGCATTGATAGATTACGTATCAGCGTTTTTCTATCTGTTTTTAGCTTGGAAATCACACTTTTGCAACCTTTGTCATATTCCATGATAGGTTTTAGAATAGCGTTATCAATATAAAGTTTTTGGGCCAAATGGGCTGGAGAATTTATATTAAACAAAGTGCTTGTTAATTTATTTACGCTATTATATTTATTTTGTTGCTTAGGTGGGTGCACACAATTATTTAATGTGATAGTAGAACCTAGGTGATTCAAGATTTCTTTTTTTACGGATTGTAATTTCGCTTGGAGTATTTGTTTTACATCATTGCTTAGAAATTCTTCATTAATTTTAATGCCTTTTCTTTCAGCAGTAGTAAGTACTGCTATTAAAGGCATCTCTATTTCTCTAAATAATTTATATATATGAACAAGATTAAATTTAGGGTTTTCAAAAATCCTTTTCTGATACTCGAATACAGACTTTAGCATAAAAATATCATAGCAAGCGAAGTAGGTAGCTACATGATGTTGTAGCTGATCATAGAGTGTCTTTTCAAACATATATTTTTTTCTATCAATGGTATTTAAAATGGTTCCTTTTGAAATAAGACGGGGTAATACATATTCTTTATACCATTCTTTTACACCTTTTGGATGGTTCTCATTTAATAGGTTTGCAGCTATCTCAGTATCCCAAAAGATATTATATGTAATGTCAAAATTACACCAATTATATAGAGCATGAATGTGTTGCTTACTGTTACTAAGTATTAATAAGGTATCTTTCTCTAATAGTGGTGAGAGTTTTTTCATCGTGTATTCTAGGCTTAATGTAGAGATATTCTGTGATAATCGATGTTTAAAAGGCTTAATAGGTATATAAAAAAAACTGTTATCCATAAATCCAATCGTAATTGAGATGATTGAGTCTTTAAAAGGATTCAAACCAGTGGATTTCGTATCAATAAATGTATAAGCTTGCGAATGTAAGGTTTTATACACCTTATACTTGGTAATGAATTCTTTAAATTGTTCAGGGGTATGTATTAAGTAGTAATTTAAAGGTAGTTTTACTGAATTATTAATTCCGTGAACATATTGAATTTTTTTTATCGTAATCTTTTTTTTTTCATTTTTTTTTGTACGAGTTTTTTGCGTGCTTTCTTTTACTTCGCGCTTATTTAATAGTGTAAAAATGTCCTGATTGGATTCATTTGATTTAAAAAACAAAATTTACAACTCCTTACTTCAAAAAGGGACGAAATAATCGTCCCTTTCTATATTTAATAATAGAAATTAAAATTCCATACGGTTTTCTAAAACGGTAATTTATGATTAGTAGTTCTCAATTGTTCCTTTTCATCAAAACCTTCAGTAGTTAATGAAAGAGTAGGGGAACTACATTGAAACTGTGCTTGCTGTAAATTGTATATTGTTGAGGCTGCATTCATAAATTCTTGGATTTCATCAGGACTATGAGAAGTTATATATGTTGATATATCAAGCATTTCAATTTCATTAAAGTCTGGCTTCTTTAATATAGGTTCTTCATCCACTGAAGTATAATGATATGGTTTAGCTGAATAAGTGGTATCATTAGCACCTGTCCCACTTCTAGAGATAGTGACAAAATCTTTTGTAGGATCAATCATGTAAAGATTAAAGTCTGTGTGTAATTTTTGAATGTGAGTTTTCGCTAAAGAGACTAGCTTAATCTTATTATCTAATGGATCATATACACGTAATTTAATCTTCAAATTCGGATATTTACCAGGATTAACGTGACAAAGGGGGCACACATCTGTCCCTGGACAACGTATATATTTGGGTTTTAAGGTAGGTTCATAATGCTCGCGAATACCAACCAGATTTTCATACCAATCGATAAATAAAAGTGTAAGTGGTTTTTTATCTTTAAACGTAAGAAAGGTGTTTCCCACTTTTAAAATTGCATCTAATCCTTTTATTGTCGTCATACTTTATTTCCTCCTTAAATTGACAGGATATATAACGTCATTCAATTGTTATATATCAATATAAAGGTTTATTTAAATTAACTTTGTTTATTCTATTTATATAAATAAATAGAACTTAAGTTTTTAAATGCAGACTGTAAGTTATGAATCTAGTCAATATTTAATAGTAACAAATCAATAGTTAAGCTTAATAATTTTCCAATAAAGTTCATGTAATGAATGGTTATATATATAAAAGAGGGCTGAAATCTAATAAGAAACAGATAAAAAACGCCTTTGAAAATTATTGTCGATGTTGTATACTAGTTGTATATACTAGACTGATTAATAGTTATCGTAATAACTAATTAAATAGTTGCGGAATTTATAATAAAAATAAAAGTTGCTTTTGTTTACAAAATGTTCTTAATTGTTTTACAATATTTTTAGGTGATTGTTGTTTGAAATAGTAGGGAACTATGTATATTAACAACAATAAATGCTACGCAATTTCTTTAATGCTCTTGTTGAGTGCGATTTATTAATTTTAAGTTCGTTTGCGATTTCGGCTAAATTCATACAGACTCCTAAGCCGTCATATAGCATGTATTCTATGACATGTTGTTCAGTCGGGGTAAATTTATTTCTATGTATTTCAAAATCTGCTTTAACAATTGAGAATTCATATCCTTGTTCGTAAGACTCTTGGCAAAATGTAGGGCAATTATTTTCACTAGAATCGTCTTCAATAAATCCATCACAATAAAATACAGAAGTCGAATTTTGTTCTACCATTCTATTTGTATAACGATAATAATCAACCACGGTTCTTTTAATAATTGTTTGACAAAATGAAGGTAGCTTTTCAGATGGAACTGTTGTTTGTTGAAGAGATTTCATTATACGCAAGATACAATCTTGTTTCACATCTTCTTTATCTTGATTTCTCACCTTAAATAGTTCAAAATTAAAAATTTTAGCTATAGATTCAGAGTTTAGTATTTCCATTATTAAATCTTGAAAGTTTATAGTTGCTGTGTTCATTATATAAATCCCCTTTATTTGAATGAATTAAAATTTACTGCTTAGTAAACTAATTGAATTTGTATTTAATTTATCTAGTAACCCCATCTTAAGTAAGTCATTGGAATCGATTTTTGAATCTTCAGTGAATTGGGGTGGATAAAGCGTATGATTGACCGTGAATCCTTCCTGTAATAAGTGTTTTGTTGCTTTTTGTGTTGCATCTTTTCCAGCTTTGTCATTGTCAAAAAATAGATCAACTATCTCTATACCTGCTAGATGTAATTCGCGTATTTGGTTTTTAAATAATAATTTTCCGTTAATTGCAACAGCAGGAATACCTACTTGATAGTTACTCATTGCATCTATAGGAGATTCTACGATACGAACTCTTTTAATCCGATTGGCTGATGTTCGTAATTGATTAATTAAATGAAGTCCAAATAAAATATCTTTTTTGTTTGGTAATCCTTCGTTGATAAATTTTGAACCGTTATAATTGCTTCCAATTTTTCGTTTTTGTAAAAAGCGAAGATCCCCGTTTCGAGTACGTTGCGGAAATACGATACATTTATTTCTGACATCTATTTTTATTTCGTAAGTATCTAAAGTCTTCATGTTTATTCCACGCTGATTAATTAAATAGGACATTGCTACATTGTAAATTTCTTGATTTTTAAATTTTTCCTCATCCAATTTTTTGAGTGTTTCTTCGGATAACGTATTTGCTTTTATACATTTTTTTCTTGTAGCTAAGATTTTTGTAATGTCTAAAGGTTTACGATTGTCTTCAAAATAGTAATTTGATAATAGGGCTTTTAATCCGTTGCCTTGTTCTAAAACAAAAGCGGTTTCAATTACACAATCTATGGTTCCTAAGTATCCACAACAGAAACAGTGTGTGTGATAGGGAGGGGTTTTAGAAATACCAAATGATGGTCTTGTTTCTGTATGATTCGGACAGCAACACATTATATAATTGCCGTTATCATTTTTCTTTGAAAATGCTGCATGGTTACTTTGATATCTAAGGGAATACTGATACTTAAAACGCAAATCATCTATTAGACTTGGTATATCAAGTGATGTATTTTCGAGAATTTCTATATTTTTTGCTTTTTGCATGTATTTTCATCTCCATTATTAAGACTAGAAGAACTGTTTTTCATACTGATTGTTTATGGTACTAATCAGTCCGGTATCAAAGTTATATCGCACAATGAAACTTTGGCCACTAGCATTGCCACGATTTTTTATAACCTGTACTTTAAAGGTAGTTTCATTTATTTTGATAATAGATATACCTTTGCTAGCATCTTGGAAAATTGCATAAGTTTCCCCGATATCTTCACCAGTCATCGTGCTATCATTTAGACTTTTTTTTATTCTTTTAGCAGACTCTCTGTTAGCTTGTGCTACTACATAACCTGGAATTTCTGTTCCTAAAATCATTTCACGTACTGCTGCTGATATATCAAATAATCTTTGTCTTAAATCCCCAAAATTATTATTGGAGCTATTTAAACGTACTTTGGATAATTGATCTAAAACAAAGCGAGTATGTCCTTCAGACTCAAGGATGCGTTGTATTTCAGTAACTGTATAGGGGCGACCACCATTTTTTTGAATATCATAGATGACCATATCTTTTTGTTTTTTCCTTAGTTGATCTAAAAAGAAGATATAACGGTCTTTTTGTTCAGCTGACATAGTACCACGTTGTATGCCTAGATTTGATACACCAGCCAGGACATGATCCCAATTTCGGGCAATTTCTTCGGCACGTTGTTCTAAAGCAAAGTAGGCAGGGAAATCCCACTCGATATTACTATTCCAAGCGGACATTAACATAAATGAGGATATTAATGTTTTGCCCATATTAGATGGTGCGAAAACAAGAAAATAATCAGTTTCTTGCCCATCACTTACTAATCCATTAGTCACTAAATCTAATGTTTTAAAGCCTGTAGTCGCTCCTAAAATTTCATTTTCATCTCTACCATGAATTGATAAGTATTTACTCTTACGTGTATCCGCCATTCCAGTATATGAGTATCCTTTGTTGTCAATATTCGCAAGTTTTAACATATTCGTGGCATTTAATTTAATATCTAAAATAGCTTCTACAGTTTTCTTTTCAGCGACAAGGTTTGCTGCTTTTTGAAGAAAGGGCTTGAATTTTCTATGTAACCAATCTTCTTTAAGAGCATCTACTACAAATTCTGTTTTTTCTAATTCGACCATTTCAAATTCTTCAAATATATTCATTACGGTTTCTATTGTTGGAAGTTGTTTTTGTAATTTTTTAAAATTTTTAATGTAATTAAAAATATCTTTATGTATAGGAAAATGTTCTTCATCAAGGCCATTTTTATCAATTGAAGACCAATCTCTGTTTTCTAATATATGGTTTAATAGTTGTAATTCTTCAATGGATGGCATAATATAGACTCCTTTTCATCTAATCTCGACATAATAATCGATGTGATAATGGAAATAGTTGCGATTTTTTTAATAACAAAACGAGGAACTTATGTTCGTTTTTAGGGTGAAAAATTAGAACTTATGTTCTTTTGTAATTTAAAATAAAACGTATGTTCTATTTTTGCTGAAAAATAAAAGAACTTATGTTCGTTTTTGAGGCGTAAAAGAATAGAAGATTAAACCAGAACCCTAATGGAATAAAGCATCTTACTATCCAAAACAGATATTGCTGCTTTATTATGTTCTGATTAACTTCTTTTGTTTTACAGATATTTATATATAAGGATTTGATGCGTTTCTACTCAATTCATAAGCTGAAAATTTAATCATGTAAATTAGTATACTATGGAAATATATTAATTGTAATACTATTTTTACATATTTATCATATTATTGTTAAATGGATTCTATAAAGACCCCGTTACATGACGAGATCTTTATATAATTGGCTTCAGAATATAACTTTTTTCTTGTCTTCTATCACGACCTCCTAATTGATATACAACAGTATTAAATAACATACGAGATGTAATAATATCCCCAAGACAATTCTCTTGTTCTAATTGTTGGAGTGTAAGATTAGAAGTGAAAAATGTTGATTTTTTGTTTTCTTTACGAAAATCAATTACATCATAAGTAAAATCCTTAATATAATTTGTAAATCTCCCATTTCCTATATCATCAAGTATTAGTAGGGGAACCGTCTTCATGAGTTTTACTTGTTGTAAAACTTTTTGTGTGAAATCTTCATCATTTAATTGATAAATTTGCCGTAGATCATTTGCCCATGAACCATACTTAATATAGAGTACAAGCGGAGACTCAAAATTAAATAAAGAAGGATTCATTACTGATTTAAATATATATTCCATTGCAAAGGCTATAGCAGTATATGATTTACCAGTTCCTTTTTGTGGATGTATAAAAGCAAGATTATTTCCATTCTTAACAATTTCCTCTATTGAATTAAAAGTATCTATAATGTAGTCTTTGTACATTCTGTTATCCGTGTCTATTAAGAAATTTCTTTTATTTGCATTTTGATATTCTAAAGGAATTTGAGAAAGCTTTAAAGCTTGATTAAGTAAGATATAACCGCCACACTCAGGATTTATTGTATAATCCTGTGGCAGGGGAGTAGTACCATTTCTACGTTGGCACCAATCTCTAACAACACATTGTGTACAAGTAACATAAGGTTCATTCAATATTCACACCACCTATTATCCTATAAATTATTTATATGATTTTGTAATTTCAAAACTGTTATATAATAGATTGATTTTTAAATATAAAATTACTAGTCAATACTTCAATATTTAATTCTTTTTTTTCTAAAACATGAAGGAATAAAGCATTTAAGTGATTTATTGTATTTGGCTGAATCTCCATATGATGTAATGAATATTTATTTTGATTAAGAAAAGACAATATTGAATTCTTACATTTCAAAATATCCTTCCAACCATATTTTTTTGCAAGTGTATCTATTACTTCCCATATCATTTCTGATACTTTTAGGAGTGGAATTTTATCACATTTTATTATGTAGTATCGATTACTTTTTCCACGACCTGGGACCTCTTTTTTTATAAATCCTTTTTCAACTAATTCATTAATATAACGAATAATTGTATTTATTGAGCAGGAGCAAGATATAGACAATCTATAAATACTTGGGAATGCAAATTCTCCTTTTTTATAAATGTAATTCAAAATGTTAGAATACACCAATTTTGCGTGAGTACTTAGGCCAATACAGTGAGCTACCATGCTAGGAATGCTTATATGCCCTTTGTTGTATGAGCTATTGTATATAAATTCTCTTTCTTTTGAATTTGGCATCGTTTTATACAATTAAAACACCTCTTTCTATTATAAGTATCGTTTTATATGCTGAAAAAGTTGAGGGGGAATTTTAAGGAAATAAAAAATAATTCTACATTCAGATAAAAAATAATTCAATTTACCTATAATACTATTAAATAAAATCCAATAAACACGCAGTTTTTTAATAATGGAAAGCTTTAATTGTTTATATTCTTGCGTAGTTTGGGTTTGATTATAAATAGCGATTATAAAGCGGGTATTACAACTTGAATAGTTTAGAGGTGATGATATGAAGAGTAATTGGAAATCTCATCCGATTTGTGGATTAGGAGATCAAATTGGAAAAGCTATTATGCTTACATGTAAAGAAAATGCATATATTGGTGGTTTAAAAGACATCACTGAAAAATCCATTATGATTGAAGTTGGTGAGGGGATGGTTATTGCTGTGGACCGCACTGTATTAAATGATGAATCAATAGAACTACATGTTGTGGGAGGATAAAAGATTGTCTGATTTTGTTATAAGTGAAAATACGCGTAATAGTATTAGTACTATTAATGCTCCTAGACCAAAATTAGATCCCCGAGATCCTAATATTGGGAAAATAGCACTGGTTAAAGAAGGGGCATATAAAGGTCTAAAAGGTATAATATATCCACCTACTAAGGAATTGAAATATGATGGAGAGTTTGTAAAAGGATTTACAGGGCATTATGAAGTAGAAAAACTCTATCATGTAATGTTCTTTTTTGAAGATGGTACATTTTTTTGTGCAATGGAGACAGATTTAATGGATTTAGAGGTAGAAGGGGGTATATTCATTATTGATGACGGAGATGGAACTGTTGCAAAACCCTATGGATGTGGTGAAAGATTATATACGTCGGTTCCAGAAATTTATCATGAATTACCTTTAAATAAATCAGGTTATATCATTATCAATACCTACCAAAGCAGGCGGGTAGATTCTGTATTTAAAGTGTTTTGGATTAACGATCTTACTACACCAATAGGGCAAACTCATACACGCGTGCATGGAGTAGTTTTTAATAGTCCACATGATATAATATTTTATTATGATCCCAGGTATAACCCAAATAAAATAGTCATTAAGAATGATTATATAGGAAATTGGTATCATAAAGTCAATTGTCTTACAGAACTTGATGGCTCAATATTTAAGCCGTATACCTGTGGGACTAATATTGTTCTTAATAGTCCCATAGATATGAAAAAGTGTTTTTTTCAACTAATTGAACGTACAGGGGAAGTTGAAGTTGTATATAAATACTTGGGAGATCCTAAAAGTGAGGCTTCATTAGAAGTGTTTTGGCAGAATGAAGTCATAGGGAAAGTAAACACTAAGGAAAAAAATTTTGAGGAGAAAAGCATTATCTTTAGTGTAGATGAAATCAAAATGTTTAATCCTCAGGTAAGAGTTACAGTACATGGACACTGGGAAGTGAAAGTAAAATGTCCGGTAAATAAGGAGATATTACAGTTAGGAGAACAGAATTTTTGAATGAGTTTATTAAATATCCTTTAGTTTTTTAATTATAATCCTTCTATTTCTTAAATAGAAGGATTATAGGAACAATTACTTGTTATTATGAATTTAATTAAAGAGAAATTGTACTAACAGCATGTAGATAATTGTTCCACCTGCTATGGAGAGAAGCATTTGTCTCTTCCATATGTGAAGCATTATTACTACTCCTACTGAAATTAATTCTGGAGCACCATGATTGCCGGATAATAAGTTTAGATCCTTAAAACAGTAAATAACTAAAAGACTTATGACAGCTGAAGGTAGTACCCTACCGAGATACTGGACATATTGCGGAGTAGGTTTATCTGATGGGAACACTAAGAAGGGAAGGAACCTTGTAATCATTGTGCCTAAAACCACTATACCAACTGTTATAACTTGTTGCAGTAAACTCATTGTCAAACGGAAACCTCCTCTACGTTCTCTATTGGTTTTTTTAGGATAGTAAGTACTAATAAAATCATAATCATTGCAGGAATGATGAAATTGTTTCCACCAAAAATAATTAGGCTAAATATCGATAATCCCAGTCCTACAAGAGCGCTATAATGCTTTTTCTCCCTCATCCACTGTTCAACAAAAATCACAACAAAAAGTGCTGTCATAACAAAATCTAGTCCTTTTGTATTGAAGTGTACAAGGGAACCAAAAATACCACCAATTGCTGCTCCTATACCCCAATACAAATGATTAAGCAGTGTCACGAAGAACATAAACCAACCCTTATCAACACCTTTCGGAATATCAACAGTAGAATTAATAGAAAAAGATTCATCACATAGTCCAAAAATAAGATAAAACTTTTTCTTTCCAGTTCCTTTATACTTATCTAGCATAGAAATACCATAAAATAAATGCCGTGCATTCACCATTAAAGTAAGAAAAAGTGCATGAATTGGATTAAAAGCAACCAGTAATAAATTAGCTGCAATAAATTCCATTGATCCTGCGAATATGATTAAACTCATTAGAATTGGATATATTGAACTGAAACCCAGAGAGTTCATGTAGATTCCATAAGCAATTCCTAAAAATACAAAACCAGCAAAAATAGGTATTGTATAAGGGAAAGCTGCACGGAATGCGATTCTTATTTGATTTCTATTTTTCATATTATTCACATCCTTAATCAAGAGCTTTATTGCATACAAATTTAACACATAAAATCCATACAATGAATAAGAAAATTGTATGGATTACAATTTTCTTTAGAGGAGTGTGTTATTCTAACTTTAAAATAATGCTGAGTTTATCTATAAAAATTTAATCGTAGAGGTGAAGCATGCCAGTAAATTCATTTGAAAATTACTCTATGTCTTGGAAACCTAATAAGGAACTATTAAAGCGTCCGTTTTATTCCTCTATTGCAGCACTACTTGAACATGATATTGTAAATGGTTTTTTAGCTCCAGGAACAAAATTGCCTCCACAACGAGAATTAGCGGATTTTTTAGATTTAAACTTTACAACAATTACCCGAGCTTACAAACTATGTGAAGTTAAAGGCCTAATTTACGCAATCACAGGGAGTGGAACTTTTGTAGCTCCTAATGCAACTCGTTCCATTACTATTTCTACAGAGGAAATCAGAAACTGCATTGATCTTGGATTAGTAGCATCATTTGAGCAAACTAATAGTATTGTCGCAGAGACTATTCAAAAGGTCGTAGATAAAAAGTATTTAGAGCAACTATTAAATTACAATGATCCAACTGGTCTTCCGCATCAAAAAACGGCAGGTCTCAATTGGATGAAGTCTTTTGGCATTAATGTGGATCAAGACCATATAGCAATAGTTTCGGGGTCACAAAATGCTTTAGCGATTACATTGACAGCGTTGTTTAAACCTGGAAACCGAATTGCAACTGATGTATACACCTATTCAAATTTTATCGAATTGGCAAAAATGCTACATATTCAATTAGTACCCATTCAAGGGGATGAATTTGGAATGCTCCCAAGTGAACTCGATAAGCAATGTAGTCAATTAGATATTAATGGTATTTTTTTAATGCCTTCTTGCTCTAATCCTACTACAATTATGATTGCAAATTTTCGAAAGAAAGAGTTAGCAGCAATCATTCGAAAGCATCAAATAATTTTGATTGAGGATGATATTCATGCATTTTTGACAGCAGGGGTTATTTCTGATTATGAGCAACCAATGTTTAATTTACTTCCAGAACAAAGTGTTTATATTAGTGGAACTTCTAAGTGCATTTGTTCAGGATTAAGGGTTGCTTATATGGTATTCGGAGATGCCTTACGTAAGGATATTTTAAAGGCTATATTTAATGTCAATGTTAAAACATCTTCTTTAGACGTAGAGGTGATAACAGAGCTAGTGTTATCAGGAAAAGCTCATGAAATTGTTAAGCAGAAGAAATTTTTAGCGGAGTCTGCAAACGAAATTTATTCAGGATATTTTTCTTCCAACAATCCTGTAGGGCATCCTTTTAGTTTTTACCGTTGGCTACCTATTCAAAATCATTATGATGCATTTCAATTAGAAACGGATTTGGAGAGGCACGGCATTCGGATTTTTCATTCCGAGCGTTTTATTACCGCACAAACCATGCCTAATCAGTATTTACGAGTTGCTCTATCCTCTACAAACTCATTAGAAGAGTTGAAAATAGGGCTAGAAATACTAAAACAATATCTCGGCTAGTTTAAAAAGAATACAGCAGACATTTACTTAAAATAAAGGAAAAGGCTATTTAACAGTGAAGTCGTAGTAAAAACTCTTCTATAGGCAAGAAGAGTTTTTTAGTGAGTCTACAGCATTCTGGGAGGAATTAATGTATATAAATTTTATATATAAGTGATTCGTGTTGGGAAATAAAGTATATTTTTATTCGCAAAAATAATTAGGATAAGAAGGGGAAATAGCGTGAAAATGAAACAACTTTTTTAGGTGCAGTACTTGCAGCAACAACTTTAACAAATCTACGGGCAGATACTATTTTTAAAGATGTTCTTATTGATCATTTGGTTATATAAAGAAAATATAGATATAAAAGGGGAGATTATAGTAGCTGGTTATGGAAATGGCACATATGGTTTTGGTGATAGTATTACACGTGGTCAAGTTGCTAGATTGCTTTATGTATGCTTGAAACCAGTAGATGTAGATGCTAAATTTAAAAAGGCATTTACAGATATATACGAAGGAAAACTCCATCGCACTGCAAGTGCTATTATTTGCAATAAGCTCATGTGGAAACATCTAAAAGAATATGAGTTGGATAAACATGAACATCAACCGTCAGATTGTGATAGTTGCGACGATTAGAAAGCAACAGTTTGCAACAAGAAGACATGTAATGAGTATTTATTTTTAAGAAAATACGTATTTTGTATGGAATTTCCTGCAATGAATTCACCATGAATAAGCTTGTCTCATATCATGTAAAGATTGCCTTATTAAGATTATAAAAGGATGTGAAGGTATTGGAAGATGTTTATGTGAAAATTGACAGTTTAAAAGAAGAACAAAAAGAAATTATGCGAGATATTCGTAATTTAGAAACTCGTACAACAATTAATGAGAAAGACATAGCTACAATTAATAAGCAATTAGAAAAGATTAGCATGAATACAACTTGGATTTTACGAATTATTATTAGCGCAATCACTATGTCGGTTTTGGGTTTAATATTAAAAGGGATGATTTAAAAGTTTAAAATAAAAGTACTTATTGAGAGAGGGACAAGTGTCTCTATTTATTTTTATCGATGAGTTATACCGATTAGGTGCTAAGAAAGTTGGTTTATATGTTGGTGGCTATCATATGTATGTGCCTTTCGGTATGGTAAATTTAAAATGTGATTTTGTATGGATTCCACGTTATGGTGGCAATAAATCAGTATATCCTTGTGACATTTAGCAGTACACGGAAACATGAAATGTTCCTGGTTATCGGGAAGTGTTATCTTAAGTCACTTAATGGTAGTGATTTTGTTAACTACCATATCAAATAAGATAAAAAAACAACTTTTATCATTTTAGCCAAGAAGACTCCTTCCTCAAGGAACGCGAAGTGAGTAGGTGGGAGATGAATTGGCTTCGAACAAGGGATGGCAAGGAGCCATCTTAATTGTTCGAAATACATTGCTATACAAAGGTCATTATTATCTTCGTCTAAATACAAGTTATACACACATATATTGATCTTATAAAGGTATATATTACACATAATATTATGTTAAAGGTGGCGAATTGTATCATGAAAGATTTTGTTCTCGAAAAAGAAAACATTATTCGTAAATATGGTGAATGGACCGCTTATGATATTAAATTAACGGATACTCTATATACAAGAGATATTCGACAACCAAATCCTGCATTAAAAAAAATTGTGACAATGATTCAAGATATCACACAATGTGATTTTAAAAATCTTCGAATCTTAGATTTAGCTTGTTTAGAGGGGCATTACGCTATTGAGTTTGCTATGCAAGGAGCAACTGTTGTAGGGATAGAAGGAAGAGAATCAAACATACAAAAAGCTATATTCGCTAAAGATTTATTAAGGTTGGAAAACTTAACCTTTTATCAAGATGATGTAAGAAATTTAAGTGCTGAAAAATATGGTCAATTTGATATTGTTTTATGCTCTGGTATTTTATATCATTTAGACTGCCCAGATGTATTCCCCTTTTTAGAAAAAGTGTATGAAGTATGCAAAAGGTTTGTAATAATTGATACTCATATCACTTGTACTCCTAATGTATCAGTACTTTATAAAAATTATGAATATAAGGGACACACAATGCTAGAACACTCTGCTAACTCATCAATAGAAGAACGTTTAAAATCAAAATGGGCATCATTAGATAACGTTACTAGTTTTTGGATGACAAAATCCTCTCTATACAATTTTTTAACGCGAACAGGTTTTTCTTCTATAAATGAATCCAGAAGTTTAGTTCAAGAAGATAGGATCACTGTTGTAGCTTTTAAGAAATATCCAATAGAAATTAAAAGCTCTCCTGAAACAGAAAAATACATTGAACCCGATTATTTAGAATGCTAAAAATAACACTTTTAAGTTTAATAGTCTAATCACTCAGTATGAGGTAACACTATATGTCATTCAAGCTAAAAACTTAAAGTATCCCTAAACAAAATTATTAATTTTTCAAAAGCTATTTATATAAATGCAATCCGTTGCTTCCGTTTTGGGGGCACTATAAAGTTTTAGCTTTATAGTGATGGGATAACACCACATTGCTATCAACTTAAAGAAATACTTCCTAAAACAAAAAATGAAAAGAATAATAAAAAAGCTTATCATTACGTGTTAAAGGATAAGCTTTTTTATTTTAGTGTAATTACAATTATTGAAATTATTTTAATACTCCCATAATAAACTTGAAGATGCTCTTTTCGACCTTGTAAAATTAACCCTTCATTATTTAAAAGCCGTGATATACCAAATAGCAACAACATTTCCATTTTTATCGAGTACTCTGCCTTTAGCTGCTCCTTCTTCATCTTCCACTTATCGGTCGGTAATCTTTGTATAAACTGATCTTATCTCTAAATCAGAATTGTTACCCAATCACCATGAAGTTAAAGTTTTTAAGGCCCCAAAAATGAAAAATATGCTATTCGATTTGTTTTGCTAACTTGATGTTAATGTGGTGTAACCTTAAGTATTTAAAAATTAAAAAAGTCCCTTAATCATGTTAAAGGGAACTTGCTCACGCAAATGATCTGTAAATCAATTCATTTTTGATATACAGATCATTTGTATGATAATTTTTATAAATAATTGCTAAATAGTGAATTTACATAAATGCTTTTAGAAGTTCTTGAATTATTGGGATTGCTCCACCTATAAATTTTAAAACTGCCATTGCGATTTCCATATTATTCGCTCCTCTTTTTTCTTATTAAGATGTGGTGAATCTTTATAACCTTATTATAGTAAGCGCTTACAATTATAACAATATATTTATGTATGCAATATTGCATATTTATACATTAGGCCTCTATTAGCCATTTTTTAATGTTACCATAGCAAGGTGAGAGTCTATAAGGGTTCTCCTTAATAGGAGGAAATATGGAAAGAGTGCAAGCGATTTACAGTAATCAAAAATTTAAGAGTTGGGTTAAACAGGTATTAGCTGTAGGAGGAATAATAGGGTGCTGCTATTTGGTGTTATATGTTTTCTGTTTCGTAGTTATCATGTAAATATTATACAACTAAACTAGTAGAGTCTTGCCTAGAGAGGTAAGGCTCTTTTATTGTATATAGTACCTGGAGATAAGCAAACTACATACAATACCTCTCAGGTTTTTCAGATCACTTTGTATGGTTCCTTGTTTAGAACACTAATTCCTAGCATTGAAAACAGAATTCTATTGATAAAAAATATGTTTTTACTAGATACATATTAAAAAGACAAGCATAAATTATATTAGATTTTGGCAAAATCTTTTTGACTTGGAAAAGGATTTAAATCTTACTTATAGATTTGATTCCTTTTCATATATCATAATCCTTATATTGCTACGTAAACATAATACAGTAATAATGATTTAAAAGCAAGAATTTTAGTAGCGTTACGTTCACACATCCCCCAACTTAAGATTTTAAAGTAGCTCTTAAAAAAGTTCTTTTTTTAATTCCCTCTAATTATAATTTGATAAAATTAAATACTAATATTTGTAATGGTTAAATTGATATTTCTATAAACATGTAAGTTACTTGATGATCGCGTGTTTTTCGAAGTTGAATATCCAAAGATGACCATCTCCATCAATTGAACGATACAGATAGCGCTATTCTCCTTTCAATTGGATGCGAATTTCACATTTATGAACCCAACGCATGATCGTTGTTGGATGAATTGATACACCACGTTCTTTTAGAATTTCAGATACATCTCGATAACTTAAAGAAAAACGAAAATAGTAGCCAACGGCTATCAAAATAATGTCTTGCTTGAATTCTTTTCCTTTAAAATATCAAACTTTTGATTCTCCTATATTCTTTTTTCTAAAGTATAGTTTAACTAGGGAAATTTCGAAACAGAACTAAATTTTCTCAATATGAGGGCACACATAATTTGGGTTTGAATATTCCAAAAACAAATCTGCTAATTTACAATGATTTTAGAACGATAGAACAGTAAAAAATGTTGAATTAAATTCTTTAGCAAAGGGGTTCATAAATGAAAAAAATATCTTTCTTTCTAACAGCTGTATTCTTATGCATAGTTATATCGGCTTGCTCTAATCAAACGAAATCTGAAAAAGAGGTGATATCTGATAATAAAAAAGCTCCTATAACCGAAATTAATGCGATACCTAAGCCTTATACAGAACCATTAACACAAGTGGGACAAGAAGCAAAACATCCATTTGGAACAGTTATTTTAAAGCAATTAAGTGAACCTCATACAATGATAGAAGCAGGGCCTCTTCGTATTCAAGTGGAAAGAATTAAGGTTATTGAAAGTACAGAAGTAAGTGAAGTTGGGATATATAACTTAAAAGAGAGAGGGTTAAGTACAGAGAAAATGAATGCAATACAATTCACAACAACTTTAGAAAACACTTCGAATCAGGAACTTGATTTAGAAAAAGGTCCTTTTAAAACACTTGTTTTAAGTAATGGTGAACAAGTAGATGTATATAAAATGAATGCGGATCCAAAAGATAGAAGTCTAAAGGGGAATGAGAAAATAAAGCTAACACTCATATGTTTCTTATCTCAAGCCCCAAATGATATTAAAAACATAAAAGTAATTACTGATGTGGTACGAGATCAACAAACTAAAAGTCAGTTAAGTACATTAACCACTACAGAGATTACCATGTAAACAAGAAAACAGCCTCATTAGGCTGTTTTCTTTTATTTCCAAATTAAAAATTACAATATCCAACAACTGGACTAGACGATCCTGTTTTAATGAAATAATCAGGAGCATAGCCATAGCTAACACCGCCACCATAGCCATTATCATCTACATAATCCCAAACCTTACTTCCCATATAAGATTCGCCATTCACATAGCAATATAACCAAAGTTGAGTCCCATCTGGGATATTCGATTGAGTTCGTGCACCATTTATTGTTGGAGTTGTACGGAGATCTAGGCCAGAACCAGTTTTTTGTACCGGATAAAAAGCAGCTTCCGTTACTGATTGACTTGCAAATAAAATTGAACCTGCTACTGCTACTGAAGCAATTGATAATGCAACTTTTTTAAACATGTGTTACCTCCTAATAAATTATATTTTATTGCAAATGGGGAATCCCCCTCATACCTATCAAGTAAAAATTTCTCTTTATTTAAGATTGGTAAATATGAGGGAGATTCCTCTACTCTCTTATAAATTAGTAGAATGTATGTTGACAAATATGAGATAAAGTTAATGCCTACATCTTTATAAATGCTAAAGCTATAATTTAGAAAAACATAATCTTAGGTAAAATCAAAGTTCTCATTTATTATTTTTAAACCATGTTTGAAATGTTTGTAGAGATTGCTCCCCTAAGATTCGATTTACTTCTTTTCCATCCTTATAAGAAATAATTGTCGGCGTTCCTTTTATTTGGAACATATCCCACCCTTGTTTATACTCTTCCAGATTAAGAACTTGCATATTAATTTTCATATTTTCTGCCATAGGAACTACAATTGGAGAAACCCTTAAACAATGTGGACATGTTGTTTTATAGAAATAAACTATTTTTTCTTTATGATTTGATAGATCCTCTTGCAATTGTTCGGGGGTAATTTGATTCTTATAATAATTTACTTGCTCTGTACCTGTAGTTTTTTCATTTTTTGTTTCTTTATTTGTCAGAATAATAACTAATGCAAATATTGATAAAATAGCAATAATAAAAATTAGCATTTTTTTCATATACTGTTTCGCTCCTTGCTTAATTTCATTAGAGTAAAGCTACAAATGATAATAATAAGAAAGGCTAATAGGGCAAGAAAGGGTATTGTAATAAAACCAAACCCGTCTAAATAATCTTCTGTACAGGAAATTCTTCCACATGATTCTGCATTTTCCAATGAAAAAGGAATTATTTGAAGTAAATAATGATATGTTGCTATACATGCACCAACAATAGAGAAAATTAAACTGTAAATGCCAATTTTATAATCTTTTCGTATAATTGCTGTTCCTAATAATAAAACCAGTGGGTACATGAGGATACGTTGATACCAGCATAATGTACAGGGTTCATATTTCATTATTTCAGAAAGATATAAACTTCCGAGGGTTGCAACAAAAGAAACAGACCATGCACTGAATAATATGTAATCTAGTTTTTTTTCAATACTATTCATGAATTTTACCTTTCCTATTTAAGACATGGAAATTATTTTAAAGATTAATAATCTTGGAGGATAGAATGTAAAAAGTAAGATTTAATAGAATAATTAGCTCAAGGATTATTATAAAATACGCTCCGTTTTTTTGTATTGAGAAAATTCTGAACTTAAAATCGGATGAACGAAGATAAATTGATTCTGGTGCAAAGTTTTCTAAATAAGATACTTTAAAGGAAATCAATTTAAACAAGATATTATTTTGGTAGCCGTCGGCTACTATTGTCGCTTTTATTTAATAGAAGGTAATTTACGATTAAATGAACTCAAGAAATAAATATAAAAATAAATGGTAATAATAAAGGGGAATAAGCATGAAAATATGGGTATTAAAGAGTGTATTAGATAACTATGAGTCTTTCCAGTTATTAAATTTTGAAGAAGACCACAAAAAATATATTGATGGAAAAATAAATTCGATAACTCATTTAACAAATTCATGGGGAAATATATATATAGTGTATTGAAGGAGATATTCATAGTGATTTCCCTAAATTTTGGGGAGGAACTGGTACACCAATGATTAGTGAAAAAGCCAAGCAAGTACTTGAACCTTTAATAGGTGATAATGTTGAATTTTTACCACTCTTACGCAATTCAACTAGTGAGGTATATTACTTGGTCCACGTGTTGAATGTACTAGATGCAATTGATGGAGATAAAGCAATCTTTAAAAAACTGATTACAGGCCTTATAGTAGGTTGTGAAAAGTTCGCATTTGATTTTAATATAGTTCAAAATGAAATGATTGTTAAAGTTTACATAAATGGAAAAATTCATCCGACGGTTGTCTTTATTTCAGACGAGTTGAAGGCTCTTATTGAACAAAGTGTAAAAGGTTTTGAATTTATTGAAGTATGGGATTCGGAAGAGGGGGCCTAAATAATCTAATAAGATGCTCCTATATCTAATAGAGTAAAAAATAATTAAATTCAAGAAACTTACACTATCGAAAAGAAATTTAACTATTAAATCTACCATATGCATAAGTCGATTATAAGATCAGGGAAATTTAAATATATGTAAATATTCTACATTTTTGTAAAAGACATTCATTGACACTTGTGTATATAAGTAACTATACTCGTTACATCAAATTGAATGCATGATAATACGATTTCATTATTATTACAAACATGTAAATATAAAAATAGAAAATCTCAATTTGATAAATACAATGGTAGAGGTGTTTATTTTAATGAAGCACAAATTAATTGCAACAGGTATTCTTGCAGGAGCTATATTATCCTATTCTTCTAATATTTTAGCAGATACTCATAAATTCCCTGATGTTCCTACATGGGCTGATAAATCCGTTAACTATTTAGTTGATAAACAGGTATTAAATGGTTATCCAGATGGAACTTTTGGTTCAAATGACTCATTAGACAGAGCTTCGGCTACAAAAATTATGACAAAAGTTTTAGGGATACAAATTGATCTTAATGCAAAACCATCTTTTACAGATTCACAAAACCACTGGGCAACTCCTTATATTGCTGCTGCTGAAAAAGCTGGGATTGTTAAAGGTGAAGGGAATGGAATCTTTAATCCATCTGGAAAAGTAACTCGCGCTGCTATGGCTACGATGCTAGTAAATGCATATAAACTACAAAGCACAGCAAATCATAACGAGCAGGTTAGATTTGAAGATTTAAAAGGTCATTGGGGAGAAAAATATGCCAATATTTTAATAGATTTAAAAATTTCTAATGGTACCGAGAACGGTTGGCAACCAAATAGATTTATAACACGTGCTGAAGCTGCTCAACTTACTGCAAAAACAGATATGTTACAACAAAATTTAAACGATGAAAAAGAGGTTATTACTGCCACCTCATATGAAGATTTAAATTTAACAGTGGCTTCGAAAATTACAGCTCAAGAGATTGATAGTTTTATTGCGAAATATCACTCGGATAGTCCTTTAGTTGGACATGGGCAAGATTTTATTAATGCGCAAAATCAATATGGCGTGAGTGCTCATTATTTAGCAGCACATGCGATTTTAGAATCTGGATACGGAAAATCAGAAATCGCATATCAAAAACATAATCTATTCGGTCTACGTGCATATGATGGAGATCCGTTTAAATATGCGAAATATTTACCAAGCTATGGCGATAGCATTGCTTATAACGCTAATTATGTACGAGAAAGATATTTAGAAGAAAGTGGTATGTATTATAACGGCCCAACATTAACTGGCATGAATGTGAAATATGCATCAGATAAAGGCTGGGCTAAGAAAATTGCGGGTATTATGGAACGTATTAAACCGTTTCATGTAGAAGACTATACATATGCAAAAAAATTACCAAAGAATCCTGAAACATTAGATGTCGACGCGTTATCTAATGAAATTCCATATAAAATGTATGCAGACGGTTCAAGCTCAAATGTTGTATCATCAGCTACTTACTATCAGGTACCTTATCCATTTAATTTAAAAATTAAAAGTAGACCAGATGTAGCTGTCGAGGAGAATGAAGTTGGTACAGTAACTCCTGGAACAACCATCTTTATTTATCGTGAAGATCCGAATGGATGGGTAGAATTCTCTTTTGAAGCTAATGGAGAAAAATATTGGACATTAAAAAATAAATTAAGTATGTAATTAAAAAGATCTATTTCACTAGTTTTAATCTCATATAATTGAGAGACAAGTTTTTTAATTTCTTAAAATAAAGTTATGTATACAAGAAAAGTTAGAGAATTATTTTCTCTAACTTTTCTTCGCTAGTATTTGAAATTAAAAAGATGGTGGAGTTACTCCAAATATAACAGTGACTTTGTTTAAAGAAGTGTTTTCCCATTTATGCTTTGCATAAGGTGGGATTTTAACACTATCACCTGTATTGAGACGTAAAACCTCATCATTTAGATATAGTTTCACTTGTCCTTCCATAATAAATGCTATTTCTTCCCCTTTATGTGCCACAGGATCCATAGATGAAGCAGTTTGAGGTAACAGATTCATTAAAGCTAATTCTAGTGCTCCATCTAAATTAGGAGATAATAGCTCATACGAAACATTGCCGCTTTCAGGAAAAGTTATTTTTTTCCTTTGGTTAGCTCTTACAACTAATTCTTCTGTATTTGTATCCTCTAAGAAAAAATTAAACAATGGAATATTTAATCCTACAGAAATTAATTTTAGTGTTTGTAATGAAGGGTTTGTGATTCCTTTTTCAATCTGACTTAACATGGAAGGTGTTATATCAGCTAACTCTGCTAAACGCTTACTGGTTAATCCGGCACCTTTTCTAAATACCATAATTTTGTGGCCAACATTAATATTGTTCATATATGTAATCCCCTTTAAATAAGTAAATAAAATTAAATTATAATTAATTTTATTTACTTATACTTAATATATTGTTAATATATACTTAATTATAATAAATTATGATTAATTTTAAAACATCATATGTACATATGGCAGCAGCTGCGAAAAAGTGGGAAAAAGATTTACTTAGAAACAAAGGGGCTACTATTTTTGAATATACAGCAGGCTATAGTAAAGCAGTAGAAGAAGGAAGGATACAAGTTAATAAGAATCAAATGTGCTATGTTATTGACGATGAAAAATCAAAGCATTTATTTTAAGGTTATGCAGTAGCTGCTACTCGTCTAAATAGTAGATATACAAATAAAATTTGGTGAATCTTACCCACTATTTGTATATCTACCATGTGGAGTAGAATTTGGTGGTGTTTCGTTCGGTTTAAAAATTATTGTAGGGGATCATGTACATGTATTTTTTGCTGGGTCAACTTATTCTCCGTTATGCTATGAAGTATGATGACCGGATTATATGATGGGATTTCCATACAAGATTTTTAATGAAAAGAATTCTAATAAGTAAAGGGCAACTTAAGAGTAAACATCAATGCTGCATTATAAAATTTTAAAGGAAGTGAAAATAGTATGAAATCAGCTTTAAATAGCATTATGATCTCCTCGATTTTTGCAGTAGGGGGGATCCTTTCGCTTTTGTTTAATTTAATGGGGGATCAAGATTGGATTTGGAATTGGGTAGGGCTATTACTGGCATATCTATCTTTGGGCATTTTAATCGGTTTATATAATAAAACTGTGGATCACAAAACATTTCCTAAAATACTAAAAAGAACTTTGTTTATTTCCTTTAATGTTACTATATTAGGGATAATAATAGGGGTAACATACCAACTATTAGGAAAGTGGAATCTTACTATAATGATGTATTATTGGTTGATAATTTTATTACTACATTTAATTACTATAATAACATTAGTCATCCTAGTATTTGAAAACCGTAATAGTAAAAATTATAGCTTACTATATAGTTTTATTATACTTTTAAACATTGTCCTTACCTTAGGACCAGTATTATTTCCAGTAGTTCTAACTATTATAGGAAATGCCATGAACGCTAGTGCAGGGCACTAATTTTCACCTATACAGATTATTATTAAGATAGAAAGAAGATTATAATATGAAAATTAAGCTTAAGAAAAAGAGAATTATCAGTGTATTGTTGGCTATTACTCTAGTAGCAATAGGGTATTACATGTTTCAATCTATTACGAATCCTAAGCTGGTAAATGCGGAAGAGGCAAATAGTGTTCAACAAGTGAGCAGTCTACCTAAAAATGAATTGAAAAAATCGATACCTAATCGTTTTGATGGTAAAGAAAGAAAAGTTGCATATTTAACTTTTGATGATGGACCAGGAAAATATACAGCTAATCTATTAGATGTACTAAAGAAAAATGATGTGAAAGCAACATTCTTTTTAATTGGCGATAATGTGAAAAGGTTCCCAGATTTAGTGAAACGAGAGCATGTAGAAAACCATTATGTGGGCATGCATAGTATGACACATGATTTTAAAAAGTTATACACCAATCAGGAATATGTTAAGGAAATGAAAGAAGATCAATCTTTAATTAGAAACGTTATTGGAAACACACCGAAATTAACACGTCCGCCATATGGATCAATGCCTGGTTTAAATGAATCACTTCGAAATGAAGTGGTAGGAAATAATTTGAAAGTATGGGATTGGACAATTGATTCTTTAGATTGGAAATACAATAAATTACCCGTTGATGTAGCAGTTGCAAAGATTGTTCAAAATGTCTTAGCAGGTGCGACGTCTTCAAAGGAAATTGTTTTAATGCACGATATTCATCCACAATCTGTCGCGGCAGTTCCAGCAATTATAAAAGGATTAAAAGAAAAAGGGTATGAATTTGAAGCTTATGATGAGAACAATCATTTTCCAATAAACTTCTGGCATGATAATCGTATATAAAGAGATATATTAGTTAAAAGAAAATCAGAATGGAATAAGCAATTCATATAGGGTTTAAATATTTGTAAGAGCGTGTTTATATAGATGAAAACACGCTCTTTTTACTGAACTATTTTATTGTAGATTTAAGTATAGGCTTTCTAATTTTAGAAAAATTTATATGATTTTTTCATTCATTCCTACATAAGCGTTGGATATTTCGCATGTTTGTCTAGAGTGGAAAGAACTCATAACAAACCGTCATTATTCACGTTCTTCTTCATATAATTGCACCGCACTTATTTTTTGTATGTTGTTAAAACTAGTTTTTAAGAAGCATATGTTTTAGCAACTGCAGAAATTCTGTATCACTTTTATCATCTTTTATATAATCCTGTTCGTAGTTAAAAATCATTCGTACTAACATAAAAGCTGTAAGCGGTAATGGTACCTTATGCAAAGCTCCTTGCTGATAACCTTTTTCGAGCAAATTACTTATCATGTTAATTGCCTCTTCTTCAGATTGTTTAAAACAAGTTGTAATTTCAGGTGAATGGTACTCTTTATATTCTTGAAAGAGTGTAGAAACAAACGGATCTTGATGATATTCTAGGCTGATATAATAAAGAATTTTTTGTATTCGAAGTAAAACATCTTTTTCTTCTTTATATAAATTAAATAATTGTGAGCGTTTAAGCTGAATATGACGCATATAGCAGTCGCATAATATTTCAGTTTTATCTGTATAGTAATAATAAATAGTACCTTTACCAACTTTAGCTGTCTTTGCAATTTCATCAACTGTTGTGTTACGGACACCACGCGTAGAGAACAGTATTGTGGCAGATTGAATGATTTTCATCTTTTTATTTTCTTTTTCTAATTTGATCATTGTCTACACCCTATCCTTGAAATATTTAGCGAAGTTTTCTTTCATTACATTCTCTATCATTCTACTTGTCATTTTTTTAAGCTTAATAGAAAGTCCCCTAGTTGCTTCTTATAGAATAACATACACCATTCTTATTTCTAGTATATAACTATAATAGAATGCAACTTTATAACCTAGGGATAAAGTTGAAAGTTTGAGGTAATAATTTTTTAATCGGACGTTGAGAATTTAAGTGAAAGGGGACTGTGATTTCTTTCTAGATTGAATTATTTGATTTTTTATTCAATTCATTTTATTATATAAACATGACTAAAAGGTGTTTTTAGTCGGATTTTTTTACGGAAAACCGACTGATATTTGTTTTTAGTCGGTTTCTATACTATTTGAGAGAAGGTAGACACTATGTGTGGAATTGCAGGGTGGATAGACTGGTCTAAAGACCTGTCTCATGAACAAGAAACGTTAAAAAAAATGACAGATGCTATCATTCACCGAGGACCTGACGCAGAGGGACATTGGTTTTCAAAACGAGCGGCATTAGGTCATCGACGTCTCATCGTCATTGATCCTGAAGGTGGCCTTCAACCTATGCTGTATAAAGATGGAAATGATACGATTGGCCTTACGTTCAATGGAGAAATTTATAACTATCAAGAATTACGTAAAGAACTTGAGGAGAAAGGTCATGAATTTCAGACCAAGTCAGATACAGAGGTATTACTACATGCTTACTTAGAGTGGCAAGAAGATTGTGTTCAACACTTAAATGGGATTTTTGCTTTTGGTATTTGGGATGAAAGATTTGGGAAATTGATGCTTGGTCGTGACCATCTAGGCGTGAAGCCTTTATTTTTCGCTCAAAGGGGAAGCGCAATTCTCTTTGGTTCAGAGTTAAAAGTTTTACTTTCGCATCCACTTGTAGATGCTGAGGTAGATAAAGAAGGACTTTCTGAAATATTCTGCCTTGGACCAACACGTACTCCTGGTCATGCTATTTTCAAGGATATACATGAAGTGCGTGCTGGCCATTATATGACGTTTACCTCTAATGGCTGGACTACGACACAGTATTGGAAACTTGAAAGTAAAAAACATGTAGATGATATTGATACAACAGTCGAGACAATCCGCTCCATTTTACAAGATACGGTTAAACGTCAGTTAATTGCTGATAAACCAGTGGTATCTATGCTTTCCGGAGGTTTAGATTCCAGTGGTTTAACAGGTTTAGCAGGAAATGAATTTGGGAAAAAAGGGGAACGCCTTCATACATATTCCCTGAATTTCATCAATGATGAAAAAGACTTTGAGCAAGACTTCCTTCGTTTTGATCGTGATGAACCTTGGGTGAAACGTGTGGCTGAATATGTAGGAACAAAGCATCATTCTATAGAGTTAGGATCAGATAGTTTAATAGAGTATTTATTAACTCCAATGCGAGCGCGTGATCTACCTGGAGTTGGAGAACTAGAAACGTCTCTTTATTTGCTATTTAAGGAAATGAAGAAAGACGCAACAGTTGCACTTTCAGGCGAATCTGCAGATGAAGTATTCTCAGGATATCCATGGTTCCATCAAGAGAAGTTTCTAGATGCAGAGATATTCCCTTGGAGTGTTAATTTATGGTATAGTACAGAAATTTTATCAGAGGATTTTAAAGCGAAGATTAGCCCTGAAAAATATCAAAAACAAAAATTTGAAGATGCGGTTGCTGAGGTTCCCTTTTTAGAAGGTGAAAGTGATCTGCAAATGAAGCAACGTCAAATGTCTTACATGTTTATTACACGTTTCTTGCCATTTATGCTAGAACGAAAAGATCGCACAAGTATGATGAATGGCTTTGAAGTACGAGTTCCATTTTGCGATTACCGGCTTGTAGAATACTTATGGAATGTCCCATTCGAAATGAAAAGCATAGACAATATTGAAAAAGGTATTTTACGTCGAGCTTTTGAAAATGTACTTCCAGAAGATGTACGTTATCGCAAAAAAAGTGCATATCCAAGCACAAAGGATGCCTCTTATCTACAAGGTATTAGTGATTGGATGTTACATGTGTTGAACAATCCTGAATCACCTATTTTGCCATTAATTAATGTAGAAAGAGTTCGTGCTATTGCAGAAGGAAAAGACGAAGTAATTTCAGGTAATGATGCAAGAGGTATAATAGATTATTTACTTCAAGTTAATAGTTGGCTTCAGGAATATAATATTAAATTAGTATGGTAGATGTAATTTTCAAATAAAGAGAATAGCTGAAACATTAATGACCTAAGTAAACCGCATTTCCAATGGATTAGATAGTTATCTAATAATTGGAGATGCGGTTTTATAAAAAATAATAATATGTTTATAAATGTAAAACCTACGGAAACTTTTCCTGTGGTTTTTTTAGTAGTTTTTACGAAATTATGAGTGTTTTTTATTTTGTATTTCAATAAGTTCATCTTGTACCATTTCTATATAATATTCTTTTTCTGTTAGTTCAAATATAAATAATGCTTTTTTCCAGTTATAAACAACATCTTCTACATTGTGTTGTTTAATCTTTAATAAACACTGACCTTTTAAATAGAATAGTTCACCTAATAGGTATAAAGTATTTAGATTAATTGCTAATTTGATGCCCCTATCAATGTATTTTATTGCCTCTTCATGTTGATATGTGAAGTCTAAACATTTTGCTAAATTGAAAATGATTTTTAATTTAATTTCTTTATCTCTAGGAAGATCTAACTTGTTAAAATTAGTTAAACATCTTTTTAATATCGTAATACTTTTTTCATATTCTTTGTTTTCTCCATGAAATATAGCCATTGTTTGCATAATATGTATTTCTCTTTCTGATAAAAAATCAGAATTGGTTAAAGTTAGTTTTAATGCATGATTTAAAAGAGTTAAAGCAGTTTTTGTTGATCTATTTACCTCAAATATAGCGATTGCTTCATGCCATATTAGAAATTGTTTCTCTTCTTTTGTTTGAAAATTATTTAAGTTTTTCTCTTTTTTTACTATTTCATAAAGTTCTTTATATTGTTTTTGCTTTAAGCAATCTTTTATTACGTATTTTACATTTTCTGTATATTTTAATCTTTTGTTTTGAGTTAGTGCAAATATATGATTCGGATCAATGCCAAGTCTTTCTGATAATTGATATAACAATATGCTAGATGGATAAATCACACCTTTTTCGATCTTGCTAATTTGACTTTGTGAACAAATTCCATGACACAATTCGGATTGTGATATGTTTTTTTTTATTCTAAGTTCTTTAATGGTAATACCCAAATCGTTAAATTCCATTTTTTCACCTACTATTTAGCACTGTATTAGTATAAGAGCTTTCTCTAACTTTTAATGTAATGTAAAATTAATATATTTACAATTATTATTTGTTTTAAAGGAATTACCGTTTCCATAGGATGGTGAGGCTTTTATTATGTACAAAAAAAGACACCCTAAGGTGCCTTCCTCCGACTTGAACCACGTTCATTTAGTATAAACTTATCCGTATTATCCCTTTGTTATACGTGTAAACACACCCTATAAAACAGAATCGTCTATATACACCAGATTGTTAGTTTACAAAGTACAAGAGATTTGAGATCAGTATTAGAGTGACGCGACACCTTCCATAATGATTGGTATGTTACGCCTTTCAAAAGAATCTGCTTTATAGAATGTATCCACGTTTATTATTTTACTATATATAAAATTCATTCGGTGTATTTTTTCCAGATATGTATAATTGCATAAAGTTGATGGGAAAATCAGAGTATAATTTGGATTGTGTAATAAAGATAAGGCCCACCTACGGAAATAGGTGGGTTTTTGTTGGGTATTACTATCTCATTGCACACAAGGGAATTTCTATTAAAATCATAGCATATTTTTATAGCTCTTATATTGAGAAATAAAGAAAAGACACCCAAATAAGAGTGTCTTTTCCCTTAGTATTTTAGCAGAAGCAACTGCATCCAATAATGATTAAAAGTATAAAGAGTACAACGAGTAAAGCAAAAACGTACTATTCTACATTATCTAAATTAAAGGTAGCTACGCAAAATGGAAGTATTCCTGACCTTGTAAAGAAAGGTATTTTAGATCGAGAAGGAAATGGATTTACTCCAGGTGATGATGATACATTTTATGTAATGTTCACATTCGTAGATAGCGGTGAAGGCCAAAATATATTTCAGGGAGATGCATTGAAATTAAATTGGACGTTTAATTCCATACAAGCAAGCGGTGAAGAAAAGTAAGTGTAATAATTTGTATACTCTATGTTTAAAATTGTAACAAGAAGCATAAGATGGCCGTTTTGATCAACTTATTCCTTTTTAGTTTGCGGTCAACGTATGCTTCTAATATGTATACAACAAAAATAACAACTAGCGCCTCGTAAGAGGTGCTAGTTGACATGAAATTCGTTATTGATACTGAAAAAGGATCTTTTTTTTTAAAAAAATTTGGTCCATTTCTATATTAAGTGTAGTTTTTTCTATACTTAATTAATTTTATATACTGAAATAAAATATTTGTTAAATTTTTTTATCTACCACCAAATCCAGGTTGCATAGGGGCAACTTGGGGGAACATGACCCCACCAGCACCACCACCAGGTGAAAGTTGAGAAGCTGCAACTGGCGCTAATCCAAGACTAACATTTCCACCAACTACATTAGGGAATACAATCACCATCAATTTAATATTTTTCAAGTTTCCCAAAAACTGAAATAATTACTAAAGTCTTTATAAGGAAATAGAAAGCTTTTTAATTCTTGACTAATATCTTCTAGATTCCCATATATATTATCTACTGCTAAATTAATGTCCTCATTAAAATTATATAGCTGTTCATCTACATAACTGAATCCCTCACAGCAATCATTATGTATCAAATTAGATATAAATGGTTTTATTTTCAATACATTTTCTTCATTTAGGATAAATTTATCCCATAACAGCCCCAGTATTATTTTTACGGGTAATTTTTTATCATACGTTCCTTTTACGTTTTTTAATTTAGGTACGATGTCAACCAACTTATCATTACTAGATAGAGAAACTTCTATAATTTCAATAGAAGGGCTATCTAATGCTTCAATTGTCTGATCAGCCCAATCAATTATTTCAGTTTTTGAAAATAAACCAATTTGTAACCCTATACTCAGAACCTCAGCTATTATTTTTATATTATCGATATATAAAACTCCTTAGATTTTCTGATAATTATACATCGCAGTAACTTGAATTTTAAAAGGTTGTTGCTAGTATGCAGTAACTAAAGGGATTTTTAAACCTAGGATATCTCCACATTGTTAGCAAGCTAAAAAACAAAATCTCTCCTAAAACGAAAAAAAGATGAACGAAATAATAAAAAAGGCTCATTTCTATTTCTTTTTTAGATTCTATTCCTTAGTAAAAGAACTTAGTAGATGAAAAGGTTAGATTGCAGAATTAATTGGGTGATAAGTACAGTAACTTTGAATCTCTTGAACAAATAGTTCTAATTTATCATTTTAGCCAAGAAGACTCCTTCCTCAAGGAGCGTGAAGGGTCATAGTCCAGGAGATGAATTGGCTTGTTCGACATACAGAAAGTATTACTCCACTAACTATCGAATGTACGTTTGGTGTATAATAGTCATATACCGAAATGGAGGTGAATTAAATAATGATGAATAAAGCCTATAAGTTTCGTATCTATCCAAATCAAGCACAAGCAATTCTAATCAACAAAACGATTGGGTGTTCTCGCTTTGTATTCAATCATTTCCTAGCCTTATGGGATCACGCATATAAAGAGACAGGAAAAGGCTTGACCTATGGTATATGCTCTGCCAAACTACCTGCCATGAAGAAAGAGCTGGTTTGGCTAAAAGAAGTGGATAGTATTGCGATTCAGTCGTCTGTTCGCAACCTTGCGGATGCCTATACGCGCTTTTTCAAAAAACAAAACAGCGCACCGCGCTTTAAATCTAAGAAGAACAACGTACAATCTTATACCACAAAACAAACAAATGAAAACATTGCCGTTGTAGGGAACAAAATAAAGTTGCCGAAACTAGGCCTTGTTCGATTTGCCAAAAGTCGCGAAGTAGAGGGGCGTATTGTAAATGCTACGGTTAGACGGAACCCTTCTGGTAGATATTTTGTGTCACTATTAGTTGAAACAGAAGTACAAGAACTTCCGAAAACAAGTTCTTACATTGGAATAGATGTAGGACTAAAAGATTTCGCTATTTTGTCAGATGGAACACACTATGAAAATCCGAAGTTTTTCCGATCATTAGAAGATAAGTTGGCGAAAGCACAGCGTGTTCTTTCTAGAAGAATGAAAGGATCTTCTCGCTGGAATAAACAACGAGTAAAGGTAGCTAGAATTCATGAATACATATCAAATACTAGAAAAGATTACTTGGACAAAATTTCAACTGAAATCATCAAAAACCACGATGTTATCGGTATAGAGGATTTGCAAGTATCGAATATGTTAAAGAATCATAAGTTAGCAAAAGCAATTAGTGAGGTATCTTGGTCGCAATTTCGATCCATGTTAGAATACAAAGCAAAATGGTATGGCAAACAAGTCATTGTCGTATCGAAAACATTTGCTTCCAGCCAATTATGTTCTTGTTGTGGATATCAAAATAAAGACGTTAAAAATCTAAACCTACGTGAATGGGACTGTCCTTCTTGTCGTACAAACCATGATAGGGATATTAACGCAAGTATCAATCTAAAGAATGAAGCGATAAAGCTTCTAACCGCAAGGACTGCGGGGTTAGCCTAATCAATTAAAGTTCGATAGAACTCTTTACTTAGGAATCCCTCACTTCTAAACGAAGTGAAAGTGGGGGTAGTTCAAAATAAGAGGAGCATATCTACACCGTCCATTTTTAGAATGGGCTGTTTCATTAGCTATTATAATTTTTTATATGATATTCTTTTTTATTAAATCTATTTTGACTGGTATTTATGAAACAAATATTAATAATAAAGAACAATTAAACGAAAAAATGAGTAATACCTTTATTTTTTGTTTTGTCGCAATAGGTGCTACTACATACAAATATTACTTCCCTGAAGATTTGGTTGGTTAGCAGTAATAGCAAGATTTATTATACTTTTCGCTTTCCTATTTGGTATTCAATATCTTATTACAGTATTAGCATGGAAGAAATCAAATAAAATTTAATAAGTATAGACAAAAAAGCTTATCTTTTAGCACTTAATGATAAGCTTTTTATTATTTTTTCATCTTTTTTCGTTTGGGTGTACAATGAATTTCTTAGCTTGATAGCGATGGGATAGAACCACATCGCCACCAAGCGGAAAATTTATAGTACCCCAGGACAAAAATTCGTGCTAACTTGTAACAAAAAAATGTGAAATTGCCCATAGATAACTATCTTATAGTAATTACATAAACTACTGTGTGATATAATAATATAAAGATATTACATTTAAAGGGGATTCAAATTGGTTAAAAACTTACCTTTACTAATAGTGATTTTACTACTTGGTATAAGTTCTTCTACGTTAAGTACGAATGGATACTTTTCTCCAGTTATAGAAGGGTCTTTAATGATTATAAGTATTATTTTAAACATTACTGCAGTGATAGGTTTATCACTACACGTTCTTGTATACCAACCTATAAAGAGATTTGAAACAAATTTAAAAGAGACTTTCAAATAAAATAATTATATTTGAGGTAACACGACATCGCTATCGAGCTAAAAAATGTATCCATAAAAAGAAAAAATACGCTATTCTTTCTGTAGAATCATAGGAAAGGATGGCGTTTTTTATTTTAGGGTGTATTTTGTTCTGTTAGCTTGATGTGGCGGTACTCCATGCACATCAAGCTAAGAAAAACAAATACCCCCAAAACGAAATTTTCTGCTAACTTGTATTAAAAAAGCCCATTTTTGGTGCTATAAAACCTTTAAGTTGATGGACATTTGGTGCCAGCCCATATAGTATAAGACTGCCCTCATTTTGAGCAAAAGCAATAATGGTTTAAAATTAAGGTATGAGACAAAGTTAATAAATAAATCGGAGGATGAAATGTATAAATTATTGATTGTTGAAGATGAAATGAATATAGCATATACGCTAAAAAACCATCTTAAAAAATATGGATATCATTGCCTCGTTGTAGAAGATTTTCAAAAGGTATTAGAAATTTTTCAAGACTTTCAACCCCACCTTGTCATAATGGATGTTACCCTTCCTGCTTTTGATGGTTATTATTGGTCCCGTAAAATAAGACAAATATCAAATTGTCCTATTGTGATTCTCTCTGCTCGTATGAGTGAGGCAGATCAAGTGTATGGCATTGAAAATGGGGCGGATGATTTCATTACTAAGCCTTTTTTATTAGGAGTGATACTTGCAAAAATTAATGGACAAATTCGTCGTATATATGGCGAATATGCAAGAAATGTACAGGGGAAAATTATAAAAATAGGAAATACAGCTTTAAACCTGGATACTGTACGATTATGCACACCTAATCAGGAGGAGCTATTAACAATAAAAGAACTCCAGCTATGTACAATGTTCTTTGAAGCGTATCCTAATGTTGTAACAAGACAGCAACTACTTACAGCCATTTGGGATGAGGAAGAATTTGTTGAGGAAAATACCTTAACAGTAAATATTGCAAGAGTACGAAAGAAATTAGAAGCCATTCATTCTACTTTAGAAATTAAAACTATACGAGGAATTGGCTATCAATTAACGGAGAAACTCACATGAAGTTATTTTTAAAAGACCATATGAGCTTTATTATTTTGTATATCATTACATTTATTAGCTTACCAATTATGATTCATCGATTAGATGGTTTTGAAAATCATTATACCTATTTTATATTTCTAGCCTTCTCTCTATTAATCATACTACTTTTTTGTCGTTACTTACGCCGTAAAAAAATGTATGCACATATTGAGAACAAGAACATCCATACGGACAGTCTTATGATTTATCAGCCAATAGCTTCATACGAAAAAGCATACGCATCTCAGTTGCAATATATTCAATCCTTATTTCTATCAAAAGAAGAGGAATATAAGAGTTCTTTACATAATCAGCAATTAATGATTTCTCATGCTGTTCATCAAATGAAAACGCCACTTTCTGTCATTCAACTGCTTATACAATCTAATCAGTTTAAGGAACCAAATTCCCTTGCAGAATGGCAAAAAGTAAAAGTTGAGTGCGATAAACTAAACTTCTCTTTAAATCAGTTACTAACGTATAGTCGCTCTACTAAATTATTAGCAGATTTAAAAATAGAACCAATTCCGTTAAAACATATTGTGCAGGAAGTTATTAATGATTTAAGGGATTATTTTATTGAGGAAGAAATCTTTCCTAAGAGCACTATACCTGAGCAGATATTTCTCTATTCAGATCGTAAATGGCTAAAGGTTGTGGTTTACCAGTTATTAAGTAACGCTGTTAAATATGGAGAAAAATACTCATCCATTATAATCCACTATGAAAATGGGCAGTTACTTATTAGAAATAAAGGAGAAACGATACCTGAAAGTGAAATAAAACGTGTTTTTGAATTATTTTACACGGGAACGAAAGGACGTACAAAAGGAGAAGCAACTGGTATCGGTCTCTATTTAGTAAAAAGTATTCTTACTACATTAAATCATCCATACCATCTATATTCTAAAGATAATGAAACAATATTTACAATAGACCTCTCAAGAAGTATAGAAACGGCTACCAAATAAGGTAGCCGTTTTGAATGTGACAATTTTGTCATATTGCTGTCACGTTGAAAGATGTTAAGAAGTAAAAGGCCCATCTATAATCAAATACTGAAAGATACAAAGGAGTGAGGTACTGATGTCAAACACCATTTTAAATGTAAAAGAGCTTCAAAAAGTATATACAGGAGAAATTTCCTATCAAGCATTGAAAGGTATTGATTTTAATTTAAACATGAATGAGTTTGTTGCGGTAATGGGGCCTTCTGGTAGTGGAAAAACAACTTTTCTTAATTGCATTTCAACAATCGATAGCCCAACTAATGGCTCAGTTACAATTAATTCAAAAAATCCTTATGAATTAAATGATAATGAACTAGCGAAGTTTCGTCGCAAAGAATTAGGGTTTGTCTTTCAAGACTTTAACCTTGTTCATACCTTAACAGTAGAGGAAAATATTTTATTACCTTTGGTACTTGATTCTGTAGAAGCTAAAGAAATGAGCAAACGTTTAGAGAAAGTTGCAAATTTTTTAGGTATTAAAGAAATTTTAAAGAAACGTACATTTGAAATTTCAGGTGGACAGAAACAGCGTGTGGCAATTGCTCGAGCTGTTATTCATGAACCAGGGTTATTATTAGCTGATGAACCAACTGGAAACCTAGATTCTAAAGCGGTAAATGATGTTATGACATTGTTTGAGTCAATTAACAAGACCTTTAACACAGCTATTTTAATGGTGACACATGATGCCTATGTTGCTAGTTTTGCACATCGCGTAATCTTTATAAAAGACGGTATTCTTTATAATGAGGTGCATCGAGGCAATAATAAACAGAAGTTTTATCAAGAAATTATGGACACACTTACATTTTTAGGTGGTGGACAGCATGAGTTTTAATCATATTGTCCTTCAAAACATTTTGCGCGATAAATGGACATATATTTCTTATTTTTTGAGCAGTGTATTTTCCATTTTGATATTTTTCTTATTTTCGATTGTAGCATTTCACCCTATGTTAGCGAGCATTCAAACAGGAAGCACACTTAGCCTTGTAATGATACTTACGAGCTGTATTGTATATATTTTTTCATTCGTTTTCATCATTTATTCGATGTTTTCGTTTTTGAAAAAGAAAACAAAAAGTCTTGGCATTTTTATGATTACTGGAGCATCTATGAAGCAAGTGCGTAAGATGGTGTTCAGAGAAAATATGCTTATTGCTGGTATAGCAATTATAAAAGCGATTGTGCTTGGGCTTGTAATCGCCCCGTTGTTTTTAATGGTCACCAAAAGGGTGTTACAAGTGAATAGCTTTGGTATGTATATACCAATACAAGCTATCATATTAACTATTATTTTATTTGCAATTTTATTCTGTATCGTTTCTAAATTTATAACACGTTTTATTAACAAAGAAGAAGCTGTACATCTGTTAAAAGCAGATGTAACACAGGAAAAATTAATTGTGCCTGCACCATGGAAGTTGTTACTATCAGTAATTACCAGCGTATTCTTAGCACTATCGCTCATATTAGAAATGAATTGGGTTGAATCATCTGGAACCATCCATTACATTTTACTATTTGTTAGTTCGCTATTAGCCATATATTTTATTATCACGCAGGGAATGTTTGTATCGATTCATGTATTACAAAAACGACCGTCGTATTACAAAAAAACAAATATGCTTTACGTTTCGAACATAAAGGCCAAAGGTCGCTCACATTCCCATCTTATCTATCTATTAACAATCTTGTTGCTAGGTGTATTTTTATGTACAAATGTACTGTACAGTTCCTATTACAATATAAATACGAGAGCAGAATCAATAGATCCGTACAGCTTTGAATATATCTCACTCTCAGGTAATGCACCGGAAGTTGAAAAGAAAGATATTTCATTTATTGAAAATGCATTAGCAAAACAAGGTAAATACGATGCATATTATTCTGCATTTAAAACAGATAAAAATCATAATATTGGCTTTATGTCAGTTTCAAATTATAATGCTCTTGGTTTTCATAAGACAATTTCACTAAAGGATGATGAATACTATGTTGCAGCAGGAAATAACTATGCTCTTCCAAGTATAGAATTTATTCGTGACTACCCGTTAGGAAAACTTAAATATGCGGGCCTTGAGAAACGAAATATTTTAACTTCAGGTTTCCAAAAGATGTACTATATCGTCCCAGATGCTGTTTATGAAACTATTGACTATCCTGTATTTAAAGTATTTGCTTATGAAATTGATAATTGGACAGAAAAGCTCGACTTGTCCGAAACGATTCTTTCCAAAATTTCAAATATACCAAATGAGCGCCTAATCTCTTCTAAAATTAATGTTTACGAGATTGAAAAAACGACAGTGAGTCTTCTATTCTTTATCGGTTTCATGTTGAGCCTTATCTTCTTGAGCGCGGCAATGAGTATTCTTTATTTCTATCTGCAAACGTCATTTGAAGGAGAAAAAGAAAAATATGCAGGAATCCGAAAACTTGGCTTTTCTTTGAAAGAATTAGTTGCTGTTGTGACTAAGGAGTTGGCAACTTTAATTTTTGTCCCGTTTACACTTGCATCTATTCTTCTATGTGGAATAATGCTTGCAATGCGTAACCATTTTTCATCAGCACTTTATGGAGTCACAGCAATAGGCGTAGGAATATTTTTATTGCTATTTGTTATAAGCTTTTTCATCATTCGACGAAGTTATTTGAAAAAACTTATGAATTAACAATGCATGTTTCTAATAATATAGGTGCTTGATCTAAAAATAACATAGAAAGTATACCTGAAATTATACTTTTCAAGGGGTTCTTTTCATGAAAAAGAACCCCTTGGATAAATAAGAGATGCTCTTACTATAGAAACTTTATATAAGTATATCGTTGATTTAAGAAACAATATAGTTCTCCTAAAGGACTAATAGTATTTGAGTAATATATAAAGTGGAGGTTTTATATTTTTATGAGATTAAATGCTTTTCAATTAAAGATTTTTGCAATGATCCTTATGGTCATTGATCATGTATATACTTACATTCCAGGTATGCCAATGTGGATGCATCATCCAGGACGTATTGTGGCACCAATTTTCTTCTATTTTGTAGTGGAAGGATTCTTTTACACAAGAAGTCGTACAAAGTATGCTACACGTGTATTTATGTGGGCAGCAATTATGTTTGCTGGTTCAGCGACTATTCAATATATCTTTCCGACAGAGACTGGATTATCAAATAATATTTTCTTATCACTTGGGTTTGGGATAGTATTATTATGTTCCATTGATTATATGAAACGTACAAAAAACTATTTACTCGGAATTCCAGCTACAATTATTGTGGGTACATTAGGAATATTTACAGAAGCAAGTTTTATAGGCGTCTTCATGACATTAATCTTTTATTTCTTTAAAGAAAAGAAAAAATGGTTAATTATCACATATGTATTATTTTCATTAATGGATGTCCCATCGTTACTTATGGCGGGAGAAATTTTTACAGACATGGGTTTGTTTGGTTTTAATAACCAATGGATGATGGTATTTGCTTTACCGTTCTTCTTCTTATATAACGGGGAACGTGGTTTAAATAATGCATTCACAAAATATATGTTTTATATTTTCTATCCGGTCCACTTATGGATTATCTATACAATTGGATATTTTATGAGTAAATAAAGATAAAAGTAATAAATTTATAAAAATCTGGAACAAGATAATAAATAATATAGATAAGAACCTCGCCATTTCCATAAGATGGCGAGGTTCTTACGCATAAAGAAAAGACACTCTAAGATGCCTTTTCTAATAGTTTTTTAGCAGAAGCAACTGCATCCGATAATGATTAATAGTATAAAGAGTACAACGAGTAAAGCAAAGCCTCCAGCAAAACCGCAGCCTTCGCCGCAACTACCACCATATCCCATAATATTAGTTCCTCCTTTTAGATAAGAGGATAAAACTAGGGGTCATTCCACGGATTTTAATGGGTTCACCTTACCTTATGTTTTTACGTATGAATTGAGCAGGTCCTTTTGAAAATAAGGGAAAGATAATTTAATGTGCTTCCCCTGAATGTTGTACACATTTTCTAAAAAATAAACTATTTAATTATATCGATAATGTGATTATTTAATATAATGTATTAATCCTAACATAAGGGAGGATTAGCCATACAATTAGTTTGTTTTAAAGTAGTAAATGGACGATACTTTTTAGTTGTAGAAGGTATCGGAGATTCCTGCGCCAATTCCAGCGTTTGCTGCAGCTTTATTAATTGGTTTAGGAGTAATCCCGCTTTATTCTTAATGTAAGGAATTCCAAACAGCTCTACCTTTCAATTGATAAACCCTTAAGCATATGAATGCTTGGGGGTTTTTTATATTAAAAAAGAAAAGACGCCATAAGGCGTCCCCACAAATAGGTAGATAAGACTTTAGTTTTCCAATCTAAAGAAATTTTGTATTAGCTCTTTGAAAGTATATCATAATATCTGATTGATTTATTATGCATTATTACATACTTTTCCCAAACCCTCTAGTTTCTATTAGATAAAATAGAATCCTAATATTACTAAAAATCAAATAAATATTTCTAAAAAAACTAATTATTTACAAGGGTAACAAAAGTGATACATTTAGGGTGCAAATTATAAAAAATATTAAAGCGGGAATAAAGAAGTATTTAAAAAGAACTATTATAAACGGTGAGCAGTTATACAGGTTATATGAACCTGAATCTTGTTAAAAAAGGATACTCATTTGAGTGTACTTTCTTTGATTTGAACCACCTTGATTTTTATAAGATGAATGTTGTAGGAAAATCCCAATAGGACATAATGAAACGAAATACCAACAGGGCTTTAGGTATCCTATCATGCAATAAAATCTTATTATTTAAATGAATTGTTTTGCTAAATTCAAAGGATTGAAAAACGTATTTAAAATTGTAATACCTTTGCAGAGATAATAAAGTTATCTAATTAAGGTACCTGTTCGTTAAAGTGAGTTTTTTAACAGATTACTATTTTAGGGTGAATTCTGTAATGGAATGATACTAGCATTTGTCTATTAGGTTTTCAGAAGGATTTAAAATCGTATATCTAAAAAATATAAACATATATATTTTAAGAGAACTGAGTTTGAAAGTATAACGATAAATGTGCTGGGTTTACTGACACATTGATAACCGAAAAAACAAACTATTCAAGACCAGTGCTATCAGATACTACAATTCTACTAGTCACGTTAATTATTTCTTACTTGTAATAGGGGGGATTGTAGTATTTTAAAATGTATCTGTTTTTATTTCCCTATATGAACTATTATATCAACGGGCTCCTTACTGAAATAATGAAGAATCATCACTTGTTTATTCTGATTTCTGGAAAAGTTTTAATAGATTCATGCTGAACAAACATACTTTTTAGAAAGAGGAGAGATTATAGATGGATAGTCAATTACCATATCAACAGCAAAAAAGAGAAAAGGCACTTGTGATTGGAGCTGGTATTGCAGGCTTACTTACTGCACGCGTGCTTTCCAGTTATTTTGAGACAGTGATAGTTGTTGAAAAAGATGAGTTACCTCAAAAACCATCGGAACGTCCAGGTACACCTCAAGACTTTCATCCTCATCGTGTATTACCACGCGGAGAAATAATTATGAACCGCTTCTTTCCTGGATATGTTGATGATTTATTAAATCTAGGGGCTCATAATGTTAAGAATGATAAAATGATTCGATTTTCTCCGTATGGGGCACTTGAACTAGTTATAGAACGAAAAGGTGCAGCGAGCAGTCGAGCATTGTTAGAATGGACAATCCGCCAACGTGTGCAAGAAATTCCTAATGTACATTTTTATTCAAAGCAAGCGGTGACAGGCCTTATAGCTTCGTCTGATCACAAGCATGTTATTGGAATTCATATTCAAGAACGAGACGAATTAAAAACAAAGCGAACTGTGTTAACCGATTTGGTAGTTGATACATGTGGTCGTCAATCTAAACTCAATAAATGGCTTACATCTATGGGATATGATGTTCCAGAGCCAGAACGTTTAAAGGTGAATTTTGGATATAGCACGAGATATTATAAAGTACCTTCACATATCAAAGAGAAATTGAGTGCAATTTCTGAAGGAGATCCTGCTAAAAACGTTGGTGCTGTAGGGTTATTATATATTGAAGATAACATAGCTCAAGCGCTACTATTTGTTGCTGGAGGTACGCACTATCCACCAACAAATTCAAAAGAATATGAAACAGAACTGGATTCTTTAGTTACCCCTATGATGAGGGAGTTAATTAAAGAGTTAGAACCAATTAGTGCCCCAAGAGGATTTAGAGCGCAGGAGTCAACTCGTCAACATTTTGAACAAATGGAAAATTGGCCATCTGGATTATTAGTGTTAGGTGATGCTTTTTGTAACTTTGATCCCATTTATGGACAGGGAATGACCGTAGCCGCCATTGAAGCTGAAATGTTAGATACTTGTTTAAAAGAACATTCTATTCATCAACCTGGATTCGAACGAAAAGTGCTGCAACGTATGCAACAAGCTATTGAGCCGGCATGGTGGCTGAGTTCAATTGCGGATTTACGTTGGAAAGGTGTTGAACATGTAGGAGCCGTTCCACTAAAAGGTGTGAAATTTGCACAGAAATATTTTGATTTATATCTTAAACAAGCTGTAAAGCAAGCGAATGAGGGTAATTCATCCATGCTCCAAAAATATATAATGATGAATGGGCTAGTTCATTCGCCTCATGAGATCATTAACTCAGATATGTTAAGGATGTTAATCAATGGAGATGAGTCTTCAGAAGAGAATGAGCTTTTGAACGAACTTGGAGAAGTAGATAAGAAACCAATGCAAGAAAGAATACATGAATTAATCCCTTCCTTTACATTAGCTTTTGAGAATAGCGTTCCAAATCTGTTCTCATCCATTTCAATTTCTAATGTCAAATGAGGAAAAGAAACATTGCTCTAATTAGGGCAATGTTTCTTTTATTAGCTAAGCAGTATTTAATCAACTACTTTTTCAATTGTTGGCATTATAGCGATTGGTGGTAAAGAGTAAGTCCAAGCAGCAGCGTATACGTTTAATTTTTCACCTAATTTGTAGTTTTCACCATTGGATACAGGTACTCTTAAAATTTTATTTTGGGAAACTAGCTCCCACCAATTATTCTGATAATAAAGTGCTTCTTCTTTCGTGAAAGTATCAGCAACAATTAAGTAATTATCGTCTGCTGAAATAACATAGCCCGTGAAAGGTATTTGTATTCGTACCTGTTCCTCCTTAATTGGAGAAGTGTTATTGGCAGTATCCGCAGAAGCAGGTGTTAAGCCAAAAGTAAATCCGCACCCTAATGTTAATGTTGTAATTACTGTTAATAATTTTTGTTTTTTTGAAAACATAATAGAAAGCCTCCTTAAATTTTATTACCACACCAACACCTTTCTATTCATTTAGATATAATGCCTTTTTGTATTCAAATATTTAACAATTTTGTCATAAATAAAACAAAATTGTATGTGATATGTATTTTTTTAGAGTGATTTATGATATAATTCACTAGGTAAAGTATTTTCGTGGTTCATCTTTATATAGTTTTTTACCCTACTTACTCTGTAAAATATTATTGGTGAAGAGAGAATGTTTTCTCTCTTCTTTTTTTATTTGACGTTAATAATATCGATAATAAAGGATGTTTAATATTTTTTAGGCTACTTTGTTGTTGGTAGTGAGTTTTGGTACTTATAATAAAATATGGTTTGATTAAGAGATTTAGTCTTGACGTACAGAATTTGCAAAATGTTGGTGTTCCGTCTTTATTCACATCAAATATATTCCAATTTTAAATGAATTCAACATAATATTCTGTATCTATAATCCCAAAGGAAACTTTACATGGAAATGAAATTTTTCCTGCAGAAGCAGCCTGCATACAAGAAATTACCCAAGATTCCAATTCTAAAGGCAAGCGGTATACTTGAATATTACCATCACTGTTTTTTACAGTTACAATCGGTGCATTTACTCTGGTTGTTGCAAAATCGTCCGTTGTTATCATTCTTACTGCATTATTAGTGTGAAAACCAGTGTTTATAACTTCATAAATCTGTCCATCTTTCTCTTTAATAACCATAGGTATATTTAAATAGGGATAGTTTTTAATATCATTATGAATAATTGCTCCTACTGCATTCTTTCTTATTTGAACCTCTTGCATTCTTTTATGCTCCTTTATAATGATTTAAACATGTTTACGTAAATTTATTTTATTTTACATCTATATCTAAAGCTATTTTGCTCATTAAAGGGTTAGGGCCAATTCCTCTTGTGTATTCGATCCGTGTTTTTGCATATATTTCACGTTTAAATGTCAACGCAAATTCATAGGGATTGTTAGCAAATAAATGAATACTATCCGTAATATCCATGAAAAACTCGTCGATAGAATATTGGTGAAAATCTTCAATAGGAACGTACTGTAAAGCTAGTTTTGTTATGTAATTGGAGCATTTAATGTAAGTAGCCATAATGGGATTTACAACTAGAATGTCTTTTCTGCGAGGGATCTCGTATAATCTCGCCATCTTCTTTACTCCCAATTCTTTTAATGGGGGAGTGGTAGCTAATACGATTGAGCCGTTTCTATTTACATTACCGACTACTGCCAATTTTGTATACATAGGATCTAACCCCATTTTGATGCAACTTATAGAAGGGTAAAAGCTACGTAAATCAACACATAAGATGATTCTATTCGGTAAGATACAATAGTCATACACTGTTATTCCTCCCTAAATAAAAAGAATGTTTGTTCTTATTATATACGAACGCGCGTTCTTTTATAAAGAGGTTTTGTTTTAAAATAATTTTTTCAGATATTCTTCTTGTGGGAGCAGCAGTTCTAACAACAATCAGTAATAGGGGGCGTGACACATGTCCATCAAGCTAAAATTTTGAAATACCCACAAAAAGAAAATTTTTATCTCTCTACACCAATTTATGAGAATTCATTTTTTTCGTTTTTAGGATAATGAATTTCTTAACTTGATGGCAATGACCTCACATTAAAGTGGATGGATAATTTCTTTTAATTATTATATTTAATTTTATAAATATATAATTGAAGCATAGGTGTATGATAAACGTATGTAATATCATTCATCCTGTCCATAAATGTGCCCTGGATTTATTAGTATTTCTTTTGCTAAAACCATACTAAATAAGGATCGTAATAAAATTAAAGGTAAAATACACAGAATATTGAAATTTATATATATCAACTTATTTAAAGGTTAATCTAACGTAATGCCATGATACCATGGTTTTACATTAGATATAGATAATTTTGGAAAAGGGGAAGATTCTATGAATGTTCAATTAGAAAATGAACAAATTACAAAATTATTAAACGACTGGTATCAATCCATGTTAAAACAACAATTAGTTAAAGCAAAACAATTAAAAGAGTATATAGACAATGAAATTAACAATGTCAAAGAAAATCAAAACTTAATCTTATATTATTCTTTATTAGATTTTAGATACAAAGCATTAACAGATTGGATAAGTATTAACGAAAGCAGTTTTGATGAAATGGATAATTTCACAACTCCAGCAGATGACTTCCTGGCTTATTATTATCACTTCTTTAAAGCATTTCATTGTACTTTAACATCCAATTACACTGAAGCAAGTGAACACTATGAAAAAGCAAAAGAACTATTAATACACATTCCTGATCCAATAGAACATGCTGAATTTAATTATCGAATGGGATATTTTTATTATCAAATCTATAAACAAGTAATAGCTCTTGATTATATAAAATTAGCTAAAGAAGAATTTTTAAAACATGAAGATTATGAAATAAATGTAGCACTATGTGACAATTTTATAGGTCTGTGTTGTATTGATTTAAAACATTTCGAATTAGCTGAGGAGTCATTTAATAAGGCACTAGACACATTCCAAAAAAATAACCATAAAAATTCTATCCTTATGGTAAGACATAATTTAGCTTGGTTATATTCAAAACAAAATTTATCTAAACTCGCGATTCGTCATGTATCTGAAGTAACAAAGAACAATCCAAACCATTTCAAAGCATTTTTCGTAGAAGCATATGAATACTATAAGATAAATGACCATAATTACAGCAATCAACTAATTCAAAAAGGATTAAAACTTAGTAACGATTTTAACAATCAAGAATTCCAACATCGTTTTAAAATTTTAAAAGCCCTCAACAACAATGTCCCTACATTAACTTTAGAAATATTTGTTTCAGAAGGTATTACTTATTTCAAACAAGAAAAACTATGGGAATGCGTAAAAGAATATGCTGATATCTTAGCTCTAAAGTTTTATGAAGAAAATAACCATAACAAAGCAAGTCAATATTTTTACATGAGCAATACAGCTCAAAAAAATGAATTAGAAAAAGGAGCGTTAAAATAATGAAAAAAATCTATCTAACTATACTTGGAATATCTTTAATTAGTATCCTATCGTTAGGGTTAAACGACTCTTTTAAAAATCAAGCTGTAAATATAGGAGACGGTGGAGGTGCACCAGCAAGACCAGATTATTTATTACAAACACCCGCTGACTTATAAGAAAAAAACACCTTCATTCTTGAAGGTGTTTTTTTATAATCTGATTTTTAAATAAATGAAAAACGGAATATATCAAAGTTCTCTAAGCTAACAACATATTCCAATTATTAGAAAAATATTAAAAATTTTCATTTTTTGTTCTATTATGGAGGTGGGGAGAAATTATACTTATAAGGGAGCTGTATTAGTTTGAAAAAATTTTTAGGATTAGTTTTTGTCGTAGTTATATTAGCTTTTGGATTTTTTCAACCATACTCATTAAATTTAGAAAAAGTTTTTGCACAAGATAATACTAGTAACAATATTAATAATAATACCAAAGAAAAAAATAACGATTGTGTACCTTGTAAAAAACCAGAAAATCTTTCGGAAAATGAAACAAATAAATTTGCTGACGAACAAATTTTGGACAAAGTAAAAAAACAATTAACTGATCTTAAACAAAACAAATTAAGTATTTACTCCACAGCAGATTTTGAATGGAAAGAAGCTGTTAAGGTCGATTATAAAGAGAATAAAACATCGGCGATCATAATTCCTTCAAAAGAAAACCCTAAATCTAATGATACAAAACAATATCTAACTGTAGGATTTAACGAATCTGAAAGTAAGTTTGCAGACCCTACATTTTTAGAGTTGAAAACACCAAATAATGGTGATACGATTCTTTTAACAGTAAAAACATTAGATGGTGAAAATGTAGGGACTTTAGACCTAAATTCAAAAGATGGAAAACTTAATCAGATGAAATTATTCACTGATGGAAAAAGTGAATCAATCTTAAAAGAAAACAATGCAAAAGCAGGTTACTGGGAAGATGTTCAACGTTGTATTAAAAACAACTGGAAAACTATGCCTCAATGGGCTAAATGGGCTTGCGAAGGTGCATGTGGAGGATGTTTATTTGCTAGTCCATATGCATGTGGTGGTTGTCTTGGATGTCTAGCTGGTTACGCAATTGGTTGCGCTGCTAGTCAAATATAAAAAGAAGGGTGTGATTCCTCAAATGGAAATGTCTAAAGGAATACTGTTTTATAGACTAACATTGATTATTGCTTGTTTCGCAGTAGTTGCCTTCACATATCCATCTGAATTCTCTAAATTCGCATTAATCGCAGGTATTGTTGGTATTTTTATTACATTAGATAAAATAATAGCAAAAGATAACAAAAAAAGAGTTTATCTCCTCGTATCATTACTCTTTATAATCGGATTTGCTATAACCTTCTACTACACATTCTTATAAAAATACTTCACAATAGGCGATACTTCAAAAAAAAGAATCCTGGTCTTTAAAGGATTCTTTTTTTTCCCTCCTTCTCTTTTCCCCCCTTAACAAACCAGATTAGCTAGCTAAAACAGGATATGCGAAGGGTAGGGGGCAAAGCTGGGGCGTGGAAAGCCTTTTGACTATGTGTAATTATTTCACTGCCTCTTTTAATTCTTTTCCAGCTTTAAAAGCAGGTGCTTTTGAAGCCGCGATTTGCATTTCTTCACCTGTTTGTGGGTTACGTCCTGTACGTGCAGATCTTTCACGTACTTCAAATGTACCAAAACCAAGAATCTGTACTTTCTCTCCATTTGCTAGCGCATTTGTTACTGTATCTAATAACGCTTGTGTTGCTGCTGCAGCATCTTTTTGTGTAAGTTCAGCTTTTTCTGCTACTACTTTTGTTAATTCTGTTTTATTCATTTTCTGCACCTCTTCATATGTAATTAGGTGACTATTATAACGTGTGTGTATTCATGACGCAATTATACTGTACTTAGAAAAAGCTATAGCAAGAGCAAGAGGACAATGTCTGTGTAAAAGGCATAAGAAGGATATTAATTATCGCTTTAAACTCTGTTCATATTTCTTTACATCTTCCATGGTTTTAAATATTAATACATCAAAAATTCCCTTTTCATTCCCACATACGACAACAAAACCATCTGTTGCTTCCAAAACTCTACCGACGCCACCATCTGCAAGTGTAATACTGGTGATATGTTTTACGTTCAGTTTATCTTCTTTTTGAATGTAAGTAGTTATGGGGGTTCCTACAGGAAATGCGTCTGTGATTTCTTTTGTTGTATATGCGCCATCATCTACTGATTGAGTTTTAGTTGTAATAGAATCAGTTTGAGTGGCACATCCTGTTGAACATATTAAAAGAATGCCAGTAATCATACTTACACATGCTGTTTTTACCATTCACAAAATCCTCCTATAACTGTTCGTATTATCAACCCATTTAGGGTAACAAATTATATATACGAAGTTTGTTGGATTATATGAGTCGTAATTCAAAAAAGATACAGGTATTTTGGCAGAATGTGTTTCAAACAAAAAAAGACACCCTAAGGTGCCTTTCTGCGACTTGAACCAACGTAATATGGTATTGGATGCCAATCCAATTATTATTTTCCCACATTAAGTAATTTTGGTTGTTGAGAAATATAATTCAAATCTATATGTTGTTTATTTTTGCTTCGTTAGCTTTTTTGTAATGGATTCTTCAACCTGTTCAGATTTACTTTTAATTTCATCGGTAATTGCTATCTTGCTACCCTGGTGCACACAATACAGGTATTTGTTGCACCAGAACTAAAAAAGTAATTAAATGTAAAAAAGTTAAAAGTCGAAACGTATGTTATTATTATATTGAGAATTATAAATTAAATGTGGCATCTGGAAGGGAATAGTTATAAATGAAAAAAATAAAGGGGAAGTTATCTTTTAGCATTGATATTATAGGTTGTATCCTTTGCATTATAATGTTTATTATAAGTCTTGTTAATTTTAGAACATGGGTGCATCCTTTTCTATTCTTTATCTGCGGACTAATTTTCTTCATTAATATAGTAAATACTCGTAAGGGAAAAGTGCATAATTCAAATTAAAATAAAATTGTATCCGTATAATCAAAAAACGCTATTCTGTTTGTAGAAATATACAGAGAGGATGGCATTTTTTATAAATTTTTTGTTTCAAGATGAACTCCAATGATTTGCTGAGGGATTGTATCAATATTTTCCTCCTTCACTTTTAGAACAGCTTGCTAGAGGGGGAGATTTTGTTTAAAGAAAGGGAGTTTTTGCGATGTTACCTGATTATATAAAGATAGCTCATGAGATAGCTAAAAAAGCACATGCTGGACAAGTAGATAAAGCGGGTGTGTACTATATCAAACATCCTGAGGCAGTTGCTAGCTTTGTAAATACGGCCGAAGAGAAAGCTACTGCTTATTTACATGATGTTCTTGAAGATACTGAGATAACAACTGTTGATTTATTAAATGCTGGTATACCTCATAACGTAGTTGAGGCAGTGCAGGTACTGACAAAAGAGAAATACACGCCTTATTTTGAGTACCTGAGCAAAGTGAAAGAAAATTCTCTTGCCCGTACTGTCAAACTTGCAGACTTAAAACATAATTCTGATCGCTCAAGACTTGCTAGAATAACAGATAAAGACCTAAAACGATTGGAGAAGTACCGCAAAGCGATTCAGTTTTTAGGGAAATAAAAGAAACAGCAACTTCTTTAGTTGTAATTTCCTAGAATACTAGTCGTTTGAAGAGACAACTTCTTGCAAATATTCAATGTTCCTCATATAGTATTTTTAACAAAATGTAAAAAATAGTGCACAATATGTTAAAGATTATATTCAAAATGTTAAAAATAGGATAAAATGTTTATGGGAGGTGGAGGTAGTTGTTAAACAACCGGATAGTTGTTTGTCGTGCCGAAAAAGGTTGGACACAGCAAGATTTAGGAGAGAGAGTAGGTGCTAGTCGACAGACTATCGCTTCTATGGAAAGGAATAAATATAATCCCTCTTTAATTCTTGCATTTAAAATAGCCCAAGCTTTTGGAAAACCATTAGAGGAAGTTTTTGAATTTAAGGAGGAATAAACAAATGGAATTTATAAAGTATGCTGTAATTATTATTATAGTTTTATCATGCTTAAGTGAATTATATATGTTTAAATTTCAAAAAAGCCAAGAGGCAAGAGATGAGAGAGGTTTAGAAATTCAGTATAAAACTACTAATTTTTTATATAATACTCTTTATCTGGGAATAGTTATATTATTTCTCCTTAACATACTTCAATATATTACAGCAGAACAATTTGTGAATATCCTCTTATATTTCTTTATTTCTTTAGGGATAATAAAAGTTGTTTATTCATATTGGAGAAGGAGCTATTAAATATAAAAAGAAATACTAAAAATAAGGGGTTATATTTTTAATATACTTGTTCTTGAATTAATAATAGATTAATTTCTGCGGAGGTATTAGTACTTAATATCAAGAGAAATTAGCCGCAGCTTACTAAATATAATTATAGGTACGCCTCTGTACTTAAAGAATAAATACAGAGTTTTTATAAACATGGGAAAATTGCAGTTTCAATTGAAACTGCAATTTTTAATTCATCCTTGCCATTATAGGGGAGGGGATTTGAAGTGTTTTAAGATAAAGTCATTTTAGTAAACTTGCTTCATTTTAAAGTAAGTTTGAATGAAGGGGATAATTTGCTAAATACACTATGTTGTTCATTTCCTTCTTGGTTCATACCAGCTTGATAAGATGTAAAGCCTTTATACGTTTTTCTTTTCCATTGCCATAAGCCATTAGCTTGATCGAATTCACCATAGTAGTGATTGTAATCCAGTTTGTTTCCAGTGTTTTTATTAAAATTATTGCTAATAAAAATACGGCTATTACTTGCATAGATTTGGTTATTGGTAATTACATTGTTCCGAGTATCGTAATTTAACTCGATTTGGCCACTCTCTTGATCTTTTGTATCATTTTTATAAATTACATTGTTCGTAATCGTGTTATTTTCAGCATATCCTTGCTTACTGTCATATCCACCAATTGCAATACCACTCATGATATTATTGGATATCGTATTGTCTCTAACGGTAATTTGGCTTGCGCTTTTTCCTGCATGTTCGCTTGCCACCTCAATACCAAGGTCGTTTTCATAGCTTTGATTTTGCTCAATGATAATTTCCTTTCCGCCATCCACGTAAATACCATCAGCTGAATATTCATTATAACTCGTATTATTGATGGATGAATTGTGATGGACAATGTTATTACGAACAACTCCATTCCGTGCTTGATCTAAAGCAGCTACTGGAGATACGCCTTCATGTCCAATCAGAACAATTCCGATGTTGTTGTTATCATGTACCTTGTTATTGGTAACTTCAAAGGAATCTACATTCCCATTCACAGCAATTGCTTCACTCAGTCCTAACTTCAAATTTGCTACTTCGTTATTATCGATGACAATATGATTTAAATTATTTTGTGCACTAGATGAAGTACCGTATACAGCAATACCGTGTGCATTTCCGTCCTTAACATTTGCTTCAATGTGGTGAATATAATTATTTTTAATATCGATGTAACTTCCTGTTCCAGTGATATAAATACCAATAGGGGTTTCGTTAACTTTCGTTGACTTTAAGTTACGAAATTCTAATCCTTTTACTTGAATATAGTTTTTGTCTTCTATTGTAAATAACCCATCATCTTCTAACTTGACTTTAGAACCATCAAGAATGACTTTTTCATCCTGGTAATTTTGAAAAGTAATGGGTGCTCCTGAGGCACCAGAATGATTGACACGGACTTTTTGGTTATAAACTCCGCCTCTTATGTAGATTGTACTTCCTTCTTTAGCGACGTTAGCAGCCTTTTGAATGGTAGCAAAAGGTTGATCTAATGTACCGGGATTGAGATCGTTTCCTGTTGGAGATACATAGTAATTTGTAACAGGATTTGCATTGTTATTGGATTGTGCAAAGATAGAGGTAGGGAGTGTGAAAATTAACATACTGAAAGAAAGGATAAAGATAAAAAGCGATTTTTTTAATGAGGGAAATATTGTTTGATATTTCATCATGATCCTCCTTCTTTATTAAGCATTCCTTCTCAACTATATAATTCAAACAGACGATTTATATCTTGTACTATAAAAAAAGACCGAGTAATGTATTCTAGATCAAGAAACATCAACTCCTATGGTCTACGTATTTTATCTGAAACTGAATTGTTAATAGCTCATGGTCTTTCGTATAAAATCAAATCATATATACGTGTATTTAAAGAAATATGGCTATTACTATCGGTAGACGAGGGAGTGAGGGATACTGATAGTAATTTTAAAGCGTATAAAGTCGATGTATACGAACTAAATGTAAAAGTATTCTTGATTTAAATCCTTCCTATTCCTGATATACGTCAATACTATTAGTTGAATATTCGTTATACGCAGTATTATGAATAGATAAATCGAAATGGATATAATTATTTCTAATATCAATGTAACGTTTTGTTACCGGTATATCTTATTTTAATAATCTATAATAATCCTTCAATTTGTAGAATTCATTAGTGACTCAAGAATGACGCTACATGGTGGATTTCAATATAAAGAAATTGAAAATACATCTCTAAAAAGAACTCCCCTTGAATCATAAAGATTTTCATAGTCATTGATCTTTTTGTACAAAGTGTATTTGTATTTCTTTATAGAAAAAAACTGCCTCCCAATCGTTAGACATGTCTAACAGTTGGGAGGCAATTTTTTGTGCTCACTATAGTAGAGCATAAAAAATTTAATCACCATTCTTTTAATTTATATCATTACGAAGGTGAACGGGAAAAGAACTTTGCTGAATATGTGTCTGTTCTTTTAATTTGTGTAATTACGGAGATGAAACAGAAAAGAACTCCGCTGAATTTTATCTTTATCGGCTGTTTATTTAGCCGAGTGTAACCAAAAAACGAACCCTCGTCTAGTATTGATTTTCTAAGAATTGAGAGTTCTTTTTTATGGCTCATATACAGTAGAGCCATAAAAAAATTTAATCACCATTCTTTTAATTTATATCATTACGAAAGTGAATGGGTAAGAACTTCGCTAAATATGTCCCTGTTCTTTTAATTTGTATAATTACGGAGGTGAAACAGAAAAGAACTCCGCTGAATTTTATCTTTATTGGTTTTTTATTATAAATCATTAAGTAAGCAAAACGTAATAATTTTACTTAATTTAACAACTATTACATCATAACATAAATAATAACAGTATACAAATAAATTAATATATGTTTTTATTTTCAACATTTTTGGTTTGATTATTATAGGACTCGTTGCAATATTTATTGGAGCTAGTATGGCATTATTTTTGGATTATGTAGGAAATAGAAATAGAGAAATTAAGTAAAAATATTGCATGATATTTCATCATCATCTTTTTTCATTTTATAGCATGCCTTCTCAACCATATAGTCAAAATTAACGATTTATATCTTGTATCAATAAAAATGGTTTATATGTAAGAGGAGATACCCAGCTTATTCTATTTAGTATGTAATGGTAATAAAACATTGATATTATAAATATAATATATTAATATATATAATTATTAATTGTGTAAGAGGTGCATCTATGGAAAGAGAAATATGTTTCAATAATATTTGTGAGGGGAAACCTTTAGTAGGAAAATTGTATAATGTTAGGAAAGAATACTATAGATTAAGTAGTCCATATTTTAATCTAGAACAACTTCCAAATTTCTTAAATATTATCTTAAGTATAGTATTTATATTTATAGTTTTTATTCCCTTTGCATTAGTTTTTAGTATAATTCCAGAGTATTTTGCAATAATACGATTTATATTTGTATGGATTAGTTTTGGTGGTTCAATATATTTAGGGGCAAGATGGTATACCGAGGTAATTTATAGATTAAATAGGATACAAATAAATAAAAGAGTTGAAAAAAATAATCATACATTAACGAATCTAATACTAGCTGAGAAACAATTAGTAGAACAGTTAGATATATTAAAGATACCTGTAGATTATCGTTATCCATATGCAATTAGTAGGTTTGAGAATTATCTCTCTAATTATAGAGCAGATAACTATAAAGATTGTGTGAATATATTTGAGCAAGAAAGACATAATGAAAGAAAAATAGATGAATTAAGGACGATTCAGGAATTACAAAGAGTTACTAATCATAAAATAGATGAGGGAAATACTATTGGTTTAATAAACCTTATAAAAAATAGATAATATGTAATTGTAAATCTCTCAAAGTAGATAAAAGTATTATTTGGTAGTTGTATAGAAAAACAGTGAAAAGGCGTATCTAATAAATAAGATACGCCTTTTTCATGTTAATAATTATAATTATTTATTGAGCATGTCTTTTGTATTTCATGTTTGGAAAGGAACGTACTTAAAACACATTAAAGTGTTGTGACTGTGCAGAGATATTAAAGTCATTTCTGTAGTGTTTAAAAATTCTTCTTCCAATAACGGATTAGATTAGTTCAATAAGGAATTAAAATAAGAACTTGTAGATTCATTCTGAAAAAATGAAAGAAACGAAAAAACTTAAATACAAAGTAGGCTCTGTTATACAGAGGTAGAGAGATTATAATTCATCAGATACAGAAATACACATACAAACACGCCATCTTTTCCTATGATTTTATTGAAAGAATAGCGTGTTTTTTCATTTTATGAGGTATTTTATTTTGTTAGTTTAATAGCGATGTGGCGGTACTCCTATTATAAAGCATATTAAATTTTTTGAAAAAACAACAGCAAACTTTGCAAACAGCGTTTTTTATGAACTTTCTTTGTGCAAAAGCCCACCTTTTATACATAAACAACTTACTATTAAAATTTTAAAGTATAATCAAATAAGAGTATAGAATTCAAGAGAATATATGATATTAAAAATGGAGGTATTTATGAGTCAAAAAGAACTGATTAAGGAAACGGCTGTAGGAGAAGAAGAAAAAAGAGAAACACCCGTGGTTGACAAAGAACGAACTGAGGAAATAAGCTCTGAAAACGAAATTGCATCTAATGCTGAAAAGCAAGAACGTCTATCGGTGCCTATGAGGATCCTATGTTATTTTTTAGCTCTGTGTTTGGTTGTTGCGATAGTATATGGGTTTGCAGGGATTGCTGCTGATATACTTAAAAAGATTCCAGTCTTCGCAAGTGTTGACCGAATTAAGGTAATCGCAAGTGTAGGTATTATCTATTTTATGTTTGATTTGATGATGCATTTGGGTAATCATTGGCGTTCAAGTGAAAAAAATGAAATTGGTACAGCGGTAACAAACTTTCCGAATCCCTTTTATGATCCAGGGTTCAAAAAAGGTCCATATGCTTTGAGAAGGGCATATAATGATTTATATTCTAGATATAATGTAATTAATAGTTTGTTGGGAAGGAGTTTGGAGAATAAAAAAACATTAGAAGAAGAAATCGGTAAGATGGATGCTAAGCTTACAGTATCCATACGTCATAATAATAACTCTAATAGGATAATTAGGTCACTTAACTATTTGTACAGAGTGGACAATAAGGATTTGCCACGTAAGATGCTTAATGAAATCCTTCAGGAATGCATTACGGTTTTAGAAAAAGACCTGAGCGACAAATCGATTGCAATGTTCCGACTTAGTGATAATAAATTAGTTATTAAAGAAAGTGTTCGTATAAACGCGGAGTCTGTTTCGAAAAGAGTCTTTGGAAAAGGTGAAGGTTTTGCAGGATATATTTGGGAAAAGGGAGAGCCGGTGATTGTAGATAGAATTGAAAAAAATGATGAACGATTTGAGGATTTTGAATTACAAATGACACCTATTGGTTCAATACTAGGTTATCCACTAATAGTAAATGATGAATTTCTAGGTGTTTTGTGTTTACAATCAGATTCAACTGCCGGATTTAGTGAAAGTGATATTAGAACAGTTGAATTTTACGCACGGATGTGTACCTTCATCTTGTTATATGATAATATGAGTATGAGGAAATTTTGAAATGGGAGGGGATAAAATTGGCTACATTGGATAATTTAATAAAGAAGACTGGATATAATGATATCGATGAGATCCGTTCTGAAATGTATAGTCTAATTCAAGAGGGGAATCAAATTGAAAAAGAAATTGAAATTGCTCTTAAGAATAAACCTCGAAATCCATTCAAATCGGCGCCGCGAAAAAGAAGATTTTTCAATTTTAAATTGAAGTCAAAGAAGTAAATAAAATAAATGTAAAAAAACTCTATATGTTTTGTATAGAGTTTTTTGTGCGGTCATTCTAGTGTTGAATATTGAAATGTTTTCAATTTTGTATAATCATCATTAGCTTCAATCTCCCCATTTTTGAAATAAATTCTATCATAAAGTTAAAAAAAGTATAAAAAGGTTAATAAATAAGAAGAAATATTTAGAAATATGCTAGTAATTGTAGAAGAAATAGGTGATCTCACTACCTTTTATTGTATGTGAAGCATGACAAGGATTTAGAAATATTAGTCCAAGTTTAGAGGTATGAAGACAACGCCTTTCAAATTTATAGATTGAGCAGTAAAAAGAATGTAGATTAAAACCTACATTCTTTTTGACTTCGTATATAAATTCTTGCTAACAAATAGCTTGTAGGCTAACAAGTACAGTAGAAGCTGCATGGTTAGGGTTAGTTGTTAGAATTACTTAATAATATGTTTTGACTAAATAATAAGTACTAATGAGTAACCTTTTATTGAATTATTTGTATTAAAGAGTAGCTTTTTTAAGTTCTAGTAACTTGGTCCTTAGTTTTTCATCATGTGCATATATATAAAGACCTTTTATGCCTCGTTTTAGCAAGATATTAAGCGAGTTTAGTATAATTTCTTTTTTTATTTTTATAGCATTTGGATTAGTTCCTAGCCCTTTAAATGCTTCAATGTCTTTATATTTATCACTTAATATTAAAAGTCTATTATTTTTCTCATCATAAGATATAGATGGTCCCAATATAACGCCCACATAGTTTAAGTCGAATCCTTGTACAGTATAAATTGAACCTACCTCATCAATTGAGCTTTTACAATGAGTGCTATCCTCCCTATTTGCCCAAATTGTTGATGGATCAGTTTGATTCCATAATAAATTCAATTTACCTGTATTAACATAATACTTTCCGCCATCTTTTTTGTGATCAAAATCAACAGTTGATACTACTCTGGAAAGTTTTTTCTTTGAATTTATATTTTTTATTTTCTGATGCATTTCATAAGCGCAATCAAATATATCAAAATCGTAAGTATTAGGGACAGTTGGTAAAGGCATAATTTTTTTATAAATAAAATTATCTATCCAGGATATTAATTCATCACCTGCATGCATTCGCATTTGGGTAAAGAGCGTATGTCGTGTAGGGGTATATTTTGATATAACTGAGTTTAATGTTTTGTTATTCCAAAATGCTTTATATTTAGTTACCTGTTTTGGATCAAAAATAATTATTGTAACTTTAGCTTTATTTATAATATCTTCTAACTGATTATTGCCATTATAGTATTTATATCTATATGAACCAGAAAATAGTAAGTGAGCTTCATCAATAAATACAATATCTGCTATTTCTTTATCTTTACTTAGTGTTTTCTAATTAATAAAAGTAGTAGGCTTTAATATTTTATTTTTTTGTATTATTTTTATACTAGATGCTAGCTTATGAAAAGTTTTTAATGCTTCATTATGATTTATTAACATATAGTTTGAAGTATTATATAAATTAGAGTTTTTATCTTTAGAGAGTGCTAGAGTCTTATAGTAGAGTGAGCTTAAAATAACGCTTTTACCAACTCCGGCGCTTCCTTCAATTAGAATAACTTTATGTTCTGTTTTATTTTGGGTATTTATTTTTAAAAATTGTTCCTCTAACTCAACCTCAACATTTTGGTATAGTTCAAACTGTTCAGGAGTGAGTTCTTTGAAAGGAGAGAGTTTAAAAATATCATTATTGTCAATTAAAAACAAATCTTTATTCACAATTTTTTCTTTATACAGTAATTCTCTCCATATTTCTTTAAAGACTTTTTCCGCATAAAACTTTTTTTGATAATAGTTGTGTACAACTGGTGATACAGTTTGACTCACATTTCTTAACGTGTAACGTCCATCACCTAAGAAATAATTAATTAACTTTGTTTCCAAATTATATGTAGCAGATTGATTAAATTTTTCATGTTTAATCAGTGTTACGTGCTTAAAATCATGTCTGTTTTTAGCATTAGAAGTATTATGCCTATTTAGTCTATGCCTGTGTAATCTATTAAAAGCATTTACTGTTTCACCAATATAAGCTTCTTTCTCTTTATGTAGGATATATAAAATAGGGTAGTCATTAAAAACATTATAATCCGTTTTAATTTTATCAATTTCTTCTTTTGTGAAAGGGATAGCTTTAATAGTTAATCCTTCCATGAATATACCTCCTATTTTTAAAGACCAATGTCTTAGATTCAAAGTGGAAAACTTTACTGCTAAATCTTGCTTAAATAATATGGATTTGAAATACTTAGAAAAAGTTTTTAAAGGTTTTAAAATTGTAGAAGTTCACTTTAATTGTATAATTTAAAAAATAAATATACAACTTATGTATTATTTATTGGTACAATATAAAATGGTAACCATATGAAATAATCAATATCTTTGAATATTATGTTGATATAAGGAATATAACTGTTTAATAGAAAACAAATGGATTAAACCTTAATTGAGCTGAAGAAAAATTCTAATTCAGATTCTAATTATGGGAGTTAATTACCATATGAAATGCCAAAGTATGTATTAATTTGTAAAAAAATATCTATTTTAGATTGAAGGTTTAGTATAATAATACTAATGTTTTTTATTTGGGGGTTTGTACAAATTGTTTATTGAAGGAATGGATGAATATCGGCCAGGCATTGATGCGGAGCGTGACGTTTGGAAAAAAGTAAAATCAGTATTCATTGAACGTGAAAGTTTTGGCTTTTTACATTTTCCAATGTTCAAGGAAAATCATGCTAGTAAAAGGGAAATAGATATCTTATTAGTTGATCGAGAGATTGGTATAACTGTAATTGAAGTAAAAGGAATAAGTATAAATCAAATTAAAGGAATACAAGGTCATATATGGCATTGTACTAATGGTGTTCATTCATATAAAGGTGAGCCTTTTAACCAAGCGGAGCAACAATTAAATATGTTGTGTGATGATATTGAAAAAAAGGACAGTCTGAATCGAGCATTTTCTAAGCGAGCGGTAGTAGCCTTGCCTTATATTACGAGTGAACAATGGATAGAGCGTGGTTTTAACCAATTGTTAAATACTCCTTTTATATTGTTTAAAGATGACTTTGAACAAGGGACTTGGATTCAAAAACTTGAGCGTATGAATATATATAAAGCAAGATTGAATTTACAGGATTCTCAATGGGATGCATTAAAAAAACACTTTTATATTAGAAATTTGGCAAGGGAAAAAACAGATGAAATAAAAAGCGAAAAACAAAAACGGTTCTCTAATTTATATGTTTTTACTAGTGAGGAGCAATTTCAAAAAGAAAAAGAGGAAATCGACAAATTATTAAAGGAAGGTTTAAAAATTTATATCTTTAGCACGTTTTCTATTTCTACTAGTTGGCTTGCATTGCAAAAGGATTTTTGTGATGAATTTCAACTTCAAGTTTTTCAAACAAAAGAGACACTCCTTTCAGTGGATACAAGAATTATCCAAGACGGAGAGGTAGAGGCATCCTTCTTAAAGAATATATTGGCTCCAGCGTTTCCGGAGTTTAATTTAGGTCAGTATATAGCAGTTCATACGCCGCATACGGATAACTTAATGATTACAGCAGGTGCGGGAACAGGAAAAACATACGTTATGATTGATCGTATTTTTTATCTGTTAGAAAAGGTTGGCATTACACTTAAAGACATCATAATGGTTACTTTTACAAATGCGTCTACTAATGAAATGAAGGAGCGTTTGCAAAAGAAATTATTAAGCATGTTTAAATTGACAGAGAAAACAAAGTATCTTTACTTTGCTGAAGAAGTAAAAAATATACAAATTAGTACAATTCATGCGTTTTCTAAATCTATTTTAACTCAATTAGCACATGAAATTGGTTTTGGTAGAAACTTAAAGGTAAGAAGTTTTATTAAAACGAAGAGTGACATCCTTGAAAATCTTGCTAACGAATTTTTCCAAAAACATCCTGCGAAGGTTTTAGTCGATTTAAATTTAAAGTTTTACGAAGTTACAAAAATGATGAAGAGTTTCTGGGATGAAATGGAGAAGAAGGGTTTAACTAGACAAGAAATTGAATCAATTGATTGGGGTACGGTAGTAAAAGAGGAGCATCAAGTTCTTAAGGATCTTTTTCAATATGTATTCAAGAAATGTGAAGGCTTATTAGAATCACAAAAAAAGAAAGAAAATGCAATTGATACAGGGGATATGATCCGAAAACTAAAGTTATTTACACAAGGTGATGCACTCAAACAGCTTCAAACTGATAAATATTTATTTGTTGATGAATTTCAGGATAGTGATAATACACAAATTGAACTAGTGGCAAGTCTGCAAAATCAGTTAAAATATCATCTTTTTGTAGTTGGAGACATTAAGCAATCGATTTATCGTTTCCGTGGTGCAGATTACACGTCCTTTAAAAGATTAGCAGAAAGGGTTAATTCATCATTTACGCCTGTTGCTTTAAATCAAAACTATCGGACAACCAGCAGTTTATTAGAAAAGCTAGATAAGGTATTTTCTGTTTGGGGGCAGAAGTGCTGGGGTCCAACAGGTAATGAAAGTTTGCTTCCTTATACGGATAATGATCGTTTAAAGGGGATGCAGATTACTGAGCCAACAATAGAAGAATTCCTTTATCCTAATATAAATAAGAAAAATATAGAAGAAAAAACAGTTCGTCATATTTTTGAATCTGTGGATATAACCAAACAGTTACCAGATGATGAAAACAAAAGAATTGCCCTTGTTGTACGTACGAATAAACAAGCTCTTGAAGTACGAGAGTGGTGTGAAAAAGCAGGAATAGGCACTGTGCAAAATTTAGATGGTACGTTTTATAAATCAGATGCAGTCATACATTTTAAAATGATGTTAGATGCCCTGTTGTATCCAGGTGAGGCAAAGCATGTGGTTAATTTTCTACAATCACCTTATTTTAGATATGCAATTCCAACTAAACTACTTGTTCCCTTCAAAGGTGATAGTGATAAGATTATAAAGTTTTTACAATTGCATATGGGAAATGACTTTACACAGTATCTTGATGAGTTAAAAAGATTACCTGTTATGGCTGTTATACAAAAAATTATCTCTGAAAAGGGATTACTGCAAAATGTTTCATCCTATTATGAAGTGAAGTATGGAGATAGCCCTAAAATAGATGAATCTATAAAACAGCTAGAGATTGAGATAGCTGTAAAACAGTATGAGAAAAATTTATATCATTTAATGAACATCATCCAAAAGCAATTTGATTCAATGAGTAGTACGCTTTGGAACATTCATGAATGGTTAACCTTACAAATTCGTGTAAATCGTAATGAAAATGAACCAATGATTGATACGAAATTAGGAGTTGTAGAAATTACGACTGTCCATCGTTCGAAAGGCCTAGAGTACCATACTGTTATTATGCCTAAACTGAGCCACTCATTTAGTAATAAACAAGCCTCATTTTACATACAAGATGAAAAAGAGATGAGTGACGATAAACGGATTGTTGGCTGGAAAGCTAAAAAAATTAAAAATAACCATTTTGCTACACTTCAAAATTATGAAAGTTTTGAAGTAGAAAGAGAAGAAACACGATTATTGTATGTAGCGATGACACGTGCGAAAAAGAGACTAATCTTAATGATGCCTGAAAAAATAAGTGAAAATACATGGGGTAATTTACTAGGACGAGCTTTTAATGAGGTGAATCATGAACGTTGATGTATATACATATGATGATCCGAAGCGTTGGAGAAATCATTCAAAATATAACAAGATAAAAAATGCTATTCATATATGTGCTACCAAAAATATGAAGGACGGTATTGTAGAGGCTTATCAAAACAAAGAAGGACGAGAGTTTTGTTATGTGTTTACAATTCGCGAAATTATTGATGAATTATTAACAAGATGGAATTTACCCGAAGAGCAACTAAAACAATATTTAAAGCTTTCACGGGTTATCAATGAGCTTAACACGGATAATGCAGAATTGAAAAATGCATTTAAAAATAATCGTTCTGATCTTCTTGAAACGATTCGATTTCTGACGTATACCGGGGTGAAGCCCATTGATTTAACTACAATCAATCTAGAAAGTAATAAGCTAACAGAAAAGGAAAAGCTCTTTCAACAAATCTGGTTTGAAGTAGAGGGAAAAGATAGTACTTATAAAGATATTCGAAATAAGCTTCGTAAGGGATGGGCAATAGAAGAAATCAAAAAGAAGATAAACAAGCTTTTAGAGAAAACTCAAAAACCAGCACTAGATGTTGGGATGAATGAGCTTGTCTTACATGGATTTTACTTCATTACACCTGAGCAGCAGATTTTTCTACAAGCTCTCAGGAAGGCAGGCTTTTCTATTATATTCTTTAATTTTTATGATCATCGTTTTCCAGAAACCTTTGATTTTATAAAAGGCTTTATTTCTAAAGAATATCAGTGGACTGATAATTGGCAAATTGAAAGTAATCGAGAAAACAAGGAAGAGTCCCTCGGCACTGAATTTTTGAGTGCATTTGAAGGAGAGAATGCACCGGGGGGAACCCTTAAAAAAGAAGTTATTCGTTATAATTCCTTTTTTGAATTTTTAAATGATGTAATTATCCCTAACTATCCGATTGGTGAGTCAGAGGATGAAAGGGATAAAAACAAGAATAAAGTACAAATTATTGCAACTAATGCTGATATGTTGAATGGGATTCTTGTTCAATATTATCCGAATAAATTTGCGGAAAGAAGAAACTTTTTACAATATCCGGTTGGTCAATTCATTAGTAAGATTCACCAGATGATTGATGAGAATACATTAATTTTAAATGAAGATATTTTAATTTCAGCGTTTTCATCAGGTTGGCTTTATAACCCCATAACGAAGAAAAATGCTAGGGATTACACATACTTGCTAAAGCAACTGTTACCGTTCTTTGGTAACTGTCGTACAATTCATGCGGATTGGGTACCAAGGTTTTCTGATTTAATGCAGCATTATAAAGAAATATTACCAGCCTTTGAAGGGCCAAGGGATGATAGGATTGTAACGAGTGTGCGTAGTCCCTTTTCTAAATTTGCTCACTTTTCACTAAGCAAGAAGCAAGTTGAAGAAGTTTACTATTTTGTGAAGCAACTCGTTTTCATTGCGGAAGAATTGTTTGATATAGAAGCAAAGGAAGCCACTATAAGTGAACATTTTGATAAATTGTTAGCGATATTAGATAAACATAATCCAATGCAGCATTCTAAATTACTTCAAGATGAAACGAAAATTATTCATTCATTGAATGAAAAACTAAAGAAAATTCAGGATGATAATTTCTTCCTATATGATGATGTTGGAGAAGCCATCAATGTTTATTTGAGTGGGAAATTATCAAAAACAGATGAATCCTTTATAAAACCGTTTATTGAGGTTGATGGGGAATCTTTTAAAACAAATATTAATACTTTTTATCTAACAGGGTTAGATGAAAAAGGTCTACCTCTTGATGAATTCAGTACACCATGGCCATTACAGGATGTTACGTTTGAAAAACTCTCCATTCGTCATGAAGTACTTGAATTACATACATTGAGAAACCAATCCATCAAGCAGATTTCAAGGTATTTACTATTTATTGCTTTGGAATTTTTAGTAAATGAAAGTACTGAACTGTCTTGGATGCAAAATTTCTTAGACAGGGAAGATCTTCAACCTGCTGTGTATGTCCATCAATTAGGATTAAAAGTAATAGATTATAAGGAGAAGGCAAATCACCTTGTAGTGAAAACGCGCCCTAATCTAGTTGATTTTAAAGACATAGTGGTAGATATAGATGATGAGGATTTAACAGAACTAACATTTACAGATTTTCTAATAGAATATAACCAATGTAAAAGGCGATTTTACTTTAGTTATATCTTAGGTCGTTCGCCTGTTTTTACTGATGAATTTATTCATCAATTTATGTTTACAGAATTAATTCGATTGGTCAAGCGCAGTACCGCTTTAGCGGATGAGCAGGTTATTAAAACGGTAAGCGAATTATTCCCCCAATGGACGAACTATAAAAAAGAGGTAATGGCCGAAACGTTTATTAAAAGTGCGGGCATCAGTGTAAAAAAAGATGCGGTTAGTGGAAACATCAGTATCAGTCAGGCGAGGAAGAATTTTCAGCTTCCTGGTCTTACAAAAAAGGTTAGAAATAAATTGGTGGAAGAAGCAGTTATGAATAAGCCTTCCTTGTTAATTGATATGAAGGAAGATGTAATGAATGAGAATATATTCCATGCTGAACCAGGAGAAATTTGTCGTTACTGCCCTCATATAGATATTTGTGGTGAAGGAGAACATCCGATTGATTAGGAGGGAACAGGATGAATAATATTTGGAGACGAATAGCTACTAACTGGAGAACATTTGAAAATGATAGTGATTCAGAGCATTTGATAGAAGAACTAACAAATAATGCATTGAATATGGTCCTAGAAGAAGACTCCTTTAAAAGTGCATTGGAATACTTAGATGAAGAAGAGAATGATGACGATGATTTGCCGTAATATGATAAGAGAGGTGTAGGAGAAGGGGAGAAAATCCCCTTTGTATGTGTATGGAAAATAAAGTAGAGAGTACGGAAGTAACATTAACTAAGCAACAACAGGATATAGTTGATTACACAGGAAATGAAATATTGATTAGAGGAATTGCTGGTAGTGGAAAAACGCTTGTATTATTAAGAAAAGCGAAAAAAACGGCGATGAAATACCCAGATGAAAAAGTTGTAATATTCACTTACGCAGCATCTCTTTCTAATGCAACTAAATTTTTAATTGAGAAGTACAACCTTCCTAACCTAGAAGTAAAAACTTTCCATTCCTGGGCATATGGTGCATATTATAAAATCATGAAAAAGAAGCCTATGATTATACAAGGGAATAAACAGGATGGGTTTTTAAAAGAGGCTATAAAAAGCTTATCAAGCCTTGATCATCGTTTTGTAAACAATGATGATTATTTCGATTTCCTAAAGGATGAAATACAATGGATTAAAGGAAAGAACATTTCTACTTTACATGATTATTTGAAAGTAGATCGAAGAGGGCGCGGTACCAATACACGTGTTACCATGAATGATCGTGAGATTATTTATCAAGTCTTTGATCAATATAATAAGAAGAAAAACTATTTACTTGATTTTGATGATTTAGCTGTTATTCTCATGAAGAATCCAGCTATATTTCCAGATTCCATTAAATATGATCACATTTTTGTTGACGAGGCTCAAGATTTACAACAGGTTCAACTGCAAGCATTAAAGCATATTGCTAAAAAATCATTTATTGTTGCTGCTGATAAAGGGCAAAAAATCTATAAAACATCTTTTACATGGAAAGAAATTGGTTTGAATGTCACGGGTAATCGTACGAAAATATTAAAAGAATCCTACCGTTCGACAAAACAAATTATTCAACTAGCAGCAAGTCTCCAACAAAATGATATGATTATCCATGATGAGGAATACGTAATTCCCAATTTACCGGAGAGGGAAGGTCCTATCCCGTATTTAATGAATTGTAAAAATGCTGAATCTCAAGATAGAGAAATTATTAAATCAGTAAAACAAATTATTGAACAAGCACCAAATTGTACAATTGGTATTTTATATCGTGAGGGATCTTCAAGAAACTCAGCAAAATTTAGAATTCAACGTGCATTAAACGATGCGGGTATTCCATCAGAAGATATTCGAGAGAAGGGAAATCCATATACTCCTGGTGTGAAACTCTGTACCTTCCACTCAGCAAAAGGTCTAGAGTTTGACTTTGTATATATTATTGATTTAATTGAACCTACTAGAATACCAGATGAGGATAAAGAAGAGAATTATTGGGAAATTGAAAGACGATTGCTGTATGTTTCTATTACGCGTGCTTGTAGGCATTTACAACTATTTACTTATGGTGACACGTTAAGGTTGGTTAAGGAATTAGATTCAGAGTTCTTTAAGAGTTTCACCTTATAGAACTTTAATTCAGTTAAAAGATTTTATAAAAAGGATAGAAATGTCTATCCTTTTTATTTTTAGATGCATTGTGATGACAATATTGTTACGAATAATTCTATTTCGTTCATGATTTAAAGAAAGAGTTTCCTTCTTTTGTGATGTTAGCAGCTTTTTAATAAGAGGAAGTTCTTTATGTGTTTTTACAATAAGCTTAAAATATAAATACACTACGAATCATATGAATTTATTAATAATAATATAAGGAATATATGTTGCAATGTTTTGATTGAAAAATAAAGTGCATTTTAATTCGACAAAATAATATGGAGGAAAAAGAGTGGAAATCGTTAAAGACATTAAACTAAAAAGACAATATTTGCAGATGTTGGATGAGAAATGTTCTTGTATATTTCATAATTCACATAGGGTATGTGGATTATATGCTATTTTCAATAAAATAAATGGTAAAGTGTATATTGGAAAAACTACTAAAAAAATATTTCATTATCTTCGTACCGTACGGTTATATGCATTAAGAGAGGGGAGTATGCATAATAAGCAGTTACAAAATGATTTTAATACTTATGGTGAGGAAAATTTTGAATTTTTTATAATAGATAAATTTGCAATTGTTGATGAGGGTTCAACTATGTATGATGCTTTAAACCAAACTATAAATTATTTAGAGGTTTTCTATATTAGCCAATTAAAGACAAATGAAGCAGCCTTTGGCTATAATATTTTAATTGGAGGGGACAATGATATAACAATAACAGGAATTAATTCATTAGTTTATCAAGAAAAATTAAAGAGAGAACAATGGGTGTATGGAGATCCAGTTGGATCAAAAGAATTACCATTAGCCATTCCAGATATATATATTCCTATAAAAAGGCTAAAATGTCCTAATAATCCACCAGGATTAGGCTCTATTATAGGTTCCTATATGAAAAAAGATCGAAAAGCAAATAGTTTCAATCAATACGTTAATATATTCTTGACAATGTATCGTGAAAGAGGTTACGTTCAAGCCCACATGCATTTAATCTCATACTTACTGGCCCAGCAAGTGCGAAAGGTATATCCAAACACTCCAATAATTAAAGTGGATGCGAAATGTGATTTTGTAAGAAAGATGTTTCAGAAAAGGTTAAAACATACTGCCTTTCATATATAGACAAATTTCAAGGCCATATTTATTGTTATGAACATCAAAACTTTTAATTAAAAAAACATTTACAACTGTTTCTTACGATAATAGTTTAAGGTTAGCTAAGGGATGGATTCGGATTTCTAGAATAGTTTTTATTTATAGATAGATTAGAAGAATATTAAGGAATTTTAAGCTATTTTGTAAAGTAAAGATTTCTAAATGACTTAAGAAGTAGATTGAAAAAAGTTCCAAATTCTTTCATGAAATAGAATTTGGAACTTTTTGAGTCACTTTATTTTCTCGGGTTTTTCAACTTTTATTCCATTAGAAAATATGACGCTTTTAAAAAGTATATTCTCGGTTTGAGAATATACTTTAAAATAAGGGCGAATAGTAGAATCTGGGTTAAGAGGAGCTGATATTAAATTATTATCGTTATTACTAATCACTACATAATTCATATTATCTCTGGTAAAAGTTAAATAAACTTTTTGCTCTTTTGCAGTTTTTATTCCTAATTGGTGGGCTGAGAGTCCAAAAAATATAAATAGGGTAATAAGTGTTAAATATTTATAAGAATGTAAAGGCGTAGCGATATGCCTTAATACATTTTGAATCTTTTTAGGTAAAAGACCATAGAAAGCAAAAATCATTAAAGAACCAAAAAATAAAAATTGTGTACCCCAATGATTTTGTAAGTCAAATATTAATGAAAGCGATATATATATTGCTATCAATATGATGATTGTAGAATGTATTTGGTTGTACAAGGCCTTTGAAGGTAGTGTAAATTTGAATGGTAAAACCCAGCTGAAAAGAATAACAAAATACCAAAATAAAGCTCCAGCTATGTATGAGAAAATACCTAAAAAGAAATGTATTAAGTCATTTGTGTCACACTTAAGAAAGGCTAGTGAATTTAAATGAAAATACTGGTGATACCCACCTTTAAAAAGAGCTGCAAATGAATAGGATAAAAAAGTTAACAATAATACTATAATAGCAGCTTGGGTTAAAAATACTGATGAATCCTTACTTTCTTCTGCTTTTGGGGATAAACGATTAAATTTTCTTGTTTTAGAAAATAATTTTAGACGTTTGCGATGTAATTTATTTCTCAAAATGACCCCTCCTATATAATTATATTTATATATTAAGTTTAACCCTTTCCATTAGTCAAAGGAAATTTTATATTTTTGAGCCATAGTTGTGATGGATAAGTAATGATAATGGTTTTAAAACATACGAAAATTAATTAATAGTTTTAAAAATTTTATACTATATAAAAGTAAACTGGTTGTTTAATCAAAATGTGGAGTATTTTAAATGGAATGTTCCAATTGAATTGTTTCGTTGAATTTATAAACCAAACAAATTTGATTGATTATTTGAGAAATTAATAGACATACTTTTCAAAATGAAAAGTATGATGTTAAAAAATGCTAAATAAATAATTAATATAATGCAAGTAGAATATAGAAAGATTTTAAAGAGAACGGTAGATGAGAAAAAAATCTATGCCGAATGTCCCCTCCAGGAGCTGAAGAGGGGAATTAATAGAAAAAGTACTAATAGGACAATAGATAATATTTAACGATTATTAAAGATATATGTTAAAATATTCCTAAGGGCTAGAACATGAAAAGTACAACAGAGTATTTATACAGAATAGATATCCTTAAATTCACAATTAAGGAAGGAAGAAAGAGGATATAATATTTTATAATTCGAATAAAAGGAAATATATTGTAAGAGGGGATTAATTAAGTTTAGAAAGAGTGGGAAGAAGATGGAAACGAGAAATCTGATTGTATTACAAGGCGTATGGAACGAAGGATATGCTTTAGGCCTTCATACATTATCAAGTATATATATAGGGGATGATCAGTTTGGACGCCCAATGTACGATACTAAAAGGAGCGATATTGGAGAATTGGTTTATCGGTTAAAATATAAAGGAGAGGATACAATAAATGACATAATGGAACTGGTTATTCCTCTTTTGAAAAAATGGGGAATACACAATGAAATTGAGTTAATTGTTCCTGTGCCCCCATCAAAGAATAGAATTAAACAGCCAGTGTTTGCAATATGTGATGCAATAGGTGAAAATTTAAATGTATATGTTTGTCATGATGTTTTAAAGAAAGTTAAAAATCAACAAGTAAAGGGTTTGGGTTTAGCAGAAAAACAGCATGCAATAGAAGATTCAATAGTTTATAATACACAAATTATTAGACCTGTTTCTATTTTATTAGTTGATGATTTATATCAATCTGGAGCAACCTTAACAATGGCTACGAATATTTTACGCAAGGAGCCTAATGTTCAAAATATCTATGTTTTGACCATGACAAAAACCAGAAATTAGTAGGTAGTATGAGGAGATGGATTAGCTATAATTATTCTTAGGGCAGGATGCTTATATATTAAAAAGAGAGGTTATGGTAATCCCGCTTGAAAATGTAGGAATGGATTTTTAACCTTTTAGATAATATAGATTAGTTACATTTGGATAGAGAGAAAACTTTAGCTTTTGTTTCCGGTGGAGATATGCAGTTGAAATTCTATAGTATGAATAGAGGATTTATAATTATTTATACATTCAAAAAAAGAAAAATAGGCAGAACCAACATATCCTCTTGGTAGATGATTTTGTGGATTAAAGAATAAGCTTTTACTGCAGTGACTTAGCTACTTGAGGAAGACTTGGATGAGGTAATTAGTCAAATTAAGAAATTAGATATTAATTCACTGTCACTAGATGCATTTGAAAGTAAAATATTAAAAGATTTTGTGAGAAGTAAATTGATAAGAAATTGCCTATAATTGAAAAAGCTATTTTACTTCTATATAGAAAAGTTTTATATCTTACATATTTTTTAGGTGTTGAACTACTAGTCTTCTAATCAAGGTGTTGTCCAGTTGTACTAATACAGTTAATCTAATTTTTAGTGAGATTTTTCGTCAGTTAACTTTGTCAAGAAAGAAGGAGGCTCCAACAATTAAAACTTTTTTAATAACTACTTATTGAACTCGTGTGAAATTGCTGAAATTAATGTATCTATGGGGGATTAACTACCGTATAATTGAAGGAGATCCACTGTCATTGTGTTACTGTTTAGCTCCAATTAATGGTGTTAAATTATAAGAGGGAACGGATACCATGAAGAAGGCTTCACTAGTCAATAGTGAAGCCAATTTTCCTTATTTAATTTCAATTAAGTTAATTACATCAGAAGGATACTCCCAAAGTTCACCTTCCGCATCCCATTCATGTTTACAGTTTGTACATTGTACTTGCGTTATAAAATCATATTGGTTCTCCGCCCCCATGCTTCGTTCGTCCGAACTCACATGTTCCAAATCCTGAATTAAAGTTGATGTTGAAAAACTTACATTACATTTAGGGCATGTAAAATCAATAATCTTTTTAATAGGTAATTTAATAGACATTCTAAATCTCCTCCAATTATTTTTTCAATGTTTTAATATTATAACACCAGTTACAAGAATAAAATATTTGAATTTCTTTATATCCGAAAATAAAGGTTTAATAAATTAAAAGTATAGTCCTGTTTTTTTCATCATTCTCATTATTAGTATCTTCAAATGATAGATATGAGAGACCTGCTAGTGAAACTATATTTAGTTACTTGCAATTGTATTATCCAGCGAATTGAATGGTCATATAAAAAAGTGATGAATAACCTGCGATGAAATATAAATAAATGAACCACGTCGTCCGTGATGTGCTCTTTATTACGCCTGAGCAGCTACAAAAAGAAGATTTCATTCATCTTTTATCACAACTAAAGGTAAGTTTATTTGTTGTTGATGAGGCGCATTGTATTTCAGACTGGGGGCATGATTTTCGGCCAGACTATCGACGCATTCATCAATTACTTCAAATCTTACCGGAAAACATTGCTGTGTTGGCAACCACTGCAACAGCTAATAATCGAGTAATTAAGGATGTGGCTAAACAGTTAGGGGATTGTGAAATCATTAGCGGTGATCTTCAAAGGGAATCGTTGTATTTACACAAAATTTATTTGCCGATTGCAGAACAAAAATATGCATGGATTGTAAAGAATTTAAGTAAGCTACAAGGTTCAGGAATTCTTTATGCAACGACGATTAGAGAATGTGAACGTCTTGCTACTTGGCTTCGTCAAAATGCAGTTAATGCGAATGCGTATCACAGTGGCCTTGCTGAGGAAGTTAAAATTGAACTTGAGAATAAACTAATTAATAATGATTTGAAGGTGCTTGTGTCTACTATAGCTTTAGGAATGGGCTACGATAAGGAAGATATTAGTTTCGTTATTCACTACTATACTCCGAAATCTGTTGTTGAACATTATCAGCAGATTGGCCGTGCGGGCCGTGGGATTGATCAAGCAATTTGTGTACTTCTTTACGGGGGAGCAGAGGAAAATCAAATTAATGGACATTTTATTTATAATTCGTTCCCAAAACAGGAACATATTAATCAAGTAATTCATTTTTTAGATAGCCATGATGAAGTAAAGAAATCTACCTTAGAGCAGAAAATGAATATAAAGTCCTCTATACTTAATCAGATATTAAAATTACTCATGATTGAGGGATTTATCACAAAAGATTCCAAGGGGCGTTATTTCCGTACATTAAAAAATTATACTGGTCAGCAGGAGCATTATGATTCTGTAATTAATATGAAGGTACAAGAATACCAAGAACTGCTTAAGTTTCAACAAACAAAGGATTGTCAAATGGCATACCTAACAAGGGCATTAGATAATGCTGTATCTCACCCGTGTGGTAAATGTAGTACTTGTTTGGGGAATACTCGGAATTGGACAGACAATCAATTAAGTATAGATGATATTGAGAAAGTGTCTATCTTTTTTAAGAAAAATTTTATAAGAATTGAGCCGAGAAAAAAATCTGTGTTAACAAATAAGAGGTTGAGTACAGTAAATGAAGAGGGAATCGCCCTTAGTTATTATCATGAGTTATTGGGGCAAGAGGCAAGTCGTGGAAAATATGTTTATAATCATTTTTCAGATATACTTGTGAAAGCATCAGTTGATAAGTTAAAGTATTTTTTACGAGTGAAAGGAATTAGTACGAATGAATTAATAGTTATTCCAATACCATCAAATCGTCGCCCGCAACTTATACCTAATTTTGCACAAAGATTAGCATATGCATTACAATATAAGTACACTCATATCTTTGCTAAGAAATCAAATGAACCAGAGCAAAAAACATTGCTTAATAGTTGTTATCAAGAGCAGGGAATTCGTGATTATTTGTATATTCAAAAAGAAGAAAACTTACATAATCATCACATCTTATTAGTAGATGACTTTGTTGATTCAAAATGGACCTTCACTATAGCGACTGAGCTGCTTGGGGAGAAATATATCAATATTAAAGTAACACCGTTTGCTTTAGCTGATACGAGTGGTAGTGATTAATGAGAGGTGTAGTTATATGAAGTTTACGAATAATGAAATTTCAACATACTTATTTTGTGCACAGCTTGCACAAACAAAAACAACCCCACTCACGATACTAGAGTGGAATGCAGTTGTTAAGTCATTAGGTGAGCATAAATTACAGCCAGAAGTATTACTTACAATGACAGCGAGCGAGTTGCTAAATACTTTAACGCAAGCGACTAATGCACAAAAATCAAAAATTTTAAAGAAAGTTGAAGCACGTCAAAAACTTGGGATTTCAATGCTTGAACTTGAAGAGATTGTTCATCAAGGATATGGGATTATGTTCCGTTCACATATGCCGAAGCGCATTAAGAAGCTAACACAAAAGTTTGTACCGGCTTTCTTTTACTATGCAGGCGACCCTTCAATTTTATCATATAATGCATTAGGGGTTGTTGGAGCCAGAGCTGCAAATACCGATGAACTAACACTAACAGCGAACATTACTAGGGAAGCAGCGGAGCACGGGGTTGTAATTATTTCTGGTGGAGCGAAAGGTGTAGATACTACGGCTGTGGAGACTGCACTTCAACATGGAGGTAAAGCTGTGGTATTTCCAGCTGATGGGTTAGAAAAATGGGTTAAGAAAAGTACAATTCGTCAATACATTATAAGTGGACAGTTACTTTTAATGTCTAATCAGAGGCTCAATGCACCTTTTTCAGGATCATATGCGATGCAACGAAATAAATTTATACATGCACCATCGGATGCAGTGCTCGTTGCTTCGTCAAAAATTTCAGGAACGAAATCCAGTGGTACTTGGGAAGGGGTATTAGAGAATTTGAAACAACAATGGTCACCTCTTTACGGTATTGGGGATAGTGAAGGTGTAGTACAGCTAATTGTCGAAGGGTATGCAAAGGCATTCACTTCATTTGAGGAAATTTATCAGTCAACTATGGCTATAAAAAAGAGTAATGAGGCCCCTTTGCAAGCTAAACTAGCTGATTTTATTCAACAAGCTGTAACCGAAGGAATGAATAGAGAAATGATTGAAAAAATGTTTGTAAAGGCATTAAGACAGCAATTTAACCAAGAAATGCGATGTGTAGAAGAGAATAGTCTACAAGAACTACAACAGTCTAAAGAGATAGAACAATTAAGTATTACGGAGCTACTTAATGGAGACGTTAAATGAAAATTAATGCGTAAGTCTATACTTAATCTCGTTTAATAATATCTTTTTGCATGAATGTTCAATAAAAAAGAATCTACTTTTATTGGAGTAGATTCTTTTTTATTGAACATATTAAGTTGAGAAGTAATTAATTATAAACGAGAAGGTGGATTAACCCTTTTGGTTTCATAAATAGTATAATTAGTAAATATAAATGGTTTTAATTGAAAAATAGTAAATGTGGGAGGAGTATTTATGGAGCTAAAAACCTTGACTGTAGAAATTTCGTCTATCACATCGCTATTATATTGATTGACTTCGTTATGTAAGGAAGCCAAATAGATTTTTCATATTTTTTACAATAAGTAATTATAACTTCTTGTTTCCTCTAGTATTTCCGCTACCAAACTCGCATTTTTCTAATAGCCTCAATTCAACGAAGAACTCTAGCGTTCTAATCCCCATTTCTGTATCTTGAAGCCCATAAAATAATGTCGTTAACGCCCCAATTGTCGATGATACGTTTTGTCTTTCTATTTTTAATATTGTAATAAATTTATATTGATTCGTGTCTAAGTTTATAAATTCAAAAACATCAATATGATAACGATGCTATGTAACAATAAGACGAAAAAATTTTAAACAATACGGACATTTAACGTCCATGAATTTGAGAGTCTATTAATAGAAATTTAAACTTTGTCCGTTTACTGCTCCAAAGACGGAGGGTATATATAATGAAAAAATTATATAACAGATGTTATCACCAAAGAAAATGTGGAAGACATTTTGAAACCAGGAGTCAGCCTAATCGCATCACCTATTGGGACAGGCAAATCAACATTCATCATTGAGGATTTAATCAAACCGATGTTTCAAAATAAAACGTACGGATTAAGATCAAAGCAGACGTTATTATATGCGATGGATCGCATTACTTCATTGCAGATGCTTGGAATTTAACAACTGTTCGTATCATGTTAAAGCTTATTGAAGTAGCAAAAACAAAACCAATTATCCTTTTTACCGCAACACTACAATTAATCCTCCAATATCTTAAAGTTCAGAGGAATCAATTTGGATACATTCTTGGATTACTGCAAGGAACTTGGCTAGGAAAACAGAATGAACTTCATTTTCTCCAACAAACCATTAAAGGAAATCGTGAAAGACATTCCTAAAGTTGAAAAATGGCTAGTGTTTGTGGAAAGGTGGAAAATCAAGGGGAATGATAAGGGGATTGTGCGGGCAATTAAACACAGAAGGCTATGACGTGGAATACTACGATTCTATGTGGATTCAAACAAGTGATGGTAAATTTACTAATCAGAAAGATAAAGAAATGCAGGATAAAATCGAATGGTTGGCACAAGAAAAACGATTTACAATTCAAAGAACACTTGCAAATTAAGCGATTGATAAAGGTATTGATATAAAGGGCAAGGACTTGAAACGTATCATCCTCCTAAATCAATTTGACCATGTACAAACACAACAAATGATAGGGCGCAAGTGCTTTGATATAGATGACGAGAAAGATAGATTAACTGAGGATATCTATATCTGTTTCAAATACAAAAATTATCAAGATGATATGATTGATAATTTTCGATATTCAACTAAGGTGGAATTAGAAATGAATGAAGTAGAGTTTATCAACGAGAAATTAGAAAAAAACAACTTTGGAGAAAGTGTAAAAAACGTTCTTGGAGTGATATGTAGACGAGGAAATTGAAGAAAGAATCGCAGCATTAAAATTAAATCGTCATCACTTACAAAATGAACATTATGTAGGATTACTGACATTCCAAAAGAAAAATATCATTCCGTTATTAATGGAAAATCCAGTAGAAGAAACAGATGAAACAGGCGCATCAAAATCTATTATGAAAAAGCTCATTGTACGCAATTATCAAATTCTAATAAAAGAATTGTTCGGACGCTTATCCAAGTTGTAATGGTCAAGCACTTATGATGCAAAACAACAAGAATTTAAAAATCGTATAGCGAATGAATTATTACCGTATTTGGAATCTCTCGAAGGCATCCAACTGATGAATGAAGCCAAGCGAGATTTTGAATCGTAGATCAGTTATAACTTTGGAGTATCAAAAAAGATTAAGAGATTAGCAAATTTTACGAATATCAATAAATTTATACAGGAACATATTTTTAAAGTCAACCGAATATGTAAAACGATTGATAAAGAAAAAATAACAATTTTACGATTAAAAGAACATAGATTGTATGGGACACAAGACGTACATTTGTTGAATTTGTATTAATATTTTTTTAAAAGCACGTCCGTTTACTGTTCGTAATAAAAAGGATAATGAATCATGGAAGAAAACGTTAAATTAGCAATTAGTGAAGCAATGATGGCAAATAAAATTACAAAAGTGTTTGCGATACTAGATAAATATAATATCGACTCTAGTGAAGGCAACATGATTATACGACTTTTTGAAGAATCTGGGGAAGCAAGCAGAGAAGCGCGTGAACGTACTAAAAGAATTGAACCAACTAGAAGGTTGACTGATTTAAAAAGGAGTATGGTTATTTACAGAATTTGTCGGATAATCAAGTAGATGTATATTAGGCACAACTATTATATGAAAAGAATTCGAATTATATTTTTAAATACTCGTTACGAACATTTTGTATTTGAGTGTTCATATAAACGATGTGTCCAACGATAATAGACAAAACAGGAGTAACTATTCTCTCAAGGTTTAATTAAGAATAAATACGATGACCGAACATTAGAAGAAGTGTATTCAATATATGCAGGTAACTATGACTTTGGTTTATATACAGATGAAACATATTATATATTAAGCATATATGAAGCAAAGCATTGTAAAGTATGCGAGCATTTAATTGGGTGTAAATGCAAACAGAACGGTAAACAACTATGTTTTTTGTATATTTGAGAAATGTATATATAGTATAACTCTAATAAACGTAAAATATAGAAAATTAAGAAAAATAAAGGGTGGCAAAAAATAGAATTATAGCCCCCGCTACCGAAAAAGAAAAATCCTAGAGGAACAAAGGGACAGAAGGGTGGGAGAATAAAAAAATCGTTTCCGAAGTTCTAAAATTTGAGAAAATGACATTTTTTAGCCGCAGAAAATTGCGTAGACCCGCACCACTGATGGATTCTCATCCCTAACTTGAATAAAAAATATGCAGTTTTTTGTATTGTTTTTGTGCGATTTTTATGTAAAATCTATAGAAAATAAAACATTTTATATGTATATATTTATTTTAAGAAATTATTATCATGATATTTAAGATTTTAAATATTAATTAATTTTATTATATAAATTAAAAAATGGATTTATGTAACAATAAAACTTTGTAATTTATGGCATAATAGGAATAAGTTAAGCTTTTATGATAGATAATTATTGTATAAATATATTTAATTAAATTATGAAATTATATTTTAATATTATCTTTAAGTGAATAGGGATGGAGTGCTTATGATGAAAGAAATAGCAATAAAAATGTTTCCTGCTTCATATGGAGATAGTTTTTTAGTTACTTGTAAAGGTGAAAAACAAACTCATATATTAATAGATATGGGTTTTAAGGGCACATATAATAAAACAATAAAAAAGGAACTTAAAGAAATCAGTAAAGAAGGTGGAAAATTATCTTTATTGATTTTTACACATGTCGATGAAGATCACATTTTAGGCGGGATTAAGTTTCTAGAGGAAAATGGAGATGTAAATAGTCCAAAGATAATCGAAGTTGATGAAGTTTGGCACAATAGCTATAAACACTTGCAATTTGAGAAAAAAAAGCTACTTCAAGAAAAAGAAGAACTGAAAGAAAGTTCAGAAGAAATGTTGACTAAAATAATCCAAAAAGGCCATGGTAAAGAAAATGGTGTAAAAGAAGTGTCAGATATAAGCTTTGAACAAGCCTGGACATTGGTAGGGGCACTTTATAAAAATGGATATACAGATAGATGGAATAAAATCTTTAATAATCAAGCAGTTTCAGTAGAGAATAGCGATAATACTTTAAGAACAGTTAGTATTAATGACGAAGTTAAAATAACTATTCTTTCACCTGACGAAAAAAAAATAAAGGAACTAGATAAAGCGTGGGAATCAAAATTGGTTGACTTGGGATTTAAAGATAAAATAGAAAGTAACGAATTAATGGAAGATGCTTTTGAAATATATATGGCAAATTTTGTTGATAGTAAAAAGAAATCACGTAAAGTAAAAAGAGTTTCTGGAGAAGTAGATATTGATGCTATTGCTAATCAAGATTTTGAGCCAGATCATAAGCCAGTGAATGGAAGTTCAATAGCGTTTATATTAGAATTTGGTGAAAAGAAAATACTTTTTTTAGGAGATTCTCATTCAGAAACAATTGAACAATACTTAAAAGAAATATTAACAAAGAGTGGGCAAGAAAGAATGTATTTTGACGCTGTTAAGATATCTCATCATGGGAGTAAACATAATACTAGTAAAGAATTACTAAATTTAATTGATACAAAGAACTATATCATTTCAACCAATGGAAGAGGGAAGAATTTCTATCATCCAGATATAGAAACATTGTATAGAATTATTAGTAGTAATAAAGAAAAAAAGAAAAAAATTATTTTTAATTATAAACCAACTCGTTTATTTAACAGAATTAATAATAAAGAGTTACAGGATAATTATAATTTTGAAATAGAATACACTAATGATTCAACAAAAGGGATTATTAATGAAACCACCAAAATTATTATTAAGTAGTTTTATTAATAGTGACTAAATAATTATTGGAGGAACTATATAAGCATGAGTGAAATTTTATATCATATCACTGCAAAGTTGTTTTGTAAAAAGCAAGCTACTGCATTTTTAATTAACGAGAATACAGCTATTACAGCAAGACATGCAGTTACAGATAATATTAAAAATCAAACACCTATTAGATTGGAGTTTTATGGATTATCTGAAGGCCAGGAAACAAAGGAGGTCTTTGCATCAATTATTGGAGAAAGTAAAAGATATGATGTGGCTATTTTGAGTTTAGAGAAATCAGTAAGGTCAGTAGAATCTTGGCCGAATTTAAGTAGTCAGAAAGTAAACCTTGAAGATAATTGGGAATGCGTAGGTTTTCCTGTAGGATGGGATTCCGGGGAAGGTGGAAGTAGATTTTGTTATATAAAAGGAGGTATTTATCAAGATTCAAGCTTTGAACAAGTGGTTAAATATGATTTGCATTTAGATGGTAAATATATAAATGATGGTTGGGATGAGAGTCTAGAAGGATTATCGGGTTCCCCCGTCATGATTAATGGTGAAATTAAAGCAATTGTTGTAGTGGAAGAATATAGTTTAATAAAGTCTCCAATTAAATCAATTAGTATTAATAGAATAGTAAATTTTCTTGAACAAAATGGTATTAAATTTAATAGCTCATTTGGACCTAAGAATAACTTAATTAATAGTCGGCTTGATGCCCAAAGAAATAAATGTGAGGAACTTTTTAAGAAGGTTGATTATTATGGAAAGAAATCGGATATTGATTTATTAATCAGTGCATATTATTTGAAATATAGTAAAGATGGAACTTCTCTAATGAAACAATTTTCGGAGTATCTTGCAGATTCAGTTTCAGATTACGCATGTACTCTTGCTGATTTAGAAAAATTAGAAAAACGTATTATTAAACCACTTTCTATAGTTAAAAAGACAAATAAGGTAATAGAACAAATTAAAAATCAGGAAAAGTTAGGTTCTATAATTCTTTGGATGTTGATCGAGGGTATACTAGGTGCACCTAAAGGATTAAAGCGGATCAGTATTGATGACGAACTTGATATCTTCAATGAATTACATATTGGAATGAACACGGATTATAAATTAGTTTTATATTTGGGCGAGGGTAAGTTAAAGAGTGATTTAAAAACGGCAGTTCATGAATCTATTCAAACATTAGGGAAAATTATTAATATAAATGATGATATTTTTTATCCGGATGATTATATTTATGACCAAGTTGACTCTATTGAAATTAAAAAGTTACTTAGTGATTTTAAAAAGTTTGATAGAAGATGGGATGATATTATACTAGAACTTACTGTTTTTACAGGATATGATTCAGACTTACTAAAGAAAGTTGAGCAAAGAGGATTGTCTAAAGAACATAAGGAAGCTTTTATTGAGCAAAAATATATAGAAGAATGTACAAAAAACGAGCAAATTATATATGAAATGTTAACGGGAAATTCGCCTATTAAAAACATTAATATTAATTGGTTTATTATTCCGTTTAACACAATTGATGTTTTTGAAAATCTAGTTATTACTGAAATTACCTAAGAAGGTGAATGGGATGAATTCTGAAAAATTAATGAATCAATCGGACAGAGCAACGCTATTATTATTATTAAAGAGGCTAAAGAAAATACAAGTTCAACAAGATCTATTTTCCAACGTGACAGAGCATTTTTCAAAATTAGAAATAAAAATATTGGCAGAGGCTGGAAACACACTAGCGAGGTCGGTAGATAATCAAGATAAGATGGATGCTTTAGAGATTGCTATTTCATTGCCTCAAGTGATGCCAAGTAAAGGTATTTTCCTATGTTCGTTCTTAATACTAAGAAAACTAGGGAATTTTCCAGCAATAAAATTACTTGAAACTACAACTGGAATAAGTGAATATAAAGATCTCTTAAATGGCATGACTGCTTTGGAAGAATATATTTTTGAGAGTTTTAATGAAAAAACCCTTATTGATAAACAGTACCTTTTAACTAACTTTCAAAAAAAAGTGTCCGAGATTATAAATGGTCATCAAGGAATCAGTATATCTGCTCCAACTTCTGCTGGTAAATCATATATTATTTTAAAATATATTTTAGATTTAATCTACCAGAATCGTAATAATATTACAGTTGTTTATGTTGTTCCGACACGAGCCCTTATTAAGCAAGTTATGAATGATTTTATTGAACATATTAATGAATTAGCTTTGAAAAACATTTATGTAGGGTGTTCATCAGAGGTTGAAAATATAACAAGTAACTTAGGCAAATCAAATATTTTAGTGTTGACTCAAGAAAGATTATACCAACTTTGTACACGAGCTGATGTAACTAAACTAAATATAGCTATGATTGTGGTTGATGAGGCACATAATATTCAGAGTGATGGAAGAGGTGTTTTATTAGAAGGGGCTTTAAAGTTTGTACAAGAACTGTTTCCTAATGCAAAAACATTGTTTGCTAGTCCTTTGGTTAGTAATCCAGAAAAGTTACTTACTACATTTAATATTATAGATGGTGAAAAAGAAAAAGATTACTTCCCGTTAGTAATTCAAAATATAATTAAAGTTAAAAAAGTGGCTAAACATATAAAGATAAATGTTATTTATCAAGATGAAGAAATACAGGTTAGTGAGATACCTTATGAAGATAAAGGTAAGTCTAGAGCAAGTATTCTTGCAAATGTTGCAATTAAATTATGGAATGAACAAACTTCAATAATATATTCAAATGAACCAATGTTATCTACTGATGTAGCAAGAATATTATATGAAAGTGATAACTTTCCAGTTTTAAATGATGAACGCCTAGAAGACTTTGCAGATTTTATAGAAGAATATATTTCGCCTAATTATGAATTAGCTCAATTTATTCGATGCGGAATTGCATTTCATTTTGGTTCATTACCAACAATAATTAGAGCTGGAATAGAAGAATTGTTTAAATCTGGTGCATTGAAAATTGTAAGTTGTACATCTACGCTACTAGAAGGTTTGAATATGCCTGCTAAAAATATATTTATTTATAAACCAGAAAGAGGTAGACATAATCCTATGGATAAACTTAATTTCTGGAATTTAGCTGGTAGAGCAGGGAGAATGGGAAATGACTTTTCAGGAAATATAATTTGTATAGATCCTGAGAGTTGGAAGGAAAATCTTTTATTAGGTGAAAAATCATTTTCTATAATTCCATCTTCTGAATATAAATTGAAAAATCAAGTAAATGATTTTAAAGAATATATTTTTGATAGAAAAAATCCATCTGGCATGGATGATTATAATGAACAATTAGTTTCCATGGTAGTTCGAGATAGAGTGGTAGGTAAAAAATTAATTGACTCTCCATATAAGGATGAAAATAACGAAAAGGATTTAATAGAAATTGATAAAGTTACTGAAATAATTATTAATGATTTTAAGCCACCTTTAAGTTTATTAAGTAATACACCAGGAATAATGCCGGACAGAATTAATGATTTGTGGATGTATTTCGAAAAAAACAAAGAGAAGTATAAAGAATTTATGCCCATCTTTCCTACTTATATGTATGATAAAGGATATAATAGATTTAAAGTAATTGTAAAATTAATTAACAAATTCTTTATGAATAGAGTGCAATGGAGGGAGGACCATATTAAAAGATTATCTATAAATAGTTATAAGTGGATGCTCGGTTTTTCTCTTTCTGATATAATATTTTATGATGAATCATCAAATATTTATACAAATAAAAAATTAACTGGTTATGTGAAAAATCAAATTGATTTTCTAAATAAAAGAATTCGTTATGAAATGGTAAAGTATACCCAGGTATATATAGAAGTTTTAAGAGTGTTTTTGGAATCAATTAATCAAAAAGAAGATGCAGAAAAATTAGTAAAGCTGTCTTCGTATTTAGAATATGGAGCTTGTTCAACCCCGGCTCTTGAATTTATGGCTATAGGACTTCCTAGAGAAGCAGCAATTAGGTTAGATAAAGAATTTGGGATAAATCATAAGATAGAAGATCCTAATTATTATTTAGAATGGTTGAAGACTATAGATGTTAATACTTTAGAAATGCCAAATTATTTAAAACAACAAATAATTCAAGTACAAAAGATTTTTTAATAATATAAAATAGATGATTTATATAAAAGACAGAGAACTGATTGAACTGACCCCATAAAGTTAGACAGGTCGTTTCATTAGGCAGCCTTTAGGGCATGAGTTCGATATTGTACCGGACTCATGCCTTTTAGTTTTGCCTTAATTCTTTTGTAATTATAGTAATAGATATATTTTTAAAATTTTTATTTAAACTGTTCTATGCTTTTAAAATTTTTAGGTAAAGAAATTCAGATTTCATAATACCAAAAAAACTTTCAATAACCGCATTATCGTAACATTTCCCTTAATAAGATATATTTTGCGTAATCTCTCGTTCTTTTAAGGCATAACGATACTTCTTCGTTTGTTAGTATTGATTTTAATCAGAGTGAATAATGGGGTGTCACCTCTTCTTGATGTACTGAATACGTCATTTTCTAATAAGTCCAGGTGAAGGGATATGAAAAATGACTGCCGTTTTGTTTGTAGACGTTCCATGCTCAATCATATAATTTAATACGTCTAGTTTATACTGTGCAGAATACGTTAAGTAGCTTTTTTCTATCCTTGGTGTCCCATGATATTCAAATTGTTTTATCCACTTGTGAACCATTTCGTGATTCGCTCCCAATGATTTCCCAATGTCCTTTATACATTCATTTTGGCTTTTGTAATAAAAAAACTATACCGCATTGTAAGACTGTGTCCCAAAATTGAGGTGCAATTTAGCAGAGTCCCTGTCTTTTTAGGTTTGAAGATTGAAAAGGACTAACAGAAGAGAATTTATTTTTAGTGCTATTTTTTTAGAGAAATCCTTTTCTTGGATTACTGCAGTTTTTTTCTTCCTTTAAAGAGGGGATAGTCGAATAACGTCGAATAAGGATTTTAGTGATAAATATCTATAAAATGGAGGCGAGAGTAGTGCCAGTAAGTATCGGTTCAGTAATTTATAAAACAGACAAAGAAAGCAGAGAATTACGTATCTTAGATATGACCCCAAATTTGTACAATACAAAATACAAGGGAAACCTTTACTGTCCTATAGAAAATTGTAATGCTAAGATAGTGTTTGTAAATAGTACGTCTAAATCCAGCTATTTCAAAACCCATCCATTTGAAAATCATTCACCAACTTGTATATACCGTTTTGATAGGGTTGCAGGAAAAACGGGGGTCAATACTGAACACACTGTTAACGTGGTTTTATCAAAAGAGCGAAAGGCTAGAGCTTTAAAAGATGCTTTTCGTCAAGCACAAATGACAGAAGAAGAACTTCAGAAAAGGAATGAAAAAAGAAGGACAAGGAAGAATGAAAGACCAAAGACAGAAGGAAAGCGAAACAATATAGCTGTGAATATAGTAACAAATCCATCAGAAGAGGCAGAGATGGAAAACGCAAGTGGAAGTAGAGGACAAAATATCCTTAAAAGAAATCCTAATACGTTAAATCATTCTGATGTTGGCAAGCTTAGATTACTTTATGGGGAAATTAAAGGAATTGAGTATAGTAATACAAATGCTACAATAGAAATACAAGGAAGAAACCAGGGGGTATATGTTAAATTTGAAGAGACATTCTTTGCTAACAATCCCAATTATGTCGGTTTATTTTATCTTGTTAAGAAGCTTATTAAGGAAAATGATGCCGTTATATTTAGTGGAATAGGTGAAGTGAGAAGAAATAGAGACAAAGAAAATTTAGAATTAGTTGTCTTTAATGGAGAAGATTTTTCTATTCATGGAAGAAGTCTACCTTCCGTTGCTGCAATGTATGCTCGACAAAAAGTTGAATAATAATTGACTTATAATCTTAATTATCCCATGATTGTGGGAAAAGTGCTGAATTCTGTAGTTTATTTTTTCTTAGATAAAGTAAATAAATAATATGAAGAACTAAGAAGAGGGATTGTTAGCAGAAAAATTAAGGAATATTGTGCTTAGATAGAATGAAGAATAGAATTTAATACATTGAAATAAAATCAAGATTTATGTCAAAAACAAAGGATAGGAATTAAAGTAAGAGCACCCTATCCTCTTTATTATAGAATTCGAATATATAGGATTTTGTGAGAAGTTTGACCATTTCTTTGATTACTGGCTCTGTAGAGTATAAAAGTAAACAAATAAAAACCGTATCAAATGTTAATTTGATACGGTTTTTATATTTATGATCCCGAAGAGGCTCGAACTCAGGACATTCCCTGTCAAGGTAGAGGTCTTTTTAACATATTAATCTTTTTTCTGTATTATAAACTCCCAAAACTTCTTTAGTTCCTCTCGCTTTTGGGGAGAGGAACTTTTAATAGCTTTAAACCATTTCTCTAGTTCTGTATCAATTACTTCGGTACTATCTTTTGTAATGAATCCTATTTCTTCTAGTAAGGATTTAGTACTTATATTCATGGCGTTTGATATCTTTTCTATTACTAATAGTGTTGGTTCTACAGGTTTTCCAGTTCTGGAATCTACGCCTTTTTCAAGTTTGTCTATATAAGTATGACTAACATCACATTTTTGAGCAAAATCGCGCAAGGATAGCTTATTTGTTAAACGATAATTTTTAATAATTTCACCAAGAGTTTTCTTCATGTGTAATCCTCCTAGTATAATTGTAAACAATAATTTACAAAAAGAAACTAAAATAGAGAAAAAATATGTAAAACATTGTTGACGTTGTAGTAAACTATGGTTTACAATTGTTGTGTAATTATATGAATACATAAATGGAGAGGAGTAGAGCAATGAATAAGATAGCTGAATTAAGGAAAGAAAAATTAATATCCCAAGAAAAGTTAGCGGCACAAGTTGGTTTATCGCGCACTTATATTTCTGAGATAGAAAATAATAAAAAACAACCTAGCGTTAAGTTAGCTATAAAAATAGCAAAAGTTTTAGGAACAAGCGTGGAATCTATTTTTAGCTCCTCTTGTAAACTATAGTTTACGATAAAAGAGGTAGAGAATTTGATTGCCAATATAGCTGTTCCATCATAATTTAGATAGTTCAATTAATAGTAAAAAATACAGAAGAGGAAGTGTTTAAATATGAACATGAAAACATTTGAAATGCGTGAAAAGCGATTAGCAGGACTATTAGGTGCAAAAGTACTATGGGAATTTATAAGTGCTGTCACAGAGGAAATTGAAAAACAGGAATTAGAGTCTACACCAGGTTTATTAGAAGATCTATTCATACATGTGAAAGAGACTATTCAAATTCAGAATATGAATCAACGCATAACAAAAGCCCCTGTAAAAACAGAGGCTGGTGGTATAAATAAAGATACATTATTTATGGAAGCCTATGTAGAATTAATCAATCATAAGTTTGTTATTTCTGAATTAGCTGTAGAGCTTTCATCTGTTCTAAAAGAATTAAATTGTTTTGTTCAATCATCTTTGCCACAGCTTCAAAATAAGCTTGACTCTCAAGAACCTCAACCTGCTTCTCTTTAAGGAATTTTATTTCTTTATGCTCAAATATGTTATTTCTGGATTGTCGGATTAATTTATTATCTATGCACAAAGTATTGTAGAATATGTTTTATTTAAAATTATATATATGTGATATAATATATAAATCATTTTTGGGGAGGAATTATTTATGAAGTGCAATAAATATAATTGGGTACATTTAAAGAGGGAAAGCGTATCAATGACCCTATAAACTACGTCTACCCTTATTATTGGAGGGTAAATTGTGAATTCATCTCATTCACATTCAATATTACGTCATAATCAAATTTTATTATGGCTCTGTGTTCTTTCTTTTTTCAGTGTTTTAAACGAAATGGTTTTGAATGTTTCATTACCTGATATTGCTAGTGATTTTAATAAGGAGCCAGCAAGTATAAACTGGATAAACACAGCGTTCATATTAACTTTTTCTATAGGAACAGCTGTATATGGAAAGTTATCAGATCAGTTAGGCATCAAGAAGCTACTCTTATTTGGAATTATAGTGAATTGCTTCGGATCAGTTATCGGGTTTGTTGGACATTCGTTCTTTTCTGTACTTATTTTGGCTCGGTTTATTCAGGGAGCTGGCGCAGCTGCATTTCCAGCACTTGTAATGGTTGTTGTTGCGCGCTATATTCCAAAAGAAAATAGCGGTAAAGTATTTGGTCTTATTGGGTCCATTGTAGCAATGGGAGAAGGTGTCGGACCATCTGTTGGTGGAGTAATTGCCGAATATGCTCATTGGTCTTATATACTGCTTTTGCCTGTTGTAACGATTATCGCTGTTCCCTTCCTTGCAAAATTATTGAAACAGGAAGATGTAATAAAAGGAAGTATTGATGTTAAAGGAATAATATTTATGTCCGTCGGTATTGTATTTTTTGTAATGTTTACGACATCTTATAGAATTTCCTTTCTAGTCGTTAGCATTATATGTTTCTTGATATTTGTTAAACATATTAGGAAAGTGTCTAATCCTTTTGTTAATCCTTCGCTAGGAAAAAATATATCATTTATGATTGGAATCATTTGTGGAGGACTTATATTGGGAACCGTAGCAGGATTTATTTCTATGGTTCCTTATATGATGAGAGATGTCTACCAATTAAGTACTGCCACAATTGGAAGTGGGATTATTTTTCCTGGAGCAATGAGTGTTATTGTTTTCGGTTATATTGGAGGAGTGCTTGTTGATAAGAAAGGTTCTCTATTTGTATTAACAACTGGAGTTGCATTTCTTTCTATAAGCTTTTTAGTAGCGGCCCTTTTTATAGAAACAACGCCTTGGATCATAACAATTATAGTAATTTTTGTTTTTGGTGGGCTTTCTTTTACGAAAACAGTTATCTCTAACATCGTTTCAAGTAGTTTGGAACAAAAGGAAACAGGTGCTGGAATGAGTTTGCTTAATTTTACAAGCTTTCTATCAGAAGGAATGGGTATTGCGATTGTAGGTGGATTATTATCGATACATTTGCTAAATCGAAAATTATTACCTATAAATGCTGATTTGTCCACTCATTTGTATAGTAATTTGCTATTACTTTTTGCAGGAATCACAATTACTAGCTGGTTAGTTACAATGAAAATGTATAAACGCTCAAGAAGAAATATATAAAAGAGCCAAAGAAGTCTTTTTTAAACGAATTTATTGTTATATTTTTTGGTAGTGAATATCTTATATCAAAAATTAAACGATTTTAAGTATAACCTCGTTCTAATTATAGAACGGGGTTATACTTGTTTGAACTTTTAAAATTTAATAATCTTATTGTCCCTTTACAAAACATATACAGAATAAACATTATTGAATTTATGGAAGTGGTAAAGGAAAAGTATAAGTTACATAGCGATAAATAGGAAACAGGAGCCAATAAAAACAACCTCGGTAAGGCAAGTGATGGAGTGTGGTATGATCTTAGTAAATCAGATATGGCTCATCTAACCGATGCTGTCTCGTGGTGGAATAGTATTGGTAGGCATTATGGAGCAAAGTCTAAGGAAGGTAGAAAATGGATGCTAGATTCTGTTAATTATGAATTGGATCATTTTAGTTTAAATAGATCAGCAGGCGCTAAATTAGGTGAGAGATATTTGCCACCAACTAGAAAATAATTGGAGGTAAAGGGAAGTGGAACTAGAACTAGATGACAAAGTATACAATCAAATTGTACAACTATGTGAAGAGGGAGATATTCTATTTGAAGTAGAACAATTTGATCAAGCACTGGAGAAATATTTGGTGGCTTTAGATATGGTGCCAGCACCAAAGACGGATTGGGAAGCAAGTACTTGGTTATATACAGTAATAGGCGACACTTATCTTATTAAAGATGACTATGAAATGGCAAAGAGTAATTTTTATAATGCTTTAAACTGTCCAAACGGTATTTCGAATCCATTGATTTTATTAAGACTTGGAGAGAGCTTGTTCGAATGTGGAGAACTTGAAAAAGCTAAGGAATATTTATTAAAAGCATACATGCTAGAAGGTTACAAGATATTTTTTGAAGAAGATGATAAATATTTTGACTTGATTAAAGACATTATTTAAGGAGGAGAGCAAAATGGCTATATTACAATCACCTATAAAAGAGAAATTCGCAAGTCTCGTTAATCAGAGTAATGATGAATTTGATAAAGGTAATCATAATGAATCTATTACATTATTAGAAGAGGCTTGGAGTATATTGCCTAATCCGAAAGGTATTTATAATGAAAGTTATGATTTAGTGAATGATATTATTGATACTTGTTTTATTGTAAAAGATTTTAAGACAGCAAAAAAATGGTCAGATAAAATGCTTTTAACCGGATTTATGCGTATTGATACAGGTGAAAAATAATTTATTTCAGGAAAAGTTGCGTATGAATTGGGTGATTTAGAAATCGCAAAAGAGTTTTTCAACTTTGCTAACAAAAAATCAGAAGGAAGATGTTTTGAAGATGAGGATGTTAAGTATCTTAAATTCTTCAAAAGTTAAGAGTGTAGGCTAGGTGGTAGATAGCTAAACATTTTATGTATGACGAAGATGAAGAATAATTGAAATATAGGCGTGAACCTCGATTCACGTCTTTTTGCATTTTTTTCAATTTCTCCGTTACCAAATCGACTTAGGGTCGGATTTAATAGTGTGAGAGACGAGTAGTAGCTGGCCATCTTTCTACCGGCGCCTCTTCCAAGATATACGAAAAGAAGTTTTGAAGCTTTTTTGTAATTAACGTTACGAAGCAATTCAGGGGTCGGATTTATACATAGAAAAAAGAATTCAATAACAATCGGAGGTAGTTACTATTGAAAAATCAATATCGTTAACTGTAAGTGACAGCGCTTCGCTGATACGCAAGAATGTGCCTATAAGAGATTCATAATAACGTAATCTTGAAAATTGCTATAGCCTCGTTTATTTTGAGCATCAAGTAAACGTCGTAATTCATCAACTGTAAGTACAGCAATTTCCTCTTGTAGTTCGTCGGTTTGATTAAGCGCGGACACTTGGATGAAATCGGTGTCTACATTACGGAATAAAGGGCCGGATGTGAACGTATGATAGCGTGGATGGCGGTTACATTCGCAGTTGCATTTTTGGTGGTGGTTACGTTTCGTCCGATAATAATTTTTAGACCGATCGTAATAGTAGTTTGACATATTATTACGTACTTCCTTTTAGTACATGCTATGCGGAGGGGGAGGATTGGGTCATGCGGCAGTGGATTTAAGAGGAAAGGTGAATAGAGATGAATAAGAAAACCGCCTATTACGGGCGGTCGCATTTTTATATAGTTCGATTTCTTTTTATTTTTGCCTTTATGTATTTTATATTTTTAATAGTTTTATGAATCATAAAAGGTATTAGAATGATCATTATAATACAATAGAATATATTCCAAGCGGTACTAATATACGTATCGTTTAGTCCTTTTATATTTAGCCAGTAATCCACTACCATCCCACCGAATAAAAGTGATAAACATAACGTGCTGGCATCTTTTTCTTTATTCCCAAGAAACATAATGAAAAACAAGAAAAAGAGAGCAATAGGTACATTGATATCATCAAAAATCATCATAGCAATCGCCACCTTTCAAATAAGAATATTGATACTAATTACATTCTATTATACGCAGGAGATTCCCAGTATTCTGTAACGACTTTAGGTATATTTTTATAATCAAAGTAATCGAATGTAATTTTATTAAAGTCATCACGAGTTATTTGTATTTTCATAAACAGATCACTAGATTTATTGTCATTTGTATCAGTCAGTTCATTCACTTTAATTAATATATTAGAATGTAATTATAACAAATAAAAGGATATTATGGGAGTGTGAATTGTTTTTTATGGACAAATTTGTAAGAAATAATGCGAGATAACAAAATTTTATACTTCGAATAGCTTGAATTTAGATCTCCTATCTCTCCACATGGTTCCCGACGTCAGAAAAATTCCATCAAAAAGCTGACCTTATTCAGAATTCTCCTCATCTTCTATTATAGTCACGAATAATTCCCTAATATCCTCTTTTTAAAATAACCTGATACTTTAGCTAGTGTTTCAATATTGACTCTTTTAATATTTTCTTTGCACATTTCATTTACTGTAGAAGGATTTATTACCTTTCGTAATTCAACCAGATTGTTTTGAGTGGATCGTATTCTCTGTTCATACATTTTGTAATTTAAATTTTATTTTCCTCAATAACTTTGGTGACCAAATTACTGCATAAAAATAACGCTCTATTCGTTGATAGAACGCCATTTCATTGTATCCGTATGACCCCGGAGAGGATCAAATTCATGCCGTTCACCCATATGAAGGTGAAGGTTTAGTTTATTACTTTTCTTCCTGCATTATAAAATTCCAAAAACGTTTTAATTCTTCACGCTTTTGGGATGGAGCAAGCTTTATATCATTTAACCATTGATCTAGTTCTGAATCATTTCTTTTCTCTTCGGTATAAAAACCTCTCCCTAGAAGAAAATCAGTAGATACTTTAAAGTAATCTGCTATACGTATCAAGGTATTGTAATCAGGTTGACGCTCGTTACGTTCATACATACCAATTGTACTCTCACTTAGTTGAAGCGATTGAGCAAGTTCTTTTTGCGTAATTCCTTTTTGTTTTCTTAAATCACGAATTATATTTCCAAACGTTTTCATTCTATCACCTGATAATATATTAACACAATATGTGTTAATATATTAAAATTTTTAAAAATTGATAATTAATATCTATTGACAACACATTTCGTGCGGTTTATATTTTAAATAACAACACGAAATGTGGTTTTAGGAGTGAGAATATATGAATTATGAAAGAGTAGCTGAAAATTTAATTAATCTAAGAAATGGGAGATCTAGAGAAGAGGTGGCAAAAGCAGTGGGAATCAGTATTAGTACATTGCAGATGTATGAAAATGGCCAGAGAATCCCACGAGATAATATAAAAATAAAATTAGCGAAATTCTATGGTGTTACAGTCCAAACAATTTTTTTTGATTCCGAACAGCACGAAGTGTGTTGAATAATGTTAGACTTTTAAGATGATGTAGTGATTTTTTAGAAATGTAAGCTTAGAAAATGTATTAGGCAATTTTACATAAAATTATAATGTTTTTATCATTATATATAAATTATAGGGGGTATTTACATAAACATGAAAACATTTGAAATACGTGAAAAACGATTAGCAGAACTACTAGGTGCAAAAGTACTATGGGAATTTATCAGTGCCGTCACAGAGGAAATTGAAAAGCAGGAATTAGAGTCTACACCAGGTTTATTAGAAGATCTATTCATACATGTAAAAGAAACTATTCAAATTCAAAAGATGAATCAACGCATAACAAAAGCCCCTGTAAAAACAGAGGCTGAAGGTATAAATAAAGATACATTATTTATGGAAGCATATGTAGAGTTAATCAATCATAAGTTTGTTATTTCTGAATTAGCTGTAGAGCTTTCATCTGTTCTAAAAGAATTAAATTGTTTTGTTCAATCATCTTTGCCACAGCTTCAAAGTGAGCTTGATTCTCAAGAACCTCAATCTGCTTCTCTTTAGGGAGTGATTGAAGTATTTCTTTTATTTCTTTACACTCGTATATGTTATTCTCCGAGTCTTCGATTAATTTATTGCGACGATTGGTGTATTCAAGTGCACCTAAAGTCGCTAATGCGCGAGGATCTAAACCTAGAATTTCCATGTATTCCTCTCCTTTCCTCTACAATAATTCGATAGGGGGAAGGAGATTCCTTTAATAATTTGGTAGAGTTTTTATAGTTATATAACATATTTTTTATTAGTGAGAATTTTATTTTGCAGGAATACTCTAGAATTAGACTTAAAATGTTTACCTTCGTCTAAATACAAGTTATACACACATATATTGATCTTATAAAGGTATATATTACACATAATATTATGTTAAAGGTGGCGAATTGTATCATGAAAGATTTTGTTCTCGAAAAAGAAAACATTATTCGTAAATATGGTGAATGGACCGCTTATGATATTAAATTAACGGATACTCTATATACAAGAGATATTCGACAACCAAATCCTGCGTTAAAAAAAATTGTGACAATGATTCAAGATATCACACAATGTGATTTTAAAAATCTTCGAATCTTAGATTTAGCTTGTTTAGAGGGGCATTACGCAATTGAGTTTGCTATGCAAGGAGCAACTGTTGTAGGGATAGAAGGAAGAGAATCAAACGTACAAAAAGCTATATTCGCTAAAGATTTATTAAGGTTGGAAAACTTAACCTTTTATCAAGATGATGTAAGAAATTTAAGTGCTGAAAAATATGGTCAATTTGATATTGTTTTATGCTCTGGTATTTTATATCATTTAGATTGCTCAGATGTATTCCCTTTTTTAGAAAAAGTGTATGAAGTATGCAAAAGGTTTGTAATAATTGATACTCATATCACTCATACTCCCAATGTATCAGTACTCTATAAAAATTATGAATATAAGGGGCACACAATGCTAGAACACTCTGCTAATTCATCAGTAGAAGAACGTTTAAAATCAAAATGGGCATCATTAGATAACATAACTAGTTTTTGGATGACAAAATCCTCTCTATACAATTTTTTAACGCGAACAGGTTTCTCTTCTATAAATGAATCCAGAAGTTTAGTTCAAGAAGATAGGGTTACTGTTGTAGCTTTTAAGAAATATCCTATAGAAATTAAAAGCTCTCCTGAAACAGAAAAATACATTGAACCCGATTATTTAGAATGCTAAAAATAACACGTTTAAGTTTAATATCCTAATCCCTCTGTATGAGGTTGTACTATATGCCTCTCAAGCTAAAATCTTAAAGTATCCCTAAACAAAATTATCAATTTTCCAAAAGCTATTTATATAAATGCAACTTGTTGTTTCCGTTTTGAGGGCACTATAAAGTTTTAGCTTGAGAGCACCGCATTGCTATCAACTTAAAGAAATATTTCCGAAAACAAAAATGAAAAGAATAATAAAAAAGCTTATCATTACGTGTTGAAGGATAAGCTTTTTTATTTAGAGTTCGATAGAACTCTTAACTTAGGAATTCCCCCACTTCTAAACGAAGTGAAAGTGGGGGTAATTCAATTGTAATTACAACAAATTAGTTAAGAAAGACTTAAATACAAGTGGTTACTAAAATAGTGCCTTTCTTAAATTGTTCGCATTTAATGTACCTCATGTAACAGTCTTCTTATCTCATTTTTTCTAATAGTCATCCCAGCTTCAGAAACTGTGTAACGGAAACCAAAGAAACATGAAGCTAATTAATATAGTAAAAGAACCATTTAAAAATATGTTGAGATTATAAAATGGTGCCAAGAAAGGATTGCTCATTTTATGCTTCTACAGTTCATACAATAAATTGATGAATTTCTAAAAGCGGAACCATATTCGGAAATTTAGGCTGATGGTGAGTGAAGTAAAAATGCTTGGTGTTGTGAAAAATTAGGTAGTTTAAAAGGGGATTTTTTATGAAGAATGAACGAGTAGTAACTTGTAATAAAAAAGGAAGTATTGCTGTCGTTACAATTAAAAATCCACCAGTCAACACTTTAAGTTTAGAAGTAGTTCAACAATTAGTAGATGTATTAGAGGAAATAGAAATTGATAATGATATTTCAGTCGTAATTATAACTGGAAGTGGAGAAAAGGCCTTTGTAGCAGGAGGGAATATAAAAGAATTTCCAGATTGGATGGGCAAAGGTGAAAAATATGCCGAGATGAAATCATTAGAATTGCAACAACCTCTTAATCAACTAGAGAATCTGTCTAAACCGACTATAGCTGCTGTTAATGGTTTAGCACTAGGTGGTGGATGTGAATTAGCACTTGCTTGTGACTTAAGGATAATAGAAGAACAATCTTTAATTGGATTACCGGAAATTACGTTAGGTTTATTTCCTGGGGCTGGAGGAACCCAACGCTTACCTAGATTAATTGGAGAAGGGAAAGCAAAAGAGATGATGTTCACAGGGAAATCGATTACAGCTAAAGAAGCAAAAGAAATAGGCTTGGTTAACTACATTACCCCTCGAGGAGAGGCGTTAAATAAAGCAAAAGAGATTGCAAGGGATATAAGTAAATTTTCTCTTCCAGCTCTCGCCTATATGAAGTTGGCAATTCGCGAAGGGACAGCAGTACCTTTACAAGAAGGGCTTGAGATTGAAGCGCGTTACTTTGGAAAAGTATTTCAAACAGAAGATGTGAAGGAGGGGGTAAAGGCATTTATTGAAAAAAGAATGCCGCATTTTACAAATAAATAGAATGGGACGAAAAAAGTTATCCAGGTTTATTCTACACTATGTCAACATAGCTGCTGTTTTTAAAGCTATTTATTTGTTTTTCGCAACACCTTTCAGATCTAGTTCGTCTAATAAATAGATTTGTAGTAGCATGTCTATTTCAAAAGTGAAAATAAATAAAAAGGCGGAGGAATAGAATGGAAAATGGTACAAATGAAAAGGAAATAAATCAAACGCCTTTAGTAAGTGTATTAATTCCTACGTATAATCGTCCACACTACTTTGAAAAAGCTTTATGTAGTGTATTAGAACAAACGTATCCTAATATTGAAATTATAATAGGGGATGATAGTACAAACGACGAAACAGAGAAAGTGTTACAAAAGTACTTGTATGATCATTCAAATATTATTTATATAAAAAATAAGTCAACTCTTGGACAATTTGAGAACTCACGTATGTTATTTCATAAAGCGAAAGGTGAGTATATAAACTTCTTAATGGATGATGATTTATTTCATGTAAATAAAATTGAAAAAATGATGAAATACTTTTTAAATGACCTAGATAATGAAATTAAGCTTGTAACATCCCATCGCCAAGTAATGGATGCAGAAGGAAACCTATTGCCAGATGTTTATGCAACGATGCGTTTATTTTTTACAGATACGATTATAGATGGGCTACAATTAGGAAAAATGGTGATTATGAATCAAAAGAATTATATAGGAGAACCGACAACGGTTTTATTTCGTAAAAGTGATTTAACAGAACCGTATGGTGTATTTGATAAAAGGCGGTATCTTTGCAACGTAGATGTAGCTTCATGGTTATCCTTACTGAGTAAAGGGAAAGCAGTATATATAGCGGAGACACTCAGTTACTTTCGATTACATTCAAATCAGCAGTTAAATGAATCTAATAAAATGATGGATGGGTTAGAGGATTTTTCTCATAGTATTATTATAGCTGGAGAAAAATATGGTTTCTTATCCTCCGAAGAGGAGTTAGACAGAGCTATTACAAATTTTCTAGACTATGCAAGAAGAATTGTTCCATCATCCATATTATATTCATTGGATTACTATCAACAAATCAAGCTAAAGAAAATAAATATTGAAAAGAAAAAACAGCGTATGAATATCAACTCGCACCTCCCAAAAGTCAGTATACTAATTCCTGCCTACAATAGACCTCATTACTTAGAATTAGCCCTCAAAAGTGCTTTGAATCAAACCTATGAAAATATTGAAATTATAATTTCTGACGATAGTACAAATGATGAAGTAAAAACAATGATCCAGCCATACTTAAAAGAACATGAATGTATAACATATGTTAAAAATGAAAATCCATTGGTGGCTGAAAATTTTAATCAATGTATAGAGCTTGCTACTGGTGAATATATAAATTTTTTATTAGATGATGATTTATTTCATCTTGAAAAGATTGAGAGAATGATGAAATACTTTTTTGAATTAGAAAACATTGCATTTGTGACGTCGTACCGTGAACTGATTGATGAGAATGGAGAGGTATTACCCCCCTCAACATTGAATTTGAAAATTGCCACAGAAACTACAATTTTTGAAGGGGAAACACTAGGGAATTATATGTTAAAAAACTTGAAAAACGTAGTTGGAGAACCGACAACGGTTTTGTTTAATCGCAATTTTTTTGGAGGGAAATTTGGTTATTTTAAGGGGAAAGCGTATTCTTCTATTAATGACATTGCAACTTGGTTAGATATGATGAGGAAAGGAAAAGTAGTTTATATAGAGGAACCTCTTAGCTACTTTAGACAACATAGTGGACAAAATCAAAAACAAATGTACTTTATATTAATGACAATTGAAGAATGGATTGAATTAATTACAGATGCACATAATAGTGGATTTTTAAATACTGAACAAGATTATAAAGAGAGCTTATCTTATTGTTTGGAGAATGCGGGATTTATACTTAAGGATGCAGTAAGAAGTGGAGAACTAGATCAAATTTATAATGAAAAGATAAAAAACGGGTTAATTAAACTAGTTACTCATATATTTGAGAAAAATATTTGTTATTGCCAATATTGCAATCAAGAATTTAAAAGTTTTTCTCCTTGGCCAGCACATTATGATTTTCTAAAATATGAATTTGAGATGTGGAATAAAGATACAGGTATCTGTCCAGTTTGCTATTCGATGGATCGTGACAGGTTGTATCGTGCGTACATTGAAACAGAGACGGATTTGTTAAGTAGGAATTATACTATGCTTCATATTGCACCTGAAGAGAAGGTAAGAGGGTGGCTTAACCAGTTTAAAAACATTACTTATACATGTGGGGATTTAGAACCAAAGGATTCTTTAATGAATGAAATTGATATTACGAGAATTGCATACGAAGATAATACCTTTGATGTTATTTTATGTAGTCATGTATTAGAACACGTGCCTGACGATGAAAAAGCAATGCGAGAATTATATAGGGTACTAAAGCCAAATGGATGGGGAATTATTCAAGTGCCAATCGTAATGAATGTAGATTTTATTATAGAGGATAAATCTATTGTAACGCCATTATTGAGAAAATTAGCCTTTGGTCAAGAAGATCATGTTAGGATTTATAATCGATCGGGATTTATTCAACGATTAACAGATGCGGGCTTTAAGGTAGAATTGTATAACATAGCTGAGAAACAAGGAATAGAAATTGCTAGGAAATTCGGATTATCTGAAACGGATATGCTCTATATTGTCCGAAAATGATAGAAAGGAATAGATGCATATGGAGAATATTCCTTTTTTACGTGCGTCAATTGTACCTGCAAACGAGTACTTAGATAAATTAGAGCAAATTGATATATCCCACATATATACAAATTATGGACCTATAAATCAACGTTTTGAAGAAACAATTATGTCGGAATTTTTTCAGAACAGGGGAGCAGTTACAACAGTAGCAAACGCAACGCTAGGGTTAATGGCGGCAATTCAATGTAAGAAAAGAAAAAAAGGAAAGTATGCTCTTATGCCTAGTTTTACATTCCCTGCCACTCCATTGGCAGCTATTTGGTGTGGCTTGGAGCCTTATTTTATTGATATTTCATTAGATGATTGGTGTATGGATAAAACGGTACTTTTGGATAAGATTGATGAATTAAAAGAAGAGGTTGCAGTTGTTGTTCCATATGCAACATTCGGATCATGGATGGACTTGAAAGACTATGAAGAATTAGAGAAAAAGGGTGTTCCGGTTGTTGTAGATGCGGCACCAGGGTTTGGATTAATGCATGAGGGTATACATTACGGTCAGAATTTTAGTGGTATGATTGTATATAGTTTTCATGCAACAAAGCCTTTCGGAATTGGTGAAGGTGGTATGATATATAGCCATAATGAGGAAGAGATAAATCAAATTAAAAGAATGGGGAATTTTGGATTTGATCATAATCGTGAATGTACGATGATGGGGTTTAACTGTAAAATGACTGAATATGCAGCAGCTATTGGGATTACAACGATAAATAAATGGAATCATAAAATGCAAGAACGAAATCGTATCTCTGAATGGTATAAACAGTTATTACAAAGTACGGGATTAATAAAAAAAGGCTGGCAAGTTCAAAAGACAAAAGCAGTTATTCATCAATTTATGCCTATTCTCGGTCCAGAAAAAATTAACAATATGCAGATAATAGAAAAGTTGAAAAAGCAAAAGATAGAAGCTAGATCATATTTTTCACCATCTTGCTATCAACAAGATTTCTTTAAAAAATATAAGTCTACAGATTTAACAAATACAAATAAAATAGAAAAACGAATAATTAGTCTACCTTTATGGGAAGGAATGACAAAAGAAATCGTAGAGAAAATTATAATGTGTTTAATGCAGAAGGGGGTTTCCACAGATGAATAGTTTTTATAGTCAAGAGGAGTTGAGCGAAATTGGCTTTCTATCTGTCGGGGAAAATGTATTAATAAGTAAAAAAACCAGCATATATAATCCAGGTGCTATATCTGTTGGAAATAATGTAAGAATCGATGACTTTTGCATTTTAAGTGGCAAAATTACAATTGGAAGTTATTCGCATATAGCGGCATATACAGCGTTATTTGGAGGAGAAATGGGGATTGAAATGCATGATTTTGCAAATATTTCATCAAAAACAATTGTATATGCAGCAATTGATGATTTTAGTGGAAATACATTAATGGGACCGACTATTCCACATCAATATAAAAATGTGAAAGCTGGAAAAGTTGTTTTAAAAAAGCATGCCATTGTTGGTGCGCATTCTATTATCTTTCCAAATGTAGTAATAGGAGAAGGAGCGGCAGTTGGCGCGATGAGTATGGTAAAAGAAAGTTTAGATGATTGGTATATATATGTTGGGGTGCCCGTAAGAAAAATAAAAGCTCGTAAAAAAAATATAGTAGAATTAGAAAATGAATTTTTAAAAAGTATTAATTCCTGAGTGTTTAAAAGATTTTGTTGCAGCATTTCTTAAAAAAATAAAAATAGAAGAAATGACAAATCAAATGTATCAAAAGCTACTCTTTACAGAGCAATTAGAAAAAGAAAAAAGAATATTGTTTAAGTACTCACTTAATACGTGAGTACTTTTTTGGTTTAAATAAAGCATTTAAAAAATATCTGAAACAAAAATGTAAAAGTAGATGATTTAGAAATATATATTAAACTGGTGATAGTTATGATGAAAAAATGTACTTAATCTATCGGTTATTGGTTAGTTGAAGAGTAGTGATTATTTGTTTGTGTGTGTGTAAAGAAGTCAAAAACGCTAATGGTGAATATCGAGTGTTATATAAAAAAGAGGTTGGGTATCTAAAAGTTCCAACCCGTTTTGTAAATGAGTAAATTCAGATAGAGAATGGTCTATATTACAATTATTGCTGTGAATGTAAAAAGTAATAATTTTTTTATAAAAAACCATGATATGAATACTCTTTTTTCTTATCCTATCTTGGTGGTTGTATTATAGATTTATAATCTTCTTGCTCCGCTGGTGTTAAGCATATCAGTTGGCATTCTAAGAGATTTAATTGTACACATCCCATTATCTTTAAAAGAGAATATTCCTGTAACCATCTCATGACCTGCTTCATGGTCAATGCTGTGTACAAATAAACGTGTTCCAGCAGGAATTACAAATAGAAAAGGTGTTTGACCAGTAAGGGTCATTTCTATTTTTAAATCTTTTTGCGTGTCATAAAAATGTCCAACCTCAAATGCACGAAATTCATTTGAATTATTATAATAGTTATATGGATATAGATTTTGATACATAAATCTAACCTCTTTCTTTTTGTAAATTTATTTAATACATTAACCTATATATTCATTAATTTAATTTGTGTATAGGCTAAAACATAATAATAGGGAAAATCGTATGGGGGAATGGATTTGATATTTTTACAATGGATTACATATTGCCAGTCACTGCCGTCTGATAGAAATAAGACAGTAATTTTCGTAAGTAGTTTGATGTCGTTGTTTATATTAGAAGAACAACCTTTTGTACCATTCTGAAATTTTCTGATTCAGTTAGTTACAGAGCATTCAAGATTTATTGAAGAGCGGTAATGAAAAATATACAAAAATGAGCGTTATTAAGTTTATGGAAAAGTAAGAATTAGAGTCTACTCCAGGTTTATTAGAAGATATACTCGTACATGTGAAAGAAACCATTTAAATTCAAAATATGAATCAACGCATAACAAAAACCTCTGTAAAAACAGAGGCTGATCGTATAGATAAAGATACATTATTTATGGAAGCATATGTAGAATTAATTAATCATAAGTTTGTTATTTCTGAATTAGCTGTAGAGCTTTCATCTGTTCTAAAAGAATTAAATTGTTTTGTTCAATCATCTTTGCCACTGCTTCAAAGTGAGCTTGATTCTCAAGAACCTCAATCTGCTTCTCTTTAGGGAGTGATTGTAGTATTTCTTTTATTTCTTTACACTCGTATATGTTATTCTCCGAGTCTTCAATTAATTTATTGCGTCGATTGGTGTATTCAAGTGCACCTAAAGTTGCTAGTGCGCGAGGATCTAATCCTAGAATTTCCATGTATTCCTCTCCTTTCCTCTACAATAATTCGATAGGGGAAAGGAGATTCCTTTAATGATTTGGTAAAATTGTGAAAGGTAACACTTATGTTAACTTGAATATCTTTTACTACCTTATTCTGTATAAAAAATAGCTGCGCAAAAGTACAGCTAGTCTTCTTCACAAATTTATATGGCCTCGATGACAAATTGAGATTGAGGTATATAAAGTAATTGGGCTGCTATGGAAGTTGTTGTATTAGCAAATGGGTATGCTTCCTTATAAAGAAAATTACTATACACTATTTCATTCATTTCATAGGTCGTACACAGTTTTTTTAGGATTTTTTGAGAAATTTTATTTGTACAAGCAGCAATAAAATCATAATCTCTTTTACTTATTTCTTGAATGGCATGTGAAAGAAGGGTAGTGACTATACCACTTCCCATCCAATCTGGATGACAAGCGCCCATATCTAGATAGACCAATTTTTCTTTATTTAAATGAGAAAACTTAATAGATTCTGTCTCTAATGTATCTAAAAGTTGAAAAATAGGTTCCATTTGTGGGCATAGTTCAATCGCTTTCTCTGTATATATTAGTGGCTGGGTTACTTTTTTTGTTAAAAGAACTCCAACAATTTGAAAATTTTCGATTGCTACAAATGACATAGCTTGAGATACAGCTTGTTTCATCATTTCTTCGCACATTCTGTGAAAAGGAGCAAAAGGAATTTGTAAACTGCTTACAAGAGGTTCATTCTTCACAAAAGAATGTGCAAGTAAATGTGCTGCATCTTTCACATGGTGTGTATCAAGTAGTTCTATATTCATATGTTTTTCCTCTTTCCTGATATAGTTAATAGTAATTAAAAGGATTAAAAATTTTATTTCATTTAGTTAAGTTTAACTATTAAAGCGCTAACAAATATGATTATTAAACATATGAATGAATCTGTTTAGTAGCAATCGAAATATGTTCATAAAGAAATGCTATGACCTCATCTAAACATTCAACAGTTGTATATGGGGAGATAGAAAAGAATTTTAATGTAGAAATCGGATTTCTATCACAACTGTTTATTGCGTCTACTACACATGAACGAGTTGTATCGCCTAAAAATATTTGATCGCGATTTTTTCCTAGATAATTGAATAATTCTATATTTAATCGGTTTGTATCCTCAATTTCTTCCTTTGTTGCAAGACCTATTCGTTCTTTTTTCCAATTTTCTTTGCCATCTCCATTCATATAGAACCGAAAAGTTGTAATTGGTCCATATGTAAAATCATTTGTGATTGCGACTTGAGGGAGGGCCTTGCGCAACTTCTCTCTAAATAATAGATTTACACGAATATAATTTGCTAATATTTTTTGATATCCTTCAATTCCAAAGGCTAATAGATTGATATACATTGGAATAGCGCTACCAGATCGTGAACATTCTAAGGTATAGCCTGTATGATAACTTCCATATGACCTATTACCAAGATAAGGTGTGTCATCTTGTTCAATGTCCATCAGTTGTAAATCAGTATGATTTTTTACGATTAAAATACTTGAAGCATAAGGTGTTTGTCCTAATTTATGAAAATCAAAACATACACTATCAGCAAGTGCCATGTATTGCATTTTATCTTGTACGTATAGTAAAGCATTTTTTAAGTTAATTTCAAATGAAAGTGGATTTTCTTCGAAATTATAATTATTAAAGAAACTATAGAATCCACCCATTGCAGAATCCGCATGGATATAAATAGGTTTTAATTTATATTTTTTTTGTATTGCTTCAGCGCTCTCTTTAATTTTTTTTATATCATCAATGGTAAAAGTATCTGTTGACCCCATAGTAGCTAGAATATAAAGGGGGATACCGCCAGTATTAATAACTTGTAACATTTTGGCCTCTAAATCATCTATATCCATAGAATTTGAATAAGGATCAGTTTTCACTTTAATTAAGTGATTTGATCCAATGCCAGTTGCTTCAGCTGATTTTAATAAACTATAGTGTGCATTTTCAGAAGCAAAGCAATATACATTTTGTGGAGCACCATATTCTTTGGCTAATGGGAATTGTTTAGAAATTGCTAAGCGTAAGCTCGAAAATACACAACCTTGTCCACCCCATGTTGTATAACCGCCGCTATTATGCGGATTATAACCAATCAGTTTTGAAAGCATGGATACAACTTTTACTTCTGCTTCTGCTGCCCCTGGGCCATAGACATCCCAAACACCATTACCATTTAAAAGAGCCATGGTTAGTTGCCCCAATAATGACGGAATACTTGGTAGTGGTACGGCGTTCGATAAGTAGTATTTATTTGGATAAGGATGGCCATTCATAAATTGGTTTAGCTCTTCTATAACCTCAGACATAGTGATGCCAGCTAGTGGAATATGACTTTGGTGAATTAAGCCATTGTAGTATCCTTCTGATTTTTCCTCACATTTACCTAAAGTAGCTCGCTCTTCATTTTTTAATCGGTCAAGATTTTTAATTATTTTCTGCATAGATTCTAATAAAAGTTGTTGTTTTTCTTCATTTCCGTCAACGCTCGGAAATAATTTTAAAATATCTTGCATGCAGTCACTTCTCCTTGTGAAAAACTGGATTTTTATTTTACTTGGTTAAACATAAGGGTGTAATAATTTGTAATTGCCCTTTTGAATACTTAGAAATGAGGAGCTATTTAGAAAAAAATGTAATTCCATAGAAGATTATATGAATTATAGAATTTAAAGTAAAGAAAATTTTTTTGATTTATTTCAAAAAAATTAATTGTGAGATAATGAAGTTTCTAAAAATATTTCTGAATTAATTGTTTATTTTGTTTGCATGATGCCCTAGCATGTATGCAACTAATGTAGTAGGTAATTTAATCTAATGTAGAACTATTATAAGGTAGTTGAATATAAGAGCTCAACTACCTTATAAACTGTAGATATTGTTGGAAAAAGAGAAAAAAATAGGGTGGAAGTGTTAAAAATATGTTCTAGTTGAGAAGAAGTAGTAGTATGGATTTGGTAGAAGAATCAGCATAATTTTTGTAGGTGAATAATAATCTGATCAAAGCTTTTTAATGAATTCAATTTCATTATCTAATAATAATGGACGAGTTAAGTGTGAAGAATTTTCTTCAACCTGAGTAGAATTTTTTGCACCAGGAATAGCAACTGAAACTGCTGGGTGACTTAAAACATAACGTAAAGCAACTTGCGCTAAACTTCGATTTGAACGTACAAGTGAACGTAATTTCTCTACTGTGTGTAAGCTATCTTTAAACCACTTTTCTTTTGGCCAATCTTTTCTTAAATCATCGTCTGGAAATTGAGTTTCATGATTAAATTTCCCAGTTAAAATTCCCATCTTAAGTGGACCTCTTATCACAGCACCTAAATTATGTTTTTCAATATAAGGAAGGATGTCTTTTTCAGGTTCTTTATTCAGAATACTATAATCGAATTGTACAACATCTAAATCACTATTCTGATTAAAATGTTTAATATAATCTAAATCATTAGTAGAAACGCCAACAGCTCTTACTTTTCCAGAATTTTTTAAGGTTTGGAAAGCTTGTAGAAAGGCTTCTGTTTCTTCAGGTTTATCCCACCAAATGTGACAAAAGTACACATCTATATAATCCGTTTTAAGCCGCAGTAAACTAGCCTCAAACGCATCAATGATCTTTTGAGGATCTCCATAAACGGCTGGTTGATTGGGGTCATAATGATGACCAATTAATCCACCTTTTGTAGAAAGAATGATATCCTGTCTGCGATTATTTATAGCTTTTGCAACTAACGTTTCACTATGACCTAATCCATAAACATCAGCAGTGTCAATAAAATTAACCCCTAGGTCAATTGCTTTTTCAATTGCATCAAGCGATTCATTATCTTTTACTGCTCCCCATTCATCTCCACCAATTGCCCAAGAACCGAATCCTATCTCGGAAACTATTAATCCCGTGTTACCTAATAATCTATATTCCATTATGTACGGACTCCTCCTTTACATTTTATGTTATTAGCAGTATATATAGCGACCAGTTGGAATATTCTTGAATTTGTTTTCGGAGTATAAATTAGGCTATTTCCTTTAATAAAATATGTAAGATTACTGTATAAAAAGAAATTAGAATTATTAGTGAAATGGTTTTTTATGCTTAAATTGAATAAAAGTATGAACTGATACAGTATAAATATGAGTTTTATTCATAATTTTAATAACTATGCAATAAGCGAAATAAATGTTGAATTTAGTCGGAAAGTATAGATTTACAAATTGCAGAATATGTACATATAGTTGTAACTGTAAATATTATCCGTTTTTAAATATTTATAAAAGGAGAAATTCATATGAAAGAAATACAAGAGAAATATGAAATTGTAGAAGAATTGGATGCAACAGTAGGCCAAGAAGCATTATGGATAGCTCATCAAATGGAAATAGAAAAAGGAATGAATAATGAACCGATTATAATAAAGTTAAAAGGAAATCTTCAAATAGAGGTTTTGAAGAAAGCGTTCGCTTTAATAGTGCAATCACATCCGGCGCTGCGTACAATATTTAAGAAGAGGGATGAAAAAATAAAGCAATTAATTCAAAAAAGTGTAGATTTTGATATACCAATTAAGGATTTAACTGCCTTTAAAAACACAGAACAAAAATCTATTTTTAAAAATCTTTTAGAATCTATAGTGAATGAGAAATTTAGTTTAGAAGAGGGGCCTTTGTTTAAATTCCACATTATTAAATTCAGTGAAGATACATTTGTTTTACATTTAATGTTTCATCACATTATTTACGATGGATGGAGTTTAGGAGTTTTCATCCGACAATTATCCAATACGTATGGTGAATTACTTCAAGGGAAGACGAATGTAGAATTTGAATCTCCTTATAAGAACCTCGTAGAGTATGAGGAGGGTTTTATTGATAGTGCAATATATAAAGAAGGATCATCGTATTGGAAAGATTATTTACAAGGTGAATTAACTCCTACAGAGTTTCCTATTGATTTTAATAAAATAAATGAAAAGAGATATACAGATAAAAATATAAGCAAGAATATTAATTCGGATCTATTTTATCAAATACAATGTTTTGCTAAAAAAAATAATATAAGTATTTATCGAGTAATGTTAAGTACTTATTGTACCTTACTTCATCAAATGACAAATGCTGAAGAGATAATTGTTGGTATTCCAATTAATACTAGACCACATACAGAAGAACGAGATACTTTTGGCTATTTTGTTAATACAGTACCTATACGTATAACAATAGAAAAGGGAGAAACATTTAAGGGGATACTTAATAAAGTTAATAAATCTATTCATCTAGCTATTACGTATAAACATAATCCTTATTCACATATAGTAAAAGATTTAAATCTAAATACAAATACAAATCATAATATAGTATATTCCACAGCATTTAATACGATGAAGATACCAGAATTAAAAATTCCTGATATTGAGTCAACAGTTTTAACAGATTGTAAAAGAGTAAATCCTTTTAATATGACCTGGAGAATAATGAGATATGAAGGGGAAACAGAGAATAAAATTGAGGTTGACTATAACTCAGCATTATATAAACCAGAGAGTATTAGTAATTTAGTTGAAAGATATATATATTTGTTGCAAAAACTAATGAAGAATGTGAACGAGCCGATACATTCATTGGATTTACTTTTAGAGAAAGATCATCGTCTATACAAAGAAATGAATTCAAATGCTCTTACGTATCCTAATTCAAAAACACTAGATCAATTAATCGATCTACAAACATTAAAATCGCCAAATCAAATAGCAATTTCTATGGGGGATAAATCCATTACCTATTATGAATTGCAGCAAAGGTCAAATCAAATTGCGAATTATTTATGTGAAAATGATATAAAAAAGGGACAACGTGTAAGTATTACTATGGAAAGAGAGATTGATACCATTGTATGGATTCTAGGTATCCTAAAATCAGGTGGAGTTTATGTACCAATCGATCCAAAGTTTCCTGAAAAAAGAATAGAATACATCTTAAAAGATAGCGAAAGTCAAATGATTATTACGAAGAAAGAATACAGCGGATTGGTTGAAAGTTTTGCAATTCATACAATTTATCTAGAAGATTTTCATTGCGCTAATTCAAAAGAAAATATTGCGCCTACACATACCATAGAAGATGCAGCTTATATTATCTACACGTCAGGTTCAACAGGTTTGCCAAAAGGAGTCGTTGTACCACATAAAGGAGTAATTAATTTATCATATTCAGTAATTAATACATTTCATTTAGGAAAAGAAGATGTGTTTTTACAATTTGCAACGATCATTTTTGACGCCTCCATTATGGAAATATTTCCGATTTTGCTATGTGGAGGGAGAATGCATTTAATTTCTGAAATCGAAAAACGTTCAGCAGAGGAATTTATAAATGTAATTGAGAAGAATGGTATTACAAATGTGGTTTTACCAACTGCGTTTTTTAAATTAATAGCTGATATGCCAAAAGAAATGTTACTTAAATTAAATTCTGTAAAACGTGTATTTGTAGGAGGGGAAACTTTACCTGCTGAATCAGTTCGTAAATGGCAAAGTAAATTAGGGTTAAAGATTCCAGTTCTTAATGCATATGGTCCTACTGAAACTACTGTATGTGTAACCATGTATGAAGTAAATGGTGAGATACAAAAAGAAATCTCTAATATCCCAATAGGTAAACCAATTGCTAATAGTGAAGTTTTTGTGGTGAGTCCGTTTAATACGTTATGTCCGTCAGGTGTAGTAGGTGAGTTATTTATTGGCGGGGATGGAGTTGCCAACGGATATTTAAATCAAAAGAAAAAAACAAAAGAGGCGTTTATTTCTTTCGATAAATCCTATAATCTTGATAAAAAGATGTATCGCACTGGAGATTTAGTACGTCTTTTACCGAATGGAAATTTAGAATTTATCGGAAGGAAAGATAATCAAGTAAAAATACGTGGGTATCGAATTGAGCTGGATGAAATCGAAGGAACATTATTGAAACATCCAGAAGTGAGAGATGCTGTAGTATTCACTTATCAAAACGACAAAATCGTTAGTTTTTATTTATCAAAAGACAATACAGAACTTAAACAAGAGGCATTAAAAACATTCTTAAGCGAAAGTTTACCAGATTTTATGATGCCAAATTATGTATTTCACCTTAAAAGTTTTCCTGTATCACCAAGCGGGAAACTAGATAGAAAAAAATTAGAATTACAAATCCCATCTTTACTTGAAAACATGCAGAAGCAATATGTTCCACCGATAAGTGAAACAGAAAAAAGATTGGCAAGAACATGGGCAGGGATTTTAAATTTAGGGAAATATAAAATCGGCAGAGATGATGACTTTTTTAAACTTGGGGGACATTCATTAATTGCTGTGCAAGTGTTAAATCAAATTCAAAAAGAGTTTCATCTAAAAATTGAAATTAGAGATATTTTTGAGCATACAACGATTGCTAGTCTGTCTGCTTACATCGATAAATTAATGGCAGTAAATCATGATAGGGAAGAACAGGAGACGCAAGTATTAAAAGTTGCAGATAAGGAAAGTTATCAATTATCAAGTGCTCAAAAAAGAATCTGGTTTTTAAATAAGTATAACGCCATTAATAGAGTATATGATACACCACTACACATATATATTGAGCCGAGTTTAAAAAAGGATATTTTACAAGATACCATAAGATTTTTAGTTGAACGACACGAAATGCTACGAACAGTGTTTATTGAAAGAAATGGGGAGCCTAGACAAGTCATCTTAAACTCAATAGCGATTGACTTGATTCACGATGAGATTGAACACATGTCTAAAAAAGAACAACAAGAATATATACGTACAACAATAAATCAAACGGATTATACACCATTTGATTTAGAAAATGGCCCTCTTTTTAGGATTAGAATTTTTAATCTGAATAAGAAAAAATCTTATTTATATATCAATTTACATCACATTATTACAGATGAGTGGAGTGTAAGGAATTTATTAGATGAATTATTGAAGGTATATAGTGCCTTTGCAAAACGTAGAAATCCTGAGTTGCCAACTATCTCTAATCGATATGTAGATTATGCTGAGTGGGAACAGGAGCAGTTAAATTTAGGTCGGTGGGATACGGAAAAATCTTATTGGATGGCTGAACTTTCAGCACCTCTTCCTATACTAAATCTTCCTTTAGATTTTAGTAGGAATCATCAAAGTACAAATAAAGGTACAGTATTTGAAATGAAGTTAGATAATAAAATGAAAGAGTCTTTGAAACAAGTATGTGAACAAGAGAATATTTCTATGTATATGCTATTTTTAGCAGCGTATATTCAATTGTTACATTATCTAACGGATCAAAAAGATATTATTGTAGGTACACCGGTTGTTGGAAGGAATCATCAAGAATTTGAACAAATACAAGGTTTTTTTGTAAATACCCTAGCAATTAGAACACAATTAAATGATGTGAAAAATTTAACGCAGCTATTACAAGTAGTGAGAGAAAAATGTTTGAATTCTTTCCAAAATCAATCGTATCCATTTGATAAAGTAATTGAACAAATAAATCCTGATAGAAGCTTTGGAAATAACCCGATCTTTTCTACTATGTTTAGTTATCAGAAAGATATTCTGCAGCAACATGATGCGTACAAGCTTCGATTGTTACCTAATAAACAAGATATTAGTAAGTTTGACATTTCTTTAGCTGTTGAAGAAGGATTGGATTATGTAGGGGTTTCATTTGAGTATGATATTAATCTTTTCAAGGAAGAGTCAATTAACAGGTTTACTCAAAACTTACTTAATATACTGGACGCCTTTATTCATCAACGAACAGTAACATATGAAAATCTTACATTCCTATCACAGGAAGAAGAATCTTTATATAAAAAGGTAAATCATACAGAAAGACCATATCCTTATTTTCAAAATATACAGGAGCAATTCCATATGCAAGTAGAGAGACATTCCAATCGAACTGCTATAGCGACTGAAACGGAATCTTTAACATATAGACAATTAAATATGAGCTCTAATCAAGTAGCTCAACATTTACTCGAAAAAGGTATAAAAAGAGGGGATAAGGTAGCCATATTTTTAGATAGAAGTATGAATAGTATCGTTTCTATGCTTGGAATATTAAAAGCCGGTGCTGCCTATATACCAATCGATGTAAAATACCCTGAGGATAGAATAAATTATATAGTTCGTGACAGTGAGGCATGTAGAATTATAACGAGTAACAAATACAAAAGTCATTTGAATGTAAGTAATTATAAGGTTTCAATAATAGAGGATATATATCGTACGACTCTAAATGATGATGTGAAAATTTTAAATAAACCAGATGATTTGGCATATGTAATTTATACTTCAGGATCAACAGGTAAACCAAAAGGTACATTATTAACACATAAAGGAGTATTAAATTTAGTTGAATGGAGAAATGAAGTATTTCAGATTTCTTCAAATGATAAAGTAACACAGTTTTATTCCCATAGTTTTGATTCTTCAGTATCAGAAATTTTTTCTACCTTGTTAAATGGGGCGGAACTATATGTATTAAGTGATGAACAGCGCTATTCAACTGTCGCATATGCTCAAGCCATTCAAGAAACACAAGCAACTATTTCTGACTTACCAACAGTATTTTTCAATGAATTATCGACTTCATTAACGAAACTGGATTGCGAAAAGATACGTTCTTTAAGATTTATAATAATGGGAGGGGAAGCTGCATCAACAAATGCTATTAGAAGTTGGCAAAGTACTTTTAAAAACCAAGTTCAGCTGGTAAATGAGTATGGCCCTACTGAAGCAACTGTCTCAGCAATGTATTATTTCATACCGGTTTTAGAAGGCGACAATAATCTTTTAGGAAGCATACCGATTGGTATTCCAATTTCTAATACAAAGGTTCATATATTGAATTCATATATGCAACATTGTCCGGTAGGGAGCATGGGTGAATTATATATTGAAAGTTTAGGATTGGCCCAAGGGTATTGGAAGCAGGAAGAGAAAACAAAACAGGCATTTATTTCAAACCTATTTTCAGAAGACAATAGTAAAAGAGTATATCGAACAGGTGATTTAGCAAGATGGTTACCAAATGGAAATATAGAATTTATGGGAAGAAAAGATAAGCAGGTTAAAATTAGAGGGCACAGAATTGAATTAGGAGAAATAGAAGATGCAATGTTACAACTTGAGGGGATAAGTCAGGCTGTGGTAACACAAACGAAAGATGGAATGTTACTGCAAGCTTATTATAAAACAGTGGACGGTATAGGGATAGAGAAAAATAAGTTAGCTTTACATTTATCAAATATATTTCCAGAATATATGGTCCCTAAATATTACTCTCATGTGTTAGAAATACCAATAACGGCGAACGGGAAAATTGATTTTGAAAAACTGCCAAAAATAGAGTTTGATCATGAGAAAAACGATGAGTGTAAACTTAAACCTCAAACTAAAGTGCAAAAAAACATTGCAAAAGTATGGTCAGAAGTTCTAAACATTAAATCTATAGGTTTAAAAGATGATTTCTTTAATTTGGGTGGACATTCTTTAAAAGTTATGCCGGCATTAGTCAAATTAAAACCGTTATACCCTAACTTGAAAATTCAAGATTTCTTTAAGTATAGAACAATAGAAAAATTAGCCTCTCATATTGAAGAGATGGAAGATATGTCGTTCAAGAAAGAGAAAAATATGAATGTAGCATGTAGGGAAAATGAAACGAAAACGACTCCTTTTTATGAAAGAACTAAATTAGAAGAATGTGAGTTAGATATGGTGAATTATCCAAAAACAGTTTTCCTTACAGGGGCAACTGGATATTTAGGAGCACATATTTTAGAAAGGTTATTACAGTTGCCATCTACGACTATTTACTGTTTAGTAAGAAAAAAAGAGAATCAAGTAATTGGTGCAAAGTTAAAAGAAAGAATGGAGTTTTATTTCGGTAAAGAAATCCTCCAAAAGTTGAAGGAGAGAGTAGAATTAATTGAAGGAGATTTATCTTTGATGAATCTAGGTCTAGATTCAAAGCAATTGGACCATTTAAAGAATAGGGTAGAGTCAATCATACATTGTGGTGGAGAAGTTAGACACTATGGAGAACGTGAGCATTTTCAAAAGGTAAATGTTCAGTCTACAAAATACTTATTGGAATTAGCTAAGAACACAAATGCTCGTTTTAATTATATATCGACTTTAAGTGTAGTAGGTCAGGCTGAAAGCGATCCAAAAGAATTTGAATTCTTTGAGTCTAATTTTGATAGAGGGCAAAATTTAGATAATCTGTACCTAGAAAGTAAGTTTCAAGGCGAGAAAATGGTCAGAGAAGCAATGGAAAAAGGAGTTCGTGCCACAATATACCGTGTGGGGAATTTAGTGGGTAACTCTAAAACAGGTAAATTTCAATACAATATTAATGAAAACGCATTTTATAGATTATTAAAAGGGATATGTCTATCTAGCATAGCTCCTGACGTCAATACGTATGTAGATTTAACGCCTGTAGACTATGGAAGTTTAGCTATTACTGAATTATCCTATAAGGCCAATACAGTAAATAAAACCATGCATATTTGTAATCCAATTCAGCTAAAATGGGACCAATTTATTAATAGTTTACAAGCTTTTGGATACGATATCCTGTTAATGAAACAAGAGAAGTATATAGAGAAGTTTTTTAATACGAATCTAACTACTGATGAACAGAAAGCTTTAGAGCTCATAATGCCTTTATTAGAATCTGTAGAAGAGCTATCAGTAGCTATACCATCTTGTTTATACACGCAAGGATATTTGAAGAATGTACATTGTTTAGAGCCAAATCAAGAGTATATCAATTTGTTATTAAATTATGCTATGAGTATAAAGTATTTACCATTAATTAAAGAACCAATATTGTTGTAGTATACTCTATCAATTTTGAATAAAAAAGAACCTGTTTTCCATTGAGAACAGGTTCTTTTTCTGGAAAGATAACTACTTAGTGGTACGGAACAGATTTCTTCTCAATAGGGTTGGGAACGCACTATTGAAAATATGAATATACAATTATGCGTTTTTATAGTAATAAAATTTGATATATAATTGAAAAGTTTTTCATAGATAGTTTTAAATTTTTTAGAAATTTATTTATTAATATTAAAAATCGAAGGTGATATCTTGGAGTTAAATGACAATTAAAACATTTCTTAATTTATGTATTCTAGAGGGGGGAGATAAGTTGAGGGAAAATGAAAACATATCAACGAAAGAAAAGATTTTGAATACAATATTGGAGTTAATTAAAGACGAAGGTTTGGAAAGGTATCCATTGAAAAAAACGTTTATAAAATAAACTTAATCACCTTAATAAACTTGATATTCCAATGTTTCGTACATAAAGCCTTTCTGTTTATAAATATATACCTTTATAAACGGATATTTACTTTTCCTATTAGTGATAATAATATTCCAGTTGACATTTTATAAAACATTTACTTTTTAATGTCAAATAGATTATATTTAGCTAAAAAATAGAATTAGCGTACACCTAACATCTTAAAATGTGTCAAAATTGTATCTAAACGTACAATTTTCTTTTTTAATATGGTGAGGCCAATTAGTTCTGAAGATGGACATGCTACAATATTATCCATCTTATTTGCACAATCAGTAAGCTAACGGCAGTTATTATATCCGCCTTATTAATTTAATTTTTCTACAATTTATCCAGAAAATGGTGAATTTTCAGGTATTTATTTCTAAAAATTCTAAATATTTACACAAGTTAAAAAGTAGAATATGCTTAATTTGTACCAAAAATTTTATTAAAAAAAGGAGATGGTTATATGTTAAAAAAACTAGTTGTAGGAGCTTTAGCAGGAGCAATCGGTATTGGTGGGTTAGGAACTGTAGTTACAACGAAGGCAAGTGCAGCAGAACAAGAAGCTATAACATTACCATCAAATTATTTGAATCAAAATGTGGGTTTATCTATTGCACAATTTGGTAATCAAGCAAAAACTTCTGTGAGAATTTATGGCGATGAGGTAACATTTAGAGTTTGGAAATTACAAAATCCATTTAATATGGAATATTACGAAAGAATTGTATGGTCAGTAGAAAAGCCAAGTACTGTATCAGAGAAATATGGACCTAATAGATATATTACAACTGCATGGGCTCCTCCAACTGATTTGAGCGATGGAACGAATACAGTGGAAATAACTGAGCGGTTAGAAGATGTACCAGAGATACACAAAGGCTTAACAGTGTATGCATATGCACAAGCTAAAAACGGGAAATTTTATTATTCTGGTGAGACCGTAGTAGAAGGTCGATAGATTGAATAATAGTTTTATGGAATCAAGCCTAATTAATCTGATTTTTCCGTTATAAATTATGAGATAGTTTGTCTCAACTTTTTACATTATTTAAAAAAGAACTTGTAGAATTCCTACAAGTTCTTTTTGTTTTTCTTATTGTACTGGAAAAAAGCCCATCGCTATCAAGCTAAGATTTTAAGATACCCCCAGAATGAAAACTTTATTTTTTTGCAACTAAAGGACAAATAAAAAAGGACCTTAACAATTTGTTAAGGTCTGCGGAATAAAGCCACAATTTGGGTTGAAACCCAATCAGTTTGTAGAAAATAAATTGCGATTATAATAGCAATTGTATTCCCAAAAGCAATGTTTCAAATGGATTTTAACATACCTGTAACTGTAATGGTATCAACAATATGTGGATTGAATTACAAATAGTGGTTGGGAATATTGGGAAAGTTTAAAAAATAATTACTTCTCATGAAGAAAAAACGTTAAGAAGAACTAAGATGGTTTCCACGTTACAAGTAATGAGATAGTTTGATTCATCTTTTATACATTACCTGAAAAAGAACTTGTAGTGATTTCTACAAGTTCTTTTTGCTTTTCTGATTGTACTAGAAACATTTATTAAATTCTTAGCAATAAAAAAGAATTTAAAAAACGATAATTATGAAATAAATTCATTAATTTTACTAATGAATTGGCCAATCTTAGCTGCAACTTGGGAGCCATGAGCAACCATTAAGTTAATATCAGTTAAAGCCGCTTTTGCTTGTCTAAGAAGAGAGGGTTTTACAGCTGCACCTTGTTTTACATTTTGTGCTATTTCTTCAACAAAATCCAAAGCATTCTCTTTAACATCTGAGTTCTCTCTAGATATCTTATTTAGTAATTCTATTTAATAGAATATCCCCCTGTATAGCATCATTATTGAGTACTGATTCCATGCGTTTGAAGTTAAGATATATTCAAAAGATCTTATTGAGATTTCTTGTCAATTTCTCATAAGTTTTCAGTTTATTCGGAAATTTAGCGGTTTTAATTTTATAGTTTAGTGAAATAGTGGATTTGAAAATAATATAAAGTGTCTGCAGGACAATAGTAATGGGTATAAGATAAAAATATTGTATGTGCATATCAAAACATAACGGAAAATCAACAGCATGAACGGAAAGATAAACAGTACTGTAGTATATGAACTTATTTGAATCTGTCTTAGGAGTCGTACAAAGCAAAATTGTAAGTCAGCAATCCTAGAAATAAGTTTGACTTCGGTAGTAAGCGCTCCGCTAACAATGTTCATCCTCAATATTTTCTTAAAACGTTTGAATGAATTCACTTATAGATCCTCATCTAAACTAAAAAATTTCGCATATAACTTCATTTATGTTTAAAGTTTAAAAGCTCACCATAGATGATTTATAGAGAATGCAATTATAAATGCAAGAAAATCTAATTTAAAATTGAAAATTAGTTCTATTTTGGTTAGATATGGAATAAATGAATTTTATTTCTCAATATTCACTGTATGTCACTTTTTTGTTTTTTTCTATATGATATTGGAAAAAGTATGCTTAATTTTATAACATAAATCCCCTACAAAATTATTACTCTACAAATTAATTTCTTAAAGAAAACTTCTTGTGAATATGTTACTAACTACATAAAGCGTAATATTAACAGAATTATTACCAAAGTATTAGGTTTTTTAGAATGAAAATGAGTGCTCAAAAAATCATTGAAATCCAGGAATAGAAATCGTAATTAAAATTTTTGTTTTCTGTCAGGTATGTAAATCACTTTAGCTACTTTATGGGTAATTTCATGTGTTTTTTCTTTTGCTTAAGTTTATGAAATAGGAGTATTAGCTCTAAATATTGTAGCTAAGAGTATGTAAAGCATAGAAAATCCAAATTAAACAAAATAGGAGGAAAGTGAAAATGAAGCATCAAGATGATAGTAAAACTGGTTTGGAAATAGCGATTATTGGAATGGCAGGTAAATTTCCAGGTGCAAATGAAATAAACCAATTCTGGGATAACCTAAAAAATGGTGTTGATTCAATTTCTACATTTACCGAAGACGAGTTAATTAAAGAAGGTATTAATTTAGATGTTTTACAACATCCTAATTTTGTGAAAGCAAAAGGGTATTTGGAGGAAGTAGAATATTTTGATGAATCCTTTTTTTCTTATACACCTAGAGAAGCGAAAATAATGGATCCTCAGATTCGTATGTTACAGGAAACAACATGGGAAGCATTAGAGATGGCAGGCTATAATCCATTTGATTATGAAGGATTAATAGGATTATACGTAGGAGCATCTACTAATTTTAATTGGATGAAGCACACGCCATTATTAAACAGTGATAGTGTGGTTGAGTTTTCAGAGGCAGGTACTCTTTCCTATAAAGATGCGATTTCAACACTTACATCCTATAAGTTGGGACTTAAGGGACCGAGTTTTACATTATATACAGCATGCTCTACATCTCTTTTGAGCATTCATCTTGCATGTAGATCATTGTTAACTGGAGAATGCTCTATTGCAGCTGCAGGTGGAGTATCTATAACGTATCCTAAAAAGAATGGTTATAAATACCATGAAGGAATGACAAGTTCACCTGATGGCAAAGTACGTACTTTTGATGCAGAAGCCCAGGGTGCAGTTTTTAGTGATGGTGTAGGTATGGTAATACTAAAGAGATTAGAAGATGCAATTGCTGATGGGGATACAATCTATGGTGTAATTAAGGGATCAGCGGCAAATAATGATGGAGGTCGAAAAGTAGGCTATACTGCTCCGAGTGTTGAGGGACAGGCTGAAGTAATTCAAGCAGCTCATAGTTTTGCTGAAGTTGATCCTTCTACAATTAGTTATATAGAAACGCATGGGACGGCAACGCCATTAGGGGATTCTATCGAAGTAGAGGCTCTAAAGAGAGCGTTTCAAGATGTGGACAAGAAATCTTTTTGTGCAATTGGTTCTGTTAAGAGTAATGTAGGTCATTTAGATACAGCTGCAGGGGTGACGGGACTTATAAAGACAGTTTTATCTATGAGGCATAAACAACTCCCGCCAACTTTAAATGTGAAGCGCCCTAACTCGAAAATTGATTTTATAGATAGCCCATTTTATATCAATACTGATTTGGTGAATTGGCAAAGTGAAGATAATGATCTCCTTCGAGCAGGTGTGAGTGCTTTTGGATATGGTGGAACTAACGTTCATATTGTATTAGAAGAAGCGCCTAAAGTTAAAAGTTCTGCTTCTACTAGAGAGAAAAAGTTAATGGTTCTTTCTGCTAGATCAAAAGAAGCTTTAAATAATGCTACAGTAAATATGGTTGAATATCTGGAATCTAATAAAGATGTTGAATTAGCAGATGTAGCATACACATTGCAAACTGGCCGTCGCCCATTTCCGTATAGAAGAGCGGTCTTATGTAAGGATATAGATAGCGCCATAGACAATTTAAAAACAGTTAAAGATTTTCACGTAAAAACGCAAGAAAATCCAGATTTGGTATTTGTATTACCTAGCGAATACTCATCAATTATTGAGAATGTAAAAGAACTATACCAAAAGGAAACATTATTCTTAAAAGTATTTGAGCGTAATATGACTGATGCCCAAATGTATACTGGAAAAGCATTGGAAGAAGCATTCTTTAAAGGAACAGATGATAGCTTGGTTGAAAATTTAACCTTTTTCGTCTGCTTGCAATCGATTATTGATGTATTAATTGAATGTGATGTACGTCCTTCTAACATTATTGGTACAGGCTTAGCTGGAATGGTTTCAGATATTTATAATAAATCTCTTAAGCCAGAAGATGTCCTGAATCAATTAGTTGAGAATTATACAGAGTTACAAACAGAATGGACGCATGTAGAAAAAGTAGAACTTCTAACACAAGTTAAGGATGTAGATCCTAATTCTGTGATTGTACATATTGGAGAGTTATTAAATTATGGAATTCATAATAATCAGATTATTTTACGAGACGACTTGTTAGAGGTATTGGGACAAGCGTGGGAGTTAGGGGTAGAAATTAATTGGAGTAAACTGTATGAAGAGGAATATAGATTACGTATTGCCTTACCAACTTATCCTTTTGAGAAAAAACGATATTGGATAGATCCAGCTGAACAGCAAAATATAACTAATAGTGAAGAAACATCGATAAAGAAACGTTCTAATATAGCTGAGTGGTTCTATACTCCAGGATGGATGGAAAAAGAAATTGTAGATGTAATTAAAGGATCTACTAAAAGTTGGTTGTTATTTATAGACAATGAGCATATAGGCTTAGCTCTTAAAGAAAAGCTTGAAAGAGATGGACATCGTGTTATAACAGTCGGTGTGGGTCCTTCATATAAAAAGATTAGTTTAAATGAATTTACAATATGCCCTACTGAACAAGAAGATTATTATCAGTTATTTAACGAGCTACAAAAACAAGAGTGTTTACCAGAAGAGATTGTTCACCTATGGAATGTGGATAATAAGGATTTAGGTATCAAGACCTTAGATACTGGATTCTATTCATTAATATCACTTGCAAAGACAATTAGTAAATTTAATTTACTTTATCCTATTAATATAAATGTGATGACGAATAATATGCAAAAGGTAGTAGGAGACGAGTCTATTATTGCAGAAAAATCTACTCTTTTGGCTCCTATAAAAGTATTTCCGCAAGAGTATCCAAATATTAGATGCCGTAGTGTAGATTTTATGTTGTCTGATAATGAAGAAGCATTAATATCAAACTTATATTCTGAGATTCAAACGGACATTATTGACACTGTAATAGCAATTCGAAATAATACTCGTTACATTCAAATTTATGAGCCTATACCTGATGAAAAAGTAAGTGAAATGCTAGTAATAAATGAAAATGAATTAGCTTCGAAAATTCCGAATATTCGATCGGAAGGGGTTTATTTAATTACTGGTGGAATGGGAGGAGTAGGCCTTAAATTAGCAGAATATTTGGCGCGTACAGTAAAGGCTAAACTAATATTAGTTAGTAGAACAGCTCTTCCTGATCGTGAAGAATGGGATCAAATTCTTCAATCACAGATTGAAAATGAACACTTATGTCAACGTATTAACCATATTCAGAAGTTGGAGTCATTGGGAGCAAAAGTAATGACAGCTGTCGCAGATGTTGCTGATGAAGAGCAGATGAGAAACGTGATTCATCAGGCCGAGGCTAATTTTGGTCACATAAATGGGGTAATTCATGCAGCAGGTGTCTTACGTGTTAAATCAGCTCAGTGTCCAATGGAAAAGATAAGTAGGATTGAATGTGAAGAACAATTTCTTCCTAAAGTACATGGTGTGCTAGTTCTTGATAAGTTATTGAGTAATTATAATCTTGATTTTTGTTATCTTGTTTCATCACTTTCACCTATTTTGGGTGGATTAGGTTTTGTAGCCTATTCAGCAGCAAACCTTTACTTAGATAGTTTTTCAGACAAAGTGAGTAATACATCTAATAATAGATGGACTAGTATTAACTGGGGAGATTGGCAGTACACGGGAACTGAACAGGTTAATAAAATATTCAATGCTCAAAGTATAGAAGCACTTGAAATGACATCTGAGGAAGGACAAAAAACATTCCAATGTGTGCTTGGTTTAAGTGGTTTAAATCAGGTAATTATTTCTTCAGGAGATTTAAATAAACGTTTTGATCAATGGATCAATCTGAATTCTCGCAAGCGGATTTCTGAATTGGAAATTCAAACGAAAACGGGAGATAAGTTCAGAAATCAAGATGAAGTAGAGGAAGTAATTATAGGAATTTGGAAAGAGTTTTACAGTGTTGATACTGTAAATGTAAATGAAAATTTCTTTGATCTAGGTGCAACTTCACTTCATATAATTCAAATTCATGAGAGATTAATTAATAGATTAGAAAAACATATTTCAATTGGAGTTATGTTTGAGTATCCAAGTATTCGTTCTTTAGCGAAATACTTAAGTGGAGATAAACAAAAGAATCAAGTTAAACATACAAAACGATTTAATCGAAAAACGAAAGAAGATAACGATATTGCAATTATAGGAATAGATGGACGTTTTCCTGGAGCACAGAATGTAAATGAATTCTGGAATAATATAAAGTCTGGAACAGAGTCTATTCAATTTTTTACAGATGAAGAGTTAATTGAATCTGGTGTGAATCCTATGGAAGTAAAAAGCCCTAATTATGTTAAAGCGAAAGGGTATTTAGAGGGAACTGATAATTTTGATGCTCCATTCTTTGATTATACACCTCAAGATGCATCGTTAATGGATCCGCAACTACGAGTATTTCATGAATGTGCATGGTCTGCCATTGAACATGCTGGATATAATATCGAGACATACCCGGGCCTAATAGGTGTATATAGTGGGGCATCTCCTAACTTATATTGGCAAGTGTTATCTACTCTTTCAGAGGCAAATGAACCAGCTGGACAATTCTTAATTTCATTACTTAACGACAAAGACTCACTAAGCACTCAAATTTCTTACAAATTTAACCTTAAAGGACCAAGTATGAATATCTTTACGGGATGTTCAACATCATTGGTGGCTATTCATAATGCATGCCAAGCATTATTACAGGGGCATTGTGATATTGCTATAGCTGGGGGAATTACATTAACTCAACCTGAAAAAGCAGGTTATACCTACCAAGAAGGAATGCTGTTTTCTTCAGATGGTCATTGTCGTCCTTTTGATGAAAATGCAAATGGAATGCTTTTTGGAGACGGAGTTGGGATTGTTGTCCTGAAGCCTTTACAGGAAGCTATAAATGATGGAGATACTATACATGCAGTAATAAAAGGAACGGCGATCAATAATGATGGGAATCGGAAAATTGGTTACACTGCACCTAGTGTAGAGGGCCAAGTAGAAGTTATTAAAATGGCGCAACATGAAGCAAATATAGAACCTGAGTCCATTTCCTATATTGAAACACACGGAACTGCTACTAAACTAGGAGATACCATTGAGATCAAGGCGCTTAGTGAAGTGTTTAACTCTAATGAAAAACAATCTGTACCAATTGGATCTGTTAAAGCAAATGTGGGCCACCTAAATGCAGCGTCTGGTGTTGCTGGACTAATTAAAACGGTCTTTGCGATGAAAGATCAGGTTCTTCCGCCAAGTGTCAATTTTACAAAACCAAACACGCAAATTGGATTTGAAAACACACCTTTTTATGTAAATCAACAATTAAATGAGTGGAAAGAGGATAATAAACCATTACGTGCAGGTGTTAGTTCATTTGGTATTGGTGGTACAAATGCACATATTATTTTGGAGGAGGCACCAAAACTTGAAGCAACCTCAAATAGTAGACCATACCAGATGTTAATGATTTCGGCAAAATCGAAAGATGCTTTGGATCGTATGACTTTGAATTTAGGAAATCACCTTGAACAGAATTCTCATGTGAATTTGGCTGACGCTAGTTATACATTGCAAATTGGACGTAAGGAATTCAAGCATAGGAGAGCTTTAGTTTGTTCCAGTACCCAAGAGGGAATTGAACAATTAAACCAGCCAGAAGGAAGAAGAGTACAATATGCAAATGTAAAAGAGGAACATCCTAAAATTAACTTCCTGTTTTCTGGGAACGGATCGCAATATGTAAACATGGGGTTAGAATTATACGAACAAGAGGCAATTTTCCGTGAAGCTATGGATGAATGCTTTGCAATCCTACAATCTGTTACGAATGTAAACATGAAAGAAGTGTTATACCCAACTACTTTCAGTATTGATGAGGCGACGGAAAAATTGAAAAGAATGGAATTTAGTCAACCAATTCTTTTCGCGTTTGAATACTCAGTTGCGAAACTATTAATGGGTTGGGGAATTAAACCTGAAGCAATGATTGGATATTCATTTGGTGAATATGTGGCTGCTTGTTTAGCAGAAGTATTTACTTTGGAAGATGCACTTAAATTGGTTGTAAAAAGAGGTCAGCTAATGAGTAGTCTTCCTACAGGAGTAATGCTTAGCGTTCCACTTCCAGAAGAGGAATTAATTCATTTGATTAATTCTTTTGAAAAAGAATATCAACATACCATTTCTTTAGCGGTAGTTAATGGTCCAGCTTGTATAGTTTCTGGGACAGAAGAAGCAATTGTAGATTTTGAAAATGAATTAAAGAAAAAGCGTTTAATGTGTATGCGAGTAACAATAGAAGGAGCAGCACATTCACACGAACTGGATTCAATTCTGGACGAGTATGCTTCCTATGTTAGTACATTGACACTTAGAGAACCTAAAATACCTTATTTGTCAAACTTGACCGGTACTTGGATACGACCTGAAGAAGCAACAAACCCAGTTTATTGGGTAAAACATATGCGTGGAACTGTTCGATTCTCTGATGGAATTCAAGAGTTGAATAGGGACAATACAAGTCTATTCATAGAGATTGGTCCTGGAAATGACCTTAGTAGGCTTACTAGTCGCCTTTTAGACTATGAAAATGGTAATGAAAGAATATTTAATACGGTTCGATCTGTTCAACAAGATGTATCAGATATGTATTTCTTATTTAGTCACATCACTCGAATGTGGGTAACAGGTATTTCTATAGATTGGGAACAATTTTATAAAGATGAGAAGAGAAGACGTATCCCATTACCAATGTATTCTTTCAATAAAATATCTTATAAATTACAAGGTAATCCGTATGATTTAGGTCAAAAGCTTAATAGTAAGCAATCTAAAATTAGTAAGAATAACAACATTTCTGAATGGTTCTATACGCCGCAATGGAAAAGTTCTACATTGTTTGAACCAAATCATGATGTGAATGAGACATGGATTGTTTTTGTAGATCAAGAAGGATTAGGTAATGAACTAGTTAAGGACTTATTAAATAAAGAGCAGAGAGTAGTTACAGTAGAACCTGGCTTTGCTTTTAATAAGGAGAATAACGGTCACTTTATTATAAATCCTGAAGAGCGTACAGATTACGTTAAGTTATTGGATGAAGTACAAGAAATATGTGGTTTACCTACAAGAATAGTTCATATGTGGGGAATTACGGATGAGGAAAGACAAGCCTCAATTGAATATGTAAATTGTAAACAAAACTTAGGATTCTATTCAATCTTTTATTTAACTCAGGCACTAGGAGATAAGAATATCTCTGATTCAATCTCAATTCGAATCATTACAAATGGTGTTCAACAAGTGATTGGTGATGAAGAATTAATTCCAGAAAAATCAACTGTACTTGGAACGTCATTAGTTGTTCCGCAAGAGTATTCTTATCTTTCTTGTTCAAGTATTGATGTTGTTTTACCTGTAAACAAAGAATTGAAGAATAGGCTAATAAATCAATTAGTAGAAGAATGTCTTTCAAATACGAATGATAAGATGATTGCTTATCGAGGAAATAAAAGATTTGTTCAAACTTACGAGCCTTTACAACTAGAACAGCCAGCTAAAGAGAAACTGCCTTTACGAAAAAATGGAGTTTACCTTATTACAGGAGGACTCGGAGGTATTGGTACAATTCTTGCGAAACACTTGGCTCAAACTGTAAAAGCCAACTTAGTTCTTCTTACACGTACAGGTCTGCCAAATAGTGATGAGTGGGATATGCATTTGAAGGAAAATACGATGTATTCGGACAGAATTCGTAAAGTTTTAGAGATAGAAGAAACGGGATCTAAAGTTTATGTACTTGCTGCTGATGTTACAGATCAATCACAACTATACGAAGCAATTCATAAGGCAGAACAAAAATTTGGAAAGATTAATGGTGTAATTCATGGTGCAGGTATTCTCGGTGGAAAAACTTTTAATTTAATTCAGGAACTTGAAAAAGGGGACTGTGAGGAACAATTTTCTGCAAAAGTTTATGGTCTTCTCAATTTAGAAGAGTGCTTACGAAATAAAGACTTAGATTTTTGTGTTCTAATGTCTTCCATTTCAGCGGTCTTAGGCGGATTAGGGTATGTTTCATACGCTGCTTCAAATATATACATGGATGTTTTTGCACAATATATAAATCGTTATTCCAAACTGCCTTGGATAAGTGTCAATTGGAGTGATTGGAAATACTGGGAAGATGAAGAAAAAGATATGCAGATAGGTGCAAGTGTACATGAATTATCTATGACACCTGAAGAAGGAGTTCAGGCCTTTAATATAGCGCTGTCATGGAAACAAGGGGAAGTACTGATTCATTCTCCAGGGGAACTGCAAGCGCGTATTGATCAATGGGTGTTATTAAATTCTTTCAATGATGAGAAGGAAGAAGAATTAGATTCTACGTTATACCATTCTAGACCACAACTCTTGACTGAATATGTAGCACCTCGTAATGAGGTAGAAGAAAAGCTTTCAAAAATTTGGAGAAATATATTTAAAGTTTCTGAAGTTGGTGTTCATGATGATCTTCTAGAACTAGGTGGAGATTCACTTAAGGCTATTACTATTGTTTCAAAAATTCATAAAGAGTTTAATGTTGAAGTTCCTATTAAAGAACTCTTTACTCTATCAAATATTGAGAAACTAGCAAATTATATTTCAAGGGCAGATAAGAGTGAATTTGATGTTATTGTTCCAGCTGAACCTAAATCTCATTATCAGCTTTCTTCAGCTCAGAAGAGATTTTATGTATTACACCGATTGTATCCAGAAAGTACAGCTTATAATGATACTTCCGTTATTCTTTTGAATGGAAAATTAAACATTGAACGTTTAGAAAAGGCGTTCACTCAATTGATTAAGCGTCATGAGATATTTAGAACTACTATTGAAATGAAAAATGATAAACCGGTACAAATTATTCATGATCATGCTGATTTCCATATTACTCAAATTGAGGGCTTCGAATCTGAAGTGGAACAAATAATTAATGAGTTTATTCGCCCATTTAATTTTAATAATGCTCCATATTTCCGTGTAGGGTTAATTAGATTGGAAGAACAAAAACATATTTTAATTATTGATTTACATCATATAGTAACTGATGGAGTTTCCTATGATATTTTCGTTAGAGATCTATTTGCGCTTTACTCTGGAGAGAAATTACCAAGCTTAAAAATACAGTATAAGGATTACTCAGAATGGCAGCAGAGTGAAAAAGAAAAAGAAATTGCTCTCAAACATGAACAGTATTGGCTAGAGCAATTTAAAGATGGTGTACCTGTCTTGAACATGCCTACTGATTATACAAGACCTGAAATATATGATCTGAAAGGTAGTAAAATATCCTTTACTATTGATTCAAATGTTACCAAGAAAATTAAGCGTTTATTAGCAAAAGAAGAAACTACATTATATACGCTAATGCTCTCTGTATATAATATTTTGCTAGGTAAATATACTGGCCAAGAGGATGTTGTTATTGGTTCACCAATTACTGGTCGCCCACATGCGGATTTACAAGATATTATAGGAGTATTTGTAAACATGTTAGGGATAAGGAACTATCCAAGAGCTGAACAAAGGTTTACTCAGTTCCTATTTGAAGTAAAAGAACAGGTCTTACAAGCGTTTGAACATCAAAAATGTCAATATGAGGACCTGGTTAATCAATTAGGACTTCAAGGAACGTATAATAGGAACCCACTTTTCGATGTTTCATTTGTTATGCAAAATATGGATGCAGATCATATGTTTATCGATGGTTTAGAACTAAAGACATATGATCACGACTTTAAGCGCGCGCAAATGGATTTATTGCTAAGAGTGGTTGAATTGGAAGATACAATTGAACTGACTATGGAATATGCAACCTCTTTATATACTAGGGGCACGGTTCAAAAGTTATGTGAGCGTTATGTTGAGATTTTTGAACAAATTGTAGATCATCCTGAAATTTTATTAAAAGATATTTCATTTAAACAAGAAATTCAAGAACTGCAACCAGTTAAGGTATCAGTAGATTTTGGGGATTTTAACTTTTAATTGATTATTGTCAGGAGTGAGTAACTATGGCTGAACGAATAGCGAATAAAGATAAAGTAATTGCCGCAAATGAACGAATAAAGGAAAGAGAATTTTGGTTAGAAAACTTATCAGGGGAACTGGCTGACTGCCATTTCCCTTATGATTACCGGACATCAAACAAACAGGTGAATTTATCAAATGTTAGCATAAAACTAAAAGAGGAATTGTCCGAGAAGATTTTAAAGTTAGCAAATGGATCAGATCTTCAATTGCACATGATTCTTACTGCTGGACTTACTTTGCTGTTAAATAAATATACTAGATTGCAAGATATATGCATTGGTACACCTGTTTTAAAACAAGACAGTGATACTAACCTTATTAATACTTTGTTAGTTTTAAGACATGGTCTTGAGGAACATATGACATTTAGACAAATTCTCCAGCATGTTAGTACAGTAATGGTTAATGCTTTAGAACATCAAAATTTCCCATTGGAAAGTTTACAACCGTTTTTGAGTAACTACCTTCCAGAGGGGCGTAATTATCCATTCCGTACTGCAATTTTGCTAGAGGAAATTCAAGATTTAAATTATTTAAGTGAGAGCAATGCTGAGATTATATTCTCTTTCCGTCAAGTAAATGGGTGTATAGAAGTTGATATGTATTTTAATGAGCATCTATACAAAGCATCTACTGTTACGCGATTTGGTCATCATTTTATAGACTTGTTAGAGCAAGCTTTACTACAACCGAATACGCCGCATATAGATTTAGATTGGGTTAGTGATAATGATATAAGAGAGTTAATCACATTTAATCAAACTGAGTTAGATTACCCGCATCATTTAACGGTGATACAGTTATTTGAAGAACAAGTCATGCATAATCCTAATAAACTTGCTGTTTCTGATGACATAAGAGAAATAACATACGCTCAATTAAAAGAAAAGGTAGATCTGGTTGCCAGTTCTCTACATAAAAAAGGAATTGGAAAAGGACACATTGTTGGTCTTATGATGGATCGATCAATTGATGCAGTAATTGCAATGCTAGGTATTTTAAAAAGTGGGGCTGCTTATTTACCTATTAACATATATTTGCCGTATAAACGGATAGAGGCGATGCTAAAAGAATGTAAGTCTCCACTTTGTATAGTAAAACCAGAAGTTATTAGTGAAGATTTTACAAGGGAAATCCAAGATTGTAGTATGGTGAGTTTTAATGAACTACTTGAAACAGAGTTGGTTAGTTTCCCTTCAGTAAGTACACCTTACGATTTGGCATATGTTATTTTTACCTCTGGAACTACAGGTAATCCTAAAGGAATTATGGTTGAAAATCGTAGTGTTGTAAATTTAATATTTGGGTTAAAAAATGAAATATATGATAAATATAGTTCTTCTATGCGAATCGGGTTAGTTTCCCCTTTTGAGTTTGACGCTTCAGTACAAAACATGTTTGGTGCGCTTCTATTAGGAAATAGTTTATTTATAGTACCTGAGGAAGCAAGAACTGATGGGCAGAAGCTAATTAATTTTTATCAAGAAAAGCAAATAAATATCGCTGATGGAACGCCGATGCATCTTCGATTATTAACTAATTTTATAGATGAAGAGGTAGAATATTCATTTAAACATTTTATTATTGCTGGAGAGGAATTACCACCAAAATTAGCACGGAAATTCCTTGGTTTATTTAATGAAAACTGCCGACCAAATTTAACAAATGCTTATGGACCTACAGAGACAACTGTAGATTCTACATGTTATCATGTTCAGCACGCTGAGTTAGAATTTATGAATCAATTACCAATAGGAAGACCTTTAGCTAATCAAAAAGTTTATATTATGGGTGATAATCAACAATTACAACCCGTTGGAATTCCTGGGGAGTTGTGTATTTCAGGAGAAGGGCTAGCAAGAGGTTATTTAAATCAACCTAAGTTAACTATGGACAAATTTGTTCCTATACAAATTAACAAAGAGGGTTCTTCTATTATAGATGACAAGGTTTATCGTACTGGAGATTTGGCTCGCTGGTTACCAGATGGAAATCTTGAATATTTAGGCCGTATAGATGATCAAGTCAAAATTCGTGGATTACGAATTGAATTGGGAGAAATAGAAAAGCAACTATTACGATATCCTGAAATTGGTGAAGCTATTGTAATTACACGTAAAAAAGAGGGAGAAGATGCTCCGGTTTTATGTGCATATGTTGTTATGAATTCTTCAGCTAAAGTAGAAGAGGTACGCCAATTCCTTAGAGAGTATTTACCTTTTTATATGATTCCTGCATACATCATCCCGATTGAGCAGTTTCCAATCTCATCAAACGGTAAAATAGATCGGAAAGCTCTTCCAAATCCAATTTGGGAGCAATCCACAGCTGTATTTATTGAACCACGTAATGAAATTGAACAAATGCTCTCTGAGATATGGAAAGTAGTACTTGGAATAGAGAAAATAGGTGTGAATGATAACTTTTTCGAATTAGGAGGTAATTCATTACAAATTACTTCTGTTGTTTCACACATATATAAACGTTTAGGTGTAGATGTACCTATACGTGAAATGTTTCAAAGGCCTACAATTATGCTATTAGCGGAGTATATAGAGAAATATGAAGGGAAGAAAAATTATTCTCAAATTGAGATCGTACCTGATAGAGAATTTTATCAAGCTTCTTCTTCACAAAAAAGATTATATATATTAAACCGCTTTGCTGGAATAGGAACTGCCTACAATATACCAGGTGCAATGTTAATAGAAGGTGAGTTTGATTTTATAAAGGCAGAACAATGTGTCAAAGAATTAGTGGAACGTCATGAATCATTAAGAACTTCATTCCAATTTATTAAAGGTGAACCGGTTCAATTTATTCATGATGGTTTAGATATTAGAATTGAACATCTATATAAATCTGATAGATCAACAATTGAAGAGTTAATACAGGAATTTGTTCGTCCTTTTCAGTTAGATAGGGCCCCACTTATGCGCGTCGGTTTAATGAAATTAGAATTCAATCAATATCTGTTACTATTTGATCTTCATCACATAATAGCAGATGGAGTATCTTTAGCGAAGTTAGAAAAAGAGTTTATAGATTTATATTCAGGCAAAGTCTTAGAGCCTATTAAAATACAATACAAAGATTATGCCAATTGGCAAACCAATCGTTTACATGATGAAGGGCTGAAAGAAATTGAAGAGTATTGGGTAGATAAGTTTAAAGGTGAGTTACCAATTCTTATGTTCCCAACCGATAAGCCACGTGGGCTAAATCAAACTTTTGAAGGTGATAGATTAGTATTCCATCTAACACCTGAACTTTCTAATAAATTAAAGTCCTTTGCAGATGAAAGAGAAGCAACTTTATATATGGTACTTCTTTCGTCACTAAATATAGTGTTGCATGTGTATACGCAACAGGAAGATATTATAGTAGGTTCTCCAATTGCGGGAAGAATTCATCATGATCTTGAGCCTATCATAGGTATGTTTGTAAATACATTACCTATGAGAAATCATCCTAAAGCGGAAAAGACGATAATCCAATTCTTAAATGAAGTAAAAGAAAATGCGCTAGAAGCATTTCAATATCAAGAATACCCATTTGATGAGTTAGTAAATAAGTTAGACATGGCTTATCATACTAACCGGAACCCTGTATTTGATGTCATGTTAGTGATGCAGAATATCGGAAGAACATCAGAAAAAATAAAAGATATTACATTTAAATCTTACGAAATTAAGCATCAAGCTTCAAAGGTAGATATGAGTATAGAAGTATTTCCGGAAGAAGAGGGTCTACGATTAGAATTGGAATACGCGACAGGACTATATTATCCGCAAACTATCGAGCGATTTATGATGCATTTTAAAAATACGCTAGAGTGGATGGTAGCTAATCCTGAAGCGAAAATTGAAGATGTTAATGTCTTAAGTAAGAGTGAATCCATGAGGATGTTAAATGAACTTAATAATACAAAATTAGATTTTCCTCAGAATAAATTAGTTCATCAATTTTTTGAGGATCAGGTTGAAAATAAACCAGAAGAAATCGCAGTTATTTCAAATGATATACCGTACAGTTATTCGTATATTAATAATCGAGCAAATCAGCTTGCTCGTATTCTTAGACAAAAAGGTGTAGATCAGGAAACTAAAATTGGTATCGTTGTTGAAAGATCCGTAGAAATGATTATAGCTATATTTGCTGCGCTAAAATCTGGAGCTGCATATGTACCAATTGATCCTGAATATCCAAAGCGTCGAATGGAACATATTTTAGAAGATTGTAATCCTCAATTTGTACTTACAGAATCTAAATACGTAGGTGAAATTCCATTTGTAGGAGAGATTATTGATTTAAAGCAAGAAAATTTGTACGTTGGTGATACAAGCAACCTGGAGATTACTGGAAAACCAAATAACTTAGCTTATATTTTATACACCTCCGGTTCTACAGGTAGACCAAAAGGAGTCATGATTGAACATTGTAGTATTGTGAATTTCTTATTTTCAATGTCTCATTTATATCCTATGGATGAATCAGATACGTATTTACTGAAGACACCTTATATATTTGATGTATCTGTTCTAGAGTTGTTTGGGTGGGCCATAGTAGGTAGTAAATTAGTAATAATGGAAAATGGGGAACATCGAAACCCAAGAGCAATTTTAAGAACTATAGATAAATATGATGTGAAATTATTAAATTTTGTACCGTCTATGTTTAGAGCTTTCGTAAATACACTTAATAATGAAAATAGCCAGGTTTTAAATAAAGTAAAGTATATATTACTTGCGGGTGAAGCTTTGACACATGAGGTGGTTAATAAGTTTAAAAAGCATCGACTATCGACTCAAATAGAAAATATGTATGGTCCTACTGAGGCGACGGTTATCGCAAGTACGTTTTCACTTCAAGAAAGTGAAAACTATAATACTATTCCTATTGGAAAGCCTATTCCGAATGTAAGGCTTTATATACTTAATCAAAAACAGAGACTTCAGCCTATTGGAGCGGTAGGAGAGCTGTATATTGCGGGAGAAGGGCTTGCAAGGGGATATGTAAATCAAATGAGATTAACTGAAGAGAAGTTTTTATCAGACCCATTTGTAAAAGGGGAGAAAATGTACAGGACAGGGGATCTTTCACGCTGGTTACCTGATGGAAATATAGAATTCCTCGGTAGAAATGATGAACAATTAAAAATTAGAGGATATCGAATTGAGCCAGGTGAAATTTTAGATGCTTTATCTTCACACCATGCAATTAAAGAAGCAGTGATAGTAGACATTCAAGATGAAGATGGGCAGAAAAAGCTTATAGCTTATTTCGTAGCAAAATCACTTGTATCCATTTCTGATTTGAAATTGCATCTTGCGAAATTAGTTCCAAGTTATATGATACCTACTTTCTTTGTTGAAGTTGAAAACATACCATTAACACCAAGTGGAAAGGTTGATCGACATTCCTTACCTTCACCTAGATCTTTACCTAAGAATGAGGAGGAGAGTATGATGTCTCCTAGTAATGAGTTAGAATCTCGTTTGGTTGAAATATGGAAAAGTATATTGAAGATTGAAGCTGTCGGTGTAGAGGATGATTTCTTTGACTTAGGAGGAAATTCTCTACTAGCTATTGAGCTTGATCTTGCTTTAGAAAACGAGAATCTTAATACGGATGACTTAGTCGCATATACAAAGCGAAATATTAAACAACTAGCGGCTTATATAGCAGAAAAGAAAAATAATTAATATTACTTTATATTGTAAACAAGACTTTTAAGAGTTTAAATTTACACTTGCTATACTGTGGGATTACAGGAGATTTCCCTCTTAGCTTTCTGGAATATTAGTGTTTATTCTGGTGATTATGAGCTAGGGAATTCTCCTCCCTATTTTAGAATGATTAAAATAAAAAGGTGATTCGAGAAATAAGATTCTTCATATTAAATGCGTTAATAATAATTGATAGCTTTTTAAAGAAGATATACATATCTCTGTCAACTTAGTATAGAGAAATAACCAAATTACAATAGTTTTTCCTGTTGGTAAAAATATAGAGGTGAGTAAATGGGAAATTATACTTCTTCAATCTTATATGATGTTGAGCCTTGTAAAAGTTCTGAACAGAATTGTATTGATGATGTAATTGCTACGTTAGCTAATTGGTTTAAGCGTAAACATTATTTAATGTACGCTAGATTATGGGATTTTGGTTTTTCTCCTGTCGATAATGGAAATTTAGGGGATGGTTTATATACAGAGTCTGGTTATTTTGTAAGTGATTTAGAAAAATATCATGGTATAAAAAGTACTATATTTAATACAGATTCATCCGATGAAGGATTTGAAATTATATTAGAACAATTATACTCGGGATTTCCTGTGGTGGTAACCATGAATGCATACTGGCTTCCTTGGGATGATAATTATCTAAAAAATCATATTGTTCATTCATTTGTTATTGTAGGATATGAGCCCGAAGAAGACTGTTTAATTATTACCGATCCATATTTTATGGTTAAAAATGCACAACTTTCAACAGAACTTTTTCATAAGGGTTATCAAAAAGTAAGTACTTTAAAAGTTACTGAAGATGAGATCACAGACATACAATCGATTACAACCGATTTGTCAAATTGGATAAAACATATAAAAGATGAAAAACATATTTTTTCACAAATGCACCTTTTTGCTACGCAACTAATAAGTAAGTTTGATTTGAATAAAGAGACAGATGGATATTTAGACTTTAATGATGTTCCGTTATTCTCACATTTGGGTCAAGTTGTAGATGGCCGAGTAAAGTTTTCAAAAATGCTTTCGTTTCTTGGTGAGCATTATCACTCGGATTTCCAAACTATTGCTGAATCTATGAAGACAGCAGCTGCCAATTGGGGAGTAATTCGTGGATCATTGATAAAAATGCACTTAACAAAATCAGTAACTAAAGAAGGCATAGTAAATATTTCAGATAAAATTCACCATGCTGCAGAATACGAGCAAAATTTAGCTGAACAAATAATGACATTTCTTATTTCTGTTATAGAAGGTAATACAAAGAATGTAATCATAGATTCTTCTCCATCGATAGAAGAGACTACTAATTATGTAAAACCATTCGATGATATGGAGAGAAAGCTAGTTGATATATGGAAAGAAGTTATAGGTAATCCTTGTATTGGTGTGGAAGATAATTTTTTCGCACTTGGTGGTCATTCCCTTCATGCTACTGTAATCAACGCTAAAATATGGAAAGAATTTAATGTGCAATTATCATTAGCAAATCTTTTTGAGTATCCAACAATAAGAACTTTAAGTCATTATATTAAAAATTCAAAAGAAAATAGGTTGCAAGAGATAGAAATAGTACCGGAATCTGAGGTATACCCAGTTTCATCGACTCAAAAAAGAATGATGTTATTACAAGAGATGGATGGGGTACAGATGACATACAATGTACCAAGTTGTTTTATTCTTAAAGGAACGGTGGACCGGAAAAGGATAGAATTAGTCTTTGAAAAGCTTATTAAACGCCATGAAATACTCAGAACACAGTTTGAGTGGCAGGGGGATCAATTAATACAGAGAGTATTAGAACAGGTAACATTTGAGCTAGAAATGATAAAGGGAGATTATAAAGAATGGTTACAACCATTTAATCTTTCTAAGGTTCCGTTAATGCGGGCTGGACTAAAGGAGCTAAAAGATAATAGTTATTTACTTGTAATTGACCTTCATCACATCATAACAGATGGCGTGTCTTTAAGTATCTTTATGCATGATTTTAAGGCCCTATATGCTGGGGAAACATTGCCGGAAAATCGTTTGCAATATAAAGATTATGCTGTGTGGGAACAAAAATTATTATCTTCTAAAGAATTTGATATCCATAAGAAATACTGGGAGGAATTATTCTCAGGGGATATACCAGTTCTTGAATTACCATACGATCGAGGTCGACCACCAGTAAAGAGTTTTGAGGGTGAACAATACAATTTCCAAGTAAACAAGGAAATTACTCGAAAAATAAAAAAAATAGCACTAGAAACTGATACGACACCTTTTATGTTACTTATGGCTACTTTCACTATTTTTCTGTACAAGCATGGGGAACAAAAGGATGTCATTATAGGATCACCAGTTGCAGGTAGGCCGCATGCTGACTTGTTACCTCTTATGGGGCTGTTTGTAAATACAATTGCATTACGTTATCAAATAAATCCAGATCAATCTTTTATTAATCACTTGAAAAAAGTGAAAAACGATACGTTAGAAGCTTTCGAACATCAGGTGTATCCATTTGATCAATTAGTGGAAAAATTAGATCTTTCTAGAGACTTAAGCCGAAGTGCTTTATTTGATGTCATGTTTGTATTACAAAATTCGGATGAAAAACATACAGTTGTGGATGGATTAGAAATTAGCACAGAAACAAACACAGATACACTAACAAGTAAGTTTGATTTAACTCTTATTGCTGAAGAAAATAAAGATATATATGAATTCACTTTTGAATATGCTACATCTTTATTTGATAAATCAACAATAGTAGAATTTGGACGGCGATTTAACCTTCTATTAGAAGAAATAACAACTCATCCTAATGTTAGTCTAAAAGATATTCAAATGTTAACAAGTGAGGAAAAAGAACTTGTTTTATCTGCGACTCAGGAGAAAGAAAAAATAAAAATAGAGACCGATTTTAATTGGGATATTGGTTAATTGATTTCCCAGGTCTCAGAAGGAGTAATTACATGGATAATCATGAAAAAATACGTCAATACATTAAAAAAAATCTTATTATTTTTAATGCAGAGGAAACTAATGTTGCTAATGATGACAACATATTTGAAAAAGGTTATGTGAATTCGCTCTTTGCTATGCAAATGTTAAATTTCATAGAAACGGAGTTTGATATAGTAGTAGATAATGATGAACTTGATATTATTAACTTTTCTACTATTAATAATATGGTTGATCTAATTAACAAAAAGAAGAATGGGAATTTCACAGTATGAGTAATGCAGAAGAGATTCTGGGAGTAGTTGATGAGTTTGCGGAAAAGAAGCTTCGGCCTCGAGCAAGTGAGTTTGAAAGTAATGAAGAGCTTCCCTATGATGTGATACAAGAACTCTCAAGTTATGGTGTATTGGGTGCAACGATACCAAAAGAATATGGGGGACTTTCTCTTGATTCTTTAGATTATGGTCGTCTTACTGAAATCATTGGTAAAGCTTGTAATTCGGTTCGTGAATTACTTACAGTTCATGTATCTTTAGTAGGGGAGTCAATTAAAAGGTGGGGGACTGAAGAGCAAAAGAGAAAATGGTTACCTGAGATGGCAACGGGGAACCTATTATTTTCATTTGCCCTAACTGAGCCAGAGGTTGGTTCTGATGCAAAAGCCGTTGGAACTTCCTATAAACAAGTTGATGATCATTTTATTCTTAATGGGCACAAAAAATGGATTTCTTTTGCAGACATTGCAGATTGCTTTTTGGTTTTTGCGTCCAGTGAAGGAAAAGTTAGTGCCTTTATTGTTGAACGGTCAATGACGGGTGTTTCTACAAATAAAATGAGTAAACTGTTAGCAAGTAATTCTTCGCATATAGCTGAGATTCATTTGCAAGATGTAAAGGTACCAGCTGAAAATTTGTTAGGACCAATTGGGGGTGGTTGGAGTTATGTAGTTAACACAGCTCTTGATCATGGTAGATATAGTATTGCCTGGGCAGGAGTAGCCATTGCTCAAGAAGCACTAGAAGCAATGGTAGCTTATTCAAGAAGAAGAAAACAAGGAAATAAATATATATGTGAATATGAAGCAATTCAAACAATTTTAGCAGAAGCAAGTGTAAATATAAAAGCAGCTCGTTCGTTATGCCAAGAGGCTGGGAAAAAGCGTCAGGATAGACATACTGATGCTGTAATTGAAACAACCATTGCAAAATATTTTGCCTCAAAGATGGCTATGAAGGTAGCCACAGACGCTGTCCAAGTGTTTGGTGGAAACGGATTTTCAAGAGAATATTCTGTTGAGCGTTTATTTAGGGAAGCAAAGGTTTTAGAAATTATTGAAGGTACCTCGCAGGTACTTCAGCCAATTATTGCGCAGCATGCACTTCACACTTGTTCTCAAAAGGGAGGACTTTTAAGAATATGATTTATGAATTGGTAAAAGAAAAGGATGAATTCAAACAAATAGCTCCACTTCTCGTTGATTATAAGAACCATCCAATACTTAACGGTATAGCTCATGGTTACAATAAGGGACATATTTATGTGGATAATCCTAATAACCCTAGATGTGCACTTGTATGGGCAGAACAAGAAATTTTTTATTTACTAGGTGATCCTACAAATAATTTTGTTTCAAGTCTGCCAACTTTTATTAAAGAAGTAATTGCACCTGAGGCTGAGCAGATAGGGGATGACTTTTTTCAGGTTGAATTATTACCCGAATCAAAATGGAAACAGGTTGTCGAGGAACAATTGCAAATGTTTATTCCTAAACCTTACACTCGAGTAACATTTGCTTTTGATCCGGAGTCTTATAACAAGTTATCTAAACCTAATATACCTGAAGAGGTAACGGTGGAACGTATTACAATCGACATGCTATCAGATAAAAAGTTCGCAATGGTACGGGATGATATTGTTGATTTTTGGGAGTCAACTCAGGATTTCATCCAAAATGGATTTGGTTATGTAGTAATGGTACATGAACAAGTTGTAACTAGTTGCTTATCGGTTTTTGCAACAGATACTGATGTGGAAATTGGAATTAATACTTATGATTTATTCCAGCGAGGTAAAGGGTATGCTTGGTTGGCTGCAAGAGCATTCTTGGATGACTGTTTAAAACAAGGAAGAACACCACATTGGAAGACGGAGGATTTTCGTATTCCATCAATTAAACTAGCGGGAAAAGTTGGATTCACAAATCTTCAAACCTATACAGCTTATGTGTTTCCTTATAACGAATTAGATAATTTCGTTTTTACCGCGTACCATCAATTAAGATACTATTCAAATTTTAATAAAGCTAGTGAGTTTGTACAAAAAGCTCGTACTATAGGAGATTTAAATGCATGGCATCACTTTTTACTTTCATGTGGTTATTCATTAATTGATAGAATCGATTTTTCGTTAAAGCATATGAATCTTGCACTAGATCTAGGATGGAATGATGTATCAGATATTCGCTATGTAGTTGATTTAGTGAATTTAAGAAAAACTGAAGAGGGACGAGCTTTATTAGATAGAGTTGAAGATAGCTTAAGATGAAAATAAGGGAGATAAAAAGATGAATATTGTATTTATGTTTCCTGGCGTAGGATCCCATTATTCTGGAATGGGTAAGTACCTTTATGAAAACTTCCCTGCAGCACGTGAGATATTTGAAGAAGCAAGTGACACTCTAAAAATAGACATGGCTTCCCTTTGTATGGAGAAGACATACAAAGTTGACCTTGAAAAATTACAAAATTCACAGACTGCTTTAGTAACAACTAGCATGGCAGCTTTTCGAGTTTTTGAACAGGAAATAGGCAATAAACCAGTGGCACTGATTGGATATTCTTTGGGAGAATATACAGCTCTATGTGCTTCTGGAGCAATTGCATTTTCAGATACCTTAAAATTAGTACAAGAACGTAGTACGATTTTGAGTAGCTATGCATTAACTATAGATGGAACTATGGCATGGGTTAACAATCTTGCTCCAGAAATTGTTGAAGGTATTTGTTCAGAATTGTTAACCAAGGGACAGGAAGTATATATATCGGCTTATGACACTCCAAATAAAACATCAATTTCTGGTACAAACTCTGCGGTTCAGTTAGCTTGTGAAATGGTAGTAGAGCATGGGGGAATTGCAATCCCCCTTAAATTAAGTGGGCCATTCCATTCTCCTATGATGCAACCTGCTGCTGAAAAATATAAGAGTGTACTAGAAAATATAGATATGAAACAGCCATTAATACCTGTCATAGCGAATCATGATAGTTCAATGTATAAAGGTGTAGAAAATATAAGAGAAAACCTTTACTTACAATTAATAAAGCCTGTGAAATGGTTGGACATGATTCACTATCTAATGAATCAAGGGTCTATGAAAGCTATTGAAATGGGACCAAAGGAAGTCTTGAAGTATCTTCTGCAAGCTATTAACCCTGCTCTATCGACATGTAATTATGAAAGGGAGAAAGATATCCTAAATACAAAAAATTCTTTTACATTACAAGAATCTGATTATGAAGAAGTAATATCAGGGTGTTTAACTGTAGTTGTAAGTACAAAAAATTATAATACAGATTTAAGTGAGTATCAGAAAAAGGTAGTACGCCCATTTCAAAAGGTACAAAGTCAATTGGAAGAAAAAATTAATTCGGGGTATTCAGTGGAGAAAAGTGATGTAGAAGAAGCAATCCAAATGATGAAAACAGCACTTACTGAAAAACAGATTAAAGAGAGAGAACAAAAACGTTACCTGCAAAGAGTTCTTCAATGTAAAAGTTTTTAGATATAAATTATAAATATATTAAGGGAGCGATGATGGATAAATGTTCAAGAAAATTGGTATTGTAGGTGCTGGAACAATGGGAATCGGCATGGCAGTAGATTTAGTGCTGCATGGTCTAGAAACGGTATTAATTGATGTTACAGAAGAGCAGTTAGAAAAAGCGGAAGAGAAAATATTAGAGACAGTTCGCTTTGCTCCTCTAATTAATAAAGCATTTCCTAGAATGCATAAGGAAGAAGTACTTTCGTTAATAAGTAGCTCTACTAATCTTGATGAAGTGGCTGAATGTGATTATATAGTAGAAAATGTTCCAGAAAACTGGCAAATTAAAGAGCCGATCTATAGAAGATTAGATGAGATATGTAAAAAGGATACAATTTTCGGAGTAAATACGTCTTGTATCTCAATAACAAAAGTAGGAGGAGTAACAAAGCGTCCAGATAAAATAATAGGAATGCATTTTATGAATCCGGTATATATGAAACCATCTATAGAAGTTATTAGAGGATATTTAACTTCAGATGAAACGGTCACGAAGGCTCAAGCTTTCCTAAAACAATTAGATAAAGATGCAATTGTTGTTAATGATCAGACTGGTTTTGTTTCTAACCGTATCTCCCACTTATTCATGAATGAATCAGCTTGGGTTGTAATGGATGGTGTAGCAACACCTAAACAGGTAGACGATATATTTAAAAAATGCTTTGGACACACAATGGGTCCATTAGAAACAGCAGATTTAATTGGGTTAGATACAGTATTACATTCATTAAATGTACTTTATGAGGAATATCAAGATCCAAAGTTTAGATGTTGTCCATTACTTAAAAAGATGGTAGATGCAGGTGAATGTGGTAGAAAGAGTGGTAAAGGTTTTTACGCTTATTAAAATTAAAAATTACAAATAGGGGTGTATAAAATGCAAGATAAAAATTTAGAACAAATTATTCATATGTATATTCAAGATCATGTAGGTATTGAATTTAATGATGATACTGAGATTTTTGAAGAAGGACTAGTTAATTCTTTATTTGCAATCCAATTGATGACTTTTCTTGAAAAAGAATTTGCCATAAAGGTAACTATGGATGATTTAGATATGGATAACTATAAGTCTGTAAATTCTATTGGTAATTTTATAAGAAATAAGCAAATGGTTCGGTAATGGACATGAAACAATACTTAGAGCCATCTCAATATAAAATGTATCAGAATTTTTTGGGTTTTGTTTGTGAAAATATAGAACCTCACGCTAATAGTTGGGAGATTGAACAGGGCATTCCATCAGACATAATAAAGACTTGTGCTAAAAATGGTTATTTAGGTGGAACACTTCCAGCAGAGTATGGTGGATTAGAATGGGATTATGTAACGTATGGGTTATTTACTGAAGCAATAGCAAGAGGTAGTGTCTCTCTTTCGGGATTATTTAATGTCCATACGATGGTAACAGAAACGATTTTAAAATGGGGAACAGAAAATCAAAAAAATCAGTGGTTACCATTACTTGCATCTGGTAATCAAATAGCTGCATTAGCTCTTACTGAACCTGGAGCAGGATCAGATTTAAATATGATTAAAACGAACTTCGATCAACACGGGGATAAATTAATACTTAACGGAGTGAAAAAGTGGATCACTTTTGGTGCAGCTGCTGATGTGTTTTTGGTATTTGGAAAGCTTAATGGTGAACAACCAATTGCCTGTTTAGTACCAAAAGATAGTATGGGTGTCAATGTTACTCATATAAGAGACATGCTTGGATTTAAAGCTGCATATTTGGCAGAAATTGAATTCAATAATGTAGAAATACCTTTAGAAAATATCATTGGTAGACCAGGATTTGCTTTTACTTACCTTGCACCGTATGCTTTAGAATTTGGGCGTATTTCAATTGCCTTTGCTGCTCTTGGTGTATTACGTACTTGTTTAGAAATCTGTGGGAATCATGTATTACATAGAAGCGCATTTGGTAACTCTCTAATTGATCATGGCATGATTTCACATATGGTTACGGATATGGGAGTAGATTTAGAAGCTTCTATACTCCTTAGTTTAGAAGCTTGTAAGGCCAAAAATGAACATCGAGCTGATGCTACTGAAAAGATTATGATTGCAAAATATTTTGCATCGCGCTCAGGTACAAGGCATTCAACGAATGCTGTACAGATTATGGGAGCACTTGGTTGTAATGATAATTATTCAATATCAAGGTGCTTTAGAGATTCTAAAACAATGGAGATTGTTGAGGGGAGTAATCAGATTCATCAGCTATTACTTGGTAAGGGATTTGCTAAAAAAGCGAAACGTGCCATTGAAAAAATACCTGTAACTAAAGGAGTGATACAACCCGGATGAGTACATGTATACAAAAGCTGTTTGAAGAACAAGTAGTCCGTACGCCAGATGAGGTTGCTGTTATCTTTAAAAAAGAAACATTAACCTATAAGGAATTAAATGAAAAAAGTAACCAATTAGCTCGTCTTTTACGTGAAGGTGGAGTTGGTCCAGATACAGTTGTAGGTATTATGGTAGAGCGATCTATCGAAATGGTTGTCGGAATTTTCGGGATATTGAAAGCGGGCGGAGCATATCTTCCGCTTTCCCCGAATCATCCATCATCACGATTACAATTCATTATAGAAGATAGCGGTGCTAAATTAATACTTACGCAAAAGCAAATCCTACATCGTTTTCAAGATAGTTTGAAAGCTGATATGTTGGCTTTAGATTCGATTTCCTATGAAGGAAAGGATGAAAATCTAGAGTGTATTAACAAACCCTCTGATCTTGTGTACGTAATATACACTTCTGGTTCAACCGGGAAACCTAAGGGTGTTATGATTGAGCATTCGGCCTTAATAAATCGAATTGAGTGGATGCAAGAGGCTTATCCAATTAGTTCAAAGGATACTATATTACAAAAGACCCCTTATACATTTGATGTATCCGTATGGGAGATGTTCTGGTGGGCAATAGTTGGAGCCAAAGTATGTATTCTTGCGCCGGGGATGGAGAAGTTTCCACAGGCTATTATTGAGACAACTGAAAGTAATGACGTGACAATTATGCATTTTGTACCATCTATGTTAAGTGCATTTTTACACTATCTTGATGTGACAGGTGAAACTAACCGAATAAAATCGTTGAAACAAGTATTTGTTAGTGGTGAGGCACTACTGTCTCAACATGTAAACCGTTTTAACAAGCTGCTAAATTTCTCTAATGGTACACTTCTTACTAATCTGTACGGACCTACTGAAGCAACCATTGATGTGACTGCTTATGATTGTCCGACACATGAGATTAAAGAAGGGAGCGTTCCAATAGGGCGACCAATTAAGAATATTGAGATGTTTGTTGTTGATAAATATGGTAATAAACTTCCGAAAGGCCATATAGGAGAATTATGTATCTCAGGTATAGGATTAGCACGTGGATATGTAAATAGGCCGCAATTAACGGCAGAAAAGTTTGTACAATATTCCCTTGATACCCGTATATATAAAACCGGTGACTTAGCTTTAATAAGATCGGATGGGAATATTGAGTTTCATGGAAGAATTGATTTTCAAGTTAAAGTTAATGGGCTTCGTATTGAGTTAGGGGAAATAGAATCGTGTTTAATGCCTTGTGAAGGAGTTTTACAATGTGCGGTAATTGTAAGACAAGAATCTGAGATGGTAGTTAAGTTAATAGCTTTCTATGAGTCAGAAAATGATATTGAGTTAGAGAGGTTAAAAAAATATCTTCGCTTATTTTTACCAGATTATATGATACCTAACAGTTTTGTACGTGTAAATGAAATGCCATTAACGGATAGCGGAAAGATAGATAGAAAAGCACTTGCCTTATTAGGTTCCGATAAATATTCACACCATACCACACTTGTAGGAGGTTCTGTTAATGAGGAAAGCAGTAAAGATTCATAAAGAAGATATTGAAGATGTAATCGCCCTTACACCAGTGCAGGAAGGTATTCTTTATCATTATTTGAAAGAACCCGAAGGAAAGCTATATCATGAAGAACTTCGACTTTGCTTAACTGGAAAAATTAATATTCCAAAATTTGAAGAGGCGTGGAATTATGTAACGCGGGAAAATGAAATGCTGCGTACAATTTTTCGATGGGAAAAAGTTAAACAACCTGTACAACTTATACTAAAAGAGCATACTCCGAACATTATTTATAGTGATGGCAAAGTCTCTAATGATACAGAAAGCTTTGATTTACAAACAGTTCCCTTTTCTATCGAACTGTGCCATTTGAACGAAGGCGAATATGAAATGGTTTTACGTCATCATCATATTTTGTTTGATGGTTGGAGTAATAGTATTATTTTACAAGAGTTTATTAAGGTATATCGAGAGTTAATAAAGGGAGATGTACCATCATCTATAAATAAAAAGAAATTTAAAGAATATATACTATGGCAACAAAAACAAGATAAATCAAAACAAAAGCTTTTTTGGGAACAATATTTAAATGAATTAACTGAACAAATAAATTTATCCAATAAAAATTCTAATCAACTAAAAAAAGCAAAAACATATGTAAAAGAGATAGATAAAGGGCAAAGTGATAGATTTCGAAGTTTTGCAAGTAATCAAGGTGTAACATTGGCTACATTATTCTATACAGCCTGGGGTCTATTATTACAAAGGTACAAAAATTCAGAGGACGTAATATTCGGTACAACAGTATCCGGGCGTTCAATTCCAATGCACGGTCTGAGTGAAATGGTAGGTTTATTTATAAATACACCACCACTTCGTGTAAGTGCTGATGGGAAAATGACTGTTTCAGATCTTTTACAAAGAATTCAAAGTGATGTCCAAAGAAGAACTGAATATGAAACGACTCCAATTGTTGATTTAAACGTGTCATTTGACACTATTATGGTAGTTGAGAATTATCCTCTTGATATAGCAAAGCTGAAAGAAATTGATGAAAGTGTAAGAATTTCAGGTTATGAAGTAAATGAAATGACCAACTATGATTTAACCGTCTCAATAGAATGTTTCGATTCTATTAAACTTGCAATGATGTGGCCTGAAGATGTATTTGATGAATCCATTATTACCAGTATAACTAACCATTTTATACAGCTATTAGATTCAATGCTTTTAGATGAAGGGCAACCAATACAAACTCTTAAAATGTTAGATGAGGCAGAAGAAAAGTTTTTGCTTCAAGGTGGTCAAAATCAAAGTGCTACATTCCCACAAACAACACTTCATCAATTAATTGAGATGCAAGCTGAAAAGCATCCTGAGAGAGTGGCACTTACATTTGAGAATAGTGAGATGACTTATGGAGAGTTGAATGAGCGTGCGGATAAGGTGGCATTTGCTCTTTTAAAAGAAGGTGTAACTTTAGATTCTCCAGTAGCTGTAATGTTGGATTACTCATTTAATATGATTATCTCTCTACTTGGTATTTTAAAAGCAGGTGGGGCTTATGTTCCAATTGATCCTGATTATCCTCAGGAACGAATTGATTTTATTCTTCAAGATAGTGGTTCAAATGTAATAATAACCTCAAATTTATTTGAGGATAAAGTTAAATTTGATAGCACAATGCTTTTTATTGAAGAACTTAATGAGACACCGATGCAAGATTTCGAGAGAGTAGATGTTGCCCCAAATAATTTAGCATATGTCATTTATACTTCTGGAACAACAGGACGTCCTAAAGGGGTTATGATTGAACATAGTAATGTAATACAACTTGTCATGCATCAACCAAATAGTTTTAAATTCTCTAGTAATGATGTGTGGTTACTATTTCATTCTTTCTGTTTTGATATGTCAGTTTGGGAGATATTTGGATCACTTACTTATGGTGGACGTCTTGTCCTGGCAACAAAAGAAACAATTCGTGATACGTATAAACTTGCTCAGTTGATTGCAGATGAGGGAGTAACGGTATTGAATCAAACTCCATCTGCATTCTATGTTTTTCAGCAAGTAGTTGAAGAAATGCCTAAACTTTCTTTCAAAATTAGGTTAATTACATTTGGAGGGGAAATGCTGAAGCCAGGTTTACTGCAAAGTTGGTTTAAGCGTTCACCTAATACGGTCATAGTAAATATGTATGGAATAACTGAGACGACAGTACATGTTACTTATAAGGAAATTGGAGAAAAAGAAATGCACAGTAATCTTAGTGCTATAGGCGTGCCTCTTCCTACGTATTCGTGCTATGTATTTGACAAACATATGAATCCTACACCTAAGGGAATGCAAGGGGAACTTTATGTTGGAGGACATGGAGTTGCACGGGGATATCTAAATCGTCCTGAACTAAACAGTGAACGTTTTATACAGAATCCTTATAATCTAAGTGAAAGATTATATAGATCAGGAGATTTAGTCCGTATTCTTGAAAATGGCGAAATGGAGTATATAGGTCGTAGTGATCATCAAGTAAAGATACGTGGTTATCGAATCGAAACAGGAGAAATAGAACATCATTTACAACAGCATGCGGATGTGAAGGAAGCGGTAGTTTTATCTATTGCTTTTGGAGAGGAACAAGAACTGTGTGCTTATATACTAACTGATCAAGATATATCTCAAAATGAATTACGTTATTATCTTACTGACAAAATACCTTCGTATATGATACCTATGTATTTTGTGCTTTTAAGTGAAATGCCATTAACTACGAATGGAAAAGTTAATCGTCGTGCTTTACCTAAGCCTACTAAGTTAGTACAACCAAATGATTTACTAGATGAGCTTGAAACAACGGTAGCTGATGTTTGGAAGGAAGTTTTGGGGGTAGAAAAAGTAGGGTTGTATGATAATTTCTTTGATGTTGGAGGGAACTCCTTAAAAATGGTTCGATTGTTCTCTCGTTTACGAAGCAAGTTTGAAAAAGAACTTACAATGCCTATGTTATTCCGATACCCAACGGTTCATGATCAAGCTTCCTACTTTAGAAGTGATAATGCTATGGAACACCAACCTGAAGAAGTTAAGAAAGAAAATCTTTTATCTATGAATAAAAATGATGTAGCAGTGGTTGGTATGGCGGTTCGTATGCCAGGCGCTTCTAATCTTAAGCAATTCTGGTCAAATTTAGAACAAGGGATAGAATCCATTCGTACATTTACAGATGAAGAACTTAGTGAGATGGGCATACCAAAAGAAGTGATTCAAAAACCTAATTATATAAAATCTAAAGGGTATTTAGAAGATGTAGATGCATTTGATAATGAATTTTTTGATTACAGTCTAAAAGAAGCTGAAATGATGGATCCACAACTGCGTATACTTCATGAATGCGCATGGGAAGCACTAGAACAAGCAGGTGAGGTTAATTCTTCTCATATGAATACAGGAGTTTATGTTGGAGGATCACCAAATTTCCACTGGCTTCGTTCTATTGCTAGTGAATCTTCTAATACATTAGAAGATTTCCAAGCAATGTTGTTAAACGAAAAAGACTTCTTTGCTACTCGATTGGCTTATAAATTAAATCTAAAAGGACCAGCGATTACAGTACAAACTGCTTGTTCTACCTCCTTAGTTGCTATTCAAAACGCATGGGCAGATCTTATCGATGAACGATGCGACATAGCCTTGGCCGGGGGAGTAAGTATAACTTATCCAACAAAAACAGGATATTTATATGAAGATGGTATGATTTTCTCACCAGATGGTCATTGTCGAGCTTTTGATAAGGATGCTCAAGGAACAGTGGGTGGAAATGGTGCTGGCATTGTAGTACTGAAAAGGTTAGAGGACGCTCTTCGAGATGGGAATTTAATACATGGAGTTATTAAAGGAGCTGCAGTAAACAATGATGGGTCCAATAAGGCTGGATTTACAGCGCCAGGGGTTGATGGACAAGCTGCTGTTATAAAATCGGCTCATGAAATAGCTGGTGTTAAGCCTGAAGAAATCTCATATATAGAAACTCATGGTACTGGTACGCAACTAGGTGATCCTATAGAAATAGAAGCATTGAAGTTAGCTTTTGGTAAGCAAGAACCAGGTAGAGTTTTAATTGGATCAGTGAAGACGAACATTGGACATTTAGATGCTGCAGCAGGAGTTGGAGGATTTATAAAGACGGTCTTAGCTTTGAAAAACAAGAAAATTCCGCCGAGCCTTCATTATAATAACCCAAACCCTAGCATTGATTTTGGAAAAAATCCGTTTCGTGTAAATACGGAACTTATCCCATGGAAAGAAGAGGTAAGAAGAGCGGGTGTTAGTTCGTTTGGGATGGGTGGAACTAATGCACATATAGTGTTAGAGTCTGTTCCTGACAATGCTAAGAATTTTGAAAAACAATCTTGGAACTTATTAACTGTTTCAGCAAAAACAGAGGAATCTTTAGATAAAGCTACTAACGATCTATTATTGCATTTGAAGGAGAATCCAGAGATATCACTATCTGATACAGCTTATACATTACAAAAAGGTCGTCGTGAATTTCCATATAGAACTGCAGTAGTTGCTAATGGAATAGAGGATGCCATAGAAAAACTTGGTGATACGGGACTAGAGAAAACAAACGCAATGGAGAGTAGACCTTTAGCCTTTCTTTTTTCAGGGCAAGGATCACAGTATATCAATATGGGTAGAGATTTATATGAAAATGAACCTGTATTTCGTGAACACGTTGATCAAGGTTTAGCCTTACTCTCAAATTGGCTAGATATAGACATGAAAAATATTTTGTATCCTACAAAGGAGACAGGGGATAAAGCAACTGAACAGTTAAATAGAACCTCAATGACGCAACCTCTACTATTCACTATTGAATATGCATTAGCCAAGCTTCTAATGAATTGGGGAGTTTATCCAAGGGTCATGTTTGGCCATAGTATTGGTGAGTTTGTAGCAGCTTGTTTAGCAGAAGTAATGTCTTATGAAGATGCATTACATTTAGTAATGATTAGAGGCAAGTTAATGAATAGCGTACCAGAAGGCGCTATGCTAAGTGTAAATTTATCTGTTGAAGAATTACAAACCTATATAACAGTTGATGTAGATATAGCAGCTGTAAATTCCTCTCAACATTCAGTAATTTCTGGTACTGTACTTTCAATCAATAAGATTGAGGAATTACTTTTAAATCATGGAGTAAAGACAACGCGTCTATTTACTTCGCATGCTTTCCATTCTCGAATGATGGATGAAGTTCTAGATTCATTTGACCAAGCTGTAGGAAATATAAAATTATCAAGTCCTAAAATACCTTATATATCTAATGTTACAGGTGAAATGATTACAGCAAATCAAGCCACATCACCTTCTTATTGGGCACAGCATCTACGAAGTACTGTTCAATTTTCAAAGGGATTATCTGAAATTTTTCATTTAAAAAATGTAATTTGCCTTGAGATTGGCCCAGGTAATGCATTATCAACTTTTGTATTAAAACATTTAAATAGAAGTAAAGATCAATTGGCTTTAAACATGTTACGTCATCCTCTGGATAAATCAAATGACTTCGAGCATTTATGCAAGCAAATGGGACGGTTATGGATGCAAGGTGGAACTATAAATTGGAATACTTTTAATAACAGTGAGAATAAAAGGTTATTAGATTTACCAACGTATCCTTTCATGAAAAAACGATTTAAAGCTGATCCATTTTTTAATACTCAATCTCAGAGTTTAACTCAGGAAACAAGAGGCCATAATAAACAGGCTAATATTAAAGACTGGTTTTATTTGCCTTCTTGGGAACGCAAAACATTAAAATCTATACAAATAAAGAAAGAACAAAAATATAAATGGCTTATTTTCAATGATCATCTAAATCGATTCAATCGACTGATAGAAAAATTAAAAAGAGAAGGTCATGATGTAATTGAAGTTAAAACAGGTGGTATTTTCTCTGAAAAATCCGACGGTTTATATACGATATGTCCATCTCAAAAAATGCATTATGAAATGCTATTTTCAGAATTAGAACAAAAAGATTTATTACCAAATAAGATGATACATGCTTGGAGCTTTAATCCAGTTAATGAGGTTATTCTCGATCAAGAGAGAATTGAACGGTCAATGGATGAAGGCTATTATTCGTTACTTTATATTGCACAAGCAATTGGGAAAATTAATTATGAGGGAGCATTACAGTTAAATATCTTTACTGACCGTATGTTTGAAGTTACAGGTACAGAGCTGAATTTAAAACCAGAGCAAGCTACAATTCTAGGCTTTTCAAAAATATGCAATCTTGAGTTTCAAAATATAAAATGTCGTACCATTGATATGGATACAGATTCTCAACAAATGTTTGAAGAAGCGGGTTTAATGGAGAGTTTTGTGGATTCTACTGATATAGTTGTAGCTTATCGAGGACGTCATCGATGGGCGCAAACGATTATTCAAAGTCCTTTTGAGGAAGAAGATGTAGAAATTGATAGATTACGAGAGGGTGGCGTCTATTTAATTACAGGTGGACTTGGTGGAATTGGATTTGAAATTGCAAAAGATTTAGCTAATAGCGTACCAAATGTCAAACTTATATTGATTGGTCGCTCAGAGTTCCCACCTCGTAATCAATGGGAACAGTACCTAGAAAATAAAGACGAGCGTGTAAGTCGAGTTATTTCTGATTTGTTGACAATAGAGTCTCAAGGTGCAGAATACATGATCCTAAGTTCTGATGTTTCCAATCAAGATGATATGAAACAGGCAATTGAAAAGGCTAAATCTCGTTTTGGTTCTATTAATGGCGTAATTCATGCAGCAGGTGTCGCTGATTATCTAGGTATTATGATGAATCGTGAAAAAGAATCTAATAATAAAATTTTAGCTTCGAAAATTAAAGGTACACTAGTACTCGATGCTTTATTAAAAGATGAACCAATTGATTTCTTCGTACTATGTTCATCAATTGGTAATGTGGCGTATCATATGAAATTTGGTCAGAGTGGTTATAATGCAGCGAATGAATTTTTAGATGCATTTGCGTTTTATAAGCGGGCTCATGATGGAGTGTTCACTGTAGCTATTAACTGGCCAGATTGGCAAGAGGTGGGTATGTCACTTAAGTCGGCTGAAATATGGGCAAAGCAATTTAATATGGATATGGAAAGTGTATTACATGATGGTGTAACTGTAGAAGAGGGCTTAAAAGTATTCCGTAGTATTATCAATAGAAATCAACAACAAGTCGTGGTTTCTCCAATAGATTTACATTGGAAACTTTTAAATGGTGCCAACTATTATAATGAACTATTGGAAAAAGGAAGTAAGAATAGATTAAAGCAGAATCGTTCAGATGTTTCCGCAACGTATAGACCACCAACTAATGAAATTGAACAACGATTATACGAATTATTAAAAGATATGTTTGGAATCGAAGAAATAGGAATTTACGATAATTTCTTCGATCTAGGAATGAGTTCTTTAGATCTTGTTCGTATTAATGTGAAATTAAAAGAGGCCTTTAAACGAGACTTACCTATAGTTGTTCTTTATGAGCATACGTCAATTAAATCTCTTGCTAAATATTTAAGTAATCAAGAAGTAAATAACAATTTAACAAATAAAAAAGAGTTATTGAAAGCGAAATCAGTTATGAAAAATACATTATCTGCTTTAAAAAGTAGAAAGTAGTAAAGGGAGGGGAACAACATGATTAATAAAGAAGTAGTTCCGTCAAAAGTTGAATTTTGCTGGGGATTACCGGTTATTCCAACACCACAAACAAAAGAACTTCTAGAGGAATATGTTAGTCAAGCTAAAAGAGCTGAGAAGAATAACTTTGACTCGGTATTGGTTTCCATTGCACCAACATCTGTTGATCCAATGATAGCAGCGTCTATGATTGGAATGAATACGGAGTTTGTAAAGATTTTGGTTGCGCAAAATACAAACCAGATGCTTCCTACCGTAACAGCAAAAGCATTGAATACTTTAAATAGTTTAATTGGTAATCGTGCAGATATTAACATTGTAACTGGTAGTGCCTCGCTTGTCCTTGCACGTGATGGATTACCAGAACCACACCATGTTCGATATGCTCGGACAAAAGAATATATTGAGCTGTTACAACAATTAAGACGAGGAGTAACTAGCTATAAAGGTGAGTTTTATCAAGTAGAAAATAGTGATATTTATCCAAAGGAAGATCTCTCTCGAAGTGCCCGCTACTTTGTAGCGGGGTCCTCCGAGGAGGCAATGAGAGTAGCTGCAGAGTATGGTGATGCTTATATACTTTATGCAACAGACCGCAAAAGTCTTAGAGAACATTTTCAAACAGTTAATAATTACGCTAAGCAATATGGGCGTGAGAAAATTCCGGGTGCTATTTTAGTAGACATCATTGCTCGTGAGACTTCGGAAGAAGCATATGAAGAAGCATATGAACTACTTGAGAGAACACCAGCAGCCTTAAAGAGGATGACTAAGCTATTTTTAGATAATGCAGATTCTGTTGGACTTCGCCGATACAAAGATTTAATTACAAAAGATAGTATGTGGATAGATGATCATCTTTGGGGAGGTCTAAGTTTAGTTAACCCATCTAATTCAATTTCTATAGTTGGTAGCTATGAGGAAGTCATCTCGACGTTAACTGATTTTTGGGAAATAGGGGCAAATTATTTTCTTATTACTTCTCAGATTAGTGAGCATGAAATTGAACGTATTGGTCAAAATGTTGTGCAACCATTTAAAAAGAAAATTGAAAAGTTAATCCAAGTTAACTAAAAGAGGGCTAAAAATATGAAGTTAAACATATGGTTGAAGTTTATCATTTTAATGACTTTAATAGTACTCCCTTATCGACAGGTGGAAGCACAGGAAACGGTACAGTTTAATGAGAAGAAAATACAGAAGCATATAGAAGAACAAATATCTCAAGCGGGTATTCCTGGACTTTCAGTAGTAATTGTAAAAGGAAATGAAACGATTTATAAGAAGAATTATGGCTATGCCGATACAGACAAAAAACGTCAAGTTACGAATGAGACGCTTTTCGAGCTAGGTTCTACTTCAAAAGCTTTTACGGCATTAGCTTTATTGCAGCTAGAAAAAGAAGGGAAAATTAAATTTAGTGATTCTTTAACTAAATATGTTTCATGGTTTGAAATGGAGTATAAAGGCAAACCTTATGAAATTACACTTTATGACTTATTACACCATACTAGTGGAATACCGGAAAAGGCCATTGGATATATTCCTATAACCAATGGCAAAGATTCTATTGAGAAAACGATTAGAAATGTTATGCCAATAGGACTCAACCGAGAGCCGGGTAGCAATTTTGAATATTCTACGGTTAACTACGATCTATTAGGCTTAGTAATCGAGAAGGCAACTAATCAATCATTTGAAAGATATGTTCAAGATCATGTGCTATCAAAGTTGGATTTATTGAGTACATACGCTGGACGTGAGATGGCCCCATTAGATAACATGGCCCAAGGTTACAAGCGTAATTTCTTACAATCATTACCCTATGACGCTCCTAATTATAGGGGGAATACACCGGCTGGATATTTTATTTCAAATATAAATGATATGGAAAGATGGTTAAAATTACAGCTTGGGGTTGAAAAGCCTAGGATGTTTCCAGAGGAATTGATTAACGTTTCTCATAAAGCGAATAGAAAGGTTGCCCCAGATAACAATGGAGCTTCATATGCAGCTGGATGGGAGGTCTATCAAAGTGGTGGAGGAGAGATTTCACATGGTGGAAGTAACCCAAATTATTCATCGTATATTGGTTTCCGTGATGAGGAACAGATAGGAGTCGTAGTATTAGCAAATCTGAATAGTAATTACACTTACTATATCGGTAGCAGTCTTTTAAATATGATGATAGATAAAGAAGTTAAACCGTTACTCTATGATGAATATAAGAAAACGGATCAAATAGGAACAGCCTTATTTGTGATCTCATCTTTGTGTTTACTAACGTTATTGGTCATGTTATTTCATTTAATCAGGGAGATTATTTTTAGAAAAAGAAAATTTATATTACCAACGGGAAAAACATGGTTACATATGGTATTAGTTGTTGCGATATATGGGCTAATGATTTATGCACTCTATCAACTACCAAATCTCTTGTTTGGAGGGCTTCCGTGGGCATTTATAAAAGTTTGGGCTCCTTCAACTGTTGTACTTGCAATATATGCAATTGCTGGGGTGGGTTTGGCCTATGTTATCCATACATTCTTTAATCTTTGTTTTCCAAGACAAAAGGGAAAGTCGCTTTTGACTTTAATTGTTTTGGGATTAATATCAGGATTTGGTAATGCCTTTCTCATTTTTGTGATTAATGAAACGTTTGTTAGATCAAATAATTTGGAAAATGGCTTGTTGTTTTACTTTGTACTTGGAATCGTTATGTATGTCTTTTCACAACGTATTATTAGAACTAGCATTGTATCGTATACAAACGAGCTAGTTTATGAAAAAAGGATGGAATTAACAGATAAGTTGTTACAGACTCCTTATTACAAATTGGAGTTGATTGAGGAGGGCCGAATAGAGGCGACATTAAATAACGATACGGAAGTTATCTCTCGTTCTCTCAATCTATTAGTTACTGCTGGAACAAGTTTATTAACGTTACTGTTTTGTTTTCTCTATCTTGGTGTAATGAATATGTATGCCTTTTTACTATCCTTGTGTATCATCTTTATTACTGCAGGGGTATATTCTCTGATCGGACGACAAGCAGATAAAGTTTGGAATGAAACAAGAGATATTCAGAATGTATATTTTCGTTTGATTGGTGATCTAAGGCATGGTTTTAAAGAGCTTAGGCTTCATACTGGAAAACGAAACGATTTTCGAGAAGTTATGAATGAAAGCTGTAATAACTATCGTGTTAAACGAACGATAGGAGATATTAAATTTGCAAATGTGTTTGTTCTGGGAGAACTATTATTCATTTTTGTTATTGGTATTGTAGTTTTCGTATTTCCAGAAATTTTTGTTAATATGCCGAAAGAGACGATAAGTAACTATGTAATTGTTTTTCTGTATATGACAGGTCCAGTTAATGAAATACTGGGCGGTATCCCTCAGCTCGTAAATGTACGTATTTCTTGGCAACGTATTCAACAAATGGTGAAGAGTGTAGATCATATAAAGGCAAATGAGCAAATCGCGACAACAAAAGAGTACTTAGATGTGCCAATTTGTTTGCAGCTGCAAAATGTAAGTTATAAGTATAAGAATAAAGATGGAGATTTTACTGGTTTTGGTATTGGTCCAATAGACATGGAGTTTAATTCTGGAGAAATAGTCTTTATTGCTGGTGGTAATGGGAGTGGAAAATCTACTTTATCAAAACTGATTACTGGGTTATATGAACCTAATGAAGGTAACGTTTTATTAAATGGAAAAGAAATAGCTCCAGAGGAATTGAATCAATACTATTCAGCTATCCTTAGTGATTTTCATGTTTTTGATAGGCTATATGGGATTAATACAGAAGGAATAAAAGCAGAAATCAATCATTATTTAGAACTTCTCCAACTGAGTGAAAAGGTTGGCATTGAGAATGGGCGTTTTACTACTACGCAACTATCAACTGGACAAAAGAAAAGGTTGGCATTGCTGGTTACGTATTTGGAAGATCGACCTATACTTTTATTTGATGAATGGGCAGCGGATCAAGATCCTGGTTATAGACGCTTCTTTTATGAAGAATTGTTACCTCAAATGCGAGCGAAGGGTAAATGTATTATTGCTATTACTCACGACGATCAATATTTTCATTTAGCAGATAAGCTTATAGTGATGGAGATGGGAACTGTGAAAATGAATAAAACAAAGGAGGCATTATCATGAGTAAGGAAATTAAATGTGTTGTTTGGGACTTAGATTGTACAATTTGGGATGGTGTTTTATTAGAGAGTGGTACAGTTACTTTAAAACCTGGAGTTTATGAAATTATATGTGAATTAGATCGACGTGGAATACTGCAATCAGTTGCTAGTAAAAATAACTACGAAGATGCAATAGCTAAATTACGAGAATTTGGAATAGAAGAGTATTTTTTATATCCAGAGATTCATTGGAACTCTAAATCTAGTTCCATTGAGAAAATTAGAAAAAATTTAAACATAGGTATTGATACTTTTGCGTTCATTGATGACCAACCTTTTGAATTAGAAGAAGTACAGAGTGTTCATAATGATATTCTGTGTATACATGTAAATGAATATAAGTCGTTATTAGACTTGCCACGACTACAACCAAAAAGAATTACAGAAGATTCACGCCGTCGAAGACTGATGTATTTAGAAAATCTTAAGAGAACGAAGGATGAAGAAGAATATGAAGGCCCAAAAGAAGAATTTTTAGCTTCACTTGGGATGAATTTTGTGATTAGTGAGGCTCGTGAGGAAGATTTGCAGCGTGCAGAGGAGTTAACAGTACGTACGAATCAATTAAATTCGACTGGTATTACCTATGATTATGATGAATTAAACTATTATCGTAATCATCCAGATTATTTATTATTAGTTTGTGAGTTATCAGATAAATATGGCTCCTATGGGAAGATTGGTTTAACACTTGTAAAAAGGACGGAGGAAGCCGACTGTCTAAAACTTCTTCTCATGTCTTGTCGTGTAATGTCCCGTGGCGTTGGTACTATACTCCTCACATATCTAATGGAAAGAACAAAACAGGCAGGTAAACGCTTTTTGGCTGAGTTTCGACAGACTGACCGTAACCGTATGATGTTTGTTACGTATCGATTAGCTGGATTTAAGGAAACTAGCAACGAAAATGGAATATTAATTTTAGAACATAATCTTGAGAATATAAATCCTTATCCTCACTATATTAATATACAATTTCCGGAAACACCAACGGATGTGGATAGAGGGGAAGTGGAAATATGCAACAAACAATTGTAAAGCATTCTCTTACGCATCCACAAAAAAGAGTTTGGTATAATGAACAAATTTATCCAAACACATCTATGTATAACATCGGAGGGATGGTTCTTATTAATGGGGAAATTAATTTTACAATTTTAGAAAAAGCAATTCAATTATTCATTAAGAAAAATGATGGTTTACGTCTACGGATTTTTCAACAACATAGAGAACCCCACCAATATATATCACCATTTGAACCTACACCAATACGTTTAATTGATTTTTCAAATCATCATAATCCAAGTTTAGAAGCTTGGAAATGGGCCCAGGATGAATTTCAAAAACAAATTCCACTTGAAGGAGGCCCTCTGTTTGAATTTGTGCTCTTGAAAATAAGTGATGTAGAAAGCTCCTATTTTGTTAAGTTTCATCATATTATAGCTGATGGTTGGACAATCCAACTTATGACGAGTCAAATTATCGATTTTTACTCTAAGTTAAAGAATGATGAGCATATAAATGATACTGTTGAATCTACTTATCTGTCTTATTTACAAGCAGAGGAGAAATATCTGGAATCCCCTCGATACGTAAAAAATAAGAATTATTGGAATGAGAAATTTATGAATCTACCAGATTTCTTTTTATCAAAAACATCTCATTCTCTAGAAGGGAAACGAAAGATATTTTTAATTGAAAAAGAAAAATCGGTTGCACTACAGTCTTTTATACAAAAACATAGAATATCTATGAATACATTATTTTCAACCTTTATGCTTATTTATATTCATAAAATGTATGATCAATCAGACATAATCATTGGATCTCCTGTACTAAATCGTTCCGGCGTACTAGAAAAGAAAATAGTAGGTATGTTTACTAGCACAATGCCGTTACGGTTAAATGTGGATGAAGATGAGAGTGTTCTATCTTTCATTAAAAGAGTAAATCATGAAATAAAACAATGTCTATTTCACCAGCGTTATCCTTATAACTTATTGGTAAAAGACTTGCAATTGACTAGTAAAGGATACGATGGTTTATTTCAATATAGTGTGAATTACTATAATACAAAACTTAAAAATACTATCGATGGATTTTCTTTAGAAAACGTGGAGTTTTATAGTGGCTACCAAGCCTATTCATTGCAGTTAGTTATTAAGGAATGGGCAGATGAAGGTTTAGAAATTCAATATGATTATAAAGTCGCGGATTTTGAAGAAGATCAAATCAATTGTATGCATGAGAGGTTTTTAGCTTTAATAGAACAAGTTTTACGTAATGAAGATCAATCGATAAAAGAATTATCTTTGTTATCGGATGATGAACAAAAGTTTATGTTAGAGAAATTTAACAATACAGCTGTTGTGTATCCGAAAGAAAAAACTATTCAAGAATTATTTGAAGAACAAGTAAAACAGACACCAGAAAAAATAGCAATTCAACATGCTGATAGATCAATGACTTATCTTGAATTAAATAAGAAATCTAATCAGTTAGCAAGAAAGTTACGAGAAAAAGGAGTCAAAAATGGTCAAGTCGTGGGTATACTAGCTAAACATTCACTTGAGATAGTAATTGCCATTTGGGGAGTTATTAAGGCTGGAGGTACATATTTGCCTATAGATCCTTCCTACCCAGAGGACCGAATTCGTTATATTTTGAATGATAGCGGTACAACATTACTTTTAACTGACTATACAAATGAGGGTAATTTAAAATATTTAGGTGAGAAAATTAATATATGTGATCAGAAACTTTATGAAGGAGATAATGCCAATCTAACCCTAGTAACTGCACCAAATGATCCAATATATATAATTTATACCTCTGGAACCACGGGGAATCCTAAAGGAACTGTAATCACTCAACGTGGATTGGTTAACTATATTTCCTGGGCTAAAAAGAACTATATTAGTAGTGAAAATGATGTTTTTGCATTATATTCATCCGTTTCTTTTGATTTAACAGTAACTTCAATATTCACTCCTTTAATAAGTGGTTTATTGTTAGTAATATATCATGATAATGAAGATGAGTTTATTTTGTCAAAAATCCTAAAGGAAAATGTAGTAACAGTGTTGAAAGTTACGCCTTCACATTTAGCATTGTTAAATAACTATTCACCCCCAAGAGTTTCATCTCTTCGCAGATTGATTGTGGGTGGAGAGGATTTGAAAACCTCAGTAGCCGAAAAGATATATGATCTTTTTAGCGGTAAAGTTGAAATAATTAATGAATATGGACCAACTGAAACTGTGGTTGGATGTATGATTCATCGTTATGATCCAGATCTAGATCGAAGAGCATCCGTACCAATTGGTACACCAGCTGATAATGTTCAAATATATTTATTGGATAAGAATCTTCAGCCGGTTCCTATTGGTGTAAAAGGAGAAATTTATATATCGGGTGATGGGGTAGCTAAAGGTTATTTAAATCGTCCGGATTTAACAGCGCAACGTTTTTTATCCAATCCATTTATTTCGAGTGAGAAGATGTATCGAAGTGGTGACTTAGCTGTCATGTTGCCAAATGGATTAATCGAGTATCAAGGACGGATGGATTCTCAAGTGAAAGTTAAAGGATATCGTATTGAAATAGGGGAAGTTGAGAATGCACTGTTACAACACAAGTCTGTTAAAGATGTAGTAGTGGTGAATTGGCAAGGTGAGGATAATTCAAATCATCTAGTTGCTTACATTGTTTTGAAAGACAGTGTTCAAAATATAGAAATACGCAGCTTTATTTCGCATATGCTACCAAGTTATATGATTCCTTCATTTTTTATCTATATGGATCAGCTACCGCTTACTATCAATGGAAAGGTAGATCGTCAAGCATTGCCAGATCCGATGTTAAATAACGGTTCTAACCATACTCATTTAGAAGAAGTAGATGAAGATGTTACTGGAATGGTTAGTGAAGTTCTCAAGGAAATATTACAGACTGATAGAATCGAATTGCATAGTAATTTTTATCATTTAGGTGGAGATTCTATTAAAGCGATCCAAGTGAGCGCTAGATTACAAGAACTGGGATGGAAAATTAGAGTTAAAGATGTACTAAATTATCCAGTTGTAAGTGAATTGGCAGCAATGTTAGTTAAACAAAAAGATGTTACAGTCTCACAAACATTGGTAACAGGAAAGGTAGAGCCTACTCCTATTATGCGTTGGTTCCTTGATCAACAGTTTAAGAACCCGCATCATTGGAATCAATCGGTACTACTGTCTTTGAAGAAGTCAGTTAAAGAAGAATATATTAATGAGGTGTTAAATACGATCATGCATCATCATGATTTGTTGCGGCTAAGGTATGAGGATAAGCAGGATTACTTCTATTATGACGAAGATATGTCCATTGCTGATTCTAAGGTTACCATGTTTGATCTGTCTGAAATTCCAATTGAAATAGCTTTGAATCAAGTTCATATAAAAGGTGAAGAGTTAAAAGGAAGTTTAAATTTGAATGAAGGACCATTATTTAAAGGGGTCTTATTCCGGCTTCCAAATGATCAACAGTTGTTGTTATTAACTGCACACCATCTTATTGTTGATGCTGTGTCCTGGCGTATTTTAATTGAAGATGCAAACCGATGTTTGAATAGCTTGTATTTAGGAGAAGTTCCATCGCTACCATTAAAAACTAACTCTTTCCAAGATTGGTCTGAAGCTTTAAATAGTCGAGGAGTTAATTTAGTACGTGCTGAATTAGATTATTGGGAATCCATAGATAACACGCTAGATAATAATTTTCAAATTAATAGAGAAAAAGAAAATAGTACTGTTGAAAGTTGTACTACTCTTACCTTTACATTGAATGCAGATGATACAAGAAAACTATTAACTACTGCAAATGTGCCTTACAATACACAGCCAATGGAGTTGTTACTTGCTGTGTTGACAGAAAATTTAGGTAAATATACAAACCAAGATCAAATTAAATTTGAGTTAGAAGGTCATGGTCGAGAGGAATTATTTGAGCATCTTGATATTTCACGTACAGTAGGGTGGTTTACGACGATGTATCCTATTGTATTACAAGTTTCGCATAATATAGCTAATCAAATAAAGAGTGTTAAAGAAGAAGTTCGTAAAAGACCTAATAAGGGAATTGGATATGGAATTCTTAAAGAGAGGTTTCCTTCTTGCAAAGATTTAACTCAAAATACAATTCGTTTTAACTATTTAGGAGAGATAGATAATTCTCTCGGGGATGGATGGTTTACTATTGTTGATTATCAAAGTGGCAGTGAACAATCAAAAGATAATCATATTACTGCATTATTAGATATTGTGGCCATGGTTAAGAATAAAAACTTAGAAATTCATGTGACATTTAGTACAAGTCATTTTCAAAAGAATTTTGTAGAAAATTTATTTTCAGATTATCTAGAACGACTACAGATATATATCCAATCCTGTTGTCAAATGCAAACAAAAGAATTTACTTCATCAGATTTTGAAACCTTAAACCTTAGTGATGAAGAAATTGATAATTTGTTTGACTAAACAACTATTTGATGAAAATTTTATTTAATAAAGGAGAAGTCACTTGAGAAAATTAATAAAAGATTTATCGCCAGGATTGAATAGTAACAAATATTTGGTTTGTGTTCCTTATGCTGGGGGCTATTCGAATTCTTTTTTACCTTTAAAGAATTATTTGCCGAAAGATATAAAACTTATTTCATTTGATCCCCCAGGCCATGGTCCCAATCTTTCTCCACTAGTTGATAACATAGATGATCTTGTTAATTTATATTTAATGGAGATGCAACCAATTTTAGAGGGAGAAGTTACATTATTTGGCCATAGCATGGGAGGAATTATAGTTCACCGTATGGCGCAAATTTTAGAAAGTAAAGGTATAAATCCTAAAAATGTTATTATCTCAGCTATGAATCCACCGGAAATAAGAAGAAAAACAAATCATTTAGATGATAAAGACTTTATAGATTATATAAAGTCTTTGGGAGGATTACCGGATGAAGTATTACAACATCAGGAGCTTTTAAACTATATCCTTCCAGTCATTCGATCAGACTTTCGCGCCATTGAGAATTATATAAATGATGACACAACATTGTTGAAAGCGCCCCTATACATTATTAGTGGAACAACAGACTTCAATTATACAGTAAAAGGGGCTAAGAAGTGGGTAGAATGGGGCAATGAGGTTCATTTTCTAACAGTGAATGGTGGTCATATGTTTTTACTACATCAAGCTGACATCGTGGGCGAGTTAATTATGAAAATACTAGATAGGGTAAAATCTGTGAAGTAAAAAAATTAAGAGATGTATCTGAGTAAGAGAAAAGTGCATTTCTATGCTTTATGTTGAAACTTCTATCGCTAAAGTAGCAATCCAATTGGTCGTCATTGGGAGCTTTATTACCGAGGAAGAAAACTCCCAATGACGAGTATGATTGTGTCCCCTCATGATAAAACGGATGGGTCTATGGGGAACATAACCACTAAATATGTAGTATTTAGTATCAATATCATAGAGAATGGTGGGAAGAAAAAATGCTTGATAAATTTACCCAGCAGGTTTTATTATCTAGTGAAAAATTTAAAAAAGAAAAAGAATATTGGTTAGACAAGTTATCAGGTGATGTTGAGTTAAGTAGATTTCCTTGTGATTGTCTGTCTTTAAATAGTATTCAGGCTTCTAAAGAAAGTTATTATTGTCAATTCCCATCGGATATTGCGAAGAGAGCTGTAGCAATTAGCAATAATTCTGATATGTTACTGTACACTATTTTATTATCAGGTGTGAAATATCTCTTAAGTAGATATACCGATAGGGATGATATAGTAATTGGAATGCCAGTTTTTAAGCAAGGTCAAGAAGAGACGGTTTTTCAAAACAACTTTTTATTATTACGTACTCAAATAAATCAAGAAGATAATTTCAAAGAAATAATATATAAAATTAAAGAAACAATTTTAGAGTCAAATGAACATTGTCATTTTCCTTTTAATAAACTTACTCAATTATTAAGTCTAAGTGGAGAGAGTAATAATCTTCCCTTATTAAATACAATAGTAATGTTAGATGATATTCATTGTTATGAGAGTACAGATAAAATAAACTCGGATATGGTTATTAGGTTTATGAAAAATGAAGAACAGTTAAAGGTTCAAGTAGATTACAATTCTACTTTATATAGTGAAGGATTAGTTAGTAGAATAGTTAATCATTTATATAATATTTTAGATATATTAATGAAAGATCCAAATAAATCTGCAATGGATCTAGATGTAATGTCTAAAACAGAAAAGAATCAAATATTATATGATTTCAATCATACGACTAGAGTTCATAAAACATTACTTTGTGAGACTGTAACAGCTCCTCAATTATTTGAAGAGCAGGTAAAACAGAATCCTAATCAAATAGCGATTGTATGTAATGAAAAAGAAATTACATATAAGCAATTAAATATAAAAGCTAATCAGTTGGCGAGAAGGTTATTAAACCAGGGAGTTAAAAGAGAATCCATTGTTGGTGTGATGATGGAACGCTCTATTGAGATGATTGTAGGCATATTAGGTATCTTAAAAGCGGGTGGGGCGTATTTACCGATTGATACCGATTTACCAAAACAAAGAGTGGAATACATGCTGACAGACAGTGGGTGTTCACATGTACTAACATATCAAAACTCTATTATAAAGGGAGTAGCATTCCAAGGTAGTGTAATAAATCTAATGGATATTCCTTTTGAAGAAGAAGAAGAACAAGTAGAAGATTTGCAGATAACGATGGAACCTCACAACTTGGCATATGTTATTTATACATCAGGTTCTACAGGCGAGCCCAAAGGGGTAATGATTGAACATCGTTCCTTAACTAATTTTTTGTGTGCAATGTATGAGGACTTCTCTCAAGATATAGGGATAACTGATAATGTTCTATTCTCAAGTAGTATCTCTTTTGATGTTACTATATTTGAAGTATTTGTCCCATTGGTATATGGCGCAAGAATGACTATTTATCAAGGTGAGAAGTTTGATGTACCAAAACTTGTACAAGTCATTCTTGAGGAACAGGTCACGTTAGCATATATTCCACCTACTTTATTAAATGAAATATATGATTATTTTGTAAGAGCGAATCAGAAGATATTGTTAAATAAACTTTTCGTGGGAGTAGAACCAATTAAAACAAAATTACTCGCAAAATACGATCATCTATTTGAGGGGAACCTCCATATATTAAATTTATACGGACCTACAGAGGCTACAGTCTGTTGTACATCTTATCAATATGAGACGGATAAAGAAATTACAACACAAAACGTACCGATAGGTTCGCCATTGTTAAATACTAAAATTTATATATTGGATTCATTTCACAGGATACAACCTATAGGTGTTCCAGGTGAAATATGTATTTCTGGCATAGGGTTAGCTAGAGGATACATCAATCGAAAAGAATTAACAGCAGATAAATTTATTGATCATCCATTTGAACCTGGTGAGAAACTATATAAAACAGGAGATATAGCAAGGTGGCTACCTGATGGTAACATTGAATACTTGGGCCGAGTGGATCATCAAGTAAAAATAAGGGGATATCGAATAGAACTAGGTGAGATAGAAGCAAGTTTGTTAAAATATGAGACAATCAAAACCGCCGTAGTAATACAGCGAGAAGATGAAAGTGGAGAAAAGTATTTATGTGCGTATGTAGTTACTGAAAAAGATATTCCTATTCCAGAGGTAAGAGCATATTTAGCAACAAAGTTACCATATTATATGATACCTCAACAGATCATACCCATTCAAAACATACCGTTAACACAAAACGGAAAAATAGATAGAAAAAAATTACCTCAACCTACTTATAATTTAAAATCAAGTCATATAGAGCCGACAAATTCTACAGAAAGAAAATTAGTTGAGATTTGGAAAGATGTTTTAGGAATCCAAAGGGTAGGAATACAGGATAACTTTTTTGAGATAGGTGGTCATTCATTAAAGGCTGCTAAGTTAATTTCTATTGTTAATAAAGAATTTGATGTGCAATTATCTATTAAAACCCTATTTAAATTTCCTGTTTTGATTGATTTTTCAAAATGTATATTAGAAATGGAAAAAAGTAATTATATTTCCATAGAACCTATAAAACAACAAGAGTATTATTTAGCTTCTACGTCACAAAAGAGAATGTTTATAGTAGATCAATTCGAAGATGGTACAAATACAACTTATAATATGCCCACAATACTTAAAGTAGAAGGGGATATTTGTAAAGATAAGTTTGAAAATATATTTCAATCTTTAATGCAAAGACATGAAATATTAAGAACTTCTTTTCAAATCTTAGATGGAGAATTAGTGCAGAAAATTGAGCCTAATGTAGAATTCAATATTAAATACGTTCATGCAAATGAAAAAGATGCGGATTATTTAATACATGAGTTTATAAGTCCATTTGATTTATCAAAAGCTCCATTATTAAGGGTGTTGCTTTTAAGGATAGCAGAAGAAAGACATATCCTTGTAGTAGATATGCATCATATAATCTCTGATGGTTTATCAATGGGGATATTAATAAAAGAATTTGTAGAATTGTATAAAGGAAATGAACTTCCAAAATTGAGAGTGCAGTACAAAGACTATGTGATGTGGCAAAATGGAACTTACTATAAGAATCTAATTAGTGAACAAAAGAATTATTGGTTAACAACTTTAAAAGGAGAACTCCCGGTTTTAAATTTTCCAACCGATTTTCAAAGACCGACTATACAAAGCTTTAAAGGTAAGGTTTGTTCCTTTAATTTGGGAACAGATTTAACTTTTAAAGTAAATAAGCTAGCAACTGAAACTGGTACCACGCCATATATGATTTTATTGGCCATTTATAACATACTTTTATCTAGATACACAGGTCAAGAAGACATTATTGTAGGTTCGCCAATTGCTGGAAGGTCTCATTCTGATACTAATCATATGATTGGTATGTTTATTAATACTTTGGTAATGAGAAATTATCTAGAAAATGACGATGAGTGTATTGAGTTTTTGAGTAGATTAAAACTCAATACATTAGAAGCTTATGAAAATCAAGACTATCCTTTTGAAGAACTATTAGAAGATTTAGACTTGCATAGGGATACAAGTAGAAATCCATTATTTGATACCATGTTTGTTTTTCAAAACATGGATATGAATCCAATATCTATTGGTGAATTAGAATTTACACCGTATCAATTTAAGCAGTCAGTTTCAAAATTTGATTTGTCATTAGTAGCAACGGAAATAGATAATAACATTCATTTAAAAGTAGAATATAGTACTAAGTTATTTAAAGCGGAGACAATAGAAAGGTTAATGGTACATTTTACAAATATAGTTCAAGAAGTAACTAATAACCCTAAAATACGATTGCGTAATATTAATATGTTATCTGTAGAAGAAGAACATTGTATAATGAATGAATTTAACAAAAAAGAGAATTCAAATTCTAATCATTTTTTAGTGCATAAAATGTTTGAAGAACAAGTAAAACGGAACCCTAATCAAATAGCCGTTGTATGTAATGAAAAAGGAATTACATATAATGAATTAAATATAAAAGCTAATCAGTTGGCGAGAAGGTTATTAGACCAGGGAGTTAAAAGAGAGTCCATTGTTGGAGTGATGATGGAACGCTCCATCGAGATGGTTATAGGTATATTAGGTGTCTTAAAAGCAGGTGGGGCGTATTTACCAATTGATACTGACTTACCAAAACAAAGAGTGGAGTATATGCTTATAGACAGTGGATGTTCACATGTATTAGTACATCAAAACTCTATTATTAAGGAGATAGAATTCCAAGGTAATGTAATAGATCTAATGGATATGTCTTTTGAAGAAGAGCAAGGAGAAGACATGCAAATGATGTTAGAACCTCACAACTTAGCGTATGTTATCTATACATCAGGTTCTACAGGACAACCTAAAGGCGTAATGATTGAACATCGATCCTTAACGAATTTTGTGTGTGCAATGTATGAAGATTTCTCTCAAGATATAGGGATATCTGATAACGTTCTATTCTCTAGTAGCATCTCTTTTGATGTTACCATATTTGAAATATTTGTCCCATTGGTATATGGCGCAAGAATGACTATTTATCAAGGTGAGAAGTTTGATGTACCAAAACTTGTACAAGTCATTCTTGAGGAACAGGTCACGTTATCATATATTCCACCTACTTTATTAAATGAAATATATGATTATTTTGTTAGAGATAACCAGAAGATAGTGTTAAATAAACTACTTGTAGGAGTAGAACCAATTAAAACAGAATTACTCGCAAAATACGATCATCTATTTAGGGGGAACCTCCAAATATTAAATGGATACGGACCTACAGAGGCTACAGTCTGTTGTACAACTTATCGATATGAGAGTGATAAAGAAATTACAACACAAAACGTACCGATAGGTTCGCCATTGTTAAATACTAAAATTTATATATTGGATTCATTTCACAGGATACAACCTATAGGTGTTCCAGGAGAAATATGTATTTCTGGTATAGGGTTAGCTAGAGGATACATCAATCGAAAAGAATTAACAGCAGATAAATTTATTGATCATCCATTTGAACCTGGTGAGAAACTATATAAAACAGGAGATATAGCAAGGTGGCTACCTGATGGTAACATTGAATACTTGGGCCGAGTGGATCATCAAGTAAAAATAAGGGGATATCGAATAGAACTAGGTGAGATAGAAGCGAGTTTGTTAAAATATGAGACAATCAAAACGGCCGTAGTAATAGATCAAGAAGATGAAGATGGAGAAAAGTATTTATGTGCATACGTAGTTACCGAAAAAGATATTAGTATTCCAGAGGTAAGAGCATATTTGGCAACAAAGTTACCACATTATATGATACCTCAACAACTCATACCAATTCACAATATACCATTAACACAAAATGGGAAAATAGATAGAAGCAAGTTACCAAAGCTAAATACAATGAGCAATAGTAATTATGTACCACCAAGAAATGAAATAGATAGTAGTTTAATTGATATTTGGAGTAGTATATTAGGCGTAAATAATATTGGTATAAATGATAATTTTTTTGAATTAGGTGGTCATTCTCTTAAGGGATTAAAGTTATTCGAAAATATCAAGAGAATGTTTAATGTGCAACTGCCATTAAGTTTATTATTTCAAAAGGCTACTATTGAACAATTAAGTGATGTAATAAGTAGGAATAAAGGAATAGACAGTGAGTGTTTAATTCCAATTCAAAATGGAACAAACAAGGATAGTCAATGGTTCATTGTTCATGGGCAAGGCGGGGGGATATTAAACTATTATGATTTGGCTAGAGAATTAGGAGAAGATAAGACTGTATATGGGTTACAATCTATAGGATATGATGATAGTAGATTTCCAAACTTATCTGTAGAGGAAATGGCGGTAAGATATATAGAAGAGATTAAACAAGTAAAAAAGGAAGGGCCATATACCTTATTAGGATGGTCTTTTGGAGGAATAGTTGCATTTGAAATGGTTAGAAAATTAGAAGAACTAGGTGATAAAGTTAGTTTTCTAGGTTTACTTGATGTTCATCCTATTGAACAAGGTAAGGAGATTCTTAGTTTAAATATTAGGAATTCATTTGAAGAATTGGAAAAATTCAATGATCAGTTAGGGATTGAGAAAAATAGTTTTGAGCAAATGAGTGAAGAACAATTAATAGAATCTTTACTGAAAAAATTTACATTGAATGAAAATAGTTGTCAGCAAAATTTTGAAGATCCAATGATGAATAAGTTAAAAGTAATGATAGCTAATAGATATGCATACCTAAAATATAATTGTAAACAAAAAATAAAAGCAGATGTCTTTTTATTTAATGCATCTATTAATGATATTCACCCACTGGTAGATTATACTAGATGGAATGAATACACATCAGGGGAAGTATACGCTATGCAAGTGCCAGGTTCCCATCTGAGTATGTTAGAGAAACCCCATATTCATGAATTGGTAAAGAGTATAAAAAGGAGTTTTAAACAAATGCTTATATTAGCACATGTAAATAAGTGAAATACTTTTTAAGAAATGTACACTATTAATTTTATGGGGATTAGGTGGGAAGGATATAATGAATATATATAAGGTACATGTGCCTGAAAGTATAGAATATGATCATATGCAGAAGCTTATACGATTGGTCTCAAATGAAAAGCAGATGAAAATACAGAAATACAAAAGAAAGCCTGACCAATATAGAGCTTTAATTGCAGACATTTTAATAAGATATTTAATTACTAAAAGATTCTCAAAAAAAAATAAGGACATCAAATATAAATACAATGAACACGGAAAGCCTTATGTTGATGATTTAAATAACTTTCATTTTAACATATCACATTCCGAAAGTTGGGTTGTTGGAGTTTTTCATGAGGAAGAAGTGGGAATAGATGTAGAAAAAATAGGTCCTTTAGATACTACAATGTTTAAAAATATATTTACTGAGGAAGAATTTGATTATCTAAATTCGTTAAATTTAGAACAACAATTAGATGTCTTTTATGAATTATGGACTATAAAAGAAAGTTTTGTTAAATGGATGGGAAAAGGATTAACTATACCTTTAAATTCTTTTGTTATTAATAAAAATAAAATATTTTATGGTGATATGCTATCTAAGGAGGTTTATTTTAAAAAGTTTACTATTGGTAATGATTATAAGCTTTCTTGTTGTAATTCTTCAGATAGTTTTCCAGAATCAATAATTGATATCAATTTTATTGATTTGTGTAATTACTTTATAGAAAATAAAAACTTCTACTTAGATTAAGATGGCTCGTGTCCTCATTGTTGAAGAAAGTTTTTAGAAAATAAAATCAGAAAATTATATAAACTATCGGTGTAAATTTTAGGATATTGTATAAAAGCGTCATTTTAATTTGAAAATGACGCTTTTTATTTATTTATGTCGATTCACGAATAATTAAGCTTGCTGGATATTCAATAATTTTACGCTTAATAGATTCCTTTTCATTTATATATAGGAGTATTTCACTAACAGTTCGCTTACTTAGTTCAACGATTGGAATATCAATTGTACTAATTGTTGGAGTTGTAACTGTACAAATTAATTGATTATCATAACCGCAAACGGCAAGGTCAGTAGGAATAGTATATCCTTTTAAAGAAGCCCCTTTAATTACTCCAGCAGCAACTTGATCATTTCCAGTAAATAGTGCAGTAGGTTTATCTTTTAATTTATCTAACCTCTCAAAGATTTTAATTCCATCTTTAATAGTAATTGCATCTCCAAATAACCAACTTTTTTTGTATGATAATTGTTTTTCTTCTAATGCACGCAGATATCCTTGTTTGCGTTTTAATTGTGCTTGACTATTAAGAGTATCAAAACAAAAGCCAATTTTTTTATGTCCTTTGCTTATTAAATGCTTAACAGCTTTGTATCCGGCTTCAAATTCATCATAGCAAATTATCGGAATAGGTGCATTTTCCTCATACTCATTACAAAGTAATATAGGGCCATATGCTAAATAATGCTCTATATTTTCCCAATTATTTTCTAAGGATGCGAGAATTACACCATCCACAGCTTTATTCTTTAGTAATGAAAGTAATTCAAGCTCTATTTTTTTTTTTATAAAAAGTCTGATAAATCAGTAATTTATAATTATGTTTTAAAAGTTCTTTAGAAATTTCTCTAGCTAATTTTCCGAAAAAAGGATGATCTATATTTGGAATCGATAGAGCGATGGTTTGTGTCTTATTTATCCTAAGATTTCTAGCGATAGAACTAGGAGTATAGTTTAATTCTTTCATTATTTTTGTTATTTTCTCACGTTTTTCCGAATTTACATATGGATGGTTATTTAAAACTCTTGAAACTGTAGCATTTGATACATTGCATAATTTAGCAATTTCATTAATTGTTACCATAGAGAATCCCTCCGCAAAAAAAATATTGACATGTAATCGATAACATAAAATATAGTCTATTCATGATTTTTAAAATAATTTCTTAGGGGTGATTTAACGTGAAAACTCTTACTACAATTTCTGGTCATAGCAAAGACAATTTAGCTTTATTAAAGTGCCTGCAGGGAGAAACGAAAGAGAAAGAATTTGAAATTAGTAATATATTGCCGAATCACAAAATGAAAGAGAAATTATTTAGAGAAAATAAATTGAAAATAGATATTGATATAGAAAAAGACATTTTCAATTATAGCAGAAAAAATATACAAAAAATAGAATTTATGCCAGTTAATCGGCTGATTTCTCAAAGTGAAATTGACGGAATAATGGGAACTTTAAAAGAGGTTTTACCGACAGGTCAATTCACAAGTGGACCATTTTCTAAAAAATTAGAAGAAGTAATTGGGGAGTATTTAAACAAGAAGTATGTAATTGCAACAAGTAGCGGTACAGACGCACTTATGGTGTCATTGTTATCTATTGGTATTCAGCCGGGTGATGAAGTAATTATGCCAGCTAATAGTTTTGCTGCTACTGAAAATGCTGTGTTAGCAATTGGTGCAAAACCTATATTTGTAGATATAGATCACAAGAGTTATTGTATTAACCCATCTAAAATAGAAGAAGCTATAACCCAAAAGACAAAATGTATTTTACCTGTACATTTGTATGGCAAACAATGTGATATGAAAAAAATTCGTGAAATTGCAGATGTTTATCAGTTAAGTGTTATTGAAGATGCATGTCAGGCTATTGGTTCTTCAAACCTTGGAGAATATGGAGATATTATTGTCCTTAGTTTTAATCCATATAAAAACTTTGGTGTATGTGGTAAGGCAGGTGCAATAGTTACTAATAATGAAAATCTTGCAATTCGTTGCAATCAATATAGTTATCATGGATTTGAAGTTGATAAAAAAAATAAAAAAGTATTAGATTTTGGTTTTAATTCTAAAATTGATAACCTCCAAGCAGCTATTGGTTTAGAGAGAATTAAGTTCCTATCGTATAACAATTTAAAAAGAGCATTTTTAGCTCAACGATATATTCGTAATTTAAAAGAATTAGAGGATAGAGAATTAATAAAACTACCTAAGATGACAGAAGATAATATTTGGCATCTTTTTCCGATTAGAGTTGAAAATGGAAGAAGAGATGAGATGAAAAATAAATTGTACCAGTTGTATAACATTGAAACAGATATTTATTATCCAGTATTATCTCATAAACATAATACTAAGTTGGTAAAAGAAAACTATATGCAGGATTCTTTATTAAATACAGAGCAAGTTCATAAAGAGATATTACATTTACCTTTACACCCAAATATGATGATAGAAGAGCAAAATTTCGTTTTGGAGGGATTAATTAATGTCAATAAGTAATGAAGTTTTAAAGACTTTAAATTTCGAAAGACTACCACAGGTTAAAAGCCCTAAATATGTAGTGTTCTGTGATTTTGATGAAACTTATTATCCTCATAACATGGATGATTCTAAAAGAAACAATATGAAATTGTTAGAAAAATATTTGTATGAACACGGAAGTAATGGGGAGCTAGTAATTGGTTGGGTAACTGGAAGTAGTTTAGAATCAATTATTGAAAAAATGAAAAAAGGTGGGATTCAGTATCTTCCTCATTTTGTGGCAAGTGGATTAGGTACAGAAATAACATACTTTGTCAGTAATGGGACTACTATAGATGATCAAACTTGGGAAGAGAGAATCGTAGAGGGTGGTTTTGATTCGTCAAAGATTGAAAGAATTATCAAATTGTTAGAAATAAAATATGGAATTTTTTTAAGACCTCAGACACAATTAGGAAGTTCTAAGTACAAATTTAATTTTTATTATGAAGAGCAAAATGAAGCTATTGATGTAAAAAATTTAGAGATGATAGAAGAAATAAGTAATATATTCCAAGTTGGGGTTAATATTAACAAATGTAATCCATTAGCTGGTGATCCAGAAAATTGCTATGATGTAGATTTTATTCCACTTGGAACAGGTAAAGATGAAATTGTGAAATTTATGTTAGATAAGTATGAATTAGATAAATCAAATGCAATTGCTTTTGGAGATAGTGGAAATGATTTAAGGATGCTACAAGCAGTAAGACATGGTTACTTAGTAGAAAATGCAACAGAAGAGGCTAAAAAAACACACTCAATGCTAACTCAAGGTGAATACTCAATAGGAATTTTAAATACTCTAAAGCACATTATTAATTAAAGGGGATGTTCATATAATGAATATTGGAATTATAGGTGCAGGTAGTATTGCAAAAGCTCATTCTAGAGCTTTATCAACAGTTGATAATTGTAAACTAGTTGGAGTATATGATGTTAATTACGAGAATGCTCGAGGGTTAGTAGAAGATTATGATGGGGAAGTATTTAATAGTTATGAGGAGCTACTTAAAGTTGTTGATGGGGTAATAATATCTTCCCCTAATTTTTGTCATAAATCTCAAGCTGTTCAAGCGTTATTAAAAAACAAACATGTTTTAGTTGAAAAACCGATGGCAATTTCTTGTGAAGAAGCAAAATACATGATGAAAATAGCCAAAGATACCAATGTAGTTGCTGCAATGGGGTTTAACTATCGTTACTTGTCTTATATTAAGGCTTTGAAAAGCTTAATTCAAAATGGGGAATTAGGAGAGATAGTAGTTATAAGACTACATTTTAAAAAGAATAGTGCCTTTAGAAGAACTTTGTTTACTTGGCGGGATAATAATCAAAGTAATAAAACTAGTGGGGCACTGGGGGATTTAGGAATTCATTTAATAGATTTACTTTGGTTTTTATTTGAAAGTGATTTTAGAGAGGATACTGTTCGAACTAAAATTAAAACAAATGTTAAAGAAAAAGAAAAACAAAAAGTATTTGTAGATGACTATGCAGAAGTTTATGGTCAATTAACAAATAAAGTATTTGTTAATATTACAACATCTAAAAGTTCATTTCCTGAAGATTGTGGCTTTAGTATAGAGGTAATAGGTACTAAGAAAGAATACAAGTACTCTTCTAAAGAACCTAATAAATATATAATTTTTGATGGTTTGGAAAAACAAGAAATCTTTTTGCCTTTACCATTATTAGTTGATCCAGAAAACGAGATTTTTGAATGGGCAGATTCCTTTAGAAATGAAATTATAAGCTGGGTTAATGCTGCAGCAGGTGGTCCTAAAGAATCGATTGCAACATTTGAAGATGGACTACGTTCACAAGTTATATTAGATTTATTCTTCAATAAGAACAAAAGTAAAAAAGAGTTATCTGTAACAACTATTTAGTTTTATTGTAAAAACAGGGATTTATAATTTGTAACATAAATCCCTGTTTTTCTTTTGAATTGGAGCTGATAAAAGATGCGGTTAATATTTTATTATGGATGCTTGTTCTATTTTATTGTAGGAGTAATACATGTTTGTATGGGCAGTCTAATTCCTTCGTTACTACAATATTATGAAAGAACACCCGATCAACTAGGTATTTTAATATTTTTTCAATTTACTGGATTTTTATTTGGCGTTCTTAGTTCGCCTATTCTAGTAAAAAAATATCATTACTTTAAAACATTAACATTTGGGATATTGGCAATGTCGATAGTTTTAGGAGGTTTTATATTTGTTAAAGATTGGGTATATTTAGCGGTAATTGCATTTGGATTGGGTTATGGAGCGGGTTTGTTAGAAACTACTATGGGTTCCTTTGTTATTTCAGCAGAAAAGAATAGTGCTGCTAAATTCAGCATTCTTGAAGTATGGTTTGGGATTGGAGCACTTGGATTTCCTTTATTAGTCAATTATTTTATAAAATTTTATACATGGTATTTCATTTTATATGGAATCTTGCTATTTCTTATTTTCACACTATTAGTTTGGTACTTGTTTGGGAGTGCTAGATTTAATAATCTTTTTCCTCCAAAGAATGAAAAGGAAGTATCACTACCCCCATTAACTGATAGTTTTAAAAATGGAAAAGTAAAAATTATATTATTTATATCACTTTTTGCATTCTTATATGCAGGTATAGAAACCAATCTTGCAAATTTTTTATCTACAATTATGATTCTTACTAATAATGAATTAATTAATTCAATAAGTATATCTTGTTTCTGGCTAGCAATAGTTATCGGAAGGATTTTTGTAGGTAAGCTTGTTCATAAGTTTAATTATTGGATATATATTTCATCTAGTTGCTTCACATTAGTAATTCTCTTATTTCTATTCCCCTTTGTTCGTGGTACAGGTATGTATTTATCTGTAATCTTCATTATTGGTTTAGTCATAGCTGGCATTTTTCCGATAACACTTATTTTAGCTTCCCGTATTATGGAAAATAATATTGATGAAGTGACTAGTTTATTTATTGCATCGGCAAGTTTGGGAGGAGCTCTAGTTTCTTTTCTAATTAGTTGGAGCTTATCATTAAATACTATAAATATTACCTTTTGGATATTTTCATTTTTTGCTTTTATTCTTGGTTGCATTATTTTAAAGATGAGGAAAATCTCCAATTATAGTAATAAAGATGTTAAAAAAATAGAAAGCATGAAATCTTTATAGAAAAAATTTTTATGTATAGAATGTGTAAAAAAGAAAATTATAGTATAAATTTACAGAAAATTGATAAAAGAGTTGAGAAAGCTGAAAATTCAGTATTTTGAGTATATTTTTAGCGTTGTAGTGTGTAATATATTCAGCAGAGCTATATCATAAAAAATAGGAATATAGACTAACAATAGAATTATATTTGAGTATTTATGGGTAAACATAGTATTCGAGTTCATATAGGCTATATATCAACTGCTATACATTAGTTTAAAAACAAATATAGAAAAGTGTGGTAATGGATTCACATGAATTATATTTGTAATCTATTATTTTTTACCTTAGCTGTTTAATAGTTTTGATTTAAATATATGTGTAAATACATTTTTGTTACATGCACTTATTCAAAAGGGAGGTAATATAATAATGGCTATTCGAAAACATTTAATTACTCTTGAGGATCTTACTGATAGTGATATTAACCAAATTGTAACTCGTGGGGTAGAGTTTGCCACAGGTAAATCGCAACCTAATCACATATTAGCGGGAAATATAATTGGGATTTACTTCCGTAAAACATCGACTAGAACTCGATCGGCATTTTCTGTTGCAGCATTAAAGATGGGTGCACAAATTGTATCGTATGGTCCAAATGATTTGCAAGAAAATACAGGAGAGTCTATAGAAGACACTACTCAAGTACTTTCGCGAATGCTGGATGGACTAGTAGCAAGAACTGCAGATAGTCAAAAGGAAATGGAAAAACTGGCATCTCAAAGTCGTATGGCAGTCATTAATGCAATGAGTGCGGAAGAACATCCAACACAAGCACTAACAGACTTAACAACAATGAAACAAAAATTTGGTGAGATAGCTGGATTACGGGTTTTATATATGGGAGAAGGTAATAACAGTGCAGCAGCTCTAGCTCTTTCTTTATCTCGTTTTCCAGGTACAGAGTTATATCTTTTTACACCTGCTGGTTATGGAGTGTCTCCAAGTGTACTTGAAAAATCAAAAGAATATGCACGATTTTCTGGTGCTAAAGTTATTGAATGTCATGACATAAAAATGTTACCTGGTGAAGTGGATGTTGTATATACAACAAGGTGGCAAACAACAGGGACAAGCAAAATAGATTCTTTATGGAAAGATGCATTTAATCCATTTGCAGTGACAGAGGAAATTTTGACTTTATATCCGGAAGCTACTTTTATGCATGACCTCCCAGCACACCGGGGTGAAGAAGTAGCAGCAACAGTTATTGATGGACCGAAAAGTATTGTATTTACCCAGGCCGAAAACAAGCTAAATAGTGCTATGGCAGTACTTGAATGGTGCTTAGCTTACCAATACTAAAGAATCTAGCATTTATTGTCTTTCAGCTATAAGTTCTATTTGATCTACATTCGAAAGGACATTTAAAGTAAACCTGAATATAAGTTATTTAAAAGTGATTTATATTTGAATTTATAAATGTTTAATTAATTTTTTTAGATTTTAACCAAGAAAGGAAGCAAATGATGCTCAAGAAATTAGAAAGTTTAGAAAGGGTAATCGGCAACACACCTATGATTAAATTAGAGTATGAAAAGATTAATCTGTATGCAAAACTAGAATATCACAATTTAATGAATAGTGTTAAAGTGCGTGCTGCTTACCATATTTTAAAATCAGCAATAAGTCGCGGAGAAGTGACTGAAAATTCTACAATTATCGAATCTTCATCTGGTAACTTTGCGGTTGCTCTTGCTACTCTTTGTAGGTATATTGGTCTGAAATTCATACCAGTTATTGATCCAAATATTAATGATAGTTATGAGAGTTTTTTGAGAGCAACTTCCTATCAAGTAGCTAAAGTGGATGAACGAGATGAAACAGGTGGCTACTTAATAACGCGTTTAAATAAGGTGAAAGAGCTTTTAAATACTATTCCTAATGCATACTGGACAAATCAATATAATAATGCCGATAACTTTGAAGCTCATTATCAAGGAATTGGTGGAGAAATATCTAATGATTTTAAACAGTTAGATTATGCCTTCATTGGAGTGAGTACTGGAGGAACTATCGCTGGGGTATCTACACGATTAAAAGAAAAATTCCCTAATATTAAAATTATTGCGGTAGATAGTCAAGGATCCATTATTTTTGGTGATAAGCCTCGTAAACGATATATACCAGGAATTGGTGCCAGTATGGTACCTGGTATGGTTAAAAAAGCATTGATTGATGATGTAATGATTGTACCGGAGGTTCATACTGTTGCAGGTTGTTATGAGCTATTTAATAAACATGCAATATTTGCCGGTGGATCATCAGGGACTTCATATTATGCAATCCAAAAGTATTTTGAAAATAGGGATGTTCAAAATACCCCTAATGTTGTTTTCTTATGTCCTGATAATGGTCAAGCTTACACATCTACTATTTACAACGTAGAATGGGTAGAATGGCTTAATACACAAAAATCAGTAGAAGATCAATTAGTTTCTTTATAAAAATGATATAGAAATGAGGAAGCAATTATGATGTATTTAAATACTAAACATATCAATGAAATGGGTGTTAATTGGGAAGAAACAATAAATGTCATTTCAAAGGCAGTACAAAGTCTTGATTCAGAAGATTTTTCTCAGCCAATTAAGCCATACTTACGTTTCGATGATCCGGCTAATAGAATTATTGCTATGCCAGCTTATATTGGAGGAGAATTTAAGGTTTCAGGAATCAAATGGATAGCTAGTTTTCCAAAGAATATTGAGAAAGGTATTCAACGTGCTCATTCAGTTACTATATTAAATGATGCTATGACTGGAAAACCATTTGCGACACTTAATACAGCAATGGTTAGTGTAATACGAACAGCTTCTGTTACAGGGTTAATGATTCGAGAGTTTGCCAAATTAAGAGATTTAAATAATATTAAAGTTGGAATTATTGGATTTGGGCCTATTGGTCAGATGCATTTAAAGATGGTAACTGCCCTATTAGGCGATAAAATCGAAAGTGTCTACTTATATGATATCAATGGAATTAAAGACGAATTAATTCCTGGGGAAATTTATTCTAAAACTCAAAAGGTTAATGTATATGAAGAAGCCTATAATGATGCTGATATTTTTATTACTTGTACTGTTTCTGCAGAAGGTTATATTGATAAGAAACCTAAAGATGGGGCGCTACTACTCAATGTTTCTCTTCGTGATTTTAAGCCTGATATCTTAGAATATACAAAATCCCTAGTTGTTGATAATTGGGAAGAAGTCTGTCGTGAAAAAACTGATATTGAAAGGATGCACCTTGAAAGAGGTTTACAAAAAGAAGATACAGTATCAATTGCTGATGTTGTAATCCGAGGAGCACTGCAAAATTTCCCTTATGACAAAGCAATATTATTTAATCCAATGGGTATGGCTATATTTGATGTAGCCATTGCTGCTTATTACTATCAAAGGGCTAGGGAAAATGAAATTGGTGTTTTATTAGAAGACTAGTAAAATTATTAAAACGCAGTTTGAAATAATTGTCTAATAGCTGCTAAATATCGGTAAACACGACTAATCATTATAGAAAATTAGTTATTTGATAAGCTTAGAATTTATGTAATTATTTGAGGAGCTGTTTTTATGAGTGAAATTATTTCGGCCTTAGATCTCTTACACCCCAAGCAAATCCGCTTTCATGAATCATATGAACACAAAAGATTGGAACAAATTTGTCGTGTAATGGAAAGCGAAGGTGTTTTACGGAATCCTCCCTTAGTATCTGAGCTTAGTGATGGTAATTATCTGTTACTTGATGGTGCCCATCGTATGAAGGCTATGATGGCATTAGGTTGTAAACGCGTTGCTGTACAAGTAGTACCTGATGAAAAAATAAAAATTCGTGCTTGGAATCATTTATTACCAATGGGGGAATGGGTAAATAATTTAAAGAAAGAACCTACAATAATTTGGTCAGGTAAGATTATTACTAATAAACGTTTGCTTGCAAAAATTACAGAAGCAAATAAACAAGAACATTTTTTATATGCAAGGGATTTAAATAGCGATTTATTTACCCATTTAGAGATATGGCATCGTATTGTCGGCTTATATCAACATGAGTATACGGTACGCCGTCATTCAAATGATACTGAGGTCTGGCCTCATTCAAATGAAATATTGATGAGTTACCCAGAATACTCGTTGATGGAACTGAAAAAGGTAATTGAAGCAAAGTTTTTAATGCCAGCGGGAGTTACTCGTACGACGCTTAGTGGTCGGTTATTGAATTTACGTATACCACTTCATATATTGCGTACGGAAGTATATCCTGCTGGTGAATGGGAAACGTTATGTGGAAATTGGTCAAAATGTTTACGCCTTTATGACGAGCCAATATATGTTTATGATGCATAATATATTGTTTAGTGATTATGATGTGTATTTTTTATTTATTTGTAAAAATTTCATTATTTGATTTATATTAATTCTAAAATATTTTTATTATGCTATAAAAACTGTATGAATTAGTATTTAAGACTAATCTAAGAGAGGTTTGTTATCGGATGGGGTAAATATTACCAAAAAAGATAAAGTGGAGATTTCTAAAAAATTAAAAACTTTCTTGGGTGATCAATATTCACTTGAATTAGGAGATTACATAAGCTTTGAGATACTTGAATTTATAATAAAAGAATTAAATCCACATTTTAATCTAGCTACAAAAAATAGGTTGGAAATTCTCTTAAAAAATATAGAGAAAGAGATATATAGTGAATTAGTTTCACATGAAAATAACAAAGTATAGGCAATATTATATGTATTTAAATGTAGAATAGTATAAACCTATACTTACATAATGTATTGCTATTAATTTGATAGAATAGCGAGGAACAAGAGAATTGGTGATATACAATTTTTAGAAGAGATGAAATTGAGAAGTGAACATACTTACAATTTCATCTTTTTATTTTTGACACGCTTTTGTAATTAAAGTATGAAAAAGGTAGCTGTACAAAAGGTACATACAGCTACCTTTTTAAAAAATTTTCGTATACAAGAACAACCTTAGCGTAAACTTGCGCTTAATGGTACTTGAGAATAAACTGTGAAATTGTTACTATAAGTACCGTGTTTAGAAAATGAGGAAGAAATTGAACCATTCCAACTTATGTAGTTAGATCCAGATGTATCTGCTCTTAGAAGTACGTTTGAAAAGCTAGCTTGGCTAAAAGAATTACGTCCAGTATCTTCAACGCCCTGAACCATTTTTACTGGTTCGTATTGAGAAAATGAGCCATATACAGGCTGATTTGCATATCTAGGGCTTCCATTTACATACATAGTAACCGTACCATTTCCGTTATTAATTATTTTAAGGTTTACTCGATCACCATCTTTAATTGATGTATCATATTGTGTGTTCCAATACTTACTGTTTTGACCAGATTCATTATATCCTGAATTAAGAAATACTTTATATCCACTTGGTGTTTTTGAAATACCGCCTTCAACTTTAGATGCTCCAATACCTAAATACCAATTCACATATCCATCTTTAACAACAACCGATTTGGGGAGATTTATATCAGCTGCAATCCCGGTATAGCTACTATTTGTAACACTTTTTACAGCACCTTCTGTAGCTGCAAAACTTGTAGTTGAAAACATTGATAGAGAAATTAGAAGTGAACCGACTAGATACATCATTTTTTTCTTACTTTTCCTTAATACTTGATTCATTTTAAATCCCCCTTATTTTTAATTATTAAAGTGTATTGAAAGTTGGCCAACTAACTACGACTTACAAATCAAAGATACATTAGGTTTAATTTAATGTATATATTTTCCTGTCATAAGTCATTGAAATGTCAAATATATTAGATATTTTATATTTATCAATATAGGAGGAGTTGACAGAATAAAGTGTAATATCTGTTTGAAATTAAGTAGGTTTTGTTAAAAATACGATTAAAGCTTATAAATGTTTTGGGTATAATATGTATTACGATTCGTTTAGGGGAGATAGATATAGGAGGGATACAGTAGATTTTTCAAAAGATATATCTGAAATTTTGAGAAATAAAATAAAATAAAAACAAACGAAATAAATAAATAAATAAGTTGTTTGTGTTAAAGGATTTATTGGAATAGTTCGTAGATGAAGGGAAATATATGATTTAAAAGTCGTGGAATTCCTATATAAAAAGAAGAAAGGGGGTTCAGCTATGGAAAAAACAAGATCAAAGTTAAATAATGCAGCTATTGAAGGGGTTATACAGGCATTAAAAGATGAAAATGAATGTTTACGTATGGAAATCGTTTGTTTAAAAAAGTTAAAGGCCTTAGTTCAAAAAGAGAAGAAACTACAGTCCTTTCCGAACGAGAAAGCCCATCGCCTTTAGGTGTTCAAAGGGTGGGTATCATTTTGCAATCTTGTAGTCTAACTAATACATTGTAGGCATGATAAATGATTATAGAATTATGATTTTTCTAAGAAATAGATTTAAATCTTATTAACTAAAAGTATATATACGAGCATCCTATATTTGGTGATAGGATGCTCGTTTTTTATATATAGAAAATCTCGTCAACTTTTAGTATATCTTCCTAGGTACAAGTATAGTAATGTGAATAGTCCGAAACAAAGCTGTTTCGGACTAGGGATTCAATATTTATTTATTAAAAGGTTGAATTTTCTGATTTTTAAAAGTGAGAAAAATGTATTACGTTAATCAATAGATACTTCTACAGAGACACTAGGTATTGTTGGTGCTGGTGTATCTCCCCCATTAGAAGAAGATTGTTGAGGTGCATGTAAACTATTCATACTATATGCTAATGCACTTATTACTACCATACTTAATACAATTTTTTTTATTTTTTTCATCACTTTAACGCTCCTTTTTTCAAATGTTTCTTACCAGCATTACTGCTAATGTAGAAATATTTGCTCGCCTTAACATGGTTATTTGTCTCATAAAATTGAATTGCTAGAATCTCTGCATATTCTTTTACACAATCCCACATTTCTTCTTTTTCAAAATAAGACATTGCATCAGTAACTACTTTTTCTAGTTTAATTCTAGGTGATTCTGTGAGTAGTTCATTTAAAACTGCGAAACGGTGCTTATATTCCTCATTTCCTGCTTCATTCGTATAGTTTATTCCATACTCGATATATGATTTAGCTGTTTCAATGCCTTCTAATTTATAATATGCTCTTGCTAAGACAAATAATGCTTTAAAATGATTCGGTATTTTATTTATAATTTCAGAACTCTGTCGGATCGCCAATGGATATAAATCTTGAATATTATATAACCAGCCTAAATTGTAACGTGCTCTTAATAATAAATGTTCCTCATTATGCTTATTAAAAACATCAATAACCGTATTGAGACATTCTTCCGCTTTTTCAAATTCTCTTAGATCTATACAGGCTAAACCATATACATTGTCGCATAAAGCAGTATTAATTTCATATCCTACATGGTTCAAATATATTTTTTTGGCTTTTACTACATGTTGAATCGCTTCAAATGGTTGATAAGATTGATAAAAGTAAGTTGATAATCTATACTCAAACTCGGCCTGTTCTATTTCATCAGGTATATCAATTAAAAGCCTTTCCGCCTTTTCATAATGTGTTTTCGCTTCAGTATAATTTGCTATAATTGTAAAGTGGATTGCTTTAAAGAAATGATAATAATAAGATAAAAATAAAAAATCCTCTTCAATATTAGGGAGTTTTTCTATATTCTTAAAGGAATCTTTTGTAATACTCACTCCATCTACCAATACTTTATATCTGAAATCCAGTAGTGAGTAAAAAAATGATAAATATTGATCAGTTTCTATTACTTTTAAACTTTCCTTTACTTGTAGATATGTTTGTTTTGCTTCTTTTACATGATACAAACGAATTTTTTCATACCATTCATTTAACAATTCCATCAGTTGCTTATTACTTTTTTCTTGAACAGTCATAATATCCCCCTTTTCTCTGTAAAGGCTTAATCTGATAATAACAGGAAATGGATAGTTTATATTTAACTATGATTTTTTTCATGAATAATAAGAATATTCTGAATAATAAAGGCATCCTTATTCTGTTGATATAGTCAATTTGTTTTAAAACAGACCGTCTGTAATAGGCGGTCTGTTGTTTGTTATGGTCGGTGACTGCTATTCTTTTACTCATCTCATATTATATTTAGTTTAAGAATTGAGAATAGAAGAATAGGATTAGAAAAATTAATGTTTTGCCAAATAATTTATTGAATAGACTTAAAGGGATAAACAGCTCTCCTATGGTAAGGCTTTTGAGTTTATTCCTGTTTGGTTTTTTTAACAATTCTTTAAATGTTCGAAAGTTTATTTTATTAACGAAAGACCAACTTGGCATAGCTTTTGTATCTGAATCTATTTTGAAAATGATATGAATACTATGTGTATGAAAGCCGCCTATACTTAAAATAAGCATAAATCCTAAAATAATGAACCAAGTCATTTTCTAGCACCTCCTTCAGTATTTAATATTAAGATATTAATAACGTTGAGGAAGTGTGCTATTGTCCATGAAAAATATTGAGAAATTGTTGAGGGAACGTTGAGAATGTTGCAAGGCAATTGATCGTAGCATAGTTAACTATGCTTGTCCTGTTATATTTGTAAAAAAAGGAAAAGAGAACAGTTGCGTAGACTGTTCTCTTAAGGAGCGGAAGCGCTGAACATTTTTCAATGACAATGATTCAAGCCTTCCAATTATAGTGTGTGCAAATAGTTACAATTCATACATTAAAATTACTTTATTATAGAGTGAGTGTATTAGAAAGTACAAAGAGCACTTTTCAAAAGTGCTCTTTGTAAGGCGTACATTAGGACTTGAAAGAGGCATCATTGCAATTTGAAAGGAGATATCTATATACAACATATGAAGATGATTTGAAAAGGTGACGATAAAAACAAAAGAGCAGTAAGGATGTACGGATTGCTCAGCTTCAGGGGAATTGGAGAAGGGGGATTTATATTGTTAGGGAGATTTTTAAATGCTATTCCATTATAATATTGATAAACTATGCAGATGAATAATAAGAGTGAAATTATTAGTTTACGGAAAGTTCTGTTAAAAATTTATAAAATTAAATAAGTTTACAAAAATATCCATAAAGGCACGGTTAATTTATGTTAAAATTTCACATAAGCGGTGGTTATGTGAAGAAAAGAAGAGATTTTCTTTTTAAGTTTGTGTCGTCGTTAGTATGTTTAATTTTTATTTTGCAGACATCCTCAGTAAGTTTTGCAGAAAGCTCTTCAGAGCCTTTAGCACCTCCTCATGTTAATAGTTGTGATAAGCTATTGGACAGTGTTTCTGTTGAAGAGTTTGAGAGGACTGTATCGTTGGAGAATAATATTGAAACTATTAAAATTACAAACCAAGACATTGTTAAAAAATATATAGAAGAGAATGATTTTGAAAACCATCTAATCTTATACCAGCTGAACTTACTTTTGTAAGGTCTCTATCAAACGAAAATAATCAAAATAATTACTCGCAAAGTATAGCACCAGTTTCATATTATCTTAAAAATAAAACAGCTATTTCAGCTTGTGGAAGTTCTGTATTAAAAAAGTAAGCGGTAATTCAGGTTCTTTAACATTAAGTTTTTCTTCAAAAATTGCTGCTTCATGGAATGTAAGTGTAGGTGTAAGTGTTCAGCAGGAGTAGGATTTAATGTATCAGCTGAGTATTCTGTAACTCAAAGTAATACAATTGATACAAATTGAAGATATGCTGAGATTAGAGCTTATGGAGAATATACTGGTTATCGCTTTGATGTATGGGAGTCTGGATGGTTTGGTGATAAAAAAGTTAGAGACTGGACAGCGTTAAGACCTGTTGGAATATGCTTTGTGACATATCGTTAATATAATGTTAAGAAAAAGAATCCTTGAAATTCAGGATTCTTTTTCATAGTTTGATAATATGGTAGGAAAGGGGTGAATTGTTTGAAGAATATAAAAATACGTAATGTGTTTTTAACATTTATCGTATTAATCGGCATTTTACTTCTTGTGAAGAGTTTGGACTTTGCAAATAACCTTACTCACTCTTGGGTGCAAAGTTTAGGCGGTGATGTAGAAACATCGACATATAATATTATGTTAAACAATTATACGAATGTTTTTCAAATATCAGGAGGTATATTATTTGGGAGTGGAGTTTTTCTATTATTATATTCAGTATTCTTTTTTAAGGAGTAGATTGATTATTAAATAAAGGGTGTGGGATTTACTTGGTGCAACCATTTTCTTATCTAACAATAGACAAAGTTATTAAAAGGGAAAACGTTGGTAAAATAAAGGGCATCATTCTAAGAATAATGCCCTAATCATGCTATACATTACCTACTGAGTTACTTTTTCAATTGTAGGCATTACAGCAATTGGTGGTAATGATGCGGTCCAACCAACTGCATATACGTTTAATTTATCACCTATTGTGTAGTCTGCACCACCTGAAATAGGAACTCTTAAAATCTTATTCTGAGAAACTAACTCCCACCAATCATGTTGATAAGCAAGTGCTTCGTCCTTTGTAGATGTAGCAGCAACTACTAAGTAATGATTATCTACTGAAATAACATATCCAGTAAAAGGCTCTTGTTCTTGGTTCTGAATAGAATGAATTGGTGTAGCGCTTACCGACGACTTATTGGAATCTGCAAAAGCTGGTGTTAATCCGAAAGTAAATCCACATCCTAATGTTAAGGTTGTTACGGCTGTTACTAATTTTTGTTTTTTTGTAAACATCATATATCCCCCTTATATTTTATCCCTACAATATCCGTTTTCTGGTTATATACATATAAAGCCTTTTAATATTAAGATGTTTAACAATTTTGTCACAACTATTCCATAAATGTTAATATTATCTATTAATGGGAGTGTTTTTGTGTTATAATTCACTATGTGAACTATTATTGTTCCTTTCATCTTTTGATGGATGTATGCCCTTCCTTAATTGTAAATATGTTCGATTTTATTGGTGAAGAGGGAAGAGATCCCTCTTCTTTTTTTGTCTCTTGTAAAGCTCAAAGGTGTCTTTCGATGTTTTTTAAGGGATATAATATTATAAGTTCTAGTATTCATAGCAGCAACTGATTATATTATAGGAGGATTCAAAGTCATTTGTTTTATTTCCAAATTTTAAAACACTCATTGATTCTTTAGGATCAAATGAAACGAATGATACTAATTATGAATGTATGCCTGAAGGCTTAATAAATAGGGTTGTTACTGCTTTAACAGATAAACCTAACATGTACATTATTCATTTTTTATGAATCTTACTATTTCGATTAAAAAGCCTAATTTCTCAATGTATTATAGAGAGATTAGGCTTTTTTCGTTTGCTAGGTACATGTAACGATTAATAAATTTCAACTTACATAAAAGGGAATAAAAAATCTCCCAATTAATCGGAAGGATTAGTCTTTCGTCTATACTTAATAAGTACTTATTAATCATTTGAATCATGGCAAATAAAGTATGAACTGAATTTTAAAAATGTCATGTCTTTTGTCCATAAAAAGGGGAGTAATGTGAAATTGACATCAGTCTGAGTTGTAACTATAATGGTTACATTCGGTTTCGTAAACTAATTCGAATTTCTATGTTATTGATAGTATGTTTTCATTCCTTTTTAAGTGTGACAGTTAGCAACTAGCTATAATCCAATAGAGGATTAAATTCTATCTCATATTTAAAGAGTAGATAAGTTTTACTCTCTAAATTTTGTGCAAATACTTAAAAAACTACATTTTTCAACTGATCCTTTTTGGAATCCTCAATATTGAAAACTGTAAACATCTACAAAAAGTTAACAAGACTGTTGTATGTAGAAAGAAATCTTTTAAAAAGGTCATAATATAGATAATAGGTAGCACACATTTTAATTAGTAGGACTTGTGCCACCATCAAGACATTTTTTAATAAACGTATAGAAAAATTTAAGAAGGTGAGTTCATTGCGTAAACATGTATATGTGCAATTTTATGTATTGATATTGGCTTTAATAACTTATATAAGCTTTTGCTTTATATTTTTATTTGTTTTTCCGAATCATTATTTCGTATCAGATTTTAATATCCGACTATCATCTTTAGTCGTTGAAACTACTGTATTTATCTCATTACTGTATTCTATATTATCCAAAAAAATTAAGTTAGGAGTATTCTGGGTTTGCATTACTATTGCAATAGGGTGTTTTTGGATAGGGAATTTCATATCCGCTTTTCAAGTACTTAATGTAGAATTACCAATACAAAATTTTAATATTTCTGATGTGTTTCTACTGTTTTTCTTATTTTTTTTTCTCTTTGCGTTCTTTTATAAAATCATGATGGAATGTAACAAATGGGAGAAAGCATATTTACTTTGTGATTTATGTATTGTTGTTACTGCTATTTTTACATTAGAGTGGTATTTATTTAATAAGCCTTCTGCAAATATCTTATTCTTATCAATTGGAGATGTTTTTCTATCATTTATTTTTCCGATTATAGATTTATTGCTTCTATTACTTGGATTTACCTTAATCTTTCGACCCGCTATTTTCAATGCAAAAAGTAAATTGTTTATTTTTATCCTAGTATTAACTGGATTGGCTATTACGGACTATCTGTATTTCTACTTACAAGATGATTTGTCAGACCGCTCAGTTATATTATTAAGGTGCTTGTATAGAGTTTTCCTATTATGTATCGCTATTGCTGCTACAATCCCAAAGGATGCTTCTTCTAAAAGAAATTATTTTATTATTAATCCGACATTTGGAAAGAAAATTCTTGTCATATTCCCTTATCTTGCAGTTGCAGTCTTAATTGGCTTTACTTTGAAAGAGCAAACTTCTTCAGCTACATTGATTACGGGAAATTGTATTGCTTTTGTATTTGTACTGATTCGTCATACAATCGTACGAATGCAAAACAAAGATTTAACTGAAACATTAAAAGTGTTTAATAACCAATTAGAACAAACAGTATCTCAAAGAACAAAGGATTTAATAAACAAATCTAATGATTTGGTAAAAAATCAAGAGAGATTTAAGTCTTTATATGAGTATCATCCAGATCCTATATTAACAATTGATTCAAATGGTATCGTATTAAATATAAACCAGTCTGGAAGTATGTTATTAGGCGAAGACAGTGCTGCATTAATAGGACAAGAGTGCTTCTCTATTTTTTTAGATGAAGATAAAACTGAATTGGAGGCGGCTATAAAGAAGGGGAAACGATGTAGTTCGTCTTCGTTACAGTTACGTGTAAAAAATAACAATGTGAAGGACATACATTTTTGGTATGTCACAATTGTTCCTATTATGATAGAAGGACAAACTTTTGGAAGTTATGTAATGGTAAAAGACATAACGAGGATGAAGCAACAACAGGATGAGATAAATTATCTAGCATTCCATGATATGGTGACGGAGATTGGAAATCGAACATTCTTCCAACAAGAATTAGATAGATCCATTAAGCATGCACAAAAATCACAGGATAAGTTTGGACTCCTATATATTGATTTAAACCGCTTTAAGACTATTAATGATACACTGGGGCATTCGATTGGTGACAGGGTTTTAAAAGAAGTTGCCAAACGTTTTAGGACATGTCTGTCACCGACTATTCCTCTAGCAAGAATAGGTGGAGATGAGTTTGCGATCATTGTCCATAAACGCACAGAGCAACAGCTATTGGAGTTATGTGAAACTCTATTTCGTATAACTGAAGAACCATTTTTAGTTAATCAACATAGTTTTTACTTAACTCTTAGTATAGGAATAGCAGTGTATCCGTTTGGAGGAATAAATACTACTACACTTTTACAACATGCTGATATTGCTATGTATAGTGCAAAAGAAAAAGGTAACAATGCTGTTTGCATATATGACGAGACATTATCAAAAAAAATAACAAGACGATTGCGATTAGAACAGGATTTACCGAATGCATTAGAAAATAATGAGTTATTTTTATTATATCAACCACAAATTGATAGTAAGACGGGTATCGTTATTGGTGCAGAGGCTTTAATACGTTGGCAACATCCAGAGCTAGGGCTAATTTCACCTTTTGAGTTTATACCTATCGCGGAAGAAACTTCGCAGATTATTTCAATTGGGAAATGGACGTTACAGGAAGCGTGTCGACAACTGAAAGAATGGCATTCAGCGGGCTATGTAAATCTAAAGATGGGGATAAACTTATCAGCTATAGAGTTTGAACAGAAAGGTTTTGTTCAAACAATCATATCTACCATAGAAGAGGTAGGAGTACCCGCCAATTCGATTGATTTGGAATTAACAGAGCGAATAGCAATGGTAGATGAAAAAGAAACCTTATCGAAGTTAAAAGCATTGAAATCATATGGTGTACATTTATCAATTGACGATTTTGGTACAGGATATTCCTCATTAGCGTATCTTCCTTTGTATCCAATTGATACCTTGAAAATTCCAAGAGAATTTGTTAACAGGATCGGAACTTCTAAGGATGGAAATGAAATTATACAAACCATTATTTCACTAGCACATACTTTAAACATGAAAGTGATCGCAGAAGGGGTAGAAACGAAGGAACAATTAACAGTGTTACAGCGTAATGCATGTTATCTAATTCAGGGGTATTACTACAGTAAACCTGTAAATGAAGATGAATTTATCGATTTTTTAAGTACAATGTGATTTAAGTAAGTGAAAAATCTTTATATGTTATGAGATAAAGTGAAAAGACGTTCTATCTATATGGAGTAGAACGTCTTTCTTATGTTTATTTTCAATAGTTATGCAGCTATGTTTCAGCCTTTAAGGGGTACCGCTCAATGCCCATCAACCTAAGGTTTTTTAATTATTCCCATAACGAAAATTTCAACTTTTTACAATTATTCATGAAAATTCGGCTCAATTCTTTCGTTTTGAACAACAATCAATTTCTTAAGTGGATGGTGATGGGGATTTTCCTATTTTTAAATAAATCGGACTGATATTAAAAAAAAGAAAAAAACTTACATGGAATTAAAGTTATATAATCTTGGATTGATGGGGATCTAAAAGCAAAAATGCTCAAGATCGAACAGGTCAATAATGTGCTATAATCTCATGTGTTGAGGTATCGATTGGAAAAAGATATCAGGCACATCAAATTAGAAAAGGAGTAGGAAGGATATGCCACTTATTGTTGACAGAGAACAGGTACGGCAAGAAATACTGCATGCACTTCAGCAATGTTTAGAGGAAAAGCCTCTTCTAAAGGTTTCTATGCGAGATATCGCAGCAAAGGCCAAAATTGCTCATTCAAAAATCAACTATTATTTTAATACAAAAGAGAAACTTCTACTGGCTTATATCGAATTTTTTGCTATTTCATATAAAACGGAGATTGAGCATTGGTACATAAAGTATAAACAAAATAAAGCCAATCTCAACGAAAGTTCACAAACGATAGTAAAACATTTCATCAAAGATATGGTTTTGATAAGTCATCAAAAACAATCGTGGGCTTTCACGCAAATAAGCACTATGGGTCAATACAATACGGAAATAAGGTCTGCAATCAAAAATGTTTATAACGATTGGAGAGAGTCTATCAAACGTGTTTTGGAAGAGATTTATCGAGGCGAGGATGATCACATGGTATATAAGGCAGAAGCAGTTTTAATCATTATTGATGGGCTTCTTATTTATTCACTTCACGAAAAGATAGATGAGTCAAGAATAGATGCTGTGCTAGCAAATATTACGTTGTGATTTTTTGATTGTTCAAAAAACATTGACGAAACTTGATGTGAGTAATATGATTTATTTAGTCCAAGTGGACTGAATAAATCATATTGGAGGTCGCTTATGTCAAAAATTACTGTAGTTGGTTGTGGTGTTATGGGAAGCGCTCTGATTCGCGCGTTTATGAAAGCAGGTCATACTATTACCATTGTCGATAAAAATCCCACGCTAGCCAAGCCATTTGTAGCTGAAGGAGCTACGTTCAAATTATCATTGGATGACGCTCTAGATTGCGATTTCGTTCTGTTAAACTTACCAGATCATAAGATAGCAATGCAGGTTATTGAACAATGCAAATCGAAAGCTATCAAAGGAAAAATCATTGTAAACACTACTACAACAACCCCAACTCAAGCCCAAATTTTTGAGCAAATGATTAAAGACAGAGGCGCTATCGCCCTTGAAAGTGTGATTATTTGTTATCCTCACGATATTGGCACACATCGCGCATATCTTGTATATTCTGGCCCCAAGGAGGCTTTTGACCAAATTGAAGATCAACTTTCGGCACTTTCTTCGCCACATTTTGTTGGGACAGACATTAGCTTTGCAGAAATAATTGAGATGAGCACGTCAGCTCTGCAATTTGGTCTTTACTGGTTTGTCCTACTAGGTTCAGCGCTTTGTATACGAAACAAATTACCTATCTCCGAGTATTGCAAACATATTAAGGCAGCACTTCCAGTGGTGGGTCACCAACTGGTTACCCACTTGCCTGATAATCTAGAAAACTACAC
>NZ_JBUXJL010000004.1:0-418568 GCF_056158125.1 Bacillus sp. EB V-12 | reverse complement strand
AATGACACATCCAGGGATTGCAGGAGCAACTCTTTTAAAGAAAAATTAAAAGAAGAGGGGGGACAAGTCCCTCCTTTTTGTTTACAATATAGGGATTTTATATGTGAATAGAGGTAGGGAGATTATAAGTAAGTAACAGTGGCGTTTAATAGTTCATAGAAACAAAATTAAGAGGAGCAGCAATATAATCAACATCACTTTTAAGTTAGTTAACATTGTTATCGTGTCCGCTATTTGGTTACTTAATACTTTAATTCATGTTTTTACCAATTATTTATTACCTCAAAATGCAAAGTTTTTGAAAATAACTATTTTAGATGTGAGATGAAAATAGGGGATAGATACTTAGCATTTAATAAAAAAAGATAAGATTACGAAATGTAATCTTATCTTTTCATTAAGAATAATGAATTGTAGCTTTAAGGCTTCAGAATGACTTTTATACAGTCGTCTTCACGATTATTAAAAATCTGATAACCATAACTCGCTTCTTCAAGGGGAATTTTGTGTGTAATAATCTCTTTTGGATCAAATTCTTTATTTGTTATTTTTTCAAATAGTTCCGGCATAAAATGAATGACAGGTGCTTGTCCCATTTTAAGATTAATATTTCTAACCCAAAATGCACCGAGTGGAAAGGCGTTATAATTGCCACCATAAACGCCGGTCATTTGAACCGTTCCATATTTTCTTACGGCTTTCGTAGCGATTTGAATAGGACCGAGAGTTCCACCTTGTAATTTTAATTTTTGTTCCAGAAATTCTAGAGGCGATTTTTTTCCATCCATCCCCACACAATCAATAACTACATCAGCACCGCCATGTGTAATTTCCTTTAAATGTTCTCCCATATCGGGGAATTTTGTAAACTCAAATACCTCAACATTGTTAATCTTTTTTGCATAATTCATCCGATAATCTAAGTAATCCACTGCAATTACACGTTTAGCACCTTGCATCCAAGCGAATTTTTGTGTCATTAATCCAACAGGTCCACAACCAAGGACGATAACAGTATCACCTGGCTTAACGCCTGCGTTTATTACACTCCAATAGGCTGTTGGTAAAACATCTGATAGAAATAGTAGGGATTCATCTTCAAGTTCGCATGATTCCGGTATAACAAATGGAGTAAAATTACCAAATGGAACTTTTAAATATTCTGCTTGTCCTCCTGGATGATTACCAAATTTCTCTGTATAACCAAAGTATCCACCAGAATCGTAATGAGGGTTTGAGTTATCACATTGACTTTCCATTTCATGTTGGCAATAGAAACAATGTCCACAAGAAACGTTGAAGGGGATGACAACACGATCGCCTTTTTTCACTTTAGTGACATCTGGCCCGACTTCTTCAACGATTCCCATTGGTTCATGGCCGATAATGTATCCTTGAGGTAAGGGCATGTTGCCTTGATATAGATGTAAATCAGAACCGCAAATAGCGGTTGAAGTAATTTTTACAATAATATCATCTTTTTTCTCTAATTTTGCATCATCCACTTGTTTAACCTGTACTTGGTTTGGTCCTTGATAGGTTACAGCTTTCATCTCATATCTCCTTTTGAATTATGTCTCAAAACATAATTTTATTTAATCTCTTGGTGAAATAGAAATCTTTCTTTTATTTACTGAAGGGAATTAGAAAGTATACATAGTGTTGTTATGAAAGTATGTTATATCAGTTATTCTTTCTTATATGTTTTGCCCTACTTTAAGAAAAAAATCAATTTTTATTCATAATCTAATTTCCATAAAAAGGATAATTATTATTTCATAATTTGTAGCATATTAAAAACATCGGAGGTGAAACAATATGGGAAAAAATAATAGTGGAAGTCGTAATGAAGTATTAGTTCGAGGCGCTGAACAAGCTCTTGATCAAATGAAATATGAAATTGCACAAGAGTTTGGTGTGCAACTTGGTGCAGATACAACAGCTCGTTCAAACGGATCTGTTGGTGGTGAAATTACAAAACGTTTAGTAGCAATGGCAGAACAACAACTTGGTGGTAGAGCTAACCGCTAAGTAAATTAGCTTAAAATATAGCAAATATGTAAATCAATTTCTTTTGTGTATTCATAAAAATAAAAAACCTTATATTAAACAGATTCTCACTCAAAGATTATTGATAATCTTCTTTCATAATCTTTGAGTATTTAATTTGTAAACTACTTTCCTAAACAATAAACACGCAGTGTTGGAAAGGTGTTTTCCATGCATAGTAGAAAATCTTTTGCAGGAAAAAGCATACTTAAAAATTTGATTTCAATATTGAAATCAATATTTATTATGATATTTTCGAAAGGTAGGAATTTAAAAATGGGTATATTAAGTGGAAATCCTCAAAATGAACCTTTACATTACGGAGAAGTATTTGACATTTGGAGTTATCTTCTTGCTGCACAGGGTGCAATTGCAAGCCATCAAGTGTTTATGAATCACACAGGTGATGAAGATTTGAAGAAGTTTTTAGAAGGCTTAATTGAAAATGATATGAATTCGGAAATAGAAGAATTAAAAGCTCTTTTAAAGATTAATGGGGTCGCTTTACCGCCTGCTCCTCCAGAACGACCAGTTGCATCTATCGAAGACATTCCTCCTGGAGCACGTATTAATGATGTTGAAATTGCTGCAGCTGTTTCTACAGGATTAGCAGCTGGACTTGTGACATGTAGTCAAGTAATGGGAAAATGTCTTCGAGAAGATGTAGGTATGCTATTCGGACAATTTCATATGAAAAAAGCGCAGGCAGGTGTAACTCTGCTACGTTTAAGTAAGAAAAAGGGATGGGTAGTTCCACCTCCATTACATGTAAGAAATTCTGACCAAGCGTAATAAACAAAAATAAAAAAGTGGCGTTGGCCACTTTTTTATTTTTTAGATGTATCCTTAAGCTTGGATTTATTTATTGTGGAAGAATCCATATATTCATCTGATATCTCCATAGCGTATTTATCATGGTGAATATGATTATGTTCTCTTAATTCATTGTCATTACGCAGTACTAACTTCTGCATATAAATATGGAAGAAAACTTCTATTCCGCCAATAATTAAAGCAGCTAAAAATGAAGTAAATCCAATATTATGAGTAGCATCTAAATTAGTAAACAAGGATGTTAATAACCAAATTCCAAAGAAGCTTAAACCGAAATCTGCCATTGTAGCAATCCCATTTCCGTATTTAGGTAAAATGAAGAGATCTCCGATTAAATAGGCAGTTCCCGTAAGGAAAAGAGAAATTAATAATACTCTAGGAATTGAAATGCCTTGAAAGATACTGAGCATGATTAGCAATACTGCAGTTATCGCTGTGTATTTAATTAATAAGGCAACAATATGTTTCATTATTTTCCTCCATTGTTTAAATGTATATGGAATACAATATTTCATTAAAAACGGATTATGCTTTTATATAGCGTAACCCGTTTTAATCACCCTTTAATGGTAAGAAGTACAACCTGGGTAAGAAGCAGGCTTATACTATGGATAGTATTTGCGGAATATCGAGCTTTATTCATAAAGGGTAGTTCCATTCTTATAATAGAGATGTTGCCTAAGTACAGTTTTTTTCATATTAAACTTAATATTCTTTGGTGTTTTGATTTTGCATTATATTTTGATTCATTAATGTGAAAATAAACAAAGTATTTCCGCGTTTAATGCATCTTTTTATCTATATATTTTCCGTAATCAGGTACAGCAATTTTATCAAATTCTTGAACGAGTGTTTTGAGGCTTGTTGATAGCAATTCACCCGACATCGGTATTCCATGTCCAGTAACAGCGGTTAGAGGCTTTAACTTCTCTAGCTTAAGAACTGACTCTTTAGCGGCTTTCCAGTCTGTTGTTAAATAACGAGGCGGACCGCTTATTTCCTGTTCTTGAGTTATTACTTTATACAGATACTCCTGTTTCACTGTAACAAAAGCGTCCCCAGCGATTAAAGTTCGGTCTTTTTCTCGGAATAATGAAATATGCCCTGGAGTATGTCCTGGTGTATGAGTCCATCTAAACTCTGGCATATGGGGAACAGTTCCATCGGTAGGTAGCGTTTTTACGTTATTTCCTAAGTCAATTGGTTCGTTTGGGAACAGAGGAGACATTTTCGCTACCATACCACCTTCAACTGTAGGGTCTGGTTCTGGATAGCTTTGTTGTCCGGTCAGGAACGGTAGCTCCATTTGATGTGCATAGACGGGAACATCCCAATGCTTGATGAGTTCAATTATCCCCCCAACATGATCAAAATGACCGTGAGTTAAAATAATTGCTTTTGGGCGACTATTGGTACCAAATCGATCCTCAGCGATAGAGATAATTTCATTTGCACATTTAGGCATTCCAGCATCAACTAAAACAAAATCATTGGTATGCGGATTTCCAACAAAGCATATATTGACAATTTGAATCGTGTAACAAAATAAATCAGGTAATACTTCGATGCCGTGACCACTTTCAATTGAAGTTGCTGGAATAAACTTGTAATCACTTCCATAATTCATTTCATTGTCCAATTTTTCTCCCCCTTAATATATTTTAATACGACATTATAGTTCCCTAATCTTGAAAATTCATTTTGGCGAATTTGAGAAAAGAATTAATGTGGGATTAAAAACAATAATTTAGTCCTAGAATTAAGAGGGATTCATATCAATTTATATAAAGTGCAAACAAAAAATATTGCTTTTAAAGTCACAGATTCTACTATTTTTGAGGCGGATTTATGGCTTAATAAAAGATTTATATAAAAAAGACATAACAAAGGTCGATAGAAATCCATTATGTCTAATGATTGCTTTTCATAATCAAAGAATGTTTAAGTTTGGTGATGTAATTGAAGTGAATTAGAGGGGAAATAGAAGTGATAATCTCTTCCTAACTTAATTATATCATGTAATTTACGTTCGAAATAGACTGTTTCTTCTCATTTACTACTGTTACAATCAAGAACACATGAATAGTAAGGAGAGGTGCCAAATGAGTTCTTTCGTTCTCGATTTTCAGGAAATAGAAAAAACGCAGCTTTTTCTCGTTGGTGGAAAAGGATTGAATTTAGGGGAGTTATCCAATATTCAAGGGATACGAGTGCCAGAAGGATTTTGTGTTACAACGGTAGGGTATGAACAGGCCATCGGAAAAAATGGAGCATTTCAAACTTTGTTGAATCAATTAACAATGCTAAAAATTGAGGAACGAGATCGAATTGGTGAAATTAGTAAGCAGATTAGAGAAGTCATTATGGCGGTGGAAATTCCAGTTGATGTAGTGGAATCAGTAGCTCATTATCTCTCGCACTTTGGCGATGAACATGCGTATGCAGTGCGGTCTAGTGCTACTGCTGAAGATTTACCGTATGCCTCGTTTGCTGGTCAACAAGATACGTATTTAAATATTATTGGAAAAGAAAACATTTTGCAGCATATAAAAAAATGCTGGGCTTCTTTATATACAGATCGAGCAGTTATATACCGAATGCAAAACGATTTTGATCATGATCAAGTTTCTATATGTATTGTCGTTCAAAAAATGGTTTTCCCTGAGGCTTCAGGGATTTTATTTACTGCGGATCCAATTACTTCGAATAGGAAGGTGTTATCAATCGATGCCAGCTTTGGACTTGGCGAGGCGCTAGTATCTGGATTGGTTTCTGCCGATAATTATAAGGTAAAAGAAGACGAAATCGTCGAAAAGGTCATCGCAACGAAAAAATTAGCCATCTATGGACGAAAAGAAGGCGGAACAGAGAGGAAGAAAATTGCTCCTAATCAGCAAAAAATTCAAACACTTACTGAACAACAGATTTTACAACTAGCACGCATCGGAAGACAAATCGAAGCTTATTTTGGTTGTCCGCAAGATATTGAATGGTGCTTAGTTGATGATACAATTTATATAGTCCAAAGCAGACCGATTACGACTTTATATCCAATTCCAGAAGTAAATGATGGGAAAAATCACGTGTATATATCAGTTGGTCACCAACAAATGATGACCGATGCGATGAAACCATTAGGTTTATCTTTTTTCCTGTTAACGACTAGTGCACCTATGTGTAAAGCTGGAGGCAGGCTATTTGTTGATGCTACGCAAAGACTAGCTTCACCTGCTAGCAGAGATTACTTAATAAACACTTTAGGTAAATCGGATCCGCTCATACGAGATGCATTAACGACTGTAATTGAGCGAGAGAATTTTATTGAATTGTTATCGGATGATGAAAAAGAAAAGGATCTTAGTAAAAAAGTGCCACCTGCAAGTTCGCAACCACAACCTGAAAACGATCCGGAAATCGTTACGAATTTAATAAAGAATAGTGAATCATCAATAGAAGAGTTAAAACGAAACATGCAAACGAAATCAGGGGTGGATGTACTTGATTTTATTTTAGAAGACATTCAGCAATTAAAGAAAGTATTATTTAACTCGCAAAGTATAGCTATCATTATGGCAGGTATGAATGCTTCATCATGGATTAATGAAAAGATGGAACAATGGTTAGGGGAAAAGAATGCAGCAGATGTACTTTCACAATCTGTACAACATAATATTACATCAGAAATGGGGCTAGCGTTATTGGATGTGGCAGATGTGATTCGGCCGTATCCAGAAGTCATTACGTATTTACAGCATGTAGAAGATGACAGCTTTTTAGATGAATTAATTCAGTTTAAAGGCGGGGGAAAAGTTCGGGATGCAATCGGGGCGTTTCTAAGCAAATATGGAATGAGATGCAGCGGAGAAATCGACATTACGAAAACGCGCTGGAGTGAACAGCCAGCTACAATTATACCGATGATTTTGAATCATATAAGGGACTTTGAATATGGTGCTAGTAAACGGAAGTTTGAAGAAGGGCTGCAGGAAGCTTTGAAAAAAGAAGAAGAGCTGTTAGAGCGATTGCAGCACTTGCCGGATGGGGAACAAAAAGTAGAAGAGACGAAGAGAATGATTTGTAATATCCGCAATTTCATCGGTTATCGTGAATATCCGAAATACGGCATGATTCATCGTTATTTCATATATAAGCAGGCATTACTGAAAGAAGCAGAGAAACTTGTGCAAAATAATGTTCTGGATGAAATAGAAGATATATACTATCTAACTTTTGAAGAACTTTACGAAGTCGTCCGCACAAATAAACTAGATTATAAGATTATTCATAAACAAAAAAATGCGTACAAATTATATGAAAAACTAACACCCCCGCGTGTTATCACGTCTGATGGAGAAATCATTACAGGTAAGTACAAACGCGAAAATCTCCCAGCTGAAGCCATTGTAGGTTTGCCTGTTTCTTCTGGAGTGGTTGAGGGGAGAGCACGCGTTATTTTAAACATGGAAGACGCGAATTTGGAAGATGGAGATATATTAGTTACGGCATTTACCGATCCTGGGTGGACACCTTTGTTTGTTTCTATAAAAGGGTTAGTCACTGAAGTCGGCGGGCTTATGACGCATGGAGCAGTGATTGCACGTGAGTATGGCCTGCCAGCAGTTGTTGGAGTAGAGAACGCTACGAAACTAATAAAAGACGGGCAACGAATTCGGGTACATGGAACAGAAGGATATATTGAAGTGTTGTAGTTGTATTTTAGATAAATAAAGAAATCGTCCACTAAATATAGTGGACGATTTCTTTATGATTTTAATAGTTTTATCAACTTTCATCAATATTTTCTGAAATATTGATGAATCAGAATGTATGTTCATCTAAAACAAAGGATTTTTTCAAAAATATTACAAATTCAGACAATATATTGATAATTTTCTGAATTTTCCGTAATATATAAACGTTGTATCGTATTTAATATTGGGGAGGAATAGGGATGAAGAAAAAGCCTTTTAAAGTGCTGTCTACGCTTGCGGCGGCAACTGTGCTTAGTTGCACATTTGGGTATGGGGGTCAATCTGTTTATGCGGCAACGCCGTCTAATGGAGGAACTTTAAGTCCGATTGATGAAAATTTAATTCAAGAGGAGCGTTTAGCAGATGCGCTCAAGAAACGCGGTGTAATTAATGAATCTACGTCGAAAGAAGACACATTAAAAGCTGTTGAAAAATACGTAGAGAAGAAAAAAGGAGAAAATGCGGGAAAAGAACCAGCAGCGGGGGATAGTGTTACGAGAGAAGCGGCTGACTTTTTGAAAAAAGTTAAAGATGCAAAAGCAGATGAGAAAGAAAAAGCAGATCAACCTGCTAGTGGTCCAGTAGCGGGACAAGAGCCGGTTAAAGGGGGATTAAACGGCCAAGTACCAACTACTTCAGCGAAGCAAAAACAATATAACGGCGATGTTCGTAAAGATAAAGTTCTCGTATTGCTAGTAGAGTTTGCGGACTTTAAGCATAACAATATTGATCAAGTACCAGGTTATATGTATTCAAATGATTTTAATCCAGAACATTATCAAAAAATGTTATTTGGTAATGAGCCATTTACACTCTTTGATGGTTCAAAAGTACCAACATTTAAACAATATTATGAAGAGCAATCTGGTGGTAGTTATACAGTAGATGGCACAGTAACAAAGTGGTTGACAGTTCCTGGTAATGCGGCAGATTATGGCGCAGATGCAGGAGATGGCGGTCATGATAATATGGGACCAAAAGGACCTCGTGATTTTGTAAAAGAGGCATTAAATGCGGCTGTTGAAAGTGGTATTGATTTATCTGAATTTGACGAATACGATCAATATGACAATAATGGTGATGGCAATAAAAATGAACCAGATGGTCTGATTGATCACTTAATGGTCATTCACGCTGGAGTTGGGCAAGATGGGGGCGGTGGTAGACTAGGTGATGATGCAATTTGGTCACATCGTTGGCACCTTGGAACACCATATCCAATTGAAGGAACAAAAGCAAAAGTTGATAACTGGGGCGGTAAGATGGCAGCATACGACTACACAATTGAGCCAGAAGACGGAGCGGTTGGTGTATTCGCACATGAATTTGGTCATGATTTAGGTCTTCCAGATGAGTATGATACGAAGTACACAGGAGCAGGTGAGCCAATTAACTCCTGGTCTGTTATGAGTGGCGGTAGCTGGGCTGGTAAAATTGCAGGAACAACGCCACCGAGTTTCTCTCCGCAAAACAAAGAGTTCTTTCAAAAGAACATAGGTGGAAACTGGGCCAATATTGTAGAGGTTGACTATAATAAATTAAATCGTGGTATTGGCTATGCGACGTATTTAGATCAAAGTGTAACGAAATCAAATCGTCCTGGTCTGATTCGTGTTAACTTACCAGATAAAGAGGTAAAAGGTATTCAGCCTGCATTCGGTAAGAAGTACTACTATAGTACAAAAGGTGATAACCTTCATACAACATTAGAAACGCCAGTGTTTGATTTAACAAATGCAACAAATGCGAGGTTTGATTATAAATCAATGTATGAAATTGAAACGGATTATGACTTCCTTGAAGTACATGCAGTGAAAGAAGATGGTACGAAAACGTTAGTGGATCGAATTGGTGAAAAAAATGTGAAAAATGGTCTAGACACAACAGATGGTAAATGGGTAGATAAGTCTTATGACTTAAGCAAATTCAAAGGTCAAAAAGTAAAATTAGTATTCGAATACATTACAGATGGTGGTTTAGCGCCGACCGGTTTTACTTTTGATAATGCTACATTAACTGTAGATGGAAATGTTGTGTTCTCTGATGATGCAGAAGGCGAAACGAAATTTAAATTAAATGGTTTTGTTGTAGCAGACGGTTTTGATAAGAAGAAGCATAACTACTATTTAGAGTGGAGAAACTATGCTGGTGCTGATCAAGCGTTAAAATATAGCAGTGGTGTACCATATAATACAGGTCTGCTAGTATGGTATGCAGACTCTAGCTTTACAGATAATTGGGTTGGTTTACATCCAGGTGAAGGTTTCTTAGGAGTTGTTGACTCTCACCCAGAGGCAATTGTTGGAACACTAAACGGCAAACCAACTGTTAAAAATAGTACACGATTCCAAATCGCAGATGCTGCGTTCTCCCTTAACCAAACGCCAGCATGGAAAGTGGTATCTCCAACACGCGGAACATATGATTACAAAGGATTACCAGGTGTAACGAAGTTTGATGACTCTAAATTGTATATAAATGATTTAATCCCAGATGCAGGACGTAAATTACCGAAATTTGGATTGAAATTTGAAGTAGTTGGACAAGCAGATGATAATTCTGCAGGTGCAGTTCGTTTATATCGTTAATAATGTAGAAGCTGTTAAAGGGGAGTCCTTTCAACAGCTTTTTTTACAGAAACATAAATTTCAAGTTATTAATAAAATAATAGAAATTACTAAGCAAGCGGGCTTATTTCTTTAAGCCAGCAGCATAAAAAGGTCCATGAACTGCGATTGTTGATAAAAAGCGAGCAATCTCCTCAGGTGTTTCTTTTTGTCCATTATTTAACCATTGTTGGATGACACCTATATGTGCAGATGCCATATAAGAAGTTAAATATTCGCTTGGAACAAGTAAATTCTCCTTATTAATGAGAGGACCATTCGTATCTTCAAATAATGTTTTCCACATAAAGTCTTTCAGTTTTGTTTGGAAAGATAAATCTCCTTTCGGACTTAGTACAGCTCTCATAAAATCACTATTTTCATTTAGAAATTCAAGAATAGAAGTGATAAGTATAAATGGCATTGTTGGAGAAGGATTTGATCCAAGGTCAGCAATAACTTCCGGGAATTTCTGTTTAGCAATGCTAGAAAACTCGTACATAATGTCTTCTTGGCATTTTGTCATTAAATCAAATTTATCTTGATAGTGCGCATAGAAAGTACCGCGATTAATGTTTGCTTTCGTTGTAATATCTTTCACTGTAATGGCGTCAAAACCTTTTTCTTCAATTAGCTCCACCAATGCATTTCGTATGGCAGTTTTCGTACGAACAACACGCAAATCTAAATTATTATCGCGCAAAGCATATCCCTCCTTAATTTTACTCAACACATTTGGAAAATGTGTCTTATAACCAACACATTCACGATTTTTGATTATTGTATAAGGTTCAACTCGAACATATAATTCAAAATATAAATAAACAACACGTTGTTGGTTATTATAGATCAAATTAAGGGAGGAGAAAAGAAAATGTTTAAAAATAAACTTTTATTTTTATCACCAGTTATTGCACTACTTGTTGTTTTTATTTTTTCATTAACGTTATTTCCAACTGTTCAACCAAAGCCGAAAAACTTACCAATTGCAATTGTAAATGAGGATCAAGGTGTAGAAATTCCAAATCAACCGAAAATGAATATGGGGCAAACGATCGTTGATAACATGAAAAAAACAGCGAAATCAGAGGAAGAACCCGTAGTGAAGTGGGTAGAAGTAAAAAATAAAGAAGCCGTTCAAAAGGGATTAAACAATAAAGAGTATTACGCGGCATTAGTCATCCCGAAAGAATTTAGCGCAAAACAAGCGTCGTTACGAACGCCACAGCCATCTTCACCTGAGATAGAAATATATATTAATCAAGGAATGAATACGGCTGCATCAACTATGGCAGGGCAAATATTACAGGTGATCGTTGATAATATGAACAATAATGTTCGTACGCAAATATTAGAAGGGCTGAAAGCAAAAGGAGCTACTGTAACAACAGATCAAGCTGCGAAATTAGTAACACCTATTGTAAAGAACGTGAAAAATGTGAATGAGGTCGGCAAAAATAGTGCGAACGGTAATTCACCAATATCATTGTTCCAGCCGTTATGGATTGCAAGTTTAGCTAGTGCAGCGATTATTTTTATTGCGATTAGTAAAATGCCAGTAAGATCAAGAAAAGAAAACTTTCTGTTAAAAGTAAAACAAATCGTAACAGGAGCTATTGCGACACTTGTAATTGGGTTTGGTCTTACATGGATTGCAGATGGGATGGTAGGATTAAATATTTCGAACTTCACGGATACAGCTCTATTCTTATCCATTACTTCTTTTAGTTTCTTCTTAATGATATCTGCAGTACTATCATTAGTTGGGCTAAAAGGAATCGGTTTATTCGCTTTATTACTATTCTTCGGGGCACCGTTATTATCATTAGCACCTGAGATGTTGTCTCCGTTTTATCAAGACTGGGTTTACTCATGGTTACCAATGAAATTTATGGTTGAAGGCCTAAGAGAAATCTTCTTCTTCGGAAAAGGGTTAAGCTGGAATACACCTGTTATTGTACTCGTTTGGATTGGTATAGTAAGTATGGTTACTATATTAGCAACTGCACTCAAACGTAGTGTAGTAAAAGGGCATAAAACAGAATTGAACGCTTAAAAACAAGCCGTTTCACTAATTAGTGAAACGGCTTGTTTTTGATTTTTTCTCAATGTAAATGCCTGATTGTTGAAAAGTGTAGTGTTTAGAATTAAGGCGAAATCTCTAAAGATCGCGTACGTTCCAAACAATCTCACCACGTTCATCATCCCACGTACTGTGATGACGCTTAAATCCTATCTTTTCTAGTACCCGGAGGGAAGCGATATTCCAAGCACCTACAGTCGACCAAAGTCTTTGGCGCCCAGTAGCAATCGCCGCGTCCAGTACAACAGATGCGGCCTCAGTCGCATAACCTTTACCATGAGCGCTGCGGAACAACTCGTATGCAATCTCTGGCTCTTCAAGTGTGGAACGACCGATAATTAAGCCACAGTATCCAATGAAATCGCCTTCGTCTCTCCTTCGAATAGTGAGAAGGGAAATACCATTTTCGTCTGCCTTCTTGCGCATCTCAATAAGCCGGTTACGAACGGAGTCGAGGGTCGGCATGTCCACACCACGTTCGCCAATTAATTTTCTCATCCAAACTGAATCGGATTCCTCCCACATACTCAGGTCAAGTCGTTCGGTTTTTAGCTGGAACTCCATAGTTTTAAATAAAGATGGCATAGTGGAACCTCCTAGTTATGTCACTGAACTCATAATAGCTTCGCACCGCATCATGTTGAACCAATCGTTGATTCGCGAATTTATTTGCCTAACTCCCGCGAGAGTTTATAGCAACAGTATACAATAGTATTATTTTATGCATAATCAATTCCTTTACAAAATAGACCCTTTTCTCAAACTTTTCTTTCATTCTAAAGCCGTCCCATTAAATACACAGGCTCCTACTATTTCTAAATGCATAAAATGTTAAGCGAAAGTATGGGGGGATATGATGTATAATTCGAATTATTATGATTGGTATAGGCAGAATGATAAGTTAATTAGTGATATTGAAAAAGCTATAAATGGAGAGTATAGCGCTATAAGCTGCTATGCAAAATTAGCGAATATGGCTCCAAATCAAGTAGAACAAAAACAAATTCTTGAAATTCGTAATGATGAAATAAAGCATTTCCACCACTTTGTACAAATTTATACGAACTTAACTGGTAAGCAGCCAAAACCACAAATTACTGAAGACTGCCCAAATACGTATTTACAAGGATTAGAGTTCGCTATACAAGATGAACAAAAAACAGTAGATTTTTATTTGGAAATTTCAGATGAGACATCGGATGTACATTTGAAAGAGTTGTTACGGAGAATAGCTGCGGATGAACAAAATCATGCAGTATGGTTTTTATATTACTTCGTGAAGTCGAAGTAAACATTAAGAATGAACGACTGATGTGGTGCATATATTAAAAAATATTTTAAAACGTAGTGCAACAATTGAATGGAATATTTAAATGTAAGCAGAAGGAAACCGTTTCGCTAGTAGTGGAGCGGTTTTTTTATGATGTACTTATGTATCGACAAAATATAGTAATTACATTTCATATATAATGTATGAAACGAAAATGAATAAGTTAGGAGCAAGCATATGAAAAGAGGGATTACAGTAGATATTCTAGATGGATATGATAATTTACTTTGGAAAGTATTAAAGCCAATTGATATTACTGTATTTGATTGGCGAGTGAGGGATGAGGAGTCCTACTTAATAGCACGTGGTGAATTGGATGAGGCATTATTTCCAGAAGAACCAAGTGTAGTGGAAGGGTTAGCATTGAAAAAGTTAGTTAAAGACAACATATATTATCTTATTTTTGCAGATTTAAAAGCATATCCTAAAGGAGAAAAAGCGATAGATATTGAAACATATGAAGAGTTTAAGGAAAGTAAGTGTGAGCTAATCGTATTAGCAGTGGATGCTCAATACATACAAATTTATGTGAAAGATCAAAAAGCGATTGAATTAATGTATGAAAACGCACGGAAACAAGGATTTTATGTGAAATATGTTACAGACGAAAACGACGGTAGAACGCGTTTGTCAGTATGGTAGCAATTTGAAAGGGGAAAGGCAATATGGAGAGAAATATAAGTAAAGAATATGCAATTCGAATTGCTACTGAAAATGAAAGTGATAGTATTATCCTTTTATTAAAAGAGGTAGCACAATGGCTACAATATAAAGAAGTGGATCAGTGGCAGTATCTTTTAGGAGAGGAAGCTACGGCTGAAATACTAGAATGTATAAGAGAGAAATATACATATGTTGTTCTGAAAGAAGATGAAATAGTTGGTACGGTTACAGTTTCTCCTAAACAAAATGAATGGGATGAACATATTTTTGGTAAAGAGGAAGTTTCTAATTCATTATATATTCATAGATTTGCGGTGAAACGGAAGTATAAGGGAAATGGAATAGGAGAATGGATTTTACGGTGGGTAGAAGAGAATGTGCAATGTGATAAAGAATATTTGAAGTTAGATTGCGTGGGGCATAATCGTACGTTGAATGATTTTTATAAGAAAAATAGTTTTGAATATGTTGGAAGTACGGATGGGCTTAGTAAGTTTCAAAAGAAAAGGAGAATGTGAATGCATCCAATTAACGTAAGTTTAGTTGAAAAGTTAATACAGGAACAGTTTCCTGAATGGGCCCATTTAGAAGTGAGACCTGTAAAGTTTAGTGGGCATGATAATAGGACGTTTCACTTAGGGGATGAGATGAGCGTAAGATTGCCAAGTGATGTGGCATATGCACCGCAAGTAGAGAAAGAAAATAGTTGGCTTCCTATATTAAGTAAGGGGCTTTCTTTACTGATTTCTACCCCACTTGCGAAAGGAAATCCGTCTGAAGCGTATCCATTGCCTTGGTCTATTAATAAGTGGATAGAGGGAGAAACAGTTACGAAACAAAACGTTCGGGATTTAAATGAATTTGCGGCGGACTTAGGATCTTTTTTAGTAGAATTGCAATCTATTAATGCGAGTAACGGACCTTTAGCTGGAACACATAATTTTTACCGAGGCGGACTTATATCTGTATATGATGAAGAGGCGAGAGTTGCTATTGAAAATAATAAGGATGTTTTTGACGAGGCATTATTAAAACACCTTTGGAATGTAGCACTTAGTTCGACATGGGATCGTAAGCCAGTTTGGGTTCATGGAGATGTAGCGCCAGGGAATTTACTCGTTAAAGATGGAAAGCTTTGTGCTGTAATTGATTTTGGTATTTTAGGTGTAGGAGATCCTGCTTGTGATGCAGCGATGGCTTGGACGTTTTTTGATGAAAATAGTAGAAATGTATTTAAAGAAGTATTACGCATGGATGAAGAAACGTGGAATAGAGCGAGAGGATGGGCACTTTGGAAGGCGTTAATTACATATGACGCAAATAGGGATAGTAATGAGAAGGTGGCAGGAGAATCTTATCGTATCATTCAAGTGATTGTGGATGATTATAAAGGGTAATAGAAAAGCCTATTTCAAAATAGGTTTTTTCATATGATTAAATAGTAGAAACGGAAAGAAGGAATAAGACATAATTATACAGAATATTTAGATAATAGGAGGTGTCGAATTTTGGGTGAAATTGAATTAAAGAGTAATGTAATTAAGACAGGGCGAGAGAAGGGGATTATTCTTCGATTTATACTTGCTAGTCTCGTTGGAGTGTTTATGTTTTTCGTTCCTGTTACGATAAACGGTGCATCGTCTATTATGATTGATCATATCGTATCGTGGATTAGGGCTTCGGTTCCTGGCATAGTACCTTATTATGCATTATTTGTTATGGCAATTGGTGCGATTTATCCATTTTATACGAAGAAATGGAATGCATCTATCGTAGACATTTGTTTTTCTATTTTAAAAGTAGTTGGCTTTGTTTTTGGCATATTATATTGTTTAAAAGTAGGACCAGATTGGTTCTTTGCGCCAGATGTTGGACCGTTTTTATATGAGAAGCTAGTCATATCAGTAAGTTTGCTCGTTCCAATTGGCTCGGCGTTTTTAGCGTTATTAGTCGGATATGGATTGCTTGAATTTATCGGTACATTTTGTCGTCCGATTATGAGGCCATTATGGAATACGCCGGGGAGATCGGCAATCGATGCAGTTGCGTCCTTCGTTGGAAGTTATTCGCTTGCTCTCCTTATTACGAATCGCGTGTATAAAGAAGGAAAGTATACGTCAAAAGAAGCGGCGATTATCGCTACAGGATTTTCTACAGTATCCGCTACATTTATGATCATCATCGCAAAAACATTAGATATTATGCATTTATGGAATGTTTATTTTTGGACTACACTTGTTGTAACATTCATCGTGACTGCTATCACCGTAAGAATCCCACCCCTCAGTAGAAAACCAGATACATATGTAACAGAAGAAGGGTTCCCAGAGCCTGTTTATAAAGAGAAAATGTTAGAACGTGCTTGGGAAGATGCGTTAGAAGTATCAAAGTCTGCACCGAGCATTATGAAAAATATTGCAATGAATTTAAAAGACGGATTTATTATGACAATGGGAATTTTACCATCCATTATGTCAGTAGGATTAATTGGTATCGTCTTAGCGAAGTTCACGCCAATATTTGATTGGATCAGTTATATTTTCTATCCGTTTACATGGCTATTACAATTACCAGAAGCAGACTTAGCTGCTAAAGCCGCATCAGTTGGCATTGCAGAAATGTTTTTACCGTCATTATTAGTAGTAAGTGCACCACTCGTGACAAAGTTTGTTATTGCAGTTGTTTCCGTATCATCTATTTTGTTTTTCTCCGCTTCCATTCCTTGTATATTATCAACAGATATTCCGTTAAAAGTATCTGAACTCATTATTTTATATGTGCAGAGAACGATTTTAACGTTGCTTATTATTACGCCGATTGCTTATTTGTTGCTTTGAAGTTTTAATAAGATAAAGTTAAACAAAAGAAGCCGTCTGTAAAAAGAGGGCTTCTTTTGTTTAAAAGCGGGATATTCTTATTTATTTTTCGTATATGACGTAACGCTTCTTAAGAAGATTCCTAGTCCCGCAAAAAAGAATCCTAAGCATAATAAGCTGCCTGGCGTTCCCCAAGTAATTTGATCTAGCATTGTTTATCCCCTCCCGTTTATCATTATATAGAATTTATTGGAAATTATCAAAAAATTCTTTTTTTAATATGGTTACTGATGAGTCTTCCTACCTTATACGAGAAGAATATATTTGAAAAGAATTCTTTTCTTTATATTTTTTTATTCTTATAATACGTTTTTGATTCTTATGATATAGTAACAACAAAGGGGGCTTAAAAATGGAAATTATTCACGAAAGAGCAAAGTTGCGGTTAATGGATAATACTGATGTCGAAACTTTGTTTTCGATTGTAGAAGGAAATCGGGATATTTGGGCGTATTTAATCTCTAAAATGGATAGTGTGCAAGATATGCAACAATACGTTCAAAAAGCGATAAAGGGTTACGGAAGAGGTACTCAAATACCTTTCATAGTCGTAGATCAACAGTCGAATAAGATTGTAGGAAGTACACGTTTATATAATATTTCAGTAGAAGATAAGACAGTTGAGTTAGGGCAAACGTGGTATCATCCGAGTGTGCAACGTACGAGTATAAATACAGAGTGTAAGTACATGCTTCTTCAGTATGCTTTTGAAAAATTGCATATGCTGAGAGTGCAAATTAAGACGGATGCAAGAAATGAAAAAGCACAACGAGCAATTGAACGGTTAGGCGCAGTAAAAGAGGGTGTGCTTCGAAATGAAAGAAAATTACCGAATGGTTATGTGAGAGATGCGGTGGTGTACAGTATTATCTCGAGTGAATGGCCAGGCGTAAAAGAACAATTGTTAGAAAAATTAGAGTTGTATAAAGAAAAGTTATAATTCGTGTTTTGAAAGGTATATTGTTCGTGAGATATGAAAAATATACCTTTTTTCTTACAAAATGCTACTTTATTTTAATTCCTTTTGTTTCATCGTTCCCTTCTGAGAAAAAATTCGTTACAATGTAGTTGTATGGTAATAAACTTATGAATTTAAAAAATGTAATGAAAACCGCAAATGAAAATGAATTGATAATCCTCAATTTTAAATGAAAACCCTTTTATACATAAATAACAAGTAAAGTTCCTTCTTTTAAATAAACTCAAACAAAACGATTTGATATAAATGTTTTTTATAGAAGTATGGATGATGTACGGAGGCAATTACAAATGAAAGAAAATAAGAAGAGTAAGAAAAGACGAATCTTTCAAGTATTTTTACTAATGATTTGTTCTGCTATTTTATATGTAAGTTATGCAGCTTACGATATTTGGAGTTATCGTTTTAAAGCAAATGATGACGTGAAAACGGATGCTGGTATCGTACTAGGAGCAGCTTCATGGAACGGAAAACCATCTCCTGTATTTAAAGAAAGAATTAATCATGCGATTTCTTTATATAAGAACGGAAATATTAAAAAGATTATTTTTACAGGTGGTACAAAGTTCGAGGCAGAACTTGAGGAAGCACGTACTGCAAGAGTATATGCAATGAAACAAGGTGTAAAAGAGGAAGATATTTTAATTGAAACTAAATCCCTTTTCACTGAAGAAAATTTAAAAAATGCGAAGCAAGTTGGAATAGAGAACGGCATACAAACATACACGATTGTAAGTGATCCACTTCATATGAAACGCGCAATGAGAATCGCAAAACATATTAATATTGAAGCGTATGCTTCACCAACGCCGACATCAGCATATAAAACGTTAGATACAGAAATACCATTCTTCTTTAAAGAATTATTCTCGTATATTGGATATGTAACCTCTTTGCCGTTAAAAGCATTGAAGGGGGACTAATAAGAAAAGAACCTATCTTTAAATAGGAACTTTTCTTATTAGTCAAAAACATTGTATTTTTATCGGAATAGTGAAACAATAGAGAGGTAGCTTCATATAATCATAATGATAAAATGAACGGTTTATGAATCGAGCATAAAGGAGATTATAGTATGGCACTCTCATTTGTTGAAACAGAAGAACAGTCTTTAATTATTGAGAAAATAAATAAATTGATTCCGAAGTTCATGGAAAGGGAGCATCAGCTAAGTGAATTAGGATCATTTCCGTATGAAAATATAAATGATTTGAAAGATATCGGATATACGAAATTAACGTTACCGAAGGAATTTGGTGGTAGTGCCATTTCTTTATATGACTTCGTTTTATTTCAAGAGAAAATCGCGGAAGGCTGTGGAGCTACTGCATTATCGATTGGCTGGCATCTTGGCATTGTGAAGGAGCTAGCGGAAAATCGCTCTTGGAATGATGAGATGTTCAAATGGTTTTGCGAAGAAGTACGTAATGGTGCGCTCTTTAACAGGGCAGCAACAGAACCGAAAACAGGGAGTCCGACGCGTGGCGGCAAACCAGAAACAATAGCGGTTCAACAAGGCGAGAAGTGGGTTATAAATGGAAGAAAAACTTTTACAACGATGGCGCCAGTACTTGATTATTTTATTATTTCAGCAAGTATGGAAGGCCGTGAAGAAGTTGGTGAGTTTGTTATTCCGAGAAATACACTCGGTGTATCTATTGAAGAAACGTGGGATAGCGTTGCAATGCGAGGGACTGCTAGCCACGACCTTGTCTTACAAAATGTAGAGATAGACAACCGCTTTTTTACGGATGTAAAAGGCGGGAAAGTGAAACAAAAGGGTATTGGCTGGTTGCTACATATACCAGCATGTTATTTAGGAATTGCACAATCAGCAAGAAATTATGCAGTTCAGTTTGCGGGATCATACAAACCAAATAGTTTAAACCATTCTATTAGTTTATTACCGAATGTTAGAAGATTAGTTGGAGAATTAGAACTCGAGCTTATGCAAGCTCGCGTCTTTTTATATCAAATTGCGAAAAAATACGATGAGGCAGAAGATAAACTGTCACTGCAAGCAGAATTAGCGGCAGTGAAATACGCCGTAACAAATGCGGCGATATCCATAGTGGATAAATCAATGCGCATCGTAGGAGCAAAAAGTTTATCAGAAAAAAATCCGCTCCATCGTTACTATTTAAATGTCAGAGCAGGACTGCATAATCCGCCGATGGATGATGCAACACTATCTATGCTTGCGGATGCGGCGTTTCGGTCATAGTTTTTAAAGCATGGGTTTGATTACTAATCAAACCCATGCTTTTTATATGTATGAAGCACTTGGTTGAGATGTAGGTTTTTAATATAAATGATTATCATGTTTTTTTGATTGTGTCTTGTTGAAAAATTCTTATTGTAATGCCAGTTTGGAGGCTGTATAAACATTTTTCGTATTTAATCCCAAATTAATGGCCTTTCTAAGTTTACCATTCGTAAATATTGTAAAAATTGACCTGCATGGACCGCATCATGATAGGCAATTCGTAATAGCATATCGCCTAAATATCGTTGATAGCCAACATCGCTTCGATCAATAAGTCTTGTATCTAGCTCTGCTATGCTTATTGATTGAACATATTCTATGAAATCGGCAAAACATGATTGTGCTAATTCAATTTCTTTTTTTACACAAGTAATTGGCTCGTCATCATACGGGGTACGTATGTCGTTTATTGAGCCGTTGTTTTTTATAATCATATGATAGTAAAAAGTTGAGCTCCATACGTGACGAATCATTTCACCAAAGGACATAGCCTCAGGATCAGGCTTCCAATTAAGAAAATTATCGGGAAGAGAATTCCATAATTTTTCTGAGCGCCTTCTCGTTTCTTTTAAATTTAATATACTAAGATCAATTGCATTCATAATACATTCTCCTTTACTATTAAACTTAAAATAATTGTATCAATTTAATAGTTAGGGTATCATCGAAATATGAATGTATATCCGAATATCTCATATATAGCTAAACTAATTGCTGAACCTACAAGAGCAATCATCTTAGATTGTCTAATGAATAATCAGGCACTACCTGCTAGTGAATTGGCTTATATGGCAAAAGTGTCACATCCAACAATTAGTTCGCATCTTTCTAAATTAGTAGAAGGGAATTTACTTACAGTTGAACAACATGGTAGACATCGTTACTATCGACTTGCTAATCAAGAAGTTGCCGAAGTGCTTGAAAAGTTAGGGACAATTGCACCAACAGTTCAAGTTCGCTCTTTAAAACAATCAACCCAACTAAAACAAATTCGTTATGCTCGAACTTGTTATGATCATCTTGCAGGCAAACTCGGTGTAGAGATAACTGAAAAATTACTAGATAGGCAATTTATAATTTTAGAGGGTGGAGAATACATTGTAACGGAACAAGGTAAGAAATGGTTTCTGAATTTTGGAATAAATGTTGATGAGGCAGATACAAAAAGGAGGGTATTTGCAAAACCTTGCCTTGATTGGAGTGAACGGTGTTACCATATTTCTGGTTGGTTAGGGTCTGCAATTGCAAAACTGTTTTTTGAACAGGGATGGATTACGAAAACGGATAAGAACCGAGCTGTCCATCTTACAAAGAAAGGTGTAAAGTTATTGGAAGATCAATTAGGCATTGATATGAAAACTGAGGAAAGAAAAGTTTGAAATTAGAAAAGTCCGTCAAAATGACGGTTTTTTTCATTATGGTAGGAGTGTACATGAATAATAGGATGTCCCAAATAATTATTGCCAATAAAAAAATCTTTCTTTTCATTCTTCTTTTTTAAGTTTTAAAGGAGAAAGCTAGGCTTCTTATTTTTACTAATGTTATAATAAGAAAAAAGCACGAAAAGAGGTCATCTCATGCTAGAGGTTATTGCAACATGTTTAGAAGATGTAAAACGAATTGAAAGTGCTGGCGGGAAGCGGATTGAATTAATTTCATCTTATACAGAAGGTGGTTTAACACCGAGTTATGCTTTTATAAAAAAAGCGGTAGAAGTGGTAAGTATACCAATTCATGTTATGATTCGTCCGCATGCGAAGTCTTTTACATATACGGAAGAAGAAATTGAAATGATGAAAGAAGATATTATAGTTGCACAGAAGTTAGGAGCAGCTGGGGTAGTATTAGGCGTATTAAACGAACGAAATGAAGTGGATGAAGAGAAATTAGCGGATTTACTATCTGTTGTAGATGGAATAAATGTAACGTACCACCGTGCGATAGATGATATAAAAAATCCAGTAGAAGCGATGAGCACTTTAAAGAAGTTTCATAAAGTGACTCACGTTTTAACTTCAGGTGGACAAGGAAATATAGTAGAGAATATTCCGGTGCTTACAGAAATGCAAAAGGTAAGTGATGGTCAAATTCAGCTTGTAGCTGGAGCTGGCGTGACGAAAGAAAATATAAAGCGATTGCTAGATGAAACTGGAATCACGCAGGCGCATGTCGGTACAGCGGTAAGAGAAGGAAAATCATGTTTTTCTGAAATAGATCCTAATTTAGTACAAGAATTAGTTGAAATAATAAAATAAGTGCTTAAGAAAGAGGAGAAACGATGAAGGAAAATACGAAGAAAGAATTATTCTCTTGGGCTAAAACGATAGGTTTTACCCTTGTATTAATTGCTATTATTCGCGGTGTTTTATTTACACCTTCTTTAGTACAAGGTGAATCAATGATGCCCACTTTAAAAAACAACGAAAGAGTTCTCGTGAATAAGATTGGTTATAGTATAAGTGGATTAGATCGCTTTGATATTATCGTCTTCCACGGGAAAGAAGGATACGATTTAGTAAAACGAGTAATTGGTTTGCCAGGCGATACAGTTGAGTATAAAAATGATGTTTTATATGTAAACGGAAAAGCGATGGAAGAACCATATTTAAAACAGTTTAAAGAAAAAGCAGTAGGCCGTGTATTAACTCCAGACTTTACGTTAGAACAAATCACTGGGAAAACGAAAGTGCCAGAAGGCCAAGTATTTGTTTTAGGGGATAATCGTGAAGTTTCTAAGGATGGTCGCATGTTTGGCTTTATTTCAGAAGATGAAATTGTCGGAAAAGGACAAGCTGTTTTCTGGCCGTTGGAACAAGTAAGAGCGTTATAAAGTGTGGTGAAGTATGGGAGAGATATTCTTCCATACTTTTTTATTTGCTTAAAATCTATTGATTGAATTGAAAGAATATTTTATAATTTTAAATTATATGTTTGTTTCGAAAAACGGAATTTAAGTTCCGTAATTCGGAACGAAAGGGAGATAGAATGAGTATAAATAAAACGGCAGTTAAGACAATGGATATTTTAGAGTTGTTTTATGAGCATGAAGAGCTAAGTTTAACTGAGATGGTTCAGCTTACAAATATGCCGAAAACATCTGTTTATCGTTTAATTGGTTCGTTGGAAGAGATGGAGTTTTTACAAAAAAACGAAAAGGGGAAATATCGTTTAGGGGTCGTATTTTTACGGTTCGGTCAACTTGTTTCACACCGATTATCAGTAAGAAATATAGCAATTCCTTATATGAAAGAACTTAGTGATAGTTTAGGACAGGCAGTTAATTTAATAATTCAGGATGGAAATGACGCAATTTATGTTGAAAAAATGGAAGGTGTTCAGCCGGTACGCGTGTATACGGCGGTTGGAAGAAGAGCACCGCTTTATGCTGGTGCATGTCCGAGAATTTTACTATCGTATTTTTCTGAGGAAGAGAAACGGAGATACATAGAGGAAGTGGATTTAAAACAGTTTGCAGATGGAACAATTGTGGATAAGGAACAATTGCTAGAAGTGTTGCAAATGGCAAAAAAGGAAGGCTACACCATTAGTTATTCTGAGTTAGAAAATCATACAGCCGCGATAGCAGCACCCATTTTCGCGAGCGATGGAACGGTTGTAGCAGGCATTAGTATTTCGGGATTAGCAATTGAGTACAACGAAAGTAACATTTCATATTTTATTGCGAAGGTGAAAGAAACAGCGCATCGCATTTCGAAAGAACTCGGCTTTTTGGCATAGAAAGAGGGAGTAGGATGAAATTTTCTGCGTTAGGGGATCAAGCAATTATTGTTACATTTGGTGAAGAAATTAAGAGGGATATATATGAGAAAGTACAGCGGTTATTTCAAGCACTGCAGCAACATCCGTTTGCAGGAATGATAGAGTGCGTTCCGTCGTTTACTTCATTAGCTGTTTACTACAATGTATACGAAGTATGGAAGCGAAATGAGAGAAGTGAAAGGTCACATGATTACGTTCGCCAGTATATAAAGGAGCTGTGTGATTCTTATAAAGAAGAAGTAAAACAGGATGTGAAACATATCTCTATACCCGTTTGTTACGGGGGAGAATATGGACCAGATTTAGAAGAAGTCGCGCATTATCACGGTTTACAAGTAGAAGATGTGATTCGAATACATAGTGAAACTACATATTTTGTATATATGCTAGGTTTTACACCAGGGTTCCCGTATTTAGGAGGACTTTCAAAAGAATTAGAAACACCTAGAAAAGAAACACCACGGTTACAAATCTCTCCTGGTTCGGTAGGTATTGGCGGAAATCAAACAGGTATATATCCGCTTGAAACACCAGGAGGATGGAATATTATCGGCCGAACTCCTATTTCATTATTTAATCCGGAAGAAGAAATACCAACATATATTCAAAGTGGTATGTATTTACGATTTATTCCAATAACGAAGGAAGAGTACGTATCGCTTGAGGGGGCTAAAAAATGGATGTAGAGGTTTTGCATGCGGGAATGTTTACAACAGTCCAAGATTTAGGGCGATCTCATTATCAACAATACGGTGTGCCAGTTGGCGGGGGGATGGATCAAAGTGCACTTCGGATGATCAATATGTTAGTTGGTAATGAAGAGAATGAAGCGGGACTCGAAATGACGATTATGGGACCTAAATTGTTAATAAAGAAAACGACTTTACTTGCGATTGGCGGAGCAGATATGGAACCGTTATTGAATGGAGAACGTATCCCCTTATGGCGTCCAATTTTAGCGGAAGAAGGTAGTATGCTTTGTTTTGGAAAAGTGAAAAGTGGTTGCAGAGCGTATGTGACCTTTGCGGGTGGAATACATATTGAGCGTACAATGGGAAGTAAAAGTACGTACATACGTGCTGCGATTGGTGGTATAGAAGGAAGAATGCTGAAAAAGGGTGACTACTTCCAAATTGGTGCACAACCAGAAATGGCGAATCGTTTCATTCAAGACTTACAAAAAGATGAGCGTATAAAAACGAAATGGGCAATTAGCAACAGCATACTACCAAAGTATAAGAAACATCCTAAGCTTCGTGTCATAGCTGACTTTGAATATAATCAATTTACAGAAGAAAGTAGAAAGGCATTTTTTACGAGAGAGTATAAGGTATCTAATTATGCTGACCGTATGGGCTATAGGGTTGAGGGAGAAGTATTAAATAGGATGGAAGAAAAAGAGATTTTATCGAGTCCTGTTACATTTGGAACCATTCAAGTTCCTAATGGTGGACAGCCGATTATATTAATGGCAGATAGGCAAACGACAGGTGGCTATCCGAGAATGGGAAATATCATTTCAGTAGATTTACCTCTTCTTGCCCAGCTAAAGCCGGGGGAATATGTTTCTTTTGAGAAAATTACGCTTGAAGAAGCGGAACAATTGTACATAGAACAAGAAGTAAATATGAATCTATTAAAGAAATTCATTGCTTTACGAAGCTGAAATTAGGAGGAATACATTATGACTACAATCGATTTAAACTGTGATTTAGGAGAAAGTTTTGGCGCTTATAAAATGGGGAATGATGATGAGATTCTTCCGTTCGTTTCCTCTATAAACGTTGCTTGCGGTTTTCATGCGGGTGATCCGTCTATTATGCGTCAAACTGTTGAAAAAGCTTTGGAGCATAACGTAGCAATAGGGGCGCATCCTGGATTTCCTGATTTAATTGGATTTGGTAGAAGAAACATGAATGTTTCAGCAAGTGAAGTATACGATTATGTTCTATATCAAACAGGCGCATTAGACGCATTTGTGAAAGCGGCAGGCGGGAAAATGCAGCATGTAAAGCCGCACGGTGCCTTATATAATATGGCGGCGTCTAATCCGGAAATTGCAGATGCAATTGCAAAGGCAATTTATCATATAAATCCAAGTCTATTACTTTATGGATTAGCAAATAGCGAGGCGTTTATACAGGCTGCAGAAAAATACAAAGTAACTCTTGTACAAGAGGCTTTTGCGGATCGTACATATAAGCAAGATGGTACATTAACGAGCCGTACAGAAGAAAATGCGCTTATAAAAGATGAAGACGAAGCGATAAAGCAAGTACTTCAAATGGTGAAAGAAGGCCATGTAAATGCGGTCAATGGAGAGAAAGTAGCAGTTCAGGCGCAAACAATTTGTTTACACGGTGATGGGGAAAAAGCAGTGCAATTTGCAAAAAGAATATACAGAACATTCAAACTTAATGAAATTTCTATTTGTGCACCGAAATAAAAAATAGGGGGAAGTGCTGGGATGATTAAATTAATCGGAATACTACTTGTTGCAGTGGGCTTTTTATTTAGATTAAATACACTTTTAGTAGTTATGGTTGCAGGTATTGTTACTGGTATGGTTTCAGGATTAAGTTTTTATGATGTGATCAGCATGTTCGGTAAATTTTTCATAGAAAATAGATATATGTCTATGCCAATTATATTAACTTTACCGGTAATCGGAATTTTAGAGCGTTACGGTTTAAAAGAAAGAGCAGAAGCACTTATAACGAAATCAAAAGGAGCAACAACTGGAAGAGTATTAATGTCATATTTTACGATAAGAGAATCATCAGCAGCACTAGGGCTTAATATTGGTGGGCATGCGCAAACAGTAAGGCCGCTCGTTGCACCGATGGCAGAAGGGGCCGCGCAAGGTAAATACGGTAAACTTCCTGAAAAATTAAGAGAAAAGATTAAAGCAAACGCAGCAGCTGCTGAAAATACAGCTTGGTTTTTCGGAGAAGATATTTTCATCGCAACTGGAGCTATTTTATTAATGAAAGGATTCTTCGATTCAGTAGGTATGCATGTCGGAGTATGGGATATGGCACTTTGGGGCATTCCGACAGCAATATCTGCACTTATTGTAAGCTGGATTAGATTTAGAAGGTTTGATAAATATATAGAGAAAACAATGAAGGCAGAAGGAAAAGAAGAGAAGGAGGCAATATAAAATGAACATCATCACAATGGATACAATCTATTACGTATTAGGTATAATTGTTGCCTTTATCGCTGTTCGTATCGCGTTTGATCGTGAGCATCCAAATCGATTTGGTTCTAGTCTATTTTGGGCATTGTTTGCCGTTACATTTTTATTCGGGAATGTAATCCCTTCGTTTTACGTTGGCTGTATTGTACTCGCTATGGTCGTTTTAGCCTCACTAAATAAAGTAACAAAATCAGAGGAAAAAGAAGTTCTAGTACAAGAACGTGTGAAACATGCTGAGAAATTAAAAAATAAAATTTTTATGCCTGCACTATTAATTCCTATTTTTACAATTATCGGTACGTTGACCTTAGGGAAAATTAAATGGGGAAATGTCTCTCTTGTTGATCCAGATAAAGTAACATTAGTTGCACTAGCGTTTGGTGCATTACTCGCATTTGTTGCGGCGATGCGTATTACAAAATCAAAAATAACAACACCTGTACAAGAAGGAAGCAGGCTATTACAAGCTGTTGGCTGGGCTGTAATTTTACCACAAATGTTAGCAGCACTTGGCGGTATATTCGCGAAGTCTGGCGTTGGACAAGTTGTTTCAGACTTAGTCGGACAAGTGCTACCGACAGAGTATCCGTTCGTTGCCGTTATGGCGTACTGTTTAGGCATGATGCTATTTACAGTCGTAATGGGAAATGCATTCGCAGCGTTTGCTGTTATTACTGGCGGAATTGGCTTACCTTTAATAGTTCAAATGCACGGCGGAAACCCAGCAATTATGGCAGCGCTCGGTATGTTTGCTGGATATTGCGGAACGCTGCTTACACCAATGGCAGCAAACTTTAATATCGTACCTGCGATGCTTTTAGAGCTAAAGGATAAAAATGCGGTTATTAAAGCACAAGTACCAATTGCTCTTTCAATTTTTATCATAAATATGTTTATTATGTACGGCCTAGTATATCGTTTCTAATTAGGAGGTAATAACAGTAAATGAGAATCTATAAAAAACTATAAAAATTTACAATTACAGGTTTTATATTTTACAGAATTCAACCTATAATATTTTCAGGTGATGAAAAGGGGGGAAAGGATGAAAACAACACGTACTTGTAAAATCAATTCTATTACAAAAGAACAAACGGAAGATTTAATTACTTTAATCCGTACGTTCGAAAGTGCAAAACGATATAGTTTTAATCGTTTGATTGAGGGCGAAAACGAGAAAGAATTGATAAAAAAACTACAACCTAAATATTTGTTAAATAAACGTTTTTGTGAAGATGCGATTTTACAAGCGCAATTGATCCTTTTCTCTCAAAAAGAACTTCTTCCTGTTTACCTAGAAAACAATCAAAAAAAGTTAGAAAAGACGTTACAAAAAATAGATGATTATGAACGCGGCAAAAAAAGACCTAAACAAGTTGCATTAGAAACTTGTTTAATTGGCTTAAGAAAACGAAAACAAAAATTAGAACAAAGAATTGAAACGTATGCAAAACATATTAAAAATAAAACATTACCTCCTATTATTTTTGGTGGGCGGAAAAATTTCTATGAAAGAATGAAAAACAAGATATCCAATCAAGAATGGAAAGATTTGCGGACACGACAATTATATTCTCGTGGAGATAAAAGCAAAAAAGGGAATTTGAACATGCGCATTACAGTTGATGACTGTGGGCAAGGATGGTTAGAAATTGCAAATCCATTAGGACGAACAAATGGAAAAACAAAAAGCCCACGAATCAAAGTTCCGATTATCATTCCATATCATTTTTATCATCAAATCACAAATGTCGTTATGGGAAAGCGAATCGGTGTAAATCCAAAAGGAAAACCGATTATAGAGCATCAAAAATATAGTGTAGAAATCATTCGTAAACAAAATGAATTTTATGTAAATATTACGTTTGATGAAACACAAATAGGTCGTGTACTAGATTTGAAGGAAACACCACAATCAGATGTAATTGCAGGAATTGATGTAAATCCGGACCGTATTGCAGTTAGTTTATGTACAAAACAAGGTAATTTTAAAGGTTCAAAAAATTTTTATCTACACAATCTGAATGCGTTTTTAACAAATAAACGCGCAACGATAATTGGACAAATCGTACAACAAATTAAAACATGGTTATTGGAAAACAATGTAGGTGGAATTGTTTTAGAAGATTTAAAGTTTCAACAATCTCATGATACTGATAAATACAGTAATCGTAATTTCCATCAATTTACGTATAAAAAGATGTTGAACAGTTTAATTCGTATGTCTCTTCGTAACGGATTTTCTGTTAAAACAGTAAACCCCGCTTATACAAGTGTGATTGGAAAATTAAAATACAGTAAAAATTTCGGTATTAGTGTTCATGAAGCAGCCGCATTCACGATTGCAAGACGTGGATTGGAATTGCAAGAACAATTACCACAAGAGATTATATTATTATTAAAAAACCAAATTACAACAAAACTGCGTATTCTTGTTGCTTCCATGGAAGAAAGTAAAAAGAATACGAAAAAAGTATATAAAAAATGGTTACAAACAATTCAAACGTGGAAAGAATATCACAATTGGAAATTGTGGAGCATTCTTCACAAAACTGTTTATATGAGCAATCAACAATTCATATTTAAAATTTAAATGAGAAGGGGGGTACTGGTTTATTTCTTATAACCTCTTGCATACTACTGACTTGGATGAATGGTAGTATGCAAGAACAGATCGTTCCTAACAGGAACCTGCCGTCATTCTTTCACAATAGGTGGATGAAAAGGTCACAACCCTTACGGACAGGAAAAAGGTGAAATTCCTTTTCGGTAGTTGGCATTTGACTTGGTTCGCCAACAATTTATAGATTTTTATAAGAATTTTAAACCAGGATAAAACTATGAAAACAGTATTATTAACAGGGTTTGATCCGTTTGGCGGAGAAAATATCAATCCAGCTTGGGAAGTAGCAAAAGGTTTGCATGAAAAAACAATTGGAGAATACAAGATAATAAGCAAACAAGTACCAACTGTATTTCATAAATCAATAAGCGTATTAAAAGAGTATATAGAAGAACTAGCGCCGGAAATTATTATATGCATTGGACAAGCTGGGGGCAGACCAGATATTACGATAGAACGTATCGCAATTAATATTGATGATGCAAGAATCGCTGACAATGAAGGGAATCAGCCGGTAGATGTACCGGTTGTAGAAGAAGGAGCGATTGCGTATTGGTCTACACTTCCGATGAAAGCAATCGTAAAAAAACTTCGCGAAGAGGGTATACCGTCATCTGTTTCACAGACGGCAGGCACATTCGTTTGTAATCACTTATTCTATGGACTTATGCATGAACTAGAGAAACATGATAAGAAAATAAAAGGCGGATTCATTCATATTCCGTTTTTACCAGAACAAGCGAGTAATTATCCAGGGCAACCGAGTATGTCACTTTCTACTATTCGTAAGGGGATAGAATTGGCAATCGAAGTAACGACGACAGTTAAAGTAGATATTGTAGAGGTTGGGGGCGCAACGCATTAAGTAAAATGAATTGTACAACACCTCCTGTAAACAACTGGTATAATAAGAATAGGAAAATACATAGAGGTGATTTTTGTGCAACAATTTGAAGAAGTACGTTCAATTTTAGAAAAAGCGAAGAAAATTACAGTATTAACAGGCGCTGGTGCAAGTACGGAAAGTGGTATTCCAGATTTTCGTTCAGCAAATGGATTGTATGCTGATGCGAATGTGGAGATGTACTTATCAAGAGGGTACTATAACCGAAGTCCGAAAGAATTTTGGAAGCATTATAAAGAAATCTTTCAAATTAATACGTTCCATCAATATAAACCAAATCGTGGCCATCGCTTTTTAGCTGAGCTAGAAGAACAAGGGAAAGATATTACGATTTTAACGCAAAATATTGACGGTTTACATCAATTAGGTGGCAGTAAGCATGTCATTGATTTACATGGAACACTTCAAACAGCACATTGTCCAAAATGTAAATCAGGCTATGATTTACAGTATATGATTGATCATGAAGTACCGCGTTGTGAGAAGTGTAATTTTATTTTAAATCCAGATGTTGTTTTATACGGAGATACACTGCCGCAATATCAAAATGCGATGAAACGTTTATATGAAACAGGTGTACTTCTCGTTATGGGAACGTCATTAAAAGTACAACCTGTCGCTTCATTCCCGGAAATCGCAAAGAGGGAAGTAGGAGCAACAACTATTTTAGTAAATGAAGAGTTAACAGGACAGGAATATAACTTTGATTTTGTTTTTCAAAATAAGATTGGTGAGTTTGTTGAAGGGTTATCTTCAATGAAATAAGTTATCGAAAAAACTGAGGTATCTGCCTCAGTTTTTTATTTGAGTAATCACTGTTTTAAGCCATATGAAAACATTTTGATAATGTAGTAACAACATCTCTATAATTTATAAAAATCAATTTGCCCCATTTTTCTTTTAGAATAATATTCATGTTATTGTGCATTAAGGGAATGGTAATAAATAGGATGTAAAAACAAAAAACTGAAAATTAAATCTTTTATTTCTTTTATAATTAATATAAAATTCTATATATATCATATAAATAAATTTGATACATAATGATTTTGCGTAGAAATGTTAATAGAATGAAGCGAGGGAGCGAAATGAGACAGAAAAAGGAGCAGAAAAAACAATCGAAAAAGAAAAAGACTCATATTCCATTTCGGTTAAATGTACTATTTTTTATTGTCTTTCTTTTATTTTCAGCTATTATAATTCAATTAGGTAAAGTACAAATCATTGATGGAGAAACGTATAGAAATGAAGTAAATAAAAAGGAAGATGTAACGGTAAGCACTCCCGTTCCTAGAGGGAAAATGTTTGATCGGCAAGGTCACGTTATTGTAAATAATAAACCATTGCGAACCGTTACATATACGAAAATGAGAGGAGTAGACTCGAAAGAAGTTTTACAAGTAGCAAGAGATTTAGCCAAACTAATTGAAATGTCGCAAGAGGACATGGATAAGTTAACAGAGACAGATAAGAAAGATTTTTGGATGCAGTTAAATGAAAAGCGGGCAGCGGCGAAAGTAACAAAAGAAGATGAGAGTAAATTTAGAAAGCAAGAAATAGAAGGAAAAGAGTTAGATAAAAAAGTAGAAGAACTGCGCCGGGAAAGAATTACACAAGAAGAACTAAATGAGCTTTCAAAGGAAGATATAGAAGTATTAGTAATTAAAAGCAAAATGAATGCGGGATATAAAATGACGCCGCAAATCGTTAAAAAAGATGTAAGTCAAAATGAATATGCTGTCGTTAGTGAAAGGTTGGCAAGCTTACCAGGGGTAGATACGACAGTAGATTGGGAACGTGAATACCCAAATGATAAAATACTGCGCTCTATACTAGGTAGCGTTTCTAATGAAAATGAAGGATTGCCAAGAGAACAATTAGATTATTATTTAGTTCGTGATTATAATCGAAACGACCGTATTGGTAAAAGTTACATTGAAAAACAATATGAAGATGCACTACATGGAACGAAGGAACAGTCTAAAAATATTATGGATAAAGCAGGGAAGATTGTTCGAACAGAAAAAGTGACTGAAGGAAAAAGTGGAAATAACTTGATGTTAACAGTCGATATGGATTTACAGAAAAGAGTAGAGGGCAGCCTTGAAAAGAATTTACGAGCCTTTCATGCTGCAGAGCCGATGATGGATCGTGCGTTCGTAGTAATGATGAATCCGAAAAACGGTCAAATTTTATCAATGGCAGGAAAGAAAATTGTAAATAAAGATGGCGGTATGCAAATAGAAGATTATGCATTAGGAACGATGACAAGTTCTTATGAGTTAGGGTCAACTGTAAAAGGGGCTACTTTATTAACTGGATATCAAACAGAAGCGATTAAGCCGTATACACATTTCTTTGATGCGCCAATGTATTTTAAAGGAAGTTCTAAGCCGAAGAAATCGTGGAAAGAATTTGGGGATATTGATGATTTAAGAGCTTTGCAAGTGTCATCGAACGTTTATATGTTTAATACGGCTTTAAAAATGGCAGGCATTAATTATGTCCCAAACAATCCATTAGACATTAAACAAGAAACATTTAATAAAATGCGCTACTATTTTAGACAATTTGGCCTAGGTGTGTCGACTGGTATTGACCTGCCAAATGAATCAATTGGTCAAGTAGGTAGAACTGATAACATACCCGGATTTTTACTTGATTACGCGATTGGACAGTATGATACATATACGCCGCTTCAGCTTGCACAATATATTTCCACAATTGCAAATGGCGGTTACCGAATGAAACCACAAATTGTACAGGAAGTGAGAGAGCAACCGAATAGACCAGAGGATGTAGGAAAAGTCGTTCGGTCGATTGAACCAGTTGTATTAAATAGAGTGGATATGGACACTTCGTACATTAATCATGTAAAAGAAGGATTTAGAAGAGTTTTTCAAGAAGCTGACGGAACAGGTACCGGAACGTTTAAAGGTCTACCATATAAACCAGCGGGAAAAACAGGAACAGCTGAGACAGTATATGGTGGAGAAAGTGATATTGGAAGAGATGAGAACAACAACCGAAAAAAATGTTATAATTTAACTCTTGCCGGTTATGCACCATATGATGCGGATCCGGAAGTAGCTTTTTCAGTTGTTGTACCATGGGTGAATGATGATAAATCAGGAATTAATTCTGCGATTGGTAAAGAGATTTTGGATGCGTATTTTGAATTAAAAACAAATAGATCAAATGCAAATTCAATTCCAGTAGAACAACCGAACAAGGCACAGTAAAAATAGTATCACTGCATGGAAACATATTGTGCAGTGATATATTTTTTGAGTTAAAAAGCGCTTTATAAGGTGGGAATGGATATGAAAAAGGAGATTAAGAGAGGCTGGGGAAAGTACATACTATTTATATTGGTGATAGTCATAGGCTACCATTCTTTTACTTTATGTAAGGTGGAAGGGGAATCGATGCAGCCGACTTTATATGAAGAAGACTACGTATTTGTAAATAAAGCGGTAGTACGTCTTTCTAATTTACAACACGGAGAAATTGTCATTATAAAAGAAGAGGATGAATCGAAATATTATGTGAAACGTGTAATAGGGCTTCCTGGTGATGTAATTAACATAACGAACGGAAAGGTATATGTGAACGATAAAAAGCAAGAAGAACCATATACAAACAAAGATTTATTTAACAACACACAAGTATTTTATAATTTTCAAAAGACAAAAATTCCGCCAAATAAGTTATTTGTAATGGGAGATAACCGCGAAGTAAGTAGAGATAGTCGAAATGGCTTAGGATATATTGAAGAAGATAACATAATAGGCAAGGTGGAATTTGTATATTATCCTTTTTCAAAAATGAAAATGATAGAATAAGTGGGGGATGAGCAAAACCCCACTTATTAAAGTTTCACTTTATTTTCTTTAAAAAACCTTTTGGATTAAATGATATGAAAAATTTATGTTTAGACTCGTCGATTATGAAGTTATTATTTTTAGTTAAAAACTCATCCACAGCTTCCATCGGGCCAGGACCCCAATCGGGAAGAAGCGGATTTCCATTAATGGAGGTATCTTCTACAATCATATAACTGCCAGTAGTGACGATAGATTTATATAGTAATAGTTCTTTGGAGACATGTTCTTTACTATGATCAGAATCTAAAATAACTAAAACCACATCATTAGGTTTGCGCATGCTTACAATTGTTTGGATGGCCTGCACAGAAACAGAAGATGCTGTTAAATACGTAATCCGATTATGTGATGGCCGATTTGGCTGCGGAGTTATATCGATAGTAAGTACGTGACCTTTTCCAATTAAATCTAACATAGAAGCTAAATACAGTGCACTACCACCGTGAAAAGTCCCGCATTCAATAATTAAATCGGGCTTTAATTCATAAATAATTTCTTGATACAAAAAGAGATCAGAGGGAAGTTTACAGATTGGAACTCCAAACCAGTGTGTATCGTTTAACCACACGAGGCTGTTGTAATATTGGTTTAGAAATTCATTGCTTATAATATCGATTTTAAATTCTCCTTTCTAAAAAGGATTCTCTCGTTTGACGTAAAGTGTTTACGCATGAAAGTTGTACTATATATTATGTAGTAAGGAATTGTAAGGCGAGTGTTTTTACTTGAAAATAAGCCAAATAACTCATGTGGAAAATGAAAGGAAATGATCGTATGTACAAATACACAATTTGTTTTATTAGAAAAAGCGATAAAATACTGCTATTAAATAGAAATAAAAAGCCGAATATGGGGATGTGGAATGGTGTTGGAGGAAAAATAGAAGAGAATGAAACGCCATACGAAGGAATAATTAGAGAAACGTTTGAGGAAACGGGTATAGAACTTTCAAGTGTAACGTATAAAGGGACTGTTGTTTTTAAAGGTAAAGATGAGCCCCAGGCTAGTGAAGGAATGTATGTGTTCGTTGCTGATTTTCCAGATGGAATGCAAATGAATACACCATTACGTACGGCTGAAGGATTATTAGAATGGAAAGAAATTGATTGGATATTAGATGGTGATAATAGAGGTGTAGTTAGCAACTTACCAAAATACTTACCGACAGTAATAACAGAAGAAAATAAGTTAAAACATATATTCACGTACGATAACCGGAATATTATTAATTACACAACTGCATGTTTGACAGAAGATGATGCGAACAAGCGATATGAAAAACAACTCATTTCTCAATAGAAGAGGATAGTGAAAAATCACGTTTTGTTCTCATTATATATACGAAGTGATTATATGTTTCAGAAATACAATTTATTGGTCAGAATTGTAATATGTATGATATAACTTTTCTTATGGTGAAAGCGTAGAGAACATACGTAAACGGAACAAAAAAGAGGTGGCTTTGCCGCCTCCTTTTTGTTAGCTGTGAATCGCCTTAATCATAAATCGATGTTGCTTCACATCAAAATATCCTTTTTGTAAGATAATTTCATGTATACGATATAACTCCTCATAATACCTTTCGACAGTAAAATCAGGAATTTGCCACGGAATCGCTTTTAAATAGTAGACGATAGCGCCAATATCATAAAAGCGTTGGAAAGGGAATTCTTCCTTTGCTTCTAAAATAGTAAATCCATTTTGCTTTAACTCACTGCATGCGATTTCGAGAGACCAACTTGCAAATTCGCTATTTAGTGGTGAGTCAAACTGCTCATTAAGTTCCGCACAATCGAGACCACCAACTTGTTGTGTAAGGAAAATCCCATTTGGAGAAAGGATTCTGTTTACCTCAGAGGCAGCATATGATTCATGTTGATTTATGATTAAATCAAACTGACCATCTTCAAATGGTAAAGCGGTATCATCCGTTACCTCTATAACTGTAACCCCTAAAGGTTCTAATTGCTTTCGAGCGATTGGCACGTTTGGAGCATAACCTTCAGTCGCAAAAATAGTTGGTGGGAATGGTTGTAACATAGATAAAAACTCTCCACCGCCAGTACCCATATCGAGCATTGATTTAGCGCGTTGCATAAGCTGGAAAGCAGTACTGCCGTACGACCATGATAAAGGCTCGCTCTTCATTCGACCCGTTTCTGAAATGAAAGAAAAATCCCAGCCACTAAAATTTGTATTGGCGCTTTCTAATAAAGTTAAAAATAATGGATCACGTTTCATAATTATGTCCTCCTATTTTTTAATGAATGATATGATGAGAAAGGAGAACGGGAGGACCTCTTATGAAAGAGAAGCGGTTTTACGTTTCATGTTCGAATAGATTCATATACATTCGCTCCTTATGAGAATAGTAATTTATATATTCGGGATAATCGAGTGGGAATCCTTTGAGGGTATAAAAGAAGGCAGTTGTTTAATGAAAAAATAAATTGAGTTATCTAATTTTATAGTGTAATTGTTCATCCATACGCATAAAAAAATTATTCTCTCCATAAAATAGTAAAATTATATTGGAGGTTGAATTATGAAAAAATTTAGTGTATTTTCAATAATATTGATGACTTTTGGAATGTTATTATTTGGATTAAATAGGATAATAGATAGCTATTCTGAGCCTATTATCCTATTAGGGTATATTTCTTTTTTAATTGGAGTGGTTCTGAGTATTATAGCGATTGCTAGACGTGAAGATGGAAGATTAAAATTTATATCACTTATCTCTTTCTTTGTTCTCCTGTTTTTCATTACTTGGTTTGAGTCGTTTCAGGTACTACGAATTATTACTTGGCTAAAAAATATCTATTAAAATTTAAATTGTTGGTAAAAATGGGAAACCTTAAATTTAGGTTTCTTTTTATTATATTCGATTATCAATATTAAAACTTATTAGAGCCATTAATAAAAGAAATAGATATATAAACCGAGTGTAAAAATATTTTAATTCTTTGAAAACATTCAGCGATTTAGTATTCTTTATATATGGAATATTTTGTTTATGCGAAAAGAGGGCAAGGTGCTATATGAAAAGAATGAAAAATGTAATGTTAGTATTGTTATGTTTCTTATATTTCTTATGTTTAAGTGGGTGTAATTATAAAGATGACGATCAGGTGAAAAAATATGTGAAAAAAAAGCACGGAATTGATGTGATTGTAACACATTGGGGTGCTATAAACGAAGGGAATATGGGGCATACATATCATACTGTTCAAGCAAAAAATAACAAAAATATTCAATTTAGAGTAGAGGTAGATGGCTTCTTATATTCAAGAATAAAAGGTGATGAATATCAATACGGAAAAAAAACATATGAGGAATATAAGAAATTTAAACCAATGCTAGAAGAAATTAAAAAATTAGGTTACGTGGAACCTGAAAATAAAAATGTTTTTCAATATATAATGGATGATGATATAGAGGAGAAACCAACGGATAAGTTATTATTAACTTTAAAAACGAGTGACAAGATTGATTACAGTCAATTTGAATCAAAAGAATTAGATCGTTTATATGCTCTAATCCAATTCATTCAGAAGAGTAATAGAAAGATAACAACACTTGAAATTGAGGATTATAATGGTGAATCTATAGGCTTGCCTTTTCAAAATGTGCAAAAAGCTATAACGAAAGAAGAACTGCTTTTAACAATGAAAAACACAGTAAGCGGTTATTGGACATATTTGGTTCAAACTGAAACAAAAGTAGGCGTAAGGTTAAATGAAATTCAAAATGATCGTTTTGAAATTGAGGATATTACTTGTCCACACCCGAAAGACGGCAATTGTCTAGAGTATGAATTGACATTAGTTTTCAATGACAGTGAGATAAAATATAGAAATGATCCATATGTAATAGATGATTTGAGAAAGGTAGTCACTATTCTTAAAGAAGAACTATATAATAAGGAATTTAACATATATTTAAGGAACAAGGATGGAACAAGTTATTCACTCTGGCTATCATCCGAAAAAATTAAGGAAAGTAATAACATAGAAGAGTTAGTAAAATAATGATATAAAGAAGAAATTTAAAGTACTTTTTATGTTTGTTATTTCTGTATTCAAAAGGAAAACCGCTTATGCTTCATTTTTGAAGCATAAGCGGTTTTGTTTAAAATACCTAAAAAGAAAAATTTTTTGGTAAAGTACCACTTTTTATTACTGTTCTTAGTCCATGTTTTATAATCCAAGGATTAATAGGATGCTGTTTATCACGTAATTGCTGTAACCATTGAAAAACGAGTTCTTTATCTTCTTTCGTAATATCGTTAATATGATTGGCTACAGATTTTTGAACATATTTAGAAGGGTCATTCATTAATGGTTCAAGAAGTTGTAAATTGTACTTAAAATCACCTTTTAGAGCTCCTATTTTTTTAGCCCAAGGAAGCCTTGGTCTTGTACCTTCAGAAACTAATCTTCTAATGTGGCTGTTTTCGTCATGAATCCACTGTTGCAATATGTCTAGTGTATCTTCATGATATGTTTCAAGAAAAGGCCGAATGGCATATTCAGCAGTATTCCTTTTCGTTATTTCATACATTGCATTGAACGAGATTTTAAAATCGTTAAGCCCATATTTTTCAACGTATTTTGCAAGAGGCATATACATATATCCATTTGTAAATGTGCCTACTTCTGTTGTATTTTCTGGTCCTAATGTCTTCAGTAATATATGTATTGCGGCATTAAAATCTTTTTGTAAAGCATTGTGTAATTCATCTGCAATTACTTCAATACGCTGTTTTAACTCTAAATTTTCAACTTTACAAGCTACAGAATCTACAAAGATGTTTTTAGAGAAATAAGGATCGTGTTTACAAATAGAATCAGCTATTTTTTCGGCTAATTCTTCATTAAATAAAAATTTTAACGGAACATATTTACCCATTTTTTCACCTCATTGGTCGGATAAACGATTTTTATTTTTTAATCGACAATCCATAAACCAAAGTCTCACTCGGAGTCGTAATACTAAAACCTGTCGTCTTATAATCAAGCTTCACTGTATCACCAGTGTAGTCTTTCGTAAATGAATCCATTTGTACGATAAGCTCCGCATCTTCATATACAACATCATCTGCGTTAAATGTATCCCAAATTAAATCGACATCAACGAAAATACTACAAGAGTTTGTCATTGTTCCTCTAATGCGAATGATCTTTTTGTCTTCACGTTCTAATCTATGTATAGCTGCTTTTGCTTCATCAGTAATGCGAATGTTCATTGTATCCCAACCTTTTATTTATATTTCTTCTATTATGGCAAAAACAGGAGCAATAGGGAAGCAAAGAGGTTTGCAACAAAAAACGAGCAAACAAATTTGTTTGCTCGTTTCACTTTATTTTAGTTCACATTTATCAAGTGGAATCACTTTTGTTTTTTTCGTAAATTTATAACCTAACCATAGTACTAAGAAGAGTGGTAAACCGATGTAAGAAACGAGTACACCGTTCCAGTCGATTGACTCACCCATAAATGCCCCGTAGTTTTGTCCTAAAATTACGATGATACAAAGTGTAAATGCAAAGATTGGACCGAAGGGGAACCATTTTGCTCTATATGGTAAGTCATTTAAATCTTTTCCTTGTGCGATATACGCTTTACGGAAACGGTAATGACTAATTGCAATGCCGACCCAAGCGATAAAGCCAGACATTCCTGATGCATTTAATAACCAAATGTATACAACACCGTCACCGAATAAAGAAGCAATGAAAGCAATACTACCGACAATCGATGTTACGATTAATGCGTTAACAGGTACACCGCGGCTATCTAATTTACCAAGAAACTTTGGTGCCTTCCCTTGGCGAGCTAAATCCCAAAGCATACGAGTTGATGCATACATACCAGAGTTACCAGCAGATAGTACTGCCGTTAAAATAACAGCGTTCATAACAGAAGCAGCAAAGGCAACGCCCGCTTTTTCGAAAATAAGTGTAAATGGACTTACTGTTACATCACTTGCAGCAAGACTTTCAGTTGTATAAGGAATTAATAAACCGATAACGAGAATCGCAAGGATATAGAATAAAAGAATACGCCAAAAGATTGAACGAATTGCTTTTGGGATATTACGTTCTGGATCAGATGTTTCACCAGCAGCTACTCCTAATAGTTCAGTACCTTGGAATGAGAAACCAGCTGCCATAAACACACCGATAATTGCCATGATACCGCCGTTAAATGGTGCATCTGCAACAGTGAAGTTTTTGAAGCCAACCGTTTCGCCGCCCATAATTCCAAAAATCATCATGAAACCAACAATTAAAAAGATAATAATCGTAACTACTTTAATAAGTGCGAACCAATATTCAGATTCACCAAACCCTTTAACAGATAAGTAGTTTAAAAGGAAAATAATAGCTAAACATAATCCGCTCCAAATAAGAGAAGGGGTATCTGGGAACCAAAATTTCATAATTAATGTTACAGCAGCTAGTTCAGCAGCAATCGTAATTGCCCAGTTATACCAATAGTTCCATCCAAGTGCAAAGCCAAGTGATGGATCAACAAATTTTGTTGCGTACGTACTAAAAGATCCAGTAACAGGCATGTAAGCTGCGAGTTCAGCTAAGCTTGTCATTAAAAAGTAAACCATAATTCCAATTGCGGCGTATGCAATTAATGCACCACCAGGTCCAGCTGAATGGATGACACCACCGCTGGCAAGAAATAGTCCGGTACCAATTGTACCGCCGAGAGAAATCATCGTAAGGTGACGAGATTTTAATCCGCGTTTTAATTCACCTTGTCCTTGTGTAGTTTGCGTTTTAGAGGTAGATTGATTTGTTGCGCTATTCATGTTCAACACTCCTTTTCTTGTAGGTTAGGAAGGAGCGGGGGAGAAAAATACAAAAAACCGCCAAAGGAATTTGGCGGAACGTTTCACAAATAACCACCCCATCATACCCTTCCGTTAAGATAGCACCCCACGTTTACACGGTAATTTTGTAAACGTGACAGTTCTGTTCCTTTCGGAGACAGCCCCAGCCCATATTTCCAGAGAAGAAATATAAACTTCGGCAACTTTTCCTTTCAAACGGAGTCGGTGACATTCTCTGTGTCTCGTCCGTCGTACTCTTAAAAGTCGCAACCTCTACCTCATCGGATTGATGAGGATTTGATATATTGCTAAGATTTTTAATATATGGCAATTGTAATGACTTTCTGAATATATTGCAAGATATTTTGTTAGGAAAAGTCAAAAAATATCGGTTATTGTATAGGAAACGCTTGCAAAACTCCACCCGAACCTACTATTATGTAGCAATAAGCAAAGAAAAAATTGTTATACAAATGTTTCGCAAAAAATATTGAAAAACCCTCTAAATTAAAAGAAAATTCAGAAAAATATAATTCGACATTCATAATAAAGTCATATTATTTGTTATAATTAGAGTAACGTTTAAGCAAAAAGGGGAAATCAAAATGAAATTAGAAACAGAAAGGCTCTATATAGTGCCGTGTACAGAAGAGAGGATTCAAGTCGCTAACGAGCAAGGATACAATAGCGGCCCGCATATTGTAGGGCATGTAAAGAATGTAAAACAAGATGCAACTTTATTACCATGGGGGGCGTGGTATGTTCTTCGAAAAGAAGATGATAGCGTTTTAGGTGATATTGGGTTTAAAGGGAAACCAAACGAGGATCAAACAGTAGAAATTGGCTATGGATTCATTGAGAAATATTGGAATCAGGGCTATGCAACAGAAGCTGTAAAAGAACTAATCGATTGGGCTTTCAAAACAGGTGAGGTAGAAACAATAATTGCAGAGACACTTCTAGATAATTATAGTTCGATGCGTGTTTTAGAAAAGTTACATATGAAGAGAGTAAATGCTACAGAAATGATGATTAATTGGAAAATAGAAAAATAAAAAATACCGCTCTAAATTGAGCGGTATTTTTTATAGTTATGGTAGCATTTGCTTCTGATCATTCGGATACTCAGCCGTTGACGTATTAGGACGATTGGAATGATTACGAACAGCAATGAAAATAGAAATAATAACGACAAGACCAACTGCAACGTAAGAAAGTGAAATAATAGTTGGATCCACTTTAAATGTAGTAAGCAGTGTACGAATGTTTGTAAAGATAATAAGACCACCAACTAATACGCCAAGTAAATGAGAAGGAACGATGCGAACTAGCCATGCCGCGATTGGTGCCGCTACGATACCACCGAGCATGAGAGAAAATACCCAAACCCAGCTTACTTGTTCCCAGCCAAGTGAGATGAAGAAGCCGATTGTTGCAGCGAGTGAAACAGGAAATTCACTCGTATCTACAGATCCAATAACTTTTCTAGCTTCATTTCCTCTTGCTAGAAGAACAGGTGTCGTAATCGGCCCCCAACCACCGCCACCAGTTGAATCAACGAATCCAGCGAATAAACCAAGCGGCACAAGTTGTTTTGCAGACATACGCTTATTTGAAGTGACAATTTGTTTTTGAATGATGAATCGTAATAAAATATAAACCCCTAAAGTAAATAAAAATACGGAAATGTACGGTTTGATTACATCTCCAGGCAAATTACTTAAAAAACATGCCCCAACAAATGCGCCGATTGCCCCAGGTAATGTAAGCCTGGAAACTGTATATTTATCAACGTTTCCAAATTTGATATGAGATGCGCCAGAAGCTGCAGTTGTAACGACTTCAGCTAAATGAACCGATGCGGAAGCTACAGCCGGTGCAATACCAAACATTAATAATAGTGAAGTAGACGTTACCCCATACGCCATTCCGAGTGCTCCATCGATCAGTTGAGCGAAAAATCCAATAATAGCAAAGACAATTAATTTCTGCATAAATAATCCCCCTGTAATAATAAATGAAAAAGACACTTTTCCCGTATGAGAAAAGTGCCTTTGGTTTTTCCAATCAGCAATAATTAAATTTGTTTCATTATAATACATATTAATCGTATAAATCAACTAGGTTTTAAAGTTTTTGAATTGAATGAAATAAAAATAAAATATACAATAAAAGGATGGAGAGAAAGGGGAGAAAGACATGTTACGATTTGATCATCTTGTTCACGCAGTTCATGGTACACCGGAGGAAGCGGCAAAACAAATGCAGGAACTTGGATTTCATACTGTATTAGGCGGAGAGCATACGAATTGGGGTACTTGGAATGGTTTAAGTTATTTTGATTTATCATATATAGAATTTTTAGCAGTTCAACATGAAGAAAAAGCGAAAGAAGCAGAAAATCCATTAGTACAAGAAACAGTGGTGAAACTACAAAATGGAGAAGGAATGCTACAAATCGCGATCCGAACAGATGCAATTGAGGAGCTAGCAGTTAACTTTAATAAGTACGGCTTACATACGATAGGGCCATTTGAAGGGAAACGCATGAGAAAAGATGGCCGGCTTTTAGAATGGAAAATGTTATTTGTTAGGCAAGAAGAGAACGGACCGAAATTACCTTTCTTTATACAGTGGAATGAAACGGACGAAGAAAGAAGAAACGATTTACGTAACAGTAGGACGATCACTGAACATAAAAACAAAGTGCAACAAATTGAAACGATTCATTACGCAGTAAAAAACGTTCGAGAAACAGTACGGAAATGGAAAAAAGTAATGGGACTATCTACAAGTTCAGTTGTGAAAAATGAAAAATGGAATGCTGAGAGTCAAAGTGTAGTGTTTGGAAATATTCATGTGCAGTTTTGTGAACCGATTGGAGAAGGGCTAGTACTAGAACATTTGAATAAGAATGGCGAATATCCATTTGCAGTAGAGTTTAAAGGTGGAAATAAACGAGAGCATGAAGTGCTAGGTAGTTTGTACATATATTAATAGAGGTGAACGTTGTGGAAGAAATGCTTAGGGAGATAGAGAGAATACTAGAATGGCCTCGTATTGTAAAGTGTACAGCTATTTCAAAAGGTTTCTCACATGAAGAGAAACATAAAATAGAATTAGAAAACAAAGTAACATATTTTGTAAAAGTATGTGATACAGTTCATTTTGAACGTAAACAAGAAGAATATACGTATATGAAACGATTAGAGTCATTACATATTCCAACGCCTAAGTTAATTCATTTCATAAAACTTGAGGAATTAAATAAATGTGTTCAAGTATTTGAATGGACCCGAGGTATAAATGGTGAAGAAGGTTTAACGAAGTTATCGGTGGAAGAACAGTATAAGGCAGGAAGAAAAGCAGGGGAAGTATTAAAGAGGATTCACTCAATTGAAAGAGAAAGTGCAAGTAATAAATGGGAAACATCTAGATGGAATAAATACGAAAGATACATAGAGGCACTAACAGATTACGAGGTGAATTTTCTGGATTTGAATCCAATATTAACCTTTGTAGAAAATCATAAAGATTTATTGAAAAATCGTCCAATAAGATTTTTACATGATGACTTCCATCCAGCAAATAGTATGATTCATAATAAGGAGTTTATCGTTATTGATTTTTGTGGATATGATTTTGGCGATCCAATACACGATTTTTATAATGTAGCGATTTTTACTACAAGAATAAGTAAACCATTTGCGGTTGGACAAGTTCACGGTTATTGCGGAGGCGAACCATCGCTTCATTTTTGGAAACTCTATACATTGTACGCCGCGATGACATTCCCAGCGGATATCGTTTGGACGAATCGAAGTACGCCGCATTTAGTAGATGATATGAAGGAAAGATTAAATGGAATATTAGAAGAGCATAATCATTTTTCATCTTATATTCCAAAATGGTATCAATCAAGCGAATGTAATAAATAAAGGAGTAATTTATATGGATAAAATAGCAGTAATTTCAGATATTCACGGTAATATTCAAGCATTAGAATCCGTGTTGAATGATATTAAATTAAGAGGAATCGAGCGCATTATTTGTCTTGGAGATTTAGTAGGAAAAGGACCTCATTCCAGTGAAGCAATTGAAATCATTCGTAAAGAATGTGAAGTAGTCGTAATGGGAAACTGGGATGATTTTATTACAAAGCCGACTGAATTTGAAGCATTAAAATGGCATCAAAAACAATTATCGGAAGAACAAAACGACTATTTAAGAAGCTTACCATTTTCAATCGAGTTTTATATGAGTGGAAAACTCATTCGTATGTTCCACGCCTCACCGAGAAGTTTATATGAAAGAATTCAACCACACGCTTCAAGAGAAGAGCGTATTAGTATGTTCGAAAATAGTGATCTGACAGAAAATATAGAAGGAGAAAGAAAACCAGATGTCGTTTGTTACGGTGACGTTCACCAAGCGTTCGTTCAAAATTTCAGAGGGAAAACGTTATGTAATGCCGGCAGCGTAGGAAACCCACTTGAAATAACGCAAGCTTCCTATTTAATATTTGAAGGAACTTACAATGAAAAAGAAGCAGCGAGCTTTTCTATTCAACTTGTACGAGTACCGTATGATATTGAATTAGCTATCAGACTAGCAGAAGAACTCGAAATGCCAGAAATTGAAGAATACAAACAAGAATTACGGACTGCTTTATATCGAGGGTTTAAGGGGAAGTAAGCTAATAATATATCAACGATTTTTCAAATATATCTATCATAACTTAAAATATATCAACGATTCGACAAAGGATATCGATTTACCGACAAATAGTGACATGAATTGTTACTTATAATTGCATTATGTAAACTAATTATAAAGGGAGATATCATGAACCGAAAACAACGAATCAAAGAAATTGCAGATCATATTGTAAAGCTAAACTTAACCTATCCAACAAGAGTTGGAGTAAGTGGTATTACAGCATCAGGAAAAACAACATTTGCAAACGAACTAGCGGAAGAAATAAAAAAACGAGGATTACCAGTAACACGCGCCAGCATTGATGATTTTCATAATCCAAGAGTGATTCGCTATGCAAAAGGAAAAGAATCTGCAAGAGGGTATTATGAAGATGCACACGATTATACAGCTTTCAAAGAAAGATTATTAATGCCTTTAGGACCTAACGGGAATTTACAATATGAAATGATTTCTCATAACTTAATAACGGATATGTCTGTACATAATGAGCCGCTATTGGCCACGCAAAATATGATATTAATAGTAGATGGAACGTTTCTATTGAAAAAAGACGTTGCGTATTTATTTGATTACAAAATCTTTGTAGATACAAATTTTGAGATTGCGAGAAAACGTGGTGCTAAGCGGGAAACTGAAGCTTTTGGAAGTTATGAAGAAGCAGAGAAGATGTTTTTGAACAGATATCATGCGGCCTGTAAGTTGTATATAGATGAGCATAATCCGAAAGAAATTGCAGATGTTTTATTTGAAAATAGTAAATTTGATGATCCAGTAGTTCTATTTAAAAGACATTAATACAGTTTATATAGGGGGAATGAACATTTGTTTAGATGGTTTCAAAAAAATAATAAAGTGAATGAAGAGAAGGATGGACAATATTTAGAAATCAAAAATGAACAGTTAAAACAAAAAATAATGGAACTAGAGAGTATAAGTGAAGACATTTGCAGTAAGTATCAAAAAATATATGAAGAACGTTTTGCGCAAAATGGTAAATTAAATTTGAAGCTGTCAATTAAAAGAGATATAGACGGTGATGAATTAGAAGAACTAACATCTAAGAATTGTTTAGAGTATGAATATAGATCAGAAATTAATTTTGAATATGATGCTTCAAAATCATGGGAAGTCTGTACTATTTCGCTTTGGTATTATTACCAAGGATATCGAAAAAGTAGTAGCATAGGAACACTTTATAGCGGAACGATTAATGAATTAGAAGAAGAAGTTAAAGCAACATTGGAAGAACTGTTACATAGTGAAGATAATTAATGATTCCATTTTATATTGCGTTAAGAATGGGTTTAATTTTATGATACTAATAGGGAATAATTTAGGAAGAGAAATTTAAAGGGGATAAAAAAATGACAGAAGTACTAGAACTAAAAGAAGAACTACTACAAATTAAAAATAATAATTATGCTGTACCAGAAGACGTAGATGCATATCCATATGCGCAGTGGATGCTAGATTATATCGGATCACCAGATGCTGAATTACGTGATGATTTAATTTATAGTACGCTTCATACATGGATTACAAATGATGTGTTTAGACAAAAAGAATTACGAGGGTTAATGCTACAAGCAATTAGTCCTGATTATTTATTTTATAAAATTGGTGAAAAGGGAACAGACTCTGTATTTAAACGTGCATTCTCCGTATTAATTCCACCACTTATTTTATCTGTTCATGAAAGAGAACCGTTGTTATCGGAAGAACAATTGTACAGTGTGGCAGAACAAGTGTTGGAATATGTATATTTAGAAGAAGATGTAAGGGGCTACGTAGAAGGAAAAGGCTGGGCACACTCTACTGCACATGCAGCAGATGCGCTCGATGCGTTAGCACGTACAATTCAAAATCGTGAGTTTTCATATGCGATTCTTGCGGCTGTTCGTCAGAAGGTTCGATTGAGTGATTACGTATATGTACACTTTGAGGATGAGAGATTAGTAAAGCCAATTATGTCGTTACATAACCAAAAGCTTTTAACTGAAGAAGAGTGGAACAATTGGCTACATAGTATAGCAACTGTTGAAGACATCCGACATCCGCAGCATGCTATTTTAGTACAAAATATTAGAGCTTTCTTAAGAAGTTTATATTTTAGAGTTTTAGAGACAGAGGGTAATACAGCCTTTACAGATGATGTATTGGAGACTTTGAAAGGGTTGCGTAGGTATTAAAATAATCCATAATTAGAAACAAAGAATACATGTTCATTTTGAAAAATTTATTAGAAATTTATTTTTACATTGTACCCTTTTAGTATAGGCTGAAAGGGGTGTCAAATGAAAAAATTATTAAAGTCAGTGAAAATAATATTTTTAATATGTATTAGTATGATTTTCTTTGGAACAGGAGCTGTATTTATATATCATAACTATCAATTAAAAATGGAATCGGAATTAATGAACAATGAAGGCGAACTTGTTAATTTCGATAATAAAAAATTGAATGTTTATAATGAGGGGAGCGGGGAGGATACGTTTGTATTTATGGCCGGATCTGGAATTGCCGCTCCTGTTTATGAATTGAAAGGCTTATATAGTAAATTTTCGAAAGAAAACAAGATTTCTGTAATTGAGAGAGCTGGTTATGGATACAGTGATGTTTTTCAAGATGAGAGAGATATTGATACGATATTAGAACAAACAAGAGAAGCGCTTATTCGAAGTGGAAATAAACCACCATACATCTTAGTACCACACTCTCTATCGGGTATAGAGGCTATTTATTGGGCACAAAAATATCCGGGTGAAGTAAAAGGGATTATTGCATTAGATATTGGTTTACCTAAACAGTACGTAACTCATAAAATAGGCATGGTGGATTCATTAAAAATAAAAGGGATGAATATTTTAACGAAAATTGGTTTTCAGAGATTAGCTCCCTCTATTACTTATAATCCCCAGGTCATTAAGCAATCCTTTTTAAACGAACAAGAAAAAGAAATTTATAAAGCGCTTACATACAAAAGGGCTTTTAATGATGATATGAAGCAAGAACTTTTACAAAGCTATAATAACAGTAAAAAATCAAATTCCTTATCAATCCCAAAAGAAACACCTATTTTATTTATAGATGCAATTGCTAGGCAAAATAAAGATTCAAAATATACAAAGCAAAAAAATAAAGATTATAAGGAGTTTGCTAGCGAGTTATTAAGAGCTGATGTGAAAATAATTGAAGGCACACATAGTATTTATTTATACGCTCCTGATGAAATATACAAATTTGCTATGGATTTTATTAATAATAAAGTAGTTAAGAACTAAGCTATTGCTATTATAGCGATGAAAGGTCTACATAATGAAAGTATATAACATATTAATTGTTGAAGACGATTTAATTATAGGGGATTTATTACAAAAAATTTTGCAGCGCGAGAAGTATAATGTGTATTGGGAGAAAGAGGGAAGGAAAGTTCTTGATGTAATTCATGAAATTGATTTAGTCATAATGGATGTTATGTTACCAGGCGAAGATGGTTATCAAATTACAAAGAAAATAAAAAATCTAGGATTAAATATTCCGATTATATTTCTATCAGCTCGGAGTGATATGGATAGTAAACTAAAAGGTTTGACTATTGGGGAAGAATACATGGTAAAACCTTTTGACCCTAGAGAGCTGTTGTTAAGGATTCAGAAAATGTTAGGTAATCAATATGGTATGTTCACGCAAATTAACCATGTATTTATAGATGCAGAATATAAAAGAGTTTTTATTAATGATTTGCGTAATGAAGTTGCTTTTACAGCAATTGAACGTAAAATATTCTTCTATTTATATGAAAATAGAGATAGAATTTTATCGAAAGAGCACTTCTATGATTACCTATGGCAACTCGAAGATAGAAATCAAAATATCATGAACGTACATATAAAGAAAATCAGAACCAAAATTGATGATAAAACAGGTGATATTATTCAGAACATATATGGAGAAGGGTATAGATTAAATACCTATATGAAGAAATGAACTTAAAGAAAAAATATCAGTTACTATTATTCTCCGCTATTATTAGCGTACCACTGTTATTGTTGTTGATTAGTATCTTTGTATCAGTTATTTATAATGCTGTCTTTAAAACTAAAAATAAGAACATCCCTTTTCACGAATCCTATGCATATCCTACTATGTTAATCATATTTTTGTTATCACTATTAGTATTAGCTTTTGTATTTTCAAGGTCGATTAACACCGTATTAAATAAAATTAATATATTAAATCAAACAATTCGAGATTTGGCGAGTGATAAAAAAATCCCTAATATAATAGATGTTAAAAGCGATGATGAAATGGGAGAACTGATTAAATCAGTAAACTTGCTTATAGAAAGAACAACTTATCGAGAATTGGAACTACAACAACAGGAACAAATAAAAAAGGAACTATTAAATAAATTACGGCATGATATTAATACACCCTTAACAGCGGTCAGATTACAATTATATTATTTAGAAGGTGAGTACAAGGAACAAGCACCAGTACTTGAATCACTGTATGAGCAGATACAATATATAAGTGATTTAACTAACGAATTTAATATGCAATCTACCGAAACCTTAGAGAATACTTATATTGTGCATGATGAAGTGAATATACATAATTTAATAGAAAATATGATTAAAAAATGGAGCTATTTGTATAACATTCATAAAATTGAATTAGTATATAATCCACAAGATAAAGAGTTGATATGGAATAGTAATGAGTTATGGATTCAAAGGCTATTTGATAATATTTTTCAAAATATCCTTAAACATTCAAAAGCTAAAAAACTTAAAATCATTATAGATGAAGATATTGTTTATTTTAGAGATAATGGGATTGGGTTCGATATAAATAGTAAAGGAACAGGACTTGGTTTGAAAAATATTGAAGATATATCAAAGATGTTTGATATAAAATACACTTTACAATCAAATAGTGAGGGGACAATGTTTTCATTTGAAAATACTAAAGTTTAGAGAAAATTACATAAAACCAATACCTCCCAACCATACTAATAAAATGTGTTGGAGGTGAGTTTAATGGACAAAAAAGATTTTGAAAAAGTGTATAATGATTATTTACATCAAGGGGAAGAGCAAGCTCAATTTGAAATAGCTCAGGAAGTTACTTCAGGAGCAGAACAAATTGTTGCTGTTCGTAAAAATGATGAAGGTGATTTGATTGCTTTTAAAACAAGTAGCGGGAGAGAGTTAGATTATATGACTGCTCTTAATGAAGCGAAATCAGGGAAGTTAGCTCATGTGGACGTATTTCATAAGTATGGCAGAGATATTATACGTAGTGAACCGGATGGAATAAAAGAAAATAACTTAGATAATTTACCTTCATTTTAAACGGGTAAACCTCAAGAAGAGAATGTTCATTTGGATATTCTCTTCTTTGTTTTGCGAAGTTTTCCTAGCAAATAGACGATTCATTTTTAAAGTGCGATCATACTTTTAAAGAGCGCTCTAAATTTCTCTTTATCTTCTGCTGTAAATGGTTTCGGTCCTTTTGTACGCTTACCACTTTTTCGAACCATTGCACTTAAATATCGTGTTTGTAACAATTGTTCAATGTTATCATTCGTATACTTATAGCCTTTATGGTGTAGTACGATACAGCCTTTTGCTAAAGCGAGCGAAGCAAGACCGTAATCTTGTGTTACGATTAAATCTTCTTTTTTTGCTAACTGCATAATTCGGTAATCAGCAGCATCTGCTCCGGAATCAACATATATTGTTTCCACACCTTTCGGCTGCTCTGCATTAGAATAATGAGAAAAACTAGTAACGAGTGTAACAGGAATTTCCGCATTCGTAGCTTCAAAAATAATTACATCTTTTACAGGACAAGCATCTGCATCAACGTAAATTTTCATTTTTATCACTCCTATAAATAGGTTCGTGTTGATAATAATGGTAGATTTAGGTTTTGTCAAACGAGAAAGCTTTATTTAAAGTTATTTTCACAAACCAAAATAGCCTCCCGCAAACGAGAAATACCTTCCTCAATTTGATTAATATTCACTTTTCCATAAGATAAGCGTATATAACCATCTTTTGCGCCGAAAATACTACCTGGCATAAAAGCAATTTCTTGTTTTAAACTTTGCATAATAAGTTGTTTTTCGTTTATCGGTTCTTTTAATTTTCCCCATATGTATATTCCACCGGTCGGATTTGAAAAAGAGATTTTATCATGAAGTTGCTCGTTTAAGGCGCGAACGATAACGTCTCTTTTTTCTACTAGTTGTTTTCGTAACGGTACGATATGCGACTGAAATGGTACAGTTTCAAAAAATTGTTGCATAAGCCACTGCGGGAATATGCTCATACCTAATTCCATTTGGTGCCTTGCGTCGGATAATCTTTCTACTACAGACTGCGGGGCAACGAGCCAACCAACTCGTAAGCCTGGTGCAATCATTTTTGATAAAGAATGTACATAAATGACAGTTCCATTTTCATCAATTGATTTCAAAGTAGGGCAAGGTTGTTTCTTTTCTAGCGTAAGTAAACTAGACGGATCATCTTCCACAATCGCAATTCGTAAGTCTGCACAAAGTGATAATAGTTTTTTTCTACGGTTTGGATGAAGCATCGTTCCCGTAGGGTTTTGGAAATTTGGATTTAAAAAGATCATTTTAATACGGTGTTTTCTATATAACTCCTGTACATCGTCTGGATTAATGCCGTGTTCATCGACAGGTAATGGGAAAATACGAATACCTGCTGATTGGAATAACGGCAAGGAATAACAGTGTGAAGGACTTTCGAAAGCAACAGCATCACCTGGATTTAATAAACATTGCACGATAAGGTGAAGTGCTTGCTGTGCGCCAGATGTAATCATAATGGATTGTTCAGTCGCCTCAACTTTTAAATATTCCTTCATATATTTTACGACCGCTTGTCTTAGCGGGAGATAGCCTTGCGGATGATCGTAACTTAATGAATGCGTTAACGGTTGTTCACGTAAAATCGCTTGTAGTTGATCGTGGGGATAAAGATTACAACCGAGCTCTCCGTTTGCAAAATCAATAATGTTTTCATTTTGTTGTACTTCTGCCCGAATATGGCGAAGTAACGGTAAGTTTGGTAAAAACGTACCACCTTCTACGAAATTTCTCCAGTTGGGTGTTAATGTTGGAGAAACGCCCCACATATGTGTACTTACACGTGTACCTTTACCAGTGGTACTTTCTACAATTCCCATCGCACGAAGTTCATTATAAGCAGTCGTTACTGTACTTCGGTTTACATTTAATTGCGTAGCTAATTTCCGTTCTGAAGGTAGGAAGCTTCCTGGAGGAAGTTCTCCGTATGTAATGCGTTTTTCAATAAAGTCAACAACTTGCTGATAAATAGGGATTTTACTGTCACTATCTAGTTTCCATTCCATAAAAAACGCCTCCGTATCTCTTATATACATCAAGTATAGCAAATTGGCTGGGTAAAAAAACAGCCAATTGGACGGTGTTATATCCAGCCAATTTTACTATGCTAAATAGGGAAGGGGAGATTCGGATGAAACGATGGCAAATGGAATGGCTCCTAGTATCAGTTGCATTAGTATGGGGAGCAAATTATACAATAGGAAAGTATGGAGTGGCATTTATGTCATCCATTCAATTTAATAGTTTACGATTTTTAGTAGCATCACCGGTATTATTACTTATCACTTTTATGATGGAACGCTCATTACGTATTGAAAAAAAAGATTGGTTACGATTAGTAGCAGTCGGTATCGTTGGTACAACAATGTATCAAACGATGTTTATGCTATCTGTGAAATATACTTCAGCAACAAACGCCTCATTATTAATTGCAATGTCACCTATTTTTACAGGGATATTAGCAGTATTGCACAAACAAGAACGTTTTTCGATGAAAGTACAAATTGGTTCAATAGTGGCCTTTGTTGGTGCAGCATTCGTTTTATTAACAGGGCATACGGGAGGAGCTACTTACGAGTATGCATGGCTCGGAAATATAATTGGATTAGTCGCAGCAATTGCGTGGGGATGGTACCCAATTTTAGCACAACCTCTTATTACAAAATATTCCGCAATGAGAGTCACATCTTGGTCAACTTTAATTGGAATTGTACCTCTCGTTGTATATTGTTTATTCAACGTAAATACATTAACGTGGCCAGTAGACATGCCAAGCTGGGGGTCTCTAGCATATTCAATCGTCTTCGCGACAATCTTCGGACTTGCAATGTGGTATGTCGGTATTAGTAAAATAGGCTCAACGAAAGTAATGGTTTATATGTATCTTGTACCATTGTTCGCAGTTATCTTCGCGGCAGTAACTATCGGAGAGCAAATCAACATGATGCAACTCGTTGGCGGACTTATAATCTTTATCGGCTTATATGTTGTAAAAAAGGGTGGAATTCAAAAGCCAGCTCTCAATTTGAAAAAAGTAAGTTAACAATAAAAAGGATCTCTTTCATATAGAAGGAGATCCTTTTGGTTTTTGTAATAAAAGCGCTTGTTCAACAGCCCATTTTTGATGATCATGAATGAGAAGCTCTACAGCAAGTAAAGGAGACATCCACCGCAAAACATGATCTTCCTCACAGTTTTCAGTTTGTGTCTGCACCATATTCGCAATATAAAAAAATCCATCGTTTAAATAATATGTATCTTCTTTTTCCGCATAAAAATATCGCATTGCATCACCGATATATTGATTAATTTCAATTGCCCATCCTAATTCCTCTAGTAGTTCACGATGTAAGCATTCATCTTTTGTTTCGGTACCTTCCATACCGCCACCAGGTAAAAAATAACGGTCTCCTTTTTGGATAATAGCAATGTTTGAAGAAGTTGAGTTAAAAATAATTGCATAACAACTAGGCCGTAATACATATTGCTCAGTAGGCTTTTTATAACCAAAAATAAGTTTAGATATCATAAGACACGTCACCTCTCTATAAAATACACAAAAGGAATAATAAGGTGAAAATAGAATTGTATAAGTATAATCTTACGAGATTGGAGTGATAACAAAATGATAAATCGAAAGTGTTCGCGCTGTAAAGAAATTACAGGTACATTGCACGGTGGTAAAAAAATTAAGGAAGAATTTCTATGTGAGGACTGTTTACAAAAAGGAATTGCGAGCGGTGAAATCGAATTATCACAAGTGGAGCAAGAACAAACTTCGTATCTTTCTATAAAAATATTAAAAATAATGAGTGTGATTTATTTAATAGCATCTATTTTAATGGCTTTTTCAACCGGTCCATTTATACATAATATAGGATTTGATGAAATGTCCATTTCAGGCCCAGAATTAGGTTTAATAAGTATTGTTATGCTAGGTTCTTTATTTCAGTCTGTTCTTGTATTTTGCGGGATATGGGTATTCATCCTTTTAGTAGAAACAGTCATTAAAATTTATGAAAAAATGAAGTGAGTGAGAGGGAGAAACATATGCGAGTAAGAAACATCCAAGGGGAAGATTATGTAAAGATTCATTCTGTTTTAAATGATTGGTGGGGCGGGAGAGACATGGCTGCCATGTTGCCAAAATTGTTTTTCGTTCACTTTCAAGAAACGAGTTTTATCATTGAAGAAGATGGCGAAACGTTAAGTTTCTTATGCGGATTCTTTTCGCAAACGCATAAAGAGGAAGCGTACGTTCATTTTATCGGGGTAAATCCGAAGTATAGAAGAAGAGGAATTGCATCGACATTGTATTCGTATTTCTTTGATGTCGCACGTGCAAATAATTGTAAAGTTGTAAAAGCAATTACGTCACCAGTTAATAAAAAATCGATACAGTTTCATCAAGAAATCGGTTTTCGAATTGAGGCTGGGGATGATGAGATAGAGGGTGTATCGGTACATACAAATTATGATGGGAACGGCGGTAGTAGAGTTTTATTTTTGAAACATGTGTAAAAGTAGGCTAGCGAAAAGTTAGCCTTTTTGTTGTGAGGAGCTAAAAGTATGGAGAGTAAACAAAGTAGAAATGAATACTTACGACGCATTTATAAAGTGCAAGATTATATAGAATCAAACATAAATGATTCACTTTCAATTGAAGAGTTAGCGGATGTAGCAGGATTTTCAAAGTTTCATTTTCATCGGATTTTTAAGGGGATAGTAAACGAGTCATTATCACGGTATGTAAACCGATTGAAGTTAGAAAGGGCAACACATCTACTTACATATCGGACAGATATGACGATTACAGATATTGCGTATCACTTCGGATTCACAGATTCAGCAGTTTTCTCCCGAACATTTAAAAATTATTACGGCGTAAGTCCATCTCAATATCGAAACGACAATAGCAAGAATTGCAAAGACGTAAGGGGAATTCCTCAATACAATGAATGTAAGAAGGTTCGAGGAAATGTTGAAATTGTAACAGCAGACAATATAAACGTCGCATACATAAGACATATCGGTACATATGAAGAGTTAACTATAGCTTTTCCGAAAATGATAGAGAAATTATTTCATTACGCAGCTAAGCAAAACTATCATGTATTTGAGGATACGAAAGTATTAACCATTTACCACGATCATCATGAATTTACTGAGGACTATCATTTAAGAACAAGTTTATGTGTAACAATTTCAGATGAATCCACAGTAGAAACGAACGACGTTGGAATAATGGTAATACCTTCTGGAAAGTATGCAGTAGGACATTTTGAAATATGCCAAGATGAATATAAAGGAGCATGGGACTTTATATACGGTGAGTGGCTTCCAAATAGCGGATATAAACCGAGAGATTCGTATCCTTTTGAAGTATATAGAAATGACCCAAAGCAGCATCCAAAGCATAAACATATAGTTGATATATATGTACCTATCGAACCTTTTTAATTATAGGTTAAAGGGGAAGGAATAATGAAAACTGCTGAAAAGTTAGATCAGATTATAAAAGAAGAATATGAAAATATGAATGGTATGTTAGTAGTGCAGAAAGGTAATGTTATTTTTGGAAAATATTATAACGGTTACGGTCCAGGTGATGCATTTCACATAGCGTCAGTCACAAAAACGATAATCTCTGCGCTAATTGGGATATGTATAGATAAGGGCTATATAAAAAGCGTTGATCAAAGAGTAATAGAATTTTTCCCGGAATATAACGTTAATTCATCTGAAATAACAGTACGACATCTGTTGACAATGACAGCTCCACATCCTTTCGTAGACTGGCAGGAGCCGTTAGAAGAACTATGTATGCAACGAGATTGGGTACAGTATACGTTAAATAGGATAGGACAAGGCGGAGAAATTGGGGCTTTTAAATATTCATCTGCAGGAGCGCATGTACTATCAGCGATTATTACGAATGCAACAGGAAAAAATGCGCGTGAATTTGCGAATGAATACTTATTTCAGCCACTCGGCATGAGAGAAATTCCAAACTACAATATGAAAGCATTTGGATTTGATGACTTATTCGGAAAAGATGTGAAAGGATGGGTTCACGATCCAAATGGTATTTCGACAGGTGGCTGGGGACTAACGTTAACGGTTAGAGATATGGCGAAGTTTGCACAGATGTATTTGAATGAAGGTATTCATAATGGAAAACAAATACTATCAAAATCATGGATAAAAGAATCGACAGAAATGAACCCAAATCAATATGGTTACTTATGGTGGTTACGAGAAGAAGATGGAATCTTTTCATACTGTGCAATGGGTGATGGGGGGAATATGATTTGTTGTATTCCAGAGAAGGAATTGGTGGTGGTGATGGCTTCTGAAGTTGTGCCAGAAGCAAAGGATAGATGGAGATTAATCAAAGAGTATATACTTTTAAAAGAGTAATGGTGAACTTGTAGAAAAATTTAAACGAGCCCCGTAACTTTCCTCAATAAAAAATCGTTAAACATTAGGAAGGGTTATTAATCAAGAATGGGGGAGAACTATGAAGATATTAATTCTAGGCGGTACACGATTTTTAGGAAGAGCATTTGTAGAAGAGGCTTTGAACAGAGGGTATGAAGTTACATCATTTAACCGCGGAACAAACAAAGAAATCTTTCCTGAAGTGGAGCAGCTTATCGGTGACAGAAATAACGATGTATCAAGTTTAAAAAATCGAAAGTGGGATGTTGTCATAGACACGTGTGGATTTTCTCCACATCATATTAGGAATGTTGGAGAAGTGCTCAATGATAATATTGAACACTATGTATTCATCTCAAGCCTTTCCGTATATAAAGATTGGATTCTGCATGACATAAAAGAAGACTATATATTACAACCTGAACCGACGGATGATCAAATAAAGGCTGTAGAAAATGGTGAAGTTTCACCTTATGAGTATTATGGTGCACTGAAAGTATTATGTGAAAAAGAAGCAGAGAAGTATTGGCCGGGGCGTGTATTACACGTAAGAGCAGGACTTCTTTCAGGAATGTTTGATTATACAGATCGGCTTCCATATTGGATTCAGCGTGTAGCAAAAGGAGGTAAGGTGTTAGTTCCAGGAAGAAAAGACCGTCCAGTGCAGATAGTTGATATAAAAGACGTCGCAAATTGGGGACTAAACATGGCAGAAAACAAAAATGCAGGTACATTCAATGTAACAGGTCCAAATTATGATTTGACGATGGAAGAGCTATTAAATACGTGTAAAAAGGTTATGAATAGTGATGCTGAATTCGTTTGGGTAGAGGAATCGTTTATGAATGAACATAATGTGCAGCCTTGGACAGAAATGCCTTTATGGCTTCCAGAAATTTTTTCATTAGAAGGGGAAACGAAGCCGTGGAAAGGCGGGTTTACTATAAGTATCGAGAATGCTGTGAAAGAAGGGCTTACTTTTAGAAGAATAGAAGAGACAGTTACAGACGTGTATGAGTGGATGAAGAGCACAGACGAATGGGAATTAAAAGCAGGTATTTCAGGCGAAAGGGAGAAGGAATTGTTAGAAAAGTGGTATCAATAAATTAAGCGGAAAGATAACAATTTAAACATAGTATTAAGAAAAAGCGCCTTGTTACTAAAGAAACAAGGTGTTTTTCGTATGTGAATTTATAACTCAATTGGTTCTTCCTCGTACATTTCCCACAGCTTAGAAAACATATTTTTCAGTCCTTCTTCGTCATCCTCATCCTAGTCTAACTTGATATCAACTTCCTCAAATTTTTTTTCTATTTCAAACTCTTTCTTTTTCACACTATCAGTTGTGCCAATTTTTCTGTAAAACACAACGAAGTCTTTATCGTGTATTAGCTAGTAGCAAGACCGGTGCCTCAAAATCAGACTAATACAAGGAAGGCCTGTATAAATAAGTTGTAGTAATTACATTATTAGATTGTGTTTGTAACTATATTTTGGGAATTTTCTGTTGATTTAAAATGTACGATAGTATATATTGTATATAAAGTATATATACAATATTTTTAAAAAGAGGTATTTGCATGCAAATCACTATTAGGAACACTTCAAAGGAACCTATTTATGAACAAATTAGTGCCCAAATAAAAAAGCTTATTTTACTAGGTGATTTAAAACAAGGAGATGCTCTTCCTTCAATGCGTCAGTTAGCAAAAGATTTACGAGTAAGTATTATTACAACGAAAAGAGCATATGAAGAACTGGAAAAAGACGGTTTTATTAATTCAATTGTCGGAAGAGGGTCCTTTGTAGCAGAACAAAACATTGAAACTATGAAAGAAGAAAAATTAAAAACAGTTGAAGAAAAGTTATGTGAAGCGATTCAAAATGCTAAGCAAATGGATGTTTCTTTAAATGAGCTAAAAGAAATGCTTACAATTTTATACGAGGAGGAAAACTCTTGGAAAACGTAATAGAACTTCAAAATGTCAGTAAATCTTTTAAAGGGTTTCAAATAAACAATTTTTCGATGGAAGTAAAAAAAGGATTTGTTACGGGTTTTATTGGAGGAAATGGATCAGGTAAATCTACAACGATTAAAATGATTATGAATCTAATAAACCCGGATAGTGGAAACGTCTCCTTATTTGGCATGAACTATTCGACTGATGCGAAACGAATTAAAGAAAGAATTGGCTTCGTTTATGACGATAATGTGTTTTATGATGAACTCACATTAAAGGAAATTACTAAAATTATTGCGCCTGCTTATAAAAAATGGGATTTTAACCAATTTACATATTATAAAGAGCTGTTCGAATTACCATTAAATAAAAAAATGAAAACATTCTCCAAAGGAATGAAAATGAAAGCCTCTCTCGCAATTGCCCTTTCACATCATGCTGAACTAATTATTATGGATGAACCTACATCTGGACTTGATCCTGTATTCAGAAGAGAATTATTGGATGTTCTACAAAATATTATGCAGGATGGAGAGAAAACTATCTTTTTCTCATCACATATTACAACGGATTTAGACCGCATAGCCGATTATATAACATTTATTCAAAATGGGAAGCATATTTTCACCAAAGATATTTATGCCATTGCGGAGGATTATGTTTTAGTCAAAGGACCACTAGATTTGTTAAAGTTTGATACTGAGCGTGAATTTATTTCTGTACGTAAGGCAAATACAGGTTTCGAGGGATTGATTGAAAATGCACATTCTATCGAAAACTTATTTGATAAGGATGTAGTGATTGAAAAACCAAGTTTAGAGGATATTATGTATTTCATGAAAAAGGGGGATTCAAGATGCTTAATTTAATTAAAAAGGATTTGATTTTACAAAAAACTTTCTTGCCTGCTTATCTCTTATTTCTAGTTACCTATTTGTGGGCCGGCATGGATGTAGCATATGTCATAATCATTTGTAGTGCCGTTTTTGTAATTAACACATATCAATCTGATGATAAAGATAATGCTAATATTTTAGTAAACTCATTACCGTATACTAGGAAGGAAATTATAAGTTCAAAATACGTTGGAACCTTACTTTTTACAATAGTAATCATCCCATTTTGTTTAGTTGGAAAATATTTCATTTTAGACAGCATGGAATTTCAACTTTCCTTAGAAAGTTACATACTAGGCTTCTTGGCAGTCATGCTGATAACAGCATTTTACATCCCATTTTTTGTTGCATTTAAAGTGAAAACACTTGTACCAGTTTTTATATTTTTATCTATTGGAGTTATATATTTAATGCGAAATACTCCATATTTATTAAATAAATATGCTAATGGCGTACTGACCTTTTTAAAAGAGATTTCAGATTTGAAATTATTTCTTTTATTTGCTGTCATAGCAGTGGGGTGCTATGGGGTTTCATGGATATTATCTATTCGTATCTATCAGAACAAGGCTCTTTAATAGCAAGTTCTAAAAGGAGGATGGTTTAAATGACATCAAAAAAAGAGCGTCCTAGTCGAATACGAAATTGGCTGAAAACTATTGGAGCATTTTTCGTTATGCAACTAATTTTTATCATCCTTGACATGAATTCGTGGATACCGAACTTCAAGGAAGGAGGAGTTGGGGATCGTCTCGTTAATTCAGAGTTCTTTACGGAATGGTTTGCTCCTTATAAAACAAAGCAATTTAATGTACTAACGGCAGTTATGGCTATTTTATTATTCCTAAATGTAGTAACAAGTGCAATAAAAGACGCTTTTTCTAGAAAAAGAATTAATTAGCACATAAGTTGACCTTGCGTCTTTTTAATAATGTCTTAACTATATTTAAAAATAACAGGAAAAGGATAAAAACTCCACTTATTGATGTTTCACTTTATCTTTTACAATGATTTCTTAAAAAATATTTGATGTTTCAGTTTTGTATATTGGTTGAGATAGATGCATTCATCCCCCATAATGCTTCAAAAGTGTGCGCAGTAATTGTGACATATGTATTTATACTTGTGATGGCAAATGATGTGTATTATTTTTGGAAAGTTCGAAAATTATTGAACGAACTAGAAAAATTTAGTAATCTTATTTGTACGATACATACATAATAGTTTTATAGCGATTTTTAAATAAAGTATAGGAGGCAATCGTTGTGGATCTTACGTTCAAAGTAGAGGTAACATGTTTTAACTACCGAGTCGGAGCAATTTGTAAACAGGATAATAAAATACTTATTCTGCAAGGTGACGGTGAAGATTTTTGGTACGTACCGGGCGGAAGAGTGAAAATGTTAGAAAACAGTGAGGATGCGTTACAACGGGAACTTGCAGAAGAACTAGCTGCTCCTATTAAAGGGAAGAGATTAATATGGTCAGTAGAAAATTTCTTTACACTTTCTGAGCAAAAGTTTCATGAGATTAGTTTTTATTATGAAGTAGAGCTACATGAATTACCTGCAAATGGAGCGGATCAATATATTTTGGAAGAAGAGGATAGAACATATTTGTTTAAGTGGGTGCCGGTAGAAGAGTTACATGCATATAATTTACAGCCTGCATTTATAAAAGAGAAAGTAAAGAATATAGCAGTTCATACAGAACATATCATTTTACAAGATTAAATGTATTCGGAGGAGAAAAGGATGAAGGGGATTAAAAAAGAGATACATATAAATGACAAAGTAATTTATTACACACATATCGAAAAAGGTTCTAGTACCGTTTGCTTTATGTTTTCAGGTTCAGGATACAATTATGATAAGCCGTTATTTTATTACGCGACGATGCTTATGCTTGAACATAAAATTGATGTTGTACATATTCATTATTCTTACGACGAACAAGTAATGAATAAACCAATGGGAGAAGTAACAAAAATAATGATGGATGATATTAATCCTGTAATGAAGGAAGTATTAAAAGCTGAGCAATACAACGATACTATATTTTTAGGGAAGTCACTCGGAACAATTCCAATTGCGAATGATTTAATGAAGAGAGAAGAGTTTTTACAGTCGAAAATGATATTACTTACACCTTTACTGACGTTTGATACAATTTTTGATTCTATCTTACATAGTCGACACGAAGGGTTTTTAGTTATTGGGGATAAAGATCACCAATACAATGCAGGTCAAATTGATCAGTTATATAAAACGAATTTACAGATTGAAGTTGTCAAAAATGTAAATCATTCTGTAAATGTTGGGGGATATGAAACGGAAAATTCAATTGAGGCTATAGCGAAAATAATAGGAAAACTTAAAGAAGTTGTTAGGACAAACTAACCTATTAATACATGCAAAAGAGGTGCGAATTGCACCTCTTTTACTTTAATAAGCCTTCAAAACATGAAGTAAATAATCCTTACGATTCAGCGGATTATAATCAACACGTTTTCGAGTAGGGAAGGGAGCCATAAGTTTTGTGAAACCAGCTGGCTTCGTTGTAAATATGCCTTCTCCTTCTGTAAATGAATGTAGTATTCGTTTGAAACTCTCTGTTTTCGCAACAGGTAATGATCCTGTTAACTGATAAGAATTGTTATTGAATATAGGCTCTGCAAAAGTTGCTGGAACGGCAGCGAGCTTATACATTGCGGTACTAATTGCTTGCTCCGGTACAGTTAATTCAAACGCATTAACTGGTTCATATACATATGTTGCAGCTTGTTTTAAAGCATCCATTAATACGATCGGTGTTAAATTTCTAAAGTCACTCGCTGTTGTAACAGGACTAGCATAACCAGTATGTGTTAACGTGACGATAATATCTGTAACTTCCCATCCATATAATCCTTGTTTTAACGTTTGAAATACTGTATCTTCAATTGCTTTGTGAAATGCTAAAGGCAATGAACCAAGCTCAACACCTAATTTATACGTTATGCCAGAGTTAAGTTCACCACGTTCAATTTTAAAACCAATTGTTGCGTAAAATGGATTCGCTTTTTCACCCATGACTTCAACGGAATTCCCAATGCCAATTGGCTTTTCAATACATACAACTCGCGTATTTGAGAAAGTAACCTGTAAGTTATATTTATCATAAAGTGTTGTTTCGATAACCTCTTTTTGTACTTCACCGAAAAGGCGAATATAAAGTTCATTATGAACATCATCTTTCCACACTTTAATGAGTGGATCTTCTTCACAGAGTTCCATAAGTGCAGCGTATAAATCATGAATTCGCTCTTTAGGTACCGCATCAATCGCTGCTTCCATTTGTGGTTCGGCAAAGTGAATATCTTTTATATAATCCGTACGTTCACCGATAATATCACCAATTTTTATATCATTCAGTCCCCACACTTTGCAAAATTCTCCGCTAGGAACGATAGTAGATTGAACAGCATTTCCGCTATGAAACATACACATTTTTTTAATCTTTTCTTTATGTGGTAGAGACTCATCGCGCTGTATATCAACATATTTTCTAACATGTAAGCTACCTGAAAAAACTCTTATATACGCAACCTTTTCTCCAGAAGGTTCACGTTCAATTTTAAAAACAACACCAGATAATGGTTCCTCTTGTGCCGATGTAAGAGCTGGCATTAGGGCCGGAAGTTTTTCAAGTATTTCAGTTACTCCTATACCTGTCATTGCTGAACCGAAAAAGATTGGATACACATTTGCTTGCTGTATTTGCTGTTCTAGTTTTTCTCTTAATAGTGCGTCCGGTATTATTTCGTTATTTACATATGATTCAAGTAACGATTCATTAAATGGTGCTAACAATTCCATACAATCGTCATATGATTTGTATTCAATGATCCGGGCTTCTTTCGTTCCTTCGTTTAGAACAGAGTAGAAGGGGAATGCTTCATTTGAAAGAACCTCTTTTATTTGTTTCATAACTTTTTCATTGTTTGCGCCACTACGATCAATTTTATTAACGAATAAAATAGTCGGTATGTTTAGTTTCTGTAATGTTCGCATTAAAATTTTTGTTTGTGCTTGCACACCTTCAACGGCAGAGATAACTAAAATCGCACCGTCTAGAACGCGGAATGATCGCTCCACTTCAGCGATAAAATCAGCGTGTCCAGGTGTATCAATGACATTTACTTTTACATCATCAATAAAGAAAGAAACGACAGATGCTTTAATCGTAATGCCGCGTTGTCTTTCTAATTCCATTGAGTCAGTTTGTGTATTACCACTATCTACTCGGCCAATTTCTTTAATCACATTCGTTTCATAAAGAATACGCTCAGTCAAACTCGTCTTGCCAGCGTCTACGTGCGCGACAATCCCTATATTTATTGTTGTCATTTATGAATATCCTCATTTCATTTTCCATTTTCATTTCCTCATTTCTATTTGTGTATTGCCGCATTATCAATCACTCTCCAGTCATTTAAATTATTACTATTATAGTGCAATTAACATTATTTGTAACGCTACAAAGCGCCTTAATTTGGAAAAAATAAAATGAAAACAAAATGCTTGCATTCTAAATCGATATAGATTATATTAATTGACATATCAACTATTGATACATCAAATGTTTTTATTTTGATTGTAAAGGAGGGTTAATTTGACAAGTTCATGCTCAAAAGAAGCGATTATTTTATATAAATTACACTTTCTAAATAAAGAAGTAAGTTCGAAATTTGAAGGGTGTACGGGTATGAGCCAGTCTCGATTAGAGCTTATACTTCAATTATTTGAAGTAGGTGAAATTAGTCAAAAAGCACTTCAGCAAGAAGTGAATATTGATAATGCTGCGATAACAAGGCATTTAAAGCAGCTTGAGGCCAATGAAATGATTGTAAGACGTAAAAATCCAGATGATAACAGAATTACGTTAGTTTCTCTTACTGAAGAGGGGCGAAATAAAATTCAGGCGTTTCAAGAAGAAAAAGAACGTTTTGCAGCATCTGCATTTAAAGGATTAAGTGAGGAAGAACGCGATAATCTTTTAAATATGTTAAATCACATTCAAGAAAATATAAAAGAATTATAAAAAAGGGAGAATACAACTATGACTAACTCAGTAAAAACAAATGATTTTAACGAAATTTTAACAGGACGTCGTTCAATTCGTAAGTACGACCCTTCAGTGAAAATTAGCAAAGAAGAAATGACAGAAATTCTTACAGAAGCAACACTTGCACCATCTTCAGTAAACATGCAACCATGGAGATTCGTAGTGATTGAAAGTGACGAAGCGAAAGCAACACTTGCGCCACTTGCGAAATTCAATCAATCTCAAGTAGAAACATCTTCAGCAATGATTGCTTTATTTGGTGATTTAAACAATTTTGATAACGCAGAGGAAATTTACGGTACAGCAGTAGAGCGTGGCTTAATGCCAGCAGAAGTAAAAGAAGACCAAATGAAAAAACTTTCAGCTTACTTCTCAATGGTTACACCAGAAGTAATGAAAGATACGGTATTAATTGACGGTGGTCTTGTAGCAATGCAATTTATGCTAGCAGCTCGTGCGCACGGTTATGATACTTGTCCAATTGGTGGTTTTGAGAAAGATCAAATCGCAGAAGCTTTCGGACTAGATAAAGACCGTCACGTACCAGTTATGTTAATTTCAATCGGAAAAGCTGCTGACAGTGGTTACCAATCAGTACGTCTTCCAATTGAAAAAGTTGCAGAGTGGAAGTAATTTTAAAGAAATAAGTGGAATATGAAAGGGGAAACACCATGATTATTATTCACGCAATATTTCAAGTAGATCCAGCGAAACAACAAGCATTTTTAGAAGAAATTCAGCCACTCATTCATGGTTCAAGAGAAGAAAGTGGAAATGTATCTTATGACTTATATAAAGATACAGAAAAAGAAAGTGTTTATACGATGGTAGAAGTATGGAAAGATGAAGCAGCAGTTGCGAGCCATAATACGAGTGAACACTTCACATCTTTCGTTAGTAAAGCAGCACAATTTTTAACTGCTCCTCTTGATATAAAAGCTTATAATGGAGAGTTAGTAAAATAATAAGGTAGAAAAAGATGACTTTAGCATATGGCTGAAGTCATCTTTTTTGTATAAGTAGAATCCATTTTGGACTCAGTTATGTTGATTGATAAGTGTTGCTCGTATCCTCAGTAACTGTGGTGAATTGTATGTTAAATTCGAACATTTGGTTTATTGGGATATTTTTCCGTGTTATAATTTTCTTGTAAATAAAAGGTAGAGGGGAGTAAGTAATGGGAGAATTTCAAAGTAATTTGCATACGGCAACGCAACTTGCAACGAAAATGAGAAATGCTTCAGATAGAATGCAAAGTGCTACTAGTCGCTCTATAAATAAGGCAACGCGTACGACACTATCTGTGAACTTCCAAGCACAAGAGGCAAATCAACAAAATTTACAGATCACGAAACAATTTTGTACTGCTTTTCAACAAACAATTGATAATATCCATTCCGTAGCAAATGAATTTGAGAAAATGGATACAGGACTTCAAAAGACTTTTCAATAATGTAACAACCTACGTAAAGGGGAAAAGGTAGGGAGAAAAGATGAGTCAAGAAATTGAAACGAGAATCAGTCAATGTAATCAAAAATTACGAATTATATTTGAAGAACAAAATGAAAACCGAATTGCGCTGCAAAATCAAGAACGAGCTGAGGTTAGTTTTCATGAATGGAAAAATAGAAGTAATCGTTTATTTAACCGAATACTAGAAACTTGGCACGGCGACAAAGAAGTGTTTCACCTTTTTACGAATATGCGGCAAGAAATCGGACAGTATGAAAGAAAACTTACATTCGAATTAGAAAATGAAAAAGAGACGTTGCTTAAAGAAAAACGGCATCTCAGTGAGAAAGAAAACGATCTTTCCTATGAACAGCAGCAACTACAAAGGGAGGCAAATACATGAGTTTAAACATGTATTTGGGAGAAGTACAAAGTCAAACTCAAAGTATGAACGCTATATGTAATGCTACGATTCAAAGTATGGAACAAGCCATTCAATCTATTGATGCCTTTGCGATAGACACAGTATTACAAGGACGAACATACAGTAGTGCAAAAGCCTACCTTGTCCAAACATTTCGGCCATTAGCGCAAGGAATCATATGCTTATGTGAAGAATTAATTCGCCAAAACGAAGCATTTCCAAATGAGTTCCAAGCGAAAGTTGCTTCGACAGATGTGATTGAAGAAGAAATAAGAGAACAAATAAGGGGAATTAATCAATCGATTACAAGTATAGAAGCAATAGAAGTACTTACACCAATGCCCGGAGTAGGTGCAATTGTAACGGTATTAGGTGCAATGAGAAAAAAACTGGAAGAAAAACTAGAGCATTTATATGAATTCAATCATTCATCCAGCAACAACTACAGCACCGCTCTCCAATTAGCAGCTAGCATCACAGCCGGACTCGCTGAAGTGCAAAGTGGGAAAGGATTTAGTCCTGTGAGTGGTACGTTTCATAGTGAAAAGTTAAATATGGAATGGGCAAAGCAAATTCAAATAATTATAGAAGAGAAAATACGGAAATCTGACAATGGTATTGGAAAAAGTGTAGATTTAGAGCACAATGTGTATAACGACATTGAAGGAATAAGCAGCGAAAATCAATCTATCAATAATAGATTTACAAAAGAAGAGATACAAGCGACACAAAAATACCTCGAAGGAATTAAAAATGGTACAATAAAAGGGAATATAGGTGAGGATTTCCAAGTTGAAACCGATGATTATGAAATGGAGCATAACATTTTTGGCCATCCAGTCGGTGGTAGAAGGCCAGTACTCGATCCTTTTTTAATCGGTGTGGCGAAGTTTGGATTCGATTTTCTCTTTGGTGATCTTTTCACACTCTTTGACCCAGAAGCTACCTATGGTGAAAAACTCCTAGCAGTTGGGATGATGACTCCATATGGGAAAGGTGTAAAAATAGTTGATAAACTTCATGATTTAAAAAAGGTTGGAGATGTGAAGAAAGCAACGTCTGGGAGTGCGGGGGTTGCTAAAGGTACGGGTAAAACTGGTGTTGGTAAAACGGGTGAGGGAATACCTTTAGAAAAAGTAAAGCCCGATGTACTTAAACAGATACATGCTGATGATAATGGAGCATATGGATATTTACCAAAAGAGGGTACTGCATATAATAAACCAGAATATGACTTTACAAATGTTGAATGGACAAAAGAAATGCAAAATGTAAGAAAAGATTATCTTGAAGCATCTAAACAATTAGAAAATGATATCGAAAAAATGATATCTGAAGGATTTTCTAAAGAAAAAATAGCTGAACATGTTGTAGAAGCACGTAATCGGCAAAAAAATGCAGCGAGGGAAAATATGACTGCTGAGGAGAGAGCCGGTTTAGAGGAAAGAAATATAAAAAAATATGGTAATCCAATAGGACCGACAGCTGAGAGTATGTTTAATAAGATAAGAGATTCGTACATTGATAAAGGAATTTATGAATCAGATGAACAAGTATGGAAAATTATAATTCAAAAATCAATGCAAAAAGATGATGTAATAAACACACTATTAGGATTAGAGCATTAGGAGGGACAGGATAACTTATGATAATAATGAATAATTACTCTAAGACAGGAACGTATATTATATTAGAACCTAGCGGATATTCAGTAGTTGAAAAAAATAAAGTAAAGTTGGTTAGACAAGGCGTCGGAGGATTTAGTGAAGATGGACAGGTAGTTGGTATTTATGTTAAAGATAACAAACTATTTTTTTTCTATAATGGAAAATCATTTGAAACATCTATAGAAGATCTAATTTGTACAAATAGTTATGTTTCAAAATTGAAAAGATGTTTTAGTGTAACAATAGGAGGACAAAATATCTGTAATATAGTTTATGAGCCTTTTATTGATCCAGGAATGATTTATTATGATGCAGACCCTGAAGAGTTTGATGTATTGTTATACTTAAGTGAATTATTGAAGAATGAGGATTCTATTAAGAGATTTATGAATGGGATGGAAATGATTAAAAAGCAGAATAAAGGTTAGTGTTTTAGGGAAAGAAATAAGTGTTTGAAATTACGTACTTCATGATGGTTGGCCCATCATTGGGTACTGTGTCCAATGATAGAATAGAAAAAAAGTACGAGTTTAGGTAAGATGACATTTTACAACATATGATCTTAAAGCACTTGATTGTCTATGGAAGGCAATAAGTGCTTTTTTCATCTCAGTATAGAAATAAGATATAATAAATAAAAAATTAATATTTTGTTAGATTGAGAAAATAAAAAGATCTACTAAAAAGCAGCTGTCGATGGCATAAAAACAGCCAGTCACAAAGTAAAAGAGGGAGTAAACTTTGTAGCCTCCACAGCAAAAGGATTTGCCGACAAAATCGGAAGTCTATGGAACAAAGGTGCTACAACCGTAAAAACAACCTTTTTGCAGGGGAATGAAAAAATCCAGCACGCAATAAAAACATTACTGGAGTACAAATGGATTCTAGGTGAGGGAAACGGCTTCGTCATAGCTGAAGTAGGAAATGTCACAGAGGGAGGGTAGCATTCTCCGAAAGAGGATTATCAGTATACGACAAGTAGGAGTGTTAAGAGTACAGGTGTTGATGGTCAGGGAGCCAGTGTAGCAGGGAACATTGGAAAAAATGATAAACTAGCAAGTCAAGGGCATGTTGATGCTGGCGTTTCAGGTGCTCCAAAAGTTGATGCAGGAAAACAGGGTAAACATGTTCCTGGTCATGGGAATAATGTCTCAACCAAATCGCAGTGGGGAGCAGGGAAAAATGGAGTAGTAGAGACACAAGAAGCATGGGTGAAAGGAACACCAGTAAAGCCAGACGGAAGTGTTAGAGTGCATGATTTTGGAAAGTCAATAGGTCCAAATGGAGAAACGAGGGTAAAGGTTCATATGGATGGTAAAGGAAATATACATGGGTATCCTGTACAATAAAGGAGAATAATTATGAGTGATGAGATACTAAAAGTTGTTAATAAATTATATAAACAAGGTGATTTCCAATATGTTTTGGGGAAATTTGTTGATAAACATTTTTGGGATGGAGAAATTAATAAAATATCAAATATAAACGTTGATAATATTACTGATTTTAGTTATTCAACATGTTTTTCTTACATTCTTCTACCACTAGATGTGAAATTTCGTTTTGGTAGTGTAGAATTCAGTGAGTATGTTCGGAAGCAATCAGAAATTAATTGTGTAATGCTAATGATTTCGGCAATCGCGCCATATGCAGTGGTTAAATATTTAAGATATAGATACACTAATGGTACAATCGAGCTAGTTGAAGAGTCCTCGCCATACAATGATGAATCTAAGAAAATAGGAAGTAGTATTTTAAAATTATTAGATAGTAACGGAATAAAGAATCTTGATAAAGAAACGTTAAGTATTGAAGTGGAGGATGTTTCGTTAGAGTTAAAGGAAACAGGTGTTACTATATATAATTGTTTATTTGAAGATGAGTATTAAAAAGAAGCATTAATGATTGTCCAGAAACCAAAGAAGGGATACAAATAATAGAGGTAGATTAGTAGTTGTTAAGAAGTGAGTACAGTTCGAAAATGTAGTCTCATTAAAAAGAGTGACCCTCTTTAGAAAACTTTTATGAGTGTACTCCATAGGGTAAATGTCCGAATATTTGTTAAAAAGCGTTACGAAAATTACAATTTATGTAATAGGAAGATGAAAGTTAAAAATTTCTAGGGATAAACCAGTTTCAACACTAGGGCAAGTTAATGGTGGATGTAGCTTCAGATATTAAAAAGATGAAATTAAAGTATACTGTGAAGAACAAGGATTGTACTCGATGTATATTTTTAGAGATAAAGAAATTAATTGCGCAAAAATGAATGAAGAAGCATCAGAAATAGACAGGGTGGGCTTGCGAGAAATGTGGGCTCACCTTTCGTCTGTTCAAATTGATTATGTGGTGGTGCTAAACTAAGTAAAACTAAAGATGGACGACAAATGTCAAATGATTGGTTGAATGGTGCGAAGACGCGAAAAAGTAGGGTATTGAAGGCTGTTGATGGAGATGAAGTATTAGCAGAAGAGATTAAGGATGCATTGGAAAACGGTGCAGTAGAAAGAGTACTATCAAAAGTCGATAGTAGTGGGAATGTGAAAACATTTAGAATAGATACAAAGGGAGACATAATTGGAGAATGGCCATAATTTTAAAAACTAGGGGGAATTGAATGATATGAGAGATCATTTATGTATAGAAGAAAAATGTAAAAAAGGAATAGAATATCATAAAAAGTTTATTGAAAAAAATAGAGTTAAAATTAAAAGTTTAAAAGAAGATAAAAAAAATGGTATTCAAAGGCATCCTAATGACAATAATAGTATTATAGAAGGAACCTATCTATCAAATTTTAATTATGCGTTGGATGATATTATTGCGAAATACTCTTTAGGAGAAAATATCCATACAATGGAAGCAGATTTTGAGAATGCCCTCATTGATTTGGGGCATATAGGGGAAAGAGAAGTTGGATATTTAAATCTAATTTGGATGATATCTCTAGGGATTTTATTAGAGACGGAGAAAAAGAATCTTGTAAGTTTAGCTAAACTAGTTGAGAAGGAAAATATGAACGACGCAGTAATCGATTTCCTCTTATGCGCTAGTGATATCGGATACACAAAAGTGACGAATAGATATTATAAAGAAAATCCATATGCAAAAACAAGAGAGATTATAGAATTTGCACAAACAGATAAAAAAGAAGCATCTAAAAGATTACAAACGTACATGGAGAAAGAATGGTTTAAAGGTCATTATGATTATGAGTGGAAAAATGCGCATAAAGAACCTGGATATGTAGGATATTGGAGCTTTGAAACGGCAGCGCTTGCGAAAATTTTGGAACTGGATGATATAAGTTTAAAAGATAATAATCATTATCCATATGATTTGGCACATTATAAAAATGAAATGAAATTTAAGCATATAGACCTAAGTGAATATCACTATGAAGATGAGACGGAAGAAATAGAGGATATAGTAGAAGGAATTGAACATAATCCTGCATTGGAAAATATTATTCCGCCAAAATGGCATTCATTAGTCAATGAATTAATACATGATTATGAGAATATGGATGATAGTAGTTTTTATGAGAAATACAAAAAAACGATAGGAATAGGTCAAGTGTGGTTCTTACCACAAGAGTATGAAGAAGAAAATGAGCAAAAAAATCTATTAGGAAGTTTAATTGTGTTTGCCCTGACGATAAGAGATTATATATTACAATTGGACTATAAAGAAGATTTAGAGGACTACATCGATAATCTTAAAAATTTCTGGAATGTTTCAGAAACAAAGTTAGTTCAATTTATGTTAGAAAATGATCAAAATTATTATGCATGGGTACCAAAAGAAGCAAACATCCCAAATATGTATGAAGTGAAGATAGAGAGTGTCGATGTAGAGGAAGTTCTATAACGAACAAATCGAAATGGTTTTTATTATATGTAATAGTAGAATGCATTTTACTAGTTAATTGAAAACAATGCATGCGTGGCAGAAAAAAGGATGTATTGTTACTAAAAATTAGAGGGAAAGAAGGCTGTTGGATTGAGTTAAGCACCTCATTGTCAATATACGACAATAGGTGCTTTTTTGCGTGCAATGAAGAAAAAATAAAAGATTCATTTTCACTCTATTTCATCTTCGAATTACATGTTATAATTTGGAAAAAAGTATATTCTTAATTTTTAGATAATTAAAAGGTGGTAGATACTATATGAGTACATTAAAGAAAATTACTAATAATATTTCGAAGGTTATTATAGGAAAAGACGAATCGATAGAACTAGCAGCCATTGCTCTAATAGCAAGAGGACACATTTTATTAGAGGATGTACCTGGGACAGGAAAAACAACATTAGCGAAAAGTTTGGCTAAAAGTGTGGACGCCAAATTTCAAAGAATACAATTTACAGCGGATACTTTGCCTGGAGATGTTATTGGCCTTGAATACTTTGATGTGAAGGAATCGGATTTTAAAACAAGGTTAGGACCCATTTTTGCAAATATCGTATTAGTGGATGAAATTAATCGAGCTGTACCGAGAACACAATCTTCGTTACTTGAGGTTATGGAAGAGCGTACGGTTACAATTGCGAAACAGACACATTCATTACCAGAACCTTTTTTAGTTATAGCAACGCAAAATCCACTCGAATCAGCGGGCACATTTCCGTTACCAGATGCTCAATTAGACCGATTTTTACTTACGATTCGCCAAGGTTATCCTACGAGAGAAGCTGAAAAGGAAATGATGAATCGGTTTCAAATGAATGATCCGTTAGAAACATTACACTCTATTATTTCAAGTGAAGAAATTATTACGATGCAAAAGCATGCAAGAGAAGTGTTAGTAGGGAATGATGTGCAAGATTATCTTCTTGAAATTATTGAAGCAACTCGTAACCATGAGTTAATTGAAATTGGTGTAAGCCCTCGGGGAACGTTGGCATTTATGAGAGCGATTCAAGCACGGGCAATATTAAATGAAAGAGATTACTGTACGCCAGATGATATTAAGACGCTCACTGCATCAGTTTGTGCTCATCGTTTAACGTTAACGATTGAGGGAGAGATGAAAACGACGAAAGAACAAATTATGAAAGAAATTCTTCATACGATTAGTGTGCCAGTGGAGAATGTACGATGAATCAACAGCTTGTGTATACACCTTTAGCGGAGCCTTTCGTAATGGGGGTTATGTCAGTTGTAGCCGTTATTTTAAGTGTATTTTCAAGTAATCTACTGTTTTTATCTCTCGTATTTTTATATGTAATTTTAATAGGTGCTATGCATGTATATATACGTAAAGTATCTCGTGTTGAATGGGAATACAGTCAAGGGAATTCGAATGTTTTTATAGGTGAAACGAATATGTGCAAAATGAAAATTTCAAACAAGTCGATATTTCCTATTCTTAATATCGTATTTCGATTTAAATGTGAAAATAAGCTAACTTGGAATCATGATGAAATAAACAAAAATCATAGTACAGGTTCAAATTATTATATGAATTTTAATTTAAAAGGAAGGGAGTCAGTTTCATTTGATTTGCAAGCTGTAGCGTTAAAAAGAGGCATCGCGAAATGGGAAGAAGTTGAAATTGTTATTACTGATCTCTTTGGATTTATAACGAACCATATAACATATAAACAAGTTGATACGCCCTCTTATTTAGTCTTACCAGCTGTTCCGAAAATACAAGTTCCTGAATTACAAGAATGGTCACGAGGATTTCGAAAAGCGATGTCTTCACCCTTATATGATGAAACGAAAGTAATGGGAGTAAAGTCTTATGAAAATGAAGATTTTCGTTCCATCCACTGGAGTGCAACAGCGAAAACAGGGACGATAATTGCGAAAAAGTATGAGCGAACACAATGTGATAAATACGCGATTTATCTCAACTTGCAAAATAAAAGTGGTGTTTCTTTGCGAAATGATATAGAGGAACTAATTGAATTAACAGCAGGTATATGCAAACAACTTCTTATGCAAAACTGTTCGTTTGAAGTATGGATCAATAGTGTAAAAGATAACGGTTTGCTACATATAAAAAATGGGGATAATCGGAAACATTTGCAAAATGTATTAAAGGTACTTGCCTCGATATCAGACCAAGATACGCCTATATCTTCTTCTTACTTTTACACAGCAGGCTTTCGTCGAAAGGAACTGGATGCGGTTCCTTTAATTATTGGTACTTCACCAAAGAAATACAGTAGAACGAATAAATGGATTGTAATGAAAGAATAAGAAGGGGCTTATGTCATGGTGAATAAAAAGCGGCATATGAAAGTGAAGTTATGGAGTGTAAGAACTTTAATCATACTTTTCTTTGCGATTAGTGCGATAACGTTATCACAAGGTGTTGTGTATGTACAAGACATAGTAAAAGAGCGTTTTTTCAGTAAGACTAAGACAATATCGGAAAGAAATTATGACTTTACTAGTATAGGTGAAAATTTTGATGATTCCAAAATAGATGAAGATGAATATGAAGAAGTAGAAGATACAGGTATAAGAACGAAAACGGGTAAAAAATTTCAACCTTTCGAAAGAGAAGGTCTATGGAATGACGTGCTTTCTGTTCTTTCAAATGTATGGATTACTATAGTTTTTTATGTGATAATCGCAATATCAATTATATATGCCATCTACAAGTATATTAGGAAAAAATTGACGAAAACAGAAATAGTACAGGAGAAAGAATCGATCACAAAGCAAACTGCGGTAAGAAGCATAAAGAATGAAAAAGTCATTCATCAGTTAGAACAGCCGTTACCGACAGATAAGATAAGAAAAACGTTAGTTGAATGGGAAAGAACATTACCATTTCATGAACAGAGAAGGTCCTATGAAACGATGCAACAATGGTTAAAAAGAATTTGTAGAACAAGGGATATTATCTCGTTATATGAGTCTGTTCGTTATGGGGAAAAGACGTATACGGATTTAGATGTGAAAGAAATAATGAAGTGGGTAGAGGGAGATGGGAAGGTGGATACATAAATATCCACCTTTTCTTTTTTTATACGGAAATTTGATTAACATGAATTATTTTCTTATATGAAACCGTATTTAAATAGGTAAACAAAATTAAAATTATTTACTTATACTTCATTACATGTTAACCTATACTTAATTTTTATAAACTATAATTAATTTTTAAGTTTTTTAAGGGTGTGAAAATGTAATGAAATCGGTATTAAAAAGCATACTTATTTCCTTTGTTTTTTCTGCAGTAGGTATGTGTTGGTTACTGTACGTATTATTCAAAGGGGACGGAGACTGGTTATTGTCTTGGATAGGTGTATTAATGGCATATTTATCTTTATATACTTTAATAGATTTATATTGTAAAAATACATACGATAAAAAAATAAATAAATGGCTTATAAAAACAGCGGTGACTAGTTTTAGTTTTTCTGTATTAGGAATCTCATTTTGTATCATACATGAGCTATTAACACCATGGAGTCTTAGTTTAATGGTGTGGTATTGGTTGCTAATGTTAGTATTATTTTTAACAACTATAATATCATTAATCAGTTTAGCATTTGTTAATCGTAAAAATCACAATTTCACCGGTGGATATAGAATGCTCATACTTCTAAATGTATTTCTTACACTAGGACCAGTATTATGGCCGCTATTACTTTCTATTATTGGAAATGGTATGAATGCTAGTGCGGGCTGGTAAAAAGGAATATAAATTAGTTGTGTAAAGAATAGGATGAAAAGTTGATATAGAATTTTAAATGTTTAAGAGAACATGTTTACATAAAAAATGAAAACATGTTCTCTTTTTATTTGCATGCATAACTCTTCCTCAGTTTACCCTATTTAAATTTAAACGTAAGTATTTCGTAAGGAATGGATAAGAAAAAAGAGAGATTTATCATATAGGATGAAAGTATAGCCTGAATCAATCCGATATTAATGGAGGAGAGAAAGCCTTATGAAAAAATGTAATTCAATTAAGTTAGCAAGTTTTGCAGTTTTATTAGCGGGTACTGCTCTATTCACACCTGGTTTTACTGTGACTGCAGAGTCAACCCAAAATATTTCTAGTTCGTCACAAGTACATGATCAAAAGAATCGTAATGGCTGGAAACAAGTAATGCAGGAAACAGTACAGCTTGGTGCTGTAGGAATATTAGCTAAGGCGTCTAATAACGGAAAAACTAATAGTTTTACTGCAGGCGTGGCGGACTTAAGTACAAAGAAACCGGTGAATTCGGATTATCGCTTTCGGATTGGTAGTGTGACGAAGACGTTTACTGCCACGACTATTCTTCAATTAGTAGGAGAAAATCGCTTACAACTTGACGATCCAATTGAAAAGTGGCTACCGGGTCTCGTGCAAGGAAATGGGTATGATGGTAATCAAATTACGATACGACAACTTTTGAATCATACGAGTGGTATCGCTGAATACTTAAAGTCAAAAGACGCGGACATAATGAATTCGAAAAAAACGTATACAGCAGAAGAAATAGTGAAAATAGGCCTTTCGCTGCCTCCAGATTTCTCGCCGGGTAAAGACTGGTTGTATTCAAACACAGGATACGTAATACTAGGAATGCTTATTGAAAAAATAACTGGAAATAGTTATGCGGAAGAAATCGAAAAGCGAATTATTGAACCTTTAGACCTATCAAATACGTTTTTACCAGGAAATTCACCCGTCATCCCAGGAAAGAATCATGCTCGTGGATATGTGAAAATGGAAGGAACAGGCGAGTTGAAAGACATTACGTATTATAATCCGAGTTTAGCTAATGCAGCTGGAGATATGATTTCTAATGCGGATGATTTAAATAAGTTCTTTTCATCTTTACTCGGTGGTAAGTTACTGAAGGAACGCGAGCTAAAAGAAATGCTTACTACAGTTCCTATAGAAGGAAAAGGGGTTGGTGACGCATACGGTCTTGGAATCTATGAGACTAAACTTCCAAACGGTGTTTCAGTTTGGGGGCATGGAGGAGGAATTCCTGGATTTACAACTTTTGCTGGGGGAGTAATTGGAGGCAAACATACATTGGCTATCAGTCTCAACTCTATAGGTGGGGTCGATATTGTTCCGCAGTTTAATAAAATGATGCAAATTGAATTTAATAAATAGATGAAAAGAAAGTGAATGGAATTTTGTTATAGTTATATTTAAAAGAGGTGCTTTTTTAAGTTCGCAACTATGGACAGTAGTTGCATTTATGATATGACATCAAGTGTATTCCAAAGTGAAAGTCAATCTTAATGCTTACGACAAAATAAAAAAGGATGTCAGTTACATGACATTCTTTTTATTATGGATAAAAGAGGTATGCATATAGTTCTGAAAATTGTTATTTTTTAAATTTTTACATATAATGAAGGATATAGGGGCACCAATAGGGGAGTTATGAATGGAAAATACTTTAGTTAGTTAAATATTACTCGTTTTAATCAAAATAATTATGAGTTGATTTGGAGTTGAATACAATGGGGAAAAATCATTATAAATGGAGTAATAAACAATTACGAGAACATGTTGAAGTACTAGATGGTAAGAGAAGCACACACATATTATTAAAGAATGCAACATATTTAAATTCTTATATGCGCGAGTGGATGACAGCGAACATTTGGATATATAATGATCGAATTGTATACGTAGGGGAGCAGCTGCCAGAGCAATTAACGGAGTGTGAAGTTGTTGATTGCGAAGGAAAGTATGTCGTACCCGGTTACATAGAACCACATGCACATCCGTATCAGTTGTATAACCCAGAGACGCTAGCGAATCATGCGATGCAGTTTGGGACAACAACTTTTATTAATGATAATTTAACTTTATTTTTCACATTAAAGCGTGAAGAAGCATTTCGTTTATTAGATGAATTCAATAAGATTCCAGCAAGTATGTATTGGTGGTGCCGTTTTGACGGACAGACTGAATTGCAAAACGGGGAATCTTTGTTTAATAGTGAAGAAATAATAGAGTGGCTGCAGCATGAAGCGGTTCTTCAAGGTGGCGAGCTAACAGCATGGCCAAAACTATTACATGGCGATGATGAAATGTTAACTTGGGTGCAGGAAACGAAGCGATTGCAAAAGAAAGTAGAAGGACATTTTCCGGGTGCATCTGAAACGACTTTAGCGAAGTTAAAACTGTTAGGTACAGATTGTGATCATGAAGCGATGACAGGGCAGGAAGCTTTCACTCGTCTTATGCAAGGTTACACTGTTTCCTTAAGAAATTCTTCAATCCGCCCAGATTTAGAAGTTTTACTGAAAGAATTGTTGGAACTAGGCGTAAAGCAGTTTGATAGATTCTTTTTTACAACAGACGGCTCACATCCTTCGTTTTATGAGAATGGAATGACAAACGTTATGATTTCTACCGCGATAAAACAAGGAGTACCAGTAATAGATGCATACGATATGGCAAGTTATAATATTGCTCGCTATTATAATATGGAACATGTACATGGTTCGATTGCGACAGGTAGAATTGCTAATATCAATATTTTAGAAAGTAAAGAAAACCCAGTACCAATCAGTGTCCTTGCAAAGGGGAAATGGGTGAAGCGTGACGGTGTAAATACACATGAAGCATTACATATAGACTGGAGTAAACATAAAGTAACTCCATTATCATTAGATTGGTCCATAGAAAAAGAGGATATGATTTTCTCTAATAAAACGGGGATACACTTATTAAATAACGTTATTACAAAACCATACACTAGTGAAATCAATATAGACTGTGATGAATTGTCCACAGATCATGATGAATGTTTCTTTATGATGATTGCTCGTGATGGCAGTTGGCAAGTGAATATAGCTGTGAAAGGTTTTGCGAAAGAACTAGGTGGGCTTGCTAGCTCTTATTCTGGTACAGGTGACATCATTCTTATCGGAAAAAGAAAAGAAGATATGCTTACAGCTTTTCGTAGAGTAAAAGAGCTTGGCGGGGGAATGGTAATAGCTGAAAAGAATGAAGTATTACACGAAATAGCATTACCATTGCTCGGGATTATGTCTAATTTAAAAATGAGAGAATTAATACAGGAAGAGAAACAGATGGTGAAATTACTACAAGAGCGTGGCTACGCGCATGATGATCCAGCATTTACAATTTTATTCTTTTCTGCGACGCACTTGCCTTTTATACGAGTAACACCTATAGGATTATATGATGTGAAAAGTAGTAAGGTAGTTGCCCCGCCCGTGAATTTGATAAAGCAATATTAAAAGGAAAGATCCTATAAAAATTTTATTTTATAGGATCTTTCTTATTATTAGCATAAGAATATTGTAAGCCTCAAATGATATAGTATCTAAATCATTTGAGGTGATATGTAAATATGAAAAAAATATTTTACATTTTAAGCGTATTTATTCTGTGTGTATCGATACAACACGTTGTACATTCCCAATCAGATGCACCAGAATTATCTTCGGATTGTCTCGAAGAAAGAAAAGTTAGAGATGAAAAGCATGTGAAGAATATAATACAGGACATTAAATCCACATTTAATTTAAATATTGATGAACATAGTTTTTGGGAAGTAAGTAAAAGAGATCTGGAGGCTGCTCATTTGATGTATGGTGGAAAGGAAAATGATTCTTATTATAATTCGCTAACTAAAATTTATGATAGTGGTGGATTTAGCGAACAGCCCAGCTTATTTGTGAGGGCACAAGAAGCATTTTTACTTTATAAAGAAAAAGATAATATCAATGTAATGAAACGCCTAAAACTAGACGTTGAAAAAGGGGAATGGCTCGTTATAAAAACGAAAAAGAAGAAAGGGAAAAAAGTGAAATTTAAGCCGTTGCAATGTGAAAAAGATTATATGAAAAAGAGAAATGAATAACAAAATACTTATTCATGCTGTTTTTATTCAACGATATTTTGCTGTTGATTTGAAATAGAAAAAGGTAAACGAACATATTAGCTTTATGGAATATGTTTGTTTACCTTTTTTTGAGAGATTTAATAATTGGGGATTATTTACTGCCTAATGAATTTATAACATTCAATGAATTTGTTCTTCATAAACATTAGATTTTGTGTCAAATGATTTATACATTGCCGAAACACCTATGTATATTTTATTCTACAGTATTTATAAAAGAATGTTGGCTATTCATAAGAAATATGATTGGCACGGTTTTTGCTTGTATTACATGTAAGGAAGGGAGATTGTATGTAAGGAATCTGTACTCGTAATAGTATAAAACAAGCTACTATTGCATTATTAATCATAGTTGTATTTATAGGGGAACTGTAAATACATACAAATAAGTGGTTTTTTAGTTTTAAAATTCTGAATTTTCATTTAAATAACTAGGGGGCAATGGTATGGTTAAATATTCGAAAATTTCTAAGTGGATTCTTGGTGTTGGACTAGTGACAATAACATGTAATGGTTTGCAAATTCAAGCAGAGACAAAAGAGAAAAATGTGAAGAACGTATTACAAATGGAGCCGGTAGGAATACAGAAATCTGTTGATGAATTGGCGCACCCTTCAAAAGTACAAGAAAATGAATCTTTTACAAAACGGTTAAAATTAGCGGATTTATCGCAGCGTCCACTAGCACCAACCGATAATATTAAGCCGTTAGCTGAAGAAAAAAAGTATTCGATGGCTGAGTTAAATCAATTAAATAATAAACAATTAACTGATCTTCTTGTGACAATTAAATGGTATCAAATTCCAGAATTATTTCAGTTTAATAGTGATAGTCTTAAATTCTATCAAGATGATAGCCGAATGCAAGCGATTATTAATAAACTAGCAGAACAAGGACAAGCTTATACGCAAGATGATTCAAAAGGGATTGAAACATTAGTAGAAGCTCTACGTGCAGCGTTTTATTTAGGTTTTTACCATGATGAATTAAGCAAACTAAATGAGCGTAGCTACCATGATAAATGTTTACCAGCTTTAAAAACAATTGCAAAAAATCCAAATTTCAAACTTGGTACATCAGAACAAAATAAAGTAATTGCATCATATGGAAAATTAATTGGAAATGCATCAGCAGATGTTGAAACGGTTTTATATGCAGGTGAAATTTTTAAACAATATAACGATAATCTTGCAACTTTCATTGAAGACCGAACAAAAGGAGACGCTATATATGAGTTGATGAAGGGAATTGACTTTGATATTCAGACGGATATGTACACGACTGGAAAAGAGCCAAAAGATACGATGTGGTTTCGAAATATTGATAACTTTATTAATGAAATAAATCGTTTTGCACTACTTGGTACAGTAACAAATAAAAACGGATGGTTAATTAATAATGGAATTTACTATGCTGGCCGATTGGGCAAGCTTCATAGCACGCCCACAAAAGGACAACAAGTTGTTACAGATGCAATGCGAATTTATCCATATTTAGGAGAGCAATACTTTGTTGCGGCAGAACAAATTACTACAAATTATGGAGGAATAGATGCGAATGGAAAAACTGTAAATTTAGATCAAATTCGAGAAGAGGGTAAAAAGAAATATTTACCGAAAACGTATACGTTTGATGATGGTGCAATTGTCTTTAAAGCTGGGGATAAAGTTAGCGAAGAGAAAATTAAACGTCTATACTGGGCGGCAAAAGAGGTGCGTTCTCAATTTTATCGTACAGTTGGTAGCGATAAACCACTTGAAAGTGGACATGCTGATGATGTGTTAACGATGGTTATTTATAATAGCCCAGATGAGTATCAATTTAATCGTCAACTGTACGGATATGAAACGAATAATGGTGGGATTTATATTGAAGGGACAGGGACTTTCTTTACATATGAACGTACACCAGAGCAAAGTATTTATAGTCTGGAAGAATTGTTCCGCCATGAATTTACGCACTACTTACAGGGAAGGTACGAAGTTCAGGGATTATGGGGCCAAGGGGAAATGTATCAAAATGAACGTTTAACATGGTTTGAAGAAGGGAATGCAGAGTTCTTTGCAGGTGCAACGCGATTAGATAGTGTAGTACCGCGAAAAAGTATAATTGGCGGGTTATCTAATGATCCTGCAAAACGTTATACAGCATCACAAACATTAAATGCGAAATATGGAACGTGGGATTTTTATAATTATTCGTTTGCGCTGCAATCATATATGTATAATAAGCGCCCAGAAATGTTCGATAAAGTACATGATTTAATTCGCGCAAATGATGTTTCAAGTTACGATGCATACCGTGCTACATTAAGCAAAGATAATAAGTTAAATGAAGAATATCAATCTTATATGCAAATGCTTATTGATAATCGCGATAAGTATACGATTCCACAAGTATCAGATGAGTATTTAACTCAACATGATCCAAAATCGCTTTCGGACGTTACTTCAGATATTACGAATGAAGCGAAATTAAAAGATGTGAAAGTAACAAAGAATAAATCACAATTCTTTAATACATTTACACTACAGGGAACATATACAGGAAGTGTGGCTAAAGGAGAAGTTGAGGACTGGAAAGTGATGAATGAAGCAACAAATGATATGTTGAAACGTCTTTCAGGAAAAGAGTGGACTGGATATAAAACATTGACTGCTTATTTTGTAAATTACCGTGTAAATAATGCTGGGCAATTTGAATATGATGTTGTGTTTAGCGGAGTGAATACGGAAGAAGGTACGGCTGTAGAAAAAGAACCAAATAATTCATTTGAAACAGCAAACCCACTATCTTTGAATATTTTGTTAAGAGGAACCTTGAGCGATCAAGATCAGGGGGATAAATTTGTTATTGATGTAAAGGATCAAAAAGATTTACAAATTTCTGTTACGAACGAACAAAATCTTGGACTGAACTGGGTATTATATTCTGAATCAGATTTAAATAATTATGTAGCTTATGCAACAAAACGTGATGGAAACAAATTGCTTGGAAATTATAATGCAAAGCCTGGGAAATATTACTTAAGTGTATATAAGTATGGTGGTGGAACAGGGAATTATACGGTACAAGTAAAATAGTTTACTATAGTTTGTTTTGAAAGGCTACTTATCGCATTTTTTAGCGAAATAAAGTATGTAATGTTAAACATTAAACTAATTCAACATATCCCTGTTCTAATTATAGAACAGGGATATGTTGGCTTTATATTTTTAAATTAAAGAACCTTATTGGATTTTGACAAGAAAATAATTAATATAGATCTGAATTCTCATTCGTAAAGCATGTTTTAATCTTCTTAATGCTCTTTCATTTTTGTCTCAATGCTTGTTTTCAAATCAGTTGATACTTGATTGAAATACCCCAAAACGATCTCCCTAATATCATCGGATATAACTTTCAAATCACTAGCTAAGTTTTCAGCGAGATGTTCTTTTTCTATTGGCTGTAACTTCGTATAAAATTCACCAGCCTGCGTAAAGTCATCCTGTTTCATTATAGAAGTTCTTTCAAGTTTACCTTCAACGTACCTTCCTTCACCGGTTGTAATTTGATTAGCAGGTGTCCAATCTTGCTGCTGGTTAATCGTTAATTTGCGAAATTCTGGACCAATTCTTCTTCTTTGTGAATCACTGTAAATGTTAGCGCGTCCTTGCAGCATTTTATCATCTGATAGTTCTGCACCATCCAGTAAATTAGAAGGAGAGAATGCGACCTTTTCTACTTGTTCCATAAAATTTTCAGGATTTTTATTTAATACCATTTTCCCGACTGGTATGAGAGGATACGTCTGTTCATCCCATACTTTTGTGTCATCTAAAGGATCATAAGAAAGATGCACTTCATCTTTCGGATCCATGAGCTGGACGTATAAACCATACTCCACTGGTTTACCATTTTCAATAGCATCATATAAATCTTTCCCGCTATAATCAGGATTTTCGGCAGCTAGTTTAATTGCTTCTTTACTAGTAATGTACTGTACACCTTCAAACGGGTACCAATGATACTTTACATACTTTCGATTACCTTCCGCATTTCTCCATACATATGTATTAACACTATGTCCTGGAATGTGGCGAAGACTTTTGGCCGTACCATTATTAGAGTATAAACGGACAACAAAATGAATAGATTCAGGTGCTTTAGCGACAAAACTCCAAAATCTATTGGGGTCTATTAAGTTATTTTTAGGTGAAGGCAATAATGCTTGAATCGTTTCAGGGAAACGCATTGGATCACGGACAGAAAAAACAGGAATGTGATTACATAAAAGGTCAAAAATGCCTTCTTTTGAATAAAATTTTGTGGAAAAACCGCGTACATTTCTAGCAGTATCCGGTGTTCCTTTCGTACTAACAGCTAACGAAAATCGAACCATAACAGGAACTTTCTCATTAGAATTTTGTAAAAAACTTAATTTAGTATGTTCAGACATCGAATATATCGTTTGAAAATAACCGAACGCACCAAATCCTTTTACATGAACAGGTCTTTCTAAAATTTTTTCATGAATAAATTGTTGTAATGACTCATGCAGTACACTATCTTGCTCTAGTACGGGTCCACGTGAACCAACTGTTTGAGAGTGAAATTTAGCTGGTTCAGTAAGTTCTCGATGTTTATTAAAGTCTTCTTCTAATAATTCTTTCCTATGTTTATCATATTTTTCATTCATCGATATAGCCTCCAAATTTTTTCGTCGATTGTTACTAAATATGATTTTATAGTCTCGATTATGTATGACATACAAAGTTCAAAGCAGTAACATACCGCTAGATGAAAAAAACACATATGTAGTGGACCTGTTGAAATAGAAGAAATTATGGAAAAATGAATATCGGGAAGAGAAAGCACACGTTTTAATAAAAAATGTGGAAGAAAACCACTATTAAAATTTCAATCTTAAAACTTAATTTATAAACGATTATATAGAGAATAAACGTTAAAAAAGGAAAAATAACTAGGAGGAATTTAACATGTTGGATTGGTTTCAATTAGATAAAGAATATATGATATCTACATATTGTCGGACAGAGGTTGCAATGGAAAGAGGAGAAGGATGTAAACTATATGATGTAGATGGTAAAGAGTATTTAGATTTATTTTCTGGCGTAGGAGTAAATGTACTAGGATACAATCATCCTAAAATTGTACAAACGACAATGGAGCAAGTTGTGAAATCGTTGCATTTACCGTTTCATTTCTTAAACCCAGTTGCAATTGAGTATGCAAAGAAATTAGTAGAGTGTACTTTAAAAAGCGGAAAAGTCTTTTTTACAAACTCTGGTACGGAAGCGACAGAAACGACATTAAAATTAATTGATAAATATAGATCTATTGCGAATGAAGAGCGTGACGGAGTAGTTGTGTTAAAAGATAGTTTTCACGGGAGGACGTTAGGGGCACTACATTTTACGAGACAAGAAAAGGTATATCAAAATTTCCCTAAAACATCTATTCCTGTATACGAAGTAGAGCGTGAGAATATAGACCAATTAGAGGAGACCATTATTAAAGAAAAACCAATTGCGATTATGCTAGAGCCTGTTTTAGGAAGTGGGGGAATTTATCCTTTATCAAGTAAATATTTGCATGGTGTTCAAAATTTATGTGAAAAATATAATGTACTTCTTGTCGTTGATGAAGTTCAAAGTGGTATGGGTCGAACGGGAAAACTATTTGCTTATCAAAATTTTAATATCACACCGGACATTATTCAAATTGGTAAAGGAGCAGGAGGCGGGATACCGCTAGGAGGGATTATTGTAGGTGAAAAGTTATGTGATGTATTTTCACCAGGAGATCACGGGACAACGTTTGCTCATTCATCAATGGGAACAGCTTTAGGTTTAACGGTATTAAATACATTACTTGATGATGGGTTAATGCAAGAAGCTTATGAAACGTCACTATATTTGAATGACAAACTGCAAGACATTCAGAAAGAAAATTCTTATTATATACAGGAAGTGCGTCATGCTGGCATGATGTTTGGAATTAGTCTGAATGATACGAATGAAAATGTGAAGAAATTACAGGTTGAGCTAATGAATAAAGGAATGTTAGTCGATGTAACAAAAGGGAATATTATTCGATTACTTCCGCCGTATATTATTACGAAAGAGGAAATTGACGCATTTATGAATCAGTTTATTATTTGTTTAGATAAAGTTGCTGCTGTAGTAAGTGCTTAAAAATTAAAGCTATATTTTATATAAAGTGCACTCTAATTGTTGGGGATAGTTTACAATTGGGGTGCATTTTTTATAGTTGAATTTTGTAAAATACAGTCGTTTGTATATGATAACGGAAAAATAGAAGGAATTTCGTTATATTTGAGTGGTGAAGAAAAGGGAAAGTAAGTATAAAGATAGTAGATAAAGCGGGTGGTTTAAATAACTAATGATAGAACGTTTTGGAAATAATAGCATACGAATATATAAATAATAAGAATGAGGTGATATATTGGAAAATAATGATATTCAATTTACTTCTTTACAAATGAGAACGGATAAATATGGTTGGGCTAGTATTCAATATACAAATAAAAAGCAGGCTATCTTATATACTCAAAATAGAGGAGTAGAATGGGATGTTGTCAATCCTCTTAATTCAATTGTATTATTTGGGTATCCAATAAACGCTCGAAGCTCTTGGGCATATGGTTTAACAAAAAAGAATGACGATTTATTGCCAGCTATATTTTATACAGTTAATAGAGGAGAAAGGTGGAGTGAGTTTATTTTACCGGTTGAAGAAGATTGGGAGAAATCGACTGATGTTCAAGTACAATTGCATGCTACGAATATGGATAGTATATGGATTGTATTATCTAGAAAGCTTGCATCAAATAAATTTGAACATAATTTATACTATTTGAAAACGAAAGGGAAAGTTTGGAAAGTAATAAAAAATATAAGTATTAGTGATAGTATTTCAGGGATAACATTTATAAACGATCTAATTGGGTTTATTTCATTACAAAAACATTATGAAACATCAACGGTATTTAAAACAATAAATGGTGGGGAAAGTTGGCATCCTGTAAAAGATATTCCAAGTCTTGAAGTAATTAACAATGGGACTGCTATGGCTTATAAAGCAATCTATAAAAATAACTTATTAGTAATACCAACTAAAAAGAATGATGATGTATTTTTAATGAATTACTCATTTGATAAGGGGAATTCGTGGCATATTTCAAATAAAACAATAAATACTAGTAAAGTGGCTGTTTCGTTTTTTAGTTCCTATTATGGCTGGGTTATAAATAGTGAAAATGGAAGTGTGTATCAAATAATAAAAAAAGGAGCAAAATGGATTAAAGTATCAAGTAATCCATTGTTAAAAAATGTATTTTGTTTGCATTTTTTTAATCGGCGTAAAGGTTGGGCGTGTAATAAAAAAGAAATATTTACTACAAAAGATCGCGGTATAACATGGAAAAAGGTAGTATATAAAATTAATAATATTGATAAATTTATTTAAAAAAGTCCTAAAGAAATTAGGACTTTTTTTGTTTTTTATGGTGAGAGTTGTAACAAACAATGATAAGAGAAAGGAGGTAAGTGCAGAATTATATTTTTAAAAATAGACGTTTGTTTTCACACAGTATAATTCACTTTTGAATATGTTAATAAAGTAGCAAATTCATAGGAAATGGTAATACTTAATATTTTATGTCACATGATGTGTAAAGGGGGCGTGTAATGAAATCGTTAACGGTTATTATTTTGTACAGTGAAAGAGAGCAAATATTAGAAGAGTCAATTCAATCTATATGGAAGCTAAATCCTCTTGAAATTATAATTTTAGTTCCTAACGATAGAAGTAATTTGTATGAAATAGCAAAGAAACATAAATGTCATATTGTTTTTATGGACAAATATAATAAGCATTATGATGGATATGGAGCTTGTATAAAGGCAGCAAAAGGAGAAGTTTTATTATTTTTAGATGGCAATTTTTCGTTATCCACAAATGAAATGCAGAGATTTATTGAGCCAATTGTTACAAATCAAGCCGATGTAGTTTTAAATAAAATAGATAAATTGATAGAAATAGGTAAATGTCCAAATATGGATATTGTATGGAGAAAAATGTTAAATGAAATTTTAAGTCGACCAGATTTAAAAAGCAATTCAATACTTTCGTTACCATATGCGCTTACGAAGGAAGTAGTGGAAAATATCGGCTTTAATTATATGGAAGATATCGTTCTATCTCATATGAAGATTGTGAATCAAGGGTGGCGGATTAACGATCAATATGCAATCAATACGTTATCTAAAGATGAGACTATAGAGGAAGGAGGATATTTAATAAAAAAAGAGTTATCCAAAAATGAAAAAGAGAAAGTAGAAAGATATTTACGCGGTATAGCTAAATGGATAGAGAAAAAAGGAAGAAGAGTAGGGTTTACTGATGCAGGAAAAAGAAGAGATATTGTTCAAAAACTAGGTGAATGTAAGCGATACCCTTCCTATCATCAAGGGTGGGGAATGCATTCTTCAATTTATGATGGGAAGCAACTTTCTGTCATTATACCGGTACAAAATGAAGAAGAGACTATAGAACAAGTAATACTTGAGGCGAGAAAAATAGAACCACTAGAAATCATCGTCGTTGTAAATGGTTCGACAGATCAAACGGCTAATATTGCTAAAAGACTTGGTGTTACTATTATTGAATATAACGAACGACTTGGTCATAATGTTGGACGTGCTATTGGAGCGCTTGAAGCTACAGGAGATATTCTTTTATTTATTGATGGTGATTTTAGTGTTTCAGGAAGTAATTTGCATCATTTTACAAAAGCAGTTTCAGCTGGTGTAGACATAGCATTAAATGATTTGAATCCGATGTTACACCCTCCGTTTTATGTTGTAGACGTCGTAAAATATATGCTTAATTTAGCATATAATCGTCCAGAATTAAGCAATGGCTCATTAGTAGCAATTCCACATGCTATGAGTAGATCATGTTTAGATGCAATAGGCTGGGAAAGCTTACTATGCCCTAGTCTTGCACAAGTAAAAGCAATATTACAAGGGTATAGAGTAGAATGTGTACATTACGTTGATGTTGTAAAACCGAATAGAATTCGTTTAATGGAGAATGTAAGTCACAATGGGCATCCTCCGGCAGTATTAAGAATCATTGGTGATCACGTTGAAGCTCTCTCTTACTTGATAGAACAACTCGAAATGGATGGAAAGGGTGATTAAACTGTTAGACCAGTATAAAATAATTAACATTTCATATGAACAATTATGGCAAATGGATTTTCAAATTACAGAACCATTTATACTCAAGGTTGATTGGGATAAAGTAACGTATGAATTTTTAATTCGTATTAAGCCCGATGCTTCTAACACTATTGTTTTTGGATCCGGAGCAGGTGGGTTTCAAGAACAGCCAATTGGTCCACCTATTTTTCATCGACATTCTTGGATGGATGAATTTGAAGATACTGTTATATATTATAATGACCCTACGTTATATCTTGGAAAATTATCTTTAGGTTGGGGACAGGGAGAGTTAAATAGATTTTATTTACAAGATATAGCAAATATTTTAGAAATAGTATTTGTAAAGTTAAAAGTTGATTCGAAAAATGTGTTGTTTTATGGCAGTTCTGGGGGAGGATTTATGTCTTTAATTTTAGCTGGATTCGTTAAGGGCTCCACAGCTTTCATTAATAATCCTCAAACAAATTTATTAAAATGGATACCTGTACCAATAAATCTAGTTTTCGATTTGTCTTATCCAAATTTATCAAGAGAAGAAGTTGAAGAGAAATTTGGTGAAAGAATTAATGTTGTGAAATTTTTTAATCACATTAAATATGTACCGAATATTTATTTTTTGCAAAATTTCGCGTGTGAATTTGATGTGCAAAATCATTTGCTACCATTTATTTCCGAATTAGAGCAACTTGATAAAGACACGGAAGTAAATCAAATTATAATTGACTTATATTTTGATAAAAAAGCAGGGCATGCAGCTGTAGGGAAGAGTGAAACAATTGAATATATAAAAAAAGTAAAACCTAATCAGACTGTAAAAGAAGAACAAAAAGAAGTGGACCTATCAGTTGTTATAGTTTTAGGAGAAGAAAAATCAAAATTGAATCAAATTTTAAATAAAGTGCAGCATATAAAACCACTAGAAATTATTATTGTAGCTGATGATAGAATGAGTGCGATACAATCTATACCAACATTTGTTGAAAGTAACGTTGTTGTGATTGAGGAGAAAAGTAAATGGAAAGCACCAGTTCATGGGGCAAAAGTCGCCAATGGTGATGTAGTCTTATTTTTAAATGGAGAAGATGTTATTTTTTCGGTAGAATTAGAACGATTTATAGAACCGCTACTAAAAAAGGAACAGGATGTAATTTTAAATAATATAGACTCGGTTTGTTTTGAAAAGATGAGAGTAGAATGGCCAAGCATTGCTATGGTGTATAGAAAAATAGTAAACGATGTATTGGGGCGTATGGATTTAAAATATGATTCGATGTTATCTATGCCATATGCTATTACTAAAAAAGCAATTGAAGACATTGGATATGATATCTTGCAGAACCCTATTCTGTCCCAAGTAACTCTTATTGAGAAAAGGTGGCGACTACAATCCTCGTCAGCCATCACTAACACCTCCTTGAATAATATGCCTGCAAACAAAACCTCTTTCTATAAAAATGGATTAACTAAATTAGAAGTATATGAGATTAAAGAAAATATAAAAGCTTTGGAGAGTTGGTTACAACGAAAAGATGATAGAGGTAATTATACAGATGGAGGAAGAAAAAGAGAAATTATAGAGCAGTTAAAAAAACAAAAGAATTATTCACGTTTCCATAAAGGATGGGGAATGAATTCCTCTATTTATAATGGAAAACAGTTATCAATTATTATACCAGCACAAAATGAAGAATCAACGATTAAAGAAGTTATTCTTGAGGCAAGAAAAATTGAACCGAAAGAAATAATTGTTGTCATTAATGGGTCAACAGATCAAACAGAAGCAATTGCTAAGCAATCAGGGGCAACAGTAATTGTTTATGAAGAAAGATTAGGGCATGATGTAGGACGGGCAATTGGTGCACAAGAAGCGACAGGAGATATACTTCTCTTTATTGATGCTGATTTTGCTATTCCAGCAAAAGATCTTCATCCGTTAACGCAAGCTGTTGCGGATGGTGTTGATATGGTTTTAAATGATTTAAATTTAAATCTTAGATTTCCTCTATATATTGTAAGTTTATATAAATATATGTTGAATATTGCTTGTAACCGTAAAGATTTAGGGGTAGGATCTACAATTGCTGTTCCCCATGCTATTAGTAGAAAATGTTTAGAGGGAATTGGCTGGGACACTCTTCACACAGCGTGTGTTGCACAAGTAAAGGCAATATTAGAAGGGTATAAAGTCGAATGTGTCCATTTTGTAGATGTAATGAAACCAAATCGCATTCGGCCACAAGAGCATTTTGCGACGATAGGACATCCACCAGCTGTATTGAGAATTACTGGGGATCATTTAGAAGGACTTTCATATTTATTGAAGAATAAGGATTTTAAAGATTTATTTTAAAAGGTAAATTTGTCTATTGAATGAGTAACTTAAACATTTCATTTATGCAACTTGACGATATTTAGTATTGCAATGAAACTAAAATCAAAAATTTTTATTATTTTTAGCTCAGGTACAAGTGAAGAGCATGTTTCACTGACTGATAGTAAATGAACAAGTAACTAAAAGGTAAAGGCTTCTTTATATATATGAAGAAGCTTTTATCTTTTTTATTTTAAGTATGGAAGGTAAAGGGTAAATAAAGTTGTAACGGTATTTTTATTTTTGGATAAATTGATATTAGATATAAGAAAGGAGGGAATATCTTGTCTTGCATCAATAAAAGTTGTTTTCATATTTCTTTAGAAACTAAAGTCAATCCAAATGGTGGGGCAGAAATATTCGTAAGGTGCAATGATGAATGTTTATCTAATTTTAATGTAATACCGTTTATTGCATGTGTTTCTATTTCAGTAAAGGATGATTTGAGTTTTTTAGTTGATTTAGATAGTTTAATAAAACGTTAATTTTCTATACAGTTAATAATAAAATAACATCTAATTTATAAGACTTAGTAAGAGAGTCGTGTCCGAATTTAATTAACTGCATATATTGTTAAAAGAAAGGAGGGAGAGTTATGGCATGTACTACGAATAATGTTTGTTTAGATGTGTGTCTTAAAATTACAATTACCCCTGGTAGTGGAATTGATGCAGTAGTCGATTGTGGAGGCACATGTGGGACAAGTCCTACTATTGTAATTAGTCCTAGTGGATCAATTGTTATTACTTTACCATTAGTTGCATGTTTCTCAATTGCACTAAAAGATGATTTAAGTGTTGACTCTTCATTAACAAGCCTCTATTTTCAAACTTCTTAAGAAAGATATAGAAATGAAAAGCCTGCCTGCTACTTTTCTTTTGATCTAATGTAAAAATAAAAAAGATGGTTACAACCATCTTTTTTATTTTGCTATATATTTAAAATGAATTCATATATTATTTGGTGGTAAGAATATACAATTAAAAGCATTCAGTGTTTCTTTTTTGTTCGATGAGGTAAGAAATTGCTTCTATATGATCACCAATGATTTGTTGCGTTGCTAATGAAAGGTAGCCTTCCTGCGAGAAGTGTTTTTCTGGTCGAACTCGATTTATCTTGTCAACGTCGATAGAATGAACATTTTGTACATGCAATCCTGCTAAAATTGTTTTAACTTGACTTAAGGTTGGTGAAAGAAGAGAATCAAACCCAATTGTATCAATGCATTTTCGACTAAAAGCATGAGGGACAGCAGTTGTGGAGCCCATACCTAAATCTTTTCGATTACATGCTAAATTAACAACATGCTTACATGCAGTTACGATAGTATAAGGAACACGATACATGTAGTAGTGCTCTAATTTATTTAAAGCTAAATCGGTGCCATTTTGAACAGATTGTACAAATGGTAATAAATCAGAACTAGGAATTAAGAAATCACCATCAATAAATAATAATATATCACCTTTTGCAAAATATGCACCAACGGCACGTCCGGTATCAATGCCGAGTGCTTCTTTGTAAGTAATAACTGTTGCACCGCAATTCTTTGCCAATTCCTCTGTTTTATCTGTTGATCCATTAACAATAATGATGATTTCTAAAGGTTTTAATTTCTGTACCTCAAAAATGATAGATTCTATCGTTTTTTCTTCATTTTGAACAGGGATAATGATGGATAATTGTTTATTTCCATAAGTATTTGAATAAAACTCTTTACCTGTAATTATTTTGGATATAGCTCTTTGTTCGCCGTTTTGAAGTTCTAAAATAATATCCCGCCTTCGATTATTATCAGTATAGTTTCCTCTCGAATCTTGTAATATATTTACCCAATTTTCAATTGCTTCTAGGTGATAACGAATGAGTTGTTTTGAGGGGAAGGAGGGAATTTGCGGTATAGAAATTTTGAAATGATTGCTAATGCGAAATTTATTTTTAATAATTTTCATTTGTGCTAATATCGGATTTAATAAACTTTCTGGAGTAATTGCATCAAGAATCTCTTTTGTTATTGCATAGGGAGGAAATAATAGTGAGTTAACATGTAAATCTGGACGATGAAAAAAATGATTCGTAACTTGCTGCCAAATCATTTCTATAGTTGGCTTTTGCTTTTGATAAAAAAAGTCATCTAAATTGTTTAATACTATGTCAGCTGATTCGTCTAGTAATGGTTGAAGAAATTGTGTAAGTAAGGAAGGTTGGATAATGTAATTTGCATCTAAAAATAAGAGGTACTTACCCTTTGCTTTTTTGGCACCAATTACATAACAATTATTTAATTCTGACGGTTCTTCTAATGTGATAATTTTACAATTGTAAGATTGTGCAATATCAATGGAATCATCGATATATCCGTTAATAGTAAGGATGATTTCTAAAGGGTGTAGTTGTTCACAGGCTTTCAAAATTTCAGGTAAAACTTTTATGTTATGCTGTATACGAATAATAATAGAAATCGGATTTTTACACATAAGTAGTCTCCTTTTTAATCAGAGGTAGTTATTAATAAGATTAGATAAAATAGGAGATATATATTTTATTAAATACGTAACGACTATTTAGTTTTCTCAGACTTAGAATTTTCATTACCTGAATTAGTACCTTTATTTATTCCAGAAGCGAGTAAATTATTGAGAACGCTCAGGTCTAATTGCATAGGGATTGAGTTTTCGGATGTAGTTTTCTCATTTTCTTTTTTGGTAGTTAATATAGTCTTTATATTTTTTATTTCTTTATATTGTTTTAAGGTAATGAAAAATCCAGAAATAATGAAGAGAAAAGAAATAGTAGCAAGTAAAAGTATTATTTCCAACATAAAACACCCTCCTTTAAATCTATAATAATACTATATTTGAATGTAATAAGACAAAATTCGAGCTAATGAGTTCACTTTTTAAATATATGCAAATCTTTAGTAAAAGTTACTAATTTCTAGGTTAAAGGAAGCAATTACAGAAACGTATAGATATAAATAAATTAAAATTTCATTTGTAGTGTAAAGGTATGTGTTATATAAGCTGAACGTCATTCTATAACAAGTTAAACAGGGTTTAATTTTATATAAAAAGAGCATTTAATTGGACAAATAATTAATTATGTGAAATAATAATAACAGATAAGGAGACGTTGCTTTTCCTTAAGTGCTTCGAATTAATTTTATTCAATAAGAGAAGGTGTGCTTAAAGAAGTTAAATTAAATAAGGAGCTGTTTTATTATATGCAACAAAATAATGATTTAAATTTTGAACCTCAAGACGTTAATATTGTTAATCCTAAACAAGCCAGGAAAGCAGTAATTGCTACTGGTATAGGGAACGCAATGGAGTGGTTTGACTTCGGATTATACGCGTATTTAGCGGTAATTTTAAGTCAATTATTCTTCTCTGGTGTTGATAATAGTGGATTGCAACTTGTACTTACATTCGGTACATTTGCAGCAGCCTTTCTCGTTCGACCAATCGGAGGTGTATTCTTTGGTAGAATAGGAGATAAGTACGGCCGAAAAATCGTGTTAAGTACTACTATTATTTTAATGGCACTTTCTACATTATTCATCGCATTACTACCAACCTATGAACAAATTGGTGTATGGGCACCAATACTACTTTTAGTTGCCCGAATGATTCAAGGCTTCTCTACAGGCGGCGAATATTCAGGAGCAATGGTTTATATCGCAGAATCTTCTCCAGATAAAAAGCGTGGTATACTCGGTAGTGGTCTTGAAATTGGAACACTCTCAGGTTACATTGCTGCATCGGTAATTGTTACCATTTTGACGTTATTGTTAACAGATGAGCAAATGCTCAGCTGGGGATGGCGTATTCCGTTCTTAATAGCTGCACCAATTGGTTTGGTCGGTTTATACTTACGCCGTCATCTAGATGAATCTCCAATCTTTGAAGAGATGGAAAAAGCACAAGAGGAATCTGAAGACAATGAACAATTTTCATTCATGGATATTATTAAATATCACAAAAAAGACTTCTTATTAAGCACAGTAATTGTCGCCTTCTTTAATATTACAAATTATATGATTCTTTCGTATATTCCTTCTTATCTAACTCAAGTACTTAAAGTCGAAGAAACAACAGGCTTATTAATTATTTCTATTACGATGGCACTTATGATTCCACTAGCACTATATTTCGGTAAATTAAGTGATAAAATTGGTAATAAACGCGTTGTGCAAATTGGTTTACTTGGTTTAACTGTATTTGCAATTCCAGCATTTTTACTAATAGGTAACGGACATATTGCAGCTATATTTGCAGGTATTTTCGTACTAGGTTTCTTCTTAAGTGTATATGAAGGAACATTACCTTCATTATTACCATCACTCTTTTTCACTGATGTACGTTATCGAGCACTTTCGATCTCATTTAATATTTCTGTATCGATATTCGGTGGAACAACACCGCTTGTATGTTCATACTTAGTTCATGCAACTGGTAACCCGCTCGCACCGGCATTTTATTTAGCAGGTGTAAGTATTATTGGATTAGTTGTATTTAGTGTACTATTCGTTACAACTTCAGGGCGTGCGCTAAAAGGTTCATATCCTACAGTAGAAACGAAAAAAGAAGCACACCAAATCGCTAAAGAAGACCCTGAAGAAACACTTTGGTGGCATGAAGAGTCATTAGAAATTGAAGCAGGGAAGAATGCTTCCATTTAAAAAGCAACGTAGAAGTACAAAAAGACTCCTATGAATATAGGTGTCTTTTTGTTACGTTATTTCTTTCGTTTCTTCAAACTTTTTTGATATGCATAAAGCTTATGAATCTCTTCCTTAAATTCATGTAGAAGTACAGTGTTTGCACTATTTGAATAACGCACCGTATTATAAGCATCTATAATAATATCACTTTGAATATTTACATCTTCTTCATCGTTTATTCTTTCTAGCCAAGCCTCAACAGTTTCTCCCCGTTTTCTATTTAAAGGAGGGGTTAACTTACTCTCTAGCTTGAAAATTTCCTTCCGAATTTCGTTATGTGGCGGTTTATTTCGTTTAAAACGATTTTGGCTCATTCCTTCTTTATCAGTAATGATAGTAGATTCGAAGGCGGGCATATTTGGTAAACTTAAATGTTTTCGTTTTTTTACTATTTTCCAAACGACGTAAATAGCGATAGCTGTACATACTATTATTGTAGTGCTATTTATGAGTATTGGATCAAAATCAGGAATTTTTTTTCCGTCTTCAATTTTTGGTTTTAAGAGATGTCCTTTATTTGCCCAAACATCTTCAGTATCTTTTAATTCCGCTGCTTTAATTAATGGCATTAAAGCATAGCCGACGCCTAATGCGACTACTTCCGTTATAAAACCAAAAATAAGTCGAATGAAAGGAAATACTTGAACAATTAATATACTCATTAAGCCAATCGTAATGATAGAAGAAAAACGTAATAGTTGTTGTTTGCGATTGGCCCCGGTTAACCAAAATGTAATCATAAGATGCAAGGCTAACATTAATAGTTTCCACAACGGTGGAAAGGGTGCATAAAATATAGCTGAAACGAAAAACCATACAATACCACCTAAAGATTTTTGAACTGGATATCCAGGTCCGACCACATGTACGATAAAGAAAAATAGTGGTAATATGATTGTGCCAAATAGAGAAAAAGGTAAAAATAAAGAGAAAAGAACGATTTGAAGAACTAAAAGTATTACAAATCCTGTTGTTTTTTTTTGCATAAATTTATGAATAAGAAATACTCCAATATAGCCTGTTGTTAAAAATATTGCAATACTAATTAGTTCATCTCTTTCTGTTAATAATGAAAGCAGAAGGAGCAGAATGAAATCATGAATGTGATATAGCCAAGTTTTCAACTGGTTCCACCATCCCTTCACTAGTAATGAGAAACGTTGGCTGCGAGAGAAGAGGGAGTTCATTTCTTTGTAAACCAATGTATATCATTGTAGACGATCGTTCTCTTTTTCTCTTTACATAATGAAGGAATCCTTGTTTCGGAAGTAACGTACTATCATCTGAAATACGGGCTAATTCTTCTAAAGCTTTTGCATATTGTGTTTGTCCTTCATTTAACGGTACATGTAATGCACCGCCTTCTGCTAATACACTAATAAACAATTCAAACGGAATGTGGTGCTTCGTTGCATACTGGAAAATGTATGTTGCATATGAAATAAGTTCTTCTACATTATCTTTCCAACCAAATCCACGATCGGCAGCTAAAGAAAGACAAATCGTCCAACTATAATTTTTTACAGGTTCATATTGCTTCGCCTGTAATTGTTGCATTTTAGCAGATGCCTTCCAATGAATAGAGCGGAAAGACTCACGCTCATATCGCTTTACACCGATAATAGATGTTTCATCATTGTAAAAAGAAAAATTCGTTCGATAAGATCCATTCAAAAGTTGCTGAAGTTCTTGCAAACCTGCTACTTCTTTAGGAGAAGGATACACAATAATTTCAGTCCTTAATTTATCAAAAACAGGTAAATGTACAGTTAATAGATGAAATGGATCTTTTAATACACATTCAAATTGTTCAATTTGAAACACACCACGCTTCGTGGCGGTTAATGTTAACCCCCATTTTTGTGCCGAATGTGCAGGTTGTGAAAATGGGAAAGAGAATAACGTTTTTGATATTTGTTCAATGCCTTGCTCTTTATGCGGTATAAGGGACGAATTTAAATGAAAGTAACAAACACCATTAACGATTGGTATGCTGGCTCCATTTTTTAAATGAATAAAAAACTGTCCAGATTCCTCAGGAAAAATCCGTGTAGTTTGTTTCTCATTTATGATTTGAAACTTCTTCTCTATGAAAGCGACATATTTATAAATAAAAATCGCAAATAAATAATAGAAGAAAAAGAGAAACATAAGCATTCGTTGCGGGAAAAAGAATGTGAAAAGTAATGCGATTGGAACGGTTAGTTGAATAATATGGAGTTGAAAAAATAAAGGCACAGTTACAACACGCTGTCCATTCATGCTTGTTCAATCTCCACAGGTACGTCAACTTCTTTTAAAATACTTTGCATAATATCATTCTTTGTCGTACGCAGGGCACCTTCCATTGATAAGACGATACGGTGATTCCAAACAGAAGGAACTAACAATTGTATATCTTCTGGTGTGCAATATTCTCTCCCGCGTAAAAAGGCTAAAGCTTGAACAGCACGTACTAAAGCTAATGTGGCACGTGGGCTTACACCGTTAGCGATATAATCATGATTTCTTGTAGCATGAGCAAGTTTAATAATGTAATGTTCTAACGGTTCCGAAACAAATATTTCTTTTACTCGTTTTTGAGCTTCTAAAATATCTTCTAATGAGATGACAGATGTGACACTTTCTAATGGTAAATCGTTCCGAAAACGTCGCATCATTTGTAACTCATCTTTAGGAGTTGGATGACCGATTGAAATCGTCATTAAAAAGCGATCAAGCTGTGCATCTGGAAGAGGGAAAGTCCCTTGTGATTCAATTGGGTTTTGCGTCGCAATAACAAAGAACGGTTTCGGAAGAGGAGTTGACTGCTTCTCCAGCGTCACTTGTCGTTCTTCCATCGCTTCTAACAAACTCGACTGCGTTCTCGGCATTGCACGGTTAATTTCATCTGCTAGCAAAATGTTTGTCATAACTGGTCCAATTCTTAATTCGAATTCGCTTGTTTTTGGGTTGAAGTATTCAATACCTGTTACATCACTTGGAAGTACATCAGGGGTAAATTGAACGCGAGAAAAACTACCACCAATACTTTTTGAAATGGTTTTCGCCAGTAACGTTTTCCCAGTACCAGGCACGTCTTCGAGTAGTACATGTCCATCAGCAAGAAGTGAAACGAGCAGTAGATCAATAACATTTTCTTTACCAACAAACACAGATCCGATGTTTTCTTTCAATTTATTTATCATATGTACCATTCCTTTCATTATAAAAGAGCTAATATTCCTATATTTTAACAAATTATTCAGAAAATTGGTATGATTTTTTAATTAAAATAAATGGATATTTAATTATTAAATTACTCTTGCATATTTTGGAATATAATTATGCAATATCGATATACGATGTATCGTAAATCGATATATCATAAAGCGATGTATCGGAGGTAGTTATAATGAATGCGAAGGCGCAAAAATATATTCCGTTAACTGAGGCGACATATTACATACTATTGTCACTCGTGAAGCCGTTGCATGGCTACGGAATTATGCAAATGGTAGAAGAGATGACAAATGGGGAAGTAAAGCTTGGCCCTGGTACTTTATATGGAAATACGACGAAATTACTAAAAGAGAAGTTAATTGTTGAAGTTGCCTCTACAGACAGAAAGAAGTGCTATGAGTTAACGCCGTTTGGGAGAGAAGTGTTAGAGCTCGAGTATAACAGATTGCAGAGATCTGTAAGGAATGGAAATAGTATATTAGGGGAGTGAATGAGAGATGGAGACAAAGAAGGTATTTAAATTTTTCATGGCATGGAGTTTAGAAAAAGAAGAAGCTTTTTTACGGAAAATGCATCAAAAAGGTTGGGCGTTACAAAGATATAATTTGTTGTATACGTTTAAGAAAACAGAACCGAAAGATGTAATATATAAAGCGGATTTTAGATTGGTTTATAGGGATTCAAAAGAAAAACAACAGGAGTACTTTGAAATATATGAAATGTCTGGTTGGAAACGTGTCACAAGTTTTACAAGATGGAATTATTTTTGTAAGGAAGTAGAGAAGGGAATTGAGTTACCTGACATATATTCAGAGAAGGACACGAAGGTACAAAAAATGAAGGAATTATTACAATTTTTCGCATTGATTTCAATAACTATATTACCCTCAATGTATAGCGTATTTTTAAGTTCAACAGAATCAAGGGTGCCAATTTGGGCGAAAGTTATGACAGGGTTTGTAGGTTGTATGTATGCTTATTTCTTCATGAGGATTTTTTGGAAAATCAAGAAATTGAAAAGTGAAATATTATAATAAAGATTAGACCCTAGAAGAAGATAATGATGACAATGAACAATGACATATTATCTTCTTTAATTTTTATGTAATTCTATTTTGTTAACTATTTTTTATATAATAAAACATTATATATTTAAGGCATAGAACTAACAGTTACAAAGATAATACCAGTAACAATACCTAAAAAAATCATAAAAGAAGAAGTAATTAATAATAACGAACTAGCAATGAATATCACTTTATTAGATTTTTGTTTTTTGTAAAGGAAATAAAGTAAAAGACTACAAACAGTAGAAAGTATCCATATAGCTAAACCGTAAGAAGTCGAGATTTTCTTCCAATCGGAAATCCAAAAGTAAAAGATGATTATGTGACAAGTTAATAGTAGAAATGTTGATGGAAGCATTATCTTTTTATTTAAAATCATTTGTTTCACCTCCCTTATGTAAATATTACTAAAATGGTGTGGATTTTAACATATAATAAGGAAGAAATACATTTTTAATTAACGTATTAAACGAAAAAATCCCTTATAGAAAAATCTATTTCTACAAGGGATAATCATGTTTTTATTAGAAAGATTGATTTTGCGCAGGTTTAATAAATTGTTCAGGGTTTTCAACAAGTCCGCATACAGCACATTGGACACGGTATGTAGGTCCTTGATAGGCCATATGAAAAGCATTCATCGTTTCATTTGTGTATTCTTCTTCCACTTGACCAGTTTGTGGATTTATTTTGACTGGTTTTACTTGTTGCTCAAGAATATTAAAGCGAGTACGGTTCGTTTTACAACTTGGACATAGCATTGGTTCCATATGTATACACCTCCATTTGTATCATTTCTTAAAATCTTTAATTTTATGCAAGCAAAAAACTTTCTCAATATAAATAGGTGTTTAATGTATTTAAAATTCAGAAAAAATAAAATATAATAAAAGTACGAACTGGTTATGTCCAAACCAAATCTCCTGTTTTATGCCAATAAGCTGGGGGGCCGAGAAATCGGCCTCATTTTTTTTGCTCATTACTACAAGGAACAAGGTTTTTGTGAGACTTTTGTCGAAATTTTAGGGATAGATACAAGGGGGGATGTAAAATGGATTTGAAAATGAAGTACGTCATTTTATATGTAGAAAAGTTTGAGGAATGTTTAAAATTCTATAAAGATATTTTACAGTTACCTATAAAAGCAGAGCACGGTACATATATTGAATTTAATACTGGAACTACCATTTTAGCGATGAATACGCGGCAAGATGTGAAAGAATTAACAGGACTACCGCTTACAGAAGGTGAATTAAAGTTTTCTCATTTCGAATTAGGATTCGTTGTTGAGAATGTACAAGAAACGATTGAGCAATTTAGAGAGCAAGGTATTAAAATTTTAGTGGAGCCAATTGTAAAACCGTGGGGACAAACAATTGCCTACATTGCTGATCCAGATGGAAATTATATTGAAATTTGCAGTTCATTAGAATAGAGGGAGAAAGAGAGATGGGATTTCCGAAACTAGAAACAGAACGTTTATTCTTAAGAGAACTTACACTATTAGATGCAGAAACGATGTTCCAATATTTTTCGAAAGAATCAGTTATACGTTATTTCGGAATGGATTCTTTCCAAAATATTGAGCAAGCGAAAACCACGATTCAAACGTTTAAAAATCGTTATGAAGAGGGCAGTGTATTTCGCTGGGGAATCGAGAAAAAAGGGACGGGCCAATTAATCGGAACGTGCGGATTTCATTTAATTAATAATCATCATAAACGAGCTGAAATTGGTTATGAATTAGATGATACATATTGGGGACAAGGATATGCATCGGAAGCATTACAAGCGATTTTAGCTTACGGATTTGAAATGCTGCAACTAATAAGAATCGCAGCGGTTGTATATGTAGAAAATAAAGCTTCTCAAAAATTGTTAATAAAAGCAGGATTTCAAGAAGAAGGATTACTTCGAAAACATATGATTCAAAATGGTGTCGCTCATGATACCATTCTATACTCGTTATTAAAAGAAGAGTGGAAGAAGTAATGAGTACAAATGAGCTTATAAATGTTATGAAGAAGCATAAAGAAAACCGCTTTATTTTAGGGATAGATGGTTTAAGTCGATCTGGAAAAACAACATTCGTAGCCAATTTAAAAGAAAATATGAAACAAGAAGGCATTCCGTTTCATATTTTCCATATTGACGATCACATAGTGGAGCGTAATAAACGATATCATACTGGATATGAAGAATGGTACGAGTATTATTATTTACAATGGGACATTGAATGGCTAAGGCAGAAATTTTTTCAAAAGCTACAACATGAAACAAAATTGAAATTACCTTTCTTTCATGAAGAAACAGATATATGTGAAATGGAAAAAGTACAGATTCCTATTGTAGGGGTAATTGTTATTGAAGGAGTTTTTCTGCAGCGAAAAGAATGGAGAGATTTCTTTCATTATATGGTCTATTTGGACTGTCCAAGAGAGACAAGGTTTCTACGTGAGAGTGAGGAGACACAGAAAAACCTTTCAAAATTTGAAAATAGGTATTGGAAAGCAGAGGATTATTACTTAGAAACGGAATTGCCGAGGGATAGGGCGGATTTAGTCATTGAATGATTTGAAAATAGAAGGTGAATAGAATGAATATTTTATGGGATTTTGATGGGACGTTATTTGATACGTATCCTGCATATACAATGATGCTTTCTGAAATATTAGGTGAATCAGTAGAAAAACAAGAAATATACAAAAACTTAAAAATATCATACTCTCATGCAATTCAGTATTATAATATTTCATGCGAGCAGGAAGAAAAGATTAAAGTTTTGAAGGAGAAATTCACGCCAAAAGATATGAAACCTTTTGCAGGTGTCGAAGAGGTTTTGAAATTTGCAGATAAAAATGCGATTATGACCCATAAACATAGGGCAGGGGTTATGGACATTTTAAAATATTACGGCTGGGAAAAATACTTTGTAGATATGGTTACAATTGACGATGGCTTTCCCCGAAAGCCCAACTCTTTAGCTTATAATCATTTACATAAAAAGCATAATATTGATTTAGCTATTGGAGATAGAGAATTAGATTTATTACCTGCAAAAGAATTAGGTATTTCAACATGTATGTTTCAAGGTAATTGTGATGTAGCGGATTATTCTTTATCACATTACTCGGAGTTTTTTAAGGTAGTGAGTGATAGAGAGTTTTCTTTATAAAAAAAGTTATTAATAAAGACTGTATCTTTCATTTTAAAGGTACAGTCTTTATTTTTTAGAACTCTTTCATTTTATTCCGCAATAACGGGCAGCCTGATCGCTTCAACTAATAATCAGTGGAGGGTGAACAAAATCTCCACTGATTAAAGTTTCACTTTATTTTCTAGTATATAATAATTACTAGAGGTTAAAGAATGATCGTCCATCTTTATTAAAGAAGTAGCCAGGTTAATTGTTAGATAGAAATAAACTGAAAGATAAAGTGATAGTGTTTATCTTTTTCGCTTTAACCAAATTATGGTTATTTGTGCTATTATGAACTCATAGCTATATAGAAGGGGTGGGGTTAGTATGAAAACTGAAATAGTTCCTAAAAAGAAATACAGTATAATAAGCTATGTATCTTTACTCATCGGCATTTTGTGTTTTCTATTCGTTTTTATAACGCCAACAAGGATAGCCAATGCAGGTAATATAGTTGGAGATTATATTACAATTGCCCTGACAGGTGTAGGTATCACACTTTCAATAATCACAATGACGAAAAGAACAGAGAAGAAGGGAATTGCTATTCTTTCATTAATACTGTCCTCATCATTTTTTATATTTTGGATCATAGTAATTATCCTATTGTTTACTGGTCAAATTAGTTTTGCACCGTAATGTGTAGTAAAAAGAGTCCTTCTCGTATGAAGGACTCTTTTTACTCGGTATCTTCAGGTTGATATTCTAAAATATCCCCCGGTTGGCATTCTAATGCTTTACATATTGCTTCTAAAGTTGAAAAACGGACTGCTTTTGCTTTTCCATTTTTCAAGATAGAAAGGTTAGCCATTGTAATTCCAACCTTCTCCGAAAGCTCTGTTACACTCATTTTTCTTTTCGCTAACATTACATCAATATTAATAATAATTGCCATATTATTCACCTCAGACCGTTAAATCATTTTCTGATTTTATATCTATAGCATCTTTTAATAGTCTTTGGAGAACGGCAGCAAAGACCGCGATTACCATTGAAGCAAAAATCATAATCATTCCGATAATAATAATGCCAGGGGCGTCATCTCTCTCTGCCACGAGATAGAAAAGTGGCATACCTAATACATATAATACACTAATTGCCAATGCGCTGTACTTAATATTTTTTAAAGCTTGAACAGATAACTCTGAGAATGCGTTATTTTTATCAATATAGTTTAAAAGCTTAAATGTTTGGTACAGTGCGAAGTAATAAGGTATTGCTGTTGCATATAAATTGATAAATACAAGATATTTAATATATGCAATATCTGGATATAATTCTGCAGCGAAAGCTCCTATTTTAGGGACTAAAAAAATGCACATAGCAAGAACGGGGATTCCGATCAGAATCACAACGGTCTTTAAAAAGAGTGTGGATCCTTGTTTCATAAAAAGCACCTCATTTATTTAATATCTTATTAATTTAACACGAAATTTATTGTTTAACAATAAATTTTTATTTCTTTTGATCGAGGATTTATTGTTAAACAAGTAATTATTGAAAAGGATGTTAAATCTTTTTTATAAGATAGATGATACATACCGATATTTAATAAAGGAAAGAAAGGGAAAGTAACTATTGTTAGCTTTATGAGAATTGGGAACTAATAAAACATATGTAGGTTTTGGTATGGAAAAGGAAATAGTGTGTATTTAAAATGAATGCAAAGTTTATGGAGGAACAATCATGTTGAATTATGGTGTGAAGATGAAAAAGTTGCTATTAGTGGCAGCTATAATAGTAAGCGTATTAAGTACGGAAAGTATGATGAATTATCATGCGGCCAAAGCTAAGGTGAAAAAAATAGAACACCAGCCTAAAAATATAATTATGATGGTTATGGACGGAACGAGTTCAACGGCGACAACATTGGCTCGCTGGTATAAAGGGGCACCGCTTACGTTAGATCAAATTGTAACAGGAGGAGTTCGTACGTTTTCGGCGGAATCAGCTATTACAGACTCAGCGCCAGCAGCAACAGCATTAGCAACTGGAAATAAATCAAATTCAGGATATGTAGGTGTATTACCTTCTATTGTAAGTTCGCCTAGCTTAGAGCCAATAAAAGAAGAGGACAAGTTACGGCCGGTCGCAAACGTATTAGAGGGGGCAAAACGTACTGGTCGTGCAACTGGAATTGTTGCTACATCTGAAATTCAGCATGCTACTCCGGCGGGATTCTCGGCTCACCATGTCAATCGTAAGCAATTTGACGTAATTGCGAAGCAGCAAGTATATCAAAATATAGATGTCGTATTAGGCGGGGGAAAAGCGGCGCTGTTACCTATGCAAAGTAATGGAATCCGAAAAGATGGTGAAAATTTAGTAAAGGTGATTCAAAACAAAGGATACGATTTTGTTGAAACGAAAGATGCGTTATTGAACTCCAAATCTAATAAAATTTGGGGCTCTTTCTCACATCATGCTCTTGCGTTTGATATGGATCGTATAGCAATAAACCCAGAACAACCAACACTTTCTCAAATGACAGAAAAAGCAATTCAAACATTATCAAAAGATAAAGATGGCTTCTTTTTATTCATAGAAGGTAGTAAGCCTGATTGGGCAGCCCATGCTAATGATCCAATTGGGATGATTAGTGATATATTGGCATTTGATGAAGCGGTAGCAAAGGCGTTACAATTTGCGAAGAAAGATGGGGATACGATGCTCATCGCTTTAACTGATCATGGTAACAGCGGCATCTCTATAGGGAATAGGAATACGACAAAAGGATACAATACTACACCGGTTTCTGCATACATTGATCCATTGAAAAAGGCGAAAATGACACTTGAAGGAACTATAAATAAACTGAAATCTGATTTATCAAATGTAGAAGATGTAGCTAAACTATACGGTTTGGATAATCTAACTCATGATGAAAAAGAAAAATTAAAAGCGGCAAAAAAGAAAATGGATGTAGGACGAATTCTTACTACATTATTGGCTAATCGTGCAAATATCGGCTTTACGACAGGAGGACATACAGGTGAGGATGTATTCTTACATTCTTATGGACCTCAAAAACCAGAAGGCTTAATCCAAAATACAGACATTGCGAAGACGATGGCGAAAGCGATGGGCTTTAACTTAGAAGAAGTAACGAATAAAATATTTTTAGAGAGTGAACAAGCCTTTAAGAAAATCGGTGCAACTGTAACAGCCGACAAAACCGAAGGAGCAAACCCGTTACTCGTAGTAAAACATAATAAAGTAGAAGCACAATTATTTGGTAACAAAAATATAATTCGTATCAATGGTAAAGGGTATGAATTAAAAAGTATTATTGTAGAGAGTAATGGAAAGTGCTATGTACCAGAAGAAGCAATTCAACTATTTGTAGAGCATTCTCGTTAAAAAATTGCCAACCAGTTAAGCTAACTGGTGGCAATTTTTTGTGTTTATTCTAAATATAAGGGTTCGAATTGTTTTGTAAAGTTTTCCATATGAGACTTGTATAAATGTTAAAGGGAAATTATATTTTTTTCTTACATTAAAAAATTTCGTTTTGTAGAATAAGAAGTTATACATATAGTAAAGTCTAATGTGTTATCAATTAATATTTACGAAAAATATATTAATACTTTAGAATTTCTTTAATGTTCATTATTTTTTATTTAAGGTTATCCGTTATATTTATAATATGTTTATTTCAATTTATTGTATTGAAGCGCAGTTTCATATAATTATAAAGCAATCATCAAAATAAAATCTCCACTAGAGTAAATTTATTATTTTTTTGCGAAAATTATTATGCAGTTAAGAAAACTGTAATTTATTGAATTAGAAATATATTAGAATTTAGTTGAAGAAAGAGAGAGGGAATAAAATGAATATAGTGCACTTACGTCCTAAACAGCGGTCTAAGTATCGCATTATGCTAGGGAAGTGGTATTACTCTACAAAGAGGCACATTCAGTGGTTAGCAGACGGAAAAACATATGCAAAAAGGTTCCAACAAGAAAAGCTACCTTGTACAGCAATTCAGCACCAAACAATATTACTTCGTAAGCTCAAAGATGTAGATATGTGGTATCAACAGAATAAGGTTGTTAATTTGAAAATTGCTGTTAAAAAACTAAATGGTATCGTCATTAGACCGGGAGAAACATTTTCTTACTGGCGTTTAATAGGTAAGCCAACGAGGAAAAAAGGGTATGTAGAAGGTATGGTATTACACTACGGATCTTTTCAATCAGGTATTGGAGGAGGTCTTTGTCAGCTTTCAAATTTAATATATTGGATGACTCTACATACACCACTGACAGTAACCGAACGATATCGTCATAGCTTTGATGTCTTTCCTGATTCTAGGCGAACTCAACCGTTTGGGAGTGGGGCAACTTGTTCCTATAACTATTTGGATTTACAAATTAAAAATGAAACGGATCAACCGTATCAACTTCACCTTTATATGACAGATGAACATTTAGTTGGTGAATGGAGAACAGTCTATCCGCAACTTTATCAATATGAAGTGTATGAGAAAGAACACTCAATTCAACCTGCATACTGGGGCGGTTATATACGACATAATGTGATTCAACGTAAAGTATATAATCTACAGAAACAGTTAATAGAAGATCAATATGTAACAGAGAATCACGCTATAATGATGTACGAACCACTATTAGCTTGTAATAATGAGATTAGTGAGTAATATGGTAAACCATAGATTAAGTAGTATAGAAAATATTTAATTCTTATTTTTACTAAAAAAGTTCACTGTTATTTATAGGTGAGTTTGTTTTTCTATCTTATGTATTTCACCCTGCATAAAAAATATTTCTCAACATTTTATTTGTTGAAAAAGATTGAATATTCGTATTATAACGAATATTATGTTGTTATCGGCAAAAAACGATAATTTGCAGACACTGGGGAGGAAATACATTGAAAAAGAAAAAGAAATTAAAACCATTAGCGGTATTAACAACAGCAGCAGTACTAAGTAGTACGTTTGCTTTTGGAGGTCACGCAGCGTATGCTGAGACACCAACATCATCTCTACCAATAGATGAGCACTTAATACCGGAGGAGCGTTTGGCTGAAGCGCTAAAACAACGGGGGGTAATTGATCAATCTGCATCGCAAGCTGAGACGTCAAAGGCTGTCGAAAAATATGTTGAGAAAAAGAAAGGGGAAAACCCTGGGAAAGAAATCTTAACAGGAGATAGTCTTACGCAAGAAGCTTCTGATTTTATGAAAAAAGTAAAAGATGCAAAAATGAAGGAAAATGAACAGGCGCAGCAGCCTGAAGTAGGCCCGGTAGCTGGACAAGGTGCAGCATTGAACCCTGGGAAATTAAATGGAAAAGTACCTACTACATCAGCGAAGCAAGAAGAATACAATGGAGCTGTTCGAAAAGATAAAGTACTTGTTTTACTTGTAGAATTTAGCGATTTTAAGCATAACAATATTGATCAAGAGCCAGGATACATGTATTCTAAAGACTTTAATCGTGAACATTATCAAAAAATGTTATTTGGTGATGAACCATTTACTTTATTTGATGGATCGAAGATTAACACATTTAAGCAATATTATGAAGAACAATCTGGTGGTAGCTACACAGTTGATGGGACTGTAACAGAATGGCTTACTGTTCCAGGAAAAGCATCAGATTATGGTGCTGATGCAGGTACTGGGCATGATAACAAGGGGCCTTTAGGACCAAAAGATTTTGTGAAAGAAGCATTAAAAGCAGCGGTAGCAAAAGGAATCAATTTAGCAGACTATGACCAATTTGATCAATACGATCAAGATGGTGATGGAAATAAAAATGAGCCAGATGGCATTATTGATCATTTAATGGTTGTACATGCTGGCGTTGGTCAAGAAGCTGGCGGCGGTAAATTGAAAGATGATGCGATTTGGTCACATCGTTCAAAACTAGGTTCAAAACCATATGCAATTGATGGCACGAAATCTTCTGTTTCGAACTGGGGCGGAAAGATGGCTGCATATGATTATACAATCGAGCCTGAAGACGGGGCAGTTGGTGTGTTTGCACATGAGTATGGCCATGATTTAGGCTTACCAGATGAATATGATACAAAGTACTCAGGACAAGGTGAACCTGTTGAGTCATGGTCTATTATGAGTGGTGGTAGCTGGGCTGGAAAAATTGCAGGAACAGAGCCAACGAGTTTCTCACCACAAAATAAAGAGTTTTTCCAAAAGAATATGAAGGGGAACTGGGCGAATATCCTTGAAGTAGATTATGACAAACTTAGCAAAGGAATCGGTGTTGCGACATATGTAGATCAAAGTACTACAAAATCTAAACGACCTGGAATCGTTCGTGTTAACTTGCCGGACAAAGATATAAAAAATATCGAATCAGCGTTTGGTAAGAAGTTCTATTACAGTACAAAAGGAAATGATATTCATACAACACTTGAGACACCAGTATTTGACTTAACAAATGCAAAGAATGCTAAGTTCGATTATAAGGCATTTTACGAACTTGAAGCGAAGTATGATTTCCTTGACGTATATGCGATTGCAGAAGATGGAACGAAGACACGCATTGATAGAATGGGCGAAAAAGATGTAAAAGGCGGCGCGGATACAACTGATGGTAAGTGGGTTGATAAATCATACGATTTAAGCCAATTCAAAGGAAAAAAAGTAAAACTGCAATTTGAGTACTTAACAGATATTGCAGTAGCTTATAAAGGGTTTGCGTTAGATAATGCAGCATTAACTGTAGATGGAAAAGTTGTTTTCTCTGATGATGCAGAAGGTCAGCCAGCAATGACGTTAAAAGGCTTTACTGTGTCTAACGGATTTGAACAGAAAAAACATAATTACTATGTAGAGTGGAGAAATTACGCTGGTTCTGACACTGCGTTACAACATGCACGTGGCCCAGTATTTAATACAGGAATGGTTGTATGGTATGCGGATCAAAGCTTTACAGATAACTGGGTAGGCGTTCATCCAGGTGAAGGGTTCTTAGGAGTAGTAGATTCTCATCCAGAGGCAATTGTAGGGACATTAAACGGACAACCTACTGTGAAGAGCAGTACGCGTTACCAAATTGCCGATGCGGCATTCTCATTTGATCAAACACCAGCATGGAAAGTAAATTCACCAACTCGCGGTATCTTCGATTATAAAGGATTACCAGGAGTGGCAAAATTTGATGATTCTAAGCAATACATCAACAGCATTATTCCTGATGCAGGACGTAAGTTACCGAAACTAGGACTGAAGTTTGAAGTGGTAGGCCAAGCTGAAGACAAGTCTGCAGGTGCAGTGTGGCTTCATCGATAAAATAAGGTGAAACGAAGAGGAGCTGCGATAAGTCGGTGAAACTGACTTATCGCAGCTTTTTTCTTCTTGTGAAAAAACTTGCTGTTTTTTTATGTACTTATTGGAAAAATTCGAAGTTTCTTTTATAAATAAAATACTCCGCCTGTCCAATTATAGAAGCTATTTTGGGCGTAAGTAATTTGTAAGTAATGAGTAAGAAAAAAGAGATTTTCATAGTATATAATATTTATTATAGCTACTTTTAACACCTGATACTAATAGTGTGCTATAATATGAATTAGCAACAAAAAGGAAAGGAATTAGAACAATGACCTTAGAAAATACTAAAAATTTAAAAAAACAAGTTGCTCCTTTTGAAAAATCAACGATTAAAAAAAGTGTTTGGCAACTGATCAACACAATCGTGCCATTTATTATTTTATGGTACCTTGCTTATAAAAGTTTGTCAGTTTCTTATTGGTTAACATTAGTTCCAGCACTGTTAGCCGCTGGATTTATGACAAGAATTTTCATTATTTTTCATGATTGCACCCATTATTCGTTCTTTAAAAGTCGACGTGCAAATAGAATAGTTGGAACGTGTATGGGTGTTTTAACATTATTCCCATTTGATCAGTGGGGGCATGAACATTCTATTCACCACGCTACAAGTGGTAATTTGGATAAGAGGGGTACAGGGGATATTTGGACGCTTACAGTTGATGAATATGTAGCTGCACCATTTAGACTTCGTTTAGCATATCGCTTATATCGCAATCCATTCGTTATGTTTGGATTAGGTCCGATTTATGTTTTCTTGCTTAAAAATAGATTTAACCGAAAAGGTGCAAGGCAGAAAGAACGTATGAATACTTATTTGACGAATATTATAATTGTTGCTGTAGTAGCTATACTTTGCTGGGCAATTGGGTGGCAATCGTTTCTGTTAGTACATGGTACTATATTCTTAATAGCAGGTTCAGTAGGGATTTGGCTGTTTTACGTACAGCACACATTTGAGGATTCTTATTTTGAAGAGGATAAAGATTGGGAATATGTGAAAGCGGCAGTGGAAGGAAGTTCTTTTTATAAGCTTCCTAAAATTTTGCAATTCTTAACTGGTAATATTGGATTCCATCATGTTCACCATTTAAGCCCAAGGGTACCTAACTATAAACTAGAAGAGGCACACAATAATACGCTTCCGTTAAAAAATGTACCAACGATTACGCTTGCTACAAGCTTACAATCACTACGTTTCCGTCTTTGGGATGAGAAAAGTAACAATTTTGTTAGCTTTAAAGATGTCAAAAATATAATTAAAAATAATGTTTCTGTTCGAGTGAAATCTGAACTATAATTGCATCGTATATAAAACCCCCCTTAATCATTTTCGATTTAAGGGGAGTTTGTGTTTAAAGAGTAGATGCCAGATAAGAGGAAAATTTACATAATTCAAATTGTAATTGAAGCAGATTAGGAATTGCTCGTACGTAAGTACAAATATAAGATGACAGTAAATGCATTATGTTAACAAATTCATAGTAAAAGGGGGGATCGTACAACATTATATCCAAAAATAAGAAAAGACTTGAACGAAAATTCCATTCATTTTTCTTGGTGTTCCGCATTCCATACACTTAAATAGGACGCATATTCTAATTCATCTGGATTCTCATGTAACATAGAAATGAATTCTAATTTGTTTCCATCACAATCTAGAAAGTATACACTTGCAGCAGGCATCCACCTTTGGACAATTGGCTCTTGATTTCCTTTTCCTTGACTTCCTATCACTGCTATTCCACGTTCCTCTAACCACGCTTTAGAAGTCATTAAAAACTCTAAATTTACACCAAAAGCAAAATGTCTCGGCTCAAAGTCTTCAATGTTATGTACTTCCCATAGTCCAAGCATTTGTTGTTTATTTTCTCCGACCCAAAAGAAAGCCACTCTTCTTTTGGAGAGTTTTCTTGCTAACGTTAATCCTAGCTTGTTTTGATAGAAATTTATTGCCTTCTCTAAATTTCTTACATGTAAATGAGTTTCGTATATGTTCTGTATTATTATGATCATTCCTTTCTTTATTGGTAACTACCAATTGAATAGTGAATATAATTCTAAAGTTGAAATATGTATAAGCCTAGTAATGTACATCTATATCCGATATACCTATTTACTATTATATTGAAATTGGAATGTGATAAATCCCACTGAGGTAGTAAGTGTTTAAATGAACACTCTACTACTTTTGTAGGAAAGGGGATATATTCATTAAATTCAGATGAAATCATATTAAAATAATGAAAAAAGACCACACATGAAGTGAAACGCCATGTGTGGTCTTTTATGTATAGTCAAATATTACGAAGTCTCGCTAATTTTAGTTTCACTATGAGTGTTAGTAGAATTTCTTTTCTTAACTTTAAAGTGATAGTAAGTGTAGCAAAAGATGATAAATGGGACAGTGCAATAGATTCCAAGTCGTTGTTCTGGGATAAAAATAAGACTGATTAATATAATGCCATACAATCCAAAACCAAGAATTGGTACGAGTGGATAAAGTGGCGTTTTAAATTTTAAGTCTTCTAATTTTCCGCCGTCTGCTAAATAATGTTTGCGGAAAAAGAATTGAGAAACACAAATTGACATCCAAACAATAATGGTAATGACTCCGGAAATTGAAATGAGCCACAAGTAAACAGTTTCAGCAGCTACTACACTTGTCAAAAGAGAAAAAGCAGAAATAGCTATTGTCATGATTAAAGCGTTGAGAGGAATCCCACGTGATGATAATTTCTTTAAAAATGCTGGAGCCATTTCGTTTTTTGATAAAGACCAAAGCATTCGAGTAGCAGCGTATAGTCCTGAGTTTGCAACAGAAAGAACAGCAGTAAGAATAACAAAGTTCATAATATCAGCTGCATATGGAATACCGATATTATCAAAAACAGCAACGAATGGACTCTTTGTTAATCCAGCTTCTTCCCAAGGAATTAAAGCAACAAGAACAAAGATTGCTAAGACGAAGAAAAACATTGTGCGCCATATAATATTTCTAATAGAACGAGGTAAAGTTTTTGCTGGATCTTCACTTTCACCTGCTGCGATTCCGACAAGCTCTGTACCTTGGAAGGAATAATTGACTGTAACCATTGTTAATAGAATAGCTGCAAGTCCATTCGGAAATAAACCACCATGATTTACGAAATTTGAAAGAAGTGGAGCTGGTTCATCGCCTTTTAAATCAATAAAACCGAACATAGCGGCGCCACCAAGAATTATAAAAGCTATAATGGCAGATACTTTTATACTTGAAAACCAAAATTCTGTTTCTGCATAACTACGAGCAGATAATGCGTTAATAGTGAAGATGGTAACGCCAAATATTAAACACCAAACCCAAACAGGAATATCAGGAAACCAGCGCTGCATTGTAATACCGGCAGTTGTAAATTCAAGACCGGTCGTATTCGCCCAGCTTAACCAATACAACCATCCGATTGTAAAGCCAGTTGCAGGATTGATGAATTTAGTAGCATATTCCTGAAAAGAACCTGAAACAGGCATGGCTACAGCAAGTTCACCAAGACATAGCATAACGAAATACATTAATAATCCACCAGCAATAAAGGCAAGTACGGATCCACCAGGTCCAGCCTGACTTATAATAAAGCCAGATCCGTTAAATAACCCGGTTCCAATCACACCACCGAGTGCAATCATGAATAAGTGTCTACTTTTCATCGTACGTTTTAATTCATTGTTTGTATTGCTTACTTGCGCCATTGTTTTCCTCACTTTCGTAGTTGATAGAATAATGTTTGATGTTTTTCCGTATTATGGAATGTATTCCGTGATGTGAAATCTTGTTATAATTTTCAGATAATTAAAAAGAAAAGTCAATATTTTTTTGTTTGCGTTTTCAATTCGTTGTTAGTGATATGTTTTTATTGTTAGAAAATTAAATAAATAGATTGATTTCATTTCGAATGTTTGCTAAATTGATAGTTAATTAAGCGTACTAACATATTACGAGTAAAGTTGAGGCGAGTTATGGTACAGTCCATTGATCGAGCGATAAGTATTATTAAATTATTGAATTCTACAAATGAAAAAGAGTATTGGGCTATTTCTGATATAGCTGATGGAACACATCTCCCGGTTAGTACAGTACACAGATTACTTAACTCTCTAATGGAGCATGGGTTAGTTACACAAATTACAGAGACAAAACAGTACAAAATTGGACCAATGTGGATGGAAATAGGGTTGCGTCAATTGGAGAAGGTAGACTATAGATCTGTTGCAAGAGAAGTGATGAAACGTTTGGCTTCTGAAGTGGAAGAAAGTGTCTATTTGAATATTCCAAACGGAACACATTCTATTATCATTGAAAGAATTGATAGTCCTTTAAAAATTCGAGTTATCGATAATCTAGGAGAACAAATTCCACTTTCAATTGGTGCTGCAAATAAAACGATGCTTGCCAATATGAAAACGAATGAAATGGAACATATTGTAGAGTATTTACTTCCTTCATTACCAGAACAAAAGCAAATTCTTCTTAATCAAATAAAGCAAATAAAAAATGAAGGATATGCTGTCAGTTATGGTGAAAAAACAGAAGGGACAGCTTCAGTAGCTGCACCTATTATCGGATTTAATCATAAAGTAGTAGGAGCATTAAGTGTTGGGTTAATTAGTCATCGTATTAATGATGATCGACTATCTTTTCTTATTAGCAAGGTAAAACAAGCGGCTCATGAAATATCAATAAAAATCGGCAGTACATCAGAACTATAATTTTGATAGCTGTCGTCATTTTTTATTCATATAATGGAATTAGTTTTCATAATGCGGAAAATAGGGGGATTTATATGTCAAAGTGGCAATCAAAAGAACAATTGGTTCAATTATTAAGCAGTCTTGTTGAAATTCCTAGTATTACCGGTTCAGAAGCTGAAGTAATATTGCCAGACTTTGTTGTGGAACAATTATCTGACTTACAGTATTTCAAACAAAAACCGCACCATTTGCAAAAAAATCCGACAGGGGACGGACGATATTTTGTTACAGCACTAGTAAAGAAAAGCGATAGTACAAAAAATACTGTAATTCTAGTAAGTCACTTTGATGTTGTAGATGTACAAGATTACGGAATGTGGAAAGAAGATGCATTTAATCCTAAAAAGTTAACATCTATGTTTTATTCTCATAAAGATGAACTTCCAGACCATGTACGTGAAGATATAGAACATGGAGAATGGCTGTTTGGTAGAGGAACAATGGATATGAAATGCGGCCTCGCATTACAAATGGCAATGATTGAGCAAGCTTGCGAAGAAAGATTTGATGGGAATGTTCTTTTATTGGCTGTACCAGATGAAGAAGTAAATTCTGTAGGGATGAGGGCCGCTGTTCCGAGACTGTTAGATTTAGCAAGAGAGCATAACTTAGATTATAAAACGGTCTTAAACTCAGAGCCTATGTTTTCAAGACATCCTGGTGACCAAAATAAGTATATTTACACTGGCTCTATTGGTAAAGTGTTACCTGGTTTTCTTTGCTACGGAAAAGAGACACATGTAGGTGAACCTTTTGCAGGGTTAAATGGGAGTTATATGGCTTCATTAATAACAGCAGAATTAGAGTTAAACACAGACTTTTGTGATATTGTAGAAGGGGAAGCGAGTCCCCCGCCAACTAACTTACTTCAAAGGGACTTAAAAGAGGATTATTCTGTACAAATTCCGCATCGTGCAGTTACATTATTTAATTTGTTTTTATTAGAAAAATCAATGACAGATGTAGTTGCATTGTTACGTCAAAAAGTAACGAAAGTAGCAGAGAAAATAGAAGAGTCGTATGAAAAACATGCATATCGTTTTTCTAAATATAATCCATTTATACCACCTAATCTCAAAGTAAATGTATTAACTTATGAAGAGCTTATCACATATGCAATTGAGCAACATGGACGAGAAAAAATAAATCATATTCAATCTAATATTATAAAAAATAGAGGAGATAAAGATGATCGTGCGGTAACCATTGATTTAGTAGATAAATTAGCGATTTTATGTAAAGAAAAGGCACCGATGATTGTACTTTTCTTCGCTCCGCCGTACTATCCAGCTGTGAGTTCACGCAACAATCCTTTAATAAAAGAGGTAGTTGTAGAAATGGAAAAGTATGCACACTACAATCATAAAATTACATTTGAAAACCAAAATTATTTTGGAGGGATTTCAGATTTAAGTTATGTAGGCTTGCAGTATCCACTGGATTCAATGAGTTCGCTTGTAGACAATATGCCATTATGGGATAAAGGTTATTCAATTCCGCTTCAGGAATTAGAAGAGTTTGATGTTCCAGTATTAAATATGGGGCCGGTAGGAAAAGATGCACATCAATGGACAGAACGTCTAGATGTAAACTACGCATTTGAAACGCTATTAGATATGTTACCGAAATGCATTGAAAAATTATTAGTTTCTAATAAAATTACACAATCATAGTAGGGAATAGGTAAGGGATAAAACAGAACCTGTAAAGAAGATTCGAATGAAATTATTTTAATATAATTAAAACTGAAACGGCCAAACTCAAGTATATATGAGTTTGGCCGTTTATCATGTAGTGAATTTCTAATTAAATTCATATGAATTCATAGCTAACGCGATCTCTTTTACAGTTTTACTTTTTAGTTTGACCAGATAGTTCAACAGACTTTTGCGTACAACGCTGCATAGCTGAAATAATCGCTGTTCTCAGTCCTTTTTCCTCTAATGTTGCTACAGCTTCTATTGTCGTTCCGCCAGGAGAACAAACCATATCTTTCAATTCACCTGGATGTATTCCTGTTTCTAGTACCATTTTTGCAGAGCCTAACACAGCTTGAGCAGCGAATTTATATGCTTGATTTCTTGGCATACCATCTAGTACAGCAGCATCTGCCATCGCTTCTATAATCATATATACATAAGCTGGTGAAGAACCACTTACGGATGTGACAACATCCATTAATTTTTCACTTACGATCTCTGTTTGACCAAAACTATTGAAAATGTTTAGTACATCTTCTAAATCTTTTTCTGTCACCATTTCATTCGGGCATAATGCAGACATTCCTTCTCCAACAAGAGCAGGAGTATTAGGCATTACCCTTACAACCTTTACTTTTTTATTAAAGGCATTTTCAGTACTTTCAATACTTTTCCCAGCAGCGATCGTAACGATGATAGCATCGTTTTTGATTACTTCTTTTATTTCATTAATTATTGACGCGTATAGGTCTGGTTTGATTGATAAAATTAAAATATCAGCATTTTTAGCTACTTCATTGTTGTCGGTAGTTGTAGTTAGCCCATATTTTTCACTAGCATTTTTTAAATTAGCAGTGTTTAAATCTGAACAAATAATTTGATTTGAAGACACTATATTTTTGTTTATCATTCCGCCAATCATAGCCATTCCCATATTTCCGCAACCGATGAATCCAATTTGTTTATCCATAATAACTCAATTTTGCTCCTTTTATAATCAATTATATCGGTTTGATATTATTTTCTTAGAATAAGAATAACATCCCTGTGCAATATAAAGAAACATTCTAAGAGAATATATTCCTTTTTGCAACACTAAAAGATAAAAATTAATTATATTCGACATTATGTAAATATATACACTATAATGTAAGGTTTTATGCTTATGAATATGAGTTAAACTTATATCATTTTGTATTTTCATTCAGTAGGGAGATAATTTCATACAAATAACTTGCGGCTCTATTTATTTTTAAAAATACCTCTTGACACCGAATCGAACTATATCGCATAATATAAAAAAATTAGATTGAAAATCGTTGAAGGGAACTAGTACATATGTCTTCTTGCGAAAGAGAGTGGAATTCACCGGCTGAAAGATTCCTCGTATAGAATATATCGAACCTATCCCTGAGTCTTAAATGAAAGTTTAGGCGTTCGCCTGCGTTATAGGCACCAAGTGGATATCTATGTATATCAATTAAGGTGGTACCGCGGAACAATGACCGTTTCGTCCTTTTTATTTTATTAAGGGCGAAGTGGTCATTTTTATTTTGCTCTTAAATACTTCATTGCAGCATTGATGAGAATAGATATAGTTACAAAGTGAATGAAGTGTAATTTATAAAAAACTTTGATTTTAGATTTGGGGGATAAAAAAGTGAAAAAACAACGAGTTGTTGTAAAGATTGGGAGTAGTTCCTTGGCAGATAGTCACGGAGGCATCTCTACAGAACAGCTTTCAGATCACGTTGCCGCATTGGCTCGGTTGAAAGAAGATGGGCACGAGGTTGTGTTAATTACATCTGGAGCCGTCGCTGCAGGTTTTTCAGCGCTAGGATATCCTAGCAGACCTGTAACGATTAAAGGGAAACAGGCTGCAGCAGCTGTCGGACAAAGTTTGTTAATGCAGGCGTACACCGAGGAATTCCGTAAATATGGCATCGTTACTGCGCAACTTTTGCTGACGAGAAGTGATTTTTCTAGAAAAGAACAATATAGTAATGCTTACGCTACGTTAGGAGAATTATTAAACCGCTCCGCTCTTCCAATTATTAATGAAAATGATTCCATCTCCTTAGAGGAGCTGACGTTCGGTGATAATGATATGCTGTCAGCTTTAGTAAGCGGGCTTGTTTCGGCGGATATGCTTATGATCTTTACGGATGTGAACGGGTTATATGACAAAAATCCTCAGAAAAATGCGGATGCAAAAAAATATTATTTTCTTCCTGAAGTTACGGAAGAAATTTCTTCTCTTGCAGGAGATGCTGGCTCAAAACTTGGGACTGGCGGTATGAAATCAAAAATCGATGCTGCAAAGACAGCGCTCTCTCTTGGTGTGAGTGTATTTATCGGAACAGGACGTGGACAGGAAAAGTTTGTAGATGTTTTGAAGGGTAAGGGTGATGGAACGTATGTTGGTAATGCTCCTCAAAAAGAAATGAAGATGAACAAGCAATGGATTGCCTTACATTCGCTTGTTAGCGGACAAATTGAAGTAGATGCTGGGGCAGCTACTGCCATCATTCAGCATGGTAAGAGTTTACTTCCAGCTGGTGTTACGAATGTATCAGGATTTTTCCAAGTGGGTGAAGTTGTAGAGGTTGTAACGCAACAAGGGCGCGTAATAGGAAAAGGACAATGCACATATAGTGCAGAGGAACTAAGAGATGTAAAAGGTATGCAAAGCCAAGATATTCAAGTAAGAGGCGAGAGACATAGTTATGAAGTCATCCATAGGGATCATTGGGTTTCACTTTAAAAAGGAGGAAATAAAAATGAATGAAGTGTTGGCAAAGGGGATAAAAGCAAAAGAGGTTGCTAGAGAGCTTGTGCTTAAATCTACAGAGCAAAAAAATGAAGCACTTTCCGCAATAGCTGATCAGTTAATATTAGAAACAGCTTATATTTTAGAAGAAAACAAGAGGGATATTGAAGAAGGTAAGGCAAAAGGATTTTCTGATTCACTCCTTGATCGTCTTCTGCTAACTGAAAATCGTATTATTGATATGACAGAGGGGATTAAGCAGCTAATTGAATTACGTGATCCTGTAGGAGAATGTGTAAGTGCATGGGAAAGGCCAAATGGACTATCTATTCAGGAGATGCGCGTACCACTTGGTGTTATAGGCATGATTTATGAGGCAAGACCGAATGTAACAGTGGATGCAGCTACAATTTGTTTGAAGACAGGAAACGCAGTCATATTACGTGGTAGTTCTTCTGCTATTCATTCTAATAAGGCCATCGTTGCCGTTATTCACAGAGCGCTCAAACTAACAAGCTTACCTCAAGAAAGCGTACAGCTTATAGAAGATACAACGCGAAATAGCGCGAAGCAGTTGTTTACAATGAAGGATTATCTAGACGTTCTTATTCCAAGAGGTGGCAAACAATTAATCGATACTGTTGTGAGAGAAGCGTCTGTTCCAGTACTTGAAACAGGTGCGGGAAATTGTCATATATTCATTGATGAAACAGCAGATAAACAAATGGCGTTTAATATTATTATAAATGCAAAAACACAGCGTCCATCTGTATGTAATGCAATTGAGACGATTGTACTTCATGAGAATTGGGCAGAGCAATATGGTAGCGAGTTGTTTTCTTCCTTGAAGGAAAGAGGAGTGGAGCTACGTGGTGATAATAAAGCAGTGGCGATTGATTCTTCTATCTTACTTGCGACAGAAGAAGACTGGGAAACTGAGTTTTTATCTCTCACACTAGCAGTGAAAGTGGTTTCCACTGTTGAAGAAGCGATTCATCATATAAATACGTATGGATCTATGCATTCTGAAGCAATTATTACTGAAAACGAGGAAAACGTCAGCAAGTTTTTTACTTCTGTAGATGCCGCGGCACTTTATCATAATGCATCGACTCGTTTTACAGATGGATCCGAATTTGGATTCGGAGCGGAAATTGGTATCAGTACACAAAAGTTACACGTAAGAGGACCAATGGGGCTTCCAGCATTAACTTCTACAAAATATGTGATTCGTGGAAATGGGCAAATTCGAAAATAATAATAAAAGACACTCAATTGGCTTGGGTGTCTTTTATTATAAAAATTAATTACCATACAAATAGCCCAACGAGCATAGCACTTAATAAAGAAACAGCCATCCCGCTAACAAGAAGCTTCCAAACATTTTTACCGATGACTGATGATTTTTCTCCGCCAAATAATGAATTGTAAGTTCCGTAAATCATACCTACTGTACTAAAGTTAGCAAAAGAAGCTAGAAATGTCGTTGCAACCGCAACCGTATGCGGTTGTAGCGACTTTAAGTTTGATTTTAAATCCATCATTGCAACAAATTCATTCGTCGTTATTTTGATCCCCATTAATTCAGCTACATACATAGCATCACTGCCTGATAAACCGAGTAAAAATGCAAAAGGACTAAAGATAATGGAGAAGATTTTTTGGATTGTTAACCCCGTTACAAAAAATCCTAAAATCCCATTTAAACATGCTGTTAAAGCTACATAACCAATTACCATAGCTAAAATAACGATAACCATATTCATCCCAACTAACATACTGTTTGAAATAGTAGAAAAGAAATCCTTTTTTTCATGTTTTGAAGGTGTGTAAACAACGTCTTCTTCTTTCGAAACTTCCACAGGATTTAATACATTGGCTAAAATTAATGCGTTAATACAGTTTAATGGGATTGCGCTGAAAATATATGTTGCTGGAACCATTGATAAATAAGCACCAAGAATGGATCCGCTAACGCTACTCATACTCATAATTCCAAAAGTTAATAATCGATTTTCTTTTAAAACAGATAATTGATCCCGAACAACCGCAAGTGCTTCGGTGTTTCCTAAAAACATCATTTGAATCGAAAAGAAACTTTCTAACTTTGGTAAACGAGAAATCTTTGAAATAACTGCACCTACTTTATCAATAATCCAAGTTAAGATTCCGAAATAAGAAAGAATATCGAAAAAAGTAATAACAAAAATGATAGGAAGTAACGCACTAAAGAAGAAATCAATGTGCTGACTTTCCATAGCTGAAGGAAATGCAAATCGAATACCTTCATTCGCACATGCTAGTAGCCAACTGAAAAATGACGCAATTTTATTAATGATAATACTGCCGAGCTTTGTGCCTAACATAAACCACGTAATAAAAAGCTCCAATAGGATGAGAATTACAATTGGTCTCCATTTTATATGTTTTTTATTAGGCGAACATAAGAAAATGATTAATATGACAACGAAAATCCCTAACATATTCAATATGAAATACATGTCAACAACTCCTTGAGAGTTATTATTTGTATATAAAAAGCATCTATTCTTCCAAATTTGGATTATGATTAGAAGTTATGAAGCATGTAAGTTATGTTAGGAATCAATGTATTTTAATTTGCTTTATTTTGAGCAATCGTAGTAATTATCGAACAATTAGCTGTTTTCAATTGTTTTGTTGGATATTAAACGTATGCGATTTTAAACATCGTTTATTCCGGATTAACGAGCAGTAAGATTTTTACCTCAAAATTCAAGGAAAGCAAAGAAGTGAGGTGGGGATGGGCTGCCCGCAAAATCCCGATTGGTAAGAGCTGATTAAAATTTCACTTTATAAATAAGAACGGTGAGTTGGCCATGAACCTTGAAGTTTCCGAAGCTGTATAATTTGTCCTGTATGATAAGCATCATGCAAAAGGATATTCATATATTGTTGCCAAACTGGTAGAGAAGGACTTAGTTGATCTAGTTCTGCTTCTTGAAGGGCGGTTAATGAAGATTGTAAGGCATCATGTACTTGAAGCGTTCGCTTTACGGTTTGCTGCCAAGCGGCATCATCATTAGGTCCACCTTGGATAAATGTCTCATCATTATTTTGTGGAGCAACAAATGTGTCGTCTTCATGTAAGCGGGAAAGTAGGCGTTCTTTAAAGATTAATAAATGGTTCACATTTTCCCAAATCGTATTACTGGCAGCACCTTCTGGTTGCCAACATGCTTGTTCAACCGTAAGATTCTTTAACGCTTCTGATATTGGTGGGTACCATTCTTCTTCGTAAAAAACTTGTTGGACTCCATTTTGCAACATTTCTTTTCTTCCCATTCGTATAGCCTCCTGTTCATTTTTCTTAATAAAACCAATTCTCTTTTCTCTTCAATAAACCTTTTCTATAGTTGCACAAGAGGGTGAAAGACAACTTATAACAGAGCCATTAAAAAACTTCTTTTTAATATGATACTTAATAATCAAGGCTTTAATTAAGTCAGAATGAAAAAGAGTATAAACCTTTCTCTATTTGCTCATTGATTAGAGTTTTTTTGAAGTCGCAAAATAATTCTAAAAATATAGAAGGTTAAATTCGATAAAAATAGAATTAAATATATAGCAAACAAGGAGGGGATAAAAATGGAGGTCTATCACATAACGAGTAGAAAGAGGGAAACTTATAACGTTCAAGTGAAATATTCGATACTTTTCGAATGTGCGCTTGGCATTGCAGCAATTACTCATAAGCGGTTAATTGATACTCTTGAAAAGAGTCAAAATGAATGGGAAGAAATTAAGAAATCATTAACAGAAGAAATGAGAGAGCACTTACAATTTGTCGAAGAACATAATACGTGGAAAGCATTACTTCAGGTGTTGTATGAAGAAGACATGCAGGATGTATCGCAGTTTCATGCTAAAATCGATTCACTTTCAGAAGAAGATTTGAAGTATACATGTTTACCATTTTTAGGGGAGAAATATGAGAAAAAAAGACGTTTAGCCGCAAGTAGAGATGTAACTGCAATACATGAATTAAAGGAATTAACACATGATCATCAGTTTTTCTCTACGTACATTCGCTTTATATGTGATGTAGATGTACAAGTGCTGAAATCTCATTTAATCGCTGTAATGACAGGGTGGTATGAGAGTGTAATTAAGAGTGAGGAAGAAGAAATACTTTCTATATTAAAACGAGATTATGAAGCAAAAAATGAAATGAATAAAAAGATGAAGCCGGAAGAGTTTGTCGAGTGGGCGACTGGCGGAGTGAACTATATGCCAGAGCCAAGTGTTCATCACGTACTTCTTATTCCGCAAATGACGTACAGACCGTGGAATATTGAAGCGGATATTGATGATACGAAAGTATTTCATTATCCAGTTGCGAATGAAAGCATTCATCCTGAAGATCCGTATGAACCGAATTATTTTTTAGTTCAAAAACATAAGGCTCTTGGGGATGAGGCGAGATTGCGAATTGTAAAAATGTTATTTGAAAAAGAACGTACATTACAGGAAATAACGGAAAGATTACAGTTTGGTAAATCGACTGTACACCATCATTTGAAATTGTTACGTGCAGCGAAGTTAGTTGATATACATGACGGAAAATATGTATTAAGAAAGAAAGCAGTACAGTCTTTAGCGAAAGAATTAGATATGTTTTTGAATAGATAATTAACAACGAGAATGTACATAAAGGGAGGAATATAAAAGAAAAGTTGGTGTGTGAAATTGAAAAATATATTGAAAAATCGTTCGTTCTTTTTTATGTGGATTGGTAGTGCAATCTCTGAATTAGGAGGGGCTTTCGGAACGTTATGTAATTCAATTCTAGTATATGAGTTAACAGGATCGGAAATGGCTTTAAGTAGTATGTGGCTATTATATTTCATCCCATCACTCATACTGCAATTAATAAGTGGCCCATTTATTGATAAATGGAGCCGGAAGTGGATTATGATTTTTTCACAATGGATACGGGCGTCCGTATTCTTATTACCTTTGGTGATGCTAGTTACAGGTAGTATAGAAGTTTGGCACATTTATGTTGTTCAAATTGTAGTGGGACTTATTACACCTCTTTATACACCTGCAAGTCAAGCAATTACACCGAGCATTGTAAGTCAAGGACAACTTCAAGACGCAAATGCGTATATTGATGGAATGACTCGCCTTATGATGTTTCTTGCGCCAGTATTAGGTGGAGTAGTCATTCATTTCATTGGAACAGAACTTACATTATCTTTCGTATGTATTTGTCTATTTGTTAGTGGTGCTTTCTTACTTTATATAAAAGAAAAGAGAACTACAACAGATATACGAAAAACGTGGCTAGAACAATTTCTTCAAGGTTTTACATATTTTTTTACAAAACCAATCATCGTTTGGCTCGGTATATTTCTTACTTTCGTGCAGTTTGGAGTAGGGGTAACGATGGTCACAAATCTTCCTTATATAAAAGACGAGCTGTTAGCGGGATATGCAGAGTACGGCTATTTTATGGCAGGTTTTCCACTTGGCTACGTAATTGGATCAGTAGTAGTCGGAAAAGTAACATATAAAAGCCGGCGTATACTTATGCTTGGAGGATTGTTTATAGGGGGGCTCACATACATTTCATTAGGGTTCAATCATAGTATTATCATTGCAATACTAATTGAAGTAATAGCAGGGATTTGTATTGCATTTTTCAATGTTCATAACACAACAATATGCCAACAAATCGTCCCAAATAATATGATAGGACAAGTATTTTCAGTGCGATTATTTTTCATACGATCCGCTATACCGTTAGGTGTGTTAGTAGGGGGCATATTGAGTGAAATGTGGGGAGTAAGAGCACTATACTTTATTATCGGTTCAATTATATGTGTCACTTCTTTAGTCGGAATCTTACTCCCATATTTCAAATTTTTAGATGAGGCGATAGAAGAGAAAACAGCATAATTCGAAAAATTTAAACTTTATAATTGAAAATAATTATCATAATCAACTATAATAGAAGTATAGTAGTATTCGTATTACAATGAAGGAGTGGGATATATGTTTATCGAAACGAAAACATTTACAGTAAAAGAAGGTACATCAAATATAGTTGTAGAACGTTTTACTGGAGAAGGTATTATTGAAAAATTTGAAGGCTTTATTGACTTAAGTGTTCTTGTGAAAAAAGTAAGACGCGGCGACGAAGAAGTAGTCGTTATGATTCGCTGGGAATCTGAAGAAGCATGGAAAAACTGGGAAACAAGTGAAGAACACTTAGCTGGACATAGAGCGGGACGTGGTAAACCAAAGCCAGATCATATTATTAATGTGGATCATGCGGTTTATTATGTGAAATCATCGAAATCGGCTTATCAACAGTCGTAATATATAAGTAGAGGATACATGTTGTAGAAGCAATCATGTATCCTCTTTTTTATTACTGGGGGGATGGGAATGATAGGAAATCTTTCATTCATTTAAAAAACGTTCTAGGCTATGGAGAAAAGTATTAGACTTATAAAGCATAGTCTTAGACGGAACGCTTGAATATCTTACCTTGCATATTTAAGTGTTATGAAAATGAGTCTACATACCCTCTGCTTAAAAGGAGATGAAGTGAATGAAGTTAAATCATTTGAATTTATGTGTTGATGATTTATCAGAAGCGAGACATTTCTTTGAAACATTTTTTGATTTTCAATTTTTAGAGCAAAAGGGAAAGGCATTATTAGTAATGAGTGATGAGAGTGGATTTATACTGGTGCTAAGCGACCCCAAAGCATTTAAGGGGAATAAGGAAGTGATGTATCCAGAAGCTTTTCATATTGGTTTTTTAGTGGATACTTCAAATGAAGTTGATCAAACATATAATCGTTTAGTAGCTGGTGGCATTGAAATAGACAAGGAACCGTATACGATGAGAGGTAGTAGTTATGGTTTTTATTTTACAGTATTTAATGGCTTATTAATTGAGGTGTCTTGTCTTGATTATAGAGAAGGCAAGAAAGTTTCAAAGCTTAATAGTAATCATCAAGAGTAATCATTTGAAGGTGTATAGAATTTAAGTATGTATCATATTAGAAGACGGATTAAGAAAGTTTCACTGTAAAGTAAAAAAGACAGACTAATAAATAGTCTGTCTTTTCACATTAATTCTTCACATCATCATAAAGTTCCAGCGCCTCTTTCACATTCAATCCATTCTTCACAATGCCATGTATCGCTTGAATCATCGCAGCTGGGTGCTCGGATTGCCATATGTTTCGGCCCATGTCTACTCCAATTGCGCCTTCTTGCAGCGCATTGTACGTAATGTTTAATGCGTCTTCAATTGAATCTAGTTTTGGGCCACCTGCGATGACGACTGGGGCAGGGCATGTGCTCGTTATTTTTTCGAATCCCTCGCAGTAATACGTTTTAATAATATCAGCACCCATTTCAACACATACGCGGGAAGCAAGTGCTAGAAAGCGAGCTTCACGTTTTTGTAATTCTTTTGCGACTGCGGTAATGCCGAGTACAGGTAGGCCGTAATCGTGAGCTTCAGAGACTACATTTGCCAGATTCGAAACAGTTTGTGTTTCATAGTCTGATCCGACAAAAACAGAAACGCCAACGCCAATTGCGTTTTGCTTCACTGCTTCTTTTACAGGTGTAACAATTGTTTCATTCGCTAAATCTTTACCGACGACAGTAGCGCCGCCAGATACACGCATAACCATCGGTGTGCTGCAGTTTTCAGGAATACAGGAGCTAAGTACACCGCGCGTTAAAAAGAGGGAGTCTGTATAAGGAAGTAAGTTTTTTACTGTTTCAAGTGGTTGTTCTAGTCCGTGAATTGGTCCTAAGAAATAACCGTGATCTATTGCTAACATAACCGCTCTACCATCAGGTAAAATTGTATTTAATCGATTTTTAAATCCCCAAGTCATTCCAAATCACTCCTTCGTTAATGTTGGATTTTCCGTTTGTACAGTATCTTTATTTGGTAAATGTGGTGACTTAATAAAAACAGCTTTAAAAGGTTTGTCAGAATGGTTAATAAGATAGTGAGATTCATGAGGACGAACTTGCAGGACATCACCTTGTTTAATTGGAACTCTTTCATTATTCACATAGAAATCTATTTCACCTTCTAATGCATAAAAGACCTCTTCGCACGTCGTATGATAATGGTTTTGAAACTCCTGGCCCGGTTGAATGACAACAAGGCCAAGATCAATATTTGGACCTTGTATTAAATATTTCGGCCCGTTATCACCGAAGCGATAGGAGAAGTCATTTTCATTCGCTTTTAACATACAGTTCACTCCTTTATGTAATGTGTTACAGTGCACCAGGCGCAATCCACATATGTGAGGTGAGCCCTTTATCAGCTAAAGCGAGCTGACTGTCATATACAGTTTTCCATGTTTCATAGAACTCTTTATATAGTTCGTGATTTTCAGTAACTGGTTCGAATGTTTGCTCCCACTGTACAAACTCTTCGGCAGTTTCTTCCATAGATGAATATATGCCAGCACCAACTCCAGCAGCAATCGCAGTTCCTAAAGCAGCTGCTTCTTTCACAACAGGTACTTTTACAGGAATACCGAGTACGTCTGATAGAATTTGTGGCCATAGTTTTCCTTTAGCGGCACCGCCAGCAAAAATAACTTCAGAAGGGAATGTGCCAGTTAGATTTTTTATTAATTTTAAGTTTCCAAGTGTAATGAAGGCTGCATTTTCTTCAATAGCACGAAACAGTTCTTTTTTTCCGCATTTGTCAGCGTCTAAACTTAAATTTAAAAAAGAAGGTGCGGCATGACGCCAAGAAATGTAGTTCATAACGTTTGAAAAAGTAGGGATAATGCCATGTGAACCGACAGGTACGTCTTTCGCTTGTTCTTCTAGTAATTCATAAGCATCTACACCGAGTTTATCAGCAAGTTTCTTTTCTTCTTGGCAAAAAGCGTCTCGAAACCAGCGCATAACGAGACCTGGGAAAAAGGCGATTGTTTCATATTGCCATAGGTTCGGAACAACGTGACAATTTACTCGAATCGCAGCATGTGGATCTGTTATTGGCTCAGTAACATTCACTTCTTGTTGCCAAAAGCTACCCCCGCATATTAACGTTTGATTCGGTTTCACGATTCCTGTTCCGAGCGATGCCATTTGAGCATCTCCACCCCCGGCGACGACAGGAATCCCTTCACGTAATCCAGTTAATGCTGCACACTCTTTTGTAACGTTGCCAATTACTGTACCAGCTTCATTTACTGTTGGTGAAAATGGCAAAGATAGACCGCACTCCTTAGCGACATCGTTATCCCACACTCTATTTTGTAAGTCAAAAATACCTGACGTGCATCCGTTTGAGGGATCAATTTGTAGTACGCTGCTTAGTTTATATAAAATCCAATCGTTTAACATTGTAAAAGAGTGAATATTATTATAGACGTCGGGTTCATGTTTTTTTATCCAGAGTAGGCGTGGTAAAGCACCTAATGAAAAAGTTTGACCAGACTTTGTATATAAATCTTTTTCAAGATGTGACCGAATTTCTTTTAATTCACTAACTTCGACGGATGCGCGCCCATCAACATTTGCACACGCCCATATTTCTTGCCCATCTTGATCATATAAAACAAATCCTTCTCGCATACTTGTAGCGCTAATAGCAAGAATAGAAGGGGCAGGAGTGTTGCTTTTTTGAAGCACCTCTTTCGTACATTCTTGTACTAGCTTCCAATTTTCTACTACATCAAAGTTCATAGAGCCTGGATAACGAAGGTCAGATTTGTGAATCCATTCTTTTTGACTTACTGCAATTTGATTACCATGTAAATCAAAAAGAACTGCTCGAATGCTCCCTGTACCAGCATCGAAAGCTAATAAATGGGACATTAACAATCACCATCCTTTCGTAATAAGGAGAGGGCAGTTTCCTCATCGGTAATTAATGAATGAATAAACTTTCCTTTTAAGGCACCATAAATTGCATCTATCTTTTCAGTACCTCCAGCAACACCGACGACATGCTTCATATTGCGCAAAATAGAGAGGGGCGTGCCAATTAGACGATTGTGATGCGAGAGCTCTAATAAATCGCCATTTGTATTATAAAACTGTCCTAAAATATCGCCAGCACCGTTTTGACTACGAATATATGTCATCTCACGTAGTGTTAATTTTTCTTCTTTTACAATCGTAGCGTCTTGAGATAATCCCCCAATACCGACAACAGCCGTATGAGCAAGTGAAGCGACTTGAAGCATATCTTTTACACTCGGTTCTGATAGAATACTTTGTGCCATTTCGGTTGTAGACGCTAGAAACGGCGTAGGGATAATGTGAAGCTCGCCTTGCATGTAGTGTAAATAGTTTTGTTTTCTCGGGAGATAGTGATTTACCCCGCCTGTGAGCGTTACGATTGAAAGGTTGATAGAACTTTCAAAATGAATGTTTTCTAGCATTTTGCTAATTGTTTCTCCCCAGCCAATACCGAGTAAATCGCCTTGCTGGAGATGAGTTTCTAAATATTGTGCAGCAGCTTTTCCGAGAGAAGCGTGATAATTGTTTACTGGGGTAGGGATAATAAAAGCATCTTTTAAGTGGAATTTTTTCATTAGGTCACGCTCAATACTTAAACAGTGCAAACCAGTCCCTTTTACGTGAAATGTAACGATACCTTCACTCCGCGCTTTATCTAATAACCGGACGACTTTATTTCTTGAAATATGAAGAAGTGACGCGATCTCCTGTTGTGTTAATTGGTCTTTATAATAGTACCAAGCTACTTTAGTTAATAAATTTTCTTCAAAGTTTAGCTGAGTCATACTCTTCATCCCTTTCAACAATTGACCACAGCTTAAACATATGTACCATATATTTTGTTTATTCCAGTTGAAACGATTAATAGTACGTAGAAAAAAGTGTTCTAGATATAAAAAAAGGAATATACAATGCTACAAAACAAGTAGAACAAATAATCATTTTCTCAAAAAATGTTCTGGATAAAGGCAGGTGACATCATGTGGAGAACGTACCTTTATTACAAGTAAAGAAAATGAGTAAGGCGTTTTTAAATCAACTTGTATTAAAAGAAGTGAACTTACAAGTAGAGCGCGGAGATATATACGCTTTAGTGGGGGGAAATGGCGCCGGGAAATCAACATTAATGAAAATATTAACGGGGTTATATTCGTATGATGATGGAGAGATGTATGTAAAAGGAATGAAGCAACAGTTTTCAAATCCATCAGAAGCACACCGAAAAGGTATTTATTTAATACCGCAAGAACCACTCATTTTTCCGCATATGACTATTGAAGAAAATATATGTATCGGGTTAAAAGAAAAGAAAAAGAAAAAGAAAAAGAAACTAAAAGTACAGATTCAGCAATTGATTAGCAGCTTAGGATGGGATATTGACCTTAATAAACTAGGAGGAACATTATCGATTGCGCAACAACAGTTAGTAGAAATCGTTAGAGGATTAATAAGAGAAGCTGAGATTCTTATTCTAGATGAGCCAACATCGACATTAACAACACACGAAATTAAGAGTCTTTTTGTGTTGATGAAAAGTTTACAAGAAAAAGGAATTGGGATGATTTATATTACGCATCGTTTTCCAGAAATCTTTGAAATTGCCAACAAAGTAGCAATACTACGTGATGGAATGGTTGTAAGCCAAGGTGATGTATGTGACTATACATATGACATGCTGATGGAGGGACTATTGCCAAAAGGATATAAACAGAAAGAGAAAATAGAAGTAGTTCAAGAGACAGTAAAGACGAAAAAAATATTAGAAGTGGTTGATATAAATGGTCACGCATTCGAAAATATATCATTCACTGTACATGCCGGTGAGGTTGTAGGTGTTGCTGGCATTATAGGATCTGGCAGAACGGAATTAGCAGAAGCGATATTTGGATTGAAAACTATAAAATCAGGGTCTATCTTATTGGGTGGAAAATCAATTGATACGTGTTCTTTGCATAAAAGGCTAGACGAAGGACTAGTTTATGTGCCAGAGGATAGAGCGAGGAATGGAATTTTCTCAATTGCTTCTGTTAAAGAAAATATTGCAGCAGCAAGTTTATATCAAAATAATCGCTTTTTTATAAATCAAGAAAAAGAAAGCGCTTTAGTTAATTCGTTTATAGAACAGTTCCGAATTGTTGTACAGAATATGAATAAAGAACTGGCATCTTTATCAGGAGGTAATCAGCAGAAGGTCGTGCTTGCGAAGTATCTTGCATGTAATCCTAAAATTATTATTCTTGATGAGCCGACTCGCGGAATTGATGCGAAAGCAAGGCTTGAAGTGTATGAGACGATAAAAAAAATGAAAAGGGAAGGACTCGCAATTTTATTAATCTCTTCAGATGTTGAAGAAATTGTCCAATTAGTAAACCGTGTATATGTAATGAGAAATGGGCGATTTGTTTCTCATATGGAAAAAGAACAACTGAGTGTGAATGAAGTTACACGCCTTGCATACGGAGGTGTAGCGGAATGAAACGTATGTTAAAAATGCATGAAACGTCTATCATACTGTTACTACTAATTTATATAGCTATTGTAGGAATGATAAACCCTAGTTTTATTCAATTTAACTCGTTATCTTTACTGATGAAATCAAGCGTTATTTTAGTCGTGCTAGCAATCGGTCAATCGTTCGTCTTATTTACGAAAAATATAGATGTATCAGTTGGTTCAAGCATGGGGTTAAGTGCAGCAGTTTGCGGAATGATGTTAACGAATGGGTATAGTGCATTCTTGTCGATATTTGTAGCTATTATACTTGGGGCCATTATCGGTTTCGTAAATGGTATTGGAGTTGCGAAGTTTCGGGTACCAGCCATTATTATGACATTAGGCATGTTAGGAATTATTAGAGGTACAATGTTAATTTTCACAGGCGGGAAGTGGATTGAAGATATTCCAAACGATTTTAAGCAGCTGCCATCTATCATCATTCTTGGTTTACCTATAACTGTATGGTTCGTTCTTATTATTTTACTACTACTATACTTCTTTTTAAGAAAAGTGCCATTGGGAAGATACTTTTATGCGGTAGGTGATAATGAAGATGGCGCGAGGCTTATTGGTATACCTGTTAATAAAGTGAAGATATATGCGTTTATGATTTCAGGCATAAGCGCTGCGATCGCTGGTTGCATATTTGTTATGAATATCGGTTTCGTGCCAAATCAAACAGGTACAGGATTAGAATTACAAGTAATCGCAGCCGCTGTACTAGGAGGAATTCACTTGAAAGGAGGAACAGGATCTTTATTTGGAGCTGCATTAGGAGCGTTATTTTTAGAAACAATAAGTAGCTCACTCGTCTTTTTAAAAATACCAGCATTTTGGAATAATGCTATTTCAGGTTTTTTATTATTACTTATCATCATATTAGATAGTGTTATGAAAAAGTGGAAGGCAGAAAGGAGGATGAATCTATGAAGTATGTATATAGATGGGAAGGGGTTCTAATTGTATTACTTCTTGTAGAATTCATCCTTTTTAGTTTAATAAATAGTGATTTCTTAAATATTAGTAATCTCCTTTTTAGTACAAATGATTTCTTATTTATCGCAATTGCGGCGATACCAATGACTTTTGTTATAGTAACAGGAGGAATTGATGTATCGATCGGCTCAATAATGGGGCTCACTTCGATTTTAATCGGTGTACTTTGGATGAACGGAATACCTATTTTGTTTGCTGTTATAATCGCCCTAATAATTAGTTGTTTAGCAGGCGCTTTAAACGGACTCATTATAAAAATGACGGATGTAGAACCACTCGTCGTTACACTCGGAACGATGTTTTTATACGGGGGAATTGCCCTCGTCATTTCAGGAGGCGCAGGTGCTTCTGGGTATGAAGGAATAAGCGGTTTACCAGACGTATTTGTACAACTGGCAAATGGTAGTTTTATAGGAATACCGAATTTACTATGGCTACTGATCGTATTAACAGTTTTATGTACTGTGTTATTTCATCGAACTATATACGGGCGCCATGTGAAATTAACAGGTGCGAACGAAAATGCAGCAAAATACACTGGGATTAAAACGAAAAAAGTAGTCATTATTGCTTACATACTTTCAGGGTTAGGAGGTGGATTAGGAGGCGCTTTCTTAACTGCCTACTTCGGTTCCGCACGTGCTGATATGGGAAGTGAAACAATTTTACCAATCATTACAGCAGTCGTCTTAGGCGGTACACTTATTACAGGCGGAAAAGGAAGCATTATTGGTACTGTACTGGCGAGTATTTTCATTGGGCTCATGCAGTATGGCTTGCAAATGACGGGTTTAACAAATGAACAATCCAATGTAGTAATAGGTATTATCCTTATTCTTTCAGTTATTATGAGACATTTCAAATTACATCAATTCTTAGCGGAGAAAAGAAAGAATTTGCATAAGGGGGAAATGTCATGAAGAGAAAACTGGGGATTGTATTGATTGTATGTACTTGTTTAATCGGTTTAATTGCGTGTTCTAGCCAAACGGCAGATAAGAAAAAGGTTGATGATGTGAAATTTGCATTTATTCCGAAATTAACAGGAGTTGGTTTCTTCACATCGGGTGGTGAAGGGGCAAAAGAGATGGGAGAGAAGCTAGGCGTACAAGTGAAGTATGATGGACCGTCTGAAGCGAGTGTTTCAGGGCAAGTTAAATATATAAACAATTTCATTAATCAAAACTATGATGCGATTATGGTTTCATCTACGTCAGTGGATGGGTTATCGCAATCACTGCAACGTGCTAAGAAAAAAGGGATGACGGTGTTAACATGGGATTCTGATGTGAATCCGAAAGATCGTTCTTTTTATATAAGCCAAGGAACACCAGACCAACTTGCTAATTTATTAATAGAAATGACTTCAAAGCAAATTGGAGATAAAGGAAAAGTAGCCTTCTTTTATTCTAGCCCGACAGTAACGGATCAAAACCAATGGGTAACGAAAGCGAAAGAAATTATTAAAAAGAAATATCCGAACTGGGAAATTGTAACGACGCAGTACGGTGAAAATAATGCGCAAAAGTCTTTGTCAGTAGGAGAGAATATTTTAAAAACGTATCCTGATATTAACGCAGTCATTTGTCCAGATGCAACGGCACTTCCGGCAATGGCACAAGCAGCTGAAAATTTAAAAATGGATAAAAAGGTTGTCGTAACTGGCTTCTCTACACCAAACGTTATGCGTGATTACGTAAAACGAGGAACAGTAGCACAATTTGGTTTATGGGATGTAAAACAACAAGGTGCTCTCGCAACGTATGTAGCAAATGAAATTGTTGTAAAAGGGAAGAAGTTAAAAGTAGGGGATAGCTTCGAAGTAAAAGGAATTGGAAAAGTGAAGGTAGAGCCAAACTCCATTCAAGGATATGATTATGAGGCAGAAGGGAATGGAATTATCGTATTACCAGAACGAGTTGTATTTACGAAAGATAATATTGATAAGTATAATTTTTAGTAGACAAAAAAACGTCCGAATATATCGGACGTTTTTTTATTTCTTCATTAATTATGAACAGTTTCTTTTTCGTTTAATCCAAGTGTACGACCAGTAGAAGTGTGAAGATCTTGGAACAATCTTGGATTTTCAGTTAGTGAAATGCCATATGAAGGAATCATTTCTTTTATTTTTTCTTCCCATTCTACCATGCGGCTTGGGAAACATTTTTCTAATACTTCAAGCATGACGTGAACAGCAGTAGAAGCACCTGGTGATGCGCCTAGTAATGCGGCGATTGAGCCGTCAGCTGCACTTACTACTTCTGTACCAAATTGAAGTGTCCCTTTACCGCCAGCATCAGTATCTTTAATTACTTGTACACGTTGCCCAGCAACTACAATATCCCAATCTTCACTTTTCGCGTTCGGAATGAATTCGCGTAATTCTTCCATACGTTTTTCATGTGATAACATAACTTGCTGAATTAAGTATTTTGTAAGTCCCATTTCTTTTACACCAGCGGCTAACATCGTTAAGACGTTATTCGGTTTTACAGAACCGATTAAGTCAAGATTTGAACCTGTTTTTAAGAATTTAGGTGAGAAGCCTGCGAATGGTCCAAACAGTAAAGCTTTTTTATTGTCTATATATCTCGTATCTAGATGAGGTACAGACATTGGCGGAGCGCCAACTTTAGCTTTACCGTACACTTTCGCATGATGCTGCTCTACAACTTTTTGGTTTTTACATACCATAAATAGTCCACTTACTGGGAAGCCACCGATATGCTTTGATTCAGGGATACCAGTCTTTTGAAGTAGAGGTAGGCTACCGCCACCGCCGCCAATAAAGACGAATTTAGCAGTATGATGCTCAATTTTACCACTATTCATATCGTGTACTTTTACTTCCCACAAACCATTTTTCGTGCGCTTAATATTTTCGACACTATGCTTGTAGTTTAGTTCGACATTTTTTGTTTTTAAGTAATCAAACAACATACGTGTTAATGCACCGAAGTTAACATCTGTTCCAGAGTCAATCTTCGTTGCCGCCATCGGTTCATTAGATGTGCGACCTTCCATAATGAGTGGAAGCCATTTTTTTAATGTTTCAGGAGCATCGGAAAATTCCATTCCTTGAAACAGTGGATTTTTTGAAAGCGCTTCAAAACGGTTTTTTAGAAACTCAACATTTTTTTCCCCTTGTACTAAACTCATATGAGGTAGTGGCATAATAAAATCTTGTGGATTACGAATTAATTTGCTCTTTACAAGATATGCCCAAAATTGTCTTGAAAGCTGGAATTGCTCATTCACTTTTACAGCCTTACTAATATCTATAGATCCGTCAGCTTTTTCGGAAGTATAGTTCAGTTCGCATAGCGCAGAATGCCCAGTACCTGCATTATTCCATTCGTTAGAGCTTTCTTCCCCGGCACTTGCGAGTTTTTCAAAAACTTTAATTTCCCATTCTGGTGCTAATTCTTTTAGTAATGAGCCTAACGTTGCACTCATAATTCCTGCACCAATTAAGATAACGTCTGTTTTTTGCTGCATGTTGCTCATGATAATCTCTCCATCCCCTATATTGGCAAAAAAGTGTAGGTGTTTTCTATGTCTAAGCCGTAAAAGAGAAACACCGCCTAGGCCCCACCTAGGTGTATACCTTTTTTGTCTCAATTATATAACCATCTCATACTCTATTATAATAATTAATAGACTAAAATATCTAGTGTTATCTGATAATTTTAAACTATTTAACGTTTTATTCGCTAAAAATCTTATTTAACAAGCTCTTTTAAGGTGATAAATAGAAAAAAATTACAGTTTGAAATTATCTCGAAAAAGCTTACGTATCCTTAAGTGACTAAATCGAGTACCTTTTTATGGGATTATTCTTTCTGTAATGGTAAGATTATTCTGAAAAATAAAAAGGAGGGACTCTAATGTGTACAAAAGAACAAATTTCAAACTTATTTCGAAACTTTTCAATAAAGGAATGTAAAGGGTCAAGTGATTTATATGAATATTTATCAATGAAAATTGCTGAAGATGAGGAAGTACTTACACTATCGTCCTATGCTCAGGTAGGTCAACCAGTCCCAAACTTACTATTAGGTGCAGTACATTATTTATTGTTAGCAGGGAAAGAACATCATTTAAAAACGTATTATAGTAGTTTAGTTGAAGATGCTGATACAAATTTAGATAAAGCTTTTAATCATTTTAAAGATTTCTGTAAAGAGTACCGAGAAGAAATCATTACTTTGTTACAAACAAAACTTGTTCAAACGAATGAAGTAAGACGGTGCGCATACTTATACCCAAGTTTCTGCTACATATTTAAGAAAGTGAAGAAGCCGTTAGCGTTAATTGAAATTGGGACAAGTTCTGGGTTGCAATTGTTCTGGGACCAATATCGTTATTCGTACGGAACGAATAAAATGTATGGAAATATAAATTCAAATGTGCATGTAACTTCTGAAATAAGAGGGGAAAATGTGCCGCATTTTCTAAAAGAAAGCCCATCTGTCGTAGAAAGAATCGGACTGGACTTACATGTGAATGATTTACATAATGAGGAAGATTATTTATGGTTACGTGCTTTAATTTGGCCAGAACATAAAGAAAGGCTTGAGATGTTTGATCAAGCTGCATCTTTAGTGAAAAATGAATCTGTCCAATTAATAGAAGGAGACGGTGTAGAGCTATTATCATCTATTATTGAACAAATAAGTGAAGAAGCTGTTATTTGTATTTTCCATACACATGTTGCAAATCAAATACCAGAACAAGTAAAACATAAGTTAGAAAAACAAATACAAGAAATTGGAGCAAAACGTGATGTATTCCACCTGTATAACAACATGTGGGATCGTGACCTTCATATTGATTATTATATTAACGGAAACGAATATCGTGAAACGGTTGGAGAAACAGAAGGGCACGGGAGATGGTTTAGCTGGAAGATTGGAAATGAGACGATTTGTTAATATTTGAGAAATTTTTATTTTCAAGAAATTAGATAATGAAATTCCAGAAAATGAAAGTAACTAGTTACTTTCATTTTTCTTTTGTGATAATATGTTAGTAATTACTTACTTACATATTGAATGGAGGAATATAGATGGGGAAATTAACAGCACGAGAAAAAGTTATGGAAGCTGCTACTTTATTATTCGGGGAAAAGGGGTATACAGCGACAACCATTCGTGAAGTGGCAGAAAAAGCAGGAGTAAGCGAATTAACGATATTCCGTAATTTTAAAAATAAGGAAAATCTTTTTAGGGAGAGTATTATTTTACGGACGACACCAGTTGCTTTGCTAGAGGAAATAGAAGAGCAATTTACTGGTGATTTACATAAGGACCTTACGAAAGTGGCGGAAACATATATTCAAACCAATTTACCAAAGCTAAATTATATTTGGGCTGCATTAATAGAATCAAGACAAAATAGTGAGATGAAAGCATTACTACATGAGTTGAATTCACATCTAGTGAATCACTTAGAAAAATATTTAAAGCAACTTGGTGAGAAGGGACACATTTCTACCTGTAATTACCGTTTGATAGCGAATATGTTTTATGGACAATTGTTTTTATACATTATGAATGTAAGTATATCGGAAGAAGAAATTCAATTAGAAGAGTATATAGAGACATGTGTAAGTTTATTTGTGAGTGGCATTTTAAATCAATAAAACGAATAAGGGTGGCAGAAATGAGGAATAAATTTGCATTAATAGCTTTAATTGCAGGATTTTTTATGGCGATTTTAGATTCAAATATTGTGAATATCACATTACCAGAAATGACAAAGACATTTCATACTTCAATTGATACAATTTCTTGGGTTGCTAATACTTATAATGTTGCCTTTGTATCGTGTTTATTAATTGCAGCACGTCTGGCGGATCAGTTTGGTCGCAAGAAGCTATATATTATTGGTTTATTGGGATTTTCTATTAGTTCGTTTATGTGTGGTATAGCCACTTCTTTTCATACATTAGTAGCTTTTAGGATAATACAAGGAATTTCCGCAGCAGTTATCGTACCAGTTGCTATGCCGCTAGGTCTTAATTTAGTACCGAGAGAGAAACAAGGTATGATAGGAGGCATCATGGGAGCTTTTGGGGGATTAGCAGCGGCAATTGGCCCTTCACTTGGAGGCATTTTAACTGACAAATTGAATTGGAGCTGGGTGTTCTTTATTAATGTTCCAGTTGGTATATTATCTTTCATCTTCGTGATTCTTTGTATTAAGGAATCCTATGATCATGCTGCAAGCTCTAAAATAGATTGGGCAGGTATGATTACTTCTGCATCTGCACTATGCTTACTTGTATATGCACTCATACAAGTAAATACAAACCATTTAAGCACGATAAGCTTAATACTTCTTTTTATGCTCTCACTCATAGGTTTTATATTATTTTTTATCATTGAAAAGAAAAGTGAAAATCCAATGTTGCCATTAAAGTTATTCACAAATAAAGAGTTTTCAATTTCGAATTTTTCTTTATTCTTTGTTGGAATGGGATTAATGAACTTTTTGTTTATACTTGCTTTTTATTTCGTTCAAGTAGAAGGTATGTCTGAATTACAGTCAGGTTTAATAATTAGCACACTAGCGATTGTTTCAATGCTTGTTACAGTAATCGTAACACCAATTGCAGCAAATCGGGGAAGCTCATTAGTAGGTAGTATAGGGCTATTAACATTTATCGTAGCATCATATTTATTTAGTCAAATAGATTCAAATTTTACTACATGGGATTATATTTGGCGATTAATAATCGTTGGGATTGGAACTGGGTGCACATTAGCACCGTATACAACAACAGCAGTTTTAAGTGTACCGATTGAAAAGTCAGGTGTTGCTGCAAGTGTATGTAATATTTCTAGAACAGTTGGAAGTATTGTTGGGGTAGCAATACTGGTGATGTTTCTGAATCATCAGTTGTTAGTTGAAAAAGAGAAGATAAATAGGGAAGTAGTGACGGTGATTAAAAAAAGTGATTTGTCAAATTTAGAAAGGGAAAAAGTATTGCAAGCAATAAATAAAAAACAACAGATAGTATTAAAAACTGATGAGGAGAGCAAGATTTACAAACAACTAAAGGAGAAATATAAGCAAGGAATTATTCGTAGTTATAATGAAGTGTTTCTAATGGGTAGTATTATCTTTTTTATCGCTTTTGCTTTTAATATAGGAAGAGTAATTATAAGTAAAAAGAGAAGTAAAAGAGTAATATCTTATAATCCTTAATATTATTATGTAAACAAAAGAGTCTTTATACTAAACTGCTAAATAAACAATATAAAATGAATGTTTATTTAGCAGTTTGAAAAAATATTTAAACAGTTAAAAAAGCGGAATACTTTGCGGAAAGTTAAAGACATTTTTCGCAAAGTATTCCGCTTTTACTTCCATTAATCGGTCAAAGTTGCAACTGAAGTATGCATCTGGCCAATTTTTAATGGATAGGTCAGGAGTATTAACATAGACACCTTTTGTAAATGGAAGCATTGCTAAGCGGAAGTCTTCAACCCATCGAATACTTCCACCAGCACCTTCTGGCTGTTCCCAAGTAGCGAATATTGGCATGTTTGATAGTGCTTTTCGGTAAAAGTAAGCAGTTGCCTCATTTGGCACCTCAACAACAGCACCGCCTAATCTGTGGAAAAATACGGAGGTGGTGGAAAAGGGTAAGTTAAATCGTAATTTCTATTTGATTGCCTTCTGGATCGCCTATTACACTTTCATAATAGCCATCTCCAGTAAAACGTGGTCCATTTAATAAAGGATAACCAGCATCTTTTATCACCTTTGTTAGTTCATTCACACGTTCTTCACTACCGACAGAAAAAGCCATATGAGTATAGCCGGTTATGTTTAAATTAGGCTTATTTTCAATCCCTTTTTTACGCATAAGTTCAAGTCTTGCTCCAGATTCGAACGTAATAAAATAAGATTCAAATTGTTTCGTTTTATTATGATATAAAGAGTTTGCTTTACCATTAAAGTATTTCATATAAAAATCACGCATACATTCTAAGTCATTTACCCAAATTGCAATATGTTCAATTTTCATAGGTTTCACCAATCCTATCTGTATCAATTAGGCTTCCACTGTATTAAATTTGCATTTGCATTGCAACAATTTTGCTTCGCTATTAAAGCTAGTTGTTAATTTTTGATTATGTACGTACATACAATATGTAATTAAGTGAATGACCATCATAGTAATTACAGAAAAGGGTGAATGAAGCATATGAATCAATTTGAGCAAATGATGTACGTTGGTGTCATCATGTCTATTGTACTATCCGTAATGATTTTAGGGTCCTTATATTATAATCCTCGACTTTCGTTAACTGATTATCCGAAAGATATTCAAAAAGTAGTTTTTCCAAAATCGATTCATGAAAAAAAGCAAACCATTTATTTTAATATTGTATATAATACTATTCTTTTCGGTACTCCTTTCGTTTCTACATATATACTACATAAGCATGAAAAGTTAATGTATATGGATGCCTATTTACACACTTTTGGTATTTTAATGATTTTCAATTTAGTAGATTTACTTATAATTGATTGGCTAATTTTTTGCTGGATTACTCCAAGGTTTGTTGTGATTCCTAGTACGGAAGGTATGAAAGGTTATAAAGATTATAAGTTTCATTTAAGAGGGGCTATAGTCGCTACTCAAATTTTAGCAATCGTAAGTTTATTTTTGGCGGGAATTGCCACAACTATTTAGTGTGAAGAAGGGCATGGAGCTTTTATAAAAGATAAGGAGATTTATAATATATAGAATTAGAAATGAGAATTTGATAGTATTGGAGTAAGGAGTTTTAATAACAGTATATTAAACAATATTAATATACTGTTGCAAATGTTTTGATATTATGTGAAATTATACAATTTTACAGAGACATTTGATAAAATTCAAAAAAATTTAATGGAGGGTAATATGAAAAAAGTAATTGGCGCAGCAACAGCAACTGTTTTTGGATTGGGAGCGTTTACCACAACTGCTACCGCAGAAACAATCGTAACAGCAGATGTACTTAACGTACGTGAAAAACCGACTACAGAATCAAAAGTGGTCGAAAAAGTAAAGAATGGGCAAGAGTTAAAAGTCATAAATACCGAAGATGGCTGGTCAAAAATTGAGTTGAATGGTAAAGAAGTGTTTGTAAGTTCGGAGTTTACAAAAGATGTATATCATGTAACGGCGAATTTGTTAAATGTACGTACTGAAGCAAACACGGATTCAGAAATTCTTGGCAGACTAAAAAAAGATGATGTAATTGAATCAACGCATCAAGTAAAAGACGGATGGCTGCAATTTGAGTATAAAGGAAAAACTGCTTATGCAAACGTTTCTTTCCTATCAAGTACAGCACCAACTGAAAAGAAAACTGAAGAGAAAACGAAGCAAGTAGCGAAAGTACAAAAATCAGTTAAAGAAAAGAAAGAAATAAAGACGCAGAAAGTAGCAAAAGCGAAAGAAACAACGAAAGCACAAGAAATAGTAAAGCCTAAAGAAGAGGCAAAAGTAGTAAAAGTTAAAGAAGAAGAGAAAGCGCAAGAAATAGTAAAACCTAAAGAAGAGGCAAAAATTAAAGAAGAAGAAAAAGCGCAAGAAATAGCAAAGGCTAAAGAAGAGGCAAAAATTAAAGAAGAAGTAAAAGTTAAAGAAGAAGAGAAAGCGCAAGAAATAGTAAAGGCTAAAGAAGAAGTAAAAGCTAAAGAAGAAGTAAAAGCTAAAGAAGAAGTAAAAGCTAAAGAAGAAGTAAAAGCTAAAGAAGAAGTAAAAGCTAAAGAAGAAGTAAAAGCTAAAGAAGAAGTAAAAGCTAAAGAAGAAGAGAAAGCGCAAGAAATAGTAAAGGCTAAAGAAGAAGTAAAAGTTAAAGAAGAAGTAAAAGTTAAAGAAGAAGAAGAAGAAAAAGCAAAAGAAATAGCAAAAGCTAAAGAAGAAGAAAAAGCAAGAGAAATAGCAAAAGCTAAAGAAGAAGAGAAAGCAAAAGAAATAGCAAAAGCTAAAGAAGAAGAAAAAGCAAGAGAAATAGCAAAAGCTAAAGAAGAAGAAAAAGCAAGAGAAATAGCAAAAGCTAAAGAAGAAGAGAAAGCAAGAGAAATAGCAAAAGCTAAAGAAGAAGAAAAAGCAAGAGAAATAGCAAAAGCTAAAGAAGAAAAAGCAAGAGAAATAGCAAAAGCTAAAGAAGAAGAAAAAGCAAGAGAAATAGCAAAGGCTAAAGAAGAAGAGAGAGCGAAAGAAGTATCTAAAAACAACATACAGTCTGCTAAACGTGAATTAACGGTAGTAGCGACAGCGTATACTGCTGATCCAAGTGAAAATGGTACATATGGTGGACGCGTATTAACTGCGATGGGGCATGATTTAACGGCAAATCCGAATATGAGAATTATTGCAGTTGACCCGAAAGTAATCCCATTAGGATCTAAAGTATGGGTAGAAGGCTATGGAGAAGCGATCGCTGGTGATACTGGAAGTGCAATTAAAGGTAATCGTATTGATGTTTTAATGGGTTCAAAAAGTAAAGCTATGAATTGGGGAAGACAAACTGTTAAAGTGAAAATTTTATAATAACAATAATTATCCAAATAGAAGTCAGTTCTCTTTATTGAGGCTGGCTTTTATTTTGTTAGTAGAAGGATAATAGGATTTTTAAAGGGCTTATTACTAAATCTGTAATTAAGTTACCAGCTTCATTACCAAAAACAACGGTAAAGCTTATAAATATGAAAAATGAAGATATACCTACAGATGAAGATAGTTACTGGGAAGCTTTTGACTTGTTCGGTTCTGAATATGTATGTAGATTATTAGGCGTACCATTATATGATGATCTTCCAAAGGATTTGGCGTGTCCAACTTGTTCTAAAGAGATGAAGTATGTTGCTACAATTACTCAAGATATTGAGGAACGTGGACTTATTTCAGTAGTTGATTTCCAGTTTGGGGAAATGAATATATACTATTATTTATGTATAGATTGTTTAATTATAAAAACTGAAATACAAAATACATAACAAGCCTAACATATTATGTTAGGCTTGTTTTTCGATCGCAACATCATTAAGAATTGCATCAAATATATCTTTTTGCGTAAAGTTATCTGTAAAAATAGTTTCTGTGGCAACCTTAATAGTATCGTGCGGATTATACCATTTTTGTAGGGAATCCTCACCAAATTCATGTCGTTTGTCTCTTGTGTTATGTCGTCTAATAGTTTCCTCTAATGATAAATCAAAGTAATATGCAAATGCATTTTCATCAAAATAACGAATTAATTCTTTTAACATCTCACCATACCTATGACTGTTCAATATACCTTCTAAAATAACAAATTCACATTTTCCTTTTCCGTACTTCGTAATTTCAAATAGTAAATCATGTGATAAATTACCCATTGTGTCGTGTACTCTAAGCATATCTCTACGTACAACATCCTGTGATACTAAAAGTGTTCCTTGTCCGAAATGTTCTTGTAGTTGTTTTGCAATCGTTGTTTTACCACTTGCGGAGTTTCCTCTAAGAATGATTAAAGTGGATGTAAGTATAGGATTAGACATAATGTATTTCCCCCCAACAGCATTAATTATATAGAAAATTTTAACAAATAAAGTGAGGAAAGTGTATAATTAATATGATGGATATTTAAGGAGGGGGGATCAACTGCCCGTAAAAGCCCGATTGGTTCAACTAATAATCAGTGGGGGATGAACAAAACCCCCACTGATTAAAGTTTCACTTTATTTTGTGTGAAATCACTGCGTGGGCGCCAAACTTTAGGCCAGGCGGAGAGTTTTTTAATAGAATATTAAATTCTCAATTTTTCACTGAATGGTTCACACTCTATACAATCCCGCAACTTAACGTATTTACAGCATTTTTTGCGATTACATTACTACCATATGCATTAGTAGGTGCAATGAAAGATGTAACAGCAAGAAAAAATATAAAGAAATAATAGAGGTATAATATGCTTTTTCAAAAAGAAGGTTTATTGATTAGATACGTAATGGAAGATGATGCATCTATCATTTCTAAATGGTTAACGGACCCAGCAGTCCTGCGGTATTACGAAGGACGAGATAATCCGCAATCTGTAGAAAAGGTGCTTGATCATTTTATACATAGTCCAAACAGTAATGAAAAAAGATGTTTAATAGAATTTGATACCATTCCGATTGGTTACATACAAATGTACCCAGTGGATTCAGAGTGGAAAGCGTTATATGGCTATAAAGAATCACAAAATGTATGGGGTATGGACCAATTTATCGGTGAACCAGCCTATTGGGGAAAGGGAATTGGAACAAAACTCGTTCAGGCAGCAATTACATATATTATGGGTGAAATGGGAGCAGAAGCAATTGCAATGGATCCGAAAGTAAATAATGAACGAGCAATAAAGTGTTATGAAAAAAGTGGATTTAAAAAAGTAAAGATTTTAAAGGAACATGAGTTGCATGAGGGGAAATTAGAAGATTGTTGGATGATGGAATATAAACAATAATAATGGCTTATACAAATAAAGGGGGATGTGTGAAATGAAAAAAGCATTAATCGTAATTGATGTGCAAGCGGGTATGTATACAGCTGGAATGCCAGTACATAATGGGGGAAAGTTTTTACAAACATTGCAAGAGCTTATTAGGGAATGTCGTTCAAATGATATTCCAGTTATTTATATCCAACATAACGGTCCTAAAGACCATCCGTTAGAAAAAGGTACGGATGGATGGCGAATCCATGCGGCCATCGCTCCGCAAGAAGGAGATAATATAGTTGAAAAGACGACTCCAGATTCATTCCATAATACAAACTTAAGCGAAGTGTTACAAGAGAAAGGAATTGAACACGTTATTCTTTCGGGAATGCAAACAGAGTATTGTGTAGATACGACAACGCGCAGAGCATGTAGTGAAGGGTATAAAGTAACGTTAGTGAGTGATGCGCATAGTACATTTAATACAGAAGTGTTACGTGCTGAAGATATTGTGAAACATCATAACGCAGTATTGGGAGCGTTTGCGGATGTTGTTGCAGTAAAAGACTTAAAAGTGGCTGCCTCTAAATAAGAGGCAGTTTTTTATTAGAAAAAATAGCGTCAAATATTGTTAGTAATTCGGTATTTTGAAATAATCACTTATATAATTTCACGTACCATAATGAAAAAATACAAAAAAGGAGCACCACATAATTAAAAAGGGCGCTCCTGCATTAAAACGTTACTTTTTCTTATCTTTATCCAATATATTTTGTTCTTCAGCAAACTCTGTACCATATGCAAAGCGGCGATTAATACGAATGTTATCATTGTTGTGCCTTGTATGAGAGTTAGAGAAGCGATGAACGATTACTTCAGATAAAGTGAAGACGATGGCAGAAAGGATACTGCCCCATGCAATTTGCATATAGTTGTCTAATAAAATATTACCGAAAATCCATACGCTTAAATATGTTAATAAGAAATCCGACATAATGGCACCAGTATTGCCAATTCGATTTAAAATAATTTTATCAACGAACATGTAGGATACGATTGTAACAAAGAGACTGAATGAAATAATTTGAACAAACGTTGCAGGGAAAAATAAAGCAAGCCCAATGCTAAATGCGATAATGCACGATATAAACTTGATAAGCACTACTGTGAAATCATTCAAAATTTACACCTCCGATTTATACATAGTTTTTCAATAAATTCTGGAGTTCATACATTGTAACGGATTTATTTACATAAAACTTTTTCATGTTCGGAATTTAGTCTAAATATTATAAAAACAATGAAAAAATGTTATAGTAAAATGAGAGTGTATGACATTTTTAGGTAAGGGGGAATCCAAGATGTGGATTACTTCAGAAGTAGAAATTCCAGATGAGTTAATTGATCACCTTGAGCAAGGAAAGTTAGTATTATTTGTTGGAGCGGGAGTTTCTATGAAAGGGAAATCAAACTTACCGAATTTTGATGATTTAGTTGATGAAATTGCAAAAACGTTATATGTCGAAAAACGTGAAATAACAGAGCCACATGATTATTATCTTGGTAAAATTGCGAAAACAAAAGATGTACATCAAGTCGCAAGAGATCTCGTTCATATAGAGAAATCAAAACCGAATCCATTGCATTATGCAATTCCAAGGTTATTTCCTTTAGATACAGATATCCGCATTGTAACAACAAATTTTGATCAACATTTTACAACTGCAATTAAAGAAATAAATAGAGATATCAATGTTTATTACGCTCCAGCTTTACCGACTGGGAGAGCTTTTAAAGGTCTTGCTTACATACATGGTAATGTAGAACAGGAGAAAGAGGCTTTAATTTTAACAGATGGTGATTTTGGAAGGGCTTACTTAACGGAAGGGTGGGCGAGAAGGTTTTTAGTTGATCTATTCTCAAATTACACCGTTTTATTCGTTGGATATAGTCATAATGACCCAGTAATGAAATATTTAGCAACTGGTTTACCACCAAGTACAAGACGATTTGCTTTTGTCGCACAAGGAGAAAATACATACCACTGGGAACATTTAGGGATAAGACCAATTGTGTATCCGAATAAGGTGAATAATCATCAATCCCTTGTAAAAGCGGTAAAACGCTGGGCTGAATTAATGGGTGATAATTATATTACGAAAAGAATGCGTATTCGGGATATTGTAACGGTTCCCCCGTCAGTAGAACAGGAACAATTATCATACATAAAGCAATCAATTAAAAAAATTGAAACAGTACGTTACTTTGTGGAATTTGCTCATGATTATGAATGGGTCGAATGGTTAGAAGCAGAAGGTAAATTACAAAATTTGTTTATGCTTACGCCAAACTATAATGAAGTAGATGAATTACTTGCAGAATGGTTAGTGGAACAATTTCTTTTTAGTCATCAGAAAGAATTATTTCAATTAATTTATAAAAACTATTCTAAAATATCACCGTTATTATGGAGAACAATTTGTAACTACTTAAACGAAACGAGGAGTAAGATGGACCCGTTGTTGTTTGCAAGGTGGACACTCCTTTTATTAGAAACAGCTGAAAAAGATAGTAGCTCTATAGAAAAGATTTCTAAGTTACTACAAAAATGTTCTTTTCCTGAGCATAAAGAAATTGCCTTATTGTTACTAACTTTTATTTTAGACGGAAAACTGAAGTTGAAACGTGTAAGGAAATGGGGAAATGATACGCAAGAATCAATAGAACTCGAGGAATCGAGTCGCTTACCAGTATCTACATTTTCTCATGTGGAGCAAATTTGGAACGAAAAGATGAGGCCATATATCGCTTATTATGCTGTTCCAATTATGATGATTGGATTAGAAAAATTGAGAATGTTGTCGTTAAGACAAACGGCACTGAAAAAAAGAAATAAGGAAAATGTAGAGAAAGAGTTTCATCAAAATGACCTTGCATTTTTAATACGAATTGTAAAAGAGTGTCTAACTTATTTATGCGAAAACAATGAGAAAAAAGCGGATTATTATATTACAGAAATGATAGAAGCAAATAGTGTACTTCAAAAGCGAATTGCAATTGATGCGATGAATAAAAATATTTTTGTTCGTGTAGATGACAAAATGAAATGGTTGTTACATGAAGGACTTCTTTTAGATTTCACTTATAAACACGAAGTTTTTCAACTTTTAAAAAGGCATTATGCACATTGTTTAGAAAAAACAAAAGAAGAAGTCACTCGAACTGTAATAAAGCATCTTACAGAAGAGCGGGTATTTGATGCATGTCTCGTATTAGACTTATTATTCAAGTGTGATTCGAATAGCCCATCTACGGCAAATGGGTATGAGTTAATGAAGCAAAAGCATCCTCATTTTCATTCTGAACGATACAGTGTACAAAAGAAAGAGGATACAGCAGAAAGCATTACTTGTAATGTAACTGCTGACGGATTATTGCAGCTGAAAGATGTTGAAATTATGAAGCAAGTTCAGCAATTTTCGCAAGATGGTGTTTTTGAACAACGCCATTTTTTAGAGATGTTATCAAAAGCATGTAAATTAAACACAGAGTGGAGTATTTCATTTGCATACCAATTAGTAGGAGTGCAAGAAATAAGTAATGAAGTATGGTTTGTTTGTATTAGAGAATGGCGAAATAATCGAGGATTGACGAATGAGCAAATCCAAAAAATTATTCCGCTATTGCAGAAATTTGTTAGAAATACTGCTTTTCATTGGTTAATTAGTAGTTTTCTATATGAAATTAGTAATCGACTAGAAGAATTAGAAGAGAATAGTATACGTGTTGTAAAACGATTTGCATTTTCAGTGTTTCCTCAAGTTATGAAGAGTGATACAGACTTTAAGCTTGGGAAACAAGATTTTTATAATGAATCAATTCAGCATCCAGTTGGAAAAATGACGGCTGTATTATTAAAGTTGTTATCATATGATCATTTATACGATCGTAATGTATATGAATATTTATTTTTATTTGAAGAACAAGTAAGAGTTAATTCGGAACGAACAAACTTTATGTTTGCTCGTTTAATAGCAGATATTACATTCCTATATCATATTGAAAAACAATGGTGCCGAAAATATTTGTTACCATACTTAGATTTAAAAAAACAAAATGAGATTACGGAATATGCATGGGCCGGCTTATGTTACACGCAAATAAATCTACCTTTATTTACAGAAATGAAGCGATTTATTAAGTATGCGATAGAACATTTGGAAGTATTACATCCGCATACGAGAGAAGCTTTCTTGAAGTGGCTTAGCTTTGTATTTATTAAATGTGTACTATATTGGGATCAAAAAACAGATTGGTTATACCCGTTACTCATACTAGAAAATGAAGAAAATAAAATTAAGTTTATGCAGTTTTTATGCTATTACGTCAAAACATTAAGTGTAAAAGAACAACAAAAATTTTGGACAGCTTGGCTCAGTGTATTTTTGCGAGAACGACCAAAAATGGGTGAGATAACTGCAAGAGAATATGTAATGCTTTTACGTATTATTTTATACATGGATGAAATATTAGAAAAAGGATTATGTATTATGTCTCGTGCATTTTCAAGTGTACATGGTAAATGTGCAGGTGAGGAAATGAAGCAGTTATTGATTGAAATGCTTCATAAAAAAGAAAGTATGAAAGCGCATAAAGAAATATTTGCAAATGTGTTTTTTATTTTACTACAAACATGTCACGAAGCCGTTTTATTTGAAAAAGAAATCATAAAAATAAAAGAATTATTAGTTCAGTATGAAGTAGAGGAATATGTTTTACATTTACTAGAAAATGAAATAATTCGCATAGGAATTGTAATGGGTGATTTACAAAAAGAATTATAGGACGAAAGTGGAATTTAAAAAAATATATAAAAAGTTGTTGACAGTGTTTTGAAAAGCGTTCTATAATACGAATCATACTTATTCAATTTCAAAAACATTTGAATAAACAAAGTGCAATGAAGAGATCACAGTAGTGGTTAGTCTTACTGTAACAGAGAGCTGGTGGTTGGTGTGAACCAGTACAGGGATAATCATGAATTACAGTCTTGGAGCATCTTTTTCGTAATAAAGATAGTTTGTCTTTATGAGGAAAAAGCGGTCAATTGATCGTTAACAGTGAAGAGAGGTAGACGGAAAGTTAGTCTACAACTAGGGTGGTACCGCGATAAATATCGTCCCTACTGATTTATTCAGTAGGGACTTTTTGTATTTTAGTGGTTCAACTTGAAAATTAAATAGTCATGCATTGAAAGGAAAAGCAGTAGTTGTTGTTTCCCTGTAACAGAGAGCTGGTGGTTGGTGCAAACCAGTACATAAACAAGAGCGAATTACAGTCCTGGAGCATCTTTTTCGTAGTAAAGATAGTATTGTCTTTATGAAGGGAAAGACGGTCAGATGATCGTTAACAATGAAGAGAGGTAGACGAAAGAAGTCTACAACTAGGGTGGTACCGCGATAAATATCGTCCCTACTGATTGGATCAGTAGGGCTTTTTTGTACAAAAAAGTGGATTTTTAACTAGTAGTTTATGTCTGTGTACGAATTATTAGTTTAAAATAAGAAGAGGTATCGATTCCACTATAAATTTGTATAATTAGTCAGTTCAGAAAATAGAGAATTTTTTATTCTCTTACTATACTTTTAAAACATTAGAGGAGGATTTCCAAATGGCAAATCATGAATTAGATCAATTACGTAAACAGGTAGATGAAATTAACTTACAACTATTACACCTTTTAAACAAACGTGGTGAAATTGTTCAAAAAATTGGAGAGCAAAAGCAAGTACAAGGCACGAAACGCTTTGATCCAGTACGTGAGCGTGAAGTACTTGATATGATCGCAGAGCATAACGAAGGACCATTCGAAACATCAACAGTTCAACATATTTTCAAAACGATTTTCAAAGCAAGCTTAGAGTTACAAGAAGATGATAACCGTAAAGCGTTACTAGTATCACGTAAAAAGAAACAAGAAAATACAATCGTTGATGTAAAAGGTGAATTGATTGGAAACGGAACACAAACGTTCATTATGGGACCTTGTGCAGTAGAAAGTTTAGAACAAGTTCGTCAAGTAGGGCAAGCGATGAAAGACCAAGGCTTAAAATTAATGCGCGGTGGTGCATTCAAACCGAGAACTTCTCCATATGATTTCCAAGGTTTAGGAGTAGAAGGACTTCAAATTTTACGTCAAGTAGCAGACGAGTTTGACTTAGCAATTATTAGTGAAATTTTAAATCCGAACGATGTTGAAATGGCATTAGACTACGTTGATGTAATTCAAGTTGGCGCACGTAACATGCAAAACTTCGATTTATTACGAGCTGTAGGTAAAGTTAACAAACCAGTATTATTAAAACGTGGATTAGCAGCAACAATTGATGAGTTCATTAACGCAGCGGAATACATTATTGCGCAAGGTAACGATCAAATTATTCTTTGTGAGCGCGGTATCCGCACATACGAAAGAGCAACACGTAACACATTAGACATTTCTGCAGTACCAATTTTAAAGAAAGAAACACATTTACCAGTTATCGTTGATGTAACACATTCAACTGGACGCAGAGATTTATTATTACCAACAGCGAAAGCGGCACTTGCAATTGGCGCAGATGCAGTAATGGCTGAAGTTCATCCAGATCCAGCAGTTGCATTATCAGATTCTGCACAACAAATGGACATTCCAGAATTCCATAGATTCATGGATGAGTTAAAAGGTTTCAAAAATAAATTATCTTAATTCCATATCATATATGCGTTGAAGAGGAAACAGTAGTGCTTATCTCACTGTTAAAGAGAGCTGATGGTCGGTGTGAATCAGTACAAAGGTAAGCATGAATTACAGACTTGGAGCATCTTTCCCGACAACTTTTGGAGGGGAAGACGGTCAAACGATCGTTAAAGAAGAAGAGAGGTAGACGAAAGAAGTCTACAACTAGGGTGGTACCGCGATAAACATCGTCCCTACTGAGCGCTCAGTAGGGACTTTTTTGTACAAAAAAATAGTAAAGGGGCAAGAGAAATGAGATACATTACAGCTGGAGAATCACATGGACCGCAGTTAACAGTTATTTTAGAAGGTGTACCAGCAGGTTTGACACTTACGGCGGAACATATTAATAAAGAATTATTAAGAAGACAAAAAGGTCATGGACGCGGAAGACGTATGCAAATTGAAACAGATACAGTTGAAATTGTAAGTGGTGTTCGTCACGGGATGACACTTGGATCACCGATTACGTTAATTGTAAAAAATGATGATTTCAAACATTGGACGAAAGTAATGGGTGCAGAGCCAATTTCGGAAAAAGAAAGTAAAGACATGAAACGTACAATTACAAAACCACGTCCCGGACATGCAGATTTAAATGGAGCAATTAAATATGGTCATCGTGATATAAGAAACGTATTAGAGCGGTCATCTGCAAGAGAAACGACAGTTCGTGTAGCTGCTGGTGCAGTTGCAAAACAAATTTTAAGCGAATTAGGCGTGGAAATTGCAGGACATGTTCTTGAAATTGGTGGAGTAAAAGCAAAACATATTTCAAACTTATCAATTGAAGAAATTCAAACAATTACTGAAAACTCACCAGTTCGATGTTTAGATAAAGAAGTAGAGCAAGAAATGATGAATGCGATTGACAACGCAAAAAGTAGTGGAGATTCAATCGGTGGTATTGTGGAAGTCATTGCAGAAGGTATGCCGATTGGCGTCGGTAGTTACGTCCATTACGATCGTAAATTAGATGCAAAACTTGCTGGTGCAATTATGAGTATAAATGCATTTAAAGGTGCTGAAATCGGCGTAGGTTTTGAAGCGGCACGACAACCAGGAAGCAAAGTGCATGATGAAATTCTGTGGGATGAAGAAAAAGGATACACGAGAAGAACGAATAATGCCGGCGGTTTAGAAGGCGGTATGACAACAGGTATGCCAATTATCGTAAGAGGCGTGATGAAGCCAATTCCTACTTTATACAAACCGTTAGCAAGCGTTGATATTGATACGAAAGAAGCATTCCAAGCGAGTATTGAAAGATCTGATAGTTGCGCAGTACCAGCGGCGGGTGTAGTAGCTGAATCTGTTGTGGCATGGGAACTTGCAGATGCACTAGTCGAACAATTCGGAAAAGATCGTATGGAATTATTAAAACAAAACATTATGCAACACAATAACTACGCAAAAGAATTTTAATAAAAAGGTGGGTTTAACGTGCAAGTAAAGGATCAACTATCATCATTACAACCATATAAACCAGGTAAATCACCAGAACAAATGAAAGAAGTGTACGGAGATCATTCGTTTGTGAAATTAGCATCGAATGAAAATCCATTCGGCTGTTCGTCACGTGTTTTAGATGAGTTGCAAAAATCGTGGTTGGAACATGCTTTATATCCTGACGGAGGTGCTACAACGCTCCGTCAAACAATCGCAGATAAGTTACATGTGAAAATGGAACAAGTACTTTGTGGTAGTGGTTTAGATGAAATCATTCAAATAATAAGCCGCGCCGTATTACGAGCGGGAGATAACATTGTAACAGCAGGTGCAACATTCCCACAGTATCGTCATCATGCCATTATAGAAGGTTGCGAAGTGAAGGAAATTGCGTTAAATAACGGTGTATACGACTTAGAAGAAATTTCTTCAGTAGTAGATAACGATACAAAAATTGTATGGATTTGTAACCCGAACAATCCAACAGGCACATATGTGAATGACCGAAAATTGACTCAATTCATTGAAGGTATTAGTGAAAATACGTTAATTGTCATTGATGAAGCGTACTATGAATACGTAACAGCAAAAGATTTCCCAGAGACATTACCGCTTTTAGAAAAACATAAAAATATTCTTGTACTTAGAACATTTTCTAAAGCGTACGGATTAGCTTCTTTCCGCGTTGGATATGCGGTTGGACAGGAAGAGTTAATCGGAAAATTAAATGTCGTTCGTTTGCCATTTAACGTATCTTCATTAGCGCAAAAAGCAGCGACGATTGCTTTTGGTGATGACGAGTTTATTGAAGAAATAGTTCGTGTGAATATAGAAGGATTACAACAATACGAGAGCTTTTGTAGGGAAAATGATATTCCATTTTATCCATCGCAAACAAATTTCATCTTCTTGCCAGTTGAGAATGCTGGAGAGATTTATGAAGCTTGTGCACACGCAGGATTTATTATTCGTCCGTTCCCGAATGGTATCCGTATTACAGTCGGAACAAGGGAGCAAAATGAAGGGGTGATTTCAGTGTTACAACAACACTTTGAAAATAAAAAAAGAAAGTCTCGAGATGAGGAAAATGCGTAAAAAGGTAGTATTAATTGGAACTGGTTTAATCGGAGGCTCTCTCGCATTAGCAATTAAGAAAGAGCACGATGTAACGATAACAGGTTATGATATATTTCAAGAACAAGTAGAGCGTGCAAAAGAATTACACGTAGTAGATGAAATAGCAGTTGATTTACAGCTTGCATGTGAAAAGGCACATTTAATTGTTTTTGCTTCTCCAGTTGAAGAAACGAAGAAGCTATTACACAAACTTGCGTCATTCCGTTTACGAGAAGATGTTATAGTGACTGATGTTGGTAGTACAAAAGGCACGATTATGAATGAAGCAGAAACTTTATTTTCAAAGGAAGTATCTTTCATTGGTGGACATCCAATGGCAGGTTCTCATAAAACGGGAGTTGAAAGTGCAAAAGCGCATTTATTTGAAAATGCATTTTACATTTTAACACCGATGCATCATGTGCCAAATGAACATGTGGAAGAGTTAAAAGATTGGTTAAAAGGAACGGGATCACATTTCCTTGTTTTAAATACAGAAGAACATGATTATGTAACAGGGATCGTTAGTCATTTCCCGCACCTTATCGCAGCAGGTTTAGTGAAGCAAGTAGAGAAACATGCAGGAGATAATCCGCTCATTCATCAGCTAGCTGCTGGAGGGTTTAAAGACATTACACGTATCGCATCTAGTAGTCCGAAAATGTGGAGTGATATTGTAAAGCAAAATCGTGAGCATTTAATGGTATTATTAAAAGAGTGGATCTCTGAAATGGAAGATTTATATAAAACAGTTTCTACCGGAGATGCATGCGAGATTCAAAACTATTTTGCAGATGCGAAAGAATACCGTGATTCTTTACCAGTAAGAAAGAGAGGGGCAATTCCTGCCTATCACGACTTATACGTCGATGTATTAGATAAGGTGGGGGCATTGGCTCATATTACGAGTATTTTGGCGCGCGAGGAAATTAGTATTACGAACTTGCAAATATTAGAAGCGCGTGAAGGACTGCTTGGGGTATTACGTATTAGCTTCCAAAGGGAAGAAGATCGTATGAAAGCAAAACTAGCGCTTGGAGAAGAAGAATACCAAACTTATGAAACAATTTAAATGAGAAGGTGAAAAACGTGAAAGAAAGAACAATACAACCTGTTAATAACGGATTGAATGGCAATATTACAATCCCAGGTGATAAATCCATTTCACACCGTGCTGTTATGTTCGGTTCTATTGCAGAAGGGAAAACAACAATTAAAGGTTTCTTGCCCGGTGCAGACTGTTTAAGTACGATTTCATGTTTTAAAGAAATGGGAGTAGAAATTACGCAAAACGGTGATGAGGTTACTGTAGTTGGTAAAGGATTAGAAGGTTTACAAGAACCGAAAGCTGTATTAGATGTTGGTAATTCTGGTACAACAATCCGATTAATGTCAGGTATATTAGCTAACACACCATTTTTCTCTTGCGTACAAGGTGATGAATCTATCGCAAAAAGACCGATGAAGCGTGTAACAAACCCATTAAAACAAATGGGCGCAAACATAGACGGCCGAGAAGAAGGAACATTTACACCGTTAACAATACGTGGCGGAGATTTAAAAGCAATTGAATATATTTCTCCTGTTGCAAGTGCACAAGTAAAGTCAGCTATTTTACTTGCAGGTCTTCGTGCAGAAGGTGTAACAGCTGTTACAGAACCACATATTTCACGCGACCATACGGAAAGAATGCTCGAAGCATTTGGTGTTAAAGTAACTCGCGAAGGGAAAACAGTGAAGCTGTCAGGTGGACAAAAATTAACAGCAACAGACATTCAAGTGCCCGGTGACGTATCATCAGCAGCATTTTTCTTAGTAGCAGGTGCAATCATCCCAAATAGTAAACTAGTATTACAAAATGTAGGAATGAATCCAACCCGTACAGGTATTATTGATGTTTTAGAAAAAATGGGTGCTACGTTCACTGTAGACCTAATTAACGAAGGGGCATCAGAACCAGCTGCAAATATTACAATCGAAACATCTTCATTAAAAGGAATTGAAATTGGCGGAGATATTATCCCTAGATTAATCGATGAGATTCCTGTAATCGCATTAGCGGCAACGCAAGCAGAAGGAATTACAGTAATTAAAGATGCACACGAATTAAAAGTAAAAGAAACAAACCGTATTGATACAGTCGTTGCTGAGTTAACGAAACTAGGAGCTCGAATAGAAGCAACTGATGACGGTATGATCATTTACGGAAAATCAGCTCTAAAAGGCAATACAGTAAATAGTTATGGTGATCACCGTATTGGAATGATGCTTGCAATTGCTGGCTGCCTAGCAGAAGGAAAAACAATTATTGAAGATGCAGAAGCAGTAGGTGTATCATATCCTACATTCTTCGAAGAACTTCAAAAGTTAGCTAAATAAAGTAATGAGAAGCAGATACAGGATGTATCTGCTTTTTTATATTGAATTTGTGTCGTTAAGTCATTATAATTTCATTCACCGCACTGTAATATTTTAAATTATGGTACAATTCAAATAAAGGAGGGGGGAGAAACATATGAACGTTATACGATTAAAAGAAGATAAATTTAGAGAAGCACTACGCTTATCAGAATACGCTTTTCAATATAAAGTAGAAGAAGAACGAATGCAGCAACAACTTACAAAAATGAAGGAAAGTCATGAAGTATACGGTATTATGGAAGGTGAGGACTTAGCTGCAAAACTACACCTCATCCCGTTTCATATTTACATAGGTAAAGAAAAATTTAAAATGGGTGGCGTTGCAGGAGTAGCGACGTATCCAGAGTACAGAAGAAGTGGGTATGTAAAAGAGCTACTTCAACATTCACTTCAAACAATGAAAAAAGATGGCTTTACAGTCTCTATGTTACACCCATTTGCTGTTACATTTTACCGTAAATACGGCTGGGAACTTTGTGCGAATCTTCTCGTATGTCATTTGACAAAGAGTGATTTAGTTATGAAAAAACAAGTGAATGGTACTGTGAAACGTTTCAATAAAGAAAATCACCCAGAAGAGGTCGAGAAGCTTTATGAAACATTTGCAGAACGTTTTTCTGGTATGCTAGTTCGCAATGAAAAATGGTGGTTACAAGCTGTTTATGAGGATTTAACATTAGCAATTTATTACGATGAAAATAAAACTGCAGCCGGCTATATGTTATATAAAATAGAAAACTATAAAATGACAGTAGATGAATTTGTTCCACTGCATAATGAAGCACGAAATGGTCTATGGAATTTTATTTGCCAGCATGATTCTATGATTAAAGAGCTTGAAATGACAGTAAGTGAAAACGAACAGTTGTTATATACATTGCAAGAACCACGTGTGAAAACAGAAATAAAACCATATTTTATGGGAAGAATTGTAGATGTAGAGCAGTTCTTAAAACAGTATGAGTTAAACTGGAACAATGTACAACAAGAAGTCATTTTACATATTACAGATTCATTTGCACCGTGGAATAATGTATCGGTGAGACTTGCAAATTATGAAATAGCAATTATAGAAGAACCAATGGATAAAGGGATCAACCTAGATATAAATGCACTATCTACAATACTGCTTGGATACAAACGCCCATTAGAACTAAATGAATTAGAATTAATTAGCGGAAGCGAAGAGGAAATACGGGCATTTGAGAATGTAGTACCAGTGCGCAAGTCGTTTATTTATGATTTCTTTTAATTTGCATATAAGATGGAGTTGTTTCGAACAAAATTTTGGGATAGCTCCATCTCATTGTATTAATTTTTGTCGGTAAGTTGATATATCCTGAAAATCGCTGATATAATTTTATTCACATACAAGAGAATAGAATCGCAACTATACGTTGTCACGCACTTGACTTTTATTCCCTGTAATTTATAATTAAAAACGGAATGAATTTTCATTCCTGAAAATAGAGGTGGAAAAAATGGCTAAAAACAAACAAGAGGATATTTTTGATGCTGCGATGCAACTTTTTGCAGAGCGTGGTTACGATGGTACGACAATTCCAATGATCGCTGAAAAAGCAAATGTCGGTGCGGGTACTATTTATCGCTATTTTGAAAATAAAGAGGCGCTTGTTAACTCATTATTTTCAAAAAGTATGTTACAGCTTTCTGAAATGATAAAAACGGATTTTCCTGTTGAAGCAAATATTCGTGAACAGTTTAGTCATACGTATAACCGTTTATTTGAATTTGCGAGAAACAATGTGGATGCTTTTTTATTTACAAATTCTCACTGTGATAGTTATTTTCTTGATGAGCAGAGTAAGAAAATATTTGACGATTTTATAGGCTTCTTTATGAATATTATTGAAGATGGAATCGCAAAAGGTTTGCTTCGTCCATTGCCTCCAGTTGCTTTAATTATTATTGTATATCAACCGTTAGAAAAATTAACGAAAGTAATTGCAACAGGGCAATTAGAATACTCGAAAGAGTTAGTAAAAGAATTGGAAGAAAGCTCTTGGAACGCTATTAGAATCATTTGATTCTATAGCTTTATAAGGACAGGAATGAATATTCATTCCTAAATAGAATTAAAAAATGAGAGTAGGAGAGGGTATTTGTGCAACTAAAGGAATGAATATTCATTCCGGAAAGACTAGTTTAATAGAGTTTACAAAATAATGTAATAGAATAATAGGAATGAATATTCATTCCGTAACTAACGTAAATTTTAATCGCGGGAGATGATGCAAATGAGCAAGCTGAAAAATTGGAGAAGTTTATCTTTTCTATTATGGATAGTTATTACCATTACAATGATCGTAACGATGCCTAATATGGATAAATTAGTGAAAGAAAAAGGGCACATTACGATTCCTAATACAGAACAAAGTAGTATTGCTGACAAAATGATAAAAGAAATGGATAAAGACGGGACAGAAAAGTATGACATTATAGTTGTTTTTAATAGTGACAGTAAAACAGCTTTAACGACTGAGCAAAAAGAGGAAATAATAAAAACAATCAACGCTTTGCAAAATGAAAAAGAACAATTAGGAATTAAAGAAGTTGTTTCACATTTAGATAATAAAGAATTAGAGAAACAATTAGTTTCTAAAGATAATACGACTATTTTAACGCAAATATCGATAGATAAAAAGCATGGTGAAATATCGAAAGTTACAAATAACCTTCATAATAAAGTGAAAACGAAAGGGGTAACAACGTACTTAACAGGAAGTGATTTAATAGCAGGAGATTTCCTTACATCTTCTCAAGAGGGAGTGAAAAAGACTGAAGTTATTTCAATCATTTTCATTCTTGTAATATTAATCATTGTATTCCGTTCACCTATTGTTCCAATTGTTTCTCTTCTTACTGTTGGGGTATCATATTTAGTTTCAATGGGGATTATTGCTCATTTAGTAGATCAATTTAATTTTCCATTTTCTAACTTTACACAAGTGTTTGTCGTTGTTGTCCTGTTTGGGGTTGGAACAGACTATAACATTTTATTATTTACGAGATTTAAAGAAGAATTAAGTAAACAAGAAAACGCATTTTTGGCTACGAAAGAAACATTTAAATCGGCAGGGAAAACCGTTTTATATAGCGGGATAGCAGTACTAATTGGTTTTGCATCTCTTGCTTTAGCGAGTTTTAAACTATATCAATCTACTTCAGCGGTAGCAATTGGTGTCGCAGTTTTATTACTAGTATTAACTACGTTAAATCCGTTTTTTATGGTGCTTTTAGGAAAAGGGATGTTTTATCCAGTTAAAACATTTAAAGGTCATGAAGACAGTCGTCTATGGGGATTCTTTGCGAATAACTCAGTAGTGAGACCATTTGTAGCTTTAATTATTGTATTCGTGATATCAATTCCTTTCATATCAAAGTATTCTAATACACTTAATTACAACGATTTATTTGAAGTAGACAATAAATATGAGTCGAAAATGGGGATTAACGTAATAGAAGAACATTTTCCACCTGGTTTTTCTTCACCAAGTACGTTAGTCATTCAATCGAATAACAAGTTAGATGAGGCGAGTTCGCTTCAAACTTTAGATGAACTAACTGATAAGATTTTGAAAGTAAAAGGTGTTTCAGAAGTATATTCACCGACACGTCCAACTGGTGATAGGATTAAAGAACTATATATAAATAAACAAGCGGGTGAACTAAATACAGGTTTAGGAGATGCCAATGGTGGTATAAAGGAAATTAATGATGGATTAACTACTGCGAAAGATAAGATGGGTAATAAGGACTCAAATAGTCTTGCGAACGTTCAAAAGTTAATTGATGGAACAAATGAAGCGAAAAGTGGTGTATCAGCATTAGGAACAGCTTTAAATCAACTATCCAATGGCATAAATGACGGAGCACAAGGTGCGCGGCAAATTGAGAGTGGGTTAACTTCAGTAAATGAAAATATAAGTGTATTATCTCAAGCAACTTCACAACTTCATGCTGGCTATACACAGTTAGAAAAAGGTTTAAGTTCTTACGATCAATACTTCGGAAGTATTTCTCAAGCGATTGACGGTGCGAAGAAAGGTTATGAACAAATTGAAATGTTAATGACCAATTTCATTCAAACGAAACCAGAATTAGCAAATGATCCTAACATTCTGCAGACGTTAGGAATTGCTAAAGAGGCTCAAAAGCAATTAGGTGGGCTTTCAAATGAATTAAATAAATTGAAAGCGCAGCATAATGCGGCGATGGGATCATTTAAAGAAGCGAATCAATCGTTATTGAAAGTGGATAATGGCTTAAAAGAAATGAACAATGGAGTTACTAAGTTACAAAAAGGAGCAGCTGATCTTAAAAATGGATTAAATGAAGGTGCTTCAGGTTCAAAACAAATTGCGAACAAGTCATCTGAGTTACAAACCGGATTAACGAAAATAAACGATGGGCAAGGTCAGCTATTAACCGGACTGAAAGACTTGCAAGAACAGATGGGTCAATTACAATCCGGACTAACTAAAAGTACAGAAGGCCTTGAAAAGGTAAGTAATGGCCTAGGGGATGCTCAGAAATATTTAGGAGAACTGAACGAATCAAAAAGCTCTGAGAAATTCTATATTCCAAAAGAAGTTTTGGAGGGAGAAGATTTCCAAAAAGCTTTGAATACGTACATGTCACATGATAGAAAGACTGCTAAAATGACAATCATTTTAGACGTAAATCCGTATTCAAAAGAAGCGATGCCAATTATTCAAGAAATCAATAACACAATAGATGGTACTTTGAAGGGGTCGGAATTAAATCATGCGAAAACAGCAATCGGAGGAACGACAGCTAGAAACGTTGATTTAAAAGAAGTAACTGGGCAAGATTTCTTACGTACAGCTACAATTATGTTAATTGGAATCGCGATTGTATTAATTGTGATTACACGTTCATTATTAAACACCATCTTTATTATTGGATCGTTACTATTAGCTTACTTTGCATCATTAGGGATAAGTGAACAAATTAGTACGCATATTTTACATGTAGATTCATTAAGCTGGAATGTTCCATTCTTTAGTTTCATAATGATTGTCGCTTTAGGAGTGGATTATAGTATTTTTGTAATGATGAGATACAATGAGTTAGAAGGGGACCCAGCGACGAAAATTGTAACTGCTTCTCGTCATATCGGAGGAGTCGTATTATCAGCGGCACTTATTTTAGGTGGTACATTTGCTGCATTAATCCCTTCAGGTGTATTAACGCTTATACAAGTAGCATCCGTAGTTGGCGTTGCGTTGTTACTATTAGCTATCATTGTGATGCCAATATTGTTACCTGCTTTAATAGGTTTAACGAGTAAAATGAAGAATTATGCAAAGAAATTAAGTGAAAGAAAATAAAAGAATCCCCTTTTAAAAGTAACTGTTTCAGTTATGGGAGAGAACATATAAAATAACACACAAATTAGGGATGTAAATCACATATGATTTAGCATCCCTTTTTTAATTGTTATTGCATTGTTTAAGTACTTTTATATAGTTAAATTGCAAAGGAAGAGAAAAAGAAAACAGTAAAAACACCAGCGCAACGATTGGGGATTACTGACAAAGTATTTGATTTAAAAAATATAATTTACTTTAGATAGTTCACTCAAATAATGGTGGACTATCTTTTTTAAAAGGTAAATGGAAATTTATGTTAAAATAATGATAGAGATTGTGAAAAAATGTTCTTAAACTAACGGTCAGGTTACTTTAAGAAGGATTTTTCAAAGGAAATGTTGAATATCGTATTTTGAAGGAGTGATTGCAGTGGAGTAAGTAATTTTTTAAATCTTGGTTAAATACTTTGAAGGAAGGGATTTATAAATATGAATACAAAACTAATAATAGTAGAAGGTTTACCTGGATTTGGAAAATCGACCACTGCAAAGCTAATAAATGAAATTCTAAGCCAAAATAAAATTGAAGTTGAACTATTTTTAGAGGGGAATTTGAATCACCCCGCCGACTATGATGGTGTATCTTGTTTTAATAAATTTGAATTCGATAGATTAGTATCTAACAGTGGAGATTTTAAAGAAGTGCTTCTTAAAAGAGTTTTAAAAAAAGGAAGCAATTATTTATTACCATACAGAAAGATAAAAAATGAGTTTGGTGACCAGTTTTTGGACGAATTATGTAATGATATTTTTAAAAACGATATATATGAATTGCCATTCGATAAAAATGTTGAATTAATTGCTGACAAATGGAATGACTTTGCTGAAATTGCTCTAGAAGATAATAAGGTTTATATTTTTGAATGTTGTTTCATACAAAATCCATTAACAATTGGGATGATTAAATACGGTGAACAAAAAGAAAAAATAATAAATTATGTAATGAAAGTTGCAAAAATCATAGAGAATTTAAATCCAATGTTATTTTATGTAGAACAAGATGATCTTGAATTTTCATTTAGGAAGGCATTAAAAGAAAGAAATCCAGAATGGTCCACAGGAATTGTCGACTATTACACGAACCAAGGCTATGGGAAAGAACATAACCATTCAGGGGTAGAAGGAGCGATAAAAGTTCTTGAAGCTAGAAGGAATTTAGAGTTAGAAATATTCGATATGTTAAAAATGAAAAAAGAAAAAATCAATAATACAAAATATGAAATTGACTCATATAGGTCAATGTTAAAAGATAAGTTAACAATATAAATGGTGAAATAGCTTTTTACACTACCTGGTGCTTTAGTTGTAGAAGGAAATGAAAACGCTCAGAATATTTTCTGAGCGTTTTAGTTTGCTATTTATAATGCGAAATGCATACAAATTATTGTGTTATTTCAATTGATAAACATAATGCTCCAATTATAAATGTTTTTTCAAAATGAATCCTCTTTAAAACGTGTATGTAACTTTAATCTAATTAAAAACAAAGGTTTTATTCGAGTTTGGAAAGAAAGGAATAGCAATCAACCGTTGCTATTCATCCAGCTTCTACTATATAATAGCTATAGTCTACAATAATTGAGTCGTAATATGCGATTTTTTAAGACAATCGGTGAGAAAACGCTGAAATAAGCGGTATTAGTAGGAGGACACAAATGATTACAGTAAGTAACGTTAGTTTGCGTTTCGCGGATCGCAAATTATTTGAAGATGTTAACATAAAATTCACGCCAGGTAACTGCTACGGTTTAATCGGAGCAAACGGTGCTGGTAAATCTACATTTCTAAAGATTTTATCTGGGGAAATTGAACCATCAACAGGTGACATACATATTACGCCAGGTGAGCGTCTAGCAGTATTAAAACAGAACCATTTCGAATATGAAGAGTTCCCAGTATTAGAAACAGTAATTATGGGTCACACGCAACTTTACAAAGTAATGCAAGAGAAAAATGCTATTTACATGAAAGAAGACTTTAGTGATGAAGATGGTATGCGTGCTGCTGAACTTGAAGGTGAGTTCGCTGAGCTTAACGGTTGGGAAGCTGAGTCAGAAGCTGCAATCCTTCTTAAAGGTTTAGGTATTGGTGAAGATCTTCATGATAAGAAATTGTCAGAATTAACTGGGGCAGAGAAAGTAAAAGTATTACTTGCTCAAGCTTTATTCGGTCAACCTGACATTCTATTATTAGATGAGCCTACCAACCACTTGGACTTAAAAGCGATCCAATGGTTAGAAAACTTCTTAATGAACTTTGAAAACACAGTTATCGTAGTATCCCATGACCGTCACTTCTTAAATAAAGTATGTACGCACATGGCTGACCTTGATTTCGGTAAAATTCAACTTTATGTTGGTAACTATGACTTCTGGTATGAGTCAAGCCAATTAGCTTTAAAATTAACACAAGATGCTAATAAGAAAAAAGAAGAGAAAGTAAAAGAGTTACAAAACTTCATTGCACGCTTTAGTTCAAACGCTTCTAAAGCGAAACAAGCAACTTCTCGTAAAAAATTATTAGACAAAATTACATTAGATGATATTAGACCGTCATCACGTCGTTACCCATTCGTTGGCTTCACACCTGAGCGTGAAGTAGGAAATGACTTATTAACTGTTGAAGGTCTTTCTAAAACAATTGATGGTGAAAAAGTGTTAGATAATGTGTACTTCACTTTAAATAAAGGTGATAAAGTTGCATTTATCGGCCGTAACGATATTGCGATGACAACATTATTTAAAATTCTTATGGGTGAAATGGAGCCGGATAGCGGTTCATTCAAATGGGGTGTTACAACCTCTCAATCTTACTTCCCAAGAGATAACTCTAAGTACTTTGAGAACAGTGATTACAACTTAGTTGAATGGTTACGTCAATTCTCTCCACAAGATGAGTCTGAAAGCTTCTTACGTGGTTTCTTAGGCCGTATGTTATTCTCAGGTGAAGAAGTTAAGAAGAACGTTTCTGTATTATCTGGAGGCGAAAAAGTTCGTTGTATGTTATCTAAAATGATGTTAAGTGGTGCGAACGTAATCACACTTGACGATCCAACGAACCACTTAGACCTTGAGTCAATCACAGCATTAAATAACGGTTTAATTGCATTCAAAGGTACAATCTTATTCACATCTCATGACCATCAGTTCGTGCAAACAATTGCAAACCGCATTATCGAAGTAACACCAAACGGTGTAATCGATAAAGAGGCTACTTATGATGAGTTCTTAGAAAATGAGGAACTTCAAAAACAAGTAGATGCAATGTACAAAGGTCAATAATATATAATGAAAAAACTCGCTCTTTTTAGAGCGAGTTTTTTTGTCGAGAAAACGTAACATCGCTGGTCGGTCAAATGAATAATTATTCAAATATAATATTAATGAACAGGAGAATTTTTTCATGTATGAAGGGATGTAATGACTTTAAGATTTAAAGAGTTAGTTGAAGAAGGGAAATGTAAGTGGAGTAATATAATCAAATCGTATTATTTTGTCATGTGAAATATGTACCAAATTTGGAGATAGAATAGTTTGCGAATGAGTTTATAAAGGTATATAGTATGGGGTGTCATAATTAGTGGATGAATCTTGGGAGAAAACAGGAAATGTTACAAATTTATTTTGTTAAATAGAAACCAAGGTCAAAATGTCTAGAAAGAAATAGTTGAATAAATACTAGCTTCAAATTATAATTACTAATATTCTTCATATAGTTAAATAAAGATAATCTATTTGAAGAAGAAAATTTGAATAGAGAGACAGACTTATAAAAAAATAAGCCTTGGATGATCAAAAGAGGTGGAGAAATGAAACAGTTCTTATTAAAGAGCAAAAGCGTGTTAAGCAATCATTTTGGATTCTTTCTGTTTGCCGTTATTTTATTGTGGCTCAAAACATATGCAGCTTATGTAACGGAATTCAATTTAGGAATTTCAAACACAATTCAAAAATTCTTGCTGTTTTTTAACCCGCTTAGTTCAGCAGTTCTATTTTTAGGACTTGCATTATTTGCAAAAGGGAAACGATCTTATATTTGGTTAATTATCATTAATTTGTTATTGTCGATTCTTTTATACGCAAACGTAGTATACTATCGCTTTTTCAGTGACTTTATTACGTTCCCGACATTAACACAAACGAATAACTTTGGAGATTTAGGTGGTAGTATTCTTGCGTTGCTACATCTTTATGATCCATTATACTTCTTAGACACGATTATATTAATTGTGTTAGTCGCAACAAAATTTGCAAATCCAAAACCAATTCGTGTTGCGAAGCATAAATTATCTCTAGTATTTGTAGCAGGTATTTTATTATTCAGTGTTAACTTAGGTCTTGCAGAGTCTGACCGTCCTGAATTATTAACAAGAACGTTTGACCGTAATTATATTGTGAAATATTTAGGTGCATACAACTACACAATTTATGATGGAATTCAAAGTGCGAAAGCATCGACAGAACGAGCATTAGCTGATGGCGATAATATGACAGAAGTACGAAATTATTTAACATCAACTTATGCAAGTCCAAATCCTGAGTATTTCGGTAAAGGAAAGGGAATGAACGTAATTTACATTCATTTAGAGTCATTCCAAAACTTCTTAATTGATTACAAATTAAATGGTCAAGAAGTTACACCGTTCTTAAACTCATTTACAAAAGATGCGAATACACTTTATTTTGATAACTTCTTCCATCAAACAGGACAAGGGAAAACATCTGATGCGGAGTTTATGTTAGAGAATTCAATGTTTGGTTTACCGCAAGGTTCTGTCTTTACAACGAAATCTCATAATACGTATCAATCAGCACCAGCTATTTTAGGACAACAAGGATACACATCAGCAGTATTCCACGGTAACTACAAAACATTCTGGAACCGTGACGATATTTATAAATCATTTGGTTTTAATAAATTCTTTGATGCGTCATACTACGATATGAATGAAAAAGACGTAGTAAACTACGGGTTAAAAGATAAACCGTTCTTTAATGAATCTATTCCGTTATTACAAACGTTGAAACAACCGTTCTATACGAAGTTTATTACGTTATCGAACCATTTCCCTTATCCAATCGATAAGGCAGAAGCAACGATTGAACCAGCAACAACAGGTGATTCATCAGTTGATACGTACTTCCAAACAGCACGCTATTTAGATGAATCTGTAAAAGGCTTCATCGATTACTTGAAACAATCTGGTTTATATGATAACTCAATTATTGTTATGTACGGAGACCATTACGGTATTTCAGATAATCATAACGCAGCAATGTCAAAAGTAATGGGTAAAGAAATGAACTCATTTGAAAATGCACAGTTACAACGTGTACCATTAATCGTTCGTGTACCAGGAGTGAAAGGTGGCGTACAACATCAATACGGTGGTGAAATTGACGTTCTTCCAACGCTATTACACTTACTAGGTACAGATACAAAGAATTATGTTCAATTCGGTTCTGATTTATTATCACCAGATCATAAACAAGTCGTTGCGTTCCGTAACGGTAACTACGTAAGCCCAACAGTTACTGCACTAAACGGCAAATACTATGATACAACTACTGGAAAACCTGTAGAATTTACAGATGAAATAAAGAAAAATGAACAAATGGTTCAAAACTCACTAAAATACTCTGACCAAGTCGTGAATGGTGACTTATTACGATTCTACACACCGGAAGGATTCACTCCAGTAGATCGTTCGAAGTATAACTATAACAACCGCGATAAAAACAAAACGAAGGTAAAAACGACTCCGGAAGGGGAAGCTAAATAAATAATAAAAGGCGCTATTCATATGAATAGCGCCTTTTATTTGTAAATATACCATCATTATGAGACAGAACCAGCTGTTGCTTTTTGTTTAGCTTTTCCGAAGAAAACTACACCGATGATGATAATAATGATAAATGCCCATTTAACCAAAGGGTTACTTTCGAAAAATCCAGCGAACCATTTCTCATCTACAATCATTTTCGCGGCAGTATAAGCTAAAACGGCTGCTCCAATCGTAATGATGACAGGAAAACGATCTACCCATTTTAAAATCAATGTACTGCCCCATACGACTACTGGAATAGACACTAATAATCCGATGATTACTAAAGAAAAGTTACCATGGGCAGCTCCTGCAACAGCGAGTACATTATCGATGCCCATTAACGCATCAGCAATAATAATGGTTTTAATAGCAGACCAAAATCCTTCTTCGGCCTTAATATCATGATCTTTGCCTTCAGCAATTAATTTATAAGCAATCCATATAAGGAGTACACCACCAATTAGAAGTAGCCCTGGTATTTTTAACAACCAAACAACAACTAAGGTAGCGAGGGCTCTAATCGCGATTGCCCCGATAGTTCCCCATATAATAACTTTCTTTTGCTGATCTTTCGGTAATCTTCTTGCTGCTAATCCAATTACAATGGCATTATCACCGGCTAACACTAAATCAATTACAATGATGGCAAGTAGGGCGGACAAATATTCGGCTGAAAGAAAATCCATATACATATCACTCCTTAAGAGTAATATGTGCTAAAGTGTTGATAATATAAAAAATAGGATTGAATTTGTATATTCAATCCATAATTTCTTACTGTATTTTGATATATGTTTTAATTTCGTATAAGTCGCTTTTGTATTCTTTTTTGTTTATCGTTTCGCTTTCTTAATTTTCGATTCATCTTTTTAATGCGGTTTTCTTTTCTATTATCCCAGTTATCACTTCGGATTTTACTAATAGACTTATCTGTCTTAGCACGAAAACGTCTTACTTTTTTCACGAAGGAAAGGGGTATTTTGCCGATAACACCTTGTTTTTCTAACGAATCCTCTTTACCTAGACACCAATCAGGATGAGATAATAAATAGTCGAAATCAAATGTTATCCCGTATTCTTTATCCATATATGTATACCATTCATCTAAAGTACACTTATTTTTTGTATGTAAATATGTTGATCCATCAGTCATAGCACAGCACCAATAGTCAAAATAGCTCCATAGTACCCATTCTTTCGGTACATCTAGTGTTAAAATTACCATTTTTGAATTTGTTCTACCCCAAGCTTTATGATTTCGATTTGGGTAATTATTTGCTTCCCAGACCCAAATAGGGTAGTTACCTTCGTAATGAGGCAATCTTGTTTTAGCGACGCGCACCATCCAGTCATATGAATATACATCGTCCGGATCGATGAATTCTTTATTACCTTCTAAATAACCAAGTTTCTTAAATTGTTTCCATGCTTCTTCAGTTTGTACTGTATATACGATCATATGGCACCTACTTATTTAAACTAAATTATAGTATAACATGTGATTTTGAATTTTTATTGATATTAGAGAAGGGGGAGTTTGAGTCGAATATACGAGGAGTAATTCCCAAAATGATAAAAAGACTTGATTCCCAGCTAAAGGAAATCAAGTCTTTTCATTACATACGATTATCATGCCAAAAGTTTAATGGGAAGTGTTCGTTCTCATTATATGCTTCTAATTCATATCCTTTTTCTTTCAGTCCTTTAATAATTCCAGGAACTGCTTTTACTGATTGTGGATGAATATCATGCATAAGGATAACTTCTGTTGGATTTGTAGCACCATGTAACACGTTTTCTACAATTTTAGCAGATGCAGCATCAACTTGCATTTTGTTATATTTCCAGTCTAAAGAATCAATTGTCCAATCCCAAACTTTTAAGCCATTTTCTACAACTTTGTTGCGAAGAGCTTCGTTTAATCCTGGCATAGAGCCGTAAGATGGACGAGTTAATACTGGTGATTTACCTAAAACACCAGCGATTAAGCCTTGGTCTTCCTTCATTTCATCTACGTAATGACCTTCAGTGTAAAGTTTCTTGTAGTTATGAGTCATACTGTGCATCCCAACGTAGTGACCTTCAGCATCTTCGCGTTTTACAAGATCAGGGAAAGCTTTTACGTTTGAACCAATTAGGAAGAATGTTGCTTTTGCATTTTCTTTCTTTAACATATCTAAAAGCTCAGCTGTGTATTTTCCAGGACCGTCATCAAATGTTAAATAAGCGACTTTTCTAACTTGCCCGTTATAATGTTTTGGAGCTTCTTTCGGAGCAAGAGATGTTTGAATCTCACTTACAAGTTGAACAGATTTTGCTTCATCCTCTGTACTAGCTAGAGCAGTATGTACTGATCCAAAAGCTACTTCGTATGTGAATAATACCCCCGCACAAACTAACATAGCCCTTTTTACTAAAGTTGTCATTCGAATTCCATTGTGCATAATTTTCCTTCTCTCTATAAAAGTTCTACTCTACTATATTAGCAATTATAGGTAGGGAAATGCAAAAAAACTTTTTTACAAGTGTAAAAAAGTTTACTCAAAAGTATGCAAGATTTTATATCAATTGCAGTTTTGAAAAATAGGATGAATTTAAACTTTCAATCACCAAATCATACTTTCGTATCACTTCGTTTTCGTTCCAATTATTGATTCGAATATTTTTGTTTTTTATTAAAATATTGGTAAAGAAACAATTACATGAAAAAAGGAGTGGGAATATGGATAATTATATTTGCACTACATGTGGAGTACAGTATCCCGAAAATGAAGAAGCACCTTCTCGCTGTAAAATTTGTAATGAGGAAAGACAATATGTTAATCCAATTGGGCAGTCATGGACAACATTAGAAACGATGCAAAATAGCAATTTATACAAAAACGAAATAATAAAAGAAGAAAGCGGTTTGTATAGCATTACTACTAAACCTAAATTTGCGATTGGACAAACAGCATTTTTAATACAAAGTAAAACTCTAAATGTTATGTGGGATTGCATTAGTTATTTAGATGATAAAACGATACAACGTATATATGATTTAGGTGGTATTCAAGCAATAGCACTTTCTCATCCACATTATTACTCTACACAAGTTAAATGGGCGGAAACATTCAATGTACCTATTTATATTCATGAAGATGATAAAGAGTGGGTGGTTCGTCCGAGTAAGCAAATTAAATTTTGGTCTGGGGAGCATCTGATATTATCGGAAGAACTTACATTGCATCGCTTAGGAGGCCATTTTAAGGGTGGAACTGTTATACATTGGAAAGACGGTAATGAAGGGAAAGGTATTTTGTTATCAGGTGATATTATACAAGTAGTTTCGGATCGAAAATGGGTAAGTTTTATGTATAGTTATCCCAATCTCATTCCATTACCAGCGAATAAAGTTAGAGATATGGCAGAGAAGGTAAAAGATATCCAATTTAGTCGACTATATAATGCATTTCATGGTGTGGTGGAAGATGCGAATAAAGCTGTACAAAGATCTGCTGATCGGTATATAAAGGCCCTGCAAGGAGAACTATTTCATACGTAATAGCTTGTAATTCATCTCTATATTTATATAACTAATTTTATATGAATTTTATACTAAAGTCCTATTGTTTATTAACTAATAGGTCTTTCAACTTAGGAAGTTCACACTAATGAGGGATGTTAAAGGGAATATATGTAACCTATACTAATTACTATAAAGCTTTGGAAAATGAAAAGGAGGAGATTTGCATGAAGAATTGGGTTCAATTTAGAATTGCAAGACCAACAGATAAATTTGAAGAAGTGATAAGTTTTTATGAAACAGGATTAGGTTTAAAACGTATAGGGGAATTTCACAATCATGAAGGATATGACGGGGTTATGTTTGGATTACCAGATGAAGAGTATCATTTGGAGTTTACTTCACATGTTAATGGAAGTCCATGTCCGGCACCGACAAAAGATAATTTACTAGTTTTTTATATGCCTAATAAAGATGAAATTGAAAATATAGTAAATCGATTAAGTAATATGGGCTACCATGAGGTGGAACCAGAAAACCCGTATTGGATAGAGAAAGGAACCACAATAGAGGATCCAGATGGTTGGAGAATTGTGCTTATGAATGCATCTGAATAAGGAAACTATTTTCATATGAAATAGAGTGTAGCAAAATGATTTAGACATAAATCCCTACAGCGTTTGTAGGGATTTTTATATAAGAAAATCTTATTGAGAGAGTTATTAAAATGTAGAAAGTATTTTGGCTAAGAATAAATGTAGTAAACATAATTTATGAAGGAGGTATAAAAGTATGATAGTAAACCATTTTAAAGAGTTTTCTAAACATGTTGGAAATACACATCTCATTAAAAGTTCTTTCGTAGTTTATATCTTATTCTACGGAAAATTGATACCATCAAAAAACTGTATGTTTAACATGTATAGTTTTTTGATGGTGTAGCTGTGCAATGTTTAAAAATTTCACATACCGTATTTTAAAAATAAATATAGGAAAACCAAAAAGTAATGTAGAATATATCGTACATACATATATACAGTCAACATAAAAGATAAAGAGGTGGGTATATGTTACTTGAGGAAGTAATGCAGCAACTAGAGGAATATGGAACAGAACAAAATCGAAAAACGTATAAAAATCACGGAGCGAAAGAGCCGTTATTTGGAGTTAGTTTTGCGAATTTAAAATTGTTAAAAAAGAAGATAAAAAAAGATCACGATTTAGCAGTTGGATTGTGGGAAACGAAAAATATGGACGCAATGACATTAGCAACTTATATTTTAGATCCGAAAAAAATAACGACAGAACAGCTTAATAGTTGGATTCAGGATGTTGATTATTACTGTTTGATGGATGTTCTTATGACATCTATATGTACTTCGCCAATTGCAATAGAAAGAATGGAAAAGTGGACAAAGTCTAATGATGAATGGATTGGAAGAGCTGGCTGGTCTTTATTAGCAAATATAGCGATTAAAAATAAAACGTTACATGATGATTTCTTCTCTCCGTACTTAGAAGAGATTAAAGAAAATATACATAATGAAAAAAATAGAAAAAAAGAAGCGATGAATAGTGCTTTAATCGCAATAGGAATTCGTAATGAAGACTTAGAGCGACAAGCGATTGAAATTGCAAGTGAAATTGGAAAAATAGAGGTTGATCATGGTGCAACATCATGTAAAACACCAGATGCAGAAAGCTATATAAAAAAAGCGAGAGAAAGAGCTGAAAAAAAGAAAGTGAAATAAGAAAAGAGGATCGGTTATGAAACCAATTGAAGCAGCACAAAACATAATTACATTACAATTTCCGAATTGTGATGTAGCTTTACTCGGCGGAAGCGTTGCACGAGGAGAAGCGACGAAAACATCTGACCTTGACATTGTAATAGTCGATCAAAGTTTAACTTCTTGCTATAGAGAATCTTTCTATAGTAATGGATGGCCTGTTGAGGTGTTTGTTCATAATTTCGAAACATATAAAACCTTTTTCAAAATGGATTGTGATCGAGGGAGACCGTCGTTACCACAATTAGTTTCAGAAGGGATTGCCTTAAAAGGGGAACAGGAAATTGTTGAGAAATTAAAAAAAGAAGCGAATGATTTACTACATAAAGGACCGGCTAAATGGACCGAAGAAACGATTAAGCAGAAGCGATATTTTATTACGGATACTTTAGATGACTTTATTGGTGCAACAAAAAGAGAAGAAGAATTGTTTATCGCTAATTTATTAGCCGATTTAGTACATGAATATGTATTAAGAGTAAATGGTAAGTGGCTTGGGAGTTCAAAATGGTTTATTAGAGTGTTAAAAAGATATGATGAGCAATATGCAAACAAATTTGTAGCCGCTTTTGATCATTTTTATAAAACGGGAGGGAAAAATGAATTAATTCATTTTATAGAAAAGACGTTAGAACAGTATGGTGGAAGAGTGTTCGAAGGATTTTCTATTGGTAAATAAAGAGAGGAGAAAAAAATGAATGTACCATATGTTCAATTAAGAGAATTGACACTAGATGATGTAGAAGATCGCTATCAATGGTCATTAGATAGAGATGTAACAAAGCATTTAGTTGTACCAGATCAATATCCTCCGTTCACTCGTGGAGATACGAGAAACTGGATTGAAGCTTGTATAAGCCGAAAAAATGGTTATGAACAAAGGGCAATCGTTACTGAGACAGGTATACATATTGGATGGGTAGACCTTAAAAATTTTGATAAAACAAATAAAAATGCTGAACTAGGAATTGCGATTGGAAATAAAGACTATTGGGGTAAAGGATTTGGAATGGCAGCTCTAAACAGCATGTTACAAATAGGTTTTTCTCAGTTTGAATTGGAGAAAATTTGGTTACGTGTAGATGAAGATAATACAAAAGCTAAAAAGAGTTATGAAAGTGCCGGATTTGTATGCGAAGGGTTAATGAGAAATGATCGATTGAGACAGGGAAAGTTCATTCATCGCTATCGTTACAGTATATTAAAAGAAGAGTATGAATCAAAAAATAATAACCTATAAAAATATTATGTAAATTAAAAAGGGGAAAATAAAATGATTCGATTACTTACAAAAGCGGATGCAAAAAAATATTGGGAGTTGCGTTTACAAGCACTACAAGTAAATCCAGAAGCATTTATAACGACTTATGAAGAAGCAGTACGTCAAGAAAACCCTCTTGAACGAGTTGCTAGTAATCTTTCATCCAACAGTAGTTTTACATTTGGTGCTTTTAATAATGAAAATCGTTTAGTTGGGGTTGTTACTTTATTAACAGAAGAAAAAGACGCATATAAGCATAAAGGACATATCGTTGCAATGTATGTAGATACTGAAAATCGAAGAAGTGGTCTTGCACGTGATTTAATACGTAAAGCAATTGAAAGGGCAAAAGAGATGAAGCTAGAGCAATTGAATTTAGGGGTTGTGTCAACGAACGAACCAGCCAAACGATTATATGAATCAATGGGATTTAAAACATACGGAATTGAAAAAAGGGCTATAAAAATGAATGGTGTGTATAGTGATGATGAGCATATGGTGTTGTTCTTTTAAGAGAGGAAGTTTTGTATGAAAGATCTCCATTTAGAAAGAAAAATGGACCCTCAAGTAGCGATTTTGTATGCGACGGTTGCTGATACGTTTAATAGATTGCAAAGGTTAGTCGAAGGTACTGAAGAGAACGAACTATCCTATAAAGGGTCTGAAAATAATGAAAATAGTATTGGGCAGTTACTTCAGCATTTAGCAGTTGTTGATTTACATTGGGTGTATCGTTTCAAGGGAGAAGATGTTCCGCCAGCATTTGAAAATAAATATGGTCCTATGTTAAATGAAGTAGGAGAATTACCAAGTTTAAGAAAAAACACATTGCAAGAGTTAATGCAAGATTATGAAGCAGTGCAAAAATTGTTTTATGAAGAATGTATGAAACTAACAGAAACTGATTTAACGCGGGAAGTTTTGTATGAAAAAGGGGAAACCGCGACAATAAGATGGGGAATATGGCATATAGCAGATCATAATCGGTATCATCAAGCCCATATAAGTCGATTGAAGAAATTATACAGAGAATATAAACTACATATTCTTTAATTTTTTAATGAACGAACGCCCCTAAATAATAATTAAAGGAGGCGTTTGTTTTTATTCGTTCGCTTTTCTTCCCAAGCTATCATTAAATTTTTATGATAATCTTTTGGTTTCTCAATAGAAAACCAGTAAATTGAATGTGCAATAGTTGGTAACCATCTTTTATAGCGGATGCGTATATTTTCATGGTGAGTATAGTGGGGCGAGATTAAAGTAGATTTTGACCCTTGAAAATTTTGACATGTAATGGCCTCGATTTCATACCAATGCACTTTATTCCCATGTAAATCTACTACAATTCCTTCATCATCACTAAAGTGAAATGTAAGTTTGAATGTAGATTTTTCATCGCGTATACTAAAATATATGTCATAGAGATAAAAAATTAAATACAAGGGGTTTTACAATGAAAGCAATTGTTATAGGGATACTGGCATCATTTTTCTTTGCCTTTACTTTTGTTTTAAACAGGGCAATGGACTTAGAAGGTGGAAGCTGGATTTGGAGTGCATCATTACGGTATTATTTTATGGTTCCAATGCTATTACTTATTGTTATGTATAGAGGGAACTTAAAGCAACTCTTTCAATATATGAAAAACAATCCGAAAGAATGGTTAGTGTGGAGTATCGTTGGATTTGGTCTCTTTTATGCACCGCTTAGTTTTGCTGGAGCGTTCGGACCAGGTTGGCTCGTTGCATCAACATGGCAAATTACAATCGTTGCAGGAATTTTGTTAACACCATTTTTTGCGGTGGATCCACTACATAAAAAACTTCCGATGAAGGAATTAGTAATGTCGGCCATTATTTTATTCGGTGTCGTTCTCATGCAAGTAGAACATGCTTCTTCATTAGGTATTCGTGAAACCGTTTTATGTGTAGTTCCTGTACTTATTGCAGCATTTGCGTATCCTCTTGGAAATAGAAAAATGATGCAAGTTTGTAAAGGGGAATTAGATGTATTTCAGCGAGTACTCGGTATGACATTAGCAAGTTTACCATTTTGGTTTTTATTATCTGGTTACGAAGTATCAACAGGCGGATTACCGTCAAGTAGCCAAGTTTTTCAATGTTTTATTGTAGCAGTTAGCTCTGGGTTAATCGCGACAGTATTATTTTTCTTTGCAACAGATCTTGTGAAAGATGATCCGCAAAAATTAGCAACAGTGGAAGCGACGCAGTCTGGTGAAGTTTTATTTGCGCTAGTAGGAGAGTTGATCTGGTTATCTGCACCAATTCCATCATCATTATCTTGGATTGGTATGAGTCTCGTTATTATTGGAATGATACTTCATAGTTATGTGGCTGTCGTTGTAAAAAAAGAAGAAAAAATAACGGCGTAATGAGATTAGCTCTTTTTATTAAGAGCTAGTCTTTTTTCATAGAAAGGGATGAAAGTATGAATTTACAGTGTGTTAAACAAATTGAGAAAGATTCAATATTAAATGTGCTACAATATGCCGTCGGTCCAAATGAAATAAGCTTAAAGAAGGCAGTAATATTTTATCAAAGTAATAAAGGGACTTTGTACAAATATGAAGAAAAAGCTTGTCTAGGTATTGAAATAATCGGAGAAACTAAAGCACGCATATGTCATATAGCAGTGGCTCCAGATTATCGTCAAAAAGGAATTGCACTGCAAATGATTAAAGAAGTGGTAAGGATATATCAATTGACTTATATAGAAGCGGAGACAGACGATGGGGCGGTAGAATTTTATAAAAGAATTGGTTTTCAAGTTAAAAGTTTAGGAGAAAAATATCCAGGGATAGAAAGATTTCATTGTTACATGGAAAAATAGTATAAAAATATGCATATGGAGTATAGTTTGAAAAAATAGGATTTACATTTTTCTTCATTTCAAAAAACTCTCGCTCATCATTATCTACGATTTTAATAGAGTTTTGAGGCTTCAGTATAATAATATACATATTTTTGTAGTAATGAATATGGTTAAGTTAAAAATTAAGAAAAATATGATAATATATTTATATAAAAGTTTAAATTTACGTGGCTAGTGGGGGAACCAATATGAAAATGAATGAAATAGTAGCAAGTACACAATTTCCAAATACAATCGAAACAATAACAAAAGATTTAAAAGCATTAGGAGTCGAAAAAGGAATGACAATTATCGTTCATTCATCACTAAGTTCTATCGGGTGGATATCTGGTGGTGCCGTTGCTGTAGTAGAAGCATTAATGAAAGTTGTTACGGAAGAAGGAACGATAATAATGCCAACGCAATCTTCGGATTTGTCCGATCCGAAACATTGGTCAAGACCACCTGTACCGGAAGACTGGTGGCAAATTATCCGAGATAACGTCCCAGCATTTGATTCACGTATAACCCCAACAAGGGGAATGGGTGAAATAGTTGAATGTTTTCGTACATATCCGAATGTAGTACGTAGTAATCATCCGTTAGGAAGTTTTGCTGCATGGGGAAAACATGCAGTAGAAATAACAATGAACCATTCGTTATCAATGAGCTTTGGAGAAGAATCTCCATTAAGAAAAATATATGATTTAGACGGGTACGTATTATTAATTGGTGTTGGATATGATTCCAATACGTCTGTTCATTTATCCGAGGTGCGTTCTGGTGCATGTGAGTTAATACAAGTAGGAGCACCTATTATAGAAAACGGTGAAAGAGTGTGGAAAGAGTTTGTTGAAATGGATTACGAATCTGAGAAGTTTGTAGAAATTGGTGTGGAGTTTGAGCGAAAAGGAACTGTAAAAAATGGGAAGATAGGGAATGCAACGTGTCGTCTAATGAAACAGCGTGATATAGTTGACTTTGGAACAGAATGGTTTCGTAAGAAAAATTAGTAAGGGATGGTTACAATGAAGGGGAAAAAGGTATTAATTACGAGCGGTGGTTGTCTAGAAAAATGGGATCAAGTACGCGGGCATACGAATATGGCCAAAGGTACAATCGGAAGGATAATCGCAGAAGAACTTCTAGCTAAAGGGGCACATGTTATATATTTACACGGTTATTTTGCGGAGAAACCGAGTGATATACATAGAGGGTTAGAATTACATCCATTTGAAGGAATCGTTGATTTACAAGATAAAATGAAAAGTATCATATCACATGAAAAGGTTGATGCAGTCATTATGGCAGCAGCTGGATCAGATTGGATTGTAGAGAAAATTTGTGATCAAGATGGTAATGTTCTTAATATGAACGGAAAAATTTCAAGTGATATAGCACCGATTATTCACTTTCAAAAGGCTCCAAAGGTATTAAAACAAATAAAAGAATGGGACCCAGAAACAGTACTTGTTGGTTTTAAACTTGAAAGTGATTTAAATGAAGAAGAACTGTTTGAAAGAGCAAAAAATAGAATGAAAGAAGCAAGGGCGAATGTAATGATTGCGAATTCACCACATTCTTTATATTCGCGCGGGGCTGTGCATTATGTAATTGGACAGGATGGTAAAGGGAAGTTGTGTAATGGGAAAGATGAAACAGCGAAAGAAATTGTCAAAAGCTTAGAGGTATTATGTAATCGTGTCACTGCTTTTTAAAATTAAGTTTTTAGATGAGAATGAATCCGCATAGTATAAGTAAGCGAAACTTTAATTGGTGGGAATTTTACTTTTACACGAATGTGAAGCGTATACCAATCAAGAGCTATACACAGAATAATTGGTGAGGAGTGGATTCTATGGAACATTTATTAAAGCAAGCTATTAAACTTAGAAATGAAAAGAAATATGCGCAGTCTAAAGAGATGCTTATAGGATTAACAAACTTTACAAAGGATGCAGAAGTACTGTATCAGTGTGCGTGGATACATGATGTAATGGGGCTAGAAACAGAAGCAGTTCCGTATTATGAGCAGGCAATCGCAAATGGACTTGATGGTGAATCGCTTTGCGGTGCTTATATTGGTTTAGGAAGTACATATCGTTGTATAGGGGAATATGAAAAGGCAATTACAGTATTAGAAGCTGGGGTGAAAAAATTCCCAGAGAACGCTCCAATGAAAGTATTTTTATCATTAGCAAAATATAACGTAAACGATCACGAATCAGCGATGAAATTATTACTTGAAACTGTCGTGAAAGTAGAGGAAGTAAAAGAATTTGAACGTGCCATTTCATTTTATAAAGACCATTTAAATGAGGTTTTTAAATAAAGGAGTGAACGTATGAAGGTTACACTATCACGAAGGCGAAAAGGTACTTGGATTGGACTCGTCTCTTTAATTATGCTATCAAACTATTTATTGTATGCCCTTCCAATTGTATCAGTTGCGCCGAAAGAAGTTGTGCTTGGGTCATTATTAGATTGCATGTTTGTCATTCCAATCATCACGTATTTCTTCATTATTCGAAAAAGATACTCGTTAACATATATAGTTCCTGTTGTAATAGCTGGTTATATTTTTGCAAGATTTATTATTCCAAGTGACTATTTACAAGCTTTTTCATTCATCTCTTATATTATTGTTGCGGCTGAAATTGCATTTGTAGGTTTAGAATTATTCCTTCTCTATAAAATTGTTAGAGTGCTTCCTAAAATAATAAAAAAATATAAAGAATATAGAAGAGAAAATTATTCCTTTTCTTATGCAATTGATGCAGCGTTTGACGCTACTATGAAAAGAGGTAAGTTAATAGATGTCATTCTAACAGAGTGTAAGTTAATCTATTATGCGTTTTTATCGTGGCGTGAAAAAGTACCAACAGGTAAATCTGTATACTCATATCATAAAAAGACTGGTGCTATAGGTGTGTATATCATGATTATTCACGCAACAGCAATTGAAAGCATTGGTTTTCATTATTTACTACATCAGTGGAATCCAGTAATAGCATGGATTTTACTTATTTTAAATGTATACGCGATGATTTATTTTATAGCTGAAATACAAGCGATGCGCAAAAATCCACTTGTCGTAACAGAAGAACAAGTAATCATTCAAATCGGATTAGGAAAGAAAATTGTTATGCCATTTACACAAATTGATAATATTGCGTTCTACAAGGGTGAATTGCTAACGGCAAAAGAAGGGAGACAGGTATTGGATGCAACTGTTATGGAGTTCATAAAAGAACCTGCTACTTTTGAAATAACATTAAAAGAGCCAGTGAAAGCGCAGTTGTTATACGGCTTTTCTAAAACAGTAAGTCGTGTTTACTTAAATGTTGATGAAGAACGAAAATTTTATGGTGCGGTTAAGGAAAAGTTAAAACATGAGTAATAGTACTGTTAGTTGCATAAAAACAAATGAGCTTCCGTTAGAAGTGAAAAAATATGAAACATGGATAGTGAAAAACTCTTTCTAAATAAGAAGGAGTTTTTATTATGTATTTGTATAAATCATTATATAAAAAACTATATACTTCTTTATTACTACATAAATGGATATAATTGAGGATAGAACTAGCATAAGGGGAAACAAAATAATGAATAAGTTACTTACATCGAAAATTGAAATTATAGAAAGAAAAATCCGGTATAACTCAACAATAGTAGATCACAATTGCTTATTACTTGAAAAGCAATCACAAAGTATCGTTTTATTTCACGAGGTGCAGTATTCATTTACAATGACTGCAAATGATACTAAGTTAATAATCCCAAAAGGGAGTTATACAATCGCATATTACTGGAAAGATCGTCCGTACAATTTATACGTATGGAGAGATATAAAAGGAAAGTATTTAGGTTCCTATTTTAATATCGTAAAAAACACACAAATAAAAGATGAAGTGGTTTCCTTTGAAGATTTAATCATCGATATTATGGTACTTCCAAATGGAGAATACTTCATATTGGATGAGGATGAATTACCAGAACCATTAGGAAATTTCGAAGGTGGTTATGTGAAGAAAGCTCTTTATGGATTAAAAGAAATCATTCAAAAAGAGCTGCTACCAATAGTTTTGGAGACAGCCAGGGTGCAGAGGAAATAAAATTTAATTACATAAATATTTTGAATGGGAATGAGTAGTCTCAAGTTATATGATCTAACTTTTTTAATAAATCTAAGGTTAGTAGCATATCTCTTGAGATTACTCTTTTTTTGTAGAAATTTCGTCGCTTAGTTATTAAATCGATTTTAAATTTATGAAATAATATTGACTGAATCAAGTTCAGTCGTTTATGATTGAATCAGATTCAGTCGTGGTGAAAACATTGTAGGAGATGACGTATGAAAAGAATATCAAAAGAACCAGATGTAAGACGCCAAGAGTTAATGGATATTGGTTTTGAACTATATATGAAAAATGGTATGAAAGGATTTGGCATAAAAGATGTTGTGAATCATGCAGGTGTAGCAACGGGCTTATTTTATTATTACTTCAAGTCTAAAGAGAATTTTGTTGATGAAGTTTTAAATGACTTTATTGTGAAAAATATGGAGTTAATTGAAGAAATACTTATTTCAAATGAACGGTCTGTCATGCAAAAGATGAAAGATTCACTAGATATATTTTGGACATTTATTGAAAAGTTAGCACCCTATAAAAATGTGAGTTCGTTTCAGACGGAACAACATTTTCAACTGGAACAGAAATTATTCGCACGTATGCAACCGTTAATTAGACAAGTAATTGAAGAGGGAGTGAAAACAGGGATTTTTTATACTGATAACTCATTATTAGCTTCTGGGTTTATTTTATACGGTCTTAGCAGTATTGCTCATTCAGAAGTAAAGTTGAATCTAGATACAAAACAAGAAATGGTTAATTTAGTATTAACTACACTACGATACAATCAAAAGGAAGGAGAGAGTATATGAAGATTATTATCGATGGAAATAATATCTCACAAGAGCAACTTATAAAATGGAAAAGAGAACGGATAAAAAAAGTATTATATATATTAGGACATAAAGAGTCTGAAATAAATGATACAGACGTCATGATAAAACAGCTAACGGAAATAAAGTTGCGATATACATACAATGAAATGTACGAAAAGTTGAAATCAAAACTTAGATTAAGTGCAATAGGTATGCGTATCTGTACTCTTTTATCTGGCGATAGACGAAAATTTTCAAAAACTAGTATTTATTTAGACGGGATTACAGCAGAAGAAGCCATACATGGAATTGATAGTTTGATGCTTGAACAATCACGTGAAAATAACAAAGTGAATTTATCTGCTTGTCCTGATCACTATGTACTAAGGCCCTTTGGGGAAAATGAATTAGAGGTTATCGAAACTACTGGTAATTCTCCGTTTCCAGTTCAATTTTTCATTGTTTTTGGTGACGAAACTGGATTGAAAACACCAAGAGATAAATCTTATCAATATCAATCAACAGGTGTTGCACGTATGAAAGATGGTACTACTATTGGTGGAGTTCGACATCAATTTAAAGATACTGATACAGGGATAGAAGTAAGTCTAGTTGTTGAGTTCCCAGCCCTTTGTCCTAATAGTCTAATTAAATCCCATCAAATGCATTTAGCGTGTGAGTTTTCTTATTGGTTACAGTGGATTAAAGATCAGAAAAAATAGTAAGTAAACGATATCGTTAAAATAAACAAAAGTAAAATGTTCAAACAAATCATATGTATGTTTTAATAAAACCTAGTTGACTTATCGGAAATATTTGTATAATATGTACTTAATTCCATAACGTATTGCTGATTGGAGAAACCGAAGGCATTTTATCTATTGATAAAATGCCTTCGGTTTTTTTATTGCATAAATACTGAATCTGTTCATTTATATGAATCATTTCAAGGAGGCGAAGAAGTGACTGTTTCAATTGATGGAGTATCAAAATATTTTTCGAAACAAACTGCTACGGTTCAAGTATTAGAGAATATTAATTTTCAATTAGAAAAAGGGGATTTCGTTACAGTAATTGGTCCGAGTGGTTGCGGAAAAAGTACATTACTAAAAATCATTGCAGGTTTAGACAACGATTTTGAAGGTGAGATCACTATTGATAGGGAGCGTATAACAAAACCGAGTAAGAAGCAAGGATTTATATTTCAAGAGCATCGATTGTTTCCATGGCTTACAGTGGAAGAAAATATTGCAGCTGATTTGTCGTTAAAAGATAAGTATGTGAAAGATAAGGTGAGAGAATGGGTTGAAATCGTTCGGTTAGATGGCTTTGAAAAATCGTATCCGAAAGAAATTTCAGGCGGGATGTCACAACGTGTTGCGATAGCGAGAGCGTTATTAAGAGATCCAAATGTATTATTACTTGATGAACCTTTTGGAGCGCTGGATGCTTTTACTCGAAGTCATTTACAAGAAGTATTGCTAAATATTTGGGAGCAGAAGAAAACAACAATGATATTCGTTACACATGATATAGACGAAGCGATATATCTTTCAAACCGAATCATCATTATGAGTGCAAAACCAGGGAAAATACATAAAGTGATTGAAAATAATTTGCCTTATCCGCGAAATAAAACTTCTCAATCGTTCCAACAACTTCGAACGAAAGTATTACAGCAGTTTGAATATGGAGGGTTGATTCAAACAAGTATATAGGAAAAGGGTGATTTTATATGTATAAAAAATTTAAAATTCTTTCTTTTGCTTTAGCTATATCAGTATGTTTATTAGGATGTGAAAAAAGTACAGCAAGTAGTAAGAAAGAAGATGTAACAATACAAATTGGTATACAGCAAGGGTTAAGCCCGCTATTACTAGCAAAGAAAAAGGGGTGGTTTGAAGAGGAGTTTAAAAAAGAAGGAGTTAAAGTGAAATGGACAGAGTTCCAAAGTGGACCTCCTTATTTTGAAGCAATCGCATCAAACCGATTAGACTTTGGTGAAGTAGGGAATTCTCCAGTCATTTCAGCGCAAGCAGCAGGTATTGGATTTACCGAAATCGCCAATACAAGTTATGCAAGAAAAGGAACTGGAATTCTCGTTCAAAAAGATAGCAAAATTGCGAGTGTAAAAGAGTTAAAAGGTAAAAAAATTGCAGTAGCAAAAGGAAGTAGTGCCTTTAATTTATTGTATCGAGCACTTGATAAAGAAGGGATTGATGCAAAAGAGGTAAATGTCATTCAATTACAACCAGATGAAGCGCAGCCTGCATTCGAATCAGGATCAGTAGATGCATGGGCGATTTGGGACCCTTTCATATCATTACATACGTTAAATAAAGGTGCGAAGGTGATTGCAGACGGTGAAACATTAAATGTCTCTTCGCCAGAATTTTTAATTACGAGAACAAAATTTGCGAAAGAACATCCAGAATTAGTTGAGAAATTCCTCGAAGTTTATGAGAAAGCACGTGTATGGCAAGATGCTAACTTAGATGAAGCAATAAAAGTATATACTTCTGTAAAAAAGATAGATGCGGAGATCGTAAAAGAAGTGTTTAATCACGACAAACCAATTTTAGTTCCGGTAACGAAGGAAATAATAGCAGAACAACAAAAGACAGCGGATTTTCAATATAAGCTCGGTTCTATAAAGAAAGAAATTAAGGCGGAAAAAGTTGTAGATAATTCTTTCGTAGAAAAAGCATTGAAAGCGAAGTGAAAAGAGGTTTTGTAAATTGGAAAATACGAAAGCTGTTATGAAACCAGCGAGTATAACGATTGAGAAAAACAGCGTTAAGAATGTGCGAAAGTTAAATGTAAAAGTTTTAGTAAGGGCGATTACTATACCGGTTATTATATTAATAATTTGGCAGTTAGCTGGCGTATTCGGTCTTGTTTCTAAAACAGTTTTACCAACACCATTAGATATTTTTCTAGCTTTCCAAGAGCTTATTAAAACAGGAGAGTTATTCGGCCATTTAAGTATTAGTGTATTCAGGGCTGCGGCTGGTTTCTTTATTGGTGGGGGCTTAGGAATCATTTTAGGAACGATTGTTGGATTTTCAACGAGAAGTGAGCAATATTTAGATCCATCTGTGCAAATGTTAAGAACTGTACCTCATCTAGCTGTTGCGCCACTTTTCGTATTATGGTTCGGTTTTGGTGAAACATCGAAAGTGTTATTAATTGCAGATGGTGCATTTTTTCCTTTATACGTAAACGCATTTTTAGGTATTAGAGGTGTGGATTCAAAGTTATTTGATGTTGCGAGAGTGTTAGAGTTTAGCAAAAGAAAACTAATTACGAAACTCATTTTACCATCTGCATTGCCTAACCTTTTACTAGGAGCAAGGTTATCGTTAGGTGTTGCATGGGTGAGTTTAGTAGTAGCAGAACTTATGGGATCTACAGAAGGTATTGGTTATATGATTATGGATGCAAGGCAATTTTCAAATACAGATATCGTATTTGTCGGCATAATTATCTTTGCATTTGTTGGGAAGTTTTCTGACTCTCTAGTACGTTTACTAGAAGTGAAGTTTTTAAGATGGCGAGATAATTTTAAAGGTGAGACTGGGAATTAACATATAAATTATTAGGGGTAATTTATATAGAATGTGTTAGTATACGTTTCAAAATAAATAAGGGGTGTGCAAAGGTATGGAATTATTATGGTTTATTCCGGCTTATGGAGATGGTCGATATTTAGGAACGACAAAACGAGGAAGAGCAGCTGAATATGGTTATTATAAGCAAGTTGCTGCGGCAGCTGATTATTTAGGATATACGGGTGTTTTACTTCCAACTGGTCAAGGATGTGAAGACCCTTGGGTGTTAGCTTCAGCTCTTGCTGCTGAAACAGAAAAACTAAAATTTTTAGTAGCAGTGAGGCCAGGACTAATGTCACCTACAGTTGCAGCGAGGATGGCATCTACATTTGATAGAATTTCAGATGGGAGATTGCTTATTAATGTAGTAGCTGGAGGAGATCCAGTTGAACTACAAGGAGATGGATTATATCTTGATCATGATGAAAGATATGAAGCAGCGGATGAATTTTTAAAAGTTTGGAAATCGACATTGCAAGGTAAAACGATCTCTTTAGAAGGAAAATATATTAAAGTTACAGATAGTAAAGTTGTATTCCCACCAGTTCAAACGCCATATCCTCCTATATATTTCGGAGGATCATCAGCTGCTGGAAAAGAAGTAGCAGCTGAACATAGTGATGTATATTTAACGTGGGGAGAGCCGCCAGAGCAAGTGAAAGAGAAAATAGAAGAAGTAAGAAAACTTGCAGAAGAGAAGGGGCGTACAGTACGATTTGGCATTAGATTACACGTAATTGTAAGAGAGACAGAAGAAGAAGCATGGGAAGAGGCCGAACGTTTAATTCAATATGTGGATAATGAAACAATTGAGCTTGCTCAAAAGACATTTGCAAGATATGATTCGGTTGGTCAAAAACGGATGACACATTTAAATAAAGGTACGAGAGAGTCGTTAGAGATAAGCCCTAATTTATGGGCTGGAATCGGACTTGTAAGAGGTGGGGCAGGTACTGCACTTGTAGGCGATCCGCATACAGTAGCAGAAAGGATAAAAGAATATGAATCGTTAGGAATTGATACGTTTGTTTTATCAGGATATCCGCATTTAGAAGAAGCGTATGAAGTGGCAGAATTGTTATTCCCATTATTGAAAGACAAGAAGAAAGAAGAAAATAAAATTGTTGGTGAAATGATTGCTGATGCATATGCATTAAAAAGATAGTGAGAAATAAAGTTTCACTTATTTATTGCTTCATTTTGTTTACTGCCTGTTAATACGGGATAAAAAATCCGCAAGTTATTCGCTTGCGGGTTTTCATCGTAAATTATTAGAAAATATGGTAAAATTAAAGGGTAACTTAAGGTGCGGTTGGTTGTTCAATTATCACTTCTCCGAGTAGGAGGGGGGTGATAATACGTGAGTGAAATAGCGTTGCTACTGCAAGGTGGACTGTTTCTCGTTGCATTGTTAACGTTCGTCGTCGTTTTAATAGACAAGCTCAAAAAATAACAACCCACCTATGCCTATAGAATGTGGGTTGTTTTGTTTGTAAGAAACAAATAGGATAAATGAACAATCCAATCTGCTAAGTTACGTGGACTAGTGTGTAGCCGCACACTAGTCTTTTTTATTTATATACAATTTATAATTGGTTTATGTGATTGTATTGTTCTTTTCATACTCATTATAACACAGTGTCTTTTCATCAAGAAAGGAGACCGTATGTTCTGGTCACTATTATATAGTAGGTGCTTTTTCTTTAAACAGCCCATCCATATACTGTTTTAAACTTTGGACATAAAATTTCTGTGTATTCACATTATTTACACCGACAATGGGTGATGGAAGGTCAAATCTTTTTTCTGATAAATGAACGACAACATCAAAGATGTCAAACAAGCGAATGAAGCAAAACAGACCGTCTTTATCGCTAAGTAAAATAAAGTAATGATTTTCACTACTTGTATTTAGCGTATTCCATAAAGAACTTTTGCTTAAATCACGTACAATGCTTTTTTCTTTTAGTTCCACGAAATCTGCATTTGAGAGAATGGTAGAAATATCAATTGCATCTTGATCTTCAAAGTAGCCATCAACTGCTTGTACAGCGAATGTATAAGCCATTTTTAATATACTCATTTTATATTTACGGTTATCTAATAGTAATTCACGTTGAATAGAACTCGCTACTTTCGTTACACGTTCCTCTTTCCAAATTTCATTATGTAAGGAAATATCGTGCTTTTTACATAGTTTCATAATTAATGCATTAGAATAAAGAATTTCGTCGCTTACTTCGACAACATCAGTCTCAGCAGCCGCAAGTTCCTCACCGTGCTCATTCGTATAGAGTGGGGAATCAATTTGTCTTTTCATTTGTTCAATCTTAAATTGACTCAATTTATGCCTAATTAAAGGACGATCAATATTTGTTGTCATTTGTTCATGACAAGTATCACAAATTGAGTTTGTGAAATAATATCCACATAATATTTCTGGAATGACATATTGTTCACTAAGTTCTTTCGTATCTTTTCTGCAAATGATGCATTGTGTCATTTTTATCACCTTTACCTGCAAATTTGTATGTAATCTCATTGTAGTGTATTTATCGGTATTTTGGAATATTGTAAAGGAAAATATTATGTGAAATTCATACTTATTTTGGTACAATGAAGAGAAGTGCTAGTTTAAAGGAGGCCATTTTTTTGAAATCAAAAGTGCACTTTTGGACATTAGAAGTGCTAATGGTTGTAGGAATCATATTTATTTGCACAAAAATATCATTTTTATTTCAACCGATTGGTATCTTCATATCAACATTATTTTTCCCAATCTTAATCGCGCTTTTTTTATACTTCATATTTAATCCTGTATTAATCTTTTTGGAGAATAAAAAAGTACCTAGAAATTTAGCGATATTGCTGTTATATCTTTTTATCATAACATTAACTGCGGTTGGCGTTGGAGTAGTTGTTCCTACGATTTCACAACAGCTAATGGACTTAGTAAAAAATATGCCAGGCTACATAAAAGAGGGAAAAGTATACATACAAGAATTATCACATCATAGGTTGTTTGAATGGTTATCTACACAAAACTACGTTTCCATTGAAACAATTGAAAAAAATGCGATTGAATACTTAAAAGATATACCAAATACAATTACGTCGAGTGCAACGGCTTTATTTGGTATTATCACGAACGTTGCATTAGTTGTATTTACTGTACCGTTCATTTTATTTTACATGTTTAAAGATGGACATGCCTTTCCAGGAAAAGCGGTAAGTTTATTACCAGAGTCTTACCGTGAAGAGGGGCTTCGTATCATTAAGGAAACGAACGAAACATTATCTGCATATATTCAAGGGCAAGCGCTCGTTTGTATATTTGTAGGTGCGTTTACTTTTATCGGTTATTTAATTATCGATTTACCGTACGCTTTCGTTTTAGGAATTATCGCAGCATTTACAAACATCATTCCTAACTTAGGTCCATTTATCGGGGCAGCACCAGCTGTTATTGTAGGACTGTTCGTATCTCCGATGCAAGCCTTATACGTAATTATTATCGTAACAATTGTACAACAGTTTGAAAGTAATATTATTTCACCACGTATTATGAGCTCGAAATTAAACATCCACCCATTAACAATTATTATCCTAATTTTAGGGGTAGGAAACTTTGCTGGAATCATCGGAATGATTTTAGCAGTACCAGTTTATGCAGTAACAAAAACAGTTGTTTCGAACTTAGTGAGATTGTTTAAGACGAAGAGAAGTAACCGAAAATAGTAAAAACTGAGGAAGATACACCGCTTTTTAAGTGGTGTATCTTTTGTTTATAAATAAATAATTAAAAGCGGGTTGATTTGATTTTATTATATATTTTTTATACATCAAATTCAGTGATAAACTTGTGTGATATAAGCTCTATAAAACTATGTGGAATCCCTCTGAACTATCCAAATCATTTCCTTACAGCGTGCTATCAACATCATAATCGACTCCTTTCAATTCTATATAGTTAAACGATTAAAGGTGAGTGTAGTACTTGCTTCTACGATCTCGAATTTCATCAATAACTTGTTTATATTGTCTTTCTTGTTTTAATTCATTTTGAGATATTGTTTCTTTTTGAATCGTAATCGTTAAAAAGAAAAGGTGAAACTTCATATGTGAATTCCTCCTTTCGAATTGGAATTACAGATGACTACAGTAATGACTTTGTCTTTCTTTTACAGAATTCATAGCCTGATTAATTTGTCGTTCATGAAGCATTTCAGACTCAGAAAATTTATTTCTTTGAATGGTAATGGTTAAAAAGAATACTTTAAATTTCATAAAATAATTGCCCCTTTATAAATGATTTAGAAAAAACGAGTGTAATAAGAAATTATAGATGACTACAGTAATGACTTTGTCTTTCTTTTACAGAATCCATAGCCTGATTAATTTGTCGCTCATGAAGCATTTCAGACTCGGAAAATTTATTTTTTTGAATGGTAATGGTTAAAAAGAATACTTTAAATTTCATAAAATAATTACCCCTTTATAAGTGATTTAGAAAAGACGAGTGTAATAAGAAGATTGACGCTCTTTTACTTCGTCCATAATATTTTGAATGTGTTGTTCACGTAAAATCTCTTTCTGTGAGAGCTTACGTTTTTGAATAGTGATTGTTAAAAAGAATGCTTTAAATTTCATGAATATATTACCCCTTTAAAATATATTTTTAATACATTTGAGTGTAGTATGAACTTTTAATGTCAGTTATTTTATCAGTCAGTTGTTTTAACTGTTGTTTACGATTGATTTCAGTTTCAGATAAAGTATTTTTTTGAAGTGCAGTCGTAAAAAAGAAAATATGAAAAGTCATAAATGAATTCCTCCTTTCGAAAAGGAATTACAGGTGATCACAGTAAAGTGCTTGGCGCTCCTTAACATCATTCATAGCTTTTTTAATTTGCTCATTATGAAGAATTTCATCTTTGGAAATTGTATTTCTTTGAATCGTAATACTTAAAAACAATACGCTAATAGTCATTGAATGTTGCTCCTTTCTTAGAAAAATAATGTAAGAGACTAAAAAATCGCGCAAAAAAACCACAGGAAGATACAGTTCTCCTATGGCTGGGCGTGAAAAAGCCACAGGAAAGTATACGACCTCCTGTGGCGAATTTATGAATTAAATGAAATAAAGTACGATTTTCAATTCTCCATTAGGGTGGTCGAATTCATATTTAATTGTCCAGAAAACACAGGTGCAGTTAACGCTAAAGTTAATGCATGTAATTGTAATTTCATCATTTCCTTCGACCTCCTTTTAGAATTTTTTTCTTACGTTAGTAAGTATATACAATTAATGGATAATTGTAAACATAAAAAATGAAAATTTTTAATTTTGATTAAAATGCGTATATTTAAAAAGGGATTTGAAAGTAAATATTGTAATTAACGAAATATCGATAAAAATGGGGGATGCTAAATGAAATATATGCATCATAACATGATCGTTATGCTAACAATTTTTTTATTCATTGCGGCTTGTTCTAACGGAGAAAGAATAAAAGATATATATGATGTTAGGTCAGATGATTTTAAGAAATATACTGGGACATACGTTGGTAATAATTCAGATGTGGTTGCAATTGTTAATCATTTACCCGGTGGTGGAACAGTTCAAAGTATAAGTTTAGAAAATGAAAATATAAAAGTGAACTATGGTGCAAAAGAAAGTGGGGCTCTTACAGAAGAAATGATTGAGACGTATTGGTTTGATGAGAAGGATACGATGAAGAAGAATTTTTTCTTTAATGCTATATATTTAGTGATTTTAGTGCCAAATGCAAAAAGTTATGAGTTTCAGGTAGATAATAAAAACTTTAAGATAACGAGGGAAGAAATGTTATCAATTTTGCATAGTATATTCGATGATTTTCCAAAAGAAAAAGATATATGGGATAAAAATAAAGTTATAAAGTTCTTTAACGGCAATGAAGAAAAAATTAAAATGCTTGTGGAAGATAAAGATTTTCGGAAATCTTTATTTGCTAAATATCCAGTGAGCCAGTTGAAATAATGGAGGGGAGAAGATGGAGTTAGTATACAAAATTTCTTATCATAGAATGCAGGATTATTATTTACCTAAGTTAGTACAGGCGATTAGGCTCGTTAGTGAAGAAGATTTGTGGAAACAAGAGACCTCTGTTAATTCAATTGGTGGAATCGTACTACATATTTGTGAACATTTACAGAGAAATACAAGGCGTTATAAGGATCCCAATATAGTTTTTGAAAATGGAATTGAAGAATATTTTCCAATAAAACATTTAAGCTTCGAAACTTTGTTAAAAATTGTTGAAGAAACATTTGATGAGTGGGGAAAAGTATATATACAAGTATGGAAAGAAAAAAGGCATATTGATCTTCATAGTTTATTACATTTAGTGGAGCATACAAGTTATCATTTAGGGCAAATAGTAGATCGTACAAAGTCAATAAAGGGACAACAATTTAATTTTTGTCAAAATGGTATAAATGAAAAGAATTTGAGAACAAGAGTTGAAACTTCGAATTTTTAGAAAGAGAGACATTCTTAATTGAATGACTCTCTTTTTTGTAAAAGAAATTTATGGAAAAAAATAATTCTATGTGATATGGTTAATTACATAAGTAATGAACCTATGAACCTAAGGTGGTGAAAATGTGAAGCCGACTCTAGAACAAAATAAATTAATATACATACAAATTGCAGAAACGATTGAATCTGATATTTTAAAAGACATATTGCTTGAAGAAGAACAAGTTCCATCGACAAATCAATTTGCGAAGATGTTACAAATAAATCCGGCTACCGCAGCTAAAGGGGTGAATGTATTAGTGGATGAGGGGATTTTATATAAAAAGAGAGGGATCGGGATGTTTGTTGCAAAAGGGGCAAAAGAAGTTGTACTAAAAAAAAGACAAAATACTTTTATGACTGAATATTTACCTAAAGTGTGGGAAGAAGCGAAAGTACTAGAAATATCAAAAGATGAATTGATGGATATGATTCAAAAGATTACGAAGGAGGGGAAAGAGGGATGATTGCACTTGAAACGAAAGATGTAACGAAAAAGTATAAAAAGAAAATAGCTGTAAATGAAGTAACGATTTCATTGGAAGAGAATAAAATATATGGTTTGCTTGGAAGGAACGGAGCAGGGAAAACGACTTTATTAAATTTACTAGCAGGACAAATTACTTCAAGTAGTGGAAGTGTATCAATATTTGGTGAAGATGTTTTTGAAAATAGTAAAGCGATGCAAAATATTTGTTTCGTTAGAGTAAAAGAAGAGTCTCATTTAAGTTATAGCGTAAAAGAAATTTTTAAGATATGTAACATGTTTTATAAAAATTGGGATCAGAAGTTTGCTGAAGAACTGGCGGGTAAATTTCAGCTTAATATAACAGAGAAATACCATAAACTATCTCATGGCATGCAAACAGTTGTAGGAATTATTAAAGGGTTAGCAAGCAGAGCGACAATTACTATTTTTGATGAACCAACTACAGGATTAGACGCAGCACATCGTGAGTTATTTTATAGTTTACTACTAGAAGATTACGGGGAGTATCCCAGAACAATTATATTATCAACACATCTGGTAGAAGAAGTAACCCATGTTATTGAAGAAGTAATTATCATAAAAGAAGGTGCACTTGTTGTTCAATCAACAGTGGAAGATTTATTGCAACAAGGTCATATTATTTCAGGGCAAAAAGGTAAAGTGGAGGAGTTCTTGATTAATAAAAAAGTTATAAATAAAGAAATTTATGGGAATAAAGGTATTGCTGTTATATGGGAAGGGCTTTCTAATGAAGATTGTTACTCTCTTGAAAAAGAAGGTTTAGTAATTGATAGAATTACATTACAAAAACTATTTATTCACATGACTGGTGGTGAAGTGGAATGACGATGTTAATGAAACAATTGAGGTTACATATAAATTTTCATTATAAAGCAATTTTAATATTTTGGATTGTAGCTTTATTAATAAAAGGAGCTTTATATGCTGCTCATTTAAATGAAGCGAAAGTTGGTTATTTACCCGAAATTATCAATAATCCTTCAATTGCAATTATGATTTTTATAGTAGGGAGTGTTTTCATTGTTCAAGATGATTTATTTCGTTTAGCAGTTTCATTTGGTATAACGAGAATACAATATTTTATCGGAGCGATTTGCTATATTGTGTTGCAATCCGCATTGTTTTCATTCCTTCAAATACTGTTTTTACAAGATATAAAATATAACTTAGTAAATGTTAACTTTGGAGAGCAATTAATACAACAGTTTATTTTACAATTTTTATTTTATGTTACGATAGCATGTTTCTTTCAAGTAGTAGTAATTTTTAAGCAAAGATTTCAATGGATTGGTCTCATGATTGGTGGGTCGCTTTTCCTTTCAACAAATAGTGTGCTGTATGGAGAAGTAGGGATAAAAGGATTGTTATTTACAAATGATGTATCTTTAATAGATATCCCTTATTTTATTGTTATTTCAATTGGATTAACAATTCTTTATATCATAACTAGTAGTATATTTATTCGTAAAGTATCATTTGAACGAACAGTTTAAAATAGTGATAGATTATTCTTTTAGGGAGAAGGAAAATATATGGGAGACACGTCCTCACTAATAACCGTCTTTTTATGCATTGCACTATTGATATTTTGGCGTCGTTATCGCTCCATGCATAAGCCAATAAAGGGATCGGGAAAACGTATTTTATGGCCATTACTATTTTTAACACCAGGTATTGTATGGTTTTTAGGTCCCGTACATCCAGCTATATTACAAGTAATTATAGCGGTATTCATTGGTGTACTTTTTGCTGTACCGCTTATAGTATTAACAAATTATGAACGAAGAGATGATGGGAATATTTATACGAAAAAAAGTGCAGCTTTTTTAATTACTTTTATTGCACTTGTCTTTTTAAGATATGGTTCAAGACAATTTATCGTTGATTTAGATCAACAAACGATTGGTTTATTATTTTACGTTGTTGCAGTATCGTATATTTTTCCTTGGAGAATTGCCTGTTATATAAAGTTTAGGAAAGTTTGGCGGGAAAATAATAATCATGCTATATGAAAACTTCTCATTTGAGAAGTTTTTTTATTTTTACAGGTAAGCAAAACAAGTTGTTGAAGGGCAGGCTGTCATAGAATATGATACATATTATAATGAGGAAAAGTTGAGGGGATAAAAATGCGTACAATTTTACTTTTTCTAAACAACATGTTCATTAGCGAAATCGAGGACATTAGGCAAAAACATGATCCTTTATTTGGATTAATTTCACCGCATATTACAATTGTATTCCCATTTGAAAGTTCGATTTCAAATGATGAGCTGAAATTACATATTATAAATGTATCAAAACCGATACAGAATATAGAAATTGAATTTACGAATCAAATTACAAGTGAAAGAGAATATTTGTTTTTACGAGTTGAAAAGGGGAAAGAACAAATAGAGGAACTACATAATATTCTATATACAGGACCTTTATTACAATTTTTGAAAGAAGACATTCCGTACATCCCGCATGTAACAGTCGGAAGAAAAGAAAGTGCCGAATTAGCTGCTGAAGTAGTGAAGGAGATTCCTAGTTTTCATGGGAAGTTAAATTGTGTGATTGATAGAATAAGCGTGGAGCGAATTGGAGAGAACGGGGAATCAATTATTGAATTTGAAGTGCCATTTCTAAAAAGCTGACAAAAGTCAGCTTTTTATTTCGTAGCATGAAGTAATGCACCAATTGCACCGCTATTACCACCATCTTGTAAAAAGATTGGTGTTTTATTTTGATATTCGGTGTAGCTACTAATAATATGTTGAAGTTGTACGTTATTACATAAAGTCGAACCAATATAAATAATATGTTCAATGTTTTTTGTTTCAGCGAATTGAAGGCTTAATGCAGTAACGACTTCACCGACAAGTCCTTGTACAGTAGCTAGTATATCGGAGCTACTATTATTTGATTCTGTAATGGCTGCTTTTCCGAAGTTACTAGCAGTTAAGTTATTATCGATAGGGGAAAGAATACCACCATAAATATCTCCAACCGTAATATCTAGTTCTTTTCTAGATCCTACTTTTGTTAGAGGTATTATATCTTCAAAATGATCTATATTTGTTAACAATTTTGAGAGTCCCATAATAGTCCCACCGCCAACTCCGGTTCCACCAGCGCGAATATATTGTTCATTATAAACATAATGGATAGAAGTACCTGTACCGATATTGGTTAAAATAAAATTGTTTATAGTATGTTGTTCTTCTTTTAATATGAATTGGACACCTGCAAGAGTAGCTTCAAATTCGCTTAGCTCTATTATTTTATATGAACCTGTAAGCAGTTGCTGTAATAGTTTCGATTTACCACCCGTAATACATATTTGTTTTATGCCATTGTTGTTTTTAATCCAATCTATTATTTTATGTTGTTCATGCGAATAAAATTTTTCAAAAGTTAATAGCTTTTTTTTGTTAAAATAAGCTATTTTCGTTAATGTGCCTCCAGCATCGATACCGATAGTACGTTCCATTTTCCTGCTCCTAACTACGTAATATGTTTTCCTATTTACTTAATCGGTTGAGAATAGATATTTCCAACTGATATAAGGAACACTTTAATCTGCTTGATATATTAATAGTTTTTCTATAGTTACAATAGGCTGGTCGTTTACAGTTGCAATACCTTTACCAAGAACAAAACCTCGGCGATTGCGCGTTAGCTCATAATGTAAATCAAGTTTATCACCGGGATATGCTTTTCCGTGGAATTCAACTCCATCTAAAGAGGAGAGGAATCCTAGTCCTTCAGAATCACTTGTATGTACAAATGCACTAAGCTGAGCAAGTGCTTCTACAATTAACATATGAGGCATATGTTTGTGACTATCATTTATAAACCATTCGTTATTTGTAATGAGTTTATATCCTGTAACGAATTCATCTTGTTTTACATTTGTTACTTTATCAATCATTAAAAATGGATAACGATGGGGAAGTGTGTCTTTAATATGCATATGAAAGTACCTCCAATTAATAATACCCCTGCTAAAGTTAAGCAGGGGAGCCGGAATTAATTTTTAACTAATTCATTTACTTTTTCAAGGACGAAAATGCCGCTATTTCTAATGTTTTCAACAACTTGTTGCAACACTTCTTTATCTTGAACGAGTGCAATACGTACGAAGCCTTCTCCGTGAGGTCCAAATGCATGACCAGGTGTAACAACGACATTCGCACGATCCATTAATGCATAAGCGAAGTCTAGAGAAGTCCATCCTTGTGGAATTTCTGCCCAGACAAACATACTACCAGCTGGCTTATCGACATTCCAGCCAAATGTTCGGAATCCATCGACTAAAGTATCTCTCCGTTCTTGATAAATATTGCGGTTTTTCTCACAAAATGCAGCGCCATTTCTTAGTGCTGCAGATGCCGCTTTTTGAATTGGTAAAAATACACCGTAATCGGTATTAGATTTAAATTGAGTAAGTGCACGAACAATTTCTTCGTTTCCAATCATATATCCAATACGGCTACCTGCTAAACTATAACTTTTTGACAAAGAATTGATTTCTACACCAACTTCTTTAGCACCAGGTACAGAGAGGAAGCTAATTGGCTTATTACCATCGAAATAAAATTCAGCATAAGCAAAATCATGGACAACGATAATATTATGCTTTTTCGCGAATGCGATTACTTCTTTAAAGAAATCTTCATGAGCCATTGCTGGAACGGGATTCCCTGGGAAGTTTAAAATCATCATCTTCGCTTGATCGGCAATTTCTTCAGGGATGACTTCTAAGTCTGGTAAGAAATCATTCTCTTTCTTTAAAGGCATGTAGTAAGATGTTGCACCAGCCATTTGAATACCTGTTTCATAAGCTGTATATCCTGGATCAGGAACTAATATAATATCACCTGGATTTGCATAAACCATAGGTAAATGAACGAGCCCGTCTTGTGAACCCATTAATAATAAAACTTCTTTATCCGCATTTAATAACACGTTATGAGTGTTGTTGTAATATTCAGTTACAGCTTCGTGAAATTCTTGAATACCTGATAATGTATACCCGTAGCTCTCTTTCTCACTCGCTGTATGTACCATTGTTTCTCTTACAAAATCAGCGGGCGGCATATCAGGATTTCCGATGCTCAAATCAATCATGTTATGACCTGCTGCAATTTTTTCTTTTTTATAGGCTCCTAATTCACTAAATATAGAAGATTGGAATGCTTTCATTCTAGTTGCTAACGTGTAAGTCATCAAAACCCCTCCTAAAACAGTGCTTTCATTCTGCATTTTTAATTATTCTGAAAACACATGTTTATATTTTATCATTTTTTTATGAAAATTAAAATGATTGACAAATTTAGAGGAAGGATTAGCCTATTTTGAAAAGTATCGATGTAAATAGCGTAGATGTGTTAATTGAAATGTCTATTATAGGATTCATTTTATATAATTTAAGGTATTCTCTAGTTTTTATTAAGTATATTTCTCATGTTTTGAATGAAAAAGAATACGAAAACAAGGGCTATTTTTGTGGCTGATTTCTAAAGTGAAATAACGCAGAAAATATTTTCTGCGTCTCCTCTGAAATGTAATCATTTCTTTTTATATGTGCATAATTTTTCGGCTGTCAAAAAGTATACATTTAGTGTACCGTCGGCAACTTTTAAAGTTTGGTCCGATGTAAATGAATTACCATAATCAATGTGATATACATTAGAATTTTTGACAAATGAGCCTTTATATAAATCGTCTTTATTCTTTGTTGTTTGCATTTCTACTAAATTTTGCACAATTTCCTCTTTATTTTCTTTTTTGACAACTGTTTCAAATTTATAATATACAGGGCATTCACCATTTTTATTGTCAACGACTTCCCAAGAACCGTATATATCGTTATTGTTGCATCCACTAAGTAGGATGATTAGTATAGGAATTGTAAGTAGAACCTTTTTCATTTTGTGCTCCTTTCTTTTAAATTTGAATAAACGTGCGAATACGATAGGGATATTATAATAAATAAAGTTTAAATTTTTTTAAAGAATTATTTAATTTCATATAAAAATTTAGGAGAAATTAAATAAGCATGAATCTAGTGTAAAGTCAGATTCATGCTAGTACCATAGCCTATGTTATGTCTTTTTTGAGCATAAATAAAGAGGAAAGCAGAAGCACTATTCCATTTAATATATATACGCTTGCGATCATAAAGGCTAACGTACCTGCGCCAAATCCTGCTTTATCGAATATAGAAGCAAATGTTGTGATAGTCAAAAAGATAATGGGAGTCAGTAGTAAAAATATGAAACCTGCCACGATTCTTTTTTTAAAACTATGTCCAGATAAGGAAATGGCTAAAAAGTTTAGGATGCTAAACAGAGCAATTGCAAAGAGCAGGACAATAAATACTTCGATGCCACCAGACATTTTACCACTCCTTTTATAAAGAGTACTTTTTATAATCTATTCGAAATTAAAGGAGGATACTCCTTTAATTTCAATAAACGTAATAAATAGGCGTATTATAAAACAAAGAAGTATGGATTCAATATTAGATCCATACTTCTTTGTTTATTTTATAAATTCGCAGATTGCGAATGCTGTTTTTCATAATGTTTCTGCTTAGAGAGGGAAATAGAAATAATCAATAATGAAACGACTCCGAAGATGAGAACCATATATTGTAACCCAATTGTATCTAAGAAGAAGCCTGTGCCAAGTAAGACGATTTGGAACATAACCCTCTCAAACATATTACGGAATGAGAAGAGGCGACCGTGATAACTTTTTTCCACTTTCGTTTGGAAAATCGTCGACATAATAGGGAAGAAGCAGCCAACACTAAACCCAAACAACCCAAATGATGTAAGAGCCATCCATTTTATATCGCTAAAGAACAATGACAGATGTGCAAAAGCAGTACAAACTGCGAAGAAATATAGTAATTTTTCAGGTTTGAAATGATCAGATAGACGTTTAATTACGAAGGCACCTATCATAAATGCGACACCTTCAATTGTATATATGAACCCTTTAATCGTAGGATCATGTTGCATTTCGCTAATGTTAATAACCATTAAATTAAACCCAGCTATAAATAATAGAGGGATGATACTTAATATAAGTGCTGTAAAAGCAATAGGAATTCCTTTTAAAATACGAAATACTTCCATAAAGCTATTATCTTTTGCAGCTTGTTTACTTGGTGTTGTTGATTTCTTGTCTTCGAATTGTAGGAAGAAAGTCGAGAGGAATAATAAGGCGTATGCTGCCATTGAGAAGGCATACATGTACTGTAAACTCATCACAACTAAAAGAATTCCACCTAGTGAAGTACCTGCAATACGAGCAATTGTACCAACATTCATATGTACACCGTTCATTTGTAATAACTCATGCTCACGTACGATGAGTGGAATTACAGATTGTAATGCAGGGAAATAAAATGCTGCTGAAATTTGAAGAGCAACCATAAATGCAATCATAAATGCGATACTTTCAAATTGAATAGCAAAAAACATGAAAATAACACTTAAAACTCGACCAAACCCAGCGTAAAGAAGAACTTTTTTCTTTTCATACTGATCGATGACACGGCCAGCCATAGGTCCAACTAGAACACCGGCTAATAGTCCGATAAATAATATAACTGATTTCATGAAATCAGAAGGGACATATTTTTGCATAAATTCAAGGTTGCCAAGAATACCAAGCCATAATCCTAGACCTGCAATAAACTCCCCAATTAAAACAATCCAAACGTTTTTATTACGCCACATAACATAAAACCTCTCCGTCTTTTAAAATGAAAAACGCGTATATAAAACCTCCTTATTTATGCAGTGTTTTTATACGAACTTTTTTAGAGTCAGAGTCTATATTACGTGTTTCATAAGTGGATTTCAATCTTTTTGATTTGTCAAAAATTTGATGTGTTAAGTGCTGAAATAAGTGAATCAAAACGTAAAAATTTTATGATTAAAGCTAATAGAAAGTAAGGATACATATAAAAAAGCAAGAACGTATAACTACGCCTCGCTTTTCTCAAGTACAAAACTAAATATTAGATTCACTTAGCAACATTTACGCTCTTGTCCAATAGCTAAAGCGCTAAAAGATAGAGGACCAACAACTTCTGCACTAGCACCACTAGTAAGGTTTTCTACAGTTAATGAATATTCGTGTGTTCCACTGCTAACGTTTTGATCTATAGCTTGAAATGTTTGTACGTAAAATTGTTCAGAATCTGTAGATTCAATACCTACTTGTGCATTAAAAATTTCAATATTATCACGGAAAATTCGGAATAAAAATTGTGAAGTCCCAGTTATTCCTTCTACACCAATTGTAGCGATTAATTCTACTCGATTATTACGTGAATCTCTACTTGAAATTCTCAATTTCAAATTTGCTAAAATTGCTTTATTTGGAGAAGCTGGGATTGCAAAAGTTGTTTCACCAGTTTTACTAATAGGTTGAGTAGCTTGGTAATCAATGATATGAGTCATATTCTTCACCTCCTCATATACTAGAATATGAAAATAGTGAAGAATTAGCTTGGACAAATACTAGATTATTTAATAGAGTCAACAACAATTATTGAAAAGAAGAAATTCACATAAAAGCATTAAGAATATATCACAATAAGATGATATTTTTCTTAATGCTTTTTGTAATTAAGCAGAGTATTCTTCTTTACGTACTTCAAAAAATTCATTACGTCGTAAGTAATTATAAATTTTCTCTGAAACCTCTTCTTCTTCAGACACCAAGAAACGATGGTCAAAAGCGTAGAAAGATTGACCTTTAATTAATTTTACGTAATACATATTAAACGCCTCCTGACACTAGATTATTACTTGCTTCATATTTATGATGGCCTATATGTCTGCTAAAAATACTTGGAGTTTCAAAGGGGATAAGCAGAGGGATGAAAGAGCTTACAATTCTGTAAGGTTTATGTCACCTTTTTCGATAGTTTACATTCGCTAATTTCTTCTATACTACAAATAAGTTACATAAAATAAGGGGGTAAAAAGATGGATGAAGTAATTGGAGAAGTTGTAGCAGGTATTTGTGAATTTGTAGTAGAAGTAACAGCGGATGCTATAGGAAATTTAGTTTCCGGAAATGATGAGGAAAAAGAAACATTATAATAATTTGTAAAAGAATAAAGTTGATCGAATTATAAAGGCTGATTTCTAAAGGGGATTCAGCTTTTTTATTTTTTACATTATATTAACTTAATTTGAATATTCATTTGTTATCATATTTAAGAAGCCTATATAAGGAGGTGAATAAACAAATATGTCGAATTCAGGGCCTGATTTATCTGTTTCTCGTTTGATTGTGGTAAATATAGAGGAAAAAGAATATCATTTTATTGTTCGTGAACATCCGATTGTAGGGAAATTTATATCGCTATTTGAAAATGGAAAAGAATATGGTTTAATAGATAAACAAATCGCTAATAAAGATAAATTTATTACATCGGAGCTTACTAAGTTAGATTATTTTAATATAGATGTTTTATATCTTACACCTGGGTGGATATGGATTGGTATGGATCAATTTGGTTTACATGCTCGTGAGGCTACTTATAACGAAGTAGATGTTATTATGAAGTTGAAAGAGGATTTATATTATATAGATATATATGAAGAAATAAAAATGTAGTAAATATTTAGTCAGGTTAGGGGGCAAGTTCCCGTAGCCTTTTTTGTTTAATGGAAGAACGTATAATCATATTATTTTGATTATAAGGGAACGTGATGAGAAGTGAGATGAAAAGAGGATTTGAAAATACATGAAGAGAATTGTAATAATTATATGAGTCGTATATGTAAATAACAATAGAAAGAAGATGATAATATGAGTAAAGAAGAGCTTGTGAAAAAACAGTTTGGCAGTAATGCAGATAAATATGTAAATAGTAAAATACATGCTAAAGGACTGGATTTACAATATGTAGTTCAACAAGTTGAGTTTCGTCATAATAATCGTCTTCTTGATGTTGCTACTGGTGGTGGACATGTGGCAAATATGTTAGCACCTATGTTTGAAGAAGTAGTTGCACTTGATTTAACAGAACAGATGTTAGAAAAAGCAAAAGTTTTTATAAAGCAGAATGGTCATGAAAATGTATCTTTTGTAGCAGGAAACGCAGAGGATTTACCATTTGCAGACCATTTTTTTGATACAATCACATGCCGGATTGCAGCCCATCATTTTACGAATCCGGCTCAATTTATTTATGAAGTAAATCGTACATTGAAGGATAATGGATTATTCATCTTAATAGATAATGTTTCGCCAGAAAATAATGAATATGATACATTTTATAATTTTATAGAAAAAAAGCGAGACCCAAGTCATGAACGAGCTCTAAAAAAGACAGAATGGCTTACTTTATTAGAAAAAAACGGTTTGCAAATGCAGTCATGTCTTACTTTTGATAAGAAGTTTGATTTTGACTGGTGGTGTAATATGATGGATGTCCCTTTACAAAAGCGTGAAAAATTAACAGAATGTATGATGAAAGCACCAAACGAAATGAAGGGATATTTTAATATTCAATTTAAAAATAATAAAGTAGAATCGTTCTATACTGAAATGGCTATGTTTATATGTAAAAAAAGTACAACGTTAAAAAGATAAATGTGTTGCAGTCTTTCTGAAGTACGATATACTTAGTACAGAGAAACTGAGAATTGAGGAATAGTTATAATGATTCGTGTACGCATTGAAGGTTCTGAGGAAGAAATGCTTGAATTTATGGGGAAAATGCCAGACATTCCTGGATTTGAAAAGACACATATGAGAGAGCCGAGAAAAGGAAATAACCCGAAATACGATTCAAGTAAAAATGTACTTGCATATTTGTCTTATAAAAAGATTGAAGTCGCCAATAAATAGGCGACTTTTTTAGTTTGCGCTGTTTCACCGCCTTGTCTTTTTCACATAATAATAATAGTAGATTATGCTTAAGAGGGGTGAGAATAGTTAATAAGAAAATTATCTTTTTTGGAGACTTTGGTATTGATGACGCCGTAGCGTTAATTTATGCAAATAAAACATGTAAATTAGATATTCTAGGTATTGTTGCTGAGTACGGGAATGTATCACGAGATATCGTTACGGAAAATGTTTATTTTTTAGAAAGGTACTATGCTACACAAGTGAAAATTATTGAAGGTGCGAGTAGACCGATGACAGCTGAAGAGCCTTTGTTTTTCCCTGAAATCCACGGGGATCACGGTTTAGGTCCTATTATTCCACCTGAGATGAGAATTTGTAAACGAGAAAATTTTTGTGAATTAATCAAATTAATCGAACCTTGTCCAGAAGATATTATAATTGTGGCGACAGGGAGACTAACGACGCTTGCTACGTTATTTTTATTGTATCCAAATATAATGGATCGTATTTGTTCGTATTATATAATGGGCGGCGCTTTCCTATTTCCAGGTAATGTTACACCAGTATCTGAAGCGAATTTTTATGGTGATCCAATTGCAGCAAATATTGTTATGAAATATGCGGAAAACGCTAGCATATACCCGTTAAATGTAACACAGGGCGCGCTTATTACGCCTGAAATGGCCAATATAATAGATAAACAAGGAACTGGACAGGCGAAACTCATTAAACCAATGATTGATTTTTATTATGAGAATTTCTATAAAAAAGAATATCCGGGTATTGGTGGAAGTCCTATACACGATTTACTACCGTTTATCTCGTTTATAAATGACAGTATTTTCGAATATAAAAAATCGGCAGTTTGGATTAGTACGACAAATGATGTGACTAGGGGCCAAAGTGTAGCAGACTTTAGAAAAATAGCTGAGCCAACAAGGTTTGATGATCGGCCGATTCAAAGAATTGCTGTTGGTTTTAACTATGCAGCTTTTAAAGAAGAGTTTATGCGAACAATATTGAAGCCAGATTGTTCTTAATGTGTGTAATAACAAGTCGGATAAATCGTTAGTTCAAAAAAAGGTTTAATCTGTGTGTATTATTCTCAAAAATCTTAAAGTTGAACAACATGAATAACTTATGAAAAATGTCACATAACTAATGGTAAGCAATTGTTTCTAATTATATTTTGATTGGTGAAATGTAAAGGAGGTTATTATATGATTTGGTCTTTAATCGTCGGTGGTATATTAGGATGGCTTGCGAGCTTAATTACTGGAAAGGACGTACCTGGTGGTGTAATTGGTAATATTATTGCTGGTATTATCGGTTCTTGGGTTGGTTCGAAATTACTTGGTAGTTTTGGTCCAGTCATTGGCGGATATGCAATTATTCCAGCTTTAATCGGTGCGATTATTTTAATTTTCATCGTAAGCTTCTTATTACGAGCAATGCGAAAATGAATGTAAGGACTGTTTACATTTGTAAGCAGTCCTTTTTATATGTTATGCTAGTATTATACAATCAGGAGGTGTCAGCATTGAAATCATTTACAGTAAATTTCCATCAAGAAGATAATGCAAAAGCGACAACAGTACATAAATTAAGTGAAGAGGACTTCAATAAAGCAACTGAAAAAGGTACTCGTCATTTATTTGATTTAGATACAAACGTTGGCTTCTTCGTATTCTTTGATGCAGAAGATGCAGAAGGAAATGATCAATACTTAATGTTACAATATGAAGGGGATCATGAAGAACCAACTGCATGCTACGGATTTGATTTAAAACTATACTATCAATTTTTAGCACTATACTTAAACGATCTTGAATTCCAAGGCGAAACAGATGAGGAAGAGGAAGAATACGGTCCAATTCATCATTTAGCGCATTTACTTTATCATATTGTTGAAGATGGTAAATCAATTGAAGTGTAATATACATATTTGAAGCTGCTCTTTTTGGGCAGCTTTTTTATATGACATTGAAATGGTGTACAATAAGGTGAAATTTTAATCAGTGGGGGTTTTGTTCATTCCCACTGATTATCAGCCCTCACCAATTTAGCTTTTACGGGCAGCAGGGCCCCCACCTAACTTCTTTGTTTCCGCTGAATTTTGAGGTGGGGATCTTACTGCCCGGCAAATAGCGGGATAAATTAATAATAGAAATTTATTTATTACTTTCATGTTAGCGTCGTAAAACACCTGTTATAATGATTGTAATTAAATTCTTGGAGGCTAATTCTATGCTTGTAGATGTAAAAGTTTTTATTAAAGCTGCAGGTTTAACATGTATTTCATCATTAAGTGGAGATAACACGTTTGCTTATAATTTTGAAACAGTAAAAAACACTATCGCTACATTTTTTAAGAAGCTAAGATTTACCGTTTAATTTCATTTCAACCAGTAGGAAAAGAGTAATCACTTCCTACTGGTTTTTTTGTTTCAAGGAGCTGTTGTGACAGCATGTTTTAAGTTATAGATAGAGGATATTATCATCGAGAAGAGAAGGTTTAAAGAAGGAGATGAATACGATGATTAACAATATAATTCCAAGTTTTTTAAAATTATGGGAAAGTGACGATTTAGAATTAGAAGTCCTTAATTAATACTATACTTCGCATCCGGTTGATTATCGAAATGAATAAAATACAATAGGGGGTAAAAATGATGAAAGTATATTTCAAAATAGTTATGTTATTTCTTGCTTTTACATGCACATTTGCATTAGCAGCATGTAAAGGGACAGACGAAAAAAAGGAAGCAAATCCAGCCTCGGAAAATAATAAAAATGAACAAAGCAATTCTTCAGAAGAAAAGAAAAATCTTGAAGCAAAACCAAGTAATGAAAAAACAATAAAACCATCAGCTGAGCAAGATTCGAAAGATAGAACACTTAATCAAAAATCAATTAACCACGTTAAAGATTTGTTTGAACTAGCAAAAGAAGGAAAGGTACCTAATGTGCCATTTGGAGCCCATACAGGGGATATTGAAGAAATTGAAAAAGCGTGGGGGAAAGCAAATAAAACTGAATATGCAGGGAATGGAATGTACGCAACTTTTACAAATAAAAATGTTGTTTTCGGATTTAATAAAGGGTCACAAGTTTTTGATGTACGCTCATATCATGCAGAACTAAAATTGATTACATTACAAGAAATTGAAAAAGCATTAGGAAAACCATCTTCAGTTAAAGAGAATGGTGAAGATAAAATATATGTATACAAAGTAAATAACCAGTATGAATTGAAATTTGTCATTCCAAAATCGACTGGTAAGGTCGATCATATTTCCGTATTTTCGCCAGAGGATAGTATTAATAAAATGGCAGGATAAGAAATTAAGTGATTTCAAAAACACCTCACTTTCTTGAAGTGAGGTGTTTTTAGTTGTAAACAAGGAACGTCTCCTGTCATATAAAACATACCTTCATATGCGAAATACTTCACTTTTATTTTTTAGCATTTATCCAATAAGAAATGTTGATCTACTGAAAAAGTAGTAACCTATAAATTATGTGTAGGATGGTTCACGATTTTTTTACGTTTCAAACTTTGAACAAATAGCGCTTGAACAATACCTCCAACTAATAAGAAGCTAGCACAAATATAAAACAGCATACTTCCATTTAACTTACTTAATATAACTGCACCAATAACTGGTCCACACGTTCGAGATATATCCCAGTGTATACCGTAAATTGAAAAATATAAACCACGTTTATCATGAGGTGCAATTTCTGAAACGAATCGTAATAAATGGTTTAGAGCAATACTTTCTCCAATGACTAAAAAGAGTAAGGTGAAGAATAACGACAATATCGTCGTTGAATAACTAAAGCCAACTGCAGCTATTGTATAGCAGGCGTAAGAAATAAGGATGATTTTCGCCATAGAAAATCGTTCAGACCATTTTACGAGGAAGATTTGTAGAATGATTTCCAAAATGGCTTTGCATGTTGAAATAAATGCGAGTATGAATACGAGATTAGGAAATACATGTTCTGCAAAAATACGATAATTCGTCTCAGTTTGTGCATAAAAAAAGCTAATAGGAAGTGTAGAAACCATAAGACCGAATATGGCGTAATGTTTAAAAACAAATTGCTTTGGTGAACTTGCCTCAACTGTTTGTTTCGACTTACTTATAGGTGGAACAGTTTCTGGGAGCTGGGTCCAAACAACAACAGCATATATCGTAAGAGTTACACTTTGCACGATAAATAAATATTCTGGGTGAGTATTATAAAAACTTGCACCGATTAAAGGGCCGACTACGGATCCGATTGCTCCCATCGTTTGTAGGAGAGCAAAAATCTCTGCTTGCTGCTCTTGTTTTGTTAAATCAGCAATTTGTGCACGCTGAGCTGGAATGTATAAGGAACGGCCAATACCATTAATGACATATAACAGTGCAAATATAAAAACGGATTGAGCGAAAACGAAACTACCGATTGCAACACCTTGTAGTAATAATCCGAGTAACATAATCTTTTTTCGGCCATATTTATCAGTAATTCCTCCAGCAATAAGTGTAAATAAAATGTCTGAAAGTGGCTGTAATCCGAAAATTAGCATAGTTATTATTACATTGCCGTTTAACATTTTATTGACGTAAATAATCATAATGAGAGCTAACATAGATTCAGTCGTTCGGGTTAATAATTCACCACACAATCTAATAAAAATAGGTTTATTGTAACGAAGTAAGAGATAATTCAATATTAATTCCTCCTTTCTATATTGAAATGATAAGATGAAAGGAGAGTTGGAAAAAGGGTAGAAACTATAGGGAGAATTTTTCACCTTTTAGGGGGAGTATGATGTTTATTTTAGATCAATACATTGAACTATGGATTGCTTATGGAAAAGGAAAAAAAGAGGGAGAACGATTGGAAGTAACAGTGCAAAATATATCTGGTACATTATTTTGTACAGAGCGCAATAGTAAATTAATTATAAAAAAATTAGATGAGTTAAATTGGATTAAGTGGTTTCCAGGTCGCGGCAGAGGAAATCGGTCTAAGTTAATATTTCAAAAGCACCCGATATCTTTAATTTTAGATAGAGGAAAAGAAATAACGAAAAAAGGGGATGTGAAAAGCGGAAGTATATTTGTGGAACGCTATAGCTCACATTTTCCATCGGTAAAGGGAGAATATCATTCCTGGGTGGATTCAATATTTGGTCATAAGGTTGAAATGACATCTGAAGGGAGAAGAGATGTACTCCGGTTGCAAGTACAAATGAATTTAGATATCACATTAGATCCTGTATACGCTACAATGCGCTCAGAATGCCATATGGTAAAACATATATTCGACACACTCGTGTATGTAGACGGTAATACAAACATTATAGAGCCAAGACTTGCATTTCACTGGGAATATAATGACGCTGAAAAAATATGGACGTTTTACTTACGAAAAGAAGTTCACTTTCATAATGGAAAACAACTTACTGCACATGATGTTATATACTCGTTGAATCGATTTATGAAGCTGGAAAATAATGCACACGCATGGATGTTACAACACGTTGAAAGTATCCGTTCAGTGGATGACTACGTTTTCGAAATTCAATTACATACAGAAAATCGAATGTTTTTACATATGCTAAGTGCAGAACAGTGTTCTATCGTGAATGAAGATGAAGCAGGAGGGCTAATTGGAACCGGGCCTTTTCAATTATATAAAAGTAATGAAAATCTGTTCATTTTAGAAGGACATCCTTTATATTTTCGTGAAAGACCTTTTTTAGATCGTGTTGAGTTGTGGAATGTAGAACAAGGTGTAAGTACATACGATGTTTTAGTAAAGGCGCAGTATAAAGATAAAGAAAAACATAATAAAGAATTGTCCCGGCTTGAGTCGAACGTGACATATATAACATGTAATCTTACGAAAGAAGGACCAATGCAAGATGCGTTATTTCGGAAAGCGTTATATAACATCATTCATGGTTATACAATCGTTCAAGAACTCGGCGGAGAACGTGGAGAAGTGGCAAAAAAACTAATATTAGCAGGTGAAAGCATTGTAGAGATTGAGGAAGATGTAGAAAGTTTAATTAAAAGGAGTACTTATCATAATGAAGTGCTACAACTCTACACATTTACAGGACGAGATCATGTTGAAGATGCACAGTGGATACAAAAAGAGTGTGCGAAATACGGGATTCGTGTAGAAAATAATTTTCTTGATATAGAAGAGCTATTGGAAATAAGTACGATAAAAAAGGCCGATATGATGCATGATAGTGCCACAATTAGTGAACGAATAGAAGATAGTCTATTATATATGTTTCTTACAAAAAATAGTTTTATTCATGGACAAAGCAGCATGGACTTTCATGAAAAGTTGTCTCCTTATTTTAGACAAGAAGAATTAGAGAAAAGAGTTACACTGTTACGCGATATCGAGGATACTTTGTTACGTCAAATTCATGTTATTCCTTTATATCGTAATAAACAAGAGGTAAGTACACATGAAAAAGTTCAAAATATAATGATTAATTCACAAGGTTGGATTGATTTTTATAATATTTGGTTTAAGTCTTGATATATAAGGGCTTTTGCACATTTTCATAAGGTGTGTAAGAGCCTTTTTTGTATGTAGGAATAGGTTTGTTTTACACATTGTTACGCTACTTGTGATAAAAGTCTATTTACAGCGTAACAGTGTTATGTTACATTGTTATCAGGAAGGAGTGTTATACAGTTGAGTACAGATTTAATTTCAAAAAAAGATTTATTAGAACTAACTGGTATTTCATACGGACAGTTATATAGGTGGAAAAGAAAAAATTTAATCCCGGAAGATTGGTTTGTACGAAAATCAACGTTTACAGGTCAAGAGACATTTTTTCCGAAAGAAAAGATATTAGAGCGTATCGATAAAATCCAAACGATGAAAGAGGATTTATCACTTGATGAACTAGCTAACATGTTTTCACCGAGTGTGAGAGAAATTCTTTTAACAAAGGAAGACATTTTATGCAAGGGGATTGCATCAGAACCAGTTTTACAATTTTTCATAGAACAAACGAATAAAACAGCAGAGTTTCAATTTGTAGACATTCTTTATGTGTACATGTTAGAAGAATTACTACAATCAGGAGAGATTAGTTTAGAAGAAGGAAAAATGGTCTTGCAAGTTTTACGTGAAAATTATGAAGCAATGAAACATAAAACTTGTGACTTAATCATTGTCCGAAAGTTAGGGATTTCTACATGTTTATTAGTTTCAAACGTGGACGATTTAATTTTTGAAAAAGGCACCAAAATCGTTTTACGCGAAGCGATTATGAAATATACCGAAGCATTAAAAACTAAATTGTTCTAGTGGAGGAGAAAGTATGCGTACAGATAATTTGATTATAAATGGTTACGGTTCATCGAATGGCGGCGAGTTTCATAAAGTGCAATTAAACGGAAAAGGAACTGTGAATGGAAATGTTGAATGTGAGCAATTTGAATGTAACGGTTACGGTGCAGTTACTGGTGATTTGAAAAGTAGCAGTGCACGAATTAGCGGATCTGGTAAAGTTGATGGTACAGTTCATGCTGAAACGATGCGAATTGATGGAAAAGCAACAATTACGCAAAATGTAAAAGCAAACAGTTTGAAAATTGCAGGAAAAGGTACGATAGGTGGAAATGTCACTGGTGAAGAATTTAAAGTCAATGGTCAAGCTACAATTGACGGTAATTGTGAAGTGGATACTTTTTCTTCAGAAGGACAATTTACAATCGGTGGTTTATTAAGCGCAGATGAAATTAATATAAATATTCACGGTACATGTCGAGCGAAAGAAATTGGTGGTCAAACGATTAAAGTAAGACATAGATCAGGTACATTTAGTAGGTTATTTAAAACAGTGTTTGGCTTGCAGTTAGAAGCTGAACTATTAGAAGGTGACAATATCGATATTGATTATGCTCACATAAGAACGGTAAGAGGAAACAATGTTACAGTAGGAGCAAACTGTGAGATTGAACTGATTGAATATACCGGTGTTCTTACTGTTGATAAAAATGCAAATGTAAAAGAAATTAAGCAGGTTTAACGGAAGGGAGAAATCAGTATGGAACATCCACATAGTCTCACAGTAAATGGTTCTGGTAATTCAGCAGGCGGAGATTATAATAAAGTGAAGATTCGCGGTGAAGGAACAATTACCAATGATATGAGTTGCAATGAGTTTAAAACGTACGGAACGAGTGATGTACACGGTAATGTGAAAGTGAAAAACTATGTCGTGTATGGAGATAACGAAGTACAAGGAAATGTAGATGCGGAATATGTAAAAGTATATGGTAATACACAAATTCATGGTGATGCTCATATTGAAAAAACAAAAGTTAGAGGTATGATAGATATTGAAGGAAAGTTTTCAGGTGATTTCGTAGATGTAAAAGGTGCTTTAAATGTGAAGGGAGATATTGAAGTAGAAGATTTATCATTAACTGGTGGTCTTGAAAGTGATGGATTACTTAATGCTGAAAATATTCAAATCTCACTTCGTTATGAAGGCAGTAAGGTAAGAGAAATTGGTGGTAAAAAGATTACTGTGCGTAAAAAAGCGAGATTTATTCCTTTTACTAGTCATGCTGGAAACCTCCAAACTTCGATTGTTGAAGGAGATGATATCTATTTAGAACATACGATTGCTGAAGTTGTAAGAGGCAACAACGTCACAATTGGTCCTGGATGTGAAATTAGTGTTGTAGAATATCATACTAGTTTTAATCAAAAAGGTAATGCAGTCGTAAAAGAACATAAACAAATATAAGTAGTATGAGGGAGAGCAAGAGATATGGTTGAGAAGAATAATAAGCTCGGCTTTGTTGTGGCGGGCTTATTGCTAGGTATTTTAATGGCATCGATGGATAATACCATTGTCGTAACGGCGATGGGAACAATCGTTGGTGACTTAGGAGGCCTCGAAAACTTTGTATGGGTCGTTTCTGCCTATATGGTCGCAGAAATGGCAGGCATGCCGATTTTCGGTAAGCTATCAGATATGTATGGTAGAAAGAGATTCTTTATTTTCGGTTTAATTGTCTTTATGATTGGTTCGGCACTTTGTGGTACTGCTGAAAATATTACACAGTTAGGTATTTATCGTGCCATTCAAGGTATTGGCGGCGGGGCATTAGTGCCAATCGCGTTTACTATCGTTTTTGATATTTTCCCACCTGAAAAACGCGGGAAAATGGGTGGTTTATTCGGAGCGGTATTTGGATTATCTAGTATTTTCGGGCCATTACTTGGCGCATATATTACCGACTACATTAGCTGGCACTGGGTATTTTATATTAACTTACCACTTGGCATTTTAGCACTTATTTTTATTACATTCTTTTATAAAGAATCACGCGTTCATAGGAAGCAAAAGATTGATTGGTTTGGTGCAATTACTTTAGTTGGTGCAGTAGTTTCTTTAATGTTTGCGCTTGAACTAGGCGGACAAAAATATGATTGGGATTCTAGCTTTATTTTAAGCTTATTTGGTGGATTCGCTATTTTAATCATCGCATTCATTTTTATTGAACGAAAAGTAGAAGAACCAATTATTTCATTTGAGATGTTTAAGCAGCGCTTATTCGGAATGAGTACAATTATTGCTTTATGTTACGGTGCTGCATTTATGTCAGCAACTGTGTACATTCCGTTATTTATTCAAGGTGTATACGGTGGTACCGCAACAAACTCAGGATTATTACTTTTACCGATGATGTTAGGATCAGTCGTAACAGCGCAGTTAGGCGGATTTTTAACAACTAAACTTAGCTACCGAAACATTATGATTATTTCTGCGGTTATTATGCTAATTGGACTATTCTTATTAAGCACGTTAACACCAGAAACAAGTCGTGCATTATTAACAGTTTATATGATTATTATCGGATTTGGAGTCGGTTTCTCATTCTCTGTACTAAGTATGGCAGCTATTCACAACTTCGGTATGGAACAGCGCGGGTCTGCGACTTCAACGAGTAACTTCATTCGTTCGTTAGGAATGACACTAGGCATTACAATCTTCGGAATGATCCAAAGAACAGGTTTCCAAGATCAATTAGAAGAAGCATTTAAAGGGATGAGCGGGGGAATGAATACAAACGCTTTAGGGGATTCAAGAGCTATTCTATCAGAATCGGCAAGATCTCAAATCCCTCCGCAAATATTAGATAAGATTATTGACGCTCTTTCTAGTTCAATTGTTCAAACATTCATGTGGGCATTGGTACCAGCTGGATTAGCATTCATATTCATTTTCTTTATGGGAAATGAGCGCATGGTAATTAAGAAACAACAAACGAATAAAAAGAGTGAAACATCAAAAGCGTAATGAAAAAGCTCCTTTCTAATTGGAAAGGAGCTTTTTCGTATGTACGGTGTTAGATTAGCCTTCGATAATTTCGTATTCTTCGTCTGCAAGTAATAAAATTTGCGTTTTCTTGCCTTTGTTTTGAACTTCGATTACATCGTATGCGCCTAAGTCTCTTACTTTGCTTTGAGAAGCGTTAACCATAACTTCAATAGAATCAATTAAGATATCTTCTTCAATATATGATTCAGGCAATGCCATATCTTCAGTATCTAATACACACGCATATAGATTTTGTAAATTTTCAGCAGTTGGGTTTTGTTCCTCAACATCAATGATGTTTTTTACTGCTTCCATATTTTCCTCTTTTGCTTGGTATACTTTAATTTTAGCCATTGTTTTAATCTCCTTTATAACGTAATCGTAGAGGCTACACCTTATTATAACGTTTTTTTCATGAAAGATGAAATTGTTATATGTATTTATAGTAAAAATTATGTTTCCTTACTCAAAAATGATGTGATTTCCATATAAATGTACGATTAGGTAACGATATTGCTACGTTAACGTTATATTGTCCAAGCTTTTCTTATTTTCTTCTCATATATATGTAGTAGCAATTCTATATAGAGAAGGGATGGAGTGTAAGTGGGGTGTGAACCGAAACGTGATTGTGGGTGTTGCCAAAATAGTATATGTGAGTTTTTACAGAGTCTAGAACCGTATACAAAAGTTGAAAGTATCATAATAGCAGGAAACGAAATTGCTGTATCTTATTTTCTTTCATTTAATAAGAAAACAGGTATCGTATCATTCGTACAAGAAGACAATGAGGTTATATTTGTCGATTGTTCAAAGATTGATGCAATTCGAATAGGGAAAGTATGTAGTTGCAAAACAAAAGTTAAATATATTGAAGAGGACTTTAGCTTGCTAGGAAATGTTTGCCCGCATTGTTTAACAGAGGGGAGTACAATCTTTTTCGATTTTAACAATCCTGAATTAAATGTGTCTTTCCAAGCAACAACAATTAATCCACCTAGATGTACTGAATTTACAGATGATCTCGGGAATGTAGTAAAGCAAATTACTATAGTAGGTGAGGCGAGAGTTTCTAGAGATTTTGTTCAAGTACCTGAACTGGTAGGTTTTCGATTACTTTTATCACATCCAGCTGGAGACCCTTTAAACTACGGATTATTATTTATTAATTTTCCTGATACGATTTTTATTTTTATATTGGCATCAAGCGGATACCTTTCCATTTCGAACTGTTTAAAAATAGAGGGCGGAACTGGTGATGCCGAAATAGAAGAGATGAAAAAAATGATAGAGGATGACGTTAACACGTACAAATCAGTTGTTAAATTGACTAAAGTATATAAGAACGGTGAGACTGAATCTTTTATTTATAAAAATGAGTTATAACACATGTATTTAAATGCACCCTCAAACTATTGTTGAGGGTTGTTACATAATTAATTATGTTGGTCCTTCAAACCGTTTGTTAACGGGTAAGAAATATATTTATTGTTGACTTATTTTATATGTTGATCATTTCATAGTTAGTAGATGTTATAATCATTTTATGTTTACTGATATTTTATAAATATTCGAAGTTTTAATTTAATAGTCAATTGCTTTTATGATGAACAGGTGGGTATGTATATGAATACGAATTATGGAGCGCTCATGAAAATGTTAAGAGTAGTTGATTCTAAAGAAGGCGGGAATGTAAATGATATATGAAGCGAATATACATACAAGAAAAAAACTAGTTTCTATGTTTGAGGATTTCAATAACGTTGTTTTACTTTCTTATTTACAAGGGCATATGGGTACTGCTTGGGTAAATGATCTTGAAAATCCAAAAGTAGCACAAGTTACGGTAGGGATTTTTACATTTTACGCTGGAGACCCAAATACGAAAGAAACAGAAGAGTTATTACGTAATATTCCAGAAAGAATTTTAGTTATCGTAAATAGTGAAGAGTGGAAACAACGCTTAGAAACATTCCATGAAAGAAAAATAGATAAGTTTTTACGTTATAAATTCAAACGAAATCCAGAAGTTTTTAATCGTTCAAAATTAAAATCTTTTATATCAGCACTTCCAAAAGAATATGAGTTAAGAAGAATAGACGAGCATATCGCAAATAGCCCTACATTACATAAGATATCTGAAGATTTCACAAGTCAATTTCATTCGGTAGAAGATTATATAAACCGTGGTATAGGTTATAGCATTTTATATAACGGAGAAGTTGTATGCGGTGCATCCTCGTATAGTATTTATAATGATGGGATTGAAATTGAAGTTGCGACTGATCACAATCATAGAAGAGAGGGCTTGGCAACTGTAGTAAGTGCAGCTCTTATATTGGATTGCTTAGAAAATGGAAAGTATCCAAACTGGGACGCAGCGAATACTACATCTGCTAAACTAGCAGAAAAGTTAGGATATGAATTTGATAAGGCATATGATACTTATTTTGTGGATAATAGATGAGTGAAGGAGTTACATACTAAAAAATAAATGCGCCCTAGTACGTAAGTCTAGGGCGCATTTATTAGTTGGTAAATATCTTCATAACAATCATATCATATTTTATCTTTTGAATGTTTGGAATTAAAGATATTTATGTGACTTTTTGAAAAAATAAAAGAGCAGCTAGCAAAAGCCAACTGCTCCTCTCTCAGGAGGAATGGAGAAATACAATCATATTATCTATAGTATTGACGGAACATAGAGTTTTAATCAAAGCCCGATTGGTGAGGGGTTTGATTAAAACTCCCACTGATTAAAGTTTCACTTTATTACATTTACAATTTAAATAGTAGAACGTGTTTATCGTAGTTCTCCAAACACCAATTATATTTTTTTAGAATAATTGGATGGACTGCTTCTGTCGTAGTATCGACTTCAGTATATCCATATTTCTTATAAAAGTTTTCTAATTCCTCAAAAGGAAGACAATATACATTTTGTATTTGTGATTTTTTCGCAGTTTCTACTAAAAATGAAACAAGCTCACCAGCTAATTGAAGCCCTCTAAATTGAGGCAGAATAAAAATCCCGCCCATTTCTAAAGTATCTTCATCTATTTGGACTAATCGGCCAACACCTGCATACTCGTTGTTATATGTAATAATTGCAACTTTATCTCTTTTTAAATCACTTCGTACAAATCCTATTGAGTCATATTGATTATTAACCCATTCTAAATCGTTAGATGTGGCTAATTGAATACTCATATACATCCTCCTTGGAAATACTAGCGCTTTCTTCATTATATAGAACATAACATACTATATCAAAGGAACCTTGAGGTAGCCCATTTGTTTAAGTTATTAGTTAAAAGTGTGGGGTTGCTGGCATTGAAATGATGGCTTCACCAAACATAGGATAATAATCTTGTGAATTTAGTGTTACATAGTCAAAATAAAAATTAGTTCATGCGTTCGGTAATGCACGATGGTTTAAGTGTAGAGAAGATCATAGGGGTATTTTAATTAGTAGCTACTGTATTCATTGAAGTTATTAAGGAAATGTCGTAATCCCTAGCCTTAGTGATACAAATCATATTATGGTTTAGTAAAAAAACTCTTCCTGAAAAAGAGGGGGATTAAAGATAAGAGCACTTCGAAAAGTGCCCTTCAGTAAACGACTACTTATTCTAAAAAGAAAGGATGCAATATATTATATGAAGTTTAGTGTATTTAAGTATGGGTCTTTTATATAAAAGTTTTATTTTGTTCCGAATAAAAAGGCGGTTGTTTCCGCAACCACCTTTCAGTAAAACAAAGCACTTTTTATGAAATAAATTATGGATGGTCCCTAAAAAAGGTTATAGGATATACCCACATTTTTATAACTAAAGTGACGAACTCAGGTTATAAGGAAGGAACAATTATATTGTATGAAATCTATTCTAGAGTAGTCACAAAGAAAGTTGTCTTCTTATTAGAAGGCAGCTTTTTTTATTAGAAAAAGAAGTAGAAGATTAAGTTACTTGTCCAAACAAATTTTTAAAAAATACATAAAATGCTATTAGTTAGTCAATATTTTAATATTGCTAATTTTTAAGACTAAAAGGGGTGATTTTATGTGTGAATGTGAAGTTTGTAGACGAAAGAAAAATCGGGATCCATTAAACCGGGAGTTTGAGCCGAAAAAACGAGTTCATGAGCCAAAAAAAGAGGATTGTGAGCCAAAAAAAGAGGATTGTGAGCCAAAAAAAGAAGATTGCGAATCATTAAATGATTATTCGTTTAGTAAAAATGCAAATTTTTTAGAGGCAGCTATACAAACAGATGAAATCGATCAAATTTCTGAGGAATATATTGAAATAGTTGATTCAGCAGATGTACAAGTTACTACTACAGATACAAAAGCTGCGCTATCTATCCAAGCGGCATTACAAGCAGCTATCGTAGTTGTAGTAAGTATTTCTATAGCAGATAGTGAAAAGGCAGATAAAATAACACAAGAATTATTTCAAAAATCAGCTATTAAACAAATTAATAGACAAAAAACATTTATTAAAAATTCTAGAAACGTAACCGTAACAACTACTGATACAGATATTGCAGTGAATATTCAAATTCTCCTTCAAATTTTATTAGCTTTATTAGTTAAACTAAACATTTTATAAAGTGTCTATCCTATTGATATTTAGCTATAAGTTTTCACTCTAAGTAAATGTTTTTTGTTGTAATACGTGGTACAAGCTTGGACTTTTTATTATGACTGAATTAATATTCAAGATTAATGGTAAAGCAAGTGTGGAAAACTACAAATAAAGATAAAATACATGATTTAACAGTAATGAAACTTATATTTATGTGAAGTGAAGGAAAGCTGTCTTCTTATTAGAAGTCAGCTTTTGATTTTATTAGCAAAAAGAAGTGAAAATAGAAGATTAAGTTACTTGTCCAAGCAATTTTTATTTCATTACATATAATGCTCGTAGATATTTAAAATTTTTATAGAAAATTGATTGGAGTGAATATTGTAAATGGATGATTTAAACAAATTTTCTTCCTTTAAGTTTGATAAGGATCAAAAGAATATAATTATAGACCTTTTACTCTCAGATATTTTTAATAGGCATGGGATAAATGAAGAAAAATTAAAAAATTTATCACCAGAAAAAAAGCAGCAAATTAAAAGTATTGTTTCTGAAATACAATCACAAGTTAATAATTATTTAGATTGAAAGGGGGTGAACGCATGGACAAAACATGTCATTCAGATGAAAATAAAAAGTGGAGTGCATTAGATTCCTCAAATCCTCATCCATCTTTTAAAAATGCTAGCGTTTCAGAAGCAGCTGCGCAAGAAAGTAAAACGTATCAAATTTCTGAAGAATCTATTACAATTGTAGATTCAGCAGATGTAGAAGTTACTACTACAGATACAAAAGCTGCTTTATCTATTCAAGCAGCATTACAAGCAGCTATCGTGGTTATAATAAGTATTTCTATAGCAGATAGTGAAAAAGCTGACCGTGTAGCACAAGAATTGTTTCAAAAATCATCTATTAAACAAATTAATAAACAAGAAACTGTTATTAGAAATTCTAGAAATGTTACAGTTACGACTACGGATACAGACATAGCAGTAAATGTTCAAATTCTTCTCCAAATTTTATTAGCTTTACTAGTAAAATTAAATATTTTATAAAATGTTTAACTTGTTTTTATCTAGTGATTCTTACAGGTGAATATTCACTGTTTTAATTATAGTACAGGCTATAAATATTTATCATAACTGGACTAATATTCAACATCACCAAAGTATGAATGTAAACAAACAATGTGATGGAAAATAAAGTTTGGTTATTTTATGAAAATGTAAAAGCCATTTCCTTTATTGGATTTGGCTTTTCAATTTTAAACAGTATGAATTTGAAAAGATTATATTAAGATAAAGAATTAAAATATAATGATACAAAATACTTATAAAATTATTCGTGTTTTAGAAAAATAATAAGAAAAAGGTGTTTAAAATAGAATCATTTTCATTAACAGTTCAAGTTTTGAAGAATAGTGCATACAATATAAAGTGTTTTCCTTTCTTCATTTAAGTTTTACGTATATAATTTAAAAGTACTATTTTTATTTTATTATTTTATATTTATAACAGAATAGAGGTTTAAAAATGGGTGTTAAAATCATTACGGATAGTGCGGCGGATTTACCAGTAGAATTGCTGCAAGCATATGATATTGATTTAATTCCACTCCGTGTATATGATGAAGCAGAAACAGAGTATTTAGATGGAGTAACATTAGAGTCAGTTACATTATTGCAAAAAATGAGAGAAGGCGCTGTTTATAGAACGTCATTGCCTTCACTTGAAACGTTCCAAGAAAAATTTGTTTCTTATGCAAAAGAAGGTAATCCTTGTATATATTTAGCTTTTTCATCTGAACTGTCTGGTACATATCAATCATCAGTTGTCATTAAAGAGGAAGTAAAAGAAACATATGCTAACTTAGATTTAGAAATTATTGATACGAAATGTGCTTCGCTTGGTCAAGGTCTTGTCGTTTTAGAAGCTGCTAAAATGGCAAAAGACGGCGCATCAAAAGAAGATATTTTAAAGCGTGTTGATTTTCTAATGAGCCATATGGAACATATCTTCACTGTAGCTGACTTACAGTACTTAGTGAGAGGTGGACGTTTAAGTAAAGTCGCAGGATTTATCGGTGGTTTACTAAACATTAAACCGATCTTAAACGTGGAAGAAGGAAAACTTGTACCACTTGAAAAGGTACGAGGGAAAAAGAAAGTATTAAGCCGTATTGTTGATATTATGGAAGAACGTGGTAAAGACCTTAAAGGTCAAACAATCGGTATGACTCACGGTGACGATTTAGAAACAGCGGAAGCATTAAAATCATTAATTACGGAAAGATTTGGCTGTGAAGTATTTATCGTAAATACAATTGGTGCAGCAATCGGAGCACATACAGGACCTGGCGTTATAACGTTATTTTTCTTAAATGAAGTAGAGTAAAGGATTGATCTTTTGATCAATCCTTTTTTATTTTTTAATCTGTGATAATTGGTCGATATGGTATTGATGAAGATAAAATCTTTGAAGTTTTCCTATATCAAATGCAATCTTGTAGAGGGAGTATTTTTTATATGTGTAATGATACTTAATGGTAGAAGAAAAGAGTATAAATAAGAATGTATTTATAGGAATTTAAATATTTGAAGATATCAAAATTTTGCCATTTCATATATAATTGTGTAGGAAGAAATATCTGTAACTATTTGTAAAAATAGGAGGCGGCTATAAAAATGCAAGAAATTGCTAGATGGGATTTAAATCGCTTGTATTCGAATGAGGATATTCTATTTCCAATTTTGGAGTTGAAAGAGAAATATTTTGTAACAAAAGATGTAGAGATTCTTTCAAAGCTTATACAAGCTATTGAAAAAGCAGAATACTATTTGTACTGTCGATCGGTTGAAGAAAGTGTTTCATCTGACCTTACTAAATTGACCGTGAAAGTGAAGGAACTAAAAAGTGAATTACAGCAAGTAATAAAACATAATGAAGTGGAAACTTCAGATAATACTAAGTTAATAAAAGATGAACTTAATGCGTGGGAAAATATGTACATACAATTACGGGATAGGATAGAAATAGAGCACAATAATAAACAATTATCCTTTGGACAAGCAAATACTATTGCAATGAATAGTGATAATGAAAAGGAAAGATTAGAAGTATTCGATTCATTAACATGTGCTTTACATAAGGAAAAAGAAATCTTTGCTACTGTATTAAATCAAGTAGGGAGATTGCGTAATGCAAAGAGTAATGAAATAGAAGATAGAGAGATTTTAACACAATCTTTTCATGCGAATGGCATTTCAGAAACTGTATTATTCCAAATGTGGAATGTGACAGAAGAAAACCTTGATAAATTAGTAAGTGCTTTAAACGTGTATAAGAAAGGGAAAGCTTCGATTACATGGCATGAACTTATGACAGTAAAGGAAAGTAATGAGGTCATGATTCCTTTTTCAGTAGCAGTACAAAACGTTTATGATGCATGTAAGAATATTGATCAAGAATTAGCAGAATTTGCACGTAATGCGATAGAAAGTGGATGGATAGATGCTGAACCGAGAGAGAATAAACCACCAGGTGGGTTTTGTGCTCCATTTTTCAGTGAGAAAGAATCGAGAATCTCCATGCGTTATGATGGGAGTATAGATAGTGTAAGAGTGCTCGCTCATGAATTAGGACATGCTTGGCATTTTTATAATATGAGTTTTGAACAATCTACATCTTTTTTAGATGATTATTTGCCGATGAGTACGGCTGAATCAGCATCTATTTTCTTTGAAACGGTACTCTTAAATTATCTAATTGAAACAACGGATAGTAAAGATATGAAAAAGTCATTACTTAGCTGGAAAATAAGAAATAGTTTTAATTATGTAATGGCAATACGAGCATCGTATCAGTTTGAAAAAACATTTTATGAAAAATGTAAAGAGGGTCCATTAAGTGCTGATGAAATTGAGAAATTATCTATAATGGCACAAAAAGAAGCTTATGGAAAAGCTTTAAGTGAATACCAGCCGTTTGTATGGATGAAATATATTCAATTTTATATAGCAGATGTTCCTTTTTACAATTATCCATACACGTTTGGATATTTAGTAAGTTTTAGTTTATTAGAAATAGCTCAAGAAGGTAAAAGTACTTTTCATTCGAAATATAAAGAGTTCTTACGAGAAACAGGAAAGGCTCCAGTAGAGGAGCTTATGAAAAAACATTTTGAAATAGATATAAGAAATTATGAATTTTGGAATAAAGCTTTTATTCAAATTTCTAAAGACATTGTTGAATATTTGCAGCTTATATAAGGGGAGAGTATAGTGGATCAACAGTTTATAAAAGGTATACCTTTTTCAACTTTAGAATATGCAAAAGCTATAAGTTTATTAAAAGGTTGGGTACATGAACAACAAGAGAAACCAAGGTTTGTAGTAACTGCAAATCCTGAAATTGTTATGTCTGCAAAGGAAAATACGGAAAAATCAAAGGAGTTTAAAAAGATGTTACTATCTGCGGATTTAATAACAGCGGATGGGATTGGTGTCATAATTGGCTCGAAAATATTAAAAGGAACTTTGAAAGAACGTGTTACTGGGGCGGATTTAACTCACGATTTAATAAAATATTGTAACGACAATGAATATCGTGTCTTTCTTTTTGGAGCTGCGCCAGAAAGTAATAAAAAGGCATTAGAAAAATTAAATGAGCAGTTCCCAGGAGCACAATTTAAAGGACAGCATGGATTTGTAAATGGTGAAGAAATAGAAGAAATAAAAATGAAAATTAAGCAATTCAAGCCGCATTTATTACTTGTAGGACTAGGTTCACCAAAACAAGAAGAGTTCATTTATGAAAACATACAAACATTAAACGTTCCGCTATCTATTGGTATCGGAGGAATGATTGATATAATATCTGGTACTGTAAAAAGAGCACCGAAAATAATGAGGGATACTGGAACTGAATGGCTGTATAGGTTACTCTCACAGCCGAAAAGATTAAAGAGACAACTTGTACTTCCGAAATTTTTATTGTCGGTTATGTCAGAGAGGATTAAAGGGATTAATTAATAAAGGGGACTACATACATGAACAGAATCGGCATTATCGGAGCAATGCAAATTGAAATAGATTTACTTTTAGAAAAACTAGTTATACAAGAGCAACAGACAATAGCGGGAATGCCTTTTTATATTGGAGAATTCATGGGAATAGAAGTAATTATTACACGTTCTGGTGTAGGGAAAGTAAATGCAGCTGCATGCGCGCAAACATTAATTCATAAATTTGATGTAGACTCTATCATTAATACGGGCGTTGCTGGCGGATTACATTCAGATGTAAAAGTCGGCGATATAGTTATTTCAACGAATGTTACTCATCATGATGTAAGTAAAACTCAAATGAAAAACTTATTTCCGTTCCAAGAGGAATTTATTGCAAGTAAGGAATTGATAGAGTTAGCACGTAAAGCATGTAACAGTAATAGTTCAAATATTCAAGCTCACGAAGGAAGAATTGTAAGTGGTGAATGTTTTGTTGAAGATTCAAAGTTAAAGGCAAAATTAATAGATGAATACGCACCTCATTGTACAGAAATGGAAGGTGCAGCAATTGGACATGTTGCCTACATAAATGATATACCGTTTCTTGTTATACGATGTATTTCTGACAGTGCAGATGATGAAGCTCAAGTTTCTTATGATGATTTCGCGAAAACTGCTGCGAATTATTGCTCAGAAATTATTATTGAGATGCTTAAAAATATATCTGGTAAAACTATAGTCCAAAAGGAGAGATAGGAATGTTACAAGCATTAATTTTTGATATGGATGGAACATTATTTCAAACAGATAAAATTTTAGAATTATCGTTAGATGATACTTTTGATCACTTAAGATCACTTCAATTATGGGATACGGTAACACCGATTGAAAAATACCGTGAAATTATGGGTGTGCCGCTACCGAAAGTTTGGGAAGCTTTATTACCGGACCATTCTATTGAAATAAGAGAACAAACAGATGCATATTTTTTAGATAGACTAATTGAAAACATAAAAAGCGGAAAAGGCGCTTTATATCCAAATGTAAAAGAAATATTTACATATATAAAAGAAAATAATTGTTCAATTTACATTGCTAGTAATGGTTTGAAAGAATATTTACGAGCAATCGTAACGTATTATGCTTTAGACAAGTGGGTGACTGAAACGTTTAGTATTGAACAAATACAATCGCTAAATAAAGGTGACTTAGTTAAAAGTATTATGAACAAATATGATATAAAAGAGGCAGCGGTAGTTGGTGACCGGCTATCTGATATAAATGCAGCGAAAGACAACGGTTTACTTCCAGTTGGATGCAATTTTGATTTTGCGCAAGAAGAGGAACTTGCTCAGGCTGATATAGTAATAGATGATTTAATAGAGTTAAAGCAGATACTGCCTGCTGTACAGAGATAAATAAAGTGTGTGCATTTTTTCCAAGTCCTATATGTCTTATTTTATGGAGGGAGTATGCTTAAAAATAATTTTAAAATTAGTAATATTCCTGCGGTTTTATGGGGAGAGAAGAGTGAAAAAGTTTTTATTGCAGTACATGGAAATATGTCAAATAAGGAAGATGTAGTTATTCAAATATTAGCTGAAGAAGCCAATCAAAAAGGCTATCAAGTATTAAGCTTTGATTTACCTGAGCATGGAGAAAGAAAAAATGATAACACTCCTTGCAAAGTACAGTTTTGTGTTAGTGAATTATCTATAATTATGAACTACGCAAAAGTACATTGGAAAGAAATAAATGTGTTTGCATGTAGTATGGGAGCGTATTTTAGTCTTTTAGCTTATCAAAATGATGTGCTAGAAAAGGCATTATTTTTATCACCAGTAGTTAATATGGAACGAATTATCGAAAATATGATGAAATGGTTTAATGTAACACCGGAGCTTTTACAAAAAGAAATGACTATAGAGACACCTATTGGTCAAAAGTTATATTGGGATTATTTATGCTATGTAAAAGAGCATCCTATTAGTACATGGAATACAGATACATATATTATGTACGGAGCTAAGGATGAACTGTGCGAATTTGAAACTATTAACTATTTTACAAAAAAACATCGTTGTGAATTAGAAGTTATGGAGACGGGTGAACATTACTTTCATACTGAAGAACAGTTGAAAATATTTGAACAGTGGTTACACAAGCATATCAATTAACAAATTATAATTTAACTTATACCTGCTAGAGAAGAATGGTGAATTTATAAACTGATAGTATATTTGAGAGAAAATATAAATGTGAATGTATACACTTAAACAAACAGATGCTTTAGTTAAATAAGAATTAAACAACTATATTATCGATTTATATCTAAAGTGAAGAATACACATACTACGAATTGAATAAGATAACAATCATAAAAATGCTCAGAATCAAAAATTCTAGAGCATTTTTATGTATTTTCATAGTAAGGGGAGATTTACTTGAAAGATATACATATTCAACAAATTGAAGATTTAATGATATACGAACACGATTATCTTGTTCAGGAAAGCAAAGACGAAGGATTTTATTTCCTAATAAAACTAATAAGTGAATATGAAAATAAAATAAACACGTTTAATAAAACTGGTGAATGCTTATATGGGATTTTTCAAGGGGAAAAGTTAATTGGAATAGGAGGGTTAAATGAGGATCCATATACAATAAACAATAAGATTGGTAGGATAAGGAGATTTTATATTGCAAAAAAATACCGAAGGAAAGGATTAGGGAGGTTATTATTAGCGAGAATTATAAACGATGCGAAAAAACATTTTAATATTGTTGTTTTAAATACAGATACAGTACAGGGTGACAAATTTTATACTTCGAGTGGATTTCTGAAAGGGACAAAATATATGGGAGTGAGCCATTATTTGAACTTATATAAAAGGATATAGTGAATTATTGTTTACTTCTCCAGTAGAACTTTTGTTCTGTTTCATGTAGATTGATGTTATAATTTATAAGAATCTAATATTAGAATGGAGAATTGGATGATGGGAGAAAATAAAATTATTAATGATTTCAATGAATATTCAATTTGGATAAATACATTGAAAGGTATGAAAGAGGAATTGTGGGTGGCACCAATATCAGAGGGGAAATGGACTATTGGCGAAATAATATCTCATATTATGAACTGGGATGACTATCTATTACGTGAGACATTATCATCAGTGAGAGATGGGAAGGGAATGGAGTTCCCTGATTTTGATACATATAATAAACTAGCATCTAGTTATGCCAAATCCGGTATATCTAAGATGAAACTTCTTGAAGAAGCAAAAGCTAAAAGAGAGTTACTCGTAAAAGAACTTAGATTACTATCTGCTGGAAATCTAAAGAAACCTTTAACGGCCAATGGAGTATCACATTGTCCTCATACCGGAACGCCATATTCTCTTATATATATTATTAAAGAATTTGTAGATCATGATAACCATCATAAAAGACAGGTTATTCATTTTTTAAATGAAAATCAAATTGTTAATTGATAAAGAAAGATCCCGCAAATCATATTTGTGGGATCTTTCTTACATTATAACTTAACCTTCATTTGTTTCAATAATAATCTTGGTTTACCTTTTACATAATAAAAATGCGGATTATTTTCATCATCATAAAGCATAATATAAGGCTTTTCATTTAGTGGGAGCAGTATAAGTACTTCGTCTATTGTAGTGTGTAACCATTGATTAGTAATAGAAACCGGCTTAGATAAAGGGATTTTTATCATATAGCCATCTTTTGGAACGACATTTAAGTTTTTAAATGGACCAGTTATTGCTTTAGCGTATTGAACTGCTTCTTTTTGGATTACTGGATCTAAAGATTGTTTTTGAATGACCATTTCTTTTTGACAATCAAATACTTCAATTTGTTGATTTGTATTTGCGAACGCATTTGTTGATAATAGAAATAGAAGAAGAGAAATGACCCCGATTTTTTTTATCATAGTACAACACCTCACCATTACTATCCCCTCAAAAGCTTTAAATATTTTTCTGTCACATTCATGTAACAAGGATGTTGTATGATACAATTGGTTTTTGTTTAAAAGCAATGGAGGAAAAAATATGAAAGTTTTAATTGCAGATGACGAACAAGATATGTTAAGGATTTTAAAAGCTTATTTTGAAAAAGAAGGCTTTGAAGTATTATTAGCGAAAGACGGAGAGGAAGCACTTCAAATATTTTATGATGAAAAAATTGATTTAGCTATTTTGGATTGGATGATGCCGAAACATAGTGGTATTACTGTCTGTCAGGAAATAAAAAAGAATTCAAGCGTAAAAGTATTAATGCTTACGGCGAAAAGTGAAAGTGAAGATGAATTAGCAGCGCTTCAAAGTGGGGCAGATGAGTACGTAAAAAAACCATTTCATCCAGGAGTACTAATTACGCGAGCGAAAAAACTTATTCAGCATGATGATATTATTCAAGTACAAGATGTAAAGATAAATTTTGCCAAAAATAAAGTATATAAAAATGATATAGAGTTAGAAATTACAAAAACAGAGCTCGAATTAATAAAATGCTTTTTAAATCATAAAGGAACTATTTTAACTCGTAAAAAATTGTTAGACATTGTATGGGGATTTGACTATTTTGGAGAAGAGAGAACGGTTGATACACATGTAAGAAGGCTGCGTAAAAAAATTGGAGAAAATATTATTAAGACGCATCGTGGGCTGGGTTATAGTTTGGAGGAACAAAGTGAATAAACTTGGGAAAAAGCTATTTCTCAGCATTTCTTTAACCGTTATTCTTATATTTACAATTTCTTTATTATTAATTAACTTTCTCCTGCCGAAATATAATATTTATAAAACACGTGAAAACTTAAATGAATTTACAACTCAAATACAAAATGCGCCAGTCAATGATTTAGAAGATGTTATTCATACAATTGAAATTGAAAATAACGTTACAATTGCGTATACGCCAATTAATCAGTCAGAAGATGCTATGAACGACGCGTTACGCATGCAACTTACGAAAAAGAAAGTAACGTTAAATAAGCTTTGGATTACGAAAGACGAAGTTATGAAAGTGAAGACGGAAGGGCAATCGAATAAACTGTACGATCAAGGAAAGGTAAAAGCGAGTTTTTTTGCTAAATATATTGCGAAAGATGATACGATAATTTTAATTGGGACTTCCATTGCGAATTCAAATGAAATTATAAATACGTTAAATACATTTTACTTATATATCCTATGTTTCTCGCTCCTTCTTATTATTTTACTTGTGTGGATACTTTCAAAAATAATAACGACACCACTGAAAGAGTTAAGTGATGTGGCTCAGGATATTTCACATTTGCAGTTTAAAAGAACGAAAGTGAAAACGAATGATGAAATAGGAGAGTTGGCCAATAGTATTAATATCATGAGTGAAAAACTACATGAAGCACATCAAGACTTAACTGATCGTAATGAACATTTAAAACGATTTATGGGTGATGTAACGCATGAATTAAAGACACCGATCGCATTAGTAAAAGCATACTCTATGGGGATTAAAGATGGATTAGATGATGGGACTTATGTAGATACAATTATTAAACAAACAGATCAAATATCAAACTTAATTGAAGAACTATTACGATTTTCTAAACTAGAAAGAGATATTTTACAAAAAGAAGAATTCCCCATTGAACCACTGGTTCAGAGTATATTAGATAAGCATCAGATTGAACTGGATTCGAAAGAAATTAACTTGCAAGTAAATTGTAATGCGGGCAATACAATCGTTTATGCAGATTTAAATAAAATGAGAATGGTGTTTCAAAATTTAATTTCTAATGCGATAAAATATACAGCAAATCAAAACATAATAATTACATTAGAAGATAGAAATAAAAGTATATATTTCCAAATAAAAAATGGCATTCCTACGGATAAAATTAAGGATATCGAGAAAATTTGGGAGCCTTTTTACGTACTAGAATCTTCTCGTAGTAAAGAAAAATCAGGTACAGGATTAGGACTAGCGATAGTGAAAAGTATTTTAGAAAGGCATGGTTTTGAATATGGAGTTTCCTCTATAGATGGAGAAATTCAATTTTATATAAATGTGAAAAAGGACTAATGAAAATATTAGTCCTTTTTGCAGCTTTAGAGATTAGCGATATAGGATGAATCACCATAATTTTCGAAATTGATGTATTAAATGGAGAATTAGCAAATGTTCTACTTTCATTAAATTCACGTGAAGTTCACAGGAAAACGTTATATTTACATAGTTATATTTGAATTTAATGAAGTGAGGTATTCAGATTTGAAAAGAAAGAAATTAGTAATTGGTAGCATTTTAATGGGTATGACGTTATCTTTATCTGCATGTGGTTCATCAGATAATATTGTAACGACAAAATCAGGAAGCATTTCAGAAAGTGATTTTAACAAAAAATTAAAAGAAAACTACGGTAAACAGAATTTATCTGAAATGGTAGTAGAAAAAGTATTACATGATAAATATAAAGTTACGGATGAAGAGGTAACGAAACAACTAAAAGAATTAAAAGACAAGATGGGCGATAATTTTAATACATATATGGAATCCAATGGTGTGAAAAATGAAGATCAGTTGAAAGAGAAATTAAAGCTTACTTTTGCTTTTGAAAAAGCTATTAAAGCAACCGTAACGGAAAAAGATATTAAAGATCATTATAAGCCAAAGCTTCAAGTTAGCCATATTTTAGTAAAAGATGAAAAGACAGCAAAAGAAATTAAAGAAAAATTAAATAGTGGCGAAGATTTCGCGGCATTGGCTAAACAATATTCAGAGGATCCAGGTTCTAAAGAAAAAGGTGGGGAACTATCTGAATTTGGACCTGGTATGATGGTGAAAGAATTTGAGGATGCTGCGTATAAGTTAGAAGTTGGTCAATTGAGTGAACCTGTTAAATCTTCTTTCGGATATCATATTATTAAGCTAACGGATAAAAAAGAGCTTAAACCGTATGAGGAAGAGAAAGAGAATATTCGTAAAGAATTAGAACAGCAACGTATACAAGATCCTCAATTCCATCAACAAGTTACTAGAGAACTGCTTAAAAATGCAGATATAAAGGTATCTGATAAAGACTTGAAAGATACCTTTAAAGAGTTAGAAAAATAATAAATGGAATGTAAGGCAAGCGATAGAAATATCGGTTGTCTTTTTCTCTATTTATCCCGCTATTTGCCGGGCAGTAAGACCCCAAAACTCAAAATTCAGCGGAAGCAAAGAAGTTAGGTGGGGGCCCCGCTGCTCGTAAACGCCCGATTGGTGAGGGCTCACTTTATATAGAAGCTGGGAGTGGGAAAATAATTTCACACCTCCATTAAATTTTACTTAATAAGAAATCTTTGAGTTTCTCAACTTTTATATAAAAATAAAACTGAATTTTCAGTTATTTTGTTATATAGTAAAAGAGAACGAATAAGGGGAGGGAATATTTTGAGTAAAAAGAAAATGGCAATTACACTGTCAGCAATGCTATCTGCAACAATTATACCTAGCTTTACTATGGATGTGCATGCAGAGAAGAAGGAAGAGACTAAAAATACGAAAATTGAATTAGAAAATGGGATGACAAAACCGATTTATTCTCTCGATGAAGCTATTATCGAAAATTTATATGTAGAGACAGAAGTTGATAGTGATCGAGACGGTAAGAAAGACAGAGTATCGATAAAAGTTATGCGTCCAAAGACAGATCCGAATGTGAAAGTTCCTGTTATTTATGAAATGAGTCCATATCGATCTGGATTAAAAGATGTTCCTGTATATAATGTAGATGAAGAATTGTATGCGTATGAAGGAAAACCGTATGGAGCGATTAATCTTGGTTCGTATGGGAACTATTACGTGCCAAGAGGTTATGCAGTTATTTTAGGCGAAAGTATCGGTACTGGAAAATCAGATGGATGCCCTACAACTGGAGATGAACAAGAGATACTTGGGACAAAATCTGTTATTGATTGGGTAAACGGTCGCGCGAAAGCATTTACAGAACAGGGTGAGGAAGTTCAGGCAAATTGGTCTACAGGCAATGTAGGTATGACTGGAGTTTCTTATAATGGTACATTACCAAATGCTGTTGCGACTACTGGAGTTGAAGGTTTAAAAACAATTATTCCAATCGCAGCAATTAGTAGTTGGTATGATTATTATCGTGCAAATGGTGCAGTCATTGCTCCAGGCGGATATCAAGGAGAAGATACAGATAATATGGCAGAAGCAGTACTGACAAGGGAAAACCCTGAAGTTTGCGGACAAGTTATAAAAGAGTTAACGGCTGGACAAGACCGAAAAACAGGTAATTATAATGATTTTTGGGATAAACGTAACTATGTAAAAGATGCTAAAAATGTAAAAGCGAGTGTATTTGTTGTTCATGGTTTAAACGATTGGAATGTTAAAACGAAACAGTTCGCGCAATGGTGGGAAGCACTTGGAGAAAATAATGTTCCGCGTAAAATGTGGCTACACCAAGGTGGTCATGGTGGGACATCAAGTAATAACTGGCAGCAAACACAAAATAAATGGTTAGATTATTGGTTGTACGGAATTGAAAATGGAATTATGGATGAACCAATGGTTGATGTGCAAAGAGAAAATAAAACGTGGCAAAAGATAAAAAATTGGCCAGATCCAGCAGCTGTACCTTCAAAAATCCGTATGTATTTAAGCAATAAATCAGTCAATTTGCCACTAAGTATGGGATCGGCTAATAAAGTTTTCTCATTCTTAGATGATGCACAAATAAAATCAAACCAATTAGTAGCAAATCCAGAATTAGAAGTAGCAAATCGATTAGTATATACAATGCCTGTACTGCAAAAAGATACGCGTATAAGTGGTACACCAAAGATTTCAATTACAGGAAATATTGATCGATCTGTATCAAATTTAACAGCGTTACTTGTTGACTATGGAGGAGCGAAGCCGGAAATCGTAACGAGAGGCTGGATGGATCCACAAAACGTAAAGAGTATAGAAAATTCAACAGCGATTCAAGCGGGCAAAGATTATACATTTACATGGGATATGCAGCCAGATGATTATGTATTTAAAGTGGGGCATCAAATCGGAGTTGTTTTAATTGCAAGTGATTATGATTATACAATTAGACCGAAAGCTGGCACGAAACTTACAGTGAAATTAAGTGAAGTGACATTGCCGATTGTGAAATAAATATTTTTTCTAAAGAGCTTACTAAAGTAAGCTCTTTAATTTGTAGTCTGAATTTTTAATTTTTATATTTCAAATTGGAAGGGTATGTAATACAATATCATTATATTCTATGGAAAGTGAGTGATATATTATGATAGTCAGCTCTTTCGAAATCTCATTAAAATTAGAGGTACAGGAAGATTAGTTGAATTGAAATCTTCCGTACGTAAAAACGGAGGAGAAAATAAATGTTTAGTTTTTATAGTACACTTTGTACGGAACTGTATGATTACACAAAACCAGTCGGTTATTCTTTAAATGGTGATATTGAGTATTACAAAGAACGTTTAAAAGATTGTAGAGGAAGAATCCTCGAAGCCGCAGTAGGTTCAGGGCGTGTCATCATTCCGCTTCTAGAGGCTGGTTTTAAAGTGGATGGGATAGATTATTCACCTGAAATGCTAGATTCTTGCCGTAAGCGCTGTAAAGAGAGAGGCTTACATCCTAATTTATATGAAGGAAGCTTGCAACAATTTTCACTTCCGCATAAATATGAAGCAATTATCATTCCTACTGGATCTTTTTGTTTAATTGAAAATCGTTTGGATTCTATAAATGCATTAATATGTTTTTATGAACATCTTAATCCAGGTGGACGATTAATCGTAGATATTATGCTCCCGCATAAATGGAAGACTGGGGAAATTCATACATCGACTTTCTCTTTGCCAAGCGGAGACGGAATCACATTAGAAAATAAATCAATTGAAATAGATTGGCTGAACCAAGTTACTGTATCATATTTGAAATATGAAAAGTGGAGTAAAGGACAGTTAGTACAAACAGAATTGCAACGCTTTGCGCTGCGCTGGTATGGAATAGAAGAGTTTATACTTCTTTTAGAAAGTATAGGTTTCTCAAACATTACTTGCTCTGCTGAATATGTTTATGAAAAAGAACCGTCAAATGCAAATCAAATGATTACTTTTGAAGCTGTGCGAAAAGAATAGAACTAAAACTATGAATAAAAAATAAGGCAATCGTTTTAAAATCGGCTGTCTTATTTTTTATTTTATGTAATGGTTTATAGAGAAAGATTGGAGGGAAATAAATGAAACTTATATTAATATTTGGCCCACAAGCAGTTGGGAAAATGACAGTGGGGCAAGAATTAGCAACATTAACTGGTTTAAAACTTTTTCATAACCACATGACAATTGATTTAGTAAGTCCAATTTTTGATTACAGTACGAAAGAAGCAAAAAGACTAGTAAGTTTATTTCGTAATGAAATATTTGAAGAAGTATCTAAAAGTGATTTATCTGGAATGATTTTTACGTATATATGGGCATTTGACCTCCAAGAGGATTGGGATTATATACATCATGTAGAAAATATTTTTGAATCAAAAGGTGGGACAGTGTATTTTGTAGAGCTGGAAGCGGAATTAGATGAAAGATTAGAACGAAATAAAAGCCCGAATAGATTAGAACATAAACCGAAAAAAAGAGATATTGAGTGGTCTGAAAATAATTTGAAAGAAACGATGAAAATGCATAGATTAAACTCTCTTCATGGTGAAATTGAAAAAGAAGAGTATATAAAAATTAATAACACGTATTTGAGTGCAAAAGAAGTAGCGGAAATGATTAAAGAGAAGTTTCAATTGTAAAATTCCCGAAGTCTATTTCGTTTCTATTGTCCAAGCATTCTCCTACTAATTACATATACTATTTATGTTAAAATCGGTCACTATTTTAGATGGTGCTATTTTAATATATATAACTATGCAGGGAAGAGGGGAGAATAAATTTGGAAAACGTAGAACAAGATAGAATTGAAAATCAAGTGTATTCAAATCGTGTAGTAAGATCAGAATTTGATGCGAATTGGGAAACTTGTATATCAAAGAGTGGTTATGTAATTTATATAGCAACAAGTAATAATGCTGAAGTAATAGTGCTTCTTGCAGATGGTTCAAGTAAATTATTAATTTTCGAAAAAGGTGGTAAAGTAGTAGTAGGTGGCGGTGGAACAAGTCATTACAGTAAGCCACATATTGCAAGAAATATTTAAGGTAAAACATGTTAATTGAGAAGAAGCTGGAAGACGGTTAGTCATTCATATTTAGAGAATGACTAACCGTTTTTAAATGTAGTTTTTGAAGAATTATATAACCAATATAAAAAGCATTTCCTATTTCGGGAAATGCTTTTTATATGTTATAGTATAATAGTGTTTTAAAACAATGTTATTTTAATATATTTCAAATTTTGTTATGTATTATTTTTATATTAAATTAGCACCTAAAGTATTTTTTTATATAAGGAGTAGTAATTAGAGAAATGAAAAATATAGACTTTATACTAGAAAGTGATGAGGCATTAAAACCGTCTGAACGATTAGTACTATTATTATTAGAGAAGCATAGAATGTTATATACGAACGATCTATTGGCATTATCAAATTTATCATATAAAACATTAACAGATGCATTAACGGCGCTAGTTTTAAAATCGTATGTGTTAAAGGAAACAGGTAAGGGAAGAAGACAGAATTGCTATAGATTAGTATGATAAGGCAGCTGTTTTAGAAACTTTTACATATGTTTTTTCAATTGTAAGGTGAAATTATATTTTTGTTTTCGAACGAAAAACTTACTATAAGAGGGGCTAAGATAGTAGCGTTTCATTTTTGTAAATATAATTATTTCATCATTGAAAATACAAAAATAAAATAAACCGCATAAAACAGAAATAAAAAACAATCCATTTTTAAAATGGATTGTTTTTTATTGGAATAATATTATTTGATATGTTGAAAGCATAAATAGCAGAATAAACATTACCTGTTTTAGTTCATGAAACTGAACAAATATGATGAAAACTATGTGTATAGTTTTTTGCTTGCTTTTTCAGTAACTCTAATGAAATCATGGTCTTCATTGTTTAAAGGCAGTATTTTTAACATTATTGCTATTCAGCCATTAAGCACAAAAAAGTAATATATATAATATTATTATGTAAACTTAAGATTTTAAAAGGAAAATATAATAATTAATAGAACATGTAGAAGGAGATGCTTAAATATTTTGAAGGATGGGAGATTATTATGGAGCATTTACAATCAATAGCACAAGCTGTGATAAGTGGTAATAAGGAAAAAGTAGTGAAGTTTATAAAGGCGAGTCCAAGTATTGTTAACGAATGTAGTGAAGATGGCTGGACACCACTTCATTTAGCAGCTTATTTTGGACAGAAAGAAATAGCGAGTTTTCTTTTAGAAAGCGGTGCAGATTTACATAGTAGAGCGAAAAACGAAAATGAAAATACACCTTTGCAAGCGGCAATTGCGAACAAGCAAAGTGAACTTGTCGCTTTCTTAATTGAAAAAGGATCAGATGTAAATATTATGCAAAGTGGTGGCTGGACAGGACTCCACGAAGCAGCATTATTAGGAAATGAAGAAATAATTATGTTGCTCCTTAAAAATGGAGCTAATAAGATGATTAAGAAAAATGATGGGAAAACAGCGTATGATATTGCATTAGAAAAAGGATATAATCACCTTTTACATCATTTGAAACAGGAAGTGAACTTATGATGAATAAATGGAGTGTTGGTATATTTTTATTTAATGAAGTAGAAGTGTTAGACTTTGCAGGGCCATTTGAAGTTTTTTCTGTGACTGAGGTGAATGGAGAAAAAACATTTACTGTTTATACAGTTAGCGAGAATGGGGAAATGATTACAGCAAGGAATGGATTGAAGGTACAGCCAGATTATAGTATTGAAAATTTACCACCAGTGGATATTTTAATAATTCCGGGTGGACTAGGTGCTAGAAAATATGAAATGAAAAATGAAATAGTAATAAAATGGATTCGCCAACAAATGAAAGAAGTAAAGCTGATGACTTCAGTTTGTACAGGAGCGCTATTACTGGCGAAAGCAGGTTTACTGGAAGGTTTAAAAGCAACAACACATTGGGCTAGTATTGAAAAGTTTAAAAATGAGTTTCAAAATGTTGAAGTTATAGAAAATGTAAAGTTTGTAGATGAAGGACATATTATAACATCTGCCGGAATTTCAGCTGGAATTAATATGGCATTTCATATTGTGAAAAACTTGTTAGGTGTGCATGTTGCGGAGGACACAGCGAAGCGAATGGAGTATGATATTAGTTTGCCAAATTAAAAAGCCCGGATTGGGCTTTTTATATTGAATGAATATAGTTAAGCTCTTCATCACTCAAAATAGGGCGAACAGATGCATTTGCATTTTCTTGTGCTTGTGTTCCTGTTTTTGCACCAGGAATTACAACACTTACTGCCGGATGAGAGAGTACATAGCGAAGTGCAAGTTGCCCTAGGGTCTGATTTTTATTTGAGAGCAGCCGAAGTTTCTCTACGGTTTGTAAGTCTTCTTGAAACCAAGTTTCATTTGGCCAATCTTTGCGTAAATCTCCATCTGGAAAAATTGTTTTATTTGTGAATTTTCCAGTTAAAATGCCCATTTTTAATGGACCACGAATAACAGCTCCTAGATTTTTCTCTTGTAAGAATGGTAATATATCTTTTTCTGGTTTTCGATTTAATATATTGTAATCAAGTTGTACGATATCAATTTCGTTGTTGTTATTGAAATGATGAATGTATTGTAAATCATGAGTCGAAACACCGACTGCTCTTACTTTGCCATCACGTTTTAATATGTCAAATGCATGTAGAAATGCTTCTGTTTCTCTACGATTATGCCACCAAATATGACAAAAATAAAGATCAATATAATCTGTTTGAAGACGTTGTAAACTTGTTTCGAATACGGCGATGATTTTTTCGGGAGTATCATATACAGGAACTCCATTAGGGTCGTAGTGATGTCCGATTAAACCACCTTTCGTTGATAGGATAATATCATTACGATGTCCTTTAATCGCGGTAGCTACCAACTTTTCACTATGTCCTAAACCATACACATCCGCAGTATCAATAAAATTCACACCACACTCAATTGCTTTTTTTATAGCGGTTATAGATTGTTTATCGTTAACAGGTCCCCATTCATCACCACCGATTGCCCATGCGCCAAAACCTATTTCAGAAACAGTTATTCCAGTTTTACCTAATGTGCGGTAATACATATTCCCCCTCCTTGTAAGCATGTTATAACATGGATATGTGGGGAAGGAATTTTGTGTGTGAAAAAACTCTTCTACAATAGTAGAAAAAGAATTACAGAAACTACTATTTTATAGCAGCATGTATAAAAAAAATCGGTGTAAATATGGAAATGTCGTCGAATGCTATCTTTAATTGGTTAATTTATGGGATATTTTTGTGAAGGAGTTTATTTTATAAGAATAGAATTTAGTTTAGTAAGAAAACGTGCCGATGGTAGTGAAAAATATGGGTTAGGGGGATTTGAATGAGGAAACTCGAGCGAGTAAATGTTCCTAATATACCAGAGCAATTATCACAACCTAGTGACAAGCGTAGGATAAATAAAAAGAAGTTAAGGCGACTTATTTTAATGGTCCTTTTTATTGCGGCAACTACTCTATATGTTCAATATATTTTAACGAAACAACAAGAAGTAATTGATAAAAAGAAAGATACGATTACGGATCAAAAGAAGCAATTAGTATCTTTAAAGAAAGATAAAGATTCTTTAAAGACTAACATAGAAAATTTAACAGACGATGAGGAAGAAATTTTGAAGTTAGCGAGAAAAGAGTATCAATTTTCTAAGTCAAATGAAACTATATTTGTGATGCCAAAGTAATAAAAACAGTTAGCCATTGAACTGCACCCCCAATTGTTAGACACCGTCTAACAATTGGGGGTGCAGTTTTTTATGTATGAATGTCATGGTACAAGGAACAATCACATATTGTAGAAATGAAGAGTTTAAGCTATTTTCATAAATATGGAATATGCACTAAAATAAATGTTGTTAAAATTCTGTCAATTATATTATAATACAAGGTAAGCGGATACATTTTTTAATCAACGTTGAGTTCCTCGCTCATACGACTATTAAGAAACCCGTTATCCTCGTATAAGAAAGGAAGATAGCTGTGTACGCCTCAAATACAATTTATATCGTAGGGGATGCGAAAGCACCTCAAAATAATCCCATTACTGAAAAGTTTAAAAGCTATTTCGTAGCATTTATACTTGTTAAGGATACAGGGGAAATTGTAGATGCAGACTGCTCAGCGACAATTGCATTAACATCTCAATTTGTTAAATATTTATTTCTACATAAAAATATAAATGACCCGGCGTTAGTAATGGAAGTAAAGAACCGATATTTCGGTTCTTCTCAAAAAGCGTTACTTGTAGCGCTAAAAGATGCACAGAAAAAATATAATCAGATTGCTGCTTTGTCTACTCAATCATAGACAAAATCCAGCCGTAAGAATCATTCTTATGGCTGGATTTTTTTATTTCACATTATCGTCCTACATCAAAAGCAAACGAAAATAAAGTAGAGAGATAGGAGAGTAAATGCCCAATGGGTTTACCTAATAATCCGTGGGTATAAATCTCCGGTGGATTAAAATTTCACTTCATTGGAGAACGAAAGGATGAACAAAATGAAAATTACAGATGTAAAAGTAAATCGTAGACGTGTAAAACTGCATACACCGTTTAAAACCGCGCTTCGTACTGTAACCGAAATTGAAAGTATAGATGTTTATATTCATACAGACGAAGGAGTGATTGGTAAGGGGGCTGCAGCCGCAACGCCAGTTATTACGGGGGATTTCACCAGCGGAATGGAAGAAGCGATTTTAGGGCCGATGCGTTCATGTTTAATTGGTCAAAATATCATTCAATTTCAGCAGTTACTACAGCGCATTCAAATGAGTTGTATTGGAAATTCAAGTGCAAAAGCAGCGGTAGATATCGCTTTATATGATGTATATTGCCAATATCAAAATGTGCCGTTATATGCATTGTTAGGCGGGAAGAAAGAAATTCATACCGATATTACAGTGAGTGTAGATGAGCCTGTATTAATGGCAAAAGAAGCGAAGAAACATATAGAAAAAGGATTTCAAACATTAAAGATTAAAGTGGGTAAAGAGGCGCATTTAGATTTGGAACGTATTGAGGCAATTCGAAATGTGGTACCAAGAAATACGACATTACGTTTAGATGCGAATCAAGGTTGGAGTCCAAAAGAAGCGGTCTCTATCATTCAAGAGATGGAAAATCGTAATTTAAATATAGAATTTATTGAACAACCAGTACACGCGAAAGATTGGGATGGGTTAAAGTACGTCAAAGATCGTGTGCAAACGCCGATTATGGCCGATGAAAGTATATTTTCAGCAAGTGACGCATTAAAGCTCGTTCAAGGAAGATATGCAGACTTCATTAATATTAAATTAATGAAATGTGGTGGCATACGTGAAGCATGGCGTATTGCTGATATCGCAGAAACAGCTGGTGTGAAGTGTATGGTGGGCAGCATGATGGAGTCTTCACTTTCCGTTAGTGCTGTTGCGCATTTAGCGGCAGCGCATCCTAATATTCATTATTTTGATCTTGATGCACCGCTTTGGTTAATGGAAGAGCCAGAAGGAATGACTTATTCTGGATCAAAGGTAAACCTTCAATCGACAGTGAATAGTAAATCTTAGGAGAAGAGACAAGTAAACTATCTTTTAAGGGGGATATATATGAAAAAAGTAGGAACTGCATTTTTAACAACTTTATTTATATTTTCATCGTTTACATCGGCAAATGCTGAAGAAAAGAAGGATAATAAAGCATTTATAGATGTATCTGCTGCAACGTTATGGACAGCACCTGATTCATTAAGACCAATCGATACACCGAGTGCAACAAATCCAGTGGATCTATGGAAATGGACGAAATCAATGACACTTGACGAGAAACTATGGTTAACAAATGCAAATAAATTAGAAACACAAGCTTTACTCGGTCAAGAAGTAACTGTTATTGATAAGAAAGGCGAATGGGTGAAGGTATTAGTGCATGGACAGCCAACACCACGAAATGAAGAAGGTTATCCGGGCTGGATGCCTGAAAAACAATTAACATATAATCAAGAATTTGCAGATAAAACAAATGAACCTTTTGTCTTAATAACTAAACCAACAGCGATTTTATATATAAATCCTTCTGAAAAACATAAATCACTTGAAGTCAGTTATAATACAAGACTGCCGCTATTAAGTGAAGACACAATTTCATACCGTGTATTGTTGCCAAATGGTCAGAAAGCATGGCTACGAAAAAATGATGGAACAGTTTACCGATCTCAAACTGATATTCCAACTCCGGCGGCCGATGATTTAATTAACACAGGGAAAATGTTTTTAGGCTTACCGTATATATGGGCTGGTACAAGTGGTTTTGGATTTGATTGCTCTGGCTTCACACATACGATCTATAAATCGCACGGCATTACAATTCCGCGAGATTCTGGACCGCAATCAAGAGCAGGGGTTGCAGTTGATAAAGAAAATCTACAAAAAGGAGATTTAATTTTCTTTGCACATGATCAAGGGAAAGGTAGTGTCCATCACGTTGCAATGTATATTGGTGATGGCAATATGATTCACTCACCAAGAGCTGAAAGGTCGGTAGAGATTATACCGCTAAATACACCAGGATATATAGAAGAATACGCTGGTGCTCGTCGTTACTTACCTTAAAAATAGAAGGGGGTTTTTAAATGAAAAAAGTTGTTCGTTACTCATTAGTTAGTACTCTATTAGTTTCTTCATTTTTAGTTGGTTGCGCAAAAGAAAAAACTGCAACAAAGCCGAAAGATGAGAAGAAAGTATTACAGTTACTAGAAACAGGTGAAATTCCGTCGTTAAATTCAGGGAAAGTAACAGATGCAGTCTCGTTTAACGTTTTGAATAACGTAATGGAAGGACTATTTCGTCTATCGAAAAATGATGAAGTAATTGAAGCCGGCGCACAAAAATATGAAGTGAGTAAAGATGGAAAAACATATACATTCCAATTACGTGATGCGAAATGGTCTAACGGAGAGCCAGTAACCGCTCATGATTACGTATACGCTTGGAAGCAATTGGTAAATCCAGATACTGCTTCTCAATATGCATACATTGCGTACGATGTAAAAAATGCTGAGAAGATAAATAAAAAACAACTAGGTCTAGATGAATTAGGAGTAAAAGCGAAGGATGATAAAACATTCGTCGTAGAGCTAGAACATCCTGTACCGTATTTTACGAAATTATTAATTTTACCATCCTTCTATCCAATTAACGAAAAATATGCGAAAGAGCAAGGTGATAAATATGGATTAGAAGCAAATAAAGTGGTATATAATGGACCGTTTACATTATCAGAGTGGAAGCATGAAGCTAGCTTTACAATGAAGAAAAACGATAAGTATTGGGATAAAAAAGAAGTGAAGTTAGATGAAGTAAACTATCAAATTGTAAAAGAAATTTCAACTGCGGTAAATTTATATGAAACAGATAAAGTTGATAGAGCTGTTATTTCTACAGAATTCGTAGATAAATATAAAAATAATAAAGAGTTAAAACAATATACAGATCCAGTTATGTACTTCTTCCGATTTAATGAAAATGTACCGATTCTTAAAAATAAAAATGCACGTCTTGCGCTAAGTACAGTTTTTGATAAGAAGGGACTCGCAGATTCATTTTTAAATGATGGATCGGTTGCAGCAAACTATTACGTACCAAAAGGATTTTTAAAGGGCCCAGATAAGAAAGATTTTAGAAGTACGGCTGGTGAGTTTAATAAGACAAATGTAAAACAGGCGAAGGAATATTGGGAGAAAGCAAAACAAGAGACAGGTACAAATGAAGTGACGTTAGAACTATTAAATTATGACTTGGAAAACTTTAAAAAAGTTGGAGAGTACATTAAAGAGCAGCTTGAGAAAAACTTACCAGGATTAAAAGTGAATGTGAAATTACAACCACATACGCAAAAATTAGCACTTGAGAAGAAGAAAGAATATGAAATGTCGTTATCACGCTGGTTACCAGATTATCCAGATCCAATGACTTACTTAGAAGTATTCCTTTCTGGAAGTAGCGTCAATAATACAGAATATGCAAACCCAGAATATGATGCGTTAATTAAGAAGATTAAAACAGAATTAGGTAATGATGAAAAGGCTCGCTGGAAAGCAATGCAAGATGCTGAAAAAATGCTACTTGATGATGCAGTAATTGCACCGGTATTCCAGCGCGGATTATCTTACTTACAAAAACCATATGTGAAAGATTTATATGTACATCAATTTGGTCCAGCTACAAGTTTAAAATGGGCAGATGTACAAAAATAAAAGAATGGAGAAACAGACTTCATGTATGTGATAGTCTGTTTTTCTTATTTAAAGTTAGAAAAATAGTTCATGGTATAATTTATTAGTCTGTAAACAGTATTTGGAGGGGAAATGATGTCTATGTTTGAAGAAGAGAAAGTAATTTATACAAAAAGATTATTTATGAGGAAACCAATTGTAGAAGATATTAATCAGTTTTATAACATATTAAAAAAAGATACTGTTGGCAAATGGTTGGCTAAATCAAGAGGAATGTCGAAGGAAGAAACAAATGATTATATTGGGCAACTTATCTTACATTGGGAACAGTATGACTTCGGGGTATGGTTGTTATTTAATAGTGAAACAGGAAAGCTTTTAGGACATTGTGGTTTAAGAAAGGTAGATGAAACAGGTGCAATAGAAATTATGTATCTCCTTGACCCAGAACATTGGAGGAATGGGTATGCATTAGAAGCAGCAGAGGCTTCCATTAAATATGCAATAGAGACTTTGAATGTAACAAGAATAATTGCTAGAGTTAAAGTAGCAAATGAGAGCTCGAAAAAACTTTTACGAAAGCTCGGGTTTATATATACTCATGAAGTTAATCATAGCGGGCGTTTATTATCATATTTTGAACTTCATACATCATCCGAAGAATTCTAGACATTTCATATGTTTTTTTATTGTTAAAAAATAAAATTATTACTAAAATTCCAGTGTGAAATTTATGTAGAATCTTGTATAATTAACATGTTTCTATGGAAACATTTTCTTGCGCTATTTATATAGGGCTTAATAGAACAAGGAAGGAAATACATACATGTATATAATAGATAAATAGAATGGGACATGTATAGAGACAAAGGAGAGAAAAGATGACGTGTCAAAAACAAGGGTTACAATTTAATAACGATAGAAAGAGGGACAGAAGATGAAAATGAAGCATGCTTTTGGTCCTATAATTTTAGCATGTGTGCTTTTTTTCATTATCATTCTAATCCCATCGAAAAGTTTAGTATCGCTTATTAGTGATAAGAAGGTAGAAGATGCGGCAACTTCTTTACAAAAAGAGAAATTACAAAGTGTTTTCTTACAGCAAAAAATGTTAGAGAATTCACAGTATTTACCGATGTACGGTTCATCAGAATTTTTACGAATGGATGCATATCATCCGTCTAATTATTTCAAAGTAAATCCAGCTGGTTTTACACCGTTTTTAATTGGAACTGGCGGTACACAAAGTTTAGCTCATATTTTAAATATGACATCTACTATGGATGAATTAGAAGGTAAAAAAGTAGTCTTTGTTCTTTCACCACAATGGTTTACAAAGACTGGTGTATCACAAGGGGATTTCACTAATAATTTCTCCAAACAACAAGCATATCATTTTATTTTTAATGATGAGATAAATCCAGAAATGAAGAAGCAAATCGCGAAACGGCTATTAGATTATAAAGTTGTTCAAGAAGATGATATATTAAAAAATTCATTAGAAGGTATTGTATATAATGATACGAAACATAACATAAAAGCAGGTTTAGTTAAACCACTTGCTTATATGCATCGAAATATTTTAGATCATAGAGATATATTTAACTCTTTATTTAAAATCGAACCGATGAAGGAGAAAACAAATATCGGACTTCGTTCAATTTCTTGGGAAGACGCACGTAAACACGCAGAACAAGAAGGGAAAGCTGAGTCTACTACAAATACATTCGGAATTGAAAATCCGTATTATCATAAGAATAATCTGAAGAAAAAACTAAAAGGTTTAAAAAACTTTAGAGCAAATGAAACATATGATGAATCACCAGAATACGATGATTTACAAATTATTTTAGAGTTATTTAAAGAGAAAAATGTCAAACCACTCTTTATTTCTGTACCTGTAAATGGGCCCTGGTATGATTATACTGGCTTCCCGAAAGAACGCCGTGAAGTGTATTATAAAAAAGTTCGAGAACAGGTTGAGAAAGCAGGATATCCAGTAATTGATTTCTCTGGTCATGAATATGATAAGTATTTCTTAAAAGATACGATTCATTTGGGCTGGAAAGGTTGGATTTATTTTGATGAAGCAGTGCAGAAATTTTATTCTGAGAAATAAAGTATAGAAATCGGAATGGCTATGAGCCGTTCCGATTTTTTTAGTATAGAGGATTTTGGTGAGGACAATTTGGGAATGCATGTATATCTTGAATCTGTCTATAATCATAATGTTTCATTGCAAACTGAGCTTGATAAAGGTATTCATACACATATAATTGACCATCATGCGCTGAACATAATACACCAGAAGTTCCTTGCCCATTTATGAAGGAAATGCCGATAGGGCGTCCGATTAAGTACGGTATTTTTTGCTGCCAATGCATAGGGGAATCACTCCTTTTTGAGATAATATACGAAAGAAATGATTAAATGGTTGCTTATCCATGTAAATGTAGATGGAAAGGTGTTATATAATTCCTGAAGATTAATTCATATATAAATAAAAAACCGCTATAATTCCGAATGAATTTATAGCGGTTTTTATTATATTCTTAAGCGAGATTTTTACGCTTTTTTGTCCATTTTTTTATAACGAAGTATAAAAGTATAAGTACGACGCCACCAATTGCGAATGATTTCACATACGGACCAGCAATATCATTTATATTCTCCCAATTTTCACCTAGTTTTTCACCTAAATAAATGAAAATAATAGACCAAGGGATAATCGCAAGTGCTGTTAATGTAGTGAAACGTAGTAATGGCATTTTTGTAATACCAGCAGGAATTGAAATCGCATGACGCACTACTGGAATGAAGCGTGCTGTAAAAATGACGCCAGTTCCGTAACGATTAAACCAATCTTCTGCAGCATCTATTTGTTTTTTATGTATGAAAATATATTTTCCGTAACGTTCTAATATAGGGCGTCCGCCGTATCGTCCAAGCCAATAAATAAAGATTTGAGCAATAACACCGCCAATTGTACCGAATACAACAGCGCCTATAAATGAGATACTTCCATTGAATACTAAGTATCCTGCATAAGCAAGGACAATTTCACTTGGGATAATTTCAATCATAAGTCCAAGCATAATGCCCCAATAACCTAATCCTTCAAAAAACGTTAATACTGAATGAATAAAACTACTTAACATTGTTGCACCTTCTAGTTTATGAATTTTTGAGTATAAGAACCTTTTATTTAATGACGTAAAAGGTTCACTATATGTAGATTATACCTTATTTACATAGGGGATTGCTATTTCAATTCTTTTATGTCTCTCATAATTATTATAGTAAAAGATATAAGCCGCGTTTTCATGAAGGGTTAATGAAAAGATTATTAAAAATTTCTCATAAAAAAATAGAAGCATTTCTGCTCCTATTTTTTAAGGCTTCACATCTAAGTTCTGTAAAAATAAAGTTGCTGTTACGTAACGCTTTGCTAACATTTGTACATATGCGGTATGTACAGAAAGGGTCGCAATAATAATAGCGTTACGAATTGCTTCGCGTTGTTCGTTATTAATTTGATCGAACTTGCTTGCGATTTTATCAGCTTTTTCTTTTACGATGTTTTCAATTGTATGAACGGTATCTGTTGCATTTAATTGTAAGCAATTCCCTTGATTGAGTTCTTCAAATAGAGAAGAGTATGCTACATATAAATGAACAGGATTGATTAAATCATCACTTCGATCGGCTGGGTCATTTACAATAAGGCGTAATAGCTTACGAATGGATTCAAAATCAAGTGCTGTTTTTAAATCTTCGACAATAAATAGTAAGGCTGCTTGTTCAATTGAATATTTTTTCCCTTTTTGAGGAGAGCCAATCATTTCTTTTATATCTCGTTTCACCCAGTTTTGCATAGCAGTTACAGAGAAACTTGTGTTTTCAATCTGATTGCCAAGCGCAACTATTTCATTTAAAGAAAAACCGACATCAGTATCGTCAATTTTAATCAGCTTTTCAAAAATAGGTGAAAGTGCGGTAGTAATAAAAGCTGTAACGCTTTGTCCGCTTTCAATATCTTTTTTATGTGACTTTGCCCAAGCTTCTTGTAAAATACCGAGAGGCTTTTTCGTATTCCATCCTCTTAGTGATAGAAGAAGGGTAGCCATTTCGTTTCGTGTGAGATGAAATGTTTCCATCTTTTCACCTCCAAAATAATAAAAAGTTCTTATGAACTTATAATATGTTTTGTTTCATTTAAAGTCAATTCTGTTTTGCTTAATTTTTCCTTTGTGACCAAACTGTTGAAAGTAAATAATACTTGCATATTTCGACAAAAGTTCATATAATAAGTTCATAAGAACCTTTAAAATGTTCTTAAAAACAAATCTATCATTCTGAATTTACTAGAAAGATAGATTTCACATATATCTATATAAAAGGAGAATGGATATAATATGTTGAAAAAACTTGTAGCAGTAATGACAGCATTCATGGTTATCTTTGGGGCTAGCAGCTTTATGTTCGTAGATCATGCAGCAGCGAAAAGTTACAAATCTGGTAAAAAATCATTTACACCAAGTTCAGGTCAAAAGTCAAAAGTTGATTTAAACAAAAAAGACTCAAATGTAAATTCTCAAAAAACGACTCCAGATTCAAAAACGAAAGCAACAAACACGGCACCAAAAAGTAATAAAGGAAGCTTTATGAAAGGTTTATTACTAGGTGGTCTTGGTGGTTTACTAATGGGTAGCTTATTTGCAAATATGGGAGCTCTTGGTTCTGTATTAGCGTTTATGGTAAATATGTTAGTAATGGCTGGTATCGTAATGTTAGCAGTTCGTGCATTTAAATACTTCAAAGACCAACGTAAGAAGAAAGCAGATGAAGTAGCATGGAAACAATAAAAATTTCTGAACAAGAGCTTATAAATGCGCTTTGCGTATATATCGCTGAAAAAAGACAAGTGGGTCCAGAAGAAGTGTTAGTTGAACTCATGTATGATGACGACTACGGTTTCTCTGCGGAAGTAGAGGTAAATGGTCGCCAGCAAATTTTAATTCAAGCAAACTTAATCGAAGCTTTACGCTTATTGCTTGACAGAGAATATAATGTCAATCCATTCGCAGCGAGATTACAACTTGAATTAGATGATGAAGAAGGCATTTACGCATTAGCGAAATTTAATAACTCAGATGACTAGAAAAAAGAGCTGTTGAGAATAATCTCAACAGCTCTTTTTAGTATGTGCATATGTAGAAGAATAATCACGCCAAATTTCATTCATTTTTCGTCTACCGATATCTAGCATAGGATTAAACTGAATTGTAGCTTTCTGACGAACAAAGTGAACGTTTTGAATGGCGTGAGATAATTGTTGGTCGACTATATCAGGTTTTTTACTTGCATATTTAGCAATAGATAGACCTGCAACTGTTCCTTGCGCCATCGCAATTTTTCCGCTTTCAATGCCTGTAATATTGCCGGCTACAAATAAACCGGGAAGAGGGGTTTCCATTGCTTCAGAATGGAGAGGAACGTGTCCACCTAATTCTGAAATGTAATGGAAGGGACAACCAGCTACAGCTGCAAGTTCGGCAAGTGGGTATAATCCCCCGGCAATACATACAAAATCTGCTTCGTATATTTTCTCTGTTCCATTAATAACATTTCCTTTAGAGTCAATATTAGCAATACGTACACCTTCAACTTGATCTGTTCCGATAATTTCAAGAGCTGCTTTCCGAAGGTGAAGTGGCGTTCCGTTTATTTTCATTCCGTTGTTTGGATAGAATGTTAATCCAGCTTTTCGAATCCAATCAAATTTCATAAAGTGGCTACCTATTCGCAAGAAAGCAGAAGGAGCGAGGTGAGCTGCATTTAAAAGAGAGTTTAAAACTTCTTCAGGTTCACCAGCTTTTTGACTTAACTCGCTTTTCTCAGGGAGTACAATATGATCCACTGTAATTCCCGCTAATTGCAATTCACTTAAAATGGCGAAAGACAAAATGTTAGCACCAATAATAATTCCTTTTTTTCCAACTTGCACGCGGTGAACATTTGTCATAACTTGAGCTGCTCCAATTGACATCACTCCTGGAAGTGTCCAGCCAGGAAGGGGAATAGAATATTCCGCAGCTCCAGTAGCAAGTAGTACGAAAGGTGCTTCTAACGTACCGATATTAGTATGTACAAACCAATTGTTTTCATCTCTATCTAAATTATAGACCGAAACACCGCACCTGATATGTACTGAAAGTGATTCTGCTTCTTCATGAAGTCGCTTCGATTCTTCTATTCCGTTCCACCATTCTCCAGTAGGCTCTTGATGCAACTGTCCTAACAATCTCCCGCCTGGCTTCATAAATTCATCAATAACGAGCACTTTTAGTCCGAAACGAGCACAAGAGATAGAAGCAGATAATCCCGCTGGCCCTGCACCTATAATAATTACATCACTCATCGCTTTTTCACCATCTCTCTCACGATATTCGGATGCTGTTTCCCGCTTTCAACAACCATGTTTTCTTCTACAACAGTTAAGCATGCGCGTACATTTGTTTGATTATTTACTGTCACGCGGCATTCGGAACAGTGCCCGATATTACAATAAATACCTCGCGGTGTTCCGCTATCTTCATGAACTCTTAATGTCCTTATTTCATTTGCTAACAGGGCAGCAGCTATCGTTTCATGTTCATATGCTTCGTATTGATGACCGTTAAATTGAAAGGTAATACGCTCACTACTTTGTAAAGTACCTAAAATAGGGTGATGTGTAATTCTACTCATTTACTTTCACCTACTGATCCAAAAGTAACTGCACGTATTGGTGGTTGATATTTTAACGGTAGTTCATTAAGAGTTACGTCAAGATTCACATTTTCAATCATTCGATCTATCATTATTCTGCATGTGCGACCACCGCAAAATCCCATGCCAGCACGTGTTCTTAATTTTAATTCTCTTGCCGAGCAGTTATATTCAGCAATTGTCGATTGAAGTTGCCCATATGTAACCTCTTCACAACGACAAACGATTAAGTTGTTTTTATTTGTCACGTGTATTCCTCCTCTAGTTCGATTTTCACAAATTATATATGCAAAAATCATGCCAATATAGAGGAGGGAGAGAGGGCTACCTGTAAACGCCTGATTGGTGCATACTGATTCTTTATTGAAGTCCAAGTTTCTTTAAACGGTTATATAAAGTAGCCCTTGTTACACCAAGTTGTTTTGCGCATTCTAATTTATTCCCATTTAAAATTCGTAAAGCCCTTTCAATAACTTTTTTCTCATGCTCATCCATCTCTTCTTGTAAAGAAAGGATTGTATTATTGTTGCTGAGTAATAGGGAATGAGCTGTATGGTTGTCTAAAGTTTCAGTCGTATGAAATGGTAAATATTCTTGTTTTATAATTCCGTCTGTTGCGAATACCACAAGCCGTTCAACAACGTTTCGAAGTTCGCGAATATTACCTGGCCAATTGTAATGAAGCAGTTCATGCATAATGCTTGAAGGTAGGTCACGAATTGGTCTGTTGTAGTTGATTGAAAAATCGTTTAAGAAAGAATAGGTTAATTCAATAATATCCTCGCGTCTTTCGCGCAGCGGTGGAATCTGCAAACTAACTACATTTAAGCGGTAATATAAATCTTCTCGGAAAGTTCCTTTTCTCATTTCTTCTTGTAAATCACGATTTGTAGCAGCGATAATACGGAAATCAATATTAATTTCTTTTTCACCACCAACTCGGTAATACTTTCGCTCTTGCAGTACACGTAACAGTTTTACTTGCATATCAAGTGGCATTTCACCTATTTCATCAAGAAATAAAGTACCGCCTTGCGCGAGTTCAATTTTACCTTTTTTTCCTTTACTATTTGCTCCAGAAAACGCCCCACGCTCGTAACCGAATAATTCACTTTCAAATAACGCTTCTGGAATTGCCCCGCAGTTAATCGAAATGAAAGGCGCCTTCGCTGCCTCACTTGCTTCATGAATTGCTTTCGCAAATACTTCTTTTCCAACTCCGCTTTCCCCAAGTATTAAAACAGTTGATTTTACAGAACAAACTTTTCTAGCTAATTGTATCGTTCTTTGTATAACAGGACTTTTCCCATTCATCGCAAGGAATGGATCGGATTCATCTTTATACTTTGCCACTTCTTGTTCTAAACGGTGCATTTCATGTGACATATTAAATAGTTTTTCATTTAAAGCGACTTGATTTGTAACATCTGTTTCTGAAACGACTGCTCCTATAATTTCATCATTACAATAAACTGGATTTGAATTAATTAATACGAATAAATCGGGACGAGGCTGATGGAACTGAGCGACTATGCTTTTTCCATCATGTAAAGATTGTAAAATTTCCAAGTCTTTATAATCAAAAAAACGAGTAATCGGTTGCCCAATAATCTCATTATGGTTGACTGAAAATATTTTTTCAGCGCCATCTGTCCAAGTTCGAACGTATTCTTTACTATCAATGACTGTAACAGAAGAGTCAGTTGTTTGTATTACAGTGTCATAAAATGACTGTAGTTCATTGTAGGACTTATAAAGAAATGGAATCATTTGCTGAGAAGTTATACAGCATAGCGGCTCATCGTTTTCGTTAAGGATGATAACAGCTAATTCATAAGAAAAAGCGTCAATTAATGCAGTGAATGAGTCATCTACATAAATAATGGCGCAATTATATTCTTCTGTAGTAGAAGGGAGATAATAAAACCTTTCGTTTATTTTCTTAATGCGATCAAGGCTACATGTATGATTGGTTAAAGCGCTTTCCAAAAATTCTTGTATAGTCGGAAATGAAAATTCCATAATGTCCTCCTGTTATGTATAAAAATTTTGACAGTGATAAAAAAATAATACACCTATTCACTATAAATTTAAAATATTTTTACAAATAAAAATATTATTTATAAAAATTGTATATGTACAGAATTGGCACGTCAATTGCATAAAAAGAAAGTGAGAGGGCTAGGAAAGGAGGAGTATATTGTGAGGCACTGCGACGTTTTAATTATAGGTGGTGGAATAATAGGGTGTTCTATCGCTTATTACACTTCAAAATACGGAAGAGACGTAACAATCATTGAAAAAGGGGAATTTGTCAGCGGGACGTCTTCACGGTGTGATGGGAATATTTTGGCCATTGATAAAGACCCAGGATTTGATAGTCAAATGTCTTTAGTAAGTCAAAAATTAGTAACTGATTTAAGTGAAGAATTAGAGCATTCATTTGAATATAGGGCACCAGGAAGTATTCTCGTATGTGAGTCAGACGAAGAGATGGAAGCTGCGCAGCAATGGGTAAATCGGCAAAAAGAAGCTGGATTACCGTTTCGAATGCTTGATAGGCAAGATATAAGGGAAGAGTCGCCTTTTTTTGCTGAGGATTTATTAGGCGGTTTAGAATGTGCGACGGATTCAACTGTGAATCCATATCTCCTTGCTTTCTCGCTTCTGTCAGAGGCACAAAAGTTTGGCGCAAAAGCTTTTAAGCAGACGGAAGTAAAGAGTATGGAAATAGAGACGGATGGTTCATTTGTTGTAGAAACTACGAATGGAACTTTTACAGCACAACAAGTTGTAAATGCAGCCGGTGTGTGGGCTCCTAAGATTGGTCAGATGTTAAATATAAATATACCAATTGAACCGAGAAAAGGGCATATTATTGTAGCTTCAAGGCAACAACACGTAGGATGCCGTAAAGTAATGGAATTCGGTTATTTAATTTCTAAATTTGGCGGAAAACGAAAAGTAGATGCTTTAACTGAAAAATACGGGGTTGCGCTCGTATTTGAGCCTACTGAAAGTCAAAATTTCTTAATTGGTAGTAGTCGTGAATTTGTAGGATTTCATACGAGGATAAATAATGAAGTCATTAAATGTATCGCAAATAGAGCAATTCGCTTTTATCCGAAAATGGCAGATATGATGGTAATTCGTTCTTACGCTGGTTTACGTCCGTGGACAGAAGATCATTTACCGATTATTTCACGAGTGGAACATATTCCGAATTATTTCATTGCCGCTGGACATGAAGGTGATGGGATTAGTCTTGCAGCAGTTACTGGAAAAGTAATTGAAGAGTTATTAAATGAAAAAGAGACAATTATTCCTATTGAACCACTTCGTTTGAGTCGTTTTACAGAAAGGGTGTTAAACAGATGAGGTCACAAAGAGTCTTTACGACGATTGATACACACACAGGTGGGAATCCAACGAGGACATTAATTAGTGGACTTCCAAAGTTGATTGGAGAGACGATGGCAGAGAAGATGTTACATATGAAAAAGGAGTATGATTGGATTCGAAAATTGTTAATGAATGAACCGCGTGGTCATGATGTAATGTCAGGAGCATTATTAACAGACCCGTGTCATCCTGAGGCTGATATAGGTGTTATATACATAGAGACAGGTGGATATTTACCGATGTGTGGTCACGATACAATCGGTGTATGTACAGCGTTAGTTGAATCAGGTTTAATTCCGGTAGTTGAACCGATTACTTCTTTAAAACTAGATACACCGGCTGGCTTAGTTGAAGTAGATATTGCTGTTCAAGATGGAAAAGCAAAAGAAGTATCTTTCTGTAACATACCAGCTTTTTTATTGAAAAATATTACTGTACAAGTGAAAGACATTGGGACTATAGAGGCTGATATTGCGTATGGAGGGAATTTTTATGCCATTATTGATGCGAAATCAGTAGATCTAGAATTAGTACCAGAAAATGCATCTACAATCATCGATAAGGCGATTCATATAAGAAACACAATTAATGAGAAGTTTGAAATCACTCATCCAGAGTATTCGTTTATAAGAGGATTAACACATGTTGAATTTTATACAGATCCTACTCATGAATGTGCGCATGTGAAAAATACAGTTGTTGTACCACCAGGCGGAATAGATCGATCTCCATGCGGTACAGGAACATCTGCGAAGCTAGCTGTATTATACGCTCAGAAAGAAATCGAAATTGGTGAAGAGTTCATTCATGAGAGTATCGTTGGTTCTTTATTTAAAGGATATGTCATGAATACGACACATGTTGAAAATATTGAAGCTGTCATAACGAAAATTACGGGATCAGCTTGGCTTATGGGTATGCATAGATTTTTTTACAATGAAATGGATCCACTTAAAGAAGGATTTTTGCTAATTCCGCCGATGGAACATGAAACGGAGGATATAAAATGAACATTCAAAAAATGTATACAGCAGTAGACGTACATGTAAATGGCGAGGCATTTCGTGTAATGAAAGACGTACCATGCAAATACTACTACAGTTTGGAGCAATTAAATGAACAATTTTCAGGTGAATTAGCAGAAGAGATGAAGCTTTTATTAAATGAACCACGTGGTTTTATCGGTTTGAATGGGTGTATTGTCGTTCCATCTATCCATAATGAAGTGGATGCAGCTGTATTATTTTTTAATCATGAAGGTTCGGTTCCGCTTCATTATGGAGGCATTGTTGCAGTAATAACGATGTTACTCGAAAGTGGGTATTTAAAAAAGAGAGAGTCCAATCAATACAAAATTGAAACGTTATCTGGAATATTTTTAGTTCATGCGTATGTAGAGAATGATGAAGTTATATCGGTTTCGTTTGAAAGCAAACTATGCTATATGATTGAGGAAAATTTACAGGTTGGTAATGTAAGTTATTCTCTCATACAAGCAGATAAAGTATATGCAGTTGTAGAGAAAGGTACGTATTCGCCAGAAATTCGTGTTGAAAACATTTCTGAATTGAAAAGATGGGGAGAAGCTACACTACAGACTATACAAAAACAGTCGCTAATAAAAAGGCTTATTTTAGTAGATCCTTCGCAAAAAGAAAAGAATCATATAAAATCGATTACATTTCATGAAGATAACTTTATTGTCCGTTCACCGGGGTTTGTTTCTTCTATTGTTTCTTATGTTCATGCATTATTTAAAAATGATTATATGGCGGATCAACCTTTTAAAAATGAAAGTATATTTAATAGTTTTATAATTGTGGAAAAAGTGAAGAAGGAGGAACTAGGATACATTTTCCGTTTTGAAAGTAGAGGATTTATTACAGGGATGCAGACGTTTCTATTAGACCCTACGGATCCATTTCCAGCAGGTTTCTTATTAAAATAAAATGTGATAGGGAGAGATAAATATGCAAAAAATTAAAGGGGCATTTCCAGTATTAATAACACCGATGGATGAATTTCAGGAAATTAATTGGGATGGGGTAAAGCAAAATGTAAATTACTTTATCGAACAAAACGTTGCAGGTATCATCATTAATGGAAGTACAGGAGAATTTGTAAGTTTATCAAAAGAAGAACGATTTAAAATGGTAGAAACCGTGTTGAAAGAAATTGATGGCCGTATTCCAGTCATTGTTGGAACTGCAGCAGAGACGACGAAAGAAACAATTGAATATACGAAACATGCAGAAGCGCACGGAGCGGATTGTGCATTAATTATAAACTCTTACTATTGTAAACCGAAGGAAGAGGAGATTTATTTTCATTTTAAAGAAATCTCAAACTCTGTAAATATACCAATTATGTTATACAATAATCCATTTACTTCTGGTGTTGATATGAGTACAGAGCTAATGCTCCGTATTGGAAAAGAGTGTGAAAATGTTACACATATTAAAGAATCTAGCGGAGATATTCGAAAAGCAAGAGATTTAGTAAGACAAAGTGAAGGGGCTTTCCAAGTCTTCTGTGGTTCTGAAGATTTAGTTATGGAATCATATTTAGTTGGTGCCTCGGGATGGGTTTCAGTAGCAGGAAATATCGTTCCCGGTCTCGTTACAAAAATGTATGAGCATTTTCAAAATGGTGAATTAGAAAAGGCGTGGGAAATAAACGATGCTATTTTACCACTTTGCGAGTTTCTTGAAGGATCAGGGAAATATGTTCAAATCGTTAAACGTTCTATGGAATTACATGGGCAAGCCGGAGGACCTTCTCGCTATCCAAGACTAGGGTTAACTGCTGACGAAGATCAAAAGCTTCAAATGATTTTATCAAATATTGCAGCTCATGCAGCTGTTTAAATAAGGAGGAGAACATAATGTTAAAGACAAATATTGAGCTGAAACCAAAAGTGGAAGCGTTCTTAAATGAAGAAATTAAAATGTTTATTAATGGCGAATTTGTTTCTGCTATTGGCGGAAAGACGTTTGAAACGTATAATCCGGCTACAGAAGATGTTCTAGCTGTCGTATGTGAAGCGCAAGAAGAGGATATTGATGCTGCAGTAAAAGCGGCAAGATCTGCATTTGAATCTGGTCCGTGGGCAGAAATGACTACTGCTGAAAGAGCGCATCTTATTTATAAATTAGCAGATTTAATTGAAGAACATAGAGAAGAATTAGCGCAACTAGAAGCTTTAGATAATGGAAAGCCATATCAAGTAGCACTTGATGATGATATTTCAGCGACTGTAGAAAATTATCGTTATTACGCAGGATGGGCTACAAAAATTATTGGGCAAACCATACCAATTTCAAAAGATTACTTAAATTACACGAGACATGAACCTGTGGGTGTTGTAGGTCAGATTATTCCGTGGAATTTTCCGCTCGTTATGTCTTCTTGGAAAATGGGAGCTGCACTGGCGACAGGTTGTACGATCGTATTAAAGCCAGCAGAGCAAACGCCTTTATCTTTACTGTATACAGCGAAACTCTTTAAAGAGGCTGGATTTCCAAACGGTGTTGTAAACTTTGTACCAGGATTTGGTCCTGAAGCAGGGACGGCAATTGTAAATCACCATGACATTGATAAAGTTGCTTTTACAGGATCTACTGTTACTGGAAAGTATATTATGCGTCAGTCTGCAGAAATGATTAAGCATGTAACGTTAGAGCTTGGCGGAAAATCACCAAATATCATTTTAGAAGATGCGGACTTGGAAGAAGCAATTAATGGTGCATTCCAAGGTATTATGTATAATCACGGTCAAAATTGTAGCGCAGGATCACGTGTGTTTGTTCATCGTAAACATTATGAAACTGTAGTAGATGCACTTGTGAAAATGGCGAACAACGTAAAACTTGGAGCAGGTATGGATAAAGAAACGGAAATGGGTCCACTCGTATCTAAGAAACAACAAGAGCGTGTGTTACATTACATTGAGCAAGGGAAGAAAGAAGGTGCTACAGTTGCGGCTGGTGGTGAACGTGCGCTTGAAAAAGGTTATTTCGTTAAGCCAACTGTATTCACAGACGTTACAGACGATATGACAATCGTTAAGGAAGAAATATTTGGACCAGTTGTTGTTGTACTTCCATTTGATTCGACAGAAGAAGTAATTGAACGAGCGAACAACTCATCCTATGGCCTTGCTGCGGGTGTATGGACGCAAAATATCAAAACGGGTCATCAAGTGGCAAATAAATTAAAAGCAGGAACAGTATGGATTAATGATTATAACTTAGAAAATGCAGCTGCACCATTTGGTGGATACAAACAATCTGGTATTGGCCGCGAATTAGGTTCATATGCGCTTGACAATTATACAGAAGTGAAAAGTGTTTGGGTAAATATAAAGTAATAGGGCGTTTTACTGACAAAAATTGAGGGATGAAATAATGAAAGATGCGGACAACTAGAAAGTTTGATAATAGTTGTCCGTTTTCTTATATACAAAATTGCTTTTTAAAAAAATGATAAGGGGGATTTGGATGGAGAATTTAGTAGAATGGTTAGTAGGGCAAGTGTGGAGTATCGGTTTAGTTGTTTTTGCATTAGGGGCAGGCGTATATTTCACGATTGCAACACGCTTTTTGCAAATTCGTTATTTTAAAGAGATGATTAAACTATTATTTGAAGGAAAGAGTTCAGAGACGGGGATATCATCTTTTCAGGCATTTTGTTTAGCCTTATCAGGAAGAGTTGGAATTGGTAATATTGCAGGGGTAGCGACAGCAATTGCTTTCGGCGGGCCTGGAGCTGTATTTTGGATGTGGGTAATGGCTTTGTTAGGGGCAGCGAGTGCGTTTGTTGAATCAACATTATCTCAAGTATACAAAAGTAAAGTAGGGAATGAATATCGCGGCGGTACTCCATATTTCATTGAGAAAGGTTTAAAAATGAAATGGTTTGCAGTCATTGTAGCGGTAGTTGTAACACTTTCATATGGCATGTTATTACCAGGTATTCAATCTAGTAGTATCGCAGTTGGATTCGAAAACTCTAATGGTATTAACAAATATATAACTGGTATATTTTTAGTCGTGTTACTAGCAGCAATTATTTTTGGTGGTGTAAAGAGAATTGCTGGCGTTTCTCAAATGCTTGTTCCATTTATGGCAATTGGTTATGTAATTGTTACATGTATCATATTAATTGCGAATGTAACGGAGATTCCAAGTATGTTTGCTTTAATTTTCTCTAGCGCATTTGGTGTAAATGAAATGTTTGGTGGAATTGTTGGTGCAGCTATTGCATGGGGTGTAAAACGCGCTGTATTTTCAAACGTTGCTGGTGTCGGAGAAGCAACGTATAGTTCGGCTGCTGCTGAAGTATCGCATCCTGCAAAACAAGGATTAGTTCAAGCGTTTTCCGTATATATCGATACAATTGTCGTATGTACAGCGACAGCTCTTATGATATTAATTACAGGTATGTATAATGTTATACCTGAAGGGAAAAGCGCTATTGTAAAAAACATAGGAAATGTGGAAGCAGGTCCAATTTATACGCAACAAGCAGTTGAAACTGTGATGACAGGGTTTGGTCCAATATTTATTTCAATTGCAATTTTCTTTTTTGCATTTACAACGTTACTCGCTTATTACTATATTGCTGAAACGACACTTACTTATTTAGATCGTCAATTGAAGTATGGCTGGTTAAAACCAGTTTTAAAATTTGGATTTTTAATTATGGTTTACATCGGTAGTGTTGAATCAGCGTCGCTTTTATGGAATCTCGGAGATTTAGGAATCGGTAGTATGGCATGGTTAAACTTAATCGCGATTCTATTATTAAGTAAAATCGCATTAAAAGTGTTAAAAGACTATGAAACGCAGAAAAAAGAAGGGAAAGATCCAGTATTTAATCCTAAAAATGTGGGGATTGAAGGATTAACATTTTGGGAAGAAAGAAGTAAAGAGGTTGAAAGAAAAAGTTCTAGAGAAAAAGTTATTGTAGATGATAATTTAAAATTATAATGTAAATTAACTGAAAATTCTTAATTTAAAAGAAGGTATATTGCCTCCATTTCATCGCATACTACAATAGGTATGGATAATATGACTGGAGGGAATAAGATGGAACATGAGCAACATAGTTCGATAAATGATATTCTACATCATTATAAAGAAGGTATAGGTAGTTTTACAAATCAAATTCCTGAAATCGCTGAGACATATAATGCGTTCACGCAAGCTTGTTTTCAAGAGGGTGCTTTAACAAAAAGAGAAAAACAACTTATTGCATTAGGAATTAGTTTAGCAACGCAAGATGAGTATTGTACAATTTATCATACAAAAGGTTGTCTTGATCAAGGATGTTCGGATAAAGAGATTTTGGAAGCATGTGGTGTTTCAGCAGCATTTGCTGGCGGAGCTGCGATGAGTCAAGCGGTAACTTTAGTGCAAGAGTGTTTAACAGAACTGAAAAATCAAAAGCATTGAATAAAAAAACGTTTTAAACTTTATGTTTAAAACGTTTTTTATGTGAAATTAAATTTGAGTATAAAAATTATCTAGGATGGGTTCAATTTATGGTTATACAATAATGGGAGAATTTTAAATTTAGTAGGAATGAGAAATAACAACTATTTAATCTTAAGGTTTTGTAAAAAGCTTCAATTGCTTCATATAGTCAATGGCTTTTGTTTTATTTTTCTGTTTAGAAACATAATGTGCCTCATTAAAATCTCTATAGTAACTGTTAACTACTTCTTCAGAAAGAGCACCGTCAGAGATAGCTCTTTTAACCGCGCAGTTTGGTTCATTTGTATGTGAACAGTTAGAAAATTTACATCTCATAGAAATCTCTTTTATATCTTCATATCCAAAATCAAAATTCATCTCAAGGTTTATCAAGTCAAATCCTATTTTACTAATAAGAAATCCCTCCACTTTTGAAAGAGTTTTTTAGAAACATACATACAAATTTTATCGTTTTCAATTTGTATGCAATTTAATATTCTATATCTTCATAAATAGATTTTTCTACATCAGGAAGAACTGTGTATATACTCTTACCGATTAAAGATTCTAATTCTTTCTTAATCGCATAAAACCCTTTCCAATGTAAAGATGTATGAGATGTTGTACCATGACGCAAACCAACAGAAATTAATCTTCTTTCCAGCGTAGTAAAGCCATCCGCATCAGCAAGAGCGTCACAAAGAGTAATTACTTTATTGTATAAATCGTAGTTACAATGTTCATTTAATATTTCAACTAACCGGCTTCTCATATGGTCAGGAACGAGACTCCACTCCGCTGCGATATTTATATGTTCATTTTTGCATGGGAATGAGTGTGTCACACAAATAACAGCGTTTCCTGTATACCCTAAATCATTCATATACATATAACCATCATAGGAATGAATAACCGATTTGGTAAAACCTTTGTATCTTCCGATATCATGCAAAAGGGCAGCATTATATGCTATGTCAGCATCTAGCTTGTACCCTTTTTTTATAAGTTCTATAATTATGTTTTCAGTTGCATGAGCAACATGTAGTGAATGTTCAAACCAAGGGCCCGGGTTTTGTTCATATGCCCATTCGAGTAATTCTTTTGCGTACGTTCTATCTAATATATATTTCATATCGTTATCCTTTCACAAAAAATCATATCTTTCTATAAATTCATCTTATTATTTCATTATTCCTTCTTTAAAAATTGTTACAATGAAACAAAAGGGGGAAAAGTAATGCGAAATTTAGTAATTGAAGAAATTAAGCAACTAGAAAATGATATGGAAGAACTTTCGAAACTTTTAAAAATGGTTGTAAATGATGGGGCATCAATTGGTTTTTTGCCTCCACTGGAACAAAAAGACGCAACAAAGTATTGGCGAACAGTATTAGCGCCAGAAGTGATATTGTATGTGGCTAAAATAAACAACGAAGTAGCAGGGAGTATTCAATTACAATTAGTTACTAAGCCTAACGGAATTCATAGAGCCGAGATTTGCAAATTAATGACTCATCCAAACTTTAGACGTAACGGTATTGGACGATCGCTTATGCAAAAAGCAGAGGAACGAGCAAAGCAAGAAAACAGGTCTCTTTTAGTATTAGATACTAGAGAAGGAGATCCTTCCAATAAACTGTACAAATTACTAGACTACCAAGAAGTTGGAACAATACCAGGGTATGCAATTTCTCCGAATGGTAAGTTAGATGCTACGGTTATTTATTATAAAAACATTTAAGGTATAATCAAACGGGGGGAGTGCTTAATTATTAGTAAGTGAATAATAAACAACTATTTTTAACACAGTCTATATTTTTCTGGCGGTGTTAAAATAGTTAATTATAATCTAATTAACGCACTAAATGAATTTGAGAAAGTTTTTAGAGGGTTCTTTTAGTAATGATTCTCGTCTTATAATAAATGTAGAGAAGATGACTAGCCAACTATAGTTATTTTCGCTTTATTATCGGAAGGGGATGAAAGTATGAAAAAGAATAGTTTACAAAAGATGAAGAAAGTTATTTTAAGTGGTGGAGTATTACTTACGGGATTATTAACATTTGGATTTTCAGAAAAGGCTTCAGCTCATGGATATGTAGAATCACCAGCGAGCCGATCTTATTTATGTAAGCAAGGGGTAAATGTAAATTGTGGACCGATTCAATATGAACCACAAAGCGTAGAAGGGATAGGTGGATTTCCGCAACTAGGACCTTCTGATGGACAAATTGCAGGGGCTGGTCATTTTCCCGCTTTAGATGTTCAAACTGTAGATAGGTGGAAGAAAGTTACGTTAAATGGCGGGACGAATACATTCAAGTGGAAACTAACGGCTCCTCATAGTACAAAAGAGTGGAAATATTATATTACGAAAAAAGGTTGGAATCCAAATAAACCTTTAACGCGATCAGATTTAGATTTAGTGCCATTCTATGTGAAAAATGACGGTGGAGCTAGACCAGGGACAACAGTAACGCACGAAGCAAATGTACCAACTGACCGTAGTGGATACCATCTTATTTTAGCTGTTTGGGAAATTGCAGACACTGGAAATGCGTTTTATCAAGTTATAGATGTAAACCTTTTGAATAATGGCTTATCCTCAAATTTCGCTTTTAACAATGTAGTGCAAGCTCCTACACTATTTTAATTGAAACATACATTTCGATCATCTAATTCATTTTAGATGATTTTTTTATGAAAATGATGAAAAATATAGAAGAAAGTGCAATTATTTATAAAAAAATATGCTTTAAATATTGTCATATTTGCTTCTTTAAGATATCCTTTTCATGAAGAGGTGGAAAACATGGAAAAAGTACTAGTTTTCGGGCATAAAAACCCAGATACAGATGCAATTTGTTCTGCAATTGCTTATGCAGAATTGAAAAAAGAATTAGGAATGAATGCTGAGCCTGTACGTTTAGGCGAAATCAGCGGTGAAACTCAATTTGCGTTAGACTATTTTAAAGTAGAAGGACCGCGTTTTGTTGAGACAGTAGCAAGCGAAGTGGACAACGTTATTTTAGTTGACCATAACGAGCGTCAACAAAGTGCTAACGATATCGAATCAGTTCGTGTGTTAGAAGTTATTGACCATCACCGTATTGCTAACTTTGAAACAAGCGATCCTATATACTATCGTTGTGAGCCAGTTGGCTGTACAGCTACAATCTTAAACAAAATGTACAAAGAAAATGGCGTAACAATTCGTAAAGAAGTTGCAGGTTTAATGTTATCTGCAATCATTTCAGATTCTTTACTATTCAAATCTCCAACTTGCACAGAACAAGACGTAGCAGCTGCTCGTGAATTAGCGCAAATCGCTGGTGTAGATGCAGATAACTACGGCTTAGAAATGTTAAAAGCTGGTGCTGACTTAAGCGGAAAAACAATGGAGCAATTAATCTCTCTTGACGCTAAAGAATTCCAAATGGGTAATGCGAAAGTTGAAATCGCACAAGTAAACGCTGTTGATACAAACGACGTTCTTGTACACCAAGCGGAACTTGAAAAAGTAATCTCTGCAGTAGTAGAAGAAAAAGGTTTAGACCTATTCTTATTCGTTGTAACTGATATCTTAACTAATGATTCTGTCGGTCTTGCGATCGGTAAAGCAGCAAACGTTGTTGAGAAAGCATACAACGTATCACTAGAAAACAACACAGCTACTTTAAAAGGTGTTGTATCTCGTAAAAAACAAATCGTACCAGTATTAACAGAAGCATTCCAAGCTTAATCGTATTGCGTACAGATGAACAGTAAGGACAAGTAGTCAGATTGGCTACTTGTCCTTTTTTATCTCTAAAAAACAGAAAATTAAAAACGGGAGGATTGTGTATGTTTAATGATTTGGAGAGTAAATTACAGTCACTTTTAGAACGAAATATTACGTCGGTTTCAGAATTAGAGAGCTGGCTCTCGGAGGAGCTACGTTTAAACGCTGAAATACAGAAGTTGCGTTTGACTTTTTAGAAGAAAGGATATAAAGTACTGCAAGGGTCATTCTAAATTTGATTAACGAATTAAAATAAGGATAGCGTTAGCTATCCTTATAATCGTTTATTCGTAAGATTTTTTCTTGTTTATATAAAATGTAATTATGGCAGTAATGAAGAAAATAGGTATCGCATACACTTGCCCAACAAATAACTTCCAGCCGACATAATTATAGCCTTCAGATGCTGGGATGATAACGGAAATAACGCAAACAATAAAATAGACTAATAGTGCAGGGATAATATTTTTCATTTTTATGGACCTCCTTCCTAATTTAATTAATAAATTATAATATTGCAATTTAGTTATAATAATTTGAAGAAAAAAATGCAAAAATTTTTATGGTATTATAATATTTGCAATGAGAGTGATCCATAGTACATATATGGTAAAATGTGTAATTTAAACTTTTCAGAATTATTATATAGTATTTTGAGAGAAAAATGTACAAAATAACGAATTTTATTTACCAAAGTAAAGGGAGTAGAAATATATATGAAAAGGATATGTATAATTCCATGTGGAAAAAAGAAAATTTGGGATAAACATTCAGACTACGGACCGATGGAAGCAAAAGATGTGTATATTAGTCCGTTCGGAAAAGCATGTCAGGCGTACGCAACTATGTTTTTCGAAAACTGGGTTATATTATCGGCGAAACATGGATTTTTAAGACCAAATGATATTGTATTAGAAAACTATGATCTTGCATTTGATTCAAAAAGTGATGAGGTAATAAATATAGAGCAATTACAAAAACAGATGGTAGATAAAAGTTTATTACAGTTTGACGAAATCGTCTTACTAGCAGGGAAGAAGCATAAAAAAGTAGTGACAAAGTTATATCCAGAAGAAATGATTACATATCCGCTAGAGGGGTGTAAAGGGATTGGATATATGTTGCAGAGGTTGAAAGAAGCTGTGAAGGAAGGGGAGGAAATATAGGTGTAGTTTCAGTGATTTTAAACTCTATTTATTTAGGGAGCTGAAAAGTAAAATAGAGTTTTTAGGCATCGCCGAAAGGGTGATGTTTTTTTGTTCGTGTCGTCATTCATGTAAAAGTAATTTAGAGAATAAATCATTCGATTTATGAAGCGATAGCTTTTTTATATCGAGAACAAATTGCTTCACTTCTAGAAAATGTAGGACATATGGGTACAGTTAAGATTGTAAGTGGGAATAGCAATAAGACAAGTTTTGAATAGGATATTAAGAAAGGAGATGTTGATAAATAATGGCCAGATATAGTTTGCACGGAGGACACAATAGTATTGTTCAAGGTGCTAATTTTGGGAATCGGAAAGAACACGTTTTAGATAGGCAAGTTAAAGATGCTGTGGCGACTAAGTTAAGATCCCTAGGACACACGGTTTATGACGATACGGACGAGGTAGGGGCAACTCAATCACAAAATTTAAATAATATCATTCGGAATAGCAATTCCCATGCTGTGGATTTAGTTATTTCTTTTCATCTTAATGCAAGTGATGGAAATGGACAGGGTGTTGAGGTTTTGTATTATGATCAGAAAGATTTGGCGGCTAAAATCTCAGCTCAACTAGCAAAAGATATTGGATGGCGTGATCGAGGTGCGAAACAGCGTACAGATTTAGCGGTATTAAATGGGACGAAAGCACCTGCTATTCTTATAGAATTAGGATTTATTGACAATGAATCTGATATGGCAAAATGGAATGTTGATAAAATCGCTAATTCTGTTGTATTTGCTCTTACAGGACAAACTGGAGGAGGTGCAGCGGATTTGCTCAAAGTAAAAACTGGTGGTGTAGCATTTAGTAATTTACAAGCTTTGGCTCAAGCTATGGTTGATGCGGGTATTGATGGACAAATTGTCGTTCAAAAAGATGGCATTGGTTATGCTATAACGAATGGCTATCCGTCCGGGAATATCGATAAATTTACAGCTTGGTTAGATGCACGTAAATGGTACTATGAGTACGTGAGATAAAACGAAAATTGGTTTGATTAAAAACTAAAAATTGTCTTATTTTTAGTTAACAAGTATATTAAGTAACTATAAAAATATGGACAATGTATATGTAAATTAGTACACAAAACCACCTGTCAGAAAGGTGGTTTTATTTATCAAGCTATTTGCGGGAAGTAAAATTCTCACCTCAAAATTCGGATGAAGCTAAGAAATTAAGTGGGAATTTCACTGCTCGTAGCCTCCTACTAATTATAGTTTCACTTTATATAGTTTAGAGCTTTGTAAATCTTTACTTGTTAAACCTGTAATAATATTTTGTTTTCTCAATACATAAGCCGAATTTTAAATTATTACCCAATAATATACTACCTCTCATACTATTTATTAGTTGATAATAGCAAAAAAACAAGCTTTGAATATAATAATGAAAAAGGAGATGTTAAATAATGGGTTATATTGTGGATATTTCGAAATGGAATGGCGACATTAACTGGGATATCGCAGCACCACAATTGGATTTCGTAATTGCACGTGTGCAAGATGGTTCAAACTATGTAGATCCTTTATATAAAAATTATGTACAAGCAATGAAAGTAAGGAATATTCCGTTTGGTAATTATGCGTTCTGTCGTTTCGTTTCAGTAGAGGATGCACGGATAGAAGCAAGAGACTTTTGGAACCGTGGTGATAAAAATGCAACAGTTTGGGTAGCTGACGTAGAAGTAAGAACAATGAACGATATGAGAGCGGGTGCACAAGCTTTTATTGATGAATTACGCAGATTAGGAGCTAAGAAGGCTGGTTTATATATTGCTCATCATATGTATGCTCCATTTGGAATGGCAAATATCAATTCTGATTTTGTATGGATTCCTCGTTATGGTGGTAACAAACCGGCGTATTCATGTGATATTTGGCAATACACAGAAACAGGGAATGTGGCTGGTATCGGCAAGTGTGATTTAAATAAGCTGATTGGAAATAAGCCGTTAGCTTGGTTTACAAATCCAATTGTTGAGCCGATAAAAAAACAAGAAGGGGTTGGAATTATAGTGAATAAATATAACAAAGTAGTTACTTATGAATTTGGTGTAAATTTAGTTCCTGACATGATTCAAATGATGGATAAGCTTGGATATACTTCTAAAATAATATCTCGTGGAGATAACCAAGGGCTTGTGTATTTCGAAACAGATTATCGTCAAGGGAATGAACTGGACAAAGCAACTGCTTGGTTAGATACGAAAGGAATTAAATATTTTTATGTAATCTTTTAACTCTACTTATAATATGGAGAAAATAGACTAATAAACAAGCCTTTGTATACTTTTAAACATAGAATATGATGAATTCTATTAAGGAGGAAGCAGATTCATGGGAAATACTTGTCATTGTGGTCATTCCCGAAATTGTAATACATTTTGGGATAATTTAATGTTTGGGAGATGTAGATGTAAACGCAATGATTTTCACGAATGTTGTTGCAAAGAGAAACCGAAATGTGAATGTGAAAAATGTCATTGTAAAACAAAACCGAAATGCCATTGTATTCATGAAGAGGAAGGGTATTAATAATAAAAAAGAGTACGATACGTACTCTTTTTTGGGTGATTATATTCCATCTTGAACAGATTTCTTTACAATTACCCATGTGTCTTTCTTTTTAACCGTTATAGCTACATTAGTTCCATTAGATTCCTTATAAAAGATATATCCATTGTTTGAGTTTACATATGTTACTGGTTCGCCTATGCAATCTCGCGAGCAGGATTTGTTGACCAGTTCAATTAGGGATAGTTCACTTGGATCGGTTTTGCTTGCTTCTATAACAGCATCAAGGCTTGTTTTTCGATAACCTTGCAAGTTTATATGAAAAAGCTGCTCTATTTCTCCTGTAATGCTAGTGTTCATTACTTCTACTGAATTCTTTTTTTCTTGAAGAAAGCCGTTTTCATAAAGTAATTTTGTATAGCCAATCCATGCTATTAACACTAGCATGAAAAACATACCCGTCATTTTAAGTATTCGAAGTCGTTTGCTTATAATTGTTTCTGAGTATTTCATTCACTCTAATCCTCCAATGTTTTTAATTTAAAATATGCTTGGATACATACTTTTAGAAGAGGATGAAAGTTAATGAGTTTTCAATAAAAAAGAAAACATCCAGAGTTAGATGCTTTCTTTTTTTGTATTTTTGGCTATCTGTTCGTTACTTGTTTCATAAGTGGTCTTATTTCTTTAACTGGTGGTTTCTTATCATAGGCATCAACGTAAGAAAAGTAGTAGTTTAAGTTTCTTAGAAGACCTTTTCCTATTTTTGCACTTAAGAAAGGAAATACTTGTCCGGTATAATCATCGAGAGATTTACAGTAATATTTTTCATCTAAATATATACTGTATTTACATGTTAGTTCTACTAAAGGATTCCCTTCATCATCAAATACTTCTTTAGAATCAATAATATCTATTAGTGCAAATTTTTCATTTAAGTAAACTTTCTTTTTTTTCTCGTGTTTATTTGTAAGTATAAAAACGAGACCAATTGCGTTAATCAAACTATTTCCTCCTATAAAAAACGGATATTAATAAAATATATCGATATAAGCTAAATGTAAAGAGGAGAGGTGAAATATCATAGAGAGAAAACTAAATAAGCCGATTTATGTTTGGAAATCGACTTATTTTTATCAAGTATTACTTAGTAATAATACCTACTCTGATTAAAGTTTCACTTTATTGAAATACTTGCGGGAATTGTTTTACGATTGCGTTTGTTATCATGTCGGCCATTTCCAATGCTTCTTTTTCAATTTTATCGTAAAGTTTTACTCCTGCTTCATAATCTTTATTTAGGAAGGCAAGTGCTTCTGCTTTCGTTAGTGCTAAATGTTCATAAAACATTTTTCTAAATTCTTCTTTATCTATATATGGGTTGATACTGTTAAGAAATTCAATAATTTCATCACCATTAGCGTACCATTTTTTCTCTATAGCGGCCGCTGCATTTTGATTACCAGCTTTTGCGGCTTTAACAAGATCCGCTGCAATTACTAAGTGATCTTTAATTAATGCACTATATTTTTTCACTGCATCCTCACCGTAAAATGGTTCAAGTGATAGTCCCATATGTGTTGCGTTTTGTAGAAGTCGTCCAACAGTAACGTTAACATCTGGTAAATTAAAGACTATACTTATAATAGCCAATCTCGTCCAAGCGACGTGTTGTTCCCATAAAGAACGCATATACCCTTTTAAAAAATTCTCATTTTTACTAATTCGGTAGTTCCGTACGGATAAATCATAGTTTACATAAGGGTTATGGTAGGGGGAGTAATACGATTGCCAATAAGAATACATAAATAGTAACACTCCTTTGAACATGTATAACTCAAAGTATGATGAAGATTTATTTTTAGTTACGTGTCCTAGATTATTTTTAGGGAATTTGAAATGGAGAAATTCAATGAATGGTGTTGTGGTATATATGAATAAATTGAATATAAAGTAAAAGAGGGTCTGCAAGGGAAGTTGCAGACCCTCAAAAGGGTATTGCCGAGATGTCGGACTCGACTACGTAATGTTATCATAAAATTCTTTTGAAAAAACCTGGTAAATGTGTCCAAATGAAATTAGGACCTTCATACAGTCAAAGGGACCTGCTTCCCGCGGCAGGCCCCAATAACTAGATAATGTCGATGAGCAAAAAACTCATCTGGAGTACTTTTATAGTAACAAGTAAAATGTCTTTTGTGTATTGAGAAAGAAGAATTGCATAATTATATGTGAACAATTTAACTCCCAACAATTCATGATAATCATGAATTGTTGGGAGTTAAATATGGTTATAAAATGGAGAAAAGACTTGGAAGTGAGATCGAGGTACACAGAAGTATGTAATCATGAAAAAGACCTGCTAATATAAGCAGGTCAACTTAAGGGGTTTATCCAACAGATTATTATATATGGTAACAACTGAATTGTAGTAAGTCTATACATTTAATATTGAGAAAAATTTTGTGAATGATATATTTTTTGCGCATATATTAACGTCTAAAAAGTTGAGAAAGAAAATTAAAAAGCTTTTTATAAGAGAATAATGGCTGATACTTATAGTATGATTCATATTTCCACGCATCATTATTAGAGAATTGGAGTTTTTGTGTTTTCGTTTTCGTTTTCGCCGTGATGGAACTCATATTACGATGCTTCATATAGTAACCTCCTGAATTTATATGTATACGATTAGTAGTATTCAAGAAAGGGAAATAAAATGAACGTTTAAATTGAAACTCTTTCTTCTTGTGTACTGGATTTATATTATAAATGTTGTAAAACATATAAAATAATGATGCTAGTTAGTATTAAATAAGTGGAGAAACATAGAATAATGAAAAAACAATAAGCATCTAATCATCCCTTTCAAGTCGCATAAGTGATTGTTATAATAGAAGTAGATGAAAGATAAAGAAAAGCAGGTGACTCTTTTTTGTTTACTAAAGCACAAGAACTTTTAGCGTCCTACTTTGGTTATTCTTCGTTTCGAAGAGGACAAGATGAAACAATTAAAAACGTATTAGATGGGAAAGATACGGTTTGTATTATGCCAACGGGTGGCGGTAAGTCGATTTGTTATCAAATTCCGGCATTAGTATTTGAAGGAACGACGTTGGTTATATCACCTTTAATATCACTTATGAAGGATCAAGTAGATACATTGGTACAGAATGGCATTTCAGCTACATATATTAATAGTTCTATTTCTATTGCTGAAGCAAATCAGCGAATTCAATTAGCGAAACAAGGACATTACAAATTACTTTATGTCGCGCCTGAGCGTCTTGATTCGATGGAGTTTGTTGACCAACTTATCGATATGAAAATCCCTATGATTGCGATTGATGAAGCACACTGTATTTCACAGTGGGGACATGATTTCCGTCCAAGTTATTTACATATACATCGCATATTAGATTATCTTCCAGAAAAGCCGCTTGTATTAGCATTAACAGCAACAGCAACACCGCAAGTACGTGATGATATTTGTAATACACTTGAAATTAATCAAGAAAATACAATTATGACAACGTTTGAGCGTGAGAACTTATCGTTTTCTGTTATTAAAGGGCAAGATCGAAATGCATATTTGGCGGATTATATTCGTCAAAATCAAAAGGAATCTGGGATTATATATGCAGCTACTAGAAAAGTAGTCGATCAGTTATATGAAGATTTAATGAAGGCAGGAGTTTCTGTATCAAAATATCACGCTGGTATGAGTGATATTGATCGAAATGAGCAACAAGAACTCTTTTTACGAGATGAAGTAAGTGTAATGGTAGCAACATCTGCATTCGGGATGGGTATTGATAAATCGAATATTCGTTACGTAATTCATTATCAGCTTCCAAAAAATATGGAAAGTTACTATCAAGAAGCAGGACGTGCTGGTCGTGACGGATTAGATAGTACATGTATATTGTTATATTCTTCTCAAGATGTACAAGTACAGCGTTTTTTAATTGATCAATCAACTGGAGAATCACGTTTTTCAAATGAACTTGAAAAATTGCAAAATATGACCGATTACTGTCATACAGAACAATGTTTACAATCATTCATTTTGCAATACTTTGGAGAAGAACCGAAAGAAGATTGTGGACGCTGTGGTAATTGTACAGACAATCGCGAGAGCATCGATGTGACAAGGGAATCACAAATGGTTTTATCATGCATGATTAGAACGAACCAACGCTTTGGAAAGCAAATGATAGCGCAAGTATTAACTGGGTCGAAGAATAAGAAAGTTATTGAATTTAATTTTCATACTTTACCAACGTATGGGCTTTTATCGAACCGTAGTGTAAAAGAGGTCAGTGAGTTTATCGAGTTTTTAATTTCAGACGAGTTAATTGCAGTTGAACATGGCACTTATCCGACGTTAAAAGTAACTGAAAAAGGGAAAGAAGTATTACTTGGTAAAGAGAATGTTTTACGAAAAGAACGAGTAGAGACAAGACAAATTGTTCAAGACCATCCTTTATTTGAAGTGCTTCGTGAAGTACGTAAAGAAATTGCACAAGGAGAAGGTGTACCTCCGTTCGTTATTTTCTCTGACCAAACATTAAAAGATATGTGTGTGAAAATGCCGCAAAGTGATTCCGAATTGTTGACGGTAAAAGGTATCGGAGAACACAAACTTGTGAAATATGGTTCGCACTTCTTACAAGCAGTTCAGCATTTTATTGAGGAAAATCCAAATTATGCTGAAACGATTAAGACAGAAGTAGTTTCAGAGCGTAAAAAGTCAGGAAAAGCGTCCGCAAATTCTCATTTAGAAACGTATGAAATGTATAAACAAGGTATTGATTTGAATGAGATTGCAAAAGAACGTAACTTATCAAGACAAACAATCGAAAACCATTTAATTCGCTGCTATGAGGATGGAATGGAAGTAGATTGGCACAGCTTTGTTCCAGCAGAGTATGAATCTCTTATTGAAACTGCCGTTCAAAATGCAGATGGTGGTCTGAAATCTATTAAAGAACAGCTTCCGAATGAAGTGAGTTACTTTATGATTCGTGCTTATTTACAAATAAGAAAGTAGAGGCATATAAAGGGGATAAGAATTTATGTATCATGTTTTCGTTTATGGCACGTTAAGAAGAGGACAAACGAATGCTCATTATATGCTAGGTGCAACATGTATCACAGACAGAGCTTGGACATATGGAAAATTATTTGATACGAACGAAGGATATCCGGCCATGACTTATTCGATTGAAGAACAGGTGTATGGAGAAGTTTATGTAGTAAATGATGAGATATTGTGTAAGTTAGATGAACTAGAAGAATATAGAGGCAATGCGGAGACTGATTTATATGATCGAATCACGCAAACAGTATATGTTGCTGATGGGGAAATTGAGGCATATGTGTATATCGCTCAGGATAAAAAGATGTTAAAGAAAGTGATAGACTCTGGTGACTGGCTTATGTATCAAAAAATATAATAAGGTAGTTTTAAAAATTGGAAAGCAGATAATGACGAATTCATTATCTGCTTTTTATTGTGTGAATAATTGTCGTTCTCTTTTTATTCTTATAGTTCTTAGTACGGTTCCAATTCCGAGAAATAAAACAGTAGCAGCGACCCCGCTAGTAGGATTTAACCAAAAATCACTACTGTTTGTAAGAGTAATAATCCCTGTTATTGTAACTAAAACAGTAGGAACAGCATCCTCGATCGTATGCATGATAATACATGGCCAGACGGATTTTGTAAGTCTATATATTTCAATATACATAATTGACCAACAAACCATAAGGATACAGCCAGATAGAAGCATATTTAATCTTGAGATAGATTCAAAATATTCATTTGAAGAGCCTCCTTTACTTTTATTTATCCTACTATTTATGGGCAGTAAAACGCCCATTGATTAAAGTCTTTAATTTTTACAATGTTTTTTAATAGATAAATTAAATAGGAGACAAATAGAAAGAAGTATCTTTTACATGCATCACTATACTATATGTGTATGTGTGTGATTTAGATGTTGCATATTCTTTTTAAATTAGAAAGATGAAAAGTAAGTTTTTTCGGAAAATTTAAATGGAAACTATTGACTTTATGATTGGATTTTTAATACAATGATACTTCGACTGAAAAATTAGAACGGACAGGAGGGAATCGTCGAAATGAGCAACATATTTGAAGATGAGTTACAAAAAATGAAGGATACTTTACATACGATGGATGAGCAATTGGATAGGCTTGAAAAAATCCCGGTTTATTATGGAGAAGATTTTAAAGAGCAAATTCTTGAAAGTATGAGGGAGTCTAATAGACAAAACTTACGTATTGGTGTGCAAGAGCCGTACTTTGGAAGGTTAGATTTTCAGGAAGATGGAAAAGAAGAAGTTATGCCGATTTATATCGGAAAAGTAGGGGTTTCGGATATGGACACGATGAAGCCAATCATTATTGATTGGCGAGCGCCTGTCGCAAGTATGTTTTATTCATTTACCGGTGGAGAAGAATTAGCATTTTATCAATCACCAGATGGGTTAGTAGAAGGTGATGTGTATTTAAAACGAAACATTTCCATTCGAAAAAGAGAACTTGAACGTGTTGTTGATACATATGTAAAAGGAAATGAAGATGTATCACATGCCGATGATTTTCTTCTATATCGATTAGGTGAGAATAAAGATAATAAGCTAAAGGATATTGTTTCAACGATTCAATCGGAACAAAATGATATTATTCGAGCGGAAAGAAATTTACCATTACTTATTCAAGGGGTTGCAGGGAGTGGAAAGACAACAATTGCTTTACATCGCCTTGCTTTTTTAATTTATGAATATCGTGAACAACTAGAAGCAGAAAGAATGATCGTATTTGCACCGAATAGTCTGTTTTTAGACTATATTTCGAGTGTACTTCCTGAATTAGGTGTAGGGAATATTAGTCAAACAACGTTTCCAGATTGGGCATTACGTACGTTAGATGATTCAGTGAAACTAAAGCAGACAGAAAAAAAATTGAAAGAAGCATTTTCAATTAATCGTGATGAAAAGAAGGTAATGCTAGGTAAATTAAAGGGTACGTTGGAATTTAAGACGTTTATTGAAGAGAGAATGATCCAATTTGAAAATGAGTTAGTTCCGACAAAAGATTTTGAGGCGTGGGATAGAGCGATTATTCCATTAGAAGATGTTAAAAAATGGATGCAAGTTGAATATAAACATTATCCTTTACAGAAAAGAAGAGAACGATTAGTAGGACGAATGAAGCGCTGGATTGAAATTGAACTTAAAAAATTCGGGGAAACAAACGAGAAAAAATTACTAAAAAAAGAAGCGACTAAGAGACTGAACGCATATATGAAGTTTTGGCCGAAAATGAGTGCTCTTTCACTGTATAGTTCAATAGTAAAAAGTAAAGAAATACTTGAGGTATTACCTGAAGAACTTGTTAAAGAAACAGAAAAGAGTTGTCGTAAAAAAGAAGTGTGTGTAGAAGATTTACCAGCTTTAATATACATACATCATCGTATAACAGGGATCGAAATCGGGCAGAAGTTTCATCACGTTGTTATTGATGAAGCGCAAGATTTTTCGCCTTTCCAAGTTTATGTATTAAAAGAAATTACATTAGGTAATTCTTTCACTATATTAGGTGATTTATCGCAAGCGATTTATGATTACCAAGGAATTGAAGATTGGAATGCTTTTAAGGAAGTATTCCAAGAAACCGGTTATTATGAATTGACAAGAAGTTATCGTTCTACAAAAGAAATTATTGAATTTGCAAATGAAATAATTAAAAATGCAGAAATCCCAGTAGGACTCGCAACACCAGTCTTCCGCAGTGGAGAAGATGTGAAAGTAATTCATGCAGAAAATCAATTTACTGAAATTGTGAAGACGGTAAAACATTTGCAAAATGCAGATGTGAAAACAATTGCGGTAATCGGAAGAACAGAAGATGAATGCCGTGATATATATGTGAAATTAACAAATGCAGGATTAACGGTAAACGTAATTGAAGCAAACCAAAGTAAATATGAAGGTGGTATATCAGTAGTACCTGTCTATTTAGCGAAAGGTTTAGAATTTGATGCGGTGCTTTTAATTGATGTGGATGAAGAACATTACAAAAACACAAAACATGATGCAAAGTTACTATATGTCGGATGTACGAGATCACTTCATGACTTATGGATTTTCCATGGTGGGGAAGCGTCACCTTTAATTAAAGGATTAAAATAAAGTAAAACTATAATCAGTGGGGAGTTTTACTGCAAGCTAATGTGGGATACATATAAAAAGAGGATTTTCTAGTACTGTATGAAGATCCTCTTTTTTATATTAAAATGGTAGACGTGTAAAATGACAATAAAGTTATTTAATTTTCGATTCTGTAGTGCTTTAAGAAAAAAATGTACTTTTTAATAGACTACATGCTGCTAATTTAAGTCTTTAATTTATAGCTGTAGAAATAAATAATAATGAATAAAGATAATGATTAATATATAATTTAATGAGAACAAATGTACATTTATTTTTAAATGTGAGTTCTAAAAAATAAAAGCCTTTTCTCAATATCGAGAAAGTAGGTTCTTTAGCATACACTTTATTTTTCACATTCACAATCATCTAAATAATATACAACAAATATTTCCCGATCTTCGTCTATTTCTGATGCACATCTTTTTAATGGTCTCGCCTGTAGAGAAGGATTAAAAATTAAAAGATGAGGTAGTAAGTCAGAAGTACTTTCTTTCTCAAGAACATGAAGCACCTCTCTTTGCGATGGTTCATATTCATATTTTCGGTATTCAACACATCTAAAGTTGTATTTCTTTGATTGAGTTAGGTAAGTTGTTTCTTCCTTCAACTTTTTAAGTTTAATTCTCACTACATCATCAACCCAAGAGCCTATATTCTCGTAAACTACACCATTACTTACAATGTAATCAGTTATTAATCTCGCAGATATCTCTTCATTTTTTAAGTTTTTACGTGAAAATAATACTTCTTTCGTTTCAGTAATATATTCGATGGTATTCATTTTTGCATTAGCCTCCTTCACTTAGTTTAAAATTAGCTTATACTATAAATAAGACAGATTTTGTCATATTTTATGAAAAAGGTGATTAAATGTCTAAAACTAAACGCATCATTAGAATCATGCTGGCATTAAACAATAATAATTCCATTACTGCAAAGGAACTTGCTAAATCCGAAGGAGTCTCAGAGAGAACAATCCTCCGAGATATACAGGAGCTAAGTGAAATTTACTTTCCAGTCTATTCAGAAAGAGGTAGAAATGGAGGATTTAGTACACTAAAAAATAAAATGATCCCTCCTATTTGGTTTAGTGAGGATGAAATAATAGCTTTATTTTTTGCAATAGATGCCATGCAATATGTTGGCGCCACTCCTTTTTCTACTTCATATAATGTAATTTTAAATAAATTGTTCAATATGATTCCTCAGGAAACTTCCGATGCAATTGAGAATACTAGAGACAAAATCTTGATGTGGCAACCAAATATTAAAGTAGATAAAAGGGTCCTAAGAAACCTTTATGATGCATCTGTAGAAGAGAAAACTGTTAATATCTTATATGAAACAACTGAAGATGAAATCTATAGAGAGATAGAACCTATGGGCTTATACGTATATAACGGGTATTGGTATTGTCCCGCTTACTGTAGAATGAGAAGAGGCATAAGGCTTTTCAGAGTAGATCGAATAAAAAAAACAATTATTAATTCTACTTCTCATTCCACTAATGTCCATTCGAATGTTAAAGAATGGCTGTATTCTGAGTGTGAATCTAATCTCATAAAGCTCGAAGTGAGTTTAAGCAAAGAAGGAAAAAGAAAAGCTGAGAGCATATCATGGTTAAGAGATAATATGGAATACAATTCAGATGGAACCGCGAAAATAACAAAGAATATTAACCCTTCAGAAGAGTGGTTTTATGTTGAACTACTTTGGAATATTGGACAAGAAGCAGAAATAATAGAACCTGATTGTATAAAAAATAAGCTTATTGAAAGGGCAAAATCAGTGATAACGAAATATAATGACTTTTAGCTTAATTTACATTTAATTTTATACTACTAGAAAGGATCACTGCATAGATAATTGTTCCTTTATTCAACTAAAGGGTGCGATTGTGGCATAAAATAGATAAAAAATAATCAAACTTTATTTCAAATCCACAACGGATGATGGTCCTATTATCAACGAATGGTATCTATCTTCCTAAGTCTAGTAAAACGCCATAATCCCCTACTCGTGGTTTAGAAAGTAGGGGGGTATTTTTTGTAAAAGATTTATCCTTTTTATCAAAGCACTACACTACATTTGAATAATGTTCAATTTTAAACGAATAAAGCCATTAATATTAAATCTTGATAGCCACCATCCAATTTTACACCCTTTGCTTTTTTACCCTCTTCAAAGAAGCCTAGATTCTTATATAACTGGATTGCACCTAGATTATCTTCCATTACCTCAAGACAAACTTTTTCAATCTTACTGTTATTTTTAGCCCAATTGATTAACGTTTCTAGAAGAGCTCTTCCAATACCATAATTTCGATATTCGGGTAGTATGGTCATCGCAAAAGCCCCTTGATGACTAATTTTTTCTTTGTTTCCATTCTTAAAATCTATTGTACCGACTAACTTACCATCAACTTCAGCAATAAACTGTACATAATTTGGATTTTCATGATAAGCTTTTAACGTTTTTTGAATAGCATCGATACGCACCTTTTTTACATCCTCAACCGTACTTAGCATGTATGGAGCGTTTATTAAAGCTTTTGAAGCAGAATCTAGTATTCTTTCTGCATCCCGTTCTTTAGCTTCTCTAATTATTATTGTTTTTCCATCCTTAGATTTATAAGTAAAAACATTAGTTGATAAGATACTACACACACCCTTTCGGAATATAATTAGTTGAATTTTTTAACTATCGTGCAATTATTAAGTAAGAAAAAGTCGTATCACCTTTTTCTGCAATCGCTCTACTTCAACTTAATGACGATTATTTCAAATATTTTTAATTTTTACAAGGATTTATTCCGTTATATAGCCCGATTGTTGAATAACATGACTGGCGTTTTTTAAACAACTTTATTATCTCTGTACACGATGAATTAACGACTTGAGCTGTTGTTTAAATGATATACGATGCTTTTTTCTAATTCCTTAGTTTGTTCTTTTTCCCATATACGAACAGCATCTACTGGAATTTGTGTATGTTTTAACCAATCTAGAATAAGGTGTAGTTGTTCTTGTATTTGCCCAATGTTTTGCTCCTTTATGTTCTTATTCTGAATTCTATCAATTAATTGCAGCATATAGGGAAGTTTTTCTATACATTCGCCTAAATCCCCGCAATAACCTGACGGTAATTCATGTGTACCAAAATCTAAAGTATTGATGTAATTAGAAACTAGGTATATCATGGCTTCTTGTTCGGTATCACCACCTAATTCAATCGCTTTTCGAAGGGATTTTTCTAAATCGTCTTCTTTATTGCTAGAGTCCATATAAATTCCTATCCATCTAAAAGGTCTTGAATCAAATGGGGTGTTTTCTGTCCATCTATATAGAATGTCAATTAGAAAACTATTTAGTGAGAAAGTTAACACCTCATCTTTTTCGTTTGATGCATCTAAAATAGTAAACAGTGAAATGGCAAACTCCTCTTGATCTTTTGATTCCCATTTCTTTGCATTTGTAATAAATGTCTCTAAATGTTTATAAGCTAATTTTCGAAGTCCCGCTTCGCGATGCTGACAGTAACAAATAAAATCATGCCAATGCTCAGTTGTATTCATATGTATAATAATAGTTTGTAATGCAGTGAGAGGTTTATCCATTATAAGTCCCCAATCTATTAAGCACGTGTTGAAAATTTAGTGTTATTATATCATTACATAAATTAAAGTGGGAAGAATTTAAGGTGGATTTTATTGGTCACGGGATCCAATCGATTGGTAATGTAGCGGTTCTAACAGGACTCATTATTGACTTTGAAGATGAAACGTAAAAAAGTTATTATATTTATCTAAATATTAAGAGAATACAAGGAATTTATTTATTTAATTTTTAGAAAAAATAGACTATAACATTAATAAATGGTATAATTTCCTTGTTATTGGAATTAAAAAGAAAATATTTGAAGAAAAAGGATAGGGTTGGTTTTAATGGGGGATTCTGATCACAAAGAAACAAAGGCAATATTAAAGTTATGGTTTATTTATATACCACTTGCATTTGGAGAGTTTGTCTTTTCGAATATCATAGATTATTTAAAAAAATAAAGATTTTGCATTTGAAAAACAATTAACCTAATTTAATTGTTTTTTTTCTCTAATAAACCAAACAAAAATAAAGATTTTGAACAAGATGAAGTTTATGAAGGAAATAACGTTGATTAGGTGCTGAAAACGGTGTGAAATCAACAGTGCCTAAAGAATAAAACAGGAATCATTCAACCATGATAATTTTCCGTTTTATTAGCTTCCTATAGTGAGATGTTATGTTCACATCATATGTATACGATAGTTGTCACTTAATATAGCATTACTGGAACTTCAAAATTAGTAGTTAAGGTTGTTACCTTATAGAGTGTTATATATAACTTAGCTAAAAAAGCACAAATCATATAATTTGCGCTTTTCATTATCTGTTTTTGGTAAAAAATTATAGTTTTTGTCACACTAATACTGTACGATACATAGTATAAAACACATACTGTATGACATATAGTAATGAAAATGAGGTGAGTGAATGGATACTTTATTAAACTCGTTAATTACTGAGTTAAGAAGAGGGACATTAACGTTAGCTGTTTTAAGTCAATTAAGAACGCCGCAGTACGGATATTCACTTGTCCAGTTATTGGAGCAATCAGGGGTTACAATTGATCAAAGTACTTTATATCCACTACTTCGCCGATTAGAAAAGCAGGAATTAGTGACGAGTAGTTGGGATAAAACGGAGAGTAGACCTCGTAAGTATTATGTTTTAAGTGATTATGGATTAGAAATATTTTTGCAGTTGAAAAAAGAATGGATAAAAGATTCGAAAGAACTTTATAACTTATTAAAGGAGGAGGAAGGGAATGAATTTAATTGATCTCTATATCCAAGAGGTTGCGAAGAGATTACCTGAAAAAAATCGTGAAGATATTACACTTGAACTAAGGTCAACTATAGAGGATATGTTACCTGAAGATTATAGTGAGGAAGATGTAAAGAGCGTTCTCAAAAAATTGGGGAGTCCGGTTTCATTGGCTAATGGTTATTTGGATAGACCGATGCATTTAATTGGACCACGTTATTTTGATGTATATACAACGTTGTTAAAAATGATTATACCAATCGCAGCTGTCATTGCACTCATATCAATGGTTGCAGAAAATTTTATAGGCTATAGTGGTGATCAAGCGGTATTAAATGTTATTTTGCAATTGATAGGTAAAGGCATTGGGGAAATTTTTGAAGTGGGCCTCCATGTATTTTTCTGGTTAACACTTGTGTTTGTTATTTTAGAAAGAACAGATAAAGACAAAGGTATCGAGCCGTTGACGACAAGTTTAAAAAAATGGACACCAGATGATTTGAAAAACATCTCGTATATCCCAAAGAAAAAAGCAATCTCGAAGTTTGAAGTTTTTGCAGGTTTAATGTGGACAGCAGTTTGGGCTACACTTTACTTTTATGCGAATCATCTTGTTGGCGTATATAACGGTACGGCAAATGGACTGAAGTTTGTTTCGCCAACTTTTAATCAAGATGTTTTATTGCAGTACTGGCCAATCGTTATAATTATGATCGTTTTTGAAATATGTATATCCCTTTATAAATTGGTGCAGGGACAATGGACTCAAAGATTGGCGATTGGGAATGCTATTCTTCAAATAGCTGGGACGATAGTATTCATTGTAATTGTAGTAAATCCACATGTATTTAACGCAGGGTTTATTACGTATTTGGCAAATGCATTTACTATTTCCCCAGAGGGATTTAAAACGTGGCTCATTGGGGGAGGAATTTTCTTCTACACATTATCTGCTGCAATAAATATATTTGATGGTTTCCGAAAAGCTAGTATTCGTATGTAGATAAAAATCGGAAATTTCGATAAAATAAAACTATTAAAAAGATAGTGAAATAAGATGAACATGATGAAAGGAAGAAAACAATGATAAGGGAAGCAACGAAAAGAGATTTAGCATACATTTTAGATATTTATAACGATGCGATACTTTATACAACAGCTGTATATGCGTATAAACCTGTAACCCTTGAAAATAGAATAGATTGGTATGAACAAAAAAAGGCTGAAGGGTATCCAATTTTCGTATGTGAATTAGATAATAAAGTAGTAGGATTTGCGACATTCGGCCCATTTAGAGCGTGGCCTGCTTATAAATATTCAGTTGAACATTCTGTGTATGTAGATAAGGCATATAGAAAAAATGGCATTGGGTCTTCATTAATGAAAGAATTAATCAAAATTGCAAAGGAAAGAGAGTATATGACCTTAATTGCTGGAATTGATGCAGAGAATGAGAAAAGTATTGCCTTGCATCAAAAATATGGATTTGTTCATGCAGGAACAATAAAACAAGCTGGTTATAAGTTTAATAAATGGCTAGATTTAGCTTTTTATCAGCTGGAACTTAACGGTCCTGAAAATCCTATAGAAGAATAAATATTTTTCGGTAGCAAGAAAAAATTCATGCTACCTTTTTCTTATTTAAATAGCTGATATGAGCTGCCGAAAAGTTTTTTTATATTCGATATTGAATTTATTGGTATAATAGGAATGTTTAACGAATTTCCGCTTCTTTATGTGATGGGGGGAAAAGATTTACCGAATCGACGTGAAAATAAAGAGGTAGATGAAGCTTTTGCAGCAGTTTTAAAGTACATATACAAAGAATATAGTGAAAGCATGCTAGGAGTGAGCGATTGAAAAGAAACTTAAAGACTTCAACAATCATTATTTTAATTTTAACGATTATTGCTCTTGAAGTTGGAATCGCACTATATGATCACAATTTGTCATTAGATACAATTTACTTTGCAGCGATCCTTATTTGTATTGTATTGCTTTTTGGCACACGTGTTTCTGAAGAGAAAGAAAGTACATCGAAACGAGGACGAAGAAAAATAGCTGTTATATTTTGGCCATCTATTTTATTGTCTATCGCTTGTTTTGCAGTTATAAGTTACATAAGGGTAGGCTATGTCTCTGTACCAGGGATAATTGGCTTTTCATGCTTTGTTACATATGGTGGATTCGTTTTGATTAGTATTTTAAAGGGGAAAAACAAAATGTAGCTTACTAAGTTGAAAGGAAGCAATGTATATGAAACATATAGAGAACGGTACACGTATTGAAGGAGAATACATTAAAAATAAAGTTATTCAATATAATATGTCCATCTTAACAGATGAAGTAAAACAGCCGATGGAAGAAGTAAGCCTCGTAGTAAAAAATGAAGAAGGAAAAATATTTGGTGGTGTAACAGGTACGATGTATTTTTATCATCTTCATATCGACTTTTTATGGGTTGATAAATCAGTTCGTCATGACGGTTATGGTAGCCAACTTTTACATAAAATTGAAGAAATTGCGAAGGAAAAAGAGTGCAGATTAATATTGCTAGATTCATTTAGTTTTCAAGCGCCAGAATTTTATAAAAAGCACGGTTACAGGGAGTATGGTGTCGTTGAAGATCATCCGAAAGGTCATAGTCAGCACTTTTTTGAAAAGAGATTATAATAGTATTATGTATACTGGTTGATGGGAGAAAGCATATGTACACGTATAAATTGCAACAAGAACAACCAATCTGTGCAGAAAAAATAAAGAAGCTTTATGATTCTGTCGGTTGGTGGCCAGAAAGAAAAGAAGTCGATATTGAAAAAATGTTAAAGAATAGTATAGGCATTGGAGTATGGGAAGAAAATGAATTAGTTGGATTTGCTAGAGTCGTTTCTGATGGTGTTTTTCGAGCATACATTGAAGATGTTGTCGTACATGAGAGTGTAAGAAATAAAGGTATTGGAGAGAAAATGCTTACAATATTACTTCGAGAAATATCTCATATTGATATTGTTAGTCTATTTTGCGGTGAGAAGCTAATAAAGTTTTACGGTGAGCAGCAATTTCAAGCAACGAAGCAAATTGTGATGCATCGTAATCAAACAGGGAAAGAATAAGAGGTGCCAATTAAAATGAATGCAACAAGAGCGTACTGTTTATCGAAAAGAAAAGCGACAGAAGATTCTCCAGATGGCTGGAGTGCAACATGTATGAGGCTTAATAATAAAATATTTGCGATAGTAAATCATGAAGAAGGTGAAAAGGCTGCGATTACATTGAAGTGTGATCCAGAAGTCGCATTAAGAATAAGAGAAGATTATCCAGAAACAATTATTCCAGGGTATCATATGAATAAAAAACATTGGAATACCGTTTATATTCATAAGGGTATAGAGCAGGAGCAAATTAATAAAATGATTGATTGGTCGTATGATTTAGTACTACAATCATTTTCAAAGAAAAAGCAGCAGGAGTTAATGGATTAATATGTATTAGGAGTGTGTGTAATGAAAGATTCGATTAAAGATACGTATGATAAATTAGCGAGTACATATAAAGAAAATCTAGATTTCGCAAATCCATATAACAGTTATTATGAAAGACCGGCGATGATGGAGCTTATTCCAAAGGAACTAGAAGGAAAAAAGATATTAGATGCTGGATGTGCAGCTGGATGGTATACTTCTCAATTCATAGGAAGAGGAGCAAATGTTACAGCAATTGATGTAAGTCCTGAAATGGTAAAAGCAGCAAAAGAAAATATAGGAGAAGAAGCGACGTTCCTTTGTCATGATCTGCAAGAAACATTGCCATTTGAAGATAATACGTATGATGTGATTGTAAGTTCATTAACTCTTCATTATATAGAAAATTGGAATCAAGTATTTCAAGAATTTCGTCGTGTATTGAAGCCAGGTGGAGAACTTATTTATTCTATTCATCATCCTTTTATGGATTTCACAAAGTTTCCATGTGAAAATTATTTTGAAAAACAGTTATTAATAGATACTTGGGTTAAACCGAATATTACTATTGAAGTCAAGTTTTTTAGAAGATCATTACAAGACATACTAAATGAAACTACAAATTATTTTGTATTAGAAGAGATAGTGGAACCGAAGGCAATTGAAAAAATGAAAGAAGTAAGCGAAAAATCATATCATTATTTAAATATGAATCCACATTTTCTTATCATAAAAGCAATCAATAAATAGCTAGTAAAATAACTTTGTTTTACTAGCTATTTACAGTTTTACATTACATATTAGGAGACTTTAAAATGAATACGAAACGAAATAGAGTAGTATATGCACTATTTACTATAGTTGTTATTATTTTAGGTCTTAGCTTAAGAAAGTTTGCTTTTGCACTACCACATCTATTAAATGATTATTTAGGTGATGCATTATGGGCATTAATGATTTTCACTGGCTTTGGATTTTTGTTTCCTAAAACAGAGACGAAGAAGTTGGCTTTTACTAGTTTAATGTTTTGCTACGGGATTGAAGCGAGCCAATTGTATCATGCGGAATGGATAGATAGCATTCGTGCAACGACTTTGGGCGGACTCGTGTTGGGATACGGTTTTTTGTGGAGTGATGTAGTGGCTTATACAATTGGTGTTGGAGTGGGAATACTGTGTGAGGTTATTTTTCGGAAGAAATAAGAATTGTAAAAGGGGTATTTGTAAATGGAACAAGCAATGGAAATTGCAAAGCTTTGGTTTCGAAATGAACATGTCACAGCTACTGTAATGCAACCAAAAGTAGCGAAGGTTTTATGCAAGAATAAAGAGTACATTTTAAAGAGAACGGGATCGATAAAGCAACTTCTAGTTGAATTCGATGTTTTGAAGCAACTGTATGAAAAGGGAATTAAAGTACAGAAAGTAGTAAAGACAGAAAATGATGAACAATATGTATTATATAAAGAAAAATATTATTGCTTATATGAGTATGTTGCCGGAAGTGTTTTAGAAATAAAAGATACGAATAAGCTGGAAAGGCTAGCAAGTACAATTGGAGAAGAAATAGCTAATCTGCACAAAGCATTACATTCGGTGAATAGTGACCATGAGTTAATAAAAAGAGATTTATATAAGATAGTATTTGAATGGGCTATACCGATTTTAGAAAAGAACGAGCATGCTCATCGAGAGGTAATTCAAAAGATGGAGCGAATGCACACAGCTTTCAAGGAAACGGTCCATCCATTACCGAGACAAATTATTCATCGTGATATGCATCTATCAAATGTAATCTTTAAAGATGATAAACTGGAAGGGTTTATAGATTTCGAGATTTTAGAAAATAATGTAAAAATATTTGATTTATGTTATTGCTGTACAAGTGTATTAAGCGAGCTATTTAGTGATGAAAGATTAAGAGAAAAATGGTTACATATCGTTAGCAAAGTCTTTGAAGGTTATTATAAACAAAATGATTTAACGAAAGAAGAACTAAAAGCTATTTGGTATGTTATGCTTTCAATTCAAATTATCTTTATTGCTTATTTTGTCCAGTTACCAGATTTATTAAAGTTAAATGAAGAAATGTTCTTCTGGATTTTTGCTAAGAAGGAAGATATTGAAGAAATTATAGAAGGTATCGTAAAGGTATGAAAAAAATAATATTAATTGGTTCTGGCGGTTCAGGAAAATCCACATTAGCAAGGCAGTTAGGAAATAAATTAAATATTAAGGTGCATCATCTTGATGCATTATTTTGGAAACCGAATTGGGAAGGTGTTCCGAGAGAAGAACAAATAGCAGTTCAAAATAACTTAATTAAAGATGAGAAGTGGATTATTGATGGGAATTATGGCGGGACGATGGGTATCAGACTGAATGCAGCTGATACAATTATCTTCCTTGATATGCATAGAACAATTTGTATTTATCGTGCTTTTAAAAGAATTGTAAAATACCGGAATAAAACAAGACCAGATATGGGCGCGGGATGTGAAGAAAGATTTGATTTGCAATTCTTTAAATGGATATGGGAATATCCTAATACTAAACGACCTACAATTTTAAAAGGGTTAGAGCAATTGTCCGAAGAGAAAAAGGTTATTGTTTTAAAATCTCCAAATGAGGTTCGGAAATTTTTAGAGCACATATAATAATAGAATGTGACACAACAATTCTTTTTGGATCTTACCGATTAGTTTAATTAAACTAATCGTTTTTTATTATGAAAAATTTAACGCTTTTTGAAAATTGTATTTTGTAATGAGTATATGACTATAAGTTCATATAAAATGAACGTTTGGAGGAATAGAAAATGACTAATGATTTAATTCAAACAATCGATTCATTAATGGTAAATATTCCAGTTGGAGAGGTAGTATTAAGAGATGATCGAATAAAAAAAGAATGGATAGTGCAAATTCAACCATTTTTTCTTGCAAAGTATGCTGTAACAATGGAACTATATGATGCTATTACAAATAGTACATTAAATAATTTTGATAAAAATCATAAACCAGTTGTCAATATTTCATGGAACGATGCCATTGCGTTTTGTAATGTACTTTCAAAAAAAGTGGGATTAAAAGAATATTATTCTATTAGTGATGATAGTCAAATTGTGAAATGTAATTTAGATTCAAATGGCTACCGATTACCATCTGAGGCAGAGTGGCAATATGCATGTAAAGCAAGTACAACCGGATATACATACGGGAAACTCCATGATATAGCGTGGTATAATGAAAATTCAAATGGAGAGATTCATGAAGTTGGCCAAAAAGAACCGAATGCATGGGGGCTTTATGATATGCTAGGGAACGTTTGGGAATGGTGTTATGATTTGTATGATGAAACAGTGTACGGATCATACCGCATTTTTCGTGGTGGTAGTTGGGCTGAAACAGCGAGAGGATGCGGCGCTACTTGTCGTCGTCGAAGCCATCCTACATTTCATATAGATGATCTCGGTTTTAGACTTGCTAGGTCAATTTAGTAGGAACATGTTACGAACAGCTAGGAAAAGAGTATGGAGAGAATCCGTACTCTTGCCAACATAGAAACGATTTAACGTAAGGAGTGTTTATTATGGCGCGTGTTTTATTTATTAACGCTGGATCAGAAGGACATATAAATCCAACTTTACAAGTTGTAGAAGAATTGATTTCTCGTGGTGAAGAGGTCGTTTATTTTTCAATAGAAGCTTTCAGGGAGCGGATTGAGAAGACAGGTGCTACTGTACGAACGATTGATGATCAAAAATTTATAAAAGCGTTTCTATCTGGAGGCAGAAATTATTTGCAGGAGAGAATAAATGGCCTTCTACATACAGCGGATATTGTCATACCTAGCGTTCTAGAACAAATTGAAGGTGAACATTTTGATTACATAATTCATGATTCTATGTTTGGCTGTGGCCATTTAATTGCTCAAATCCTTAAACTTCCAGCCATAAATTCATGCACATCTTTTGCGCAGGATGAAAAATCCTTTGAGCAAATGTTAGGTCATCTATCAAAAAATATCTCAGTAGAAATTTATGATAAAATACAGAATGATTTTCAAAACTTAACGAAGGGAATTGCTGAAAAATATGGTGTTGAAATAAAATCATCGTATGAAGTTTTCTGTAATCCTGCACCCCTTACTATTGTATATACAATTAAGGAGTTCCAGCCTTTTGGTGATACGTTTGATGAAACATATAAATTTGTAGGACCATCTATCTCTGCACAAATGAAAAACAGAGACGTTGATTTTACTTCAATTGAAGAAAAAAGTCCGATTTATATTTCATTAGGTACTGTTTTTAATGAAGCGATTGACTTTTATAAACTGTGTATGAAGGCCTTTGAGAATAGTGAGCATACAATTGTTATGTCTATTGGTAGTAAAACAAAAATAAGTGATCTAGGCGAAATTCCTAAAAACTTCATTGTGAAAAACTATGTACCCCAAACTGAGCTGCTTACATATACGAAACTATTTATTACACACGGCGGGATGAACAGTGCGCATGAAGGACTGTATAACGGGATTCCGCTCGTTGTAATACCGCAAAGTGCAGATCAGCCAGTAGTCGCAAAGCAAGTGGAGAGTCTTGGAGCAGGAATAAAATTACAAATGCAAGGATTAACTGCGGATCAACTAAGTGAAAGTGTAGAAATGGTATTAAATAATCCGTCATTTAAAGAAGTCGCTTTGAATTTGAAGAAATCTTTCCAAAAATCAGGTGGATATAAGGAAGCTGTTGATGAAATTTTTATATTTGTAGGTCAGTGAAAAAATGAAATTATACATTAGAAAAGCATCTAAATAGGATGCTTTTTATTTAACTTTATAATTCTTATTTTTAATATTTAGTATGGTTAAAACTAAGGCACTGAGAGATATAAGTATAAGAATAAAAGTTAACTAGTTAAATGTATTGTCAATTATGAAGTAAAGATGATAGATAAATATATTCAAATTTTATTTTAAAATGTTAGGACTTAGTTTTACATGTTAGTAATAATTTCACTGTTTCTGCACAACTTCTGCACATACTCAGGTAATTTCTATGTCATGATATATTCATAAAGTGAAATATTTCACAAGGAAAATATAATTTCACTGCGGTGTATGCATAATTAACACATACATCGGTACAAGTTTGTCTCTTGTTATTCTTTTACATCAAAGCCCACATTCCACTACAAAGTATAACAAGAAGGAGACATGAACATGAATAATCGATTTTTAAAACAACTACAAAATATGAAAATGAACAAAAAAAGTTTAGGAGCTGTAGCATTAACAGCTGGAATTATTAGTACGACACTTATTCCTCAAAATGCTTATGCGCACGGTTTTGTTGAAAAGCCTGGTAGCCGATCTGCTTTATGTAGTCCAACTTATGGTGCGCTAAATGTAAACTGTGGAAGTGTTATGTATGAACCACAAAGTTTAGAAGCTCCAAAAGGGTTCCCACAAGGTGGTCCAGTAGATGGACAAATTGCTTCAGCAGGCGGAAAATTTGGTGGTATTTTAGATCAACAAACAGCAAATCGTTGGTTTAAAAATACAATCACTGGTGGGGAAAATACATTTACTTGGAAGTATACTGCGCCTCACTTAACGAGTAAGTGGCATTACTATATTACTAAAAAAGGATGGAATCCAAATAAAGCGCTAACAAGAGCAGATTTTGAACCAATTGGAACAGTACAACATGATGGTTCTGCAGCTTCAAATAATTTAACTCATAAAATCAATGTACCTACTGATCGTAGTGGATATCATGTGATTTTAGCAGTATGGGATGTAGCTGATACAGCAAATGCATTCTATAATGTAATTGATGTTAATCTTATTAATGATGTGAAACCAGACATAGAAGCGCCAAGTATTCCAAATGGACTTCAGACGCAAAAAGTAACAGCGAATAGTGTAGAACTAACATGGAACGCTTCTACGGATAATGTAGGGGTAAAAGGATATCAAATCTTCCGTAACGGAGAGATGATTGATACAGTACTAGGCACTCATTTTATTGATAAGAAATTACAACCAAGTACAGAATACTCTTATACTGTAAAAGCAATTGACGCAGCTGGAAATGTATCGAAAGAAAGTGCAGCGCTTACAGTAAAAACGACAGTTGAGACTCCTGATACAGAAGCACCAACACAACCAAAAGGATTACATAGTATGGGAACGACAGCGTCAAGTGTGGATTTAATGTGGAGTCCATCTGACGATAATATTGGTGTAGACCATTATGATATTTATAGAGAAACAGAAGGGGCAATGAAAAAGATTGCAACATCCAATACAACTTCTTATTTGGATAAAAATCTGCTCGCTAATACTACTTATAAATATGTAGTGAAAGCTGTTGATGTAGCTGGAAATGAATCCGTACAGAGTGATATATTCACAATTACTACAAAAACTGAAAACGCTTCATATGAAGCGTGGGATGCAAAAAAAGCATATAAAAAGGGAGATAGAGTTCTGCACGAAGGAAAAGTATATGAAGCAGTCCAGAGTTATCAAGGAAATGGTGATCCAAACTGGATTTATGCATTATCATTATGGAAAACAGTGTAAGCTTTACTTAGGTATGAACTAAGAGATGATGGGCTTTGATGCAAAAGGGAATCTTGAGAATTCACTTTTCTATTAATAAAAAAAGGTAGTGTATGAATACATAAGATTCATACACTACCTTTTTATTATGATAATACTTTCGTCATAAGTATATGTGGAATGCCATCTTCCATAAATATATCAGAAGAAGTTTGATAACCTAGTTTTGTATAAAATCCTTCAGCTTGTGTTTGACCGTGTAGTTTCACTTTTGTAACTTGTTTGTTACGAGCAAGTTCTTCTAACGTTTGAATGATGACTTTACCTAATCCGTATGTACGATAATCTTTTAAAATACAAATACGTTCTAATTTTCCGACACCATCAACAAATCGTATACGCCCTGTGCCTACAGGAAGCTCATGATAATAAACTAAAATATGTTTACATTGCTCTCCGATTTCATCGAATGTATCAAATTCATCTGCAAGAGGGACACCTTGTTCTTTTACAAATACTTCTTTTCGAATATGAAAGGCAGTTTCTAAATCAGCAAGTTCTGTTATAAGTTTGGATTGCAAAATGTTCAGTCCTTTCTAATGTAATCAGCTTGTGTTTTCATAGTATATCATAATAAAGCGCTATAAAGAGAAGAACATACTAAAAAGCCAACTTTAAAAAGTTAGCTTTTATTACAATTCCTTTATCCCATTTTTAGCGCCGATAATTACTTTACTCGTCATACTTATAAATAACCCTGTTTCAACTACACCAGTAATCATTTTTAATTGAGTGTGTAAATGGGCAGGATTAGAAATATGATTAGGGAATATACAATCGATAATCATGTTATTGTTATCGGTTATATAGGTTTCATTGTTTTTCAAACGTAATGTTGTTTGACATCCTAAAGACTGAATTTTATTTTCGGTTTGTTTCCATGAAAAAGGGATGATTTCAATAGGTAATGGAAAAGTACCTAAATGTGTTACAAGTTTCGATTCATCAGCAATGATAATTAGTTTTTTAGAGGAAGAGGCAACGATTTTTTCACGAAGTAATGCACCGCCACCGCCTTTTATAAGTTGTAAATTTGAATCAATTTCATCCGCTCCATCAATTGTAAGATCAAGACTTTGTACGTCGTTTAACGAAATTAGGGGGATATTTAGTTGCTGTGCTAATGCTTCAGTTTCCTTTGATGTTGGTACAGCTTGAAATGATAATCCTTCTTTTACACGCTCACCTAATTTTTGTATTGTCCAATATACAGTAGAACCTGTACCAAGCCCAATTTTCATGCCATCGTTTACAAAGTTAGCAGCATATTCGCCAGCGAGCTGTTTTAAATTCATCGCTTTACTCCGCCGGACGTGGCCCAGCATCAAGACCTGAATTTTCAACTGTAAGTACCGGACGAACGACTATATCTTTATGTACACGCATTTGACAAGATAATCGTAAATGATCTTCAATTCCTTTTTCCGTCATTGCATGTTTCTCATTCGTACTCGCTTCACAGAAATCACCTGCTAGTATTTCTACTCTACAAGTTGTGCAACGTGCATTCCCGCCGCAACGATGAAGAATGTTGACACCGCTATCTTCAATTGCTAATACTAACTTTGTTCCTTCTTTCACATCAAAAGTTCCCGCACCTTCAATTGTTAATTTTGGCAAATTTGTTCCTCCTCACGTAAAATTGTACATAACATATTTATGACCGCGAATTATTGAACATAAACATTATTTTTTTATATCCCCGTAACTTTTTTTAATGTTGAATCGTTTATTAAGTAAGCGCTGAAAAGGAGTGGTTATTTTGTGCACAAAAGTAACTCATGTTTTAAAGAACCATATCGATATGAATCATTCAAATATAAACTTTTTAATTGAACAATATGGAGAGTTAAAAAGATACTGTACTTTTTTAACGAAAAACAAATGGGATGGGGAAGATCTCGCCCAAGAAACAGTGTGTAAAGTGCTTCAAAAATATAGAAATAAAGATATTTGTATGACACTCGTCTATAAAATAGCAAGAAATCGTTGGTTAGATCAGATGAAGTCTAAGTCTGTTCATGAAAAAATAAGAGAACAAATCACTTTTGAAGAACCACATGAGAACATTGCAGATTTGCATGAAATGGTAGGGAAAGTATTGTCTTCATTAAATGTACAGCAATCCGCAATTTTATTATTAAAAGATGTTTTTCAATATAGTATCGCTGATATTGCTAAAGTGTGTTTTGTATCAGAAGGTGCAGTAAAGGCTTCTTTATTTCGAAGTAGAAATAGGCTGAAAACTGTAAGTGAAGAAGGGATTGAGATAGTCGAATTCACAGAGGATATTGAAGTTGTTGTAACATCTATTCGTGAGGAAAGACCAGAATTGTTAACGAAACTTCTTCCGACAATAGATTTTACTAAGTTACCATCTAAACAGCCAGTGTTATTATTTAATGTGAAAAACCCTTCTTCCTACAGTTGTATGCTTTGCGCAGCATAACAAGTATTGGAGGAATTTAAAATGAATACAATTCCATATGTAGTAGAACAAACAAAATTAGGAGAACGTTCCTATGATATATATTCAAGGTTATTAAAAGACCGCATTATTATTATCGGCTCAGAAATTAACGATCAAGTAGCGAGTAGTGTCGTAGCGCAATTATTATTTTTAGAAGCAGAAGATGCAGAAAAAGATATATATTTATACATCAATAGCCCAGGAGGTTCAACGACAGCAGGTTTTGCAATATTAGATACGATGAATTTAATTAAACCAGATGTGCAAACGCTATGCATGGGCTTTGCGGCATCATTCGGTGCATTGTTATTATTATCAGGAGCAAAAGGAAAACGGTTTGCGCTCCCTAACAGTGAAATTATGATTCATCAGCCGCTTGGTGGTGCACAAGGGCAAGCAACAGAAATTGAAATAACTGCGAAAAGAATATTAAAGTTAAAGCATGATATTAATAAAATGATTGCAGAAAAAACAGGCCAACCGATTGAAAGAGTAGCACATGATACAGAAAGAGATTATTTTATGACTGCAGAAGAAGCGAAGGCATATGGGATTGTAGATGACGTTGTTACGAAAAAATAAGATGAAAAAGGCTAGAGGATATATTAATTCTCTAGCCTTTTTATTAATCCTTTACCCATTCATCAACTAATGCTTGATTTTTTTTAATCCATTTTCGCGCAGCCTCTTCAGGATCTTTTGTTTTATTTAACATGACCATTAACGTACCGAGCTGTTCATCGTTCATTTTCCATTTATCAAAGTATTTTATAACATCTGGGTGATCTTTTTCGAAACCTTTACGAACGGAGTAATAAATGTCATCTTTTTCACCATATACTTTCTTAGGGTCTTTTAAATATTTTAAGTCAAATTCTGAAAAACCCCAATGCGGATTCCAAAGCGTAACAGCGATTGGTTTCTTTTTTGTATATGCTTTCTTTAGTTCACTCATCATCGCAGCTTCAGAAGATTGGACAAGTTTTAGTTTTATATCATATTCTTTCATTGCTTTATTCGTTAAATTCATAAGACTACTACCGGGTTCGATACCGACAATTTTATTATCTAGTTCATCTTTATGAGCATTTAAATCTTCGATACTGTTTATGTTTTTCATATAAGAAGGGACGACTAAACCTAGTCCAGTACCTTCGTACCATTTTGATTTTAAGACAATATCATCTTTATAACGATCGTTTAGCGGTTTATCTGTAACTGGTAGCCATACTTCTAAATTCGCATCAACATCGCCACGAGCGACACCAGTCCAAATTGCGGCTTTTTCTAAATACATGAGCTCAACTTTGTAGCCTTTTTCTTCTAATAAAACTTTCCACATGTTTGCAGTTGCAATATTTTCTTTCCAACTTGTTACACCAAGTTTAATTTTTCCTTTCGAATTTGCATTTGTTGCATTACATGAAGTGAAAATCATAGTAATAAATAATGCAAGGCATATAAACCAAATTTTCTTTCGCATCGAAAACCTCCTAAGTAACGTTTGCCTTATAAAATAAATGTATAAGTAAGCATTCTTATTATGAACGGAAACGAGAATTTTAAAGAAATCTTATGAATGTCATTTTTATGTAATATTTCTTTGTAAAATCGCAACACTATGTGAATAGATGGGTAGAAAAGGAGTAGTGACATGGATAATACAAAGGTGCGTGTTGAAAACGTAACAAAAGTATTCGGGAAACATCCGCAAAGAGCCCTTTCCTTATTAAAAGAAGGAAAAAGTAAATCGGAAATTTTAAAAGAGACAGGAATGAACGTTGGGGTGAAAAAAGCAACGTTTGAAGTTTACTCTGGAGAGATTTTCGTTATTATGGGTTTGTCTGGTAGCGGGAAATCTACGCTAGTTCGTATGTTAAATCAATTGATTAAACCAACTGCAGGTCATATATACATAGATGGTGAAGACATCGCAACGATGGGAAAAGAAGAGTTACGGAGAGTAAGAAGAACGAAAATGAGTATGGTATTTCAGAAATTCGCTCTATTTCCGCATCGTACAGTTATACAAAATGTTGCATATGGTTTAGAAATACAAGGAGTTCCGGTTGAAGAGCGAGAGAAAAAAGCGTTAGAATCGCTACAGTTAGTAGGACTCGATCATCATAAAGATAATTATCCAAGTCAACTTAGTGGTGGTATGCAGCAGCGCGTTGGAATCGCAAGGGCACTAACGAATAATCCAGATGTATTACTAATGGACGAGTCATTTAGTGCATTAGATCCACTTATTCGAAAAGAAATGCAAGATGAATTGTTAGAGTTACAAGATAAAATGGAAAAAACGATTATATTTATTACGCATGATTTAGATGAAGCGCTTCGAATTGGAGATCGTATCGCATTAATGAAAGATGGAGAAATCGTCCAAATTGGAACGCCAGAAAAAATTATGATGAGCCCCGCAAATGAATTTGTAGAAAAGTTTGTTGCGGACGTGAATTTAGGAAAAGTAATTACGGCTGAGTCTATTTTAAAACGACCAGAAACTTTATTGATTGATCGTGGACCTCGTGTGGCCCTTCAAATTATGAGGAATGCAGGCGTCTCAACTGTATATGTTGTAAACAAAAAGTATGAGTTTTTAGGTATATTAACTGCGGATGATGCGAGTAAAGCAGTACAAAAACAGTGGCCGATTGCTGATTTATTACTTAATGATATTCCGCATGTGTATTTGGATACTTTACTGGAAGAGACATATGCAAAAATGGCAGAGATGAAATATCCGTTACCGGTAATCGATGAGAAGAAAAGGCTAAGAGGAATTATTAAACGTGAAAGTGTCATTCAAGCTCTTGCAGGAAACATTGAGGAAGAGGTGAAAGACGATGAATAGTATACCACGTATTCCATTAGGGGAATGGGTCGACTCATTTGTTGCAAGTTTATATGAACACTTTGAAGGCTTATTCCGAGGATTCTCTTATATTATTGGTGGATTCGTTGATTTACTCACTAATTTTTTAACAATAATACCTGCCATATTGATGATTATTATCTTGTGTTTCTTCATTTGGTACACAACGAGGAAATTATCTTTAGTCATTTTTACGCTTATTGGATTATTATTCATTTTGAATATTAACTACTGGGCACAAACGATGCAAACATTAGCACTCGTACTTACGTCTGTTATTATTTCAATTATTGTCGGAATTCCAATTGGTATATTAGCATCTCAAAATGAGCGTTTCTCAAAATTTTTAAAGCCAACATTAGATTTTATGCAAACAATGCCGGCATTCGTATACCTCATTCCAGCGATTACATTTTTCGGAGTTGGTGTAGTACCTGGAATTATTGCATCGGTAATCTTTGCAATGCCACCGACAATTCGTTTTACTGACTTAGGGATTAGACAAGTTCCAGAAGATTTAATTGAAGCAGCGAATGCGTTTGGATCCACAGCATCACAAAAACTATTTAAAGTACAATTACCACTTGCAACCGGAACGATTATGGCTGGTGTGAACCAAAGCATTATGCTTTCGTTATCGATGGTTGTAACAGCATCACTTGTAGGAGCTCCAGGGCTTGGAGTTGATGTATATCGCTCTGTAACACAAGTTAATATCGGAATGGGATTTGAAGCTGGATTAGCTATCGTAGTAATCGCAATTATATTAGATCGAATTACACAAGGGTTCCATACGAAAAGAAAATAATGACCAAAAAACACACTTTTATAATACAAAGTGTGTTTTTTATTGCATCTAGATTACATATGAACGATAACAGAACCTCCAGCTGGTGTACAAACTTGGTGTTGTTGTTGTTCCATTGATTTGATGAATTGATTATTTTCCTCGATTAATGAGATTAATTTAGTTAATTGACTTTCAAGACTTGCGATATGCTGCATCATATATTGTGAATCATGATGCAATGTATTCCTTGCGGGATGGGGGGAATAAACATACTGTTGATTTATATTTTGATTCCAATGAGGATACATTTGAATTGTTCCTCCTTCAATAAATTACGAAGCTTTCTTATAGTAAATGCCTATGTATAATTAATAGTTACTTGAAAATTTTTCAATATAAAAGGAGTATGTACAGAAAATGGAAAATATTATATGTGAAGTTAAAGTACATTTTTTTGAAATGTTCAAGTGAGATAGTGAATATATTAATACATTCAAGTAAGTGTATGTTGTTTAGCGAGAAATGATGGGAGGAGATGCAATTTTGGCTAAAAATAAAAAAAGAAATGATGCTTTGGCAATAGGTATTGGTATAGGAGTTGTAATCGGTGTATTCCAAGGTTATTTTACAAATAATTTAGTAATCGGAATTGTGATTGGGATCGTAATTGGGATTGCGTTTTTGAAGAAATAATGAGGTTTAAATTCATTTCAAAAATTGCTGTATCAAAAGAGTGAATCTTCGGAATATAAATCCTTTTTTTCCTTTTTTTATGATATTATATATGAAAAGGATGGTGATGAATATGTCAACGAACGATCAAGTAAAACTAAACTGTTTTATTTGTGAAAAGCATAAAGGAAATATTATAGTTCCAGGTGGAGCTATTTACGAAGATGAACTCGTTTACGTTGGACATGTCCACTGGGATAGTGAAGAAACATACTTGGGTTATGTAATGATAGATATAAAAAGGCATGTACCTGGCCTCGCTGAACTAACAGATGAAGAAGCGAAAGCGTTCGGACTTATAACAAGTAGAGTAAGTAAAGCGCTAAAAGAAAGCGAAGGTGCAGAGCATATTTACACTTTTGTTTCAGGGAATGGTGTACCACATATGCATATCATACCGCGTTATGCAAATACACCAAAAGAGTTTTGGTCACCAACCGAGATAGCGAAATGGACTGGCGCACCATATGGTGACGCAGCGAAAATCAAAAAACTATGCGAAAGAATACGAGAGTATATGGTGAGTGAATATGCATACAACAAATAATAGACAACATTCATGGGTTGGAAGTAGAGAAATGTGTTTAGACGAAATTTCGGTAAAGCAATATGGTGATATCGTGCTCGGTGCATATGGTGGGAATATTAGTGCCGGAGCAAAAAAGAACGAAGATGGTGCGTTAGTTTGGTCAAATGGTGATTGGGAATTTGCAGCTATATTAGATGGACATAATAGTGCAGAAAGTGTTGATTTAGTAGTAAATACAATCGAAAAAGAATATGAAAATATAAAAGTAATTTTGAATGAATCAATTAATACAGTGTTTCAATCTATTGAAAATCATATACTGACAATTTTTCAGTCATCTTCATTTAAGGAAAAGTGCAAAAAAATTAAAGGTGAAACAGCTTGCTTACTATGTGTAAGGAAAGAAAATTATATATGGTGGCTTTCTATCGGTGATTGTTTAGTGTATGTATTTCATGAAGAGTTACATAAGTTAGGGCAATATGCATTAAATCAACGTCATTTTTACGAATGGATTGGGAATGTAAACACATTCGATTTACCTGTTCCTTGTTATTCATCAGGTATTCGTGAATTACGTACTGGAAAAAACCGAATTGTAATAGTGACAGATGGAGTATTAGAATGCGGGGAACGCCGATATGAAATACCTGTAAATTTGTATAATGCTATGAATAGAAATAATAAAACACTTAAAGAAAATATTCACAATGTTTTAGAACACGTGCATCATCAGTTGGGACGTGATAGTGCGACAATTATTAGTTGGGACGTAGAAAATAAAAGGAATGCTACGTATCCGAGTGATCAGCCGGAGAAAAGGTAAAGGAGGAAACATCACTGTTTTGGGTTAAAGGAATTTTATTAATAGTATGGATTATATCCTTAGTTGTTTTTGAAAAAGTAGTGAGGAAAAAACTAAATATACCGAAAAAAACAGACTGGAATAGTAAATATGTAAACAACTTTCATAAATGGGGCACTAGGGCTCTTATTATTTCTTATATAATTGTTACGATGATATGTGCTACTTTAAATCCCGTTTATATTAGTAATTTACCCATTTTATTTTTAATAACTTTATACTGCCTTCAATCATTTATGGAGTGGAAATTTGATAAAGAATCGAGGGAATATGTCATTTCTTTAGGAGCGGTTCCGCTATTAGTAATAACAGGAATTATGCTTAATCTTTTCTTTTATACCTAGTGGATTTAATTATATGTGGAATGAATGGGGAGACAAAATGAAAAATCCTAAATTACGTGCTGAAGCAATGATTTTAAATGAAGATCATTCTAAAGTACTTGTACAATGCGATGAAAATGAATCATTTTATCGTTTTCCAGGTGGCTCTATTGAATTTGGTGAAACGTCAAAAGAAGCAATAATTCGAGAGTTAATAGAAGAGTACGATTTGAAAGTTGATGTTCAAGAGTTAGCAATTGTAAATGAACAGATTTTTGAGTGGGACAACGAAAAAGGTCATCATTGTACATTGATACATTGGGGGACTGTTGAAAAAATCATTACAAATGAAATAAGGCATAAAGAGCATGAGGATATTATATTAATTTGGAAAAGTCTAGAGGAATTACAGGAGAAGCTGACATATCCTGAAGGCATCATAAGTTATTTAGAAGGGGATAACCGTAATATAGTCCAATTTATTTCAAGTAATTAAATGAAATAATAGGAGGGGTGAAAATGGGAGCTTCTACTTTTTGGATTATAACTATTGTTTTTTGTATAGCTATCTATTTTCTCGATAAGTTTTTAAGAAAAAAATTGAATATGCCCAAGGGTGGTTTTTGGGGATATAAGAAACATGTAAATAGTTTACATAAAAAATTGGAAATAGGACTACTTTTTATTTATTTAATAACTAGCTTTATATTTATCTTTAAATTTGAAAGTATTAATATTGCTTATGTCATTTTTACTTATTTAGGTGGGACGTTAATCTTAAGAGCATTGATGGAATGGAAGTATGATAGAGAGTCGAAAGAATATATATTTTCGGTAATTGGGGTATTCACGTTTATTTTTATGACTTCGATACTATTTTACTTCTTTCCACCTGCTGTATAATAAAAATTTGATAGTACAAATAATGAAATAACTAATAAACAAGAAACCATTTACTACTAAATGGTTTCTTGTTTATTTAAACATTTATTTTAGTTAATATAGATGTAATGAAATTAGTTTTATCCTCTGCATACTTATGTTTATCAGTAGGATTAGCTTGTGAAAGTTGAATTTTTAACTGTTCATACTGCATGCGTGCAGTTTTATTGTCTATTAAGTAATCACGAAATTGTAATTGTTCTATTAAATATGTATTCCCTTGTTCATACATATGAATTTGATGAGTTCTTGGTTCACCTTTATTAAAATAGTATCTTTCGGGTAATACTTCTTTTCTATATTTATAGTTTAGTAGTTCTAACTTTTTAATACAATGTATACCGTCCGTATAATTTTCTAATTCAATTGCTATATCAATAATGGGCTTTGCACTTAAATATGGAATAGAAGTACTACCAATATGGTGTATCGCTAAAATATGTTCGCCAATTTGTTCCTCAATGAGTTGTTTCTCTTTCATAAACTCAATTTCCCATTCTTCAGTCCACGGCACTAAAAACACTTTCCCATACGGTAAACCTAACATTTAATTAGCATCCCTTTCAAAATAGTTTTCAAAAAGTTGATTACATCTTCTTAAAGCTTCTCAAAACAAGGTATTCCCACAATTTCCAAGGAAGAATCTTCTTCGCAAAAATCATAAATTTCACACCTTTACCGATTGGGTATCGTAAATTTGTACGCTTAGATTCAGCAATTTCAACAATTTTATTAGCAACATCTATCGGATTACCAAATGTATTACTACCGCTATTAATATGTTTTTGTATTTTATCCATATACTCTTTGTAAGGAGATGTTGTATCAGATTGGTTTTCAGCTAGTTGTTTCCCAACCTCCCATATGTTTGTGTTATAAGAACCTGGTTCAATTAAAGCAACATCTATTCCGAAAGGTTTTACTTCTAAGCGAAGCGATTCACTCCAGCCTTCTAATGCATATTTTGAAGATACATAAGGAGATAAACCAGGGAATCCAACTTGACCGCTAATGCTGCTTATATTAATGATTTTTCCACTTCTTTGTTTTCTCATATACGGTAAGACAAGCTGGGTAATTGATATAGCTCCAAATAGGTTTGTTTCAAATTGTTTACGGTATTCCTCTACTGGAATTTCTTCTACAAAGCCGCCATTTGCATATCCTGCATTATTAACAAGAAGGTCTACTTTTTGTATTTCTTTTAAAAATAATTGGAAGTTATGTATAGAATTTTGATCGGTTACATCTAATTGTTGAACTTTTATATTTTGCTGTAAGTTAAGTTGAGTAACTTGAGATATTAAGCGCACTTGTTTTTCAAGGTTTCGCATTGTAGCGATAACTAAATAATTTTTTTTTGCGAGTTCGAGTGTAGTTAATAGTCCAAATCCACTTGAGGCTCCTGTAATTATTGCGATTTTTTTATTCATTTTTCGCCAGCTTTCTTTTTCTTTTATCATAACGAGTTATGATAAGAAAATCTATTATTCTTACATTCAGTATGAAATCAATTTGTATGCAAAAAAGGGGATTATAGGGAATGAGCGTATATAGAGTAGTGTATATTAATATGATAATGAAATGAGGGAAGAAAAATGGTCCATGTGAAAGATGTATTAGCAGATCAGTTATTAGCAAATGCGAATGATCCCAGTTGGTATATGCCATTTTCAGATGCAGTTAAGGATTTATCTGAGAGGGAAGCTTTCTGGAAACCGAATGAAGAGTGTAATAGTATAGCCGAAATCGTACAACATTTACTGTATTGGAACTCTACGTGGCAAACTAGGTATAAAGAATCACATGTTAATGCAGTACCCGCTATAGGAGATAATAATAAAAGTTTTATGCTTTCAGATAATCAAACTTTCGATGAATTACGGGAAAAACTACTAGAAAAACTGCTACAATGGCAAACTCTCATAAATGAAGAAAAGGTTGAAAGTGATGTAGTGGGATTTCCTGTTTCTGCAAAATGGTGGGAAGTGTTAGCGAATGTAACAACTCATAATGCATATCATATTGGGCAAATTATTTACATCCGAAAATTACAGCAGAGCTTTGATAATAAATAAGATAATAGTTCTCAAATTAGGTGAACAAAAGTGGACAAAACGAGACAAATGTCTCATTTTGTCCACTTTTTATTATGAAAGAAAAGCGAAAACCTATTAAAGCAAGGATTAGAATTTGGCACGGTACTTGCAATATAAAAGACGAACAAGAAAATAGGAGGGCTGGACATGTTAAAAACAACTGAAAGTAAAGGGAATGAAATTACGAAAGAACAAGCTCGTTGGATGTACGAAAAAATGTTAGAGATTCGTAAGTTTGAAGATAAGGTGCATGAATTGTTCGCGCAAGGCGTTTTGCCTGGTTTCGTTCATTTATACGCAGGTGAAGAAGCAGTAGCAGTTGGTGTATGTGCCCACTTAACGGATAGTGACAGTATTACAAGTACACATAGAGGTCATGGACATTGTATCGCAAAAGGTTGTGATTTAAATGGTATGATGGCTGAACTTTTCGGGAAAGCGACAGGATTATGTAAAGGAAAAGGCGGTTCCATGCATATTGCCGATTTAGATAAAGGAATGCTAGGTGCGAATGGCATTGTAGGCGGCGGTTTCCCACTTGCTTGCGGTTCAGCATTAACAGCTAAATATAAAGGAACAAAAGATGTAAGTGTTTGCTTCTTCGGTGACGGAGCAAATAATGAAGGGACATTTCATGAAGGGGTTAATTTAGCGGCGATTTGGAAGTTACCAGTTATTTTTATCGCAGAAAATAACGGTTACGGTGAAGCAACTACATTTGAATATGCTTCAAGTTGTGATTCTATTGCTGATCGTGCAAAAGCTTATAATATTCCAGGTGTTCAAGTAGATGGAAAAGATCTTCTAGCTGTATATAAAGCTGCTGCAGAAGCAGTGGAACGTGCGCGTAATGGTGATGGTCCAACAATTATTGAATGTATGACATATCGTAATTACGGTCATTTCGAAGGTGAAGCGCAAACATATAAAACATCAGAAGAAAAAGAAGAACATTTAAATGAAAAAGATGCAATTGTGAATTTTCGTAAGCATTTAATTCATGAAGCTTTATTAACTGAGTCTGAACTTGTGGATATGGAAAAGGCAGTAGATGAGGCAGTACAAAGATCAATTGAGTTTAGTGAAAATAGTCCGTATCCAGATGATGAAGAATTATTAAAAGATGTTTATGTTTCTTATAAATAAGAGGAGGGTGAAAAATTATGACTAGAACAGTAAGTATGTCAACTGCAATCAATGAAGCGATGAAAATATCAATGCGCCGTGATGAAAATGTAATTTTAATAGGAGAAGACGTTGCAGGTGGTGCACAAGTTGATCATTTGCAAGATGATGAAGCATGGGGCGGTGTTCTTGGTGTTACGAAAGGACTTGTACAAGAGTTTGGCCGAAATCGTATATTGGATACACCAATTTCTGAAGCGGGTTATATGGGAGCCGCGATGGCAGCTGCTGCAACTGGGTTACGTCCGATAGCTGAGTTAATGTTTAATGATTTTATCGGTAGTTGTCTTGACCAAGTATTAAACCAAGGTGCGAAATTCCGTTATATGTTTGGAGGTAAAGCAAAAGTACCTGTTACAGTACGTACGATGCATGGCGCTGGTTTTAGTGCAGCAGCTCAGCATTCACAAAGTTTGTACGCATTATTTACGAGCATACCAGGTATTAAAGTTGTTGTTCCTTCCACGCCGTATGATGCAAAAGGCTTATTATTAGCAGCAATTGAAGATGATGACCCAGTAATCTTCTTTGAAGATAAAACACTTTACAACATGAAAGGTGAAGTGCCAGAAGGATACTATACAATTCCATTAGGGAAAGCCGATATGAAACGTGAAGGTTCTGATGTAACAATCGTCGCAATTGGAAAACAAGTTCATACGGCGCTTGCAGCTGCTGAGCAATTATCGAAAAAGGGGCTTGAAGTAGAAGTAATCGATCCACGATCTTTATCACCACTTGATGAAGATACGATTTTAGCATCTGTTGAAAAAACAAATCGTCTTATCGTCATTGACGAAGCAAACCCAAGATGTAGTATCGCAACAGATATCGCGGCAATTGTAGCGGATAAAGGATTTGATTTGCTAGATGCACCTATTAAACGAATTACAGCACCACATACACCTGTTCCGTTTTCGCCACCACTTGAAAAGTTGTATTTGCCAACGCCAGAAAAAGTAATTGAAACTATATCAGAAATGATCGGAGACCAATCTTTATTACATGTGTAATGAAACGATGAGAAGGGAGAGAGCAGTATGGCTGTAGAAGTTGTAATGCCAAAGTTAGGTATGGCGATGAAAGAAGGTATTATTACGAACTGGAATATTAAAGCAGGCGATAATGTAGCAAAAGGAGAACTAATTGCTAGTATTAATTCAGAAAAAATTGAAACGGAAATTGAAGCGCCAGCTGATGGTACGGTGCTTGATATAGCTGTAAGTGAAGATGAAGGGGTGCCGCCTGGTACTGTAATTTGCTACATCGGTAAACCGAATGAAAAAGTAGAAATGCAGGAAAGCACACATGTGGTAGAAGAAAAAACATTTAATATAGAAGTACAAAATGTACAAAATCAAGAACCAAATGGGAAAGAAGTAGCCAAGCAAAGAATTAAAATTTCACCTGTAGCGAAGAAAATTGCAAAGTCTGAAAATTTGGATATCAAGGTATTAGTTGGTACAGGTCCTGGCGGAAGGATTACAAAGGCAGATGTATTAAAAGCACTTGAGGTAAGAGGAATCGTTCCGGAAATATCTGAACAAGAAGAAAGTAACGTGATTCCTGTTACTGGTATGCGTAAAGCGATCGCAAATCGTATGCACGCAAGCTTACAAAATAGCGCACAATTAACGTTAACGATGAAAGTAGATGTAACAGATTTAGTTGCTTTACATAAAGAAATAGCGAAAGTTGTACAAAAAAGATATGATAATAAATTAACCATTACGGATTTCGTCTCGCGTGCTGCTGTATTAGCACTTGGAGAGCATAAAGAAATGAACAGCGCTTATATAGATGATGCAATTCATCAATTTGAACATGTGCATTTAGGCATGGCAGTCGCATTAGAAAAAGGGTTAATCGTTCCAGCTATTCGCTTTGCAAATAATTTATCTTTAGTAGAATTGTCTAAAGAGATTAAGAATGTGGCACAAAAGGCGCGAGCAGGTAGCTTAAGTAGTGATGATATGCACGGAACGACATTTACAATTAGTAATTTAGGTAGCTTTGGTATTGAATATTTCACACCTGTATTAAATACATCTGAGACTGGCATTTTAGGTATTGGCGCAATTGAACATGTTCCTGTATATAAAGGGAAAAAATTAAAAAAAGGTAGTATGTTACCTTTAAGTTTAACATTCGATCATCGTGTACTAGACGGTGCACCAGCAGCTGCATTTTTACGCACAATTAAACATTATTTAGAAGAACCTATAACAATTCTTTTATAAAGAGAAGGTGAGAGAATGAGTAAACTAGTTGTAATTGGAGGCGGACCAGCTGGATATGTAGCGGCAATTACCGCGGCTCAAAATGGCAAAGGTGTCACTCTTATTGATGAAGCTGAACTTGGCGGAACGTGTTTAAATGTTGGTTGTATGCCTACGAAATCACTATTAGAAAGTGCTGAAATACATGACATTGTGAGAAAAGCGAATGATTATGGAGTTACGCTTAATACAGGAAGTATATCAATTGATTGGAATCAAATACAGGCGAGAAAATCACAAATCGTAATGCAACTCGTCCAAGGAATACAATATTTAATGAAGAAAAATAAAATTAAAGTTGTAAAAGGAAAAGCGAAATTCGAAACGGATCATCGTGTGCGAGTTGTACAAGGAAATAAAGAAGAAGTAGTTGATGGAGAGAGCTTTATTATCGCATCTGGTTCCGAACCTACAGAATTACCATTCGCTCCGTTCGATGGAAAATGGATTTTAAATAGTAGCCATGCCATGTCTCTTGAGAGTGTACCATCTTCATTGTTAATCGTTGGCGGTGGTGTAATAGGATGTGAGTTTGCAAGTATTTATAGTAGACTTGGCACAAAAGTATCGATAGTTGAAATGGCACCGCAATTACTACCTGGTGAAGATGAAGATATCGCGAATATTTTAAGAGAGAAATTAGAAAAATATGGTGTGAAAATTTTTACGGGAGCAGTTTTAAAAGGATTAAATAACTATAAGAAGCAAGCTTCATTTGAGTACGAGGGAATTACTCACGAAGTAACTCCAGAATTTGTTCTTGTTTCTGTAGGAAGAAAACCACGAGTGCAACAATTAGGATTAGAAAAGGCAGGGGTTCAGTTTTCAAATAAAGGGATTTCTGTGAATGAACATATGCAAACGAACGTATCGCATATTTACGCAGCTGGTGATGTAATCGGTGGAATTCAGCTTGCTCACGTTGCCTTCCATGAAGGAACGACAGCAGCATTACACGCAAGCGGAGAAGACGTGAAAGTAAATTATCACGCTGTGCCCCGTTGTATATACACAGCTCCAGAAATAGCTAGTGTAGGGTTAAGTGAAAAAGGTGCAAGAGAACAATATGGTGATATTCTCATCGGAGAATTTCCTTTTACAGCGAACGGAAAAGCTCTTATTTTAGGAGAACAAGTAGGTAAAGTAAAAGTCATTGTAGAACCTAAATACCAAGAAATTGTAGGGATTTCTATTATCGGTCCTTATGCAACTGAACTTATTGGTCAAGGAACCGTAATGATTCATACAGAAGTTACCGCTGATATAATGAGAGATTATATTGCAGCACATCCAACTTTATCTGAGGCGATTCATGAAGCGTTAATGCAAGCAGTAGGACATGCTGTACATGCTTAAATAGAAATATGATAAACCACTATTCTCTAAATGAAAGAGAGAATAGTGGTTTGAATTTTTATAGAAGAAATTAAATATCTTATTACTATTTAATTTCAATCGCTGAAGTAATATCGTTCCAATCAGCAGCTAAATTAGCAGTTTTACCGTACCAATCAGCATGTTTAAATAAAACGCCTTTTCCATATCCTTGTGTTGAAGTGTGCTCCCAAAGTGTAGTTGAATAACTTGCAGAAGGTGACGCTGTACTTACAGAAGAAATTCTGTCATTCCAGCTAGATGGTAAGTTTTTAAAGCCGCTACTCCAGTAAATATATTGTCCACCTTTATCTTTATGTTCATAAAAATCAGTACTACCAGCACCGCTACCTAAAGGATTAATTTTATTTTTAATTGCTTTTTTATCCTTTTCAATATACGCATCTAATGTTTCACGGCTAGTAAAACCATAAGCTAGCCAATCTCCATTTTCATTTTGCTCTGGTAATACCATAGTAATTTGGATATCTTTCTTATCCTGCTCACTTAATTTTGCAAATGAATTAACATTTTGTTCATCCACTTTTAAATAATCAAATGACTTAATTGTGTTACTTTTTTCTTCAGCACTTACCGCACCTAGTCCTCCAGTTAGTGCAAAACCCGCTACTAATGTCCCTGCTACTAATTTCTTCAACATATAACCATCCCTTTTTGTTTGAATTTTTGTACAGGTGAATCTTGTACAGCTAAAATGTATTCTAATTTTATACTTTTGTAAATATTCTGAAGTTTTAGAAATAATAGGCGGAATATTTACAGTTTTACATTTTTTCTTTAGAAAGAATGGTTATTGGAATGATATAATAAGTGGATATATTGTTTTTACTGGATGTAAAGATGTTTTAGGAGAGGTGTCATTGAAATATTTTACAAGAGATTGGTATAAAGAAATGCAAGTTTTAGAATTTGTAAGTTTTATAGATTCTATAAAAGAATGGTCGGAAATGGATATAGAAAGTTTAAAGGAGGAAATTGAGAAAAGGAAAATAGATTTATTAAAGTTCCTTCCTGAATCGATATACTCAATTATACAAAACATCACAACTAATTCAGAATACCCATCAGGTGAACTGAAAAAACGTATGCGAAAGTGGTCAACAGATTATGAGAAAAGAGTGGCACAATTAGATCAATCATACGTTGAATATTTTAATTCCATTGAGAAAAAACTTCCGTCAAATGTCGTTCAGTTACACAAGACATCATTACACGACAGTGTAATTAAAGTAGTAAAGAGAAAGTCAGAAGATACTTTGTCTATCGTATTAGATTGCAGTGGTACTTTTAGTGAATTTGATAAATTTGAAGTAACCTTTATAGGAGTAGCAAAGTGTTCTATGCCGGAAAACTTTGAAAATGCTTGGTGGTTATATCATGAAATAGCTCTTACTGAAGATGGTTTTGAACTAGGTGTTTTATTCGACTGTCCATTTAGAGAAGTGACGATTTGTGCGACAGATGTATTACTTGTGAAGAAATAATTTTTTATGGAGCATTACAAACGTTTGACATAATAAAAAAATAAAGTTATTGTAGATACATGAAGTCTACAATAGGGGCTGTACTATGAAATATTCTAAAGCTACAAATTATGCTCTTCATACAATGCTTTTTCTGGCAAAGGCTACACCAAATAAGTTAGTTAGTGTTCACCAATTAGCAGAAATGCAAAATGTTTCACCAACGTACTTGTCTAAAATACTAACTAAGTTGACGAAGGAAGGGATGATACATTCATCATCTGGTCCAAAGGGCGGTTACTCGCTTAGTAAGAATTGGGAAGATATTTCATTTTTAGATATTATACATGCAATTGAAGGTAAAACATCATTGTTTGAATGTTGTTTACATGACAAACCTGGATGTTTAATTAATGAAGTAATGCTTGCAGCAGAAGAGAAAATGGAAGAAGAGTTACGAAATCAAAAAATCGTAGATCTTGCGAAAAAAATAAAAGTGGATTTTTAATCTGCTTTTATTTTTAAATTAATTAAGGATAAAAAGACTCTTTGATATCTTTAATTGTAGTTAGAAAATGATATGAAGAAGGAGAGAAGATGATGACTAAATTTTGGAATGATCGATATAAATCAGATGAATATTTTTACGGGGAAGAACCTAATACATTTATTAAAGAACAAGCATTTCGTTTAGCAAATCACAATAAAGTAATAGCTTTCGCGGAGGGAGAAGGTAGAAATGCTGTATTTCTAGCAAGACAAGGGAACGAAGTAACAGCTATTGATTATTCGGAAGATGGATTAGAGAAGACAAAAAAATTGGCAGAGAAGCATAACGTAAACGTGCATACAAAAAAAGTAGATTTATTAGCTGATAGTTTGCCAGAAAATGAATATGATGCAGCAATTATGGTATTTGGACATTTTCATGATGATTATAAAAAAATGATATTAGGTAAAATGATACAAACGATAAAGCCTGGTGGTTTAATTATGTTTGAAGTTTACTCAAAAAAACAAATAAACTATGGTACTGGTGGACCAAAAGATGTTGATATGCTGTATGATCCAATTGATATCCTTACTTGGTGTGAAGAGCATAAGGTAATTCATTTCTTTAATGGCGAACAAGAGCGAATTGAAGGGAAAGGGCACACTGGTTTAGCTGATGTTATTCAAGTTGTTATTAGAAAATTATTATAAGTGTTAATGAAAGTTAAATGTATGAATGTAAAAGACCAGTCATGTAAGACTGGTCTTTCTATTTAGATACTAAATTATCAAGCTTCCAATATGTATCTGTTAACGGCGCTGCTTTGCTATCTATGTATAAATACATATTATTTAAATCTTTTGGTGAAGTTTTCAGTTCAAACACAACGTCAGTAGTTAAAGAGAATTCGTGTGGAACATTTTTATAGTGCTCGTCATCTATCGGATGAGCTTCACCTTCATATTTCTGACCAGTTTTTTCATCTTGTATGAAATATTTTATTTCCGAAAGATCAATAGTTTGTCCATCGTCCCGAACATTATTAATCATAACACGAGTAGTAAGGCGCCGCTCTTTGTCTATTTTTTCAAACTTTGCATTTTCAACTGTCGCTCTATAGTATTCGTTTTTAACTATTTCTCCATAGTGCATTGCATTCTTTTCGAGAGCGCTCTTTTCTTGTTTTGATGTAGTATTGCTATTACATCCTGTCAATATTCCAGTAAATAATAATGCTGTACATGTCGTTTTGATTAATGATTTCATAGTAATCCCTTTCTGTGTTAAAAAAGTAAAATATAGGAATAATTTTACATAAATAGGAAGGTGAATGGAAGTATTTTTGCGTAATATACAGATATATATTTATTTGGTTGTCAAGTTAACAGGATAGAAAGAGGGAGAAGACTGTATAAAACGGAATAAATAAGAATTGAAAATATTGTAAAATGGAAGAGGCATGCATATAATTAAAATAAAGTTTAAGTTTCTGAATCTTCAATAACGGTGGTGATAACATGTTTACTGAAGAGCGTCGAGAGAAAATTTTAGAACTACTTAATACAGATGGAAGAGTAATCGCAAAGGATCTTGCGGAAAGATTTGATATGTCTATTGATTCTATAAGAAGAGATTTGTCTATTATGGAAAAGGATGGTTTATTAAAAAGAACGCACGGAGGTGCAATTGAACTTACGCGAGTGAGAAATTTAGCCGCGGAACCAGCTAAACGTTATAGTGATAGCTCAATATATGAGGACACAATTGCAAGAGTTGCGGTATCTTATATACAAGAAGGTGATTCAATTTTTATTGGTGGGGCTTCCGTTCATAATGCGATGCTGAAATATTTACCAGAAGTATCATTTACGGTTATTACGAATTCTATAGAAATAGCTGGTTATCTACGAGAATATAAGAATATTGATACGTATTTAATTGGCGGAAAAGTAAAACCTTCAGGGAATATTACTGATACACTTGCCTCTGAATTGATAAGTAGATTTTCTATTGATCTTTATTTCTCTACAGGTGGAGGCATTTCATTACAAGGTATTAGTACTGCAACACCTGAAGTTGCTTATTTTAGTAAAAGAGTAAGTGAAATTGCTAGAAGAAATATTTGTTTAGTTCCGCATAATAAACTTGGAATAGATTGTTTTATAAGAGGAGAGTCTCTAAAAGAAATTGACATTATTATAACTGACGAAGAGGCTAGTAAAGAAACTGTTCAGGACTTTGAGAAACAAGGTAAACAAGTTGTAATAGCGCCATTATATTCATTTGAAAGGAGTTTGACATGATTGTAAAAGAGCAAGAGTTTTATATAAATGGATTAACTTATACAATTCGTTCTGCAGCTGAGAAAGATGCTGAGCAGTTATCGAAAATTAGAGTTCAGATTGATGGAGAAACTGAAAATATGGATAGAGATGCTGGAGAGGGATTTATAGATAATCTAGGGTTTCAAAAAATAATAAAAACAGATAGTGAAGAAACGAAGAATCTCTTTTTAGTTGTAGAAGTGCACAATCGAATTGTTGGATTTTCAAGATGTGAAGGATCAAATTTTAAGAGATTATCTCATAAAGTGGAGTTTGGCGTTTGCATTTTAAAAGAGTTTTTGGGATATAGAATGGGGAAGAGCCTATTACAACAATCTATTAAATGGGCTGACGAAAATGCAGTGAATAAAATATCTTTACAAGTATTAGAGACAAACGAGAAAGCTATTCATCTTTATAAAAAATTAGGTTTTGAAGTAGAAGGCATTTTGAAAAATGACAAAAGACTATCGGATGGAAAGTATTATAATACGGTAGTGATGGGAAGATTTACTAATACTTTTCATGAAAGAGGTGAAGAAGTATGTTTTACAGAAGGAAGTACTATGTAGTGAAAAATGAATTTATAGAAGTATTTAATGATCATTTCAATAATACGAACTTACCTAATCAATTAAAGCATGGTTCTAGGCTAATAGGACGCTGGATGAAAGATAATAAGAATGGTACGTCTGAAGTATTTGCCATATGGGAATATGATAGTTATGAACAGTATAATGAAATAGAATCGAAAATTAGAAGTGACGAGAGGCATATTAAAGGAATACATGAATGGTATGAAAACCATGGCGGGAAAGAATATGTTTTACAGGAGTACATAGTAGAGATGAAAAATGAAGAGTTAGTATGTACTGTAAAGTAACAGAGGGATAATAGAAATTAAAACAAAATTATATTTTAGTTTAGCATCCGCTATTTTATTTGCAATAGCCGTGATTGTTTTCTTTATAAATGGTAATCCACAAAAGTGGTTTTGGTTATGTATTTTCTTTGCGTCCATTATACAAAATATAGTGCTACTAAAAAAGAATAAAGAAGTGCATTAGGATATTCAAATTATTAACATATTTGTGTCGTATTGCTAGTTGTATTGAAAACGCTTTTATTCAGTTTTATAATAAAAGTATGTTTTATAAATCTCCAAAACAATTAAAAGGGAGATGATACAATGTTAGCTTCACCGTTTTACTTACATACATGGAAAAAGTTTGTTAATGAAGGTGTTCTTGATTCAAATCGCATAAATCAAAGAATTTCAGAATCGTGGCATCGATGTAAACAGGCTAATGTTAATCCTCATATGAATAAAGGTCAGAAAGTTTTGTCTTCTAATATTTTTCGAGAACAAAAGAAAAAGAGTGAAATTTTCCTTGATATAGCATTACCCCAAATACAAAATATGAGAAAAACCATTGATGAGCTACAAATGATGGCATTATTAATCGATCCAGATGGTTATGTCCTATCCTTAAGTGGAAATAAACAAACGTTAAAGCGAGCGAAACATATTAATTTTATTGAAGGTGTAAAATGGACGGAAGCAGCTGTGGGGACAAACGCAATAGGAACAGCGCTAGAAATTGAAGAAGCTATTATGATAAGTGGTACTGAACATTACTCCGTGGTATCTCATAGCTGGAGTTGTGCGGCTGCTCCCATTCATAACGATGACGGGAAATTAATTGGTATTCTAGATTTCTCCTGTCCAATTGAATTTTCACATCCATATATGCTCGGTATGGTAACTTCAATTGCACATGCGATTGAACGTGAATGTAGCATAAGAGTTCATCAAAATGAATTACACTTAATCCATCGTTTTTTAGATGTCATTGATAGTGATGAACAAGTAGTTATTTGTAATCATCGTGATGTTATCGTTTCTGCGAGTAAGAGCGTTCGGGAACGAGTAACTAATTGGTCAAGAATGAAACTTGAAGATTTAGTGCACCATGGATTGGAAACTAAATTAGAGATACCGGTATATAGTAATGAAAGAATGATCGGGAAATGTATGTATTTAAAGGAAAACAAACAAATGAATACATATTCTGCTTTCACATTTATAAAAGGAATTACTTTTCCAGGAGTTACCGGGACAAGTAAAGCATTTCAACACACACTAGAAGAAATTAAGCTTGTTTCACCGACTGATGCTAGTGTGTATGTATGTGGTGAGACAGGAGTAGGAAAGGAATATGTCGCGAGAGCGATTCATGAAAATAGTCCAAGAAAAGACGGACCCTTTATAGCTGTTAACTGCGGTTCTTTGCCTAAAGAATTAATGGAAAGTGAATTGTTCGGTTATGCTGAAGGTGCGTTTACAGGTGCGCGACGTCAAGGATATAAAGGGAAATTTGAACAAGCGAATGGAGGAACACTGTTTTTAGATGAAATTGGCGAAGTACCACCAGAGATGCAAGTAGCCTTATTGCGTGTTTTACAAGAACGCACAATAACTTCAATAGGAAGTTCAAAAGAGGTACCAGTAAATATTCGTATTATTACTGCCACACATAAAGATTTACTAAGGTTAGTAGAAGAAGGGAAATTCCGTCAAGATTTATATTATCGTTTGCACGTTTATCCGTTATATGTTCCATCGTTAATAGAAAGAAAAGAGGATATCCCATATTTTATACAACACTTTTGCGAACGGAAGAATTGGAATGTTGTATTTCCAAAGAGTATATACAATCAATTTTTACAACATACATGGCCCGGAAATATTCGGGAACTAGTAAATGTATTAGAACGTATTTACATTTTGTCGCAAGGACGGGAAATATGCGAAAAGCAAGTCGCTTTTTTGATACAAACAATGACGGGAAATCAACAACAACTTGAGTTACAAGTTGAAAATAAAACAGAACATACATTGAATTTTCGCGAAAAAATACAGCGTGATAGCATGATTGAAGCGTTAGAAAAGACAAACGGAAATGTTTCGTTAGCCGCAAAACTGTTAAATGTTCCTCGAAGTACATTTTATAAACGAATGCAGAAATATAAGCTATAAAGTAGATTTTTGTAATCTACTTTTTCTTTGTGGGCTCATGTTCTGTCGGAATGTGCGCTTACCGGGGAAATAATAGAATTGTTAGAAAATAATTCCCGGAAGGGGGACTTATGTGAAGTATATTGAAATTGGCTTCGGAAATAGGTGGTTCGTTCGAACAGAAACCGAAAATAAAGATGGAACTGAATTTGAAGAACGAGGAATTATAAAACCTATTTATTTTGAGTCACTATATGTACGAATGTGGTTTCGGAAAACGTGTTTAATTTTTGATACGAAAGAAGGATTTAAAAAGATTAAGAAGAAGAGGATTGAATATAAATTTATAGTTGGAATTGTAAGTAGACTGAATAAAGAAAAAGTGTGCTAACATACATAGTTATATTGGCCAGGAAATTCTATTGACTTATATCAAACTCATAAAAAGTAATTTTACTAAATATAAATTGTTAATAAAACCACTAAGGAAACTTAGTGGTTTCTTTTTAAAAAGGGAGGGTTTGCGTATGAATAGGATCGTAACTGTTTTACTTGCAATTATTATAATGGGGTATTCCATTTATAGTTGGAATGATACTTCGGAAATGAGTATGCTAATTTTACAAACGCTTTTAGGGTTTATGTTAGTTAGCTTAGGCGTGCAAAATTTAAAAAATAACGAAAAAGAAAATAGAAGTATAGGGATTGCTTTACTACTCGTGGCTTTGTTTTTAATTGTTGTATCTTTAATAAAATATTTTGTATGAATAAGTTTTTAAATTAATAAAAAATGATTATTTATTGAATCCCCCTCACAATAAAAAGTTAAAATTCTACTTGTATTTCACTATATAAAATATGGCATAATGATTTAGTTAAATAGAAATGGATAGGGTATTTGAGAGGGGCAGTATAATGAGTTTTGCAATTGAAATAGTAATAAAAGCACCAATGGATATTGTATGTGACTATATAATAGAAGATGAAAAAATAAAAGAATGGAATACGTTTATAATAGAAAATCGCTATCCTTCAAATATGGATAAAGAGAATCCACGTGTAGGAGATAAATATATTACTGTTCAAAAAGTCGGTAAGAAAATATTCGAGGCTGAAGTAGAAATCCTTGAATACGATGCACCGCATATTATTTCACTTGGTAGTGAAATGAAGCAAGGATATTCAGCAATGACTTATATGTTAGAAGAAGATGAGGAAGGTACAGCACTAACATTAATTTCAGAATATGAACCTAGTAATTTTTATTATAAAATGATGTATAAGTTAACAGGCTGGATATCACGAGGTTTAACTATGAAACAAATGGAGCGTCTAGCAGAATGTGTAGAAGCTGCTTATCATAAAGAAGATTAATATTAAAAATATATTAAGGTAAAAGCGTTACTCAATCTCATGAGTAACGCTTTTACTGTTTGAAGATTTTTCATTGAAAATCTCAATAGCTCTTTCATATATTTCTTTATCAACACAAAATCTTTCTGTTATCCAATAATTAAGTTCAGAAGATGTAATGATTTGTTCTCTTTTCTTACCTTGGAAATATTGTTTTAAAACATTATCATTTATAGAAGTCGGAATGCCATCGATATAACCGAAAATCTGAATTTTAGCACTACCATACCCAGATAATATATTTTTATAGATGTAAAATAACACACCTTACTTATTGAAGGTGTGCTATTTATATAACCCGGTCGTATACATCTCCGTTAACGTATACACAATTTCCTCTAAGTTAATCTTTTTGTCATTTTGCGTAATAGTCCAAAGAAACGATTCATTCATCGCGAACCAACCGCGTGCTACAATCTCTTTATTTAAATTAGGTTGTGCTAATCCACTTTCTTGAGAGTAAGTAATATCCTGTTTAATGCTTGTTATAAAACGTTCCCGAATCTCATCCCATTTTTGCCGTATTTCTCTTGATAATCCTATCGCTTCCTCTACAACTTGCAAAATAGCGCGTTCTTCATTTGCTAATTGCAGGAATGCTCTAACTTGATTTTGGATCATTATACGTGCTTCCTCTTTTGTTTGTGGAGAAAAAGAGCGTTCAGCGATATTATAAAAACGATTCATAACATCTTCCATTAAACTAATTAGGAGATCATCTTTGTTTTTGAAGTATACATATGCTGTTCCGTAACCAGTTTCTGCATGTTTAATAATTTGTGTAATTGTCGTTTTTTGAAATCCATTATTTATAAAAATAGTGTAACCAGAGTGTAATAGTTTCTTCTTCGTTTCTAAGGAGCGGTGTTTTCTTGATGAAAGAGTAGAGTTTTTCAAAGAATCACCTCTTTATACTGAAATATCTGAAAATATAACTGTATTGTAAAAGAAGTTCATATATAAAGTCAACTGATATAATATCATTGACGTTGTATCAATTAAGGTGATATATTTCAATTAGTTAGAATAAAAAGAAAATTAAGAGAAGGTGACACCATGTATAAAGAACCATTTCAACCAACTTATGAGTATGCGCTTGAATGTGATAAACATGATGAACTGAAAGATTTTCAAACTGAATTCTATAAAAAAGAAGGTACTATATATTTAGATGGAAACTCATTAGGGCTACTTTCAAAAAGAGCAGAGAAATCATTACTTACGTTGCTAGATTCGTGGAAAGAGTATGGCATTGACGGCTGGACAGAAGGTGAGCACCCGTGGTTTTTCCTTTCAGAGAAATTAGGTAAACTTACAGCCCCTCTTATTGGTGCTTTACCGGAAGAAACTATTGTAACCGGTTCTACAACTACAAATATACACCAAGTTATTGCGACGTTTTACGAACCAAAAGGAATACGTACAAAAATACTTGCGGATGAATTAACTTTCCCATCAGATATTTATGCACTTCAAAGTCAAATTCGTTTAAAAGGATTAGATCCAGAGGAGCATTTAGTAAGAGTGAAAAGCCGAGATGGTAGAACACTTTCTGAAGAAGATATTATCCATGCGATGGAAGATGATATCGCTTTAATTTTATTACCTTCTGTTTTATATAGAAGTGGTCAAATTCTTGATATGAAACGTTTAACAACGGAAGCTCATAAACGCGGCATTCACATTGGATTTGATTTATGCCATTCAATAGGATCTATTCCGCATCATTTCAAAGATTGGGATGTCGATTTTGCTGTTTGGTGCAATTATAAATATTTAAATGCAGGACCGGGTAGTGTTGCAGGCCTTTATGTAAATAGTAAACATTTTAATAGACTGCCAGGATTGTCTGGATGGTTTAGTTCTAGAAAAGATAAACAGTTTGATATGGAGCATACATTAACAGCTGCTGATCATGCAGGTGCTTATCAAATTGGTACACCGCACGTATTAAGTACAGCACCATTAATTGGTTCACTTGAAATTTTCAAAGATGCTGGTATTGAACGTTTACGTGAGAAATCTTTACATATTACGAGATACATGCTGAATTTAATTGGACATGAATTAAAAGATTTCGAATTTACAATTGGAAATCCATTAGAGGATGAAAAACGAGGCGGGCACATTTATTTAGAGCATGCAGAAGCAGCACGTATATGTAAAGCACTAAAAGCAAATGGAGTAATCCCAGATTTTAGAGCGCCAAATGGGGTGAGACTTGCGCCGGTCGCTTTATATAACACATACGAAGAAGTGTGGAAATCTGTACAAATATTAAAGAAAATTATGAAAAATGAAGAGTATAAGCAGTTTGAAAATAAGCGAGAGGTTGTGGCATAAATATGAAAACATCAGAGTGGATTGATATTTCACAACCGCTAAATAATAATATTGCAACGTGGCCAGGAGACACACCGTTCTCGTATGAAGTTTCATGGTCAAAAGAAGAAAGTGGCTCAGTAAATGTCGGAAAGTTAACGATGAGTATTCATACAGGCACTCATATTGATGCACCATTTCATTTTGATAATGATGGAAAGAAAGTATTGGATTTAGATGTTCAAGTTTATGTTGGCCCAGCACGGATTATTGACGTTTCTAATCTTGAAAGCATCGGGAAAAAGGAATTAGAAAGCTTTCATTTAGAAGGTGTAGAACGATTATTATTACGTACATCTTCACATGGAAAAGCTGAAGAATTTCCAGAGGTGATCCCTCATTTACGTGCAGACATAGCGTCGTTTCTTTCAGAGAAAGGTATTCGTTTAATCGGAGTAGATGTACCATCAGTTGATCCGCTAGATGATAAAGAATTAGCTGCGCATCATCAATTATTTAAACATGGAATTCATATTTTAGAAAATGTCGTACTAGATCATGTAGCAGACGGTGATTATGAACTTATTGCATTACCACTTGCATTAACTGATGCAGATGGAAGTCCAGTTCGAGCCGTTATTAGACCAATATAAGTAGAATCATATAAAAGGGGCGTTTGGCTAATATGAAAGAAAATGAAAAAGTAATTATGGAAAAAGGGATTCATACGGATTTTAAAGAGAATATGACGTATGGGGAGTATTTACAATTAGATAGTTTACTATCTTCTCAAAAAAGATTATCGGACCATCATGATGAAATGTTATTTATCGTTATTCACCAAGCAAGTGAGCTTTGGATGAAGCTCATTTTACATGAGCTAAATGCGGCGATTGAATCTATTAAACAAGATAAATTACAACCAGCTTTTAAAATGTTAGCACGTGTATCAAAAATTCAGTCTCAAATTATTCAATCTTGGGATATTCTTGCGACATTAACACCATCAGAATATATTGAGTTTCGTGATTCACTCGGTCAAGCTTCAGGTTTTCAATCGTATCAATATCGTATGATTGAGTATGCACTTGGCTATAAAACGCCACACGCATTAAAAATTTATGAAAAGGATCCCGAATTACATGCACGACTTCATAAAGCGCTACATGCACCAAGTCTATATGATGTCGCGATTCAAGCATTAGTAAAAGAAGGATTCCCTATTCATAAAGATGTGTTAAACCGTGATATTACGCAGCCTTATGAAGAAGATGCAACAGTAGAAGCAGCATGGTTGGAAGTGTATGCGGATGTGAAAAAATATTGGAATTTATATCAGCTTGCTGAAAAATTGATTGATATTGAAGACTGGCTACAACAATGGCGTTTCCGTCATATGAAAACAGTAGAAAGAATTATTGGACATAAAATGGGTACAGGTGGATCCTCCGGTGTTTCTTATTTAAAGCGAGTACTTGATCAACAATTCTTCCCAGAGCTTTGGAATGTTCGTACGAAATTATAAAAATAAACCTGTCAGTTCATTATGGCTGACAGGTTTATTTTTATTTGAGCACAATTATGTTTAAAATGAAGGAACAAGATATAATAAATGGAGTAACTATTTAAATGGAGGTAAAGTTTTTGGATTTCAAGCAACTAGAAAATAAATTCGAAAAGAAAAAAGTGAATACATTTCTTGTTTATCAAAAAGGGGAATTAACAACTGAGTACTATAAAACACCCGAATGTGCAAATAACTTATATAAAATAAATTCGATTACAAAAAGTATCGTATCTTTATTAATTGGTATTGCAATTGATAAGGGCTATATAAATGATATACATACATCAATTACAGAGTGGATTGAAAATGTACCTGGGGAAAAACATGATTTAACGCTATATCACTTATTAACAATGACTACTGGTGAGGACTGGAAAGAGTTTGGGAATGGAGTAGTATTCCCAAATGACTTTGTAGAATCAGAGAACTGGGTACAGTACATATTAGAGAAGCCAATAATTGAAGAACCTGCTACAAAAATGAATTATAATTCAGGTTCTTCTCATTTACTGAGCTATATTATTCAAGAAGCTACTGGAATGTCGACAGAGCGATTTGCAAAGAAATATTTATTTGATCCATTAAAAATTAACGAATACGAGTGGCAACAAGATCCGCAGGGTATATATGTAGGTGGCTTCGGTATGAAAATGAAATCTACCGATTTATTAAAATTAGGAAAATTATGTTTGCAAAATGGATATTGGAATGAAAAAGAAATTGTATCAGCGAAATGGTTAGAAGAGTCAAGTAGGGCGCAATTTGAAACATATGAACATGTGGGCGCATATGGATATCACTGGTGGGTATTACATAACGAAAGATTTCACATACCGTATTGTATATATTTCGCTATGGGATACGGCGGACAATACATCGTTATCATTCCTCAATTAGAAGTAGTAGCTATTATAAGTAGTCATATGCCAAAACGTGGGCTCGTTCCATTAAAACTATTTATTGAGCATGTACAGGGAAACTCCAATTATATATAAGAAAAGGAGGGAATGTATGAGGGATGAAAAAACTTTATCTTTATTTAGATTCTGTTTAAGTCTTCTAGTATGTAGCGCCATTATTACGCAATTCATAATTAGGGCACAAGTGAAGCCGTTTAATCCAGTTAACTTTTTTAGTTTCTTCACCATTGAAAGTAACATTTTAGTTGCATGTATTCTCCTTTTAAGTAGTATCGGAACAGCTACATTTGGTCGCTCAGAGCAGTTTAGTATACTTCGTGGTGCGGCGACGGTATATATACTTACGACAGGACTCGTTTATTTTTTGTTACTAAGAGGGTTAGAAGAGTCACTTCAAACGGCAATACCATGGATAAATACTGTGCTACATTATATCATGCCGATTACAATGCTTTTAGATTGGATTTTAAATCCACCTATTAAGAAAATCACTTGGAAACAATCTGCAAGTTGGCTTTTATTCCCGTTTTTTTACGTTGTATATAGCTTAATACGTGGTCCAATCGTGAATTGGTATCCATATCCGTTTTTAGATCCGAGAATAGGTGGATATGGTAAAGTACTTTTATACAGTATAGGGATAGCAGTTGTAATTGGCACTATTTGTATATTGGTAAGATTTTTAGGGAATCGATATTTTAGAAAAAAATTTTAGAAATGAAAGAAACCCGGCTGTTATGAATTTAAATAGCCGGGTTTCTTTCATTTTATCTACTCGTCTTCTGAAACGACAACTTTATAAATTTCTCCGTCTTCGTTTCAAATTCTACATCAACAAAAACACCGTATTCTTTTCCGTTCTCACGTAACCACAATTTAAATTTTTCAACAGTTATTTGAACTGTTTTTGGTTTTCTACCTATATGAAGATAGTCAATAATTTCTGCTTTTGGGTATTGTTCTTTCGTCTTTTCTACGGCAAGTTTACCCCATTTGGCATACGGTGGCTGCGCATGAACAATTGATGAGCCTGTATATATATTTGAACATGTTGTTAGGAACAGAATGACGAGTGCGACGTGTTTTAAAGATTTCTTCATGATGAACTCCTTTTATCCTTTTTTTATATTGTTTACATATTTTTTCAACGATATTAGTTTGGATTTTTTTGTCTTCTTTACATAAAAGCGAGGCTTTTACAAAACATAACCAAGAAATCATTTCCGTAATTAAGGAGGGAAAATTATGCGCCAAAAAGCTATTTTTAAAATAGCAGTTTTACTTGCGTTCATAGGACTGTCTTTAATGGTCAGTAGTATACAACTAAAGAATGTAGAAGCTTTTTCTAATCAAGTTATTCAAAGAGGAGCATCTGGCGAAGATGTCATTGAACTGCAATCTCGTTTGAAATATAACGGGTTTTATACGGGAAAAGTGGATGGTGTTTTCGGATGGGGTACATATTGGGCACTTCGGAATTTTCAAGAGAAATTCGGATTACCCGTTGATGGTTTAGCTGGAGCTAAAACGAAGCAAATGCTCGTGAAGGCAACGAAGTATGACAAGTCAACTGCTAATAAAGGGACGACAACAAATAAAGGAAATAGCGGCGGAACTGCACAAGAGAATAAACCACCTCAAAATAAAGGGACAAATGTTCCGAACGGTTATTCTCAAAATGATATTCAGCTTATGGCAAACGCAGTATACGGAGAATCACGCGGTGAACCATATTTAGGACAAGTTGCAGTAGCTGCCGTTATTTTGAATCGTGTTACAAGTGCGTCATTCCCAAATACTGTTTCAGGTGTAATCTTTGAACCTAGAGCATTTACAGCGGTAGCCGATGGACAAATATATTTAACGCCAAATGAAACAGCAAAAAAAGCAGTTTTAGATGCGATTAACGGATGGGATCCAACAGGAAATGCTTTATATTATTTCAATCCAGATACTGCGACTAGTAAATGGATTTGGACTCGTCCACAAATTAAAAAAATCGGTAAACATATTTTCTGTAAATAGAGCGGAGGTGGGACAATGTTACGAGGTATTATCATTGTATTATTAACAGTCGGTGTAGTAGGAACAGGCTATTGGGGCTATAAAGAGCACCAAGAGAAAAATGCAGTTTTAATTCGAGCGGAAAATAGCTATCAACGTGCATTCCATGATTTAGCATACGAAGTCGATTTATTACACGATAAAATTGGCACAACACTTGCGATGAATTCACGATCATCTTTATCACCTGCATTAGCGGATGTATGGCGTTTAACATCTGAAGCTCGCTCGGATGTAGGGCAACTTCCTTTAACATTAATGCCATTTAATAAAACGGAAGAATTTTTAGCGAATATCGGTGATTTCAGTTACCGTGCAGCCATTCGTGATTTAGAAAAAGAGCCGTTAAATGAGCAAGAATATAAAACGCTACAAACTTTATATTCAAATGCAGGAAATATACAAGATGAACTAAGAAAAGTACAACATCTTGTTTTGAAAAATAATTTACGCTGGATGGATGTAGAAATGGCACTTGCATCAAATCGCGATCCAGCAGATAACACAATTATTGATGGATTGAAAACTGTAGAGAAAAACGTAACATCATATTCTTCTACAAACTTCGGACCGACCTTTACAAGTGCGCAAAAAAATAAAAAAGGTGGATTTGAAGCGGAAGGAAAGGCAATTTCTAAAGATGAAGCGGCGAAAATTGCCAAATCATTTTTGAATTTAAAAGGAAATGAAAAAGTAGATGTTGAGAAAAGCGGAAAAGGTGCGAAAGAATCCTTCTATAGTGTGAAAATTAAAGATGAAGCAACGAACAATGAGTTCTATATGGATATTACCGGAAAAGGCGGATATCCAATTTGGGTTATGAATAACCGCGAAATTAAAGAACAGAAAGTTAGTTTAAACGATGCAGGTAGTAAAGGTTTGAAATTTTTAAAGGACCATAAGTTTAATAATATGGAGCTTTATGATAGCTCTCAATATGATAATGTTGGTGTATTTACGTATGTAGTAAATGAAAATGGAGTACGAATTTATCCAGAAGCAATCCAAATGAAAATTGCTTTAGATGATGGTTCTATCGTTGGGTTCTCCGCAAAAGAATACTTAGCGTCACATCAAAAGCGAACAGTTCCATCGGCAAAGCTAACTGCAGCAGAAGCAAGAAAGAAAATCAATCCGGATGTAAAAGTTATGGAAGAACGTAAAGCTTTAGTAGTCAATGATTTGCATAATGAAGTACTTTGCTATGAATTTGTAGGCACTTTAGGAAAAGATACGTACCAAATATTCATTAATGCTAATAGCGGGGCCGAGGAAAAGGTAAAGAAAATGCAAGCTGTTGAAAAAATTTATGATTAAACCTTAATAGTGAAGTGGTGAAAATAATGAAAACTCTAATATATATATTGATGCTTTGCTTCGTTATAACTGGATGCAGTATTGGAAAAAAAGACAATCCAAACGAAAAGCCGGAACAAAAAAATGTTTCAATGAAAAATGTTAATTATACGAATAAATCAAATAAGCCAAATGAAAAAGCAGCAGATCATTTAGCATCTTTAGCAGCAAGTGTGCCAGGTGTGAATGATGCAACAGCGGTCGTTGTTGGAAAATATGCTATTGTAGGTATTGATGTAAAAGCAAAACTTGATCGAACTCGAGTTGAATCAATTAAGTACTCTGTTGCAGAAAGTTTAAAAAATGACCCTGACGGTGCTAATGCAGTCGTTGTAGCAGATGTTGATACGTATGAACGCCTCAAACAAATCGGAAAGCAAATTAAAAAAGGAAAAACAGGTGAAGGTATACTAGATGAATTAGCCGCTATTGTGGGCCGAGTAATGCCACAAGTTCCAAATGATATGATAGAAAATAGAGAAACGAACCCAATTAAAGATAATGATAAACAATTACCAAAAGATGAAGAACAAGAGTTAAGAAAAGAACAGGATGATCAATCAAATAATCATTTGAATAAATGAAATTAGCCTCGTACTTAATTGTACGAGGTTTTTAAATATAATATTAAATATTCAGTTTATTTTTAAGGGAATATATGGTTTAATTATGATGGGAGGGACAACTGTTATGATGAAAAAAAGCGCATGTATATTGTTTAGTTTATGCTTAGGTTTCAGTATGACAGCGTGTGAACAGAGAAAAGAAGTGAAAAACCAAACAGCAACTTCTTCTACTGTGATGGAAAGGCAACAGAAAGAGTCTATCAATATAAATCATTTCTCGAGTATAAATGAAGGAATGACTTATACAGAAGTGAAAGATTTAATTGGTTTTGAAGGAGATTTACTTATAGAAGAAGGGGTAGAGCATTCTACACAAATTAAACAAATTTTTGCTTGGAAAGGGAACGATCCAAATTCATTTGTTGAAATTACCTTTTTAGATGGAAGAGTGCATTCAAAAGCACAGCAAGGTATAAGTTAATAAGCTAAAAAATGGGAGAGTTTAGCATGAACATACACACAGGGGAAATTCAATTAGCTCCGTATAAGGAGAAATATAAAGAAGTTATACAAACATTTACTTTACCAAGTGAACAAGTTCAGTTTACATCAGATCCAAGCGCATTACTGGAGAAAGCAAAAAGTGATCATACAAAAAATGTGATTGTTATTTTAGATCGCAATGGGGTACCGGTGGGTCTTTTCGCATTGGAAACGGGAGATAGAGTAAAGGAGTTCACAGATAATGAGGATGCTTTACTTTTAACTTCATTTTCTATAAATCACAATAGACAAGGGAAGGGATATGCTAAAAAATCACTGTCACTATTACAAGAGTTTGTAAAACGTTATTTTCCAATAAAAAATGAAGTTGTACTTGCTGTGAATGAAAGAAATATTCCTGCACAAAATTTATATGCAAAAGTTGGTTTCCAAGATAAAGGTTTTAGAAGAATGGGGCCAATTGGCCAACAAATAATAATGCATTTACCTATAATGAAATAGAAAACTTACTCTTGAATATTCAAGTAGTAGGTTTTTTTATTTTAACAATATATAATATATGTATATAAAATGAAACAGGAATGAAGGATATAAAAAATGAATCAAGATAGAAAATGGAATATCGTTGGAGGAAGAGTGATTAAAACTGGGATTGCAGTTTTTCTTACAGTGTTAGTTTGTGATTTTTTTAACATCCCAACTTGGAGTTATAAAAATGATTTAAAAGATTATAAACCAAATCATTATCATCACCATTTTTCAAGTGAATCTATTATTTTATTTGAGGTATTATCTATTCATGATATGTTAGAAGAATTAAAACAAATATCCGAGAAATATGAGTGGGAAAACCGATTCAATCGATAAGTTCATTTTACTGTGGGGGGGATAATATGACACTTTATATTGCATTACTAAGAGGAATCAATGTCGGTGGCCATAAAGTAATCAAAATGGCTGATTTAAAACGAGTGTTTGAATCAATAGGGTTAAAACAAGTGAAAACATATATACAAAGTGGTAATATTGTGTTCGAATCTGAGGAAGGTATAAACTTTCTAAAGGACCGAATACAATCTGAAATAAAAAAAGAATTTGATTTCGATGTTCCAGTCATGCTAAGAACACATGATGAATTTATAAATATTATTAAACAATGTCCATATGAAGTTCATTCATTGTTAGAAGGAGAAAGTGTTCATATTGCTTTTTTAGCTAATGTACTTTCTGAAGAAGAGAGTAGTCAATTGCTTACATTTAAAAGTGAACTTGAAGATTGCTATATAGATGAGAAGGTCGTTTATTTATTTTTCAAAAATAGCATTCGAAATTCTAAATTAATGAACCAGTTTCAGAAGTCACATACACCAGCTACAGTTAGGAATTGGCGGACTGTGAATAAATTAAAAGCAATTGTAGAGAGTATGTAAATATAAAAAGATGAGGTTTTCTACATGTAGAAAACCTCATCTTTTTACTTATATTGTTTTGCAACTATGAGTTCGACAATAGGATAAATAAAGAATGAAGAGCAAATTGCGATGAACAGGGGGAGGTTTTTTACTCCATCTAAATTAGCCCCCATAGAAAATCCTTCGGAGAAGATTAATAAAAGGAACATTACAACTACAAGCACAAAATACGCAATTTTAAAGCTTTTATATGTAATTTGTTGTCCCATCTCATCTTGACTTTCTTCTGACACACCGTGGGGATCTCCCCAAGTAATGTGATTAATTAAATTACTAAGTATTAACGAAATAGCAAAAATCGTACCACCTAAAATAGAACCTTCAGTTATGTATTTATATGTGCCATGTACTAGTATTGCAATTAATGCTAAAACAATGATTATAAAAATAGTTTTTTTAGTATTCAATAAATAATTGCCCCCTCGATTGTAAAAAACTTTTTACAAATATAAGTATAAAATTGGAAAAGTATCATGTCAAATACTTTTTACACGAAATATGTAAGTATGCAATATTTTGGTTTTATGATAAATAAAAAATTACAATACATTTGAATGTAAAAGAATGGGCTCGCATATATTTGGAAGGGATGTCAGATTAATTTAGGGGGTAGTTATGTCTATACTTTTAAAAGCTGGTGCAGATGCAGGAAACAACGGTTTGAAGTTAATGGTGAAAGGGCAAGACCCTATTTTTATTCCGAGTATTTATTCTTTATATATAGGTGAGCCTACAGGACTCTTAGATGAGGTAGATGTTTCATTATCTGAATTAGAAAACCACATTGATGTGACTATAAGTTCGCCATCGTTAATGCTAAATAATGTACGATACATCGTTGGAGAAAAAGTTATTCAAGATCAATTAAAAGGTACTGAGGTAGAGAAGAAATCAAATAAGTCAACGGATGAGTTAATGGTTATTACAATACTATCAGGTTTGGCGGTAAGCGCTATGCGTCAAAGTCCAACTTCTAGCCATATTAATATTCGTTATGATTTATCTGTCGCTCTTCCTATGCAGCTTATTACACAAGAAATAGCTGCTGAAAATGCAAAACGTTATATGGGAAATCATAAGGTTATTTTCCATTATCCGAACGGACGCGATGTGACAATTAATGTTTCAATTGAGTATTGTAAATGCCTGCCTGAGGGTGCTTCTGGGACGTGGGGCATTGTATACGATGAAGAAGGAAATGTTGTGAAACATAAAATAGAATGTGAGCAAAATCAAGTTTCTGAAATTGATTTTGTAGATAAAACTCTACTCTCTTTTGATATTGGTGCAGGGACGACAGAAGAAGTTGTTTCATTAGGGGTAAATTTCCGTCCGCAACTAAGTAAAGGTTTATCTTATGGTGTAAAAGAGACGTTACTACAAATCATTACGAGATGGAACCGGAAGTATCCAACTAAGACGATTGATAGTATTACAGAATTCAATCAAATTTATTTAAATGATACGCATCCGAGAAATACCTTATTAGTTGAGGAATCACAGCCGGCACTATTAGGTTTAGCAGCGCGTGTCGCAACAGATATTATAAATAAAATTGATGATATGAAAGACGATCCATACGTGTTTATTTATGGCGGGGGTGCAGTAATTATTAAAAATAGTTTAAAAATGATTTTAAAGCAAAAAGGACGACTCAAAAATGTAATCTTTGTAGATAATCCGTTATTTACAAATGCACGAGGATTATTAGTATATACTTGTTCGCCAAAATATAGAGAGCATAAGCAAAAAGAGTTAGGATTTACAAACTTAACGATAAGTTAGTTGGTGGAAGTATGCGATCTAGGCGATATAAACGTGGTGATCGAGTAAAAATCAATATTCATAAATCGGTATCACCTGAAATGCTTGCGTGGCTGAATAAACAATCAAATCCAACTAATTTCTTCTTTTTTGCTGCGCAGCAATTATTTAAACAAGTAGGAGATATTGACGTTTCAAAAGCTTTACCAAGCAGCCATGTTTTCTCATTATATGTGGAGCCTTCATCCTTATTAAAAGTCGAAGTAAACCCTTTTAAAAACATGACACTAGAAGCAAATACATCCACCGAAAATGCAAAAAAAAAATTATGGGAATCTGTTGATCAATTAGATTGTCCATTTTTTTAAACATAGAAAAATATAAGAAGTCCCATCACTATACATACGAATACAGTGATGGGTTTTTGTTTGTAAATGGAAGGGGGCACAATACAATTTGTGCCCCTTCTGTTAATTATTTGTTTGTCTAAATTTCAGATGTATGTTTAGAAACAGCGTTAATTATGCTTTCCCAATCATTTGGATGATTTTCATGACCTGCCCCTTTAAGAGTTAATAGTACTGAGCTTGGAATTTCATCAATTAGTGCGAGGCCATGTTCAAATGGGAGTGCTGTATCGTCTGTTCCATGAATAACCAATGTTGGTGCTTGTATGGAGTGAAGTACACCTTCATATGCATCATCACCTTGAAGTAAAGCGTGATTAAACATACTTAATAAATTGTTTGCGCGTTCTATTTCTTGTTTTACTTGTGTATAAACTCTATTTTCATCAAATATTCGTTCTGATCCACATAATAGACGAGATCCTGAAACTAAATACTCTGCCACATCATTTTTATTTGTCCAATCAATACTTGCGCTCTTTACATGATGTGTTAAAATCCTTTCATCCATTGGGGGTAAATCGCGAGTATTATTATCAGATCCTATTACACTAGTCGCTAGTAAAGTTAGCGTCAAAATTCTTTCGGGATGTTTTACAGCGGCAATTTGAGCAATCATACCACCTAATGACATACCAAAAAGATGGGCTTTATCAATATGATAAGCGTCTAATACCCCGATTGCATCTTCAGCCATATCTGTTACTGAATAATTTGAAGTGCCAGGTTCATATGTAACAGAGCGTCCAACATCGCGATTATCAAAGCGAATAACAAATTTTCCTGTGTTCGCCAACTGTTCACAAAATTCTTCATCCCAATATATCATTGAACAAGTAGCTCCCATAATTAATAAAATAGCGGGATCATTAGAGTTACCGAAGCTTTCTGTACATATATCAATACCGTTTATTTTAAATATCTTTTCACTCATAAAGTTAGCCCCATTTCTTTTGAATTTAATTAATAATACAGTTTTGAATAATTCTAAGATGTGTGTAAGATTCTTTTTGAAATTCATCCCGCTATTTGCCGGGCAGTAAGAGCCCGATTGGTGAGGAATGATTAAAGTTTTACTTTATAATGCTTTTTGCATAATTACCCCCAAAAATAAGTATATGGTAATTCAAGGCAAAAAATTTTGAGAAATAATTGTATGTTATTAAAATAAACAGTAAGGAGGAGAGGAAATGAAAGCAATTGTTATTGATCGATATGGCAGTGTTGAAGAATTAAAAGAAAGACAAGTTTTAAAACCGGTTGTTAAGAATAATGAGGTATTAATACGTATTCATGCAACATCTGTTAATCCAGTTGATTGGAAAATAAGAAAAGGTGAGTTACAAGAACAGTTACGCTTTTCATTTCCAATCACTTTAGGATTAGATGTAGCTGGAGTTATTGAAGAAGTTGGAGAAGATGTAGAGTGTTTCAATATAGGAGATAAAGTGTTTACGAAACCTGAAAATATAGGAAGCGGCTCTTATGCTGAATTCATTGCAGTACAATTAGATTTAGTATCACATATGCCTAATAATATTAGTTACGAAGAAGCAGCTTCTATTCCTCTTGCAGGACTTACAGCGTGGCAAAGTCTTGTAGATTACGCAAAAATAAAAGAAAATGACCGTGTATTCATTCATGCTGGAGCTGGTGGCGTTGGAAGTTTGGCAATCCAAATCGCAAAATCATTTGGAGCTTTTGTTGCCACGACTGCTAGTAGAAAAAATAAAGAATTTTTACAGTCTTTAGGAGCGGATCTCGTTATTGATTATAAAAAAGATAAATTTGAAGAACTAGTATCAGATTTTGATATTGTGTTAGATACAATAGGTGGCGAAGTGCAAGAAAAAAGTTTTCGAATTATTAAACCTGGTGGTGTTCTAGTTTCCATTGTTCATGAACCACTACAAAAAGTAGAAGGAATAAAATCAGGATTTTTATGGCTAAAACCAAATGGAAAACAATTAGAAGAATTATCAGCTTTAATTGTAAACGGAAAAATCAAACCAATCATAAGTAAAGTGGTGCCATTTAATGAAGCAGGAGTTCGAGAAGCTCATATTTTGAGTGAAGGACAACATGTTAGAGGAAAGATTGTAGTTAAAGTGGAATGATAATCAAGATTACAGCTTATAGAGTAACTAGATTTGAATAACGAAAAAGCTCAACAATAAATAGTATCCCATACTATACATTTTCGGGTATTATTTATTGTTGGCTAATGTGATATTGCTTCTAACAAATACTTTTTCGTATTGTATCATGTAATTTCTCTAATCCAATTTCCATATCTTTCTCGTTTAACATTGAATAGCTAATTCTTAATTGGTTATCATTTGTTTCGTAGTTTAATAGACAAGCTGTTCCTGGTAAAAAAGAGACATCTACTTCATTTGCTTTTTGTAATAAGGTAAAGGGATCTATCGAATCAGGTAGTGTCACCCATAAATTAAAACCTCCATTTGGTATTTCAAAGTGTAGTTCTTTTAATGGCGATAATATATCAATTGTTAAATCACGTCTCATTTGTAAAGCTGTACGTAATTTTTCTAAATGGTTTTTCATACGTTCTGCACGTAAAAACGGTAGAAGTGCCTTTTGTGTTAATAAAGGACTACCGATATCCATTGAACCTTTTACTGCATATAGCCATTCAAAAATAGGACCATCGGCAATAAGTGCTGCAATACGCAGTCCTGGTGCTAACGTTTTACTAAATCCTTTTATATATATTACGTGGCCATCCTTATCAAAACTTTTGATTGGGGGCGGGATTATAGCATCCTCAAAATATATTTCTCCGAAAGAATCATCTTCAATAATAAAAAATTGATATAGCTCCGATAGTTCTATAAGTTCCATTCTTCGTTCTTTACTCATTACTGTACCTGTCGGATTCTGGAAGGTGGGATTCGTATACAATAAAACGGGATTTTTACTTTGACAAATATCATCAATTAAGTCGGAGCGAACTCCATGATTATCAAGAGAAACGGGAATGATTTGAACACCTTTATTGATGAAAATATCAAGCGCAGCACTGTAACATGGACTTTCTACCAATACAATATCTCCAGGTTTTAATAATGTTTGAGCAATTAAATCAATTCCTTGTTGTGCGCCGCTTGTAATTAATAATTGAGATGGGTCTGTCACTAATTTCTGGTGTTCATGTAAGTAATTTGCTATTTCAACTCGCAATTCATAATCGCCTTGAACTGGCCCATAAGTTGCTAACAACATCGGATTTTTATCCAGCAATTTATGCATTTCATCTGCCAAAAATGGATTTGGTAACAGACGAGGATACAGAATTGCTTGTGAAAAATTATAATATTTACGGTGCTTATTCATTGCATATTGAGAACGCATAACATTAATCGTTTTCGTTTGTTGCCATTTATACGGAATTGGTTTGAAATCTTTCTTTACCCGTTTATATATGTAAGCACCTTTTCCTTGTTCGATGCGTATATACCCTTTCGTTTCTAACTGTTTATACGCTTTACGAACTGTTAATACATTGATTTGTAAATCTGTGGCCATACAACGTAAAGAAGGAAGAGATTCACCATGTGAAAGCATACCACTTTGTATTCTGTCAACAATTTGCATATATATTTGCTTGTAATACGGTATGTTTGTTTCTTTACGCAATACAATTTTCATAGGTTCACCTATTTTTCTTTTTAACTTAATTAAAGCGAAAAATATATAGGGAATCAACTACAACTTGAAGTAACTGTTATATGTACCGATACACTGTTATACACCATAGCCTCTATACTCATTCTAAGAGTAAAAAGGAGGAAGCAAAATGGTCATTTTTAATTACATTTTAGTATGTATTATTTTCGGGACAACATTTTTAACGATAAAAATTGGAATTGAAGCAGGGGCGCCACCGTTGTTTTCAGCAGGAATTCGCTTCTTTTTAGCGGGCATAATCCTTATGATTATTTTTAAATTAAAGCGAAAAGAAATTATGCCACATATATTTTCAAAACGCATTATGTATGCTGGATTTTGTTTAACATTTATGACATTCGCAAGTTTATATTGGTCAGAACAATATATTTCTTCGGGATTAGCTGCTGTTCTTTCTGCTACGGGACCAATGATGATTTTATTAATACAAGCAAAGAGGAATAGGGAGAAATTACAAAAGGAACAACTCGTTGCTTTAGTTATTGCACTAATAGGTGTTATATTTGTTTCTTTACCAGGAATGCATCAACAAGTAAGTTTCATATGGAGTATTGCTTGTATTGTTTTAGTTATAGGGGAGTTATTTTACGGAATAGGCTCTATTCGTTCGAAAGAAATACTGTCAGATTTATCAAATGTATCACCATTTCTTATTAACGGTATTCAAATGTTTTATGGAGGGATTTTACTACTAATCGCATCTATTATTGTAGAACAACCAAATGTAACCGTATTAACTTCATGGAGTGTGCAATGGCCTATTTTATATCTCATATTTATCGGATCGATTGGTGGACACGGATTATATTACTGGCTCTTATCAAAAACAAATCCAGTATTTCCATCGACGTGGTTATATGTATCACCATTAATTGCAATAATTGTGGGATATATCATTTTAGGAGAACCTTTAAATCCTACAATGGGAATGGGGGCTTGTCTTATATTGATTGGTGTATTTTTGGCCAATCGTTCAACACTACGGACTTATTTCAAAAAAGGGCGGTTATTAGAGAAGGAGATGTAGTTTAATAAAGCAACAGCCCTGTATATTACAGGACTGATAAAATCAAAAACACAGTTGAAAAAATAACCAACTGTGTTTTTGATAATTAATTCACTTTTTTAATAAAGCCTTTATAATGACGTTTTACAAGCTGGCTTTCTAACGTCTTCATAGTTTCTAGTGCTACACCGACAATGATAAGTAAGCTTGTACCACCAATTTGAGCAGAAGGTGGTAACGTAGCAATTTTCGTGAATACGAGCGGTAATATAGAAATAGCACCTAAGAAAATTGCACCGATAAATGTTAAACGGTATAGAATTTTAGTTACATATTGTTCAGTTGCTTTACCAGGACGAATACCAGGAACATATCCATTTTGCTTTTTCAAATTCTCAGCCATTTGTTCAGGATTTACTTGAATAAATGCGTAGAAGTATGTGAAAGCAACAATAAGACCGACATAAAGTGTCATTCCAATTGGATGTGCGAAATCAAGATTTGCAACTAACCATTTTGATACGCTTGAATCAGGGAAGAGCTGCGCAATTGTACGCGGCGTCATTAAAAATGCAGAAGCAAAGATAACTGGTATAACACCAGCACTATTTACTTTAAGCGGTAAATGAGTGTTTTTTGCTCCTTGATATTGATTGTTTCCTGAAACAGCTTTTGCATATTGGATCGGTATTTTACGTACAGCTTGTTGAATGTAAATAACACCAACAACTATCGCTAAAATTACGAGTCCAATTAAAACAATTTTTATTATGTGCATAAATAGCTGATCGCCAGCATTTTGGAATTGTTGTAAATAAATTTGATTTGCAACATTTGGAATCGCAGCAACAAGACCTGCGAAGATAATCATCGAAATACCATTACCAACTCCGTTAGCGGTAATTTGTTCGCCTAACCAAAGTAAAAATGCAGTACCTGCAGTTAAAACTGTCGCAATAAATAAGTATGTAGTCCAGCTTTGATCTGTTATTAATTGTCCACCTGCTATATTATTAAAGCCATAAGACATTCCGATGGCCTGTATGAATGCGAGAATGATTGTAAAGTATCGAGTGAATTGAGCTGATTTCTTACGGCCCATTTCTCCTTGCTTTGCCCATTCCGAAAATTTAGGTATAACATCCATTTGTAGTAACTGTACTATGATGGAAGCTGTAATATATGGTGTAATACCTACAGCAAAGATTGAGAAGTGTTGCAATGCTCCTCCGCCAAATACGTTTAACATACCTAGAACGTTAGCTTGATCTTGTACTTTTAATACCTCTGCGTTAGTATGAGGAACTGGAATAAACGTGCCAATTCGAAAAACGATTAACATCGCTAGTGTAAAAAGGATTTTCCTTCTTATCTCAGCTACTCTCATGAAATTTGAAATCGTACGAAACATTATGTCGCCTCCTATATTTTTATCAGTAAAAAACTGATTATTATACCCTATGAAGTAACCACAAACCTCCTTCCGCACTAAATTCATTTGACAAATGGATTTTCATACACTTTGTAGTTTTCACGGATATAAAAATATAAGGTGTTATATAAGCGACCTATACACTTCACGTAATCATTCAATACCCATAATATATCGAATAAATTAACAAATGTACATACATACGCATTAAAAATGAATAAATAGGGTCATTTTTTACATTTATTTAATGATAAATTGATAGGACATTATACTGGTAAATGCGCTTCGTATATTCCTTTAATCAATTAAAATCCTCCACCTTTTAAAAAGAATGTAAAATCAAATAAAAGTATGAAAGTACATACTACTTTAGTAGTAATAGTAATCAATTATATTTCAATTCAAATTCATCTCCCGCTGATTAAAGTTTCACTTTATATGATTAGAGAATTCTTTTTATTTAAGAAGGAATAAATGTTAAAGAAAGCTAATTAAACAGTGTACATATTTATAGGGGAGAAGATATAAATGAAAGTTGTTATAAAAAAATTACCACCATTAGAAGTAGCGTATATAAGACGAACTGGTAGCTACTTTGAACCGCAAGATCACTGGGGAAAGTTACTGAATTGGTCAATTGAAAATAAACTGTATCCACCAGAGCAATCATTTATCGGAATATCATTGGATAATCCTGAACTTGTTGCAAGTCATAAGTGCCGGCATGATGCATGTATTACGATTCCTGAAAACTTCGATAAAGAAAAGTATCATACTGTGCAATTTAAAAGATTAGATGGAGGTACATATGGTCTATTCCAGTTCTATGATGAACCTCATAAATTAAGTGAAGCGTATCAATACATGTATGCAGAGTGGCTACCAAATAGTGAGTATGATGCAGATTATGATAGAGATAATTTAGAGTTTTGCTTAAATAATGTTGCTGAAGATCTAGAAGGAAAGTTAAAGGTTGATTTATTTGTGCCAATTAAAAATATATATAAAACAAATAACTTCATTTGTGGTTTTAAAATGAAATTGGAATAGTAGTGAAAGAAAATCTTTTTTCGAAGATAATATTTCTAGCGTAGAAATTTAAGTATGTAGGCTGCAATGAAAGGAGAATCCACATGGATACAATTGTAAATGACAAGTTTTATGAAACGAGAAATCAATTAGTTGAGGAAATTACTTTGTTGAGTAATGCTCAATTTAATAGGAAACCAGATAAGGATAAATGGAGTATTGCACAAGTTTGTCATCATTTAGTTTTATTAGATGAGAGAGTGATAACAGTTATTTCGTCAGGATTAAAAAAGTTAGATAGTACCCAAAATGAGCGTAAAGAAATTCACACTATTTTATTAGATAGAACGAAAAAGTTTATAGCTCCAGAAATGATTGAACCAAGTATAGAACCATTTGAAGTGCAGCAAATGCTCAATATGCTAAGCAAATCAAGAAAAGAATTGATGCGTTTCCTGAGTACAATAGAAGATGAGTCTGTATTAGCGAAAAAATCAGTGATGCATCCAGCTCTTGGAGAATTGCCCCTTGATCAGTGGATAGAACTGATCTATTTGCATGAACAGCGTCATATGTTACAAATCAAAGAGATAAAATTGCTTTGTGAAATTGAAAAGTAAAAATTATTCCCTATTTATTATCGATACGTATTATAAACAGGGAAAACGGTTGATTCTTATTGATTCAGAAGAAACCAAAAATAGAATGAAATTAGTTGAAAGTAACCAATAAGCTTAAGAAAATATGAAACTATCCGATTTTCTGTATAAGTGTAACCCCCGTCTTAAATGAAGAGCGGGGTTATTTTTTTGAAAGTGTTTTTATTTAGAAGGAGATAAATCAGTAACGAAATTCAAAAAATTAATCATCATAACATATTGTATATGCCCGTTTTAATAAATTGAAATGATGATTTTTATGATGATAAATGATATGTCCTTATTTTGAAAGTACACTTCACACTCTTAAGAAAGGGGTATTCTGTCAGGACATGATAAAATACAATTCTGTTAGAGGATGTATGCAATTTATTCTCTTTATTTTTGCAACAGAACCACCTTCAAAATTATCTTTTGTAGTTGAAGTTTCCTGAATAATAAGTTACATTTTTAAAGTTCAAGCAACTTTATGAAAGTACAAAAAGGGGAGAAATATTATTATTATGCAAAAAATGAAATGGAAGAACTTTGTATGTTACTTTGTAATTCTATTACTGCTTGGAACAGCAGTAATAGTCAAACCACCTATCTCTAAGGCTGAGGAATCTGAAGTTAATATCACATTGTTAGGTACTGCAGATATTCATGGTAGATTTATGCCTTGGGATTATGCGCTTGATGGAGCAAATATGAGTGGAAGTTTGACACAGCTTTATACGGTTATAAAGAAGGTCCGTCAAGAAAATCCAAATACCATATTAGTAGATGCCGGGGATACAATTCAAGGAAACTCAGTAGAATTATTCAACGATAAGCCACAATCGCCAATGATGGTAGCGATGAATACAATGGGATATGACGCCTGGGCATTTGGAAATCATGAATTCAACTTTGGATTAGATACATTGAAAAAAGTTAGTGAGCAATATAAGGGAAAAACGTTAGCAGGAAATATTTATAAGGAAAATGGAGAGCGCTTTCTTCCTGCATATACAATTGTAGAAAAAGGTGGAATTAAAGTTGGGATTATTGGTATGAATACACCAATGATTAGTGATTTTGAAAAAGGGACAGATCACTTAAATGGTTTAGTGGTGAAAAATCCGGTAGAAGAGACGAAAAAGGCAATTAAGGAATTAGAAGGTAAAGTAGATGTAATGGTAGGAGTTATGCATATGGGATTAGAAAATGAGAATGGTATCCCTGGTACTGGTGTTCAAGATATTGCAAATGCTTGTCCGGAACTAAGCGCTATTTTTGCGGCTCACATGCATAAACTTGTAAAAAAAGAAGTTGTAAATGGCGTAATTATTACAGAACCAGATAAATATGGAACACATATTTCACGTATTGACCTTACTTTTACAAAGCAAGATGGGAAGTTGGCTTTAAAAAATAAAACTGCTACCGCTATACCTGTAAAAAATGCTGATGGAACAACGATATTATCTGATCCTACACTTGAAGAAACATTAACACCTTTTCACGAATATGCGAGAGGAGATGCAAATGTTGTAGTCGCTCAATTAAAGGGTAGAAATCTTGTTCCTGAAAATGAAATAAAGGGTATTCCAAGTGTTCAGATTCAAGAAACACCTTTATCAGATTTCTTTCATGAAGTCATGCTCTACTACAGTAAAGCAGATGTAGTAGCCCATCAAATTGATAATGATTATGCCCGTTTAGATATAGGTCCTATTAAGAAAAAAGATATTGCGTACAATTACCAATATGCCTTGGGAGAAATTACAGTATATAAGATTTCTGGAAAAGATTTAAAAGACTATATGGAATGGGCAGCAGGATATTTTAACTCATCTCGTGCCGGAGATGTAACCGTTAGCTTTGATAAAACCCGCCGTGCCTCTAAATACAGTACGAACGATTTCTTTGGAGGCGTAAAATACGAAATTGACTTAACAAAACCATATGGAAGTAGAATTACAAATTTACGCTCTATTCGTACAAACAAACCAATCAAAATGAGCGATGCTATGACGCTGGGAATGAATGCATATAGAATGGAGGCTCTTCAGGCAAAAGGAGGAGCTTTAGAGGGGCGTAAGTTTGAACAAATTTGGTCATCTAAACAAGAGAATGCATTTGGAGAAACAGGTGGGACCATTCGTAACCTTGCTATTACATATTTAAAAGAGGTAAAGAACGGTGTATACACGCCAAAAGTTATGCGTAATTGGAAAATTACTGGTGTAGATTTACATTCTTCAGAGCATAAGGCGGTAGTTGATCTTGTGAATAAAGGGATTTTAGAAATTCCAAAAACAGAAGACGGAAAATACACAAATATAGCATCTATAAATACGAAAGACTCAATTTCAAAAGAAGAGATTATATTACTCTCACAAAAAGCAAATATTAATCCAAATCAGTTTAATCATGTAAAGACAAAAGGTGAATTTTACAAAAAACTTAGTAGGATTACTAAAAAAATATAAATTATAAAATTTCTTATAGTAATTGTTATTTTAATAGCATGAAACCCACTCTTAAAATAGTTAAGAGTGGGTTTTTATGTTGTTATTTAGATATAAGTATACTTTTATTAGAATGAATATAGATAATTAATAACTAACCAATTGGATGAGCGTCTTAGGGAGCTCTTTTTTATTGAAATTAATGCATTTATATGAGTTGTTCTTTAATTGTAGCATCATCCTTAATTTATGTAATTTTGCATAATGTTACATAAATTGTGTATTTTCTCTTTTTTTTAGACATTAATAGACAGTATACTTTGTACAAGCTTTCTATTTCAAAAATTATACGAGGTGAAATAATGAAAAACAAAAAGACATTAACTAAGGTAGCATTAACAACAGGATTAGCTTTAACAGCTGTGGCACCATATGGGGTAGGTCATGCAGAGGAAACAGATCAACTACAAGTTCAAATTCAGGAGGAATCGTTCCGTTCGGGTGAACTTACACAGCCGTCACAAAAGGCACCAGAAAATGTAGTAAAGGATGCACTTAAGGAGAAAACAGAACAAGCTCTGTCCCAAAAACAAGTCAATGGAGAAGCAGGAGTAGATTATAAAGTCCTTCAAAAACGTGGTTCGTATGATGGAACTACACTTGTGCGTATGCAGCAAACATACGAAGGAAAAGAAGTATATGGACATCAATTAACTGCACACGTAGATAATAAGGGTGTTATTAAAAGTGTTTCAGGCGATAGCGCGCAAAATTTAAAACAAGAAGAATTGAAAAAAACTATTAATCTATCAAAAGATGAAGCAAAACAATATATTTATACGAAATACGGGAACAATATCAAGTTTATTTCTGAGCCAGAAGTTAAAGAGGTTATTTTTGTTGATGAAAATAATGGACAAGCTAGCAATGCATACCAAGTTACCTTCGAAGCTGCAACACCAAACTATATTTCTGGTACTTATTTAGTAAATGCACAAAATGGTGATATGTTAAAAAATATGGTAAAAGAATCTAACTTAAAAGCAAGTGAAAAACTAGTTGGAGCCTTAAAGAAAAGTAAACAAAGCAGTCTTACATCATTAACCGGAACAGGAAAAGATGATTTAGGTATTAATCGTTCATTTGGTATCTCTAAACAAAGTAATGGCAAATATGCTCTTGCTGATTATACAAGAGGGCAAGGCATTGAAACATATGATGTGAATTACAGAGATATTACTAAAGAAGAAAGCTATTATCCTGGTACATTAGCGACAAGTACTTCGGCAACATTTAACGATCCAAAAGCAGTAAGTGCTCATTACTTAGCAACAAAAGTATTTGATTTTTATAAAGATAAATACAAGCGTAATAGCTTTGATAATAAGGGACAAAAGGTAGTTTCAGTTGTACACGCTTGGGATTCTGAAGAGACGAATGATCCGAAAAATTGGCAGAATGCATTAAGTGCTAATAATGGAAGTATGCTTGTATATGGCGATCCTATTGTTAAAGCATATGACGTAGCTGGACATGAATTTACACATGCTGTTACTTCTAGCGAATCTAATCTTGAATATTACGGGGAATCCGGTGCGATTAATGAGGCGCTATCTGATATTATGGGAACATCTATTGAGAAATACGTAAATAATGGAAACTTTAACTGGACAATGGGAGAACAAACGGGATCTGTTTTCCGTGATATGGAAAACCCAGCTTCTGTGCCATCTTCACTTGGAGTGCCTTATCCAGATGATTACAGTGAATTTAACGATTTTAATGGATGGGATCAAGGCGGTGTTCATTTTAATTCAAGTATTATTAATAAAGTTGCGTATCTGATTGCAAAAGGCGGAACTCATAACGGAGTAACTGTTAAAGGAATTGGTGAAGATAAAATGTTTGATATTTTCTATTATGCAAATACAGATGAGTTAAACATGACTTCTAATTTCAAAGAATTGAGATCAGCATGTATTCGAGTGGCAACTAATAAATATGGTGCGAATACAGCTGAAGTTCAAGCAGTTCAAAAAGCATTTGATGCAGCAAAAATTAAGTAATTTAGAAATATAGTTATCATTCATATATTAATACATTATGAAAAACAGCTAATGTCATTTTAAGGATATTAGCTGTTTTTTACGTAGCAATGTATTATTGAAAATAAACTGACTAAGCAATAATGAGGCACTTTACCTGTAAGAAGTTGTGACAAATAAATAAGGTTTAAAATATATAAAAACAGAAAATTAATAATATATTGACCTCTTGATAGAAAGTCTATAAAATGAAAGCGATAACAAACGATTGCTTTAAAATGATTTCCCTGATCTTTTAGCATTTACAAACATATGAAGGCATAAACAAATCTATTTTTTTAAGTACTAATGCAAACGTTTTCGTATTAAAAGGTCATTGAAATACATACGTGAAAATAGCCAATATGGAGGTGAAGTAAAAGAGATTTCTAGATTAATTTAAGCAGTGTTATGTAGTGAAAGCATAATAAATCGTTAGTAATATTTGAAGAAAGGGTGTATGTGGTGCAAATTATAAAAAGATTAATTAACAAAACAGTTTTATTACTTACTTTAATCGTTATGTTATCATCTGTTTTCTCCTTTCAGAGTGTGAAGGCAGTTTCAAATTCGAAAACAACTGAAATTATCATTCATTACAAAGAAAAGCTTGGAAATACAAAAGACTGGAATCTTTGGTTATGGGGAGAAAATGCAAATGGTACATCTTATGAATTTACTGGTGAAGATGAATTTGGAAAATACGCTAAGATAAAAATAGACGGTGACTATAATCGTGTAGGATTTATAGTTCGAACAAATGAATGGGAAAAAGATGGTGGGGATCGTTGGATTGAAAATATAAAGGACGGTCGTGCTGAAGTATGGATTCTTTCGGGTGATGAAAAAGTATATAATTCTAAGCCATCATCGGATCTCTCAATTCAAAAAGCAACTATTGATAGTTTCCATGAAATTACTGTAACGACTAATGTCCCGTTTCATATTAGGGAAAAGAAAATTGAAATTGAAGGCATTAAAATTAAGAATATTACTCCTTATGATATAAACAGTGGAGATATTACTAATAAGGTCAAAATAATTACGGAACAGAAAATTGATTTAAAACAAACATACAAAGTTAAAATAGAAAACTTAGCTGATACGAATACTGAAATTGGTAAAGTCATTCGTAGCGAAGAATTTGATAATTTATTTTATTATGGTGGTAACGATTTAGGAAATACATATACTCCGCAACATACAAAGTTTCGTTTATGGGCTCCTACTGCAAGCGAAGCGAAGTTAGTTACATATAAAAACTGGAACGATAAAATAGGTGCTGAAATAAACATGCAACAAGGTGAAAAGGGAACTTGGACAGCAGAACTAAAGGGGAACCAAAAAGGGCTCTTTTATACGTATAAGGTCAAAATTGGTGATAAGTGGACTGAAGCGGTTGATCCATATGTGCGTGCTGCTTCTGTAAATGGGGATAAAGGTGCAGTCGTTAATTTAGAAGAAACAAATCCTAAAAAATGGAAAGCAAACAAAAAGCCAAAATTTAAAAATCCGGAAGATGCTATTATTTATGAGTTACATGTACGCGATCTTTCCATTCAATCTGAAAGTGGTATTAAACAGAAAGGGAAGTATTTAGGTGTAACAGAAAAAGGAACAAAAGGGCCAGAAGGTGTAAAAACAGGACTTGATCATATAAAGGATCTTGGTGTTACTCACGTTCAGTTTTTACCGATATTTGATTATGCTTCTGTAAATGAAGAGACTTTAAATGAACCGCAATATAACTGGGGATATGATCCTAAAAATTTCAATGTTCCAGAAGGCTCCTATTCTACAAATCCTTATGAGCCGACTGTGCGAATAACTGAATTAAAGCAAATGGTTCAAACACTACATGATAATAATCTTCGAGTGGTGATGGATGTAGTATATAACCATATGTATAACGCTGCTGAATCTAATTTCCATAAGTTAGTTCCAGGTTATTATTATCGTTACAATGAAGATGGAACATTTGCAAATGGAACTGGAGTAGGAAATGATACTGCTTCAGAAAGAAAAATGATGAGGAAATTTATGATAGATTCCGTCACATATTGGGCAAAAGAATACAATTTAGATGGATTCCGTTTTGATTTAATGGGTATTCATGATTATGAAACGATGAATGAAATACGTAAAGCTGTTAATCAAATTGACCCTTCTATTATACTACACGGAGAAGGATGGGATTTAAATACACCTCTTGCAGCTGAGCTGAAAGCAAATCAAAAAAATGCAGAGAAAATGAAAGGGATTGCTCATTTTAACGATAATATACGTGATGGGTTAAAAGGTAGTGTATTTGAGGAAAAAGAAAATGGTTTTATAAATGGAAAGGAAAACATGGAAGATCGTATTAAAAAAGGTATTACGGCAGGTATTGACTACGATACAAATTCGTCTACCTATCAAGATCCAGAGCAGGTGCTAACTTATGTGGAAGCACATGACAATCATACATTATGGGATAAACTTGAGTTAACTAATCCAGGTGACAGCGATGAAGTGCGAACACAAATGCACAAATTGTCTTCTTCGATTTTATTAACATCACAAGGAATTCCATTTTTACATGCAGGGCAAGAGTTTATGCGGACGAAATACGGTGATCATAATAGTTACAAATCTCCAGACTCAATTAACCAGATGGATTGGCTGCGCCGTGCAACGTTTAATAATGAAGTAGATTATATGAAGGGTTTAATAGAATTACGCAAAAAGTACTCAGCTTTTCGAATGACATCTGCAGAGCAAATAAAAACACACGTATCATTTATTGATGCTCCAAAAAATACTGTAGCTTATATAATAGAGGGGAATAAACATGAATACTTTACAGTGGCTCACAATGCAAATAGAGAAGCTGTTGAAATAACACTTCCATCGAAAGGGCCTTGGAAAGTACTAGTAGATGGCAAGCAGGCGGGAAGTAAACTACTTTATGTTGTCCATGACAATAAAATTAAAGTTCCTGCATTAAGTTCATTTGTCTTAAAAACAGAGAAACCGATTAAATAAAAGCGAAGAATGTGGAAATAAATACTGCATTGAGCAAATTTAACAAGGATTGCAAATGAAAAAAGCGAAGTGAAGATTATTCTCACTTCGCTTTTAAAGTTAATGTAATATAATTTCACATACTGTAATTATATTACAATTTAATAAAAGAAATAAGCAATAGATTATTTCTTTTATGACAGTAGGAGGAGAAGATATCTTTGAGTTTATTTATAAAATTACCTGAAATACATTCGTAATTCATATAATGTTTATTATATATTCGAACATATAACGAACTAGATGTTCGAGTTGTATTAACTCCTACAAATCGTTTAAAAATAACAAAGGCGTAAAAAGTATATGGAATTAAAATAGAGAAAAGACACCATTCAAGGTGTCTTTTCTCTATTTTGAATATGAAATGTAAGTAACTCGATTGTATGTAATAGTATGTGATATTTTCACACTAACTGATTAAGAAAAATTTAAAACTCTTTTCTTAATCTATTTGTAATAAATTACATCATAAAATTTTATCGATATAATAAATAAAACTTTCTCAACATTATTTGATTTAATAACTATATTCAACCGCTCTCCAATCCATTACAATAATTTCACATTGGAAATACATGAATATTCTCAATGTTACAAATGGTTTATACCTTATAGGATTACTATGGGAAAGGATGTGAAATATCCAAAAAGAAATCATTTTTTATGATGAAATAAAAAATTTTAATGAAGAAAAAGTTATTTCATTATTTTCAAGTTTCGTTAAAGTGCATGTATTTATAATCACTATGAGACAAGGAGCAGAATCCGAAAAAATTTTTGTAAATTAGAAAATTGCATTTCAAAAATAAGTTAAATGTTTATGGAGGGTTATATGAGCGAGAAAATTTATTACTGGTCTCCGATTAAGCATTGGGAGAAGTTGCATAATGAAGTTTTGATAGGGGAAATGAGATTTACAGGTATTCTGTCTGAGTGGTTTCCAGATTTTTATTTTATGGCTCAAAAAGGTGTGAAAATTAGTGAACTAGTAGAGCGCTTTTCGTTAGGAAATGTAGAAGAGACACAAAAAAACATAGAGCTCATGATAAAAAATCGTGTGTTAGTAAGTAATATATTACACCCAAGAGAAGTATTTTCTTCACAAGAAAAGATTTTTTCAAATCCATATAGCAACCAGATTCGCTTTTCTAAAGAAAAGTTAGATAAGTATATGAGTAAACAATTAAATCGCACGCACGTTGCTGCACGGTCGACCGAAATTCAACTTGAAACAACAAATGAGCTACCTACTATAATCAAGGAACGTAGGTCTTGTCGTCAATTTGATATGGAAAAACATATTAGTTTTTCGGAATTTTCCCGATTCTTATCAACTCTAAAACAGGTTAGGGAAGAAAAAATATACTATCATTACGCAAGTGCAGGCGGGCTCTATCCCATTGATATCTTTGTTTATGTAAAACCAAAACGTATAGAGGATATGAAAGCTGGATTTTATTATTATAATCCATCAAAAAATAGTCTTGTGATTGTAAACAACATTGATCAAGTAATCAAAAGTGATCATGAGTTAATTAATCAGGATTTATTTACTCAATCTGCCTTCTCAGTTTATTTGGTTTATAATGCGAACGCTTCCATCCCGAAATACGGTTCAGATGGATATTTATTTGCTTGTATTGAGTCAGGCATTATCACTGCTACCTTAAATATGGTTGCTGAGACATTAAATTTAGGGGTTTGTTCAGTCGGTCATATGAAATTTGAAGATATTCAGCAATTTTTATGTTTGGATAATCATCAAGTGTTTCTTCATGGGCTTGAAGTTGGCTTGAAAATTAACGAGTAGAAGAAATGAATATTAGGGGGATAAAGATAAAAATGCACATTAAAGATCGAAGTTCGATTCATGAAAATAAAGAAGTAGAAGCGTTTTGGAAGGAGCAATTATCTTCCGAGATTCTCGATTTTTCTGTATTTAAATTTAATAACGATTACCAACTAAATAAAGAAACACCTTGTGAATACGTTCAAGTCATAGTGAATGTAGAATTTAGTAAAAGTATACAAAAAATAAGTAAGTCTCAAGATTTATTATTATTTAGCTGGTTTCAAGCCGCTTTAAGGGTTTGTTTGGCACATTATACAGATCAAGAAAGAATTACTATTGGTATTCCTATAATTGAAAAGAATCTTGAACAAAGTGAGAATCTTAATAAGTTGATTCCTTTAGGAAGTGAAATCCAGCCGCATCACACCTTTAAACAATTAGTAAATGAGATTGAACAAACGACTTTATTCGGGTATGAAAATCAGGAGTATCCGCTCTCTGAATTATTAGTTAAACACAATTTAACTCCTTTTCAAATTGTAATCGGGATGGAAGGATTACATAATGAAAATTCGCTAGAAGAATACGCAGAGAATAATGTAGCCCTATGGATACGAAGAAAATGGAATGAAATACATAATGAATTTGAATTTCAAATTTCTTGCAAGTCCCGTTCATTCTCTTCTTTGCAACAGTTTGCCAATTCGTATTGTTATGTTTTAAAGCAAGTTTCACAAAATCCGAATTTGGCATTGAAAGATATTTGTATTATTGCAGAAGAAGAAAAAGAGTTGTTAGAAGGATTGAATACTTTTCAAACGGGCATAGACTTGTTTCAATCATTTCAAGATTTGTTTGAAGCGCAAGTATTAAAAACTCCAGATCAAATTGCTGTTGTTTGTAATGATCAATCTTTGACATATAGAGAATTGAATAAGAAAGCGAATCAATTGGCTTCTATTCTTCAAAGTAAAGGTGTTTCAAAAGAAAGTATTATTGGCGTTATGGTAGATCGGTCATTAGAAATGATTATTGGTATGATGGGGATTTTAAAAGCAGGAGCAGCGTATTTACCAATCGACCCTAACTACCCAACTGAACGAATTGAATATATGTTACAAGATAGTCAAGCAAAATATTTACTTAGTAAGCGAACAGAGGAAGTATTGCCGCAATTTGCAGGTGAAGTACTGTATCTTGATAAAGAATATCTTTTTCAAGGTGAAGAAAGTAATTTAGTACGAGAACATAATCCTAATGATTTAGCTTATGTTATTTACACATCAGGATCGACAGGAAATCCAAAAGGGGTAATGATAGAACAAAAATCGCTAGTTCATTTTTTAAATGTAATGAGAGAAAAAGTAAAAGCTAATCAATCATTCTTGTTTCTTGCTAGTGTATCTTTTGATATTTCCTTGTTAGAAATATGTCTTCCTTTAACGCAAGGTTCAAAAGTAGTAATTGCTACAGAGGACCAGTTTGCAACAAAAGAATTGGCTCATTTGGTCAAAAAACATAAGGTGGATTTATGGGAATCAACGCCATCGCGAATGGAAGTGATTTTGAGTGATCCAGAAGGGGCGATTTTTCTAAAAGATTTAAAATCTATTTTATTAGCAGGAGAATCATTTTCCATTGATTTGGTTGAAAAAATTCGTTGTATCAGTGAAGCAACAATTTTAAATATTTATGGTCCCACAGAAACAACCATTTGTGCAACAGTAAAAGAATTGAGCACTTCCAAAGAAGTTACGATTGGCAAACCTAACCCGAATTATCATTCCTATATATTGAATAAGTATGGCCAATTAAAACCATTTGGAATTCCCGGTGAACTCTGCATTGCTGGCGTAGCGGTAGCACGAGGGTATCTTGGTAAAAATAAACTGACAGATGAAAAGTTTGTACCGAGTCCTTTTGCGGCAGGGGAAATGATGTATCATACAGGTGATCTCGTTCGTTGGTTGCCTAATGGAGAACTTGAATATTTAGGTAGAATGGATCATCAAGTGAAAATTCGGGGGTATCGGATTGAATTAAGAGAAATCGAAACTCAATTAAGGGAATATCCAGAAATAAACCAGGCTATCGTTGTTGATCAAGTGTATGGAAATAGGAAATTATTAGCTGCCTACTATGTATCGGATAACAAGGTGTCTTTTGATGAAATCAGAAAATATTTAAGTGATAAATTACCTGAGTTTATGATTCCTGAAAAAATGATTCAGGTAGAAGAGATTCCATTGAATCCAAATGGAAAAGTGGATAGAAAAAGATTGTTGGATATAACACAAACGGATTATGTATCAATTCCATACGTTGCTCCGCGCAATGAAATTGAACAAAAATTAGTGCGTGCATGGGAAAAAGTTATGGAGATCGAGGGAATCGGTATTCATGATAATTTTTTTGCATTAAAAGGAGAATCTATTAAAGCACTTCAGGTAATTAATTTATTAAGAAAAGACGGCTTAAAAATAAGTACAACAGATTTTTTTAAGCACCCCACAATCGCTCAACTGAGTTCTTGTGTAAAGCTAGAGCATAAAGAGGAAAACCTTGAAAGTAGACCAACTCATGTTAAAGATTTGTCTAAGCCATTTTCCTTAACAGAAGTTCAGACAGCGTATATGATAGGACGGAATTCACAGTTTGAATTAAGTGGTATTTCCCCTCAAACATATTTTGAATATGAAACAGCTTTGGATATCAATCGTCTTTCAAAAAGTTTTCAAAAGGTAATTCATCGTCATCCAATGTTGCGAGCTGTAATTTTACCAGAGGGAAAACAGCAAATATTACAAAGCGTTCCTGATTACGAGATTGAAATAGTGAGTCTCATAGATTTAGATGATAGGAATCAACATGCTCGCTTACAAGAAGAGCGTTCTCGAATGACTAACCATGTATTCCCTTTGGGGCAATGGCCTTTGTTTGAATTGAAAGCTTTTCTTTTAAAAGAAGACACGTATTTATTATGTTTTCGATACGATGCTTTATTAATGGACGGAGCAAGCATGAACATTGTTGGACAGGATTTGTTGCATTATTATTATAAACCAAATCAAAAATTAGAATCTTTATCTTTTGATTTTCAAGATTATATGTTTATCTATGATGAAATGGAACAAAGCGAAGAATATAAAACAGCAAAAGATTATTGGACAAGTAAGCTTCCTGACTTTCCGTTTGCACCTTCTTTGCTGTTAAAAAAGGATCCAGCAGAGATTGCTACTCCTAAATTCCAATCACTTACAAAAATCCTGGATAATAAAAAATGGACAAAGCTACGAAAGTTAGCACAAGAGAAAGAGGTAACGCCTTCCGCTCTACTTTGTACAATATATGGTGATGTGTTGGCATATTGGAGTAATCAACGTCGATTAGCAATTAACTTGACTGTATTTAACCGTTATCCTGTTCATGATGAAGTAGAACAGATTGTTGGAGATTTCACATCACTTATTTTATTGGATGTTGATGTAAAACCAGAGCAAACTTTCTTTACTAGAGTAAAAGAAACGCAAGCTACTTTATTAGATGGCCTTGAACATCGTCATTACGATGGAGTTAACTTTATTCGAGATTTTACTCGATATCATCAAATGACGCCAAAAGCAGTTATGCCAATCGTTTTCACCTCGATGTTAGCAGGTGCAGGTGCTTTCTCTTGGGAACAACTTGGTTCTCTTCGCTATATTCATGCTCGGACTCCACAAGTGTATTTGGATAATGTAGTAATTGAAAAAAATGGAGAGTTATTAATTAGCTGGAACTATGTTGAAGAGTTGTTTGATGTTGATGTAATAGAAGCAATGTTTTCCCAATTTGTTGACTTATTGGAACAATTGGTGAAACAAAGCGATATAACATCTTTGCAGATGAAAGAATCGGATCAAACTTTAATTAAGCAATACAATGAAACAACAGAAAAAATACCTTCAACTACTCTGTATCAATTATTTACAGACCAAGTAAAACGTACACCGGATGAAGTAGCAGTGGTATTTGAACAAGAATGGTTAACATACTCGGAACTTCATAAACGTTCTAATCAAATTGCCCACTTCTTAAAAGAGCAAGGTATTGGTCTAGGTGACAAAGTGGGTCTTTTAGCAAAAAGGCGAGTTGACACAATTGTTAATATGTTAGGTATTTTAAAATCAGGTGCCGCTTATGTTCCGATTGATCCCGATCATCCTTTAGATCGCCAAACATATATTTTAAAAAATAGCTCATGCAAGCTTTTATTAGAACCTAGTCTTTATGAAGAAAATCATTTGTCATTTTATACAACAGAAGATATGCCCGCTATTGCTGGTCCAGAAGATATTGCCTATATTATATACACTTCAGGAAGTACAGGAAAACCAAAAGGAGTAATTATTACTCACCAAGCGGTTACAAATACTATTCAAGACATAAATCAAAAATATGAGGTGAATGAAGATGATCGTATTATTGGTATCTCTTCCATGTGTTTTGACCTATCTGTATACGATATTTTCGGAGCTTTAAGCACAGGTGCAATGTTAGTAATGATTCGTGATCCGAGAGACATGCAAGAATTAATCCGCACTGTCGAACGTAGAGGGATTACAATTTGGAATACAGTGCCTGCAATCATGGATTTGGCATTGGAGCAAGTAGGTTCTCATTTTGAATATCCTTCTTTACGTTTAGTTTTACATAGTGGAGATTGGATTCCGCTTTCTTTACCAGAAAAAATAAAACGACATTTTCCGATTGCAGAAGTAGTCTCACTAGGAGGGGCAACAGAAGCATCGATTTGGTCAATTTATTATCCGGTCAAACAGGTGGAATCACATTGGAATAGTATTCCATACGGGATGCCCTTGGCAAACCAAACGTATTATGTGTTGAACTATGAAAAGAAAATGTGCCCTGTTGGTGTAATTGGAGATTTATATATCGGGGGAGTGGGCCTTGCTAAAGGATATTTAAATGATGAAAAGAAAACAAATGAAGCGTTTGTGTCACATCCTGATTTTGGTCTTATATATAAAACAGGGGATTGTGGAAAAATGCATTCTGAGGGATATATTGAATTTTTAGGCCGCCAAGATTACCAAGTGAAAATTCAGGGATATCGAGTAGAGTTAGAAGAAATCTCTCATTGTCTTCTAACTTATAAACAAGTCGAACATGCTGTCGTAATTGATCAAACAGATGAGAACGGAATAAAATTTTTAGTTGCATATGTGGTAACTGAGCAAAATATTAGTACAACAGAACTACGAAAGCATTTGCAAGATCACTTGCCAGATTATATGATTCCTTCTTATTTTGTTTATTTGGACCAATTACCCCTGACTCCAAACGGTAAATTAGATAGAAAAGCGCTCCCTACTCCGGAGAAACAAAAAAATGAAGTATTTATTGCCCCAAAAACTGAAATGGAAAAAATATTAACTAGTATTTGGCAAGAAGTACTCAAAATAGATCAAGTTGGAGTAAATGATCATTTCTTCGCCTTAGGTGGAGATTCGATAAAAGCGATTCAAGTGTCCGTCAGACTGTATCGACAAGGATTCGAGCTTGAACCAAAAAATATATTTTCATTTCCTATATTAAGGGACATGGTTCAATTTGTTAAAAAGCTAGACCAGTTTTCAAGTTCACAAACAAATGATGTAAACATAATGAACGATAATAAAGCTACATTACTAAATGTTAAAGATAAACAACTTAATCAACATACACTTAACAAAATACAAGAAAAAATGCCGGATATAAAAATAGAACGTATTTACCCGTTAGCACCTTTCCAGGAAGTTATTTATGAGCATGCTACGAATGAACCTGATACAAATGCATATTTTGAACAAACAATTTGGGCACTTGAGGGGGAGCTGGATATTAAACTCTTTATTCAGTGTTTCCAACAATTAGTTGATCGTCATGATGCTTTAAGAACAATAATTGTGCAAGATGAACAAGCAAAACCTTGGCAAGCTGTTCTATATGATGTTCAAATAAATTCAGAAATAAAAAACTTGATTGAGATGACGAAACAAGAACAGCAAGAATTCCTAAAACAGTGGATGAATGAAAATTTAAGTCGAGGATTTAAAAATGATGAACTTATGACACGTCTCTGTATATTCCAACTAGGTAATAACGAGCATAAAGTAATTTGGAGTTCCCATCATCTATTATGTGATGGTTGGAGCGTCAGCATTTTGATAGACGAATTATTCCAGCTCTACGAAACTACAAATGCCGGAACTACGGCGGGGTTACCCATGGTAAAACCTTTTGAAACATTTATAGATTGGACTTTGGCACAAGATCATGAGAAAGCACGTCATTTTTGGCGAGATTATTTATCAGGATACAATCAGAAAATTAGTATTCCTAAAAAGAAAGTCCCATCTAAAAGTGAAGGGTTAAACTTCACTTTTATGGATTTAACATTAGACAAGGATTTGACTGATCAGTTACAGACATTTGTAACTAAAAATAATATAACTATGAATACGGCATTACTAGCTGTATGGGGAATATTGCTTGGCAAATTCAACGGAACGAGAGAAGTAGTATTGCCTAACCTAGTATCAGTCAGACCCCCCGAAGTAGAAGGAATTGAAAATATGTTCGGTCTGTTCACAAATGTTTTGCCTATCCGATTAGCATGGACAGAAACGCAATCTTTTGTGGACTTCCTGCAAAAGGTACAACTAGAGACATTGAAATGTAATGAGTATGCATACTATTCATTTGTTGATATACAAAAGCAAAGTGAATTAAAAACTGAGTTGACTGACCATCTTTGGGTTTTTGAAAACTATCCAACTAATCCAGCAATCTTTTCTTCAAATGAAAACAGACATTTTGCTATCACGGATTACGAAGTTGTTGATGAGCCACATGTAAAGTATGGAATTATGTGCTTCCCTGAAGAAAGACTTACAATAAAGTTTGGATATGATCAAACGGTATATGAAACAGAGAAAATACAGGAAATATTAAATCACATCCAGGGGTTAATCAACACGATTCTTCAAAATCCAATACAAACAATTTGTGATTACAAATTATAAAAAATGAAAAGGCGAGCAAGAACTCGCCTTTTTAAATAGAATAGGAGTAAATCAAATGACAAAAAAATTACAGTTATCAGCCGAAGAAATGCGTCAGTTAGGATATCAAGCGGTTGACTTAATTGTTGATCATATGAATCATTTAAAAAGTAAACCAGTTTCAGAAACGATTGATAGTAATATTTTTAGAGACAAGCTAATTGAAACGATTCCGGAAAACGGATCTAATCCAAAAGAATTACTTCATTTTCTTAATAACAATGTGTTTAATCAAATTACTCATGTGGATCATCCTCATTTTATGGCTTTTGTGCCAGGTCCTAATAATTATGTTGGTGTATTAGCAGATTTTTTAGCAAGTGGGTTTAATGTATTTCCTACAGCTTGGATAGTAGGTGCAGGTGCCGAACAAATTGAATTAACGACAATTAACTGGTTAAAATCAATGCTAGGATTCCCTGATTCAGCTGAAGGATTATTTGTCAGTGGTGGTTCCATGGCTAATTTGACTGCACTTACTGTAGCGAGACAGGTCAAGCTGAATAATGACATAGAAAATGCGATTGTTTATTTTTCTAACCAAACTCATTTTTCTGTAGATCGAGCACTTAAAGTATTAGGTTTTAAACAGCATCAAATTTGCCGAATTGAGACAGATGAAGACTTAAAAATTTCAGTTAGTACTTTAAGAAAACAAATAAAAGGAGATCGATTAAAAGGGAAAAAACCATTCTGTGTTATTGCTAATGCAGGGACAACGAATTGCGGAGCGGTGGACTCCCTCGATGAATTGGCTGATGTATGTGGTGATGAAGATATATGGCTACACGTGGATGGGGCTTATGGGGCTGCAGCAATTCTCAGTGAAAAAGGAAGGGAGTTATTAAGTGGAATTCATCGTGCCGATTCTTTAACGTTAGACCCGCATAAATGGCTTTTTCAGCCTTATGATGTTGGTTGTGTACTTATTCGAAATAGCCAATATTTAAGTGAAACATTCCGTATGATCCCAGAGTATATTAAGGATACAGAAACTAATATAGAAGAAAAAGTGAATTTTGGGGAGCGTGGAATTGAACTTTCTCGTAGATTTAGAGCATTAAAGGTATGGCTTTCTTTTAAAGCATTCGGAGTTACAGCTTTTCGTGAGGCAATTGATCATGGCATTATGCTAGCTGAACAAGTTGAAGAGTTTTTAAGGAAAGAAAAAGATTGGGAAGTAGTAACACCTGCCCAATTAGGAATTGTTACTTTTCGTTATATTCCATGTGAGCTAACATCTACAGATACAATTCATGAAATAAACAAAAAATTGGTGGAAGAAATTAATCAAAGAGGATTTGCTATGCTAAGTACGACTAAATTAAAAGAAAAAGTAGTAATTCGACTTTGCTCTATCAACCCAAGAACAACAAAAGAAGAAATACTTCAAATCATGATGAACATAAAAGCATTAGCAGAGGAAATAAACACATCGCCTAAACATCTTATATCTGTTTCTCAACCTTGATATATTAGGCGGATTTTACATATTAATAGCCGATTCTTATTTAGAATCGGCTATTATATTTAAATGATAAATACATATATACTATTTATAAGTGTTTCTCTTGTAATGGGATTAAGCCTCAACTTTGGATACTCGTTTAAAACCAGTCTTTATTGCTTGTACTATTTCGTTCACAGCATAAATAGATACATCGGCATTTGGATTTAACCCTTCAAACCAGTGATAGGCATTTGGATATAAATGAAACTCCACATCAACACCAGCTTGTGCTAGTTTGCTTACATAGGTTAATGTTTCGCTGCGGAATGGATCTAATTGACCAACAAATGTGTAAGTATACGGTAAGTCACTATAATCCTCAGCTCGAGAAGGTGCTGCATAGGCAGGGATTTGATCCGTTCCATACATTTCTCCTAAATACATTTTCCAGCCAGCTTCATTTGCCTTTTGGTTCCAAACAAATCCCTCTTTAATTTCATTCGCTGAAGGTGTATCATTTCTGTCATCAATCATTGGATATAGTGGCATTTGTAAACAAATTGAAGGATATTTTCGATCTCGTGCTAATAATGATAATGCTGCTGTTAGTCCACCGCCAGCGCTTACTCCTGCAACCCCAATTCGATTCGAATCAATGTTTAATGACTTTGCATTATCAGCAATCCATTTTAAAGCTGAATAACAATCCTCAATTGGTGCTGGGTAAGGGTGTTCAGGTGCTAAGCGGTAGTCTACAGACACGACCACACAGCTAGCTTCTTTTGCAAACCTCATACAAGTATCATCGTTATCATCTATAGACCCTAAGATATAACCTCCACCATGTATCCATAATAAGACAGGTAAAGATTCATGATTTGATTTTGGACGATAAATTCGTAATGGTAACGGATTATCATCAGGCCCAACAATGACTTTATCTGTTAAAGAAAGAGAGTCATCAACAACGGTAGGTGGTCTCATTTGAGCTATTCCTTCTCTGATTGATTGCAAATTTTCTGGGCGTAAATCGAGATCCGGAAACATCTCTAACCCTTGTAATAATTCTGGATTTACTCTAGTTTTCATTTTAGCACCTCTATTTGTAATTGTTTTCAAATAAATGAAGTGTATTCTAAGTAGTTTAATTGTGAAAGAACACCACAATTAAATTGTAAATTGGATATGTTATAACGGTCAACAGAATATTCGGAAATTAAAACCTTTCTCAAGAAGGAGTTTCATGCAATCAATAATACAAGTAGTGGATTTAAGAGCAAAGTGTTTTAATGTCGTTGTAATTATGTACATTAGAAAAATTTCTTTTCTAGACTCATGAAGAATTATGAAAAGCAAAATTTTATAGATGGTTATCTTAAAAATAAACAAAGAGAGAAGAACTAACCAATGTTTTTCTCTCTTTTTCATATGTAATTAGGGTATCCATAACTGTAAATATGGATGGTATAGATTAATGGATGAATAATTTATTTTTAAATTAATAACGTAATACATAAAGATTTTTGTATGTAATATTTCATATACAGGGACCACTGGTGAAAATGCTGAGCAATGTTTTTCCATATGGTAAATTAGTTCCTTAGTTATTTATTTTATTTCATTTTCAATCGTGTAAGGCTTGGGGCTAAGATTTACAAAGGTGACTAGTAAAAAATATAACAATACAAGTATAAGATTTTGTACTTAGTAATCTCGCGATTTAAGGCATGACATTGGATAAGTGTGGGGAGTTCAATCGATTTTGAATAAAATCAATAGTATCAGTTGCAATTTTTTTACGTTTAAGAACGATCCCGGCATGCCCGCATGTATAAATATATCGTGGAGGTCTTTCCCAAGATTCCCACAAGTAGTCTGTATCCTCAGAATGCACATATAGATCATGCTTACCTGAAATTAATAAAATATTTTCTTTTTTTACTTTTGGCAATGCTTGACTCGGTTCAGTGATTTTCCAATAATCTATTAAATCATCATACGTAACACCATGATGTTCCAAGTCTTCTCTAATAAATTTACCTGGAGTTGTATTCCAAATCGAATAAGAAAGTCGATTTGCATAGAAAATGGATGCTAACACATCAATTTCTTCTTCAACAAGAGAGGTTAAGTTAGTAATAAATCCGCCTAAACTAATTCCTATTAGAATCAGGGGCCCCTTTTTATTTGCTTTAATCCATTTAATCAAAGCTCGTAAATCAGCTACCGCTTGTCTAGTTGCTTGTAATGTTCGTTCAATATTTGCACTTACCATATACTCTCCACTGAATAAGGATTGATCGGGTTTTCTTTCAAAATGATAGGGTAGAGTGAAATAATACATATTCCACTTCAGGCTGGTCATATGATCGTGGAATATTTTTTTCACACGTTCGTTAGAATCCATTCTCCAACCGTGAACAAAGATAACATGAGGTGCATTTTCATTTTTATGTAAGAATAATTCCCCAGTTACAGAGTCGTTGCGTGAATCACCGGATTGAACCGAGCTTTTATATTTGAATTGCCCAACCATGTATTCCTTTTCCTGTTTTGAATGCTTAATGTCAAAATGATTATAGGATGGTTTTACTTTATAAAAAGATTCTATGTCCTTTATATTTAATGAAGTGTTAGATAGGGAAGTATACTGAAACGCTACACTTCTTTTTTTGTGTAAATCATATAAGGCGTACCGATCAATGAGTTTTGAAAAAATCAAATTAACCTCCTCCAAAATACATATTGTTTAAAACATGGACAAAATTTATGTTGTAAATTAATTATAAAATATTCTCTTTTCCTAATAGTAGGTGCTTGAATTATAAAAACAGGTGATAAATTTGCATATTATATTATAAAGCTTACAATAAATAATTTATACTAAAATTTAAGAAGCAAGTTAATATTCTTATCCATATAAAAGAATGTTAACTTGCTTCTTTTCTTATTAAAAGATGTAATTTCTATGAGGAACTACTTACAATTCTCAAATAAATATTCACAAATAGCTTCTCTATATTTATTGTATAGAAATTATACAATAAATATATTTTTTATATTATATACATTAAATTAAGCTTAACCTCTCTTTTCTATAAGTCTCTTAAATTGACTAACTCCTTACCGAAATTCAAAAACGACTGAGTTTTTGAATTTGTGTTCTAGCTTTTTTGGAACAGGTAAATAACTACACATAAACTCCTTGTATCTCTAGTTAAACTACCGATTAGCTCCATATAAACTCTAGATAACCTATATAGAATACAAGTTATCAAGGAGGTAAGAAAAAATGAATTTTATGAAACGAGCAATTCTCAGTATGAAAAAAAGGATAGGAACATCATTAATTTTGATGGCAGTTTTTCTGATTGTTACAAATTTGGTTCTTTCAGGTTTCACAATCCAAAATGCGTCAAAAAAAGCAGCGGATGCTGCGAGAAAAAAACTTGGTGCAGATGTTACTTTAGGTCTTGATTTCGACAAATTAGGTCAAAAAGCTAAGGAAACTGGAGAAATGCCAAATCCACCGCAGCTCGATACAAAAGAAACAGATCAATTAGCGAAATCCAAGTATGTAAAAGACTATAATTACATAGCTAACACTTTTGGTATTTCTGATGGACTTAAACTAGTAGGAGCTTCAGAAGAAGAAGGAAAAGGTAAAGCCGGAATGGCGGCTGTGCGAGGCGGTTCAAGCTCTGGTACAGAAATAGATATGAATGCTTCTTTTATGATTGAGGGAGTTCGCAAGACTGCATTACAAGAAAGCTTTAAAAACGGAAAAAGTAAAATCATTGATGGAAAACCAATTACAGAGCAAATGAAGGATCAGAATGTAGCTTTAATGGAAAAACGATTAGCGGAATTAAACAATTTGAAAGTAGGAGACAAAGTTAAAGTACAATCAGGGGATAAGAAGGAAACTCTTGAGGTTGAAATTATCGGCATTTACGAAACAAATGAGCAAGCAATGGGTCAACAGGCTCCTCCTATTATGGATCCAGCTAATAAACTATATATGCCGCATTCAACTATGAAAAAATTAGAAGTAGACCAAGGTATAAGTAGTGGTCAAGTCGTGTATTTCTTGAATGATCCACAATATATTGATTCATTTAAAAAAGAAGCAAAAAAATCTAACATTGATTTTAATTATTATAAATTAGATGCGCATGATTCATTGTACAAGCAAATGATTGGTCCTATCGAAAATATCTCTTCGACTTCTCAAATGATTATTTATATTGTATCGATTGCAGGTGCGATCATTTTAGGATTAATCATTATGCTATCAATTAAAGGGCGTCGTAAAGAAATGGGAATTCTATTGTCTATTGGAGAGAAAAAGTGGAAACTGATGGCGCAATTCGTAGTAGAAGTAGTGTGTGTCGCTATTTTAGCATTTGGATTATCCATAACAACAGGAGCTAAAGTTTCTCAATATATCGGGGATAATTTACTTTCGAATGAAATTGCTACTGCAAGCGAAGAAACAGATACTTCGCAACATGGTACTGTAATGATGGCTGGACCCGGTGGTACTCTACAAAATCAAAAAGAAGATCCAATTGATAAAATTGATGTAAGTGTAACAGGAGAAGATGTAGGGAAAATGGGTGGAATTGGACTAGCTATTGCTATAATAGCAACGCTTCTTCCAGCATTATCTATTCTACGTTTAAACCCAAAACAAATTCTTTTAAAAGATGAATGAGGAGGCTCGATATGGAGACGATTTTACAGTTTAAAAATTTGGATTATTATTATGAAAGTAATGGGAAAAATGTAGCGATACTAGATAATGTTAACTTTTCTTTTCAAAAAGGACATTTCTACACGATTTTAGGGCCATCTGGATCTGGTAAAACCACAACTCTGAGCTTAGGTTGTGGACTGGATGTCCCTAAAAATGGTTATGTACTGTATAATGGCAAAGATATTAGAAAAATTGGTTTGGATCGATACCGTAATCAAAATGTATCTGTAATTTTCCAATCTTATAACTTAATTACCTATATGACCGCTCTTCAAAATGTCTTAACAGCAATGGAAATTACAGGTGTTAAAGTGCAAAATAAAACAGCAAGAGCATTAGAATTATTAGAGAGGGTAGGACTCTCAGAAGCTGAAGCGAAACGAAACGTCCTGCAACTAAGTGGCGGGCAACAACAGCGTGTAGCAATCGCTCGAGCACTATCTTGTAATGTTGATTTACTAATTGCAGATGAGCCGACAGGAAATCTCGACGAGGAAACCGCAATGGATATAATAGAACTGTTTCAAGAACTTGCACATAAAGAGAATAAATGCATTATTGTTGTGACGCACTCACAGGAGGTTGCTAAAAAATCAGATCGTGCAGTGTATTTAAGTAAGAAGAAGTTAGTCATAAATGAAATCTAATATAAACATCGTAGCTGTTTAATTCACATATTTTTCAAAAACTAGACCTTTCAAAAGCTTATATTTGATTTATAATAAAATCAAGCCATAATCAAAATGGTCTCCCTGTACTGAATGTTAAAATAGTTTGTCGTTCCCGTTTTAATAATATTTGAAAAAGAACTTGTAGAATATCCTACAAGTTCTTTTTATTATAATTGGTTACCTATATCATGGGATAATTACACATAAAAAACGGGACATTACCTAGATGTATGATCTAAATGCTGTCCCGTTTCCCTATGTATCTGTATAGTTATTGCAGAATTAAACCTACAATCATAATTAAACTAAATACTATCATCCAACCAAACGCGCAATAGCCAAAAATTCTAATCCATTTAGGTAATTGATTCATGTTAATTTTATTTGTGGGAACTCCTTGCATAGAAAACATCATTTTTTGATCTCTATCTCTATTATTTTGTTGTTCATACATAATATCATCACCTTTCCAGAACTATTGTGTTTATAGTATATCAGCCTAAAGAAAATTATGTACAGAATAAGAGGGGATAACATATATATTATGTGGTGAATTTTATAAATAAAGACATTTAATTGCCATGGTTCTAAGCGCTAATCCGTTATAAATTCTGAAAAAGAGCCCTACATAAATAGGAATCTTTTTCTTCAAATATTAAGTTGCTGGATATACATCAGAACCAAGGTAACGTTCTTTTATAATTTGAAGATGATGAAGCTCATGACCAGCAATGATGTATGCTAATGCACGAACTGTAACTTCAGAATTATTCGCATTTCCTCTTTGTGACCAAGCTTCTTTATCTAAGCTTCTAAGTAAACACAGGGTAGATTGGCGAACAACAATTAAATTCTCAAGAAGATTTTGCATAGATTGCTTATCAAAAGCAGCTCTAAGAACATACATATCATCATTATAGCCTGGAAGTTCTGCTGTCTCGCCTCGAGCGATAGATAGCAATCGATACGCCATAATCCGTTCTGTATCTGCTATATGACCCATTACTTCTTTTATACTCCATTTAGTAGGAGCATACCGGAAAAGTCCCTCACTATCAGAAATTTCCTTTAATAAGAGATTCGTTTCCTTCATTTGTTGTTCTAGAATATGTATGATATTTCCGTCTGATACCAAGTTGGTATACGTTGCATAATAGGAGCTATATTCACTTACTTGTGGTCTTATTTGCATACGAATCATCCTTTATGTTTAATCTTTACATATAGCTTATCATAAAAGAATTCCAAATTAATCTGAAAGTTTGAAATTGAAATCAAAAATTATGCTTACTACCGTAGGTGAGCTATAAATATTGTTTCACATATATAGGAAGGTTCAAGTCGAATGTTCTGCATCCGCTAAATGAAGGGACTACTTCATCATCAAAATAATAAAACTTGTTTATGACAAAAAGATAAGTTTTTTAAATATTATTATGTTTTATTAGATCTATTCCAGTTCATTCTAGTAACTATATATTCAATACGAAACACAAATGAAACAAGTAGAATGAACTTAATAAAGACAAGAAACTATCCCGTTAGGGCTTTCTGAGGCTGCATCAATTTTTTAGCGTGGAAAACACACCTAGATTTCATCGTAGCAAACTAGAAGAAGGGGATTAAAGTTCATCCGTTTTTCTCTCTTGAAAACTAGGATTCAACCCTTTGGAGAGTGAAACACAACCATATTTTATAGCATAAAAAAGCAAGAGGGATGAAGCATTACCATATTAAAACATCAAAATCGGATAGTGTCATAAATGTATTTACTACATTCAAAATGTGAACACTTATTATTCTTTAGCGTGGTCTCAATTTATTGAAAAAGCTATTCTTTCCTATTATTGTATAGAAAGAATAGCCTGTTTTGTCCGTTATATTTTTTTATGTTAGTTCAATTGCTATATGCAGCATGACGTAAAAATCCTTGAAATCCCAAATTAAGAAATACTTCTATATTGAACTGGTGATGATAAGTTAATTAAAGTTGATGGATAGCCGAACTCCATAGAATCATCGATAAATTCTTCTAACTGATGCACGGATTCAGTGATTATTTTCACCAAATAACTATATTGTCCAGCTAATCTGTGGCACTCAAAAACCATGGGATTTTCTTTGCAAAAATCCCTGAATTGCTTACATTTTTTTGATTCAAACAATACAAAAGCCGTTACATTCTTATTCAACTTTTCTGGGTTTATAACTGCCCTATAGGCGGTAATTATACTTTTATCTTCTAACTTTTTAACTCTTTCTTTTACAGCAGGTGTCGATAAGTTAACCATTTTTCCGAGCTCAGTCATAGATACCCGTCCATCTTCTTGCAGTATATATATAATTTTTTGGTCAATGTGATCCATTCTCAATAACTCCTTTTTATTTAATGTAAAATACGTATAATAAATTAAATTTTTAAGTTTACCAGATGAAATAACTCATAATTTGTATTTAAACAAAATTATTTAAAATTTATAATTTTAAGTATATCATGAAAATAATGTTATTGGAGGAATTGAAATGGGACTTGAGATGAGAAAACATTGCGAGAAATGCAATAAGAAGATTGAGGCGCAATCATTAGCCTTTATTTGTACACATGAATGTACATTTTGTGAGGAGTGTACAAAATTAATGAACAATGTATGTCCTAATTGCCAAGGAGAACTTGTTAAAAGACCTAGAGCCCTGTCGAATAGTGTCTGTCCTATTAGTTTATAACAATATTACTTATTAAGTTTATAGTGAAATAGTTTCTAAAAATACTAGATGGCGACATTATGATTGTAAAAATGAGAAAAGCTATGGATAACATAAATATGTTACATAAAGGAGTTTTTATATTGAAACATGCCTTGCGTATTATTGATGTACAACAAGAATTAAATGTAGATAATTTTTCTGTTGTTCGAACTAGCCACGAGGATTTGTTTCAACCCATTCATAATAATTACAGATAAATCTATACCAAGGGTACAACTCTTACTGAATAATTATCGGAAAGGATTGTACTTTTTATTTAATATACAATAAATCGATGACTTTAATATCATTGGGTTTGAAACTGAAAAATTACTTTCTCAGATACACAAAATCAATGGATTGTGAAATAGATTTTCACGAAATGTTTGATAATCAAATTGCAATTGTAGAGGATGCTTTAATACACCGAAATACAAAAGAAGAGCAAATTCAGGCTGCGAAGAGTGCCTATGATGATTGTATATTAAAGAATCGTAAACAAGAATATCGTTTCATTTAAAACGAAAAGCCAGCCTATTAGTTCCTGATAAGTCTATAGTTACTACAAAAACAAACAAACTCGTCCTACTAAGAGGGGAGGTTGTTTGTTTTTGGTCTAGATAATGGAATCCTTATGCAAAATTGCACACTATGTTCCATATTTTTTATTGAATACTTTATATCTAGCGTTTCAAGAATTTGTTTAACAATATATAGCCCCAAACCACTTCCTCCAGTATTTCGATTCCTTGATTTTTCAATACGATAAAATGGTTTGAAAATTTGTTGTATATCTTCATCTTTAATATTGATACCTGTATTTGTAATTTGTATTTCGATTTGATCTTGTTTAGAATTCTCGCTTAACTTTATATAGACTTTTTCATTATGTGGTGAATACATAACCGCATTGTGAATAATATTTTTACATGCTTTTTCTAAAAGAGCACAATCTGTATAAATAGAAAGATCAGAATCAATTTCTTTTATTATTTCGATGCTTTTTTGAGAAGCAAAAAATTCGAGATCTTTTGTGATTTTACCTATTAACTTTGAAGGATTAACTTCCTCTACTTTTAGTTTGAAGGTGTGTTGTTCTAATTTCGATACGCTTAAAATTTCACGAACTAATTGTTCCATACTTTCAATAATTTGATGATTTTTCTTTAAATATTGATCGCGATTTTGATAAGGGCCAATATTGTAAATCATCCCTTCTAAGTAGCCTTTCATTACAGTAAGAGGGGACTTTAATTCATGTGCTACAATCGCAAAAAACTCTCTGCGTTTTGTTTCTATTTCTCTTTCTTTTTCAATATCATTTTTTAATTGTTCATTTGCTTTTTTTAAATCAAACATAGCTTGTTGTAAGTTAATAGACATGTCATTCAAACTATTAGACAATTCTCCTAACTCATCTGTAGAGCGAACCTCAATTTTTTCGGAGAAATCTAAATTTGCCATCTTTTGTGCACCTTCATTAATATAAATAAGTGGCTTTGTAATAAACCTGGAATAAAAATAAGCACTCCCTATACCAATTACGAGTACAATGATACTAATATAGGGGAGAAAGCGTACTAAAACCTGTGAAGCTTCATCAATCGGTTGAAATGTAGCAAAGACTATAAGCGTTAAACTACCATCTTGGAATTGAATTGGTTTCGTAACGTTATATGAATTGCTAAGGGTACTTGCATTCTCGAATCGTGTTGCTTTAGTAGTTACTGTTTTTTGCGTACCACTTTGAATAAAAGAAAACGAAGGAGAGTAAATAATTACCCCTTCTTTATTTTGAAGGTAAAGCATCGCATTATTTTTTTTTGCGTATTCATCAAAAAGTGGTATCGCATCTTGAAACGTAAGATTTTTAGACTTATCAATGATTTCGTTTATCCCTGTTTGAAGTTGATCTGTTTTATATTGCTCATAAAATGTAGGGAGAAAGAAGTATAAAGTTAAATAAATCAATACTGCAAAGGATAACAAAATGAGAGATGTAGTCATAAAGAGTTTATAAGTGATTTGCTTCATCTTCATAAGTTTCACAATACTATTCATCAATTTTATAACCAATACCCTTTATTGTTTTAATATAAGGGATAGCTAATTTTTTACGTAGATTTTTAATATGTGTATCAATTATTCGTGTTTCTCCAAAATAATCGTACCCCCAAACCTTCTCTACGATATTTTCTCTTGTAAGTACTTTTCTCTCATTTTGAAATAGTAGTTGTAGAATTTCAAACTCTTTTGTCGTTAATATAATTTCAACGTCATTTACATACACTCTATATGCATCCACATCGATACGAACTTCTTTAAATATCAAATGATTATTTACATTTTTATCATAACTTCTTCTAAGTACAGCTTCGACTCGTCTAATCAAAACATGAAATGAAAAGGGTTTTGTTATATAATCATCGATCCCAAGATCGAATCCTTTCATTTGATCTTCCTCTTCTTCCAACGCAGTTAGCATAATAATTGGTACGTTTGACTGACTTCGAATCATTTTAGAAACTTCAAACCCATTAAGATTGGGCATCATAACATCTAGAAGAATTAAATCAAAGGATTGCTTATTAAATTGTGTCATACCCTCTAGTCCATCTGAAGCGACTACCACTGTATAATGCTGTGTCATTAAAAATTGTTTAATTAATTCCTGAATTTCTTGATCGTCCTCTACCACGAGGATATGATAGTTTTTCATAATATCACCTCTGGTAGTCATTATAGCCGTACAATCTGGAGTTTATGTGGAGATACAGTAGTAAACTTCATAGAACGCTTACTACCAAAAAGTATTATTAGCTTTATTACTTTTTTATGGAGAAATAATTGCTTAAAAAAACTTATTGTATGAATTGGTGTACGATTAATATTTACGAAAAACTAATGTATAATAATGTGAATTGTATGTAGTTTCTTAAAATTTGTGAAAATATACTTTTGCTTCTTTACCAAAAGAGGAAAAGGAATTTCAATATAGAAGAAACTACCGTAATACTAGAGTGTGTGCCAAGAACTTTGGATTTCTTTCATCTAGTTTCTATTTAATCGTTAATCACTACATAATAATGTTCTTGCTAAACCAAAAGTTTAAAGGTACAAACTTGGAGAGATTTATATAATGCTAGAAAGGTTGTGAAATGATTTGATGGGTTATAAAGCGATGCTGTTTGATTTAGATGATACATTACTTGATAGGGATAAAGCAGTAGAGGCATTATTTTTAATTGTTTTAGAAAAGTGTTATGAAAATGTAGATGGTGCGGCTAAAAGCAACATGTTACAGAAATTCAAAGAATACGATAAAAGAGAATATGGCATAAGTAATAAAACGACAGTTTTAGAATCATTGTTTGATGAATTCACGCCAAGGTATAGATTGCCACGCAATTACATCCAAGATTTTTGGAATAATAATTTCCCTAGATGTTTTTCAATAGACCAAAATACTATTCATTTCTTAAATCAAATAAAGAAGCACTTTAAAGTTGGAATTATAACAAATGGCTCAACTCAGAGGCAAAAAGCTAAAATATTTAACACGAATTTAAATAAGTATTTTGAAACAATCATTATTTCTGAAGAAGTGGGATTTAGTAAACCTGATAAACGTATATTCGAACTAGCATTAAATAAGTTAAATTTACAACCGGAAAATACTTTATTTGTTGGGGATGACTTAGAAAAGGATATTGCTGGTCCTCAAAATGCAAATATAAAAGGTGTGTGGTTTAACCCTCAGAAAATCAAGAATACTACCAAAATACAACCATATACCGAGATTAACACTTTGAATAGTTTGTTAAGTTATGTTACTCCACAATATTTTTATAACAAGTAAAGGCAATTCCATATATATATTCAAAAATATAAAAAAAGAGAAACTATCATTAATTTCATTGACCGTATTAGTACTAAAAAATATATACTTACAATAAAAAATAGGGGCGATTTTAATAGCTGTGGCTAATTTAATCTATGATTAATACAAAGTTTTGTAAAACAATTTTACTCATACTGTGTAAATTATAAAGGGGTGGGACTATGGAAATAAAGAAAGTAGTAATCGATGGAATCAATATTGCGGTCATTAGAAATGATAAGGTATTAATATCGGATGTTCAGTCTGCATTAGATACTATGGCAACAGTTCAATATGAGGTAGATGCGAAACATATTATTATTCATAAATCTTTAATAAGTGAAGATTTCTTTGACCTAAAAACACGGCTTGCGGGTGATATCCTTCAAAAGTTTATAAACTACAAGGTAAAGATTGCTATTGTTGGAGATTTCTCTATGTATACTAGTAAAAGCTTAAAGGATTTTATTTATGAATGTAATAAAGGGAATGACATTTTTTACTTAGCAACTGAACAACAAGCAATTAAAAAACTAAGTACATTAAAGTAATAATTATATCCTGCTAAATTCCCCCATTTCACTTAGTTCATAATTATATACGATATAGAAGAACTGATGTTTGTGGTAAACTAAGAGATGAATAAAGGGGGAGTTTTTTTGAACAATTTTAATAATATAATCCAAGATTTAAATAATATAGTTTACAAACCTAACAACTTAATGATTACGAATCTAAAAGAAGAAAAGCAAAACGCAGAATATGCCGGATGTTTATTCCACTTAAATAACAAAACCATTCGTTTTAGAAAATCAAAAGTTACACCTAATAAAATTGGTCAATTCGTTTCTTTTTGGGCGAAAGATGAAAATATGCGAAATAGAGCTTTCTCTTATGAAGCTGCTCCTGATTTATTAGTAATCACTTGTATTGCTGATAATAAACTAGGGCAATTTATTTTTCCTAAAGAGATTCTTCTTAAAGAAAAAATATTGAGAACACAAAGTCAAACAGGGAAAATGGCAATGAGAATTTATCCTGTTTGGGATACCACTGTTAGTAATCAAGCTAAAAAGAGCCAAGCATGGCAACTTCAATATTTTGTTGATTTAAGTGATAGTAATAGTTTGCCTATAGATAAACTATTAAATTTATATTCGTAGCTTTTGGTTTGCCACAAAAAGAAGTGATTACAAAAAACACGTGTAATGACACCTCCTATGTGAATCGTAATTTTTGTACCGGTACAGTTTAATGAAATGTACGTTGTTACAGTGCCCCTTAAAATTTACAATCAGCATATATTATTTAAACTTATAAATTTTTAAGGGGTGCTAAATATGACAAGTTTACAAGATCAGCTTTTCACAAGATTAAATCTTAAAAAACGTAATGAAGTAACGTTTGAAGAATTACCTACCATACTCTTTTCGTTTGCGCATACTATACCATTTGAGAATTTAGATGTTATAGCACGAAATACGAATCAAATCTCTCTGGAAAACTTACGAGAGAAAATTTTAACTAGTTCCCGTGGTGGACTTTGCTACGAATTAAATACTCTTTTTTACTATTTCTTAAGAGACTGTGGCTATGATGTACAACTGGCATTAGGTACGGTTTATAAAAACGATATAAATGCATGGGCACTTGAGGATGGCCATATAACAATTATTTTAACTTATGATAATGTACAGTATTTAATTGATGTAGGTATAGCTTCGTTAGTACCTCTTGTTCCTGTACCTTTTACTGGTAAGTCTGTCTCTTCAAAAAATGGTTCGTACCGGGTGAGACGAAAAGATACGAGTAAAGGAAATTATGTTTTAGAAAGAATAGATACTGATGGAGAATGGAAAGTTTGTCATGCTTTTTATAAACATAATATTGATGAGATAGTAGTAAACGATGTTCAAAGAAGAGTGATAGAAGATGAGAAGTCTATTTTTAATAAAGGACCAATTGCAGTAAAGTTGACGAACTCCGGTCATATTTCATTAACGAATACAAGTTTAACTGAAATTATTCATGGGGAAAAAACTAAGCTTGAAATTACAGAAGATCAATATAGAGAGTTTTTATATACTTTATTTTCTATTAAGTTATGAATAAACAAATAGCCGGTTCTTATTCAGAAGCGGCTATTTTTATTATTTTTGATGTAAATGGTTTTCTTCTAATACGTTTCGGAAACTGCGGTATAGTTAATGTTTTTAATGTTTCCTCAGCTTCTTCATATGTATGAAAAATTGGTTCTTTTCCATCATCCCCTTGTAAAACTAGCCCTTCATCCCGGATTACATATGGCATAAAACCACCCCATCTATTAAAGAATTCTGTTCTTTTGCAGCAGAATAACACGATTTAAAGTTTGATTTTCTTAATACATATAATACACTAGAACAGTACGAAAAAGTATGTACAATGAATTTTGAATGTAAAGGAAGATTATTATGTCAGTTATTGATAAATTGAAACTTAATAAGTATACAAATATGGTCGTTATTAACGAACCAAGTGATTATGACATTTTTACAGGTAAAGAAAATGGATTCTCAAAAGAACACGATGCTATCTTTATATTTGTAGAAACGCTTGATGAAATGGTGAAACAAACGAATTTTATTATTAGTAATGAAGAATTACTAATTGAAAAAGGTTACCTATTCTTCGCATATCCGAAAAAAGGTAATGCTCGTTATAGTACGTTTATTCACCGTGATGAGATGTTTCCGGCATTAAACGTTGGAGAAGATGGTTATGTGGGAGAAAGCGATATTAAATTTGCACGAATGGTAAGTATGGATGAAGTCTTTACTGTTGTAGGTTTAAAACGTGAAAAGAAAAAAATAACGAAAACATCTGCTATGAGTCAATGTGTTGCCGATTATGCAGATCGAATTAAAGATGTTGAAGCATTACTAGCTAATCATCCGAATGAACTTAAGTTTTATCAAAGTTTAACGCCTGGATACCAAAAAGATTGGGCACGTAATCTTTTTTCTGTGAAACAAGAAAAAACTCGTGAAAAACGTCTAGAGAAAATGATAGAAATCCTTTCACAAGGCTATAAAACAATTGAATTATTCCGTAAGAAGAAAAAATAATGATTAAGGAAGTCACAATGCTGCAACAATTAATTGTGATGAGTACATTGAAAAAAGCATTCCTTCCATTATACTAAGGAATGTTCTTATATTTATATAATTAGCAAAAGAGAAAAGGTGTTTGAAATGAAATCGTATATTGTAGTTGGATCTGGAATTTTAGGAGCGTCTACTGCTTATCATCTTGCTAAGACAGGTGCGAATGTTACTATCGTGGATCGCCAACAATTAGGGCAAGCAACTGATGCAGGAGCAGGAATTGTATGTCCATGGTTATCACAGCGTCGTAATAAAGCATGGTATAAAATTGTTAAAGGCGGTGCACGTTACTATTCTTCGTTAATTCAGCAATTAGAAGAAGACGGTGAAACTGACACAGGATATAATCGTGTAGGTGCAATTAGTTTACATACTGACGAGAAAAAGTTAGATCAAATGGAAGAGCGAGCTTATAAACGACGTGAAGATGCCCCGGAGATTGGTGAAATCACTCGCTTATCAGCTGAAGAAACAAAAAAATTATTCCCAGCATTATCAGACGAATATAGTTCTGTTCATATTAGTGGTGCTGCACGAGTAAATGGGAGATTATTACGCAATGCATTAATAAGTGCTGCGAAAAAACATGGTGCAACTTTCATAAAAGGCGATGCTATATTAGTCCGTGAAGGAAATCATATTACGGGAGTTACAGTAAACGATGAAACAATTTTAGCAGAAAAGGTTATTGTAACTGCAGGCGCATGGGCGAATGAAATCTTGAAACCATTAGGAATTAATTTCTTAGTTACATTCCAAAAAGGACAAATTGTTCATCTGCAAATCGAGAATACAGCAACAGAAAATATGCCAGTTGTTATGCCACCGAACGATCAATATATTTTAACGTTTGACAATGGGCATGTCGTAATTGGTGCAACACATGAGAATGATACTGGTTTTGATCATCGTGTAACAGCAGGTGGTTTACATGAAGTATTCCATAAGGCATTAACAGTTGCGCCTGGCTTAGAAAATGCTACAATGCTTGAAACGAGAGTTGGATTCAGACCATTTACACCAGGATTCTTACCTGTTATCGGACCGCTACCTAACTTTGAAGGAATTCTCGTTGCGAATGGATTAGGGGCTTCGGGTTTAACAGCTGGTCCATATCTAGGAGCGGAACTTGCTAAACTAGCGCTCGGAAAAACGATTGAATTAGATTTAAATGATTATGATGTTGCTGGCGCAATTGAATAATATAGGGTACTGCTAACATTTAGGAAAAACCATGCTAAACAAATTCGACAAGAAATAATCAGTTTTTCCTCTGTTAAGAGTAAGCCTGTTTATGAAAAATAAAATTATTTAAAAATAGAGGGCCGACATTATAAACCTGCATTAATAATGTAGAATTGTGATGGCGGCTCTTTATTCATATTGATTTAAAACTTATTTTCGAGAGGAGGTTAAGTAATGAGGGCGTCATATCAAGTATTGATATTTCCTTATATAAAAACTGCCGATTCTATTCAATATGCCATTTTTAACCGAAGTGATTATGGTTATTGGCAAGGAATAGCTGGTGGCGGAGAAGACGGTGAGATTCCTATTGAATCAGCAAAACGGGAAGCGTTTGAAGAGGCTGGTATTACAAGAGAATGTCCATATATACAATTAGATTCTGTGTCTTCACTACCAGTAGAGGATGTAGTTGGAGGATTCCTTTGGGGAGAAGAGGTTTATGTAATAAAAGAATTTTCTTTTGGAGTTAAAGTCCCTACAAAAAACATATCATTATCTAAAGAACACTTTAATTATAAATGGTTATGCTTTGAGGAAGCAGTAACGCTTTTGAAATGGGATAGCAACAAAACAGCATTGTGGGAATTAAACAAAAGACTATTAAAACAATAAAAGTTTTTGCTAACAAAAATAGTTGTGGAAGAAGAATTGAACCATTAACAAACCCTTGCTACACTTCTAAACAATGTTTTATAGATTTGGCATGGGTAATGAACGAACAGAACTTGTACTAAGAAAAGCCCTATACACTTGCCTCTGAAAAAATGAAAATAGTTAGAAATATTTTTATATCGTACGGTTTTTGGCTATGAATAACGGAATAAATATTAAGTATTCAACAGTTCAAATAAAACGAGTTAGCTTTTTATTTTAGGAAGAAAGATGACTCGTTTTATGCTAAAATTCGCTTAGTGTATATTTTCGTTAAAATGTGGGTGGGCCCCCTTTTAGCAAAACCGGAGTGGGAATGATGAGTATAAATAGTTTTGTGGGATTGATAAATAACGAATTATTAAAAGAGGTAAGTATCAGAAGTGAGGATGAATTCGAGCCTGTAGTAGTTAAAGATATTCCTAGACTTTGGAAGTGTTTAGGAACAGGTAATTATGCCGCAGTATTCATGCACAAAGAATACAAAGATTGGGTAGTGAAAGTTTACGTGCGAGAAGGAGAAGGAATTGAAAAAGAGTCAGAAGTATACCGAAGAATCGGAAATCATCCTTCTTATTCAAAGCTTATATATAAAGGAGAAAATTTCATAGTATTGAAACGTTTAAAAGAAATTACCTTATACGATGCTATTCATAAGGGGATTAAAATTCCTAAGCAGGTAATACTTGATATCAATAAGGCTTTAGAGTATGCGAGGGAACAGGGATTAACTCCTTGTGATGTTCACGGGAAAAATGTGATGATGGAAAAAGGAAGGGGATATGTAGTCGATGTATCTGATTTCTTAAAAACAAAAGAAGATAGTAAGTGGAGAGACCTAGAAAAGGCATATTTTACCTTTTATTTTCCTTTCATATATAAATTGCCTTTCCCTATTAAAGTACCGTATTTTATGTTAAACATTGTTAGACGTTCGTATAGAAAATATAAGAAGCTTAAAAAGAAATTCAAATTGTAAAAGGATCACATATGTTCCTGAAAACGAGTTAAATTCACATAAATAACTTTAGAAAAATTTCAAATTTTGTTTAGGGGCTACTCCAAGACCTTAGCTTGCTGGGCATGTGGTGTTACCTCAAAAAATAAAAAGATTAGGAGTGAATCCTAATCTTTTTATTTATACATATTTTTGTTAGTTATATCACTATCAATTCCAAAACGGGATATTTTGAATAAATGAAACCGTCAAAATAAGTGTTGATGCGGAACCAGCAGTTACTAAAGTTACTATTTTTCGTCCATTCTGTTCTTTTGAAGGTTTTATAAGTTCTGTAATTAACACAATCCATATTATGATAGATACTATTGAAATAATATTTATAGACATATGTAACACATCTCTTCGTGTTTTTACATAAATATTTCTTCTTTTATAAAATAAAAGCAATTTAACAAGAAAATATGTAACGCATTAAAAATCAATATTTTCCTGTTAAACCACCTTTTTTAAATAGAAATACGACTGATAAAACGATAACAACAGCCTTCAAACTGCCCCAATATGGATAAATAGCATGATCTGTTAGACTAGCATATTGAAAGATATTCTCTAAACCGAAAATTCCTATCATGACTGCTAAAATGAATGAAGCTGATCCATACATCCCTTTACGATAGAGGGTAAATAAATAGACTGCGAAAATTAGTGGTAAGATGATTTGTAGTACGATTATCATAGTTCGTCCCCCAGATTATTTATAATTATATTATATACAAAATTGTAATAAAAAGGAATACGACTTATTTGATACTAACAGAACTACTCTAATCATATTCTTCTATAAAAAGAAGAAAAAGGGGTGTACAGTTAATTGACAAAAGTTAAAGTTAGTTTACGACCCATTGTTCATAATATAAATTTACCAACCGTATTGAAAACAACAATACTTCCAGGTGAATCGACCGAAAGACTATTTATCGCAACTCAATTAGGGGAGATTTTTTACATAGGGGACGGAGTTATAAAGACATTTTTAGATATTCGTCACCTAATTATTAAATTAGGTACATTTGAAGAAGGTGTTTCTAGTAGCGGTTATGATGAACGAGGATTGCTTGGACTTGCGTTCCATCCACAATTTTATCAAAACGGTTTATTTTATCTTCATTATTCCGTCGCTGGAACTCAAGGGCCAGGTGCACTTTCTGAACAATTTAAACCGAATCCTTGTGACCCGAAAACTTTAAATTTAAAATGGCTAAATAGAGATACGCAATATGATCATATCGATACAATTGAAGAATGGATTTTACAATCAAACGGGCACCCTCAAAAACGTAGAACATTACTTAATATAAAACGCCCATTTTTTAATCATAATGGAGTAAATACTTTAAACTTTTCTCCAGAGACGGGGAAACTTGTTTTTACAAATGGAGATGGTGGCTCGGGTTATGATCCGTTCAATTTAAGCCAAGATGATTTAGAAATAGCAGGTAAAATTATTGAAATCGATGTAAGTAAAAATACATTCATAAATAATCCTCCATTCGTTACACGCTTTAATGAACTTCCTCTATCTATACAAGAAACACTTACAGTAATTGCGAAAGGTGTTCGTAATATAACCGGTATTTCATTTCAAAGGTTTTATAATCAATATATCAAATACGCCGGAAATGTCGGACAAGATATTGTAGAGTCTATTTTTTCATTTATTCAATATAAACCTATACCGGTTACAGAACTTGTTCAAATGCATTTTATGAGGTTAACTCCCAATCAAGATGGGGTTATCAATTTTGGGTGGCGAGGATGGGAAGGGGATTTACCTACTTCTTTTATACGACATTGTTCTGAGAATCAGACTTTGGATGAGAGAACAATGGTTTATTATGATGAAACAATACAAACTTCAGTCAAGCGTATTCTGCCTCTACTTAGTTATTTTCATAAAGATTCTAGAACAGATAAGTTTGGAGGAACTTCACTTACAGGAGTTCAGCCATATATGGGAAATGCAATTCCAAATTTAACAGGTAGCGTTGTTTTTACTGACCTTGCCAAGAAAGGAGAATCTCAGTCTCCAATTAAGGGTGTTTTAGCCTATACTAGAGCAGGTACAGACGGTAAACATGCTGACTTTCATGCTATTGAAACCAATTATGATTTTGGTACGCAACCAGCTTATTATATGAGTTTAGGAACAAATTCGGATCAAACTAAATTATATTTAGGAGTTTACAGTTCTATGAAAGTAACTGATTTTAACAAAGGTACCATTTTTGAAATTATTCCCTGATACGATATACAATCGTAGTTTAATAATCCAAGGAATTTATTTTGTTTCAAAACGCACAATTTATCCCCCTAAAAGTCTTTTATTATATAGTAATTCATAACAAGTAGAAAGCAGCTCATAAACCACTACTGTATGAATAATATAGAAAGTAATGAATGAGGCATCTTTAGGGGGAGATATTGATGAATCGGTTTGTACGTTATTGGTATCAACTGATGATAGAACATGATACGAGCTTTGTTCATAAAAGAAAATTGTCCCTTGCGAATGAGTTAGTACTTACAGCTTTGATGAGTGCATTGGCCACCATGTTTCAAGCAGCTGGGAACTTAGTTCCTGGTATAGGTTTGCTCATTAGTCCATTTTCGACATTACCGATTTTTTTTGCTATTTTCTATTCTATTCGTGAGGGAATACTTTCTTATATTCTTACTATTTTTCTATTATTTATTATTGAGCCCAGTGAACTAATTGTCTTTCCTTTTACTACAGGCTTATTAGGTCTAGCCTTAGGAGTATCTTTTTTAAAATTAAAGAGGAGAATTTGGATTGTTTCCTTTTCAGCAACTTGTCTACTTATTGGTATTATGATCGTTCTCGATGTTTTCCGTTTTCCGGTACTTGGTCCTGCTGTTCATACAACTATGGATATAAAAATTATTTTATCAATATTTATAATGAGTTTTCTATACTGTTGGATTTCTATACTGTTGGATTTATGCAGGTTTTTGCAGAATAATGATGAATAGATTATATAAAGTGTTGTATTGACAATGGCATAATGAGGATTGGAGATTGAATTCATGACTAACGTTGCAGTTAGAAGACCGAATTTGAATGATATAGATGAACTATATTTATTTTTCCGTATAGTTATTACGAATACATACAAAAATGAAGGATTGTCACAATTATTAGATGACATAGAAAATGAAATTAACTCAAAAAAGCAGTATTTGAAAAGTGATTTTGATAGTAACGGAGAAAGTCGTTACTTTTTATTAGCAATTGATACAAGTAACGATAAAATCATTGGAACAATCGAAATCGGTCCAGCAAGTACATTGATTAATAGTTGTACAGGTGGTGTACTTAAAAATTTGTATGAAATAGGAACTGTATTCATACTTCCGGAGTATCAGAGAAAGGGAATAGGGAGTTTATTACTACATACAATGTTTCTTACATTACTTAGCAGAGGGATAACAGAATATTGTTTAGATAGTGGATATAAAAATGCGCAAAGTATATGGATGAAAAAGTTTGGAAAACCTAGCTATGTATTGAAAGATTACTGGGGAGAATCCAGTGATCATATGATTTGGAAGAAAAGTTTACATGATACACCTATAATATTTGAATTATAAAATGAAATATGCCTCTGAACATAGCTTTTCTTACTTATGTATGCTATTATTTATCTTTATAATAAAAGAGGACGTGAATGAACTTGATTAAAATTAATATTCCTGAAGCTGATGTTTCAATTACTGAACGTAAACAAGTTATTAAAGGAGACGAGCCAATCATTACTCCAATTAATGGATTTATCGATTTCCACTTGTTCCCTAGAGATAAAGGCGGCATTTTTATGTTTTACAATATTAATGACGAACTTCTTTTCGTAGGTAAAGCTCGTAAAATTAGACAACGTATTAAGAAGCATTTTGAAGATAATGTTTCCCCAATTAAAAATCACCGTGATGAAGTATACCGCATTGATGCATGTATCGTAGAAGATCCAACAGAAAGAGAAATTTACGAAACATATATCATTAATGAATACAAAGCGAAATATAACGTTGATAAAGTATTCTACAAATAATCAACATTAATAAAAAGCAATCCTAGCTAATATGCCAGGATTGTTTTTTATTTAGATTTATTCTTCATATCTTTCTCCTTTTTTCAAATGATTAGCAGCAACAAAACAGATTACACCTATAAATATAAGTACAATACCAACCGTTTTATGTTTTCCCTCAAAGAAAGGAATATCTGAAATAACATTTGTCATACATAGTCCTAAAAATACAAGGATAGGGCCCACCCAAAGTAATACATTACCGAATTTTGTGTGCTTCCACATAATAACCCTCCTTAACCCTCTTTACATATATATCCATAAATGAAAAGTAAATTCATAGAGAAATATAGTTTTTTTCATATCGAAAATTTAACTCTCATATATTGGTACAAGCAAAAGAGAAAGGAGACCATCATGAATTGGTTAGAAGCTTTCATGCTAGGTATAATTCAAGGTTTAACAGAATTTTTACCAATCAGTAGTACCGGACATCTTTATTTAGGAAGGCATTTGTTCCGATTAGATGAGGCTGGCTTATTTTTAGATACGATGCTGCATATTGGGACTTTACTTGCGGTTTTTATTTATTACAAAAAAGAATTTATATATTTAATTAAAAACCCATTTTCAAAGCTCATGTTATTACTTATCGTTGGGACAATACCCGCAGTTGTAATTGGTTTATTGTTTAAAGATTTCTTTGAAGATATTTCAAAAACAGGAATCACGATCGGTTGGGAGTTTTTAGTGACCGGATTCTTTCTCTACACGGCAGATAAACAAAAGAATGGTCGTAAAAAAATGGATGACATAACATATAAAGACGCATTAATTATCGGTTCATTTCAAGCTGCTGCTATTTTTCCAGCCATTTCCCGTTCTGGAATGACAATTGTCGCTGCATTATGGAGAAAATTAGACCGTGAAACTGCTGCTTACTTTTCTTTTTTACTATCGACACCAGCCATTGTTGGAGCTATCATTTTGCAATTTATAGACGTTTTTCAAGGGAAAGCAGAATCTATTTCTAGTACATCTTTAATTATCGGAACGTTATCAGCAGCGTTTTTTGGATACATAGCTGTTTCATGGATGATTCAATATTTAAAACGTCACTCCTTAAAAGTATTCGCGTATTACGTATGGGGATTAGGTATTTTAATTTTAATGTTGCAATTTACTGATGTATTTTAAGTATAATGATAAAGAAGTTAATTAGTTTAAGATCCTGTTTCATTCATACAAGGCAGGATCTCTTTTTATTAAGGGGGAAAATATGTTTAATAAGGCTATCGTTATTGGTGGAAGTATGGCAGGAAAGTTTGCAGCAAAAGCATTATCAACTTCTTTTAAAGAAGTAATCATTATAGAAGCTGGTGAAAGATGGGATGGAAAGTCTTTGAGAAAAAGAGTTCCACAAAGTAATCATCCTCACGTGTTATTAAAAGGTGGAGAAAACGCAATTGAAGAATTGTTTCCTAATATTACGAACGAATTAATAGAAGCGGGTAGTATTATAAACAACTTTACGCGTGATTTGAAATGGCATCAATTCGGTCTATGGAAACAGCCATTCATAGGGGAAGTACATATGATTCAACAAAGTCGTCCTTTGCTAGAATGGCATATTCAAAAACGAATACATCAAATTTCAAATATTACTATTAAATATGAAACATTGGTTAAAGGGTTATTGGTAGATGCAAAGCTTAACAAAGTGTGTGGAGTAAAAGTTAAATATCTAGAGACAAACACACAAGAAGAAGTTCATGCGGATCTTGTAGTTGATGCGAGTGGATTTGGCTCAAAAAGTATAGAGTGGCTACGAGAATACGAAATTGAAGTACAAGAAGAGAAAGTTCGTATTGATTTATTTTACGCAACGAAAATGTTCAAACTTAAAGAAAATGAGAAATTAGACTGTTGCAATGTGCTAATGTCTCCGAGTTTCCCTGATAACCCTTATGGCGTTCTTATTCAAACGATAGAAGATAATCGTTATTTTGTTACTTTCAGTGGATACGCAAACGAGAAAGCACCACAAACAGATGATGAGTTTTATGATTTTGCTGAAAACCTATCAATTTCTAATGTTACAGATTTCTTAAACAAGGCCGAGGGAATTACTGATATAAAGACATACAAAATTCCTTATCAAGTACGCCGGCGATTTGATTTAGTGAATAATGTACCAGAAGGATTATTAGTTGTTGGAGATGCGCAATGTCGTTTTGATCCCGTTTTCGGCCAAGGCGTATCAGTTGCTGCTATGGAGGCTCACCAATTGCAATTACTTTTGCAAGATAGAAAACATCTTGATAAAACATTTACACAACAATTTTATAAAAAGGCAGCTACTATAATAGAAACCCCTTGGGATATGACAACAACAGAAATATCACGTCACCCGCAACTAAAGAGAGAATTAACTACAAAACAAAAATTTCAGCTATGGTATACGAAACAAATATATCGACTATCTGCAAGTAATTCTGATGTTTATATTCGGTTAGTACGAGTGATGAACTTAATTCGTAATCCATTTCATCTTTTTCATCCGAAAGTGTTACTATCTATATTACTTAATCGAAAGAAATAGCAGGAATATAATTGATTAAAAAAGAATGTATAACAGTTAGTAAATCAAGAAGGAGAATACGGGATGGAAATATACATAGAGCAACTAAAGGAACAAGATGCTAAGGATTTATTTATGTTTGAACTTACGAATAAATCTTTTTTTGAAACAATGGTACCAAATCGTGGCTCAAAATATTTTGAATTTGAATATTTCCAAAAACTACTAGACGATTTATTAATAGAACAAGCGGATGGAGATTCTTATTTTTATTTAATTCGTAATGAAGAAAAAGAAATTGTAGGGCGAATTAATTTAGTAGATATAGATACGGAAACTCGAATTAGTTCCCTCGGGTATCGGGTCGGAGAAAAATTTACTAAAAAAGGAGTTGCAACAGCAGCCGTAAAATTAATTTTAGATGTAGCGAAAAATAATGAAATTACTGAAATTCATGCTAAAACAACGACTAATAATCTCGCATCACAAATTGTACTAGAAAAAAGCGGATTTTCTTCTTATCAAAATGAATCAGATATAACATCTGTAGAATTACATGGAGAACATGTGAAGTTTGTACACTATATTTGGAGAAATACTTCGCGCTTATAATAAGGAGGACTTATTCATGAATGATTTACGTTATCCAATTGGCCAATTTACATACAAACGTCCTATAACTGAAGAAATGATTGATACATGGATTCAAGAAATTGAAGATTTACCTAATGAACTAACAAAGGCAATTAAAGATTTAGATCAGAAGCAGTTAGATACACCATATCGCGTTGGAGGGTGGACTGTCCGTCAAGTTGTTCATCACGTTGTTGATAGCCATATGAATAGCTACATACGCTTCAAATTAGCACTTACAGAAAAGAATCCAACTATTAAGCCGTATAAAGAAGAGAAGTGGGCAGAGTTACCCGATTCAAAATTACCGGTAGATGTTTCACTAGTAATGCTAGATTCATTACATAAAAGATGGGTTAACCTTTTATATTCTCTAGAAATTGAAGATTTAGAAAAGACATTTAACCATCCTGAAACTGGTGAAACAGAACTTGCTGTTGCAATAGGACTATACGCATGGCATGGTCGTCATCATACCGCTCATATTACCTCGTTAAGAAAGCGACTTAATTGGTAACATGGAGATTACATTAGAGAAGGCGACAGAAAGTGATGCAACAGATTTATTTCAAATGCAAATAGACTCATTTAGCCCTTTATTACATAAATATAAAGACTACGAAACAAACCCAGCAAATGAAACTATCGAAAAAACTATTTTTAGAATAAATAATCCCAGCAGTAATTTTTATAAGGTGATAATAGATTCGAAACTTGTTGGAGCAATATGTATATCCGCAAAAGAACTACCTTATAAATTTTGGATTAGTCCAATGTTTATTCATCCAATCTATCAAGGGAAAGGAATTGCTCAGAAGGTACTTATTTTAATTGAAGAAATGTTTCCAGAAGCACGAAGTTTTGAACTTGCTACGATTTTAGAAGAAGAAAGAAATTGTTTTCTATACGAGAAAATGGGGTATAAAAGAACAGAAGTAATAAAGAAATTAAATGATAAAACTACACTTGTTTATTACAAAAAAGAAAGGTAAAGCATTTAAAATACGCTTTACCTTTTTATGTTATTTCAGATTAAATATACAAAAATAATGTATGTTCTTCCAAAATACTCGGGTTAGTAATTTTGAAAATGAATAAAGATACAAAAACCACTACTTTGTCGTAAAGGTTACTAGCGCTTTTTGAATGCTTAAAATACTATCGTCACCTTTAAATTCTTTCGTAATTGGTTCCTCCATACTAGACACCCAAATTTTAAGTTCTGCATCTAAATCAAAATGCCCAGCCGTTTCGATGCTATATTGTGTAATACTTTTATAAGGAATAGAATGGTATTCTGTTTTTTTGCCAGTTACTCCTTGTTTATCTACTAATATAAGACGACGATTTGTAAATACGATTAGATCACGAATTAATTTATAAGCATGCTCTACTTTTTCATCGTCTAGCATAATCTTCTCTAAATCACGTTCTACACTTTCAGAACTCGTATTTGATGCATTTCCTAAAATACCGCTAAATAAACCCATATTAAATTCCTCCTTTAATATATGTGGAATGAATTACTTATATTGTAACATGTTACTCACAAAGATATTATGACATTACTTTAGTAGTTTCTGGTTATTGTTGTAATTAGTTTATATAACCTCATCTTAAAATCTTATGCTAATATGAAATTAAGAAAAAAGAAGCAGAGGGATATAGCATGAAGAATATTGGTTTAGTATTAGAGGGCGGAGGAATGAAAGGTTTATATACTGCAGGTGTACTCGAATATTTCATGGAAAAGAACTTATTCTTTCCATATGTAGTCGGCGTATCAGCTGGAGCCTGTATGGGAGCAACCTATTTGTCACGTCAAAAAGGTAGAAATAAGAAAGTAAATACAGAGCTAGTATCAGATTACAGGTATATATCTTATCGAAACTTAATTCGAAAACGTGAATTATTCGGAATGGATTTTTTATTTGATGAAGTACCTAATAAAATTGTACCATTTGATTTTCAAACTTTCTTAAACTGTAATGAACAGTTTGTTATAGGGACAACTGATTGCGAATCAGGACAAGCCATTTATTATAATAAAGCAGAACACGGAAATGATATTTTAAAAATCATTCGTGCATCTAGCTCTGTGCCGTTTATAGCACCTGCTGTAGAATATAATAATCGAAAATTATTAGATGGAGGGATTATAGACCCTATACCTGTTTTGAAAGCCCAAAAGGATGGTTATGAAAAGAACGTTGTAATTATGACAAAGCCAGAAGGATATGAGAAGCAGCGAAATAAATTTTCAGGCCTGGCTAAAATTTTATATAGAAAATATCCGAAAATCGCAGAGAATTTAGTAGACCATTATCGTTTTTATAATGAGACGATATCTTATATGAATCGAGAAGAACAAAAAGATAATTTTTATGTAATTCAACCAAGTGTACAGCTTCCTATAAGCGGAATAGAAAGAAATAAGGAAAAGCTCGTTAATCTATATAATCTTGGGTATATCGATGCTCAATATCATTATGAAAACTTATTAAATTGGATAGAGAAATAAAGGGGTGGAAAGTTGAAGTTAGGAAAACGAATTATTTTTAAGGAATTGCAGAAAATGCATAGTCCACTTCATAAACCGTTTCCTTATCGTGCTACAGCAAAATTGCAGCGAGATTTAAAAAGTAAATTTACCGAAGATGACTGTATAAACGCTGATTTTAATCATTATTGGATGCATACAGCAGCTACTTTAAATTCTGTACTAAATGGAAACGAACAGAACATTACGTTTCAACAAATAAAGTGGTTAAGAAAATCGTTTTTCGAGTGGTTTCCGCAATATCGTTTTCTAGAAACAGAAATTGTGAATTATCCCATTTTGTATAGAGATTTCATAAGTTATGAGAAGACCAGAAAGCTATTACTTTATTACCTTACTGAATAAAAGCGAAAACGTACAGGTTACATTACTTGTACGTTTTTTTGTTCATAAAACATTCAATATTAACAACTAGTTTATATAGGAATTCTAATGAGAAGAAAGAAGTACATATAATAGAATGATACAGGGGAGGAGAGAGGAATAGCTGTTTTACTTTAAGTTATTGTCCAACTCGAATACAGTTAGTTATTTATGTTAAAATATTTCGAGTGAAATCAAGCTTTTAAGGATTTCATTAAACATTAAACAAAACAAGTTAGCAACATAGAAGGGATAACATTAACATGAAAAACGTATCAAATATAGATAAAGTAGAATCAATAAAATCTTTACAGTCAACAATTAGTAAACTTGAAAATGCCTTATCACAGATGACTCAAAAAGGATCAAATACTACTTTAGTGAAAAAAAGACTCAAAGCAGCTAGTATCGGCTTAGCTATGTTAGAAAGTGTTTGGAAGCAAGAAACTCATCATTATACTCAGGAAGATTTAGCAGAAGCTCGTAATGTTCTAATTGGTTTGCTTCCATCAATTGAAAAGATTTACGTTAGGTCAAAGCTTGGGAGTCCTCAAAGAACGCTTTTAGAAAGAAGAATAAAATCATTAGAACTTTCTATTCAGGCAATTGATTATTTTTCTAATAAATAACTTCGCTAAACAAATAACTTACGACTACTTTTATATAGGGATTCTAATGAAAAAAACTACATATAGAATAAATACTACAAAGGAGAAAGAGAGGTGACTACAATAATCAGTCCTAAGTTAGAGAAGCTTAAAAATCAATTAAAGAATGGAAACAAAAAAGCTCTTTATACTTTTTTGCATGAAATCAAGTCAAATCACACGCCACTAATAGAACAATGCCCTGCAGATAATCAGTATAAACTTATAACGTATATATGGTTAGGCGATCAAAATACTGAAAATGTTTATGTATTCGGTAGTTTTCCTGGTTGGGATCTGTCTGTAAATCAATTACAACGATTGTTACAGACAGATATTTGGTATGTAACGTTTAGGACGGATAAGAGTTTTATTTCAACGTACTATTTTTCAGTAAACGATGTTTTCGAAAATGATTGGATAAAGCGTAGTGAACAGTACGAAATAGACCAATTTAATCGAAATACATTTGGAGAAGGTACCAATAAAGCGTCTGTGTTAAACATAGGAATGGAGGTGCAATATAGCAGTCGTTTTCCTTCAAATGATTATCCATCCGGAAAGATTGAAACATATTCTTTTTATAGTTCGATTTTAAATAACACACGCAAAATTCATATTTATACGCCTCATGATTATTCTCACACTTCACATATTCAAGAACTTCTCATTGTATTTGATGGGAATTCATTCATTAATGACCTTTCAATCACAAAAACACTTAATTATTTAATTTACGAAAAAGAAATCCCATCGTGTATTGCTGTTACTATAGATCCTGTTGATCGATTAGAAGAGCTAACTTATAACGATAAAATGAATACATTTTTAACAAAGGAATTACTTCCGTGGATTCAATCTAATTATCACGTTTATCAAGAAAGGAATCATACAACAATTGCTGGTTTCAGTCTTGGTGGCTTAGCAGCTTTTTATGCAGCACTTCAAAATCCACATATTTTCGGAAATGTGTTGTCAATGTCTGGATCCGTACATTGGAAAAAGGACGATTATGAAAATGCAATTCCTTGGATTGAAAATCAAATTTCATTAATAGATTCTAATGCAACTCACCTCAATACTTACATAGCAGTAGGTGAACTTGAAAACGAACCTCTTTTAACGGCTAATAGACGGCTATATAAAGCTTTAGAAGAAATGAAACACCAAAACCACTTACGAAGAGTTTCAAGGCGGACATGATAGCGTATGGTGGCGAGAAAAGCTATTCGATGGGTTAAGGGCATTAGAAAATAAAAAGGAGAGAGAATCTATGAATCAAGAAGAACTAGATAAAAAACTAAAAAAGCAAGAGATTTTAGTAAAAGATGAGAAAGTTTGGTCCTATACGTATGAAGATCATATTAGTTCTATCGTTAAAGAAGCAGAAAAGAAAGGGTCTTTTGATCATTTACCTGGTAAAGGGAAACCTCTTAATCTTGATAAAGATCTTTCGTACAATCCTGAAAAGCAACTTTATAGAACTTTAGCAAATAATCATGTTTTACCTAGGTGGATTGAGCTTTCAAAAGAAATTGACGATTTAAAAGAAAAGCTAAAAGAAAATACAAATACTGCAGAAGCAGCGGATTTAATTCGAACTATTAATAAAAAGGTATTAGAACATAATCTACTTTGTCCACCAAGCGCGCAAAAAATGAGGGTGAAAATGGATTTTTAACGATTTTCAATTAAGCTATCGCTTGCTATATAATTAAGTTAGGCATTTTCAATTCATTACTAAAGGGAGGCAAATGTAGTGAAGAATACGTATCAACTTCAAATTCCGAAAGAACTAGAACAGTATCGTAGTATTTTAGAAGAAAGTGTGAAACCGTATGTTAAAGTGTCTGGAACGCAAGCTGAGACAACTCTTTTTGAAAGTAAGTTTGGTGGATATCCGTATTTACCTATAGACCAAGAGCATCCTAAAGACTCAAACGGACAACCTATGATGCTACTTGCGCAGTTAAACCTTGAAGAAATACCAAATATTGAACATATGCCTCAACATGGAATGTTACAGTTTTTCATAAGTGCTGAAGAAGATCTTTTTGGAGCAGATTTTGATCATCCAACAGTCCAAAAAGACTTTCGAATTGTTTATCATTCTACAATCACAGCGGATTTAACTAAGGTGATTACTGATTTTAGTTATTTAAACACTTTAGATTTAGAGAATTTTATCATACCCAAAGCAGCAAAACTAAAGTTTGAGTTGGCATATCAACCAGTAACACCAAGAGATTATCGATTTGAAATGATTTTTAATGATAACATTGATTGGGAAGAAATTGTTGATGAAGAAAATAATACAGAATTAGGCGAACTGTATGATGATTTATGTAAGGATCAAGGACATAAAATTGGTGGTTATCCATTTTTCACACAGACAGATCCAAGGGAATGGGAAGAAAAATACCAGCAACATGACATATTATTGATGCAAATCGATACAGACGATTCATTAAATATTATGTGGGGCGATTCTGGGGTTGCTAATTTCTTTATACGTAAGGAAGATTTGTTAAATCTAGATTTTTCCAATGTCATTTACAATTGGGATTGTTACTAGAAGATATAAATAAAATAATAGCAAACAAAAAATCTTCCTGAAGGTGAGGAGGATTTTTTTATGTTAAAAATAAGCGTTATGTTAACTAGAATAAAAAACAATGAGTGTAATGAAAGTCAAGCCTAAATAACAGAAATAACAACAAATAATGTAAAGTTGTAAAACATGTGCAAATAGCAATTAATTCATTAAGTAAAACATAAAATAAAATTATTAATTTATATTTTGTATAGAAATAATTTTTCTGTATAAAAATTTCTTGCCAATCAAAAATGTTTTTAATTCGTTAAATCTTAAGCGATTATTGATTAAGATTTGCTGTGATGAATTTATAACAAATAAAAACGATAAAAACTGAAGAAATTTGTTTAGATAAGATTTAATGTAAATCTCACCAAAAATCTCCGTTTCGTCTCATTAAGTATAGTTTACTTGGGTTTTGATACCCGGTATTGCTTTGTTTCTATAACTGCCTATAATATATATTATGTTAACTAACTTTAAATAATAAACTTATTATAGGTAAGTTAGTTTTGTGATTAGCCTCCCCTCGTTCTTTTTAATCATTCTGTGTGATGGATTGTTTAGTTGTTTGTTTTATAAGTTGTTGATGAAAATGTCTCCAGATATAAATTATATTTAAGACAATAAAAAATGCAATTCGTTTTAACTGAACGCATTAAACGAATTGCATTGATATGATTACGAATAAGTTCTTAAAATTAGTTTGCTACAGCAATTGCTTCGATTTCAATTAATAAGTTATCGTTAATTAACTTTCTAACTTCTACAGCTGAACTTGCTGGTGGATTATTAGTGTCAATGTATTGATCTCGTATATCTCTAACAGTGGCCATTTGAGAAATATCTGTTAAGAAAAATGTTAATTTTATTACATCATTAAATTGTAATTCTAAAGTATCTAATGCACTTTTAATGTTTTCGAATACTTGTCGCGTTTGTATAGCTATATCACCAACACCAACTATTTGACCATCAGTATTGATTGCTACTTGTCCAGATATGTAAATTGTTCGTTTAGCGTTACTAACTTCAACTACATGTGAATATCCAAAAGTTGGTGGCATTGTTTCTGGATTGATAAATTTCTTTTGCAAGGTGTCTCTCTCCTTTTTTATCAAGACAATTGTAAAATCTATGTATTTACTATATTCAATCAATAAAATTAAGAATCCTTTATGATTTAAAAATTAAAAACCTTAGAATAACTATCTTCATACCTATTCTAAGGTTTTTTAGGATTTTATATTCAGTTATCGCTAGTGGACATTGTTAAATTAATCTTTTCATAATCTCTTTTAAATTGATTATCATTTTTTAGCCAACGTTTGAAAGCCGATTCGCTTATTTCTAAATTTGAACAAGTTGTAGCATTACATTTATTTTTCATATATTCTTCAAGAAAATTTTGTTTTCTTTGTTTAACGGCAGTTTGAGTTTGTTTTAATTTTCGATCTTGTAATTGATCTAAACTCAGACTTTCTTTCTGAAACACTTCATATTTTCTATGCAAATAAATACCTTTATCTTTATAAATCCACTTTGAAAATAATTGTATTGATTTTCTTCCAGATAAAATGACACGATAATGTGTATTTTGATTTATTAAATAGGAAGTTAAATTGTGATTTTGTAGTACCTGATTTAAAGAATTCATAAAGTTATATGATCCTCCTACAAAGCTTACTGTATAAGTTTCATACTTGACGTAACCATCCCCATCAAAATACCCACGAACAAAATGATGCAAATATTCTTCTGGTACTAAAGGAAATTCAATGTTAAAAGATTTACATGGCATGATTCCGTGAATATTCATTAGATCGTCTTTTATTACTTTGCTATTAATATTTAGCATATATACGTTTGTTTTTTTATTTAGATATAGTGGCTGGTTGGTGTTTAGTTCTTGTTTTATATCTTCTAAAATGTAATTTTCTTTTTGAGATATACTGACACATTGATTTTCTTTCTGTATAACACCATCTGCTGCTATAAACCCTAAAATATAAGCCATATTGTTTGACCACGTTTTAAAATAATCTTCTGTTATGTCATACTTTCTCTTCCAACTCCCTATAGCGCGCCTTGGTACGTTATTGTCTGATAAAACCATACGAATATACCTTGCAGACACATTAGCAAGCATGGCGATTTCTGAGGTGCTCTTCCCTTCTGCATACAAATGAATGATTTCCGATTTTGATAGTTTACATTTTGAGTTCTTTTTTCTCTCTATTTGCACTTACGTCCTCTCCTTCCTTTCTTTTATTAGAGATATATTTTCTTCTATAACATACAACGAAACATATGTTCTTTGTTACGTATAAGAAGGAATTTACTAAATAAAAACAATTTACATGTACTTAATATTTGTCTTAGCTGCTGTAGGATTTACATTTTATATATACAAATAATGAATTTGACAAATTTATGAAATGTACTGCATTTAAGGTGAAAGGTAAAATGATTTCGTTTAAACTACAAATAGCCACAATAACAACATACGTGAATTGTTAATCGTAAAAAGGAGAACGAATGAATAAGAAATATACAAATCAAATTCATACTGATATGAGTTTTAAACCGAAAGATATTATAAGTTTAATGACGGATTACTTTAAAATAAAATCAAAGCTGCGTCCTATAAAGGATTTGCCTATCGTTTTATCAAATAAAGATAATGAATCGTTAGAGAGTGTTACATGGTTTGGCCATTCTGCTTCTCTTTTGAAAATAGAAGGTAAAAAACTATTATTAGACCCTATGTTTGGAGATGCCTCTTCCCCATTTCCTTTGTTTAATAGTAAACGCTATAGTGGTACTTTTTCTTTAGAACGTGATGACCTTCAAGAAATTGATGCGATTATCATTTCTCATAATCACTATGATCATTTGAATTACAAAAGTATTATGCAGTTAAAAGATCGCGCAAAGCACTTTTATGTTCCAACTGGAGTTGCACAATATCTTATTAAATGGGGTGTTTCACCTAGTAAAATTAGTGAGCATAACTGGTGGGACGAAATTACATTTGATAATATTAAGTTAGTTTGTGCTCCTGCAAGGCATTTCTCTGGACGAAGTATGACAGATAGAGATTGTTCATTATGGTGTTCATGGCTTATTCTTGGTCAAGAGACTAAAATTTTCTTTAGTGGCGATAGCGGTTATGCCCCTCACTTTAAGGAAATTGGTGATAAATATGGTCCATTCGATCTTACATTGATGGAATGCGGACAATATGATCCGAGGTGGTCTGCGATTCATATGTTGCCTGAAGAAACTGTACAAGCTCATATTGATGTACAAGGAGAATTACTTCTTCCGATTCATTGGGGTGCTTTTACATTAGCATTACACGAATGGAGTGACCCGATAGAACGTGTTACGAAAGAAGCTAACCGTTTAGGAGTTAAAATTACAACGCCTCAAATTGGTGAATCTATTACGTTAAAATCTACAAATTATCCTTCATCCGCTTGGTGGAAGGAAATTTAATTTTAAAATATAAAAAGAGCGAATCCTCTTATAAAGAATTCGCTCTTTTTTCTGTATTTAAACTTATTTCACAATATTGGATTTCCCACTATCTAAAACTCTATTTGCTGGTACACTGGACATTTCAACCACTGTATTCATACTCTTATCAGTCAGTTCAATGAGTTCGGTTTCATGTTTTATTTTATTTAAATCCCACACCATCCCATGAAATTCATTATGCTGACCACTTACCTGTATAATGCTTTTTGTTTTATTTGAAGGCTGTATTTGAAGATTTGTAAATTGATTCCCACTAATTTCATTTGGCGTAGTTACTTGACTATCCATATAAATCATATTTACACAGTCTTCTAAAGAAAAGTTCATAAAACGATTGGCATTTATCCAAGCTTGTCCGGTGCTCGGTTTTTTTGCTACTAATTTTAGTCCGGTTTCCATTCCTACAATTTTAATGTTTTCGAAGTTAACAAACGAAATTTCATTTTCTTTTCCAGCAGAGTATAAAGAAATTCCGGTACCTTTATTCGTTTCCGTCCAATTAATAATATTTATATCTTTTATTTGTGTTTTGTTCCAAGTGTTATAATATTTATTTTTACCGTCTAAATAAATAACTTCAGAGTTAAATTTAGGGTCGTCAATAGCTATATACGCTCCTTCAATGGATGCGTTGTTCTCCAGTTCTAGAACTCTAAAGTTTCCCTCAACTACAAATTGGGATCCATAACCAAATAATAATTTCACACCTTTTTTAACAATGATTGGTGACGTAATTTTATACTTCTTATCATCAAGTAATACCGTTTTAATTTTACTAGATTCTGCTTTATTAATAGCAGATTGTATTTTTATTGAATCATTTTCCCCTTTAAAGTTTTCTACATACAAGTTAGTACTTTTAGCTGCATAGTCTTTTTTATTGTATTGATAAAAAGCAAAAGTAATTAAAACTATACCAATGAGTAAAACAATTATTTTCTTCATCATACTCACCCCATATCGATTAATCTATGGCTTTTATATTGAGGTTATTATTATTTTGCTTTGTATTTCAGATTACCATTGCTGCTTTGTCTATGAATTATATTATGTAGGAATTAGTAAACTGTTTGCTTTACTAATACATCATTCTTATAATGTATTGATTTATGATTTCATAAAACAAAAGTCTGCTTGTACATAATGTAATCCCTTCCTCTATCCCTAATAAGCTCTTACTGGTGATATAAGATGTACTGCTGCAGATTTCTGCTTCAATCAATATCGGTCTCATAGAACCACCAAAGCTTAAAGTAATCGTTTCTTCTTTTATTGCTCTTAAAGCATCAACCATAAAACGCCCATCGAAAGATATATTTAATTGTTTTTCACCTTGAATCGCATCTATTTGTTGCGTTTCGGATATTTGCCCAATTTGAGAAGCATTTGAAGAAATTTTAATTGTAGATTCGTTTATGATTTCTAAGTTAACATTGTTATTGGCCCATTCACTTGCTAATAAACTTGATCGGTCTACACCTTGTAATATCTTTTTTCTATCTATGTTAATAATCGTTTTAAAGTCGTTCGGAATAAGATTAGAAATATTAGGATATTTCCCTTCGATTAGTCTTGAATATAATGTAGTTGTTCCGAGCGTAAATATAATATGACTCTCTGAAAGATAGATATATACGAATTCTGAATTGCTGTTCATTAATTTTAGAAGTTCACTAATGGTTGCGCTTGGTACAATACAATTTGCTTTTACATCTGAGGAAAGCAATGTTTCACGTATCGCTAGTCTATGTGAGTCAGTTGCAGCACAAATTAACTTATTATTAGATAACTCTATATGCACCCCAGTAAGAACAGGTCTAGATTCATTTTTCGCTACCGCAAAGACTGTTTGTTTAAATACTTCAATCAATTGCTCTGTCTCTACTTTGATTTCTGCATGATTGTCTATAAGCGGTACATTCGGAAACTCATCTGCAGGAAATCCATTTAAACTTAATGTGATTTCTTCTGATTGTATCGTAATTAATTGCTCATTCTTACTTTTTATTGCTATATCACTTGGCATTTTCTTTATTATTTCAATGAAATACTTTGCAGGTACAACAATAGTTCCTGCCTTTAAAATAGTTGCAATCTTTTCGTCTTCAATTGAAACAGGAATGAATTTTTCGATAAAAATATTCGAGTTACTTGCGATTAAAGTAATTCCAGATTGATCTGCAGTTATTTTTATACCAGATAATATAGGAATTAAAGATTTTGTTGATATTGCTTTACTTACTTCTGAAAGTGCTTGAGTGAATTGTTTGTGATTAACGATAAACTCCATGTTTTCCCCGCCTTACATGAGATAATATTTTTATGAAGATTGATGAACGATTGTTCCGTTAAAAAAATAAGGTACTGTTTCTTTCTTTTGTAATAAATCTAGTAAATGTTCTGGTATGCGTAAATATGGAGCTGCTATATGTAATTCCATCCAAGTAATCTCTTCAATTTCTTTTGGCCTTGATATATATGTCTCTCCGCCAATTATTTCACCTAGAAAATTAAAGAAAATTGCATGATGATCTCTTTCCTCGAAAAAGGCTTCGCTGATAGAACAAATCCCTTTTACGTTTATATGTAACCCTGTTTCTTCTTTTACTTCTCGAATTACTGCTTCTTCCAATGTTTCTCCTAATTTAACTGCGCCACCTGGTAATGTATAATAAGAACCATTTTCCCCTTTGTTTTTTACCATTAAAATCTTTTCATTAGTTTTATCGTACAAAATCGCGTATGTAACATTAACTTTTTTCATATGTACCTCCTCTATTTTTAATAAAAGGAATTTTCTGTCTTCTATTCATTCTACCATTAACTCCTTTTAATATATATAAGTTAGTTAAGTCTTGCCTTTACCACTATTGGTGGAGTTAATAAGAATAGGCTACTGATATAAAAAAAGAACGTACCTTAGGAAGATTATCCAAAGTACGTTCTTGCAGTTTTAGAATAAAAATTGATTCAATTAATACTGAAATTAATAATAACCTCGCCCTTATTGCATGTGTATTCCAAATACTAATGTTAACAAATTCTATATACTTTTTAGCCGTTTTTCTAAATAATAATGATTATGTCCTTTCGGATGATCTTCACTTACTCCGATTACTTTATATCCATGCTTCTTATAAAAATCAGGCGCCTGAAAACTAAAAGTATCTAAATTGATTAACCTGCACTCTTTTTCAATTGCAAATTCTTCAATAAGTTTTATTAACTTGGTTCCGTAACCTTCATGTCTATATTCTTCAGAAACCCATAGAAAGTCAACGTGTATATGGTGCCAAAAAGTTATTGCTGTTACCCCACCTACTATTTCTTCTTTTTCATTTCTTACTATGAAACTAACCTTTTCTGAAGGTGTTTTTTCTTCATCTGCAAGATATTTTTGATTGTATTCAATTACTTTCTCTCTTATGTAATCACTATCTTCTTGTACCCACTGCTGTACTATTTTCATTTTAAGTGTCACGCTCCTTTTAAAGTATCTATTCAATTTAATAATCGTAATATCCTGTCTAACTCAATAGTCGTAGTGCACTGTTTCATTTCACTAAAATTTTAAAAAACCGCACTACATTTTATCTGTAGTATGGCTTTTTACCGCGTTTGATTCTTTTTAATTCAAGTTTCAACATATTAGTACAATAATTCAATTGTATCACTGCGAAAAAGAATGAACATTCCTAAACCAATTAGAACAATTGGAACAATAATATGACAATTGTTCTCAAGTACTTTAACTAGAATAGGAGCTCTTATCAATTTGTAGCTAATAAAACACCATATCGCTATCATGGAAAAAAAGATCATTAATGTAACGATATTTGCTTCCAAGGATTGACTAGCGAACATTGGTATATAAATTGAGATATTGTCAGCTCCATTAGCCAATGTAATCGTAGCTACTTTAAATAATGACTCAGAAGTGTTATCAATATGAATATTCTACGTATCTGCTACTTAGTTCATCAAGAAATAAACAACTTTATTGCTTCTCAAATCATTTCATTTTAAATTAAATAACTCTATTCTCTCTATACTAAAAAGAGCCCTATATTAGGACTCTTTTTAGTATTAAGCTACTTTCCGATGTAAATGTTTTAGTTCCTTTTTCTTTTCTACATTTGGTGGACGGATTAATATTGAAATAATGAAGGAAATAACACTTAAAATACCGATTATAATGAAAGTTGGTTGAAATCCCCCAAGTATCGCTCCAATAAATGATCCTGCAAGCGCACCAAATCCAAAACCTTGGTAGACAATCCCGTAATTTGTACTATGGTTTTTTAATCCAAAAAAATCTCCGACAATAGCTGGGAATATAGTTATATTACCGCCGAAGCAAAAGGCGACACTTGCTACACAAGCAAAATAGATTCCGTAATTTAGCGGAATAAAACTTAAAGTAAAGACTGACAAACCTATAATAATAAACGTTGCAGAGACAATTTTCATTCGGCCGATTTTATCTGATAACGTCCCAAGAATGATTCTACCTACTGTATTAAAGATCGCAATCATAGCAACGGCGTTTGCAGCGGTTGCTGCGCTAAGTCCAACAAGTTGTACGCCGATATCTTTTACCATACTGATTAAATACAAACCACCCATACACGAGGTGAATAACATAAAAAATAGCAGATATACTTGTTTCGTTCGCATCATTTCACGCGGAGTATAGTCATTGTGTAATGTTTCAGTTACAGCATTACTTACAATTGCCTCACGTAAGAAGAACGATCCGATTAACACTAAAAGTAACACGATAATACCCCAATATAAAAATGCTTGTGATACACCAAGGTTATCGATAAGATTTCCGTTTATATATCTAAAGATTAAGCTGCCCATTCCATACGCTGATACAGATATACCTGAAATAAGCCCTTTCCGATTTGGAAACCATTTAATTAAATTAGATAGTGATGTAATATAAGCTGTTCCATCCGCATAACCAACAACGACACCAGCTAATAAATATAATAGTGGTAAAGAAGAAACTTGTGAACTAAGTATTAAGCCGAGTCCTAAAACAATTCCTGCAGTAGCAATAAGTTTTCGAAGTCCTAATTTTTTCTGCAACTTGGCTGCAAATAAAGTTGAGAATGATAAAGAAAAACTTGTTATGGAGAAAGTTATCGCTACTGAATTAAGATTCCATCCAAACTTACTTACAAGGGGTTGATTAAATAAACTCCATGTATAAATTGTTCCAAGGCCAATTTGAACAATGATTGTACCTAGAACAATTAGTAACGGATTTATAGAAGTTTGTTTCATACTAACTGTCCCCTTCTTTTATCTTGACATGAATTTTCACAGTTAGTATATCCATCATAAATTGCAAGATACTGTACGGAAAATGGTAATTAAGTTCATATACACAAAAAGACACTTCATAAAGAAGTGCCTTTTGCAGGTTATATCAGATGTTTCTAAAGAAAGCTTTGTTAAGATAAGCCATTTTCAAATGCTTATGTATATATGTTATCAAATAATTTCTTATATGTGATGAGACTTAAGACGTATTTTTCATTCATCATATAGTCGGATGAAAAATTAATATTCGATTTCATCAAAATCTTTCGGCTGCGGTACAGTTTGCATATTAGCTGCATCTTTAGGATCGCTATAAATCGCATTTTGCTCTGTATTTACATCTTTTATATTTTGTTTTTTATTTTTGTTCACTTTATCTTTCACTTTCAATCACTCCTTTTTGTTATAGGAGTAATTATGCCCTATTACCGTTACTAAATGTATCAGCGACTAAATTACTAAATTCACGTAAATAATATAAGTAATTATCACCGCCGTAGTTATATCTTTTGTTATACATTTTTGCAACAACTACATTATATTCAGGTATTACTAAAATGGTCGGTCCAGTAATCCCTAATATTTGATACGACCCTTTTGGAACACGTTCACCAAGTTCGCTTAATTGCGCAGGCTCATTTTGGATGAACCAAAACAATCCATTTTGTGGTAGCTCTTTGTTTATATATGTTGGACTCTGCAAACTCGTAGCGATTTTTATAACTTCTTTTGGAACAATTTGTTTACCATCTATCCCACCTTGATTTAAATGAAGATTGCCCCACTGCGCAAATTCTCTAGCTGAGACAAACAAATTTTTTTCAGTACCGTCATCTACCGTACCAATTTCACTAATTGCGTCTTCATTTGGATTATTAACAACGTCAACTAAATTTTCATCTCGCTGAACTCTCCAACCTGTTTCTTGAAAATTAGCAGGCTTAAACACACGCTCCTTTAACAATTCAGGAAAACTTTTGTTATATAGCTGATAAATAAGACGTGTCATCATTCTTACATTAATATCTCTATACGCCCATGATTGCCCCGGTGCAAATTCACGAAAAATTGTCCTGTCATTCGTTTCTTCTAATCCGTGCGAATGTGTTACTAAATGTCTTATCGTCGTTTTACTAAGCAATGCAGGATCAAAGTCTTTAAAATATTTTATCGCTTCATCATCAATAGAGTTTATTTTCCCCTCATAAAGCGCATACGCTATCATTAATCCTAAATAACTTTTTCTAGCAGAAGCAACGTTAAATTGTGAAGATGCTGTTACTTTCTTGCTTGTAGATGTATTTGAGTGATAACCACTATAATGCTCTAGTACGATTTTATTATCTTTTATAATACAAAGTGCTGTAGCAGAACTATGATTTTTTTCTTTTATATCCTCTACCCAAGAAATCAACTTATCATATGTATACAAATAAATCCCCCTTAATACACATCAAAATTACAGCATGAAAGAAAAGTGCAAAATAATTTTCACACCTTTCTTTCAAGTAAAATAGCTTTGATGTTCTATACTTAAATGATCCACCAGTTCCAGCAATTAAAGCAACCAAAACATCCAGCGCAGCCTACACATCCGCCACATCTGCCGCCGCAACCACCGCAGCGTCCACCACAACCTCCGCATCCGCCGCAACGACGTACATCGCCTTGAATGTAATAATATGGATATTGATTTTGTTGTTGATCCCAATACACAACATTGCCAGTTTGATAATCATTAAGGTTTAATGATTGTAGTTCTTGTTGAAACTGATTCATTATGAAACCCTCCATTTATAAATGTAAATTCCGTCCAAATATTAAAGTTAATAAATTCTTGTAAACAAAGTAGAAACAAGACTATAGACTAAATACGTACATCAACAAAATATGAACTTACACTAGGTAATGTACCTTGTTTTTTAGCCTATTTTCTTTATATTCATTTGATGGACATATTTACTATAAATAAAGTGATTTAAAAATTACTAATCCAACAATTTAGTAGTTCATCACTTAACTTTCTTTCTAGTAATTCCTTCACTAAAGGCATTGGCATGATTTCATAATGATTTAAGGCTTCTTTATTATAATCTATCCAGTGAAATGCTAAATGAGACTCGCTAGATTTCGGTGTTAAGTCCGTATGTAAATCTTGTGACTCTACTTCAAAAATGTGGTTAATTTCATGATGAAGCACTTCTTTATCTTGCCATTGATTTTCTATGACTCCTAAAAATTGTTGTATACTACAGTTTACTCCAAGTTCTTCTCTTAACTCTCTTATTAATGCATTCTCTGCTGATTCTCCAATTTCAATATGGCCACCAGGTAAAAAATAATGATGGCCAATATATTCAGCAACTAATAATTTTTCATCTTTTATCATGACTGCTCGTACAATATGATGGAATTTACTTTTCAATTGATATCCCTCCTAGTTATTCAATGTATAGTTGCTCAAAATAGTCATTTAGTATTGGTATAATATAAATCATAGGTGTTTCATACGGATGAATATCATTAATAACTTCAAGAGCATCTTTTACAAGTTCTCGTTTACACTTTATTTCAACTTTACATTCTTGCCCTTCGCATATTCGCCCAATTTCTCCATTAAAAGGAGATGCCTCGTCTAAAGGTCTCCAATATCCTTTCACTGAACTATAGGAAAGACAATGGTCATATTCGCCCGTTTTACATGCTCCAATTTTATTTAATTCATCCCTTAACGTTTCAATATATTCTTCAGGAATGAACACTTCAATTTTCACTTCAGTAAATTGCATATTTCATTTCACACCTTTACTTCCTAATAGTTAAACAAATAAACGATATACTTGCTCACCATCATACTCCTGTCCTAATGATATGAAACCATATCGTTCATATAGTTTCTTTGCAGAGATATTATCTTTATGTACTGTTAATCTAATTTCTTTACACGCCTTAAACGTATTTTTTATTATATTAATACTTTCTTGTAATGCTGCTTTTCCATAACCATTACCTTGCTGCGATTGATCAATAATAAATCCGTTAATCCAATACATATCCGATGTCTCTCTTACAACAGCATGCATAACAAAACCAACCATAAGGTCACCATCGTATATAGCGAATGGTATGTACTCTACATTGTCACCATCTGGTTTTATATATACTTTAGCAAGCGAAACTGCTACGGATGGCACAAAATTCAACTGATTTCCTTTAACTTGTAGCTTTAATGCTGCTTCCCAATTTTCTCTCGTAACAACCTTTAACTGGACATTCAATATTGTAAGCTCCCTTATATAGAGGATGTATGTTTATATTCAACGTAGCGAAATAATTCCCTTTTTCGACAACAACTTATAACATGATTTTTATAAAATCTTGAATGAATTTTTGTTCATCTATTTCTAGTGCTATATGGGCTCCATCAGATATAGAGCTAGGGCGAAAATCAGCAAATGTTTGTCCTTTCGTATCTCCGTATGTATCTACATTTACTGTACGATGCACAAATTCAAAAAAACTTGGATTTACTAATCCGCTTATTGCAACCACATCATGTAGCAAAGGTCCTTCCATAGATGGATTAAGTTTTTGGTATGCGGATAGATAGTAATCATACATTGGTTTCATTATCATATGAAATGGATTCTTTGTATTAGCTTGAATATAGTTAAATACATTCGGTGTTAACACAGCTTTGTTTGTTACATTTAAAGGGAATATGAATAAATTCTTTGCTTGATGGAAAACAATTTTACTTGCTATCGGATCTCCATACACGTTTGCCTCTGCTAATGGCGTAACGTTTCCTACTTCTAAAAAAACACCACCCATGAAATAGATTCCTTTTACATTTAGCATTAAATTATTCCATAAATTAAAAGCAATTGCTAACGAGGTAGATCTTCCTACATCAACAATCGTTAAATCTTTTCCGTACTTTATAAGAATCGCAGCAATACTGCCGAAATTATATATTGGAATAGATAATACATTTTCTGGAACATGGATGGGCCCTAATCCTTCTGCTCCGTGAATTTCAGGGTAGTACGTAGTAATTTCTTCTGTAAGTGGTTTTGTTGCACCACTAATGACAGGAATATCTTGTCTATTTGCTAACTGTAAAATATAAGCTGCATTATGTGCAGCATGTATATGCTCAACATTTCCGTATCCGGTTACAATACCGACAATTTCAATTTCGGGATGCAGTAAACCATACATAATGGCAAATGAGTCATCAATACCTGGGTCTCCGAAAAATAATACTTTTTCCAAGAAATACTCTCCCCTCATAAAAACATAGAGTCATCAATAACTATGTATATGAAAAAAGCAAGTATATCTATGCGAATTTTAGGATGGATAATGTTTTACAAAATATTAAAAAGGAACTAGCCTATGCTAATTCCTTTCTTAAGTAACCATTCTCAAATTTAATTAATTATCGTATCCTTCATAAATTGCATCATTTATTTGATTTTGTATTTTTTTATCATCAGGTACAGGTTTCCACCAATTTCCTGTAATAAATAACATAGTTAATAAATTATAACTATCACTAAAATAACTTTCTTTCTTATTCTTCATCCAATCCCAACCGCTATTTACCCACTTTTGATTATTGCTACTCGTTATACTTGCAGCAATAAACGGTGAAACAAATACAGCAGTTGAATAACTACCAATATTGGATCCGTTTAATTGATAACCATCCACAATTTTAGAAGGATTTCCATTCGTTTTATTTTGAATCCATGAAGAGACTTTATCAGAAATGACTTTACTTCTTTTCTCGCCGTACATCGCATAGTCCATTACAATTCTCAATGGTACCCGACTAGCATTGTAATAATATGCATTTGTATATTCTGACTCATCTAAGAAGTCTTTAGGTGCGGGTTGTGGTGGGTTTTTTACAACGAAATCTGAAATAAGTCCTGTATTTGGAGAGTACTTATTACTAAATTGCGTATAAACATCGTACAAATTATTAATAACAGTAAGCCAAGTTTTATCACCTGTAAATTCATAAAATGCTCTAAGGTGTGACATCATCCAATCAGATGGTCTCGTATCAAGTGAACTTTTAGAATCCCAATCTCCTAAATTTAGTCGGTTATTATTTGTAACATTACTAGCTTTAATACCTTTTGTAATCATGTCTTGTGCTTCTTTCAAATAATTAACTGTTCCATTAGATCCCCACTGCTTATGAGCAAGAAGAAGAGAATACGCAATATCTAAATCTCCATCAGTAGCAGAATCAAAATGACCTTGTGCTTTTTTACTATCTGCGACAACCCATCCCATTAAATTAGGATTTTGAGAACTTTTAAAAGTTCTTGCTGTTTTAAATAAACCGTCATAGATTTTTTGAGCATTCGAATCATAACCAGCCATTAATACTGTAATTATCATCCCATACCCTTGACCTTCTGAAGTTCCAAGTGGCTTAAACCCATCAGCATCACCTGTAATCTCTCCTTTTACATAATAACCACCAGGTAAAGAAGATAAATCATTTTTCAAATATTTCTTTTTCCAATTATCGTAGTAACTTCTTACAGAAGCATTTAAACTTTCCTGTGTAACATGATTCGGTTTTATAACACCTGCATAATTAACTTGCTGGGGAAATGGTTTCATCTCCTTTGCAGCAGCTACTTGTTGATTAACTACGGGAATAGAATTTTGTATTGAATTTTCCGTTACACTTGCTGCGAAACTAGAATTAGAAAAACTAGCTAGTCCGATTCCTACAATAGAAATACATGTGAAAATTTTTCTTTTTCCATTCATTATGTTGTCAGCTCCTTTTAAAATGCTTACTACATAAAATGTAACATACAATATTTAACTGAAATACAAAATATTATATTTATCAACATAAGAAAGAAACTATATAAAAAAGTATCATAAAATTATTATTGAATTACATTATACGGATTGATTATTTGCTAAATTCCTATGTTTTTCTTTTCTTAATACTGGTATATGAGCAATCACAATTCCAAGTATAGTAATTCCTCCGCCAATTATCGAAACTAAAGTTGGCACTTCTCCTAACCATATCCAAGCAATGAAACACGCAGCTATTGGCGTTAAATATAGAGAACTTGTTGCTTCAGAAGCACCAGCACGAGATATAATATAGGCCAATGCAATATACGGGAGTACTGTTGGAAAGACACCTAAATATATAACGCTCAAGTTAACTTCAAGAGGAGCTGCTAGTACTTCTTGATAAACTCCGGGTAAGAAAATAAGCATACATACAGTACTAGACAAAATTGTATATATGGTAAATGGTAAGAAACCGTATTTTTTTAAGTAAGATGTTTGGAAAACGAAAAATAGACTTTCTGAAATCGCCGCTAATAATATAAATAATCCCCCGCTATTCAATTGAATAGCATCGCCTTGGCTAAATGAAATTAAGGCAATTCCTGCAAAACTAATTACACCACCAAGCCAACCATTTAATTTCATTTTGTCATTCAAAAAAACAGAAGCAAGAATTGCCGTCACTATTGGAGTGACTGAAATTATTAAACTTGCAGATCCAGCATTTACTGTTTTTTCGCCGTAGTTTAATGCGATGTGATAAATAGTAAACCCTAAAGCACCAAATATAAAAATTGCTGGGATATCCTTTAAATCCGGTAATCGTAGTTTGTATATAAATGAAAATAACAAAAGTATAAATGAAGCGATTAATAAGCGTAGTAAAGTAAGGTGTTCAGGCGTATAAGATTCAAGCCCCATACGAATTGCTGGAAAAGCAGTTCCCCATATAAGAATTGTAAAAGCGTGAGCACATATAATGCGTAAATCCCATTTTTTATTATGCATATTTTCTCTCCTTCCCTAAAAAACCAACCATTTTTAAATTACCAATTATTTCTTTTCATCATATTTAATAGTTGATACAATGTCTTCAACCAGTTATTTATCGGAAAAACCAACCACTTTGAATCTTTTAAATAAACGAAGGAGTTTTTTATATGACAACCGATAAAAAAGTGCCCAAATATCGGCAGATAATAGACTATATGAAAGAAAAAATTGAAAACGGAGAATGGCCAATTGGAAGTAAAATCCCTAGTCAGCGGCAGTTAGCAAAATTATTTCATGTAAATCGAAGTACTGTAATAAATGCGCTAGATGAACTTATGGCAGATGGTTTAATTCAAGGACAAATCGGAGCAGGAACAATTGTAACAAATAATACATGGTCATTATTAGCAACTAATCCCCCGCCCGATTGGAGTGAATATGTAAAGGCCGGTATTCATAAACCAAGTAAGTTAATGGTGCGAGAAATAAATGAAGCAGAAGCAAATAAAACGCTTATCCATCTTAGTAAAGGCGAACTTGCACCGCACCTTTTCCCGCTCGAAACTATGCAATCTATAATTAAAAACGTCAGTGAGGAATTAGATTATTTCGGATACGAAGAACAAAAAGGTTTTTATCCGTTACGTGAAGCAATAAGCAAATACGTAAAATCATTTGGAATACATGCATCACCGGGTTCTATATTAATAGTCTCTGGTGCACTCCAAGCATTACAATTAATATCAATTGGTCTTTTACATAGAAAATCAACTGTTTTACTTGAACAACCTTCTTACTTATATTCACTTCATGTTTTTCAATCAGCAAATATAAATTTATCCGGTATATCAATGGATCACCACGGTATTTTACCTAACGACTTATTAAAACGAATTAAATATAGTCAAAAGAATAATATTTTATATTCAATCCCTTGTTTTCAAAATCCAACGGGGATATTGATGTCCAAAGAGCGAAGAAAAGAAATATTAAAAATATGTGAAAAAGAGCAATTGCCTATCATCGAGGATGATATTTACCGAGAGTTATGGCTTGATGAATCACCTCCAGCTCCTTTAAAGTCGATGGATAAACATGGACATGTATTATATATTGGTAGTCTCTCTAAAACACTTAGCCCAGGACTTAGAATTGGATGGATAATCGGACCAGAACCTGTTATTGATAGATTGTCAGATATAAAAATGCAAACAGACTATGGATCCAGCTCTTTATCTCAAAGAGTAGCTGCTGAATGGATAAATGAAGGTTTTTATGAAGAACATGTAGCAAACGTAAGAATGCACCTGAAAGAACGAAGACAAATAATGATACGAGCTTTAAATAAATATTGTGCAGATATTGCATCATGGGATATTCCTAGTGGTGGATTTTTTATATGGCTAAAGGTTGTACATAACATTCCGATGAAAAAACTATTTTCAGAGGCACTATCAAAAGGAATTCTTTTAAATCCGGGACGTATTTATGAAGAAGAATCAGATCAGTACATTCGTTTATCATATGGATATGCTACTCCAGAACAAATGACTAACGGAATTAAATTGCTCAGTGAATTAATTCGGAAGTTAACGGCATAAAAAAAATCCTCTTTTGTTTTTGGAGGATTTTTTTATGTATCTTATTTACCACAATTTCATTTCCTGCCCTAATAAAATAAGTTCTTCATAAGGATCTCCGTCAATATTTAATACTTGAGCAAAAGCAGGTTCTGTTTTTAAACCTTGTTCCTTTAAGTGAATAACTTCTTCCCTTATATGGGGATGCTGCATTAATAACATGTGCTCCACTATCATATGTCTATATGCATTTTGATTACGCACTGGCTTAGGTTGAGCAAATAATTCAAATTCAAAACCTTCGAATTCAAAATTCACCTTTATCGATTCAGTACCTTTAATTTTTTTCTTTTTAATGTTGAACCCTCCATAAGAACCATATAAAGATCTCATTTCCTGCTCAAAAACATCAAAATTATATACTTCCATTACAATATCTAAGTCAGATTGAGGAGTATCAATTCTTATAGGGATTGTCCCGCAAAGAACGGGATTATATAAAGCTAAATCCTCCATTATGTTTAGGCTATTCAAAACATCATATATTTTTTGTTGTTTCTCATTGCCCGATTGTAAATATGTAATAGATGTAAACATAGAAGTCTCTCCTTCATTTCACGTAATACGTGTCTCACTAAACTCAAGAAAAATTTGTCCGTTTAAACTTGTTCTTGAAGTACCTTTACTTCAATATATTAAAGTGAATAAACAATATGTTTCAACTTTTCTCCTATGCTGCAATACTATAAAAATAAAAAGGGAGGAATTATGATGAGCATTTTCAACATTCTTTTAACCATCCACATATTATTTGGAACGATATGTTTAATAACTGGGATAATAGCGATGGTTGCTCAAAAGAAGAAAGGTAAACATACGGAATGGGGTGAAATATATCACGCATCCTATGTCGTTATCACCGTTACTGCCATTATATTATCCATTATAAACTGGGATAAAATCGCATATTTATTTTATGTAGCAATCTTCTCTTATTCATTTGCGATTTATGGATACCTTGCACGAAAAAAACGTTGGAAAAATTGGCTCCATCACCACATTAGAGGTATGTTAGGTTCTTATATAGGTGCAGTCACCGCACTTTTAGTAAATGTCGGCATCCATATTCCCATTATAAATTTACTTCCGCCAATATGGTTTTGGTTTTTACCCACCTTAATTGGTATCCCCCTCGTAGCCAGTGTATCAAAAAAATATAAAAAGCGTAGTTAAACTTCATTACATTTTCGTTACTTTCTGATGATTATTATGAAAAATCATACTCAATGTAATATTTTATTTATAAATTCAAGATCGTATTGCTTTAAGTTAGTCACTTAGCGCTAAATAAGAAGAATCCAATAACAGTATTGGATTCTTTTTCAAATTTCATTTCAATATCGGCTTTATGCATTCAATGATGTTACCATTTGGACCAAAAACCATCTTTGTATACTTGTGGGTACTTGTTTTATTGGTTCAGTGATAATTACACCATTATAGTTTAAGATTGTAATAACGAATGTAAACGATCCGGGTAATTCGTAAACATCCCATCAACGCCCCATAAAAGTAACTTTTTCATATCTTTTTCATTATCTACAGTAAATGGATGAACTTCTAATCCATGTTTCTTTATTCTCTTTACATAAGCGGAATCAATATATTTATAGTTCATCCCAAGACCGATGCAGTATGTTTTATACTTTTTTATCTCTAATTCAGTTAATTGAACTGACTTTTTGTAAGGTAGTAATTGTACTAGCGGTAAAGTAACATCTAAACTATGAATTTTTTGCAGACTTTCTTCACTAAATGATTGAATAATAACGTTATCACTTATTTCGTAGTGCTGTATAATTTCTAATAGCTTCTCTTCCATACCAGCGTATTCATCTGGTGATTTTGTTTCAATATAATAGTTTGCACCATTCCCGAACGTTTCAATAATTTCTTCTAGTGTTGGGACTTTAGCATCTTCAAAGTCTTTCTTTGCTAAACTTGGATGCTTTTCATTGAAAAAAGAACCTGCATTAAGTTTCTTTATTTCTTCTAATGTATGTTCCTTAACTAGACCCGTACCATTTGTAGTGCGGTTTACTGTTTCATCATGCATAGCTACTAAATGTCCGTCTTTTGTCATTTGAAGATCAATTTCTATATAATCTCCTTTTAATTGTTGTCCTAATTTATACGCTGCTATTGTATGTTCCGGCGCATACGCAGAAGCGCCTCTATGTGCAATGTTTTTTATATGATTTGCTTGATTAATAGCTTTCGTGTACTTACGTTCATCTACTTTATGTAAAACGAAAGTACCTAGTAATATAATGGTGCAAATGATTGTAATGATATATATCTTTTTCATAATGATGTATTAACTCCTACATGAAAGCAATTTGGATCGAATACTTTATTCAATTAAATGTCGATTTTCAAATACAGTCATTTGTCCAACAGATTGAAAACCAGCCTTTTTATAAATATTAATCCCATCAGGTGAAGCTTGTAATACGCATTGAGAAACTTTCAATTGTTTTGCTTCTTGCAGCAAGTAATTAAACATAGTGGAGCCAAATCCTTGCCCTCGCATTTTTTCTTTAGTTGCTATATCATAAATACCAATACTATCTTTTGTACATACTAATGAACCAACAGATACGACTTCATCTTTAAAAATCCCTAAATATAGTTTCATTTTTTCACTATTCCATAAATCGAAAGAAGCAGTTTCATTATAAAATGTTTGCACATGTATACCTTCCTCTGATGTACCAAATAGATTAGCTAACGTTTCCCCAAACTTTTTAATTTGTCCTAACGAAGATGCTCTTTGTATCGTAAAACCTTCTGGCATTTTTATTGTTGGTTGAATTGTCTTTAAGTCTGCTACCATCGCAATATTTTGTTCTGCTTCTTTTAAGCCAAGTTTTATTAATTGGTTTTTTATAGCCTGTTCATAGCTATTATCCCAAAACCAAACACACATTGGAAACTTCTTTTTATTATAGTTGTTTATCACTTTATATAATTTCTCAATGTCTTCCGTTACATCATTGTTTAGTAAAGTAATGATATTAAATGTATCTGCAGGTAAACCACAATCTACAGCAATGTAGTCCTTCGTTTCTTTTACATTCATTTCATGTACATGACGCGCAATATATGACATTTTATATGTGAAGTTATCTATTAATAACTGTTTATAATTCATTCTTTTTTCTCCTTTCATAAAAATTCGTATTCAAATCGTTCAGTATTAAATATAACATATACGAAATGTAACTATTTCTATAAAAATATCTCTATAAATCACTCTATACGCTCTGAAAGAATTAAAAATGATATAACGTTGTCGGAATGAAAAAAGTGGTATATAATAAATATTAACATTACTAGTAATTATTTTAGGTATTCCTAGAATAAAGGAGCGATACATATGAAAATTACTATTTATTTCGGAAGTCATGAAGATCAAGATGTTCGTACTATGGACTGTCATTTAGATGTAGAAGATACAGAAGAGATTGTTTCTGTATCATAATATAAATTGTAGGGATGAACCCTCTTCCCTACAGCGTTTAAGGCACCCTTTACAGGTGTCTTTTTTGTTGTTTTTTTCGTCAAAAACCCTTTACTTTATAGCGTTTTAATAGTAAAATATAAATATACGAACAAATGTTCTTTTTATTTTAATTGTACATGAAGGGATGATTTTAACAATGGCTCCATTAAAGCGCAGAGGAAGAAAAAAGCAAGCACCTATTATTTCAAATACAGGCTTTATCGGCTCTGTCTTTATTGATACATTGGAGTTACAAAAGAAATCCTATTATTTCGCTCGTAAAAAACTTCAAATTGTTCATCACGTACTTGATGGCCTCTCTGGGGCAACAAGTTCTCTATTTAAAGAACATAACATTTCAGCATACATGTCATGTGTGTATTTACATAAACAAAAGAAAATCGGCTTTGTTCTTTCAACGAAACCATTTGAACAAAGTGATGGTATTGCTTATTTTGTAAATTATTTAATCGAAAAGAATTTTTACGGTAATGATGAAGAAGTAGAATATCAAGAAGTATTTAATACAGGTTTTATTGGTGTAGTATTCGCTGATTTATGTAGTATAGATCGCTTTAATTTCGAGTTTGAAATGGGTATGTTAACGAAATTAATGAAAGATATGATTATTCCGGTTAAAGAACTCTTTTTACGCCACAATGTACCGGCTTACATCTCCACTTCTCATTTAGAAGAACAAAACAAATTAGGTTTCGTTTTATCTGTAAAACCGTATGATGAACGTGCAGAAGCAGATTTATATTTTGAAGCGTATTTAAAAGAGCGCGGGTTATTTATTGGTGATGAAGAAGATGATATTGATAAGATTGTTATTAGAAAAACAGCTGAATTACGATAGAAAAGCGCAGGATGCTGATCCTGCGCTTTTTAAGTTACGTTAAACACTATAATCTTTTGAATGAATTTCTAAATTTAACTTAGTTGCTAAAATTTTATTCAAAGTAAAAAATACAACCCCTCCTGCAATGGGAAGCGTGTAGGCTGGAATGAAATTTAATAACAGTCCTGATATTGCAAGTGCTATTGGCTGCATTATTTTACCTAAGCTTAATCCAATACTAAGAACTCTTCCTCTATATTCTTCAGGAATCTCATTTTGCATGAAATACATTAAAGGAATATCAATTTGTGCTATCATAAATCCTAAAAAGAACATAATCATGCAATACGTAGTAACATATACCAAATTATTTACTACAATAGGTTTAAATAAAACAGGTATTCCTGAAACTATCATAAAAATTGCCAACATAAAACTTATTTTTTTCAATAGATAAGAATAAGAAAAACAATCAGTTATCTTTTTTACTAATATTGCACCAACTATCATACCTATCGGAAAAGTCCCTTGAATCATACCAAATTGCTTAGAATTAAGATTGAGAACTGTGTTAATAATGTATGGCAACGGAACGGTTACAGCAAAGCCTAAAAAGAAATTAAGAGAAATTAAAATACTAAAAGTATTTTTTAAGCTTTTCCGCTCCAATAAGTAAGAGTATCCCTCCTTTATATCTTCAATAAAATTAATTTCTCTAATTGAACATTCCTCATTTATGTTTTGCTCAAACAATTTAAAGTTAATAAACAATATAGAAATAGCCGAAAGGATAAATGAAATACCATTTATAATTATAAAAATTTTAATATCAAAGACTGCAAAAACAATCCCCCCTAACATAGGCCCTAAAATTAAAGATATAGAATCGATAATTTTACTTATAGAATTAATACTCATTAACCGTTCTTTAGTAACCATATTCGGTTTTACGGCCTCTAATCCTATTCCAAAAAACGTTGTAAATACTGTCATAAGAAAGGTAGTAGTATAAATAATGAATAAGTTTAATCCATAATAGTTGCTTAATATATAAACAGTTATTAATAAGCACCCGCTTAGTACATCCATGCAAACGACGAGTTTCTTTTTATCAACCTTATCAGCAATGACACCAGCAAATGGATTCATAACAATCATTGGAATCGTTCCTAATATGAGCGTAATCGCAAAATGTAACGCAGATCCGGTTATTTGTAAAACATACAATCCTAATGCAAAACTATAAATTGAGCTACCGAATAGTGATACTGTTTTTGCAATTGAATATAAACAAATATTTCTTAGTTCTTGGTTTCTTTTTTTATTTTCTATATGTAATCGTAAACTTCCCATCACTTTTCCCCCACTTTTCTTTGTATTACATAAAGTGTAAATTCTCGGGTTAACCCAATATCAATACACTGTGTTTAAAAATTACTACAAAGAAATGAAAAAAGATGGGGTTAACCCCGTGCACATCAACTGAAGATATTAGTGCCTCCTACAACGATAAAAAATAAAATGATTAATAAGATCACATGTACAAATGCAAATTTTTTATTGAAATCTAAAAAATAATATGGTATCTTCTATTACGTTGATTAATTACATATGAGAATCATGTATAACTCCAAGAATATGGCTTGGGGGTCTCTACCAGGAACCAACAACTCCTGACTACAAAATGCGTCTTTTAGCGTTTGTAGTCAGGAGTTTTTTTGTTCTACGGTAAATAATGCAGAGAAGGGAATATAAAAAATGAATTTCAAAGTATTTATATTAGCTTTAGCAACGATAGCGGTAGGTCTTGTAGAGCTTATCGTTGGAGGAATATTGCCAGACATCGCTAAAGATTTTAATGTTTCATTAAGTTCTGCTGGTCAATTAATTACAATTTTCGCCTTTACTTATGCAATAGCAGGTCCTGTATTATTGATTTTCACAAGTAAAGTGGAAAGAAAAAAATTATATATTATTTCACTTTACATTTTTCTAATTGGTAATCTACTTACTTATTTTAGTCCGAACTTTACTTTTATGATGATAGCAAGAATTTTAACTGCTATGAGTACTGCTTTAGTTGTAGTACTTTCCCTAACAATTGCAGCTAAAATTGTTAATCCCGCTTATCGAGCAAAAGCATTAGGATTAATTTATATGGGTATTAGCTCTTCACTTGTACTAGGAGTACCACTAGGCATATTAATTTCAAACACATTTGGCTGGAGAATTATTTTTTTATGTATAGCTATTTTATCATTGGGGTCTATTATCTTAATTTCAGTATTTTTAGATAAAATACCTGGAGAGGAAAACCGAACTCCTTTATCTATCCAATTAAAGGCCGTTTGTAGTCTTAAACTAGGATCTGCCCATCTAGCTACCATGTTTATGTTAGCAGGACACTATACTCTATATGCTTATTTTACTCCTTTTTTAGAAAATAAGTTTCACCTAAGCCCTTATTGGATTAGCATATTTTATTTAGTGTTTGGTATAGCTGCAGTAAGTGGCGGTGCGTTTGGCGGTGTATTATCAGATAAAATAGGCGCTCAAAAAAGTATTTTAATAGTTATTACTCTATTTGCTCTAATCTTATTTATATTACCGTTTACTGCAGTTTCTATTATCCTATTTATTCCTGTTATGATAGTTTGGGCTGCATTGAGTTGGGGGCTTGCACCACCTCAACAAAGTTATTTAATCCAAACTGCCCCGGATACGTCAGATATACAGCAAAGTTTTAATAATTCAGCCCTACAAATAGGAATTTCACTCGGCTCTGCAGTTGGAGGTATAGCTTTAAAACAAGTACATAATGTCGCCAATATGGCCTGGGTTGGTGGATCTTTAGTTTTATTATCTTTAGGTTTGGCTATCTTTTCTCTTACTAGACATACACCGACAAGAGACTGTCCAGTGAGTGCTAAACATTTAGATTAACATTCTCTTTTTCTTTTCATCGTAAAAAGTATAGATAGGAATCGTCATAAATAGTCCCGTTATAAAAACGGACTTTTTATGACGGGGTTAACCCCATCTTTTTCCGAAAAATGAATATGTATAAATTTCTTCTCCTTGAACAAAGAAATCCTCGTACTTTCCCCCTCGTATCAAATAATTTGAAGTACTTTCATCAATCGATTGAAACTGTAGATTTTGGATTTCTTTCGTTACTTTTGAAAGTGAAAAATTTGCTCGAAAGTTATTTGTAATTTGACTATTTGAGCTGAAATTTTTAAATAAAATAAATAAACTTAATAAATAACAATCAGATTTAAAAAGTGGATTTAATTCGTGAAGTAAAAAATTCTCATGCTCAAAACTATAATTGCTCGTACCAGAGTGATCAATTACAATATCAACAGACTGATTTTGAATAGGGATGTTCAAAAAATCAGCACAAATAAAGAGAATGTTTCTTTTAGGATTTTTTCTCGCTAATACATCTTTTAAAAATAAAAGTTTATCTAAATCTCGATCCACTGCAATGTATAGGCAATCTTCTGGTAGTTCTTCACAAATATTTCTCAAAAAGAATCCGAGTCCCGATCCTATATCTAGTATTAATTTGTTATTTAAATCTAAATGTAATAGTTTCTTTTTCGCCCATTCCCCTTCTCTATGCATATTTTCCAAATAAGCATTATCAGTTTCATGAATATAATCCGCAATAGTATCATCAAGTGACGTCCGCTCATTTGCTTTAAATAATTTACCAGCAATTACAACTCCTGAAGTAATCATGTATTCTTCACCACAATTACAAATTAACTTCCCCTCTGTAATTTGATTGTTAGTAATAATTCCATCGTGAAGAATTAATTTTTTGCTACACTTAGAACATGCGAGTAAATGTAGTACACTTAAATCTATCCCTATAATTGAATTAGAAGTTTCATTTATTAATAATAAATCATGTAATACTCCCTTTAATTTATCCCGTTTCTTCTCCAAAAGTTCTATTTCCTGTTCCATTTTGTCATATTTTAGTTTAAATAAAGATTGGTAAAAGGTATTTTTTTCGTAATTCATAGATTTTGCTAAATTTTTATAAAAAAATAGTTCTTTAATTTCATTCAAGCTAAATCCTAAATCTTTGTAATGTAATATAAGTTCTAAATCTGTTTGACAATACTCATCAAAAAAATAGTGTCCTCCTTTTTTTTCAGGAATAATGAGACTGAGATCCATATAATGTCTAATTGTATCAATACTTATGTTATTTACTTCTCCAAACTTACCGATTTTCATAATATCCCTACCATTTAGATATTTTTTTATATAGATTTCTATTTTTATCTTTAAAAATCCTTTCACCTTTTTTATCAACATTATTTATATTGTTGTGCCTAATAATATAACATGCAACTTTTGGTTTTATGTATGTCAAATTATCAGTATTAAAATTATTAAACCTCAATAAATTTATTACTTTCTACTTAATGAAATGTACCTATAAACGGACATTATAGCATCGATTTATTGAACTATTGGGGTAGGATTACTATAGAAGGTTACATAGGGATAGCATCAGGAAAATGCCAATTTACAACGATAAGGGAATTCCAAATTAAAAAGCGCAATTTCTCTGCAAATCAAAACAGAGAAATTGCGCTTTTTAATTATTTCATTTTTTTATTGAATTCATTAACTGGAAGAAGTATTCAGGTTTATGAGTCTTATTTAGGTTATACCATGAATGTAATGCATCTGGTGTAAATACATCTATTTTTTTCAGTACCTCCCTTGCAAATTCCAGAGGAGCTATTCCTGATGCAGTAACTAAATTCGCATCAGATACAGCAGATCCCAACTCATAAAACTTTTCTCCTTTATAGTTAGGACATACCATTTTAGTATATTCTAAGTTATTACTTGTATGCTTTCTAGTATCCAAGTATCCCATATTCGCTAGGGCATCAGTTGCACCACAAATTGCAGCAACAATAGTGCCAATCTTTAGAGCTTGGTCAATTCTTTCCAAGATAGGTTGATGAATTCCTTCGCTCCAAGTAGTCCCTCCTGGTAAAATTAAAAGATCTTTACTCTCAAGAGTACATTCATCAAGGGAAATATCTGGTTTTATGCTCAGTCCTCCCATAGTAGTAATCATTTCTTTATTAGCTCCTACTGTAATTACTTTTAAAGGTGCTAAATCTTTTTTGAAATATCTTCCTGAGTTTAGTTCAGCAATTAAATATCCATATTCCCAGTCCGACATTGTATTAAATACATATAGAAAAACTTTTTTTGTTTGCATCCAATAACACTCCAATCACAATTTATATAGCTATTATAATATAACTTCCCTGACAGTTAACGTCAGGGAAGTTATCATACTTGATGAAATTTTATTAATTCCGACAGAACTTCAATAAGTCTTTTCTTAAGACTTATTGGCTCAATAACTTTAATAGATTTATTGTACGGTAAAAGTAAATAAGGTACATAGGTATGTATCATATCTTTTTCAAGAAGAAAAACAGCTTGATTTGAAGTCCGTTCTTGTAAATAATGTCCTAAAAACCAATGTTGGCAAATATCAGCTAATACATTTTTATCCCCATTAATAATCAAAGAAATAATATCTTTCTTATCTTCTATAGTTGGAAGAAGACTTTTTATAAAAAAGTCCCGTGCCGAAAAATTTTCTGGCCGGTTAAACTTATTTTCCGTTAACATTAAACTTTCAATTCGATCTACTCTAAAACTACGGATATCATTCCTAAGATGACAAAATCCAATCACATACCATTTATTATTCCAATAGATAATTCTGTATGGATCGACCAATCTATAATTTAATTTCTTTTCACCATTTTTATGGTAAAGAATTTTTACTGAGTACCCGTCAGCTACGGCCTGCTCCAACTCCTTCAAAAAAGTTTCTATAGAGAGCGGACTTAATCGACTTATTACTTCAAGACTAGTTAAATGTTGATTTATCTTTGTTTCCTGCTCTTGATTTGAGTATTTACTTAGTTTTGAAATGGCCCTATTTAATGCTTCACCTCCATAATACCCGGCTTCTTCTGCAAAAACAGCAGCATGAAATAGTGAAGTTTGCTCCTCAAAATCAAAAAAAAGAGGGGCTTCAATAAAATTGTTCAATAAAGTGTATCCGCCGTTATGTCCTGGTTCTGAAATTATAGGTACTCCACTAGTTGAAATTGTATCAATATAACGATACACAGTCCTTATATTCATCTCTAACTTTTCTGAAATTTGTTTCGCAGTAATTTTTTCACCTGAACGAAGCATCCAAAGAATTGCTAACATATTGTCAATTTTAGGCATATAATTTCACCTCTATATGAAACTTATTTTCTATTATAAATTTCCGATTTTCAGTATAACTCATCAATTGTTCCTTAAACTTTTTCTTCAAAAATAATATCCATTCTGATTTCGTTCAGTTGCTGAAATTGCCTTGAAGAATTCTGGTTAATTGAACTGACACGTATAATAGCATAAATGGTACTGCAAGCGTAACTAGTTTCCTTACTTTTATATTAACCTTTCCCCTTGAAACTAAAGATATATCTTTTATATACTATTGGTTAAATTTGGATGGATGAATATTATTTTATATTGAAAAAATAAATACGTCAAAATTATTTTACGGAAATTATAAAAATCATATTATATATAGATTAGTAAACTACTGAAATAATGCCCCCTAAAAGCGAAAAACGTGTTTCTATCTGTGAGTTTATAAGAAAGGATGACGTTTTTATTTCTATTTGTATGTGTGATAAATTACACCTATTTCCCTGAGAATTTTAAAAATCCTCATCCCCAATACCATACGAGTTGTTGCTACGGGTCTTGGTTTTGTACAAAAAATCGATAGAAACCAAGAAAATGATTTTATATCTTTTTATGTTTAGAGGAATTAAAAAATCACTACACCCCCTTCATATACGTGTAATATACAGGGATTTATAACTTGATATAGAACATAAAAAGGAGATGTTTATATTATAAATAAAATGATATATATAAGTGGAGGGTTAGAAAATGAAAATTGCAATAGTCTGCTTCGATAACTTTACTGATATAGATGTTTTTCTACCATGGGATTTATTAAATCGTGTACGTTTAGTCGGTGGTCTTTCTGATTGGGATGTACAGCTTTTAGGAACGGAAGAAACTCATATATCTATGTCTGGCTTGCGTATTTCCATGACAGGAAGCATATCTGATATCCCTTTTGCCGACGCTGTAATATTTGCAAGTGGTAAAGGTGTAAAGGATTTATATAAAAACCAACAATATATTAATAGCATTCATGTAGATCCTCAAAGACAATTAATAGGATCTATGTGCTCTGGTTCACTACTATTAGGAGCTAAAAAATTACTAACTGGTAAAAAAGCTACAACATATCCATCCGCAGTAGAACAGCTAAAACAATTTGATGTAGACGTTATTGAGCAAAGTTTCGTAAACGAAGGAAATATCTCGACTGCTGCGGGTTGTTTTGCTGCTCAAGAACTCTCAGCCTGGATTATAAGGACCCTACTTAATGAAGAAATGGTTGATATTGTACTAGAAACTGTTCAGCCAGTAGGAAAAGGTTTATATTTTTAATCTCAAATCAAGTCAAGGAATTGTGGTTGCTCCC
>NZ_JBUXJL010000003.1:0-727607 GCF_056158125.1 Bacillus sp. EB V-12 | reverse complement strand
GATGACACACCCAGGGATTGCAGGAGCAACTCTTTTAAAGAAAAATTAAAAGAAGAGGGGGACAATCCCCTCTTTTTTGTTTACAATATAGAAATGCTATATATGAATAGAGGTAGGGATGTTATGAGCAAGTTTACAGTAGCTTCTAATGGTGCATTAGAAACAACATTAAGAGGAGCAGAAGTATTATCAACACCACTTTTAAATAAAGGGGTAGCTTTCACACAAAATGAAAGAGAAGAGTTAGGTTTAAAAGGGTTATTACCGCCAGCGGTTTTAACGTTAGAAGAACAGGCACGCCGAGCATACGAACAATTTAGTTCTCAGCCGGATGATTTATTAAAGAATGTATACTTAACTGCGTTACATGATCGAAATGAAGTATTATTTTATCGTATATTAACAGATCATTTACGTGAAATGTTACCGATTGTATATACACCAACTGTCGGTGTAGCAATTCAAAGATATAGTCATGAATATCGTAAACCACGTGGTGTTTATTTATCAATTAACGATCCATCAGGTATCGAAGAAGCATTCACGAATATCGGTGCAACAGCTGAGAACATTGATTTAGTCGTTGTAACAGATGGAGAAGGCATATTAGGAATTGGTGACTGGGGCGTTGGTGGTATTAACATCGCAATCGGAAAATTAGCTGTTTACACTGCTGCAGTTGGAATCGATCCTAGTCGTGTATTACCAGTAATTTTAGATGTAGGTACAAACCGTGAGGAGCTATTAAACAATCCATTTTATATTGGAAATCGTCACCCTCGTATAACAGGTGAAGCTTACGATGAATTTATTGATACGTTTGTACAAGCGGTAAACAAACAATTCCCGAAAGCACTTTTACATTGGGAAGACTTTAGCTCTCGTAACGCACGAAAAATTTTAGATAAATATCGTCATGATGTTTGTACATTTAATGATGATATTCAAGGTACAGGTGCAGTTTCACTTGCGGCAGTATTATCGGCAGTGAAAGCTTCTGGTGTACCGCTAAGTGAACACCGCGTTGTTGTATTTGGTGCTGGTACGGCTGGAATCGGTATCGCAGATCAAGTTAGAGATGCGATGGTCCGCGTAGGCGTATCTGAAGAAGAATCATATAAGCGTTTCTGGTGTATTGATCGTAACGGGTTAGTTACAGATAATATGGAAGATCTTCTTGATTTCCAAATTCCGTACGCAAGAAAAGAAGCAGAAGTAAGTGAGTGGAAAGAAAATGATGTGATCGGACTTGCTGAAGTTGTGAAACATGTAAAACCGACAATTTTAATTGGTACATCTACTGTTGCAGGTGCATTTAAAGAAGAGATTATTAAAGAAATGGCTTCTCACGTAGAAAGACCAATCATTTTACCAATGTCGAATCCAACGCCACTTGCTGAAGCAAAACCAGCAGATTTAATCGAGTGGACAGAAGGAAGAGCGTTAGTTGCAACAGGAAGTCCATTTGAACCAGTTACATATAACGGTGTAACGTATGTGATTGGACAATCAAATAATGCACTTATTTTCCCAGGGCTTGGTCTTGGAACAATTGTAGTACGAGCAAGCGTCATGACGGATGGAATGTTCGCAGCGGCTGCTGAAGCAGTTGCAAGTATGGTAGATACAAGTCAGCCAGGAGCACCTATTTTACCAGAGGTCGAAGAATTACGTAATATCTCAGAAATGGTTGCAATTGAAGTAGCGAAAGTTGCAGTTGCAGAAGGTGTTGCAAGAGTGAACTTAAGTGATAACGATATCAAGATGGCAGTGCAAGAAGCAATGTGGAAGCCAGAGTATCGCCAAATAAAAGCGGTAGAAAAGGTTAGAATATAGAAAAAAAGCCCGTTTATAACAATAAGCGGGCTTTCACTTTTACTACTGAAAAAAAGTATAGGAAGTGTCACCTTTGAATTGGAATCAATTATGGAAGAAAGATATGTCCCTTTTAATTATATTAATGGTCGTTGTTCCGATTGCTGGGGAGCTGAACTTTCATCCCTTTAATGATACGTTTCGAGTTAGCTTCGGTACACCGCTATTCTTCTTTTTATTATTATTTTTAAGAAGAGTACCAGCAGGAGTTGCAGGTATTCTTGTTGGTATATCTGTAGTCTTATTCCGAGTATGTCTTGACTGGATCATGCAAGGTTCATTTCATATGACAGAATCATTTTATTTGCGTTATCCTGTGTTCTTCTATTATTTTATTTATGGCAGTTTTTTTTCGCTTTGTAGGGTAAATAAGTTCCATCAGAAACCAATCATTATTGGATGCCTTGGAATTTCAATTGAAATTGTTGCAAGTATGTCAGAACTTGCGTTTTATCACATGTTAGTACTAGGTACAACAATAACGATTTCTGAAGTGAATAAACTTATTATTATTGCTATTTTTCGTAGTTTCTTTGCACTTGGTTTTTTAAATATGATGAATTTATATGAAACGAAATTAAAAGAATCGCAAGTTCGAAAAGAAAATGAAAATATGTTAATGCATCTTTCTAATTTATATGTGGAATCTGTTCATTTGAAAAAGACGTTACAAAATGCGGAGTTAATTACACAAGAAGCATATCAACTATATCGAAATTTACAAGTAAGCGCTGATTCAAGTAGTAAAACAGCATTGAAAATAGCGGGGGAAGTGCATGAAATAAAAAAGGATAATCAAAGGATATTTGCAGGATTATCTAAACTGTTATTAGATAAAAATGTGGCTGAATATGTAGAAGGACATGAGTTAGCAGAGATGATTGTTAGAATAAACGAGAAGTATGCTGAAATGCTAGAAAAGGATATACGTTTTTCTAAACATATAGAAGGTGAGCATGCTGCATACCACGTGTATACAGTGCTATCAATTTTTAATAACTTAGTTGCAAATGCAGTTGAAGCAATTGAAGATAAAGGTTTCGTTATTATTAAGCTATATAAAAGAAATCAGCATATATTTTTTGAAGTAATTGACGATGGGCCTGGTATTACACAAAAGTATAAGAAATTAGTATTTAAGCCAGGATTTACTTCCAAGTATGATCAAACGGGAACACCGTCAACTGGTATTGGGCTTTCTTACATAAATGAAATGGTAACAGAGCTAGGCGGAGAAGTGAAATTAGAAGACCGAGAAAATAAAAGAGGATGTAAGTTTATCGTTTGTTTACCAGAGGATAGTTTAAAGCAGGAAGGGGAATAGATTTGTTTTATTATATCGTAGACGATGATGAAGTTTTCCGTTCGATGCTTTCGCAAATTATTGAAGATGGAGATCTTGGAGAAGTAATTGGTGAGGCGGATGACGGAGCTTTTATTGAAGCGGATCAACTAAATTTTAAAAAAGTAGATATTTTATTTATTGATTTGTTGATGCCGATGAGGGACGGAATTGAAACAGTTCGTCACATTGCGTCAACTTTCACGGGGAAAATCATTATGATTTCTCAAGTGGAATCGAAGCAGCTTATAGGTGAGGCATATACACTTGGTGTAGAATATTATATTACAAAACCATTAAACAAAATCGAAGTTGTATCTGTTGTACGCAAAGTGATGGAGCGTATTAGATTGGAGCGTTCTATACATGATATTCAAAAATCATTGAATAACGTGTTTCAGTGGGAAAAGCCGCAATTGCGTACTGAACCAGTGCAAGAAGGAAAAAAGATAGGGGATTTAGGGCGCTTTTTACTATCAGAACTCGGTATTGCCGGAGAGAATGGAAGTAAAGATTTACTTAGTATGCTGGAATATTTATATGGTCAAGAAAAGGCACAGACATTTGAGTTTGGCTTTCCTGCGTTAAAAGAAATTTTTCATCATATTACGATAAGGAAATTAGGGGATCTAGCTTTAGAGGCGGATATTGATAAAGAGAAAAAAGCGTCTGAACAAAGAGTACGTCGAGCTATTTATCAGTCGTTAAATCATTTGGCTTCTTTAGGATTAACAGACTTTTCAAATCCAAAATTTGAAAGCTATGCTCCAAAATTTTTCGATTTTACCGTAGTTAGAAAACGGATGACAGAAATGACGAAAGATGAACTCGCATCTTCTGGTCATACGCGAATTAATACGAAGAAGTTTATTCAAGTGTTGTATTTTGAGGCGAAGAGGTTGATGGAGATAGAGTGAAGAAGATGCTTATAAATAAGCATCTTCTTTTGTTAAATCAACATTTTATATTTTCTCGTGGAGCATGTAAAATGTTAAGTAAGAGAAAATGGTTTTATATTAAGGAAGTGTCAAAGCGATGAGTTTCACATTGAATAAATCGATTATTAAAGAAGTGTGCGGAGAGACCTCATATAAAAGAGGTGAAGCCTATTATAAATCAAATAAAGTGATAATAGATCATTACGATGAAAATAAAGAAATTTGTGAGGCGACAGTAAAAGGGAACGAGGATTTCCATGTTACAGTAGCAAAAGCCAAAAAGGGTGATGTTGTTGCAAAATGTAGTTGTCCTTCATTAGCGTCTTTTCAAACGTACTGTCAACATGTTGCAGCAGTATTAATACAAATAAACTATAATCAACAAACAGGTGGAATGAGCTCCACTAGTAGCAGAAATGATCAATTGACAAGTGGTATGTTTCAGCTGTTTGCAGACAAACCACTGAGACCAAAAAGTAAACAACACCGTTTTGATACACGTGAAATATTAGATATTGAGTTTATATGTACACCAGTTGCTACGAGAAGTGGTGGGGCTCTTCTTGGAATTCAATTGAAACTTGCCAAAGTGTATTTCATAAATCATATTAGAGAATTTCTTTTTAAGGTGGAGAAAAGAGAGTCTTTTCATTGTTCAAATGAATTTACATATACACCAGATGTACATAGTTTTAAACAAGAAACGGATGCGATTATTCAGCAGCTCATTAAAATGTATCATAACGAAAAAATGTATGAAGATACGCTAGAAGTACATGCGAAACAAGATGAAAGTATGATATTTATACCACCAGCTTCATGGAAAGATATGCTCTTTTCACTTTCTAAAGCTGAATATGTACAGCTGAAACAAAATGAACAACTGTTTCAGGGATTACAAGTTTCAAAAGGGTTGTTGCCGTTACACTTTGAATTTACGAAGGGAAATAATGGCGGATTTACACTTCATATAGAGGGTTTAAATCGTGTACAAGTTATGGATATGTATAACAATGCACTTTACGATGGGAAATTATATCACTTACACATTGAAGATTGTATGCGACTTATTGAATTACAAAAGATGATGAGTCGCTCAAATAGTAATCAGTTTTATATTCCAGAAAGTAAGATGGAACATTTCGTCGCGAAAGTTGTACCAGGATTAATGAAGCTCGGAACTGTACACATTGATGAAGTAATATCGGATCGTGTTGAAACACCTTCGCTAAAAGCGAAATTGTATTTAGACCGCGTGAAAAATCGCTTATTAGCAGGTCTTGAATTTCACTATGGGAACGTCATGATTAATCCGCTAGAAGAGGATGGACAGCCGTCTGTTTTTAATCGTGATGAGAAAAAGGAAAAAGAGATTTTAGACATTATGAGTGAAAGTGCTTTTGCAAAAACAGAAGGCGGTTACTTTATGCATAATGAAGAAGCTGAGTATAACTTTTTATATCACGTTGTGCCAACATTAAAAGGTTTAGTTGATATTTATGCGACAACAGCAATCAAATTGCGAATTAGTAAAGGGGATGCAGCTCCTCTTATTAGAGTGAGAAGAAAAGAAAGAATTGATTGGTTGTCATTTCGTTTTGATATAAAAGGAATACCAGAAGCAGAAATTAAAGGTGTATTAGCGGCCCTTGAAGAGAAACGTAAATATTATCGATTGGCGAATGGTTCGTTTTTATCGCTAGAGAGTAAAGAGTTTAATGAAATTAATCAGTTTATAAAAGAATCAGGTATTCGGAAAGAATTTTTACATGGAGAAGAGGTAAATGTTCCGCTTATTCGGAGTGTAAAATGGATGAACGGACTTCATGAAGGCAATGTTTTAAGTTTGGATGATTCTGTTCAAGAGTTAGTAGAAAACATTCAAAACCCGAAAAAATTAAAGTTTGCTGTGCCAAATACTTTAAATGCAGAAATGAGAAAGTATCAAGTATATGGGTTCGAATGGATGAAAACACTTGCTCATTACCGTTTTGGCGGTATTTTAGCAGATGATATGGGACTTGGAAAAACGTTGCAAAGCATTGCTTTTATAGATTCTGTTTTGAATGAGATTCGAGAAAAGAAACTGCCAATATTAGTCGTTTCACCATCATCTCTTGTTTATAATTGGTTTAGTGAATTGAAAAAATTCGCCCCGCATATTAGAGCAGTTATTGCAGATGGAATTCAAGCAGAGCGCCGGAAAATTTTGAAAGATATAACGGAATTTGATGTTGTAATTACGTCATATCCATTACTGAGAAGAGATATAAGATTGTATGCAAGACCATTTCATACACTATTCCTTGATGAAGCGCAGGCGTTTAAAAACCCTACAACGCAAACGGCAAGAGCTGTGAAAACAATTCAAGCTGAATACCGTTTTGGGCTAACGGGTACACCTGTAGAAAATTCATTAGAAGAGCTATGGTCTATCTTCCATGTCGTCTTCCCAGAATTATTACCAGGAAGAAAAGAGTTCGGTGATTTAAGGCGTGAAGATATAGCGAAGCGAGTGAAACCATTCGTATTAAGACGATTAAAAGGGGACGTATTAAATGAGTTGCCAGAGAAAATAGAGCACTTACAATCATCGGAGTTATTACCCGATCAAAAGAGTCTTTATGCTGCTTATTTAGCGAAGCTAAGGGAAGAAACGTTAAAGCATTTAGACAAAGATACGTTACGTAAAAATAAAATTAGAATTTTAGCTGGTTTAACGAGATTGCGACAAATTTGTTGCCATCCTGCTTTATTTGTTGATGATTACAAAGGAAGTTCAGCTAAATTTGAACAACTGTTAGAGATTTTAGAGGAATGTAGAAGTACAGGGAAGAGAATATTAATTTTTTCTCAATTTACGAAGATGCTTTCCATTATTGGTCGTGAGTTAAATCGACAAGCAATTCCATACTTTTATTTAGACGGGAGTACACCAGCGCAGGATCGTGTAGAGCTGTGCGATCGGTTTAACGAAGGAGAAGGAGATCTATTTCTCATTTCTTTAAAAGCTGGTGGTACCGGACTTAATTTAACTGGTGCAGATACAGTAATATTATATGATTTATGGTGGAATCCAGCTGTTGAACAACAAGCGGCCGATAGGGCGTATCGAATGGGACAAAAAAATACAGTGCAAGTTATAAAGCTAGTAGCTCAGGGAACAATTGAGGAGAAAATGCATGAACTGCAAGAAAGTAAGAAAAATTTAATCGCTGAAGTGATTGAGCCGGGAGAAGAGAAATTGTCCTCAATCACAGAGGAAGAAATTCGAGATATTTTAATGATTTAATATAAAAAAGCTATGCCTTCAAATTTATGAGGGCATAGCTTTTTTGTTGTAATAATTATATTTTGTTTTGTACAAAGTAAAGAAATCAAATGTTATTTAAATTACTTCTTTGTACCTTTACTTTTGTAGGGTTTGGCAGCTGCCTTTTTCTTTGCACTTGATTGCCAACGGTTCCATCCTTTACTTCCTGTACCTTGTCCTACACCTTTTTTCGGTTTTGCTTTCGTTTTACTCATATGATCACTCCGTTATATAAAAAATCTTATTTAATAATAGCCAATGTTTTAGAAAAATATTCTGGATAAATGACTATGTTTGTTTTAAGTAAAAACAAACTGCTTGAATGCTATAGTATATCATGAAATTGCAAGTAAACTGAAAGGAATTATAAAGAAAATGAAAATAATAAGAAATACTGCGGATTCTATATTCCGAACGATCACATTAATTATTGTGTATACGTTAGTTTCGGTCAGTGAAACATTTTTTGGATTGACGAGGCAGAAAAAGTAAAGATGTTAAATTAACAACAATCAATAAAGCCGTAAAATAAAGAATTGAAAAATATTTTAAAACTTTTTGTTGACTTTCTTTATTTTTTGTATAGAATAATCATTAATAAAATGTTTCAGAGATGTGACAACAAAACGACTATGAAAGGACGAGTAGTAGTAGGACGTAGTTTAAGCGAGTCAGGGGTGGTGTGAGCCTGATACGAAGCCTATTATGAAGAACCTCCTGGAGTTGCTAACCGAAATCCTTTATAGGAAAGTAGACTTAGCCGGGAACTTCGCCGTTACAAGAAGAACAGTATCGAGATATTCCATCTCCGTATTGTATAAGTGAGCAACCTCTGTTGCTAATTTGGGTGGTACCGCGGAACCAAAGCCTTTCGTCCCAGTTTTTTGGGAAAGAAGGGCTTTTTTTGTTGGCTTCTTTTCACAACATCCAAACATTTTAGGAGGAAACCACCATGTATCAATCATTAATGACAGTAAGAGAGACTCAAATTGCAATTAAGGAAGTTAAAACATTTTTCGAGGACCAATTAGCAAAACGCCTTGAACTATTCCGCGTATCTGCACCATTATTCGTAACGAAAAAATCAGGATTAAACGATCACCTAAACGGTGTAGAACGTCCAATTGAATTTGATATGTTACATTCAGGAGAAGAATTAGAAATTGTTCATTCACTAGCGAAATGGAAACGATTTGCATTACATGAATACGGATATGAAGCTGGTGAAGGTTTATATACAAACATGAACGCGATTCGTCGTGATGAAGAACTTGATGCAACGCATTCCATTTATGTTGACCAATGGGATTGGGAAAAAATCGTTCAAAAAGAATGGCGTACTGTTGAATACTTACAAAAAACCGTACAAACAATTTATGGAATATTCAAAGATTTAGAAGATCACTTATTTGAAAAATATCCGTTCCTTGGAAAGTATTTACCGGAAGAAATTGTTTTCGTTACTTCTCAAGAATTAGAAGATAAATATCCAGAATTAACACCGAAAGATCGTGAACATGCAATTGCAAAAGAACACGGTGCAGTCTTCATTATCGGAATTGGTGATGCACTTCGTTCAGGTGAAAAGCATGACGGACGCGCAGCTGATTATGACGATTGGAAATTAAACGGTGACATTTTATTCTGGCACCCAGTACTACAATCTTCATTTGAGTTATCATCAATGGGAATTCGTGTTGATAGTAAATCACTTGATGAGCAGTTAACGAAAACTGGTGAAGACTTCAAACGTGAGTATGATTTCCATAAAGGTATACTAGAAGACGTACTACCATTAACAATCGGCGGTGGCATTGGACAATCAAGAATGTGCATGTACTTCTTACGTAAAGCACATATCGGTGAAGTTCAATCTTCTGTATGGCCTGACGATTTACGTGAAGCTTGCAAGAAAGAAAACATTCATCTGTTTTAATAGAAGTAAGGGAATAGCTTAAATATAGAGCTATTCCCTCTTTTTTATAAAACATTACTTATTTATTACCGAGTTCTTCTGCTAAACCGATTAAAATTCCTTCGACTCCACGAATGTAGCAGAGACGATACGAGTTCTCGTACTGAACTACTTCGCCAACGAGCTCTGCACCATGCTTAGTGAGTCTCGATACCATTTCGTCAATATCCTCGACAGTGAACATGACGCGTAGATAACCGAGGGCGTTTACAGGAGCTGTTCGGTGATCTGCTATAGTAGGAGGGGTGAGAAATCGCGAAAGTTCAATTCGGCTGTGGCCATCTGGAGTGACCATCATAGCGATTTCTACGCACTGAGAACCGAGTCCAGTTACGCGACCAGCCCATTCACCTTCGACATTTGCTCGACCTTCGAGATTCAAGCCAATCTCCTCAAAGAAAGAGATTGCGTTATCAAGGGATTCTACAACGATGCTGACATTGTCCATTCGTAGTAATTTGTTTTTTGCCATAGTCTTATCTCCTTATGTATAAAAGTTTATTATTTAATTATCCTCATAATTATACTACTAAGTAGTTACAAATTCCTTTCAGTCAAAAACACCTTGTCACAGTATAGGAAAATGTGACAAGGTGTTTTTTAATATATCATATAGCATCTTGTTAACGAATAGCTTTTTATTTAATAGGAAGGAAGTAGATTGATATGTTTTTTTTATAAGCGTTACTAAACATATCAAATTAGCTCATTTGCACGAAAGGCTCAATTTTCGCCATAAATGATTGATGCAGCGCCTCAACGCCTGTTACTAAATGAAGGCGGTCAATAACGACAGACACTTTAATTTCTGATGTACTTACCATTTTAATATGAATATCTTCTTCTTTTAAAGTAGTGAACATATTTGCAGCGACACCTGGGTTAGATACCATGCCAGATCCTACGATTGATACTTTTGCTAAATGATTTTCATATTCTACTGCTTCATAGTGAAGTGCCTCTTGATTTTGTTCCAATACTTCTAATGTTTCTCTTAAATCATTAGAATGGATGGAGAAGGAGAGATGAACAGTTCCTTCATTTGTAATACTTTGAATGATGATATCTACATTAATATGTGCCGCTGCTAATGTAGAGAAAACAGTTGAAAGTGAACCTTGTTCTAATCCTTTCACTGTGATGCGTGTAATATTATCTTCAAATGCAATACCTTTAACGATTGATTGTTGTTCCATGTTACATTCTCCTTTTACAATTGTTCCGTTTTCTTGTTCCATACTTGAGCGAACTTCTAAAATGACATTATGATTTTTAGCAAACTCAACAGCACGCGGGTGTAATACACCAGCACCGAGGTTTGCAAGTTCTAACATTTCGTCATAAGAAATTTCATCTAATTTATAAGCATCTTTTACAACTCGTGGATCCGTCGTATATACGCCGGTCACATCTGTGTAAATATCACATTTTTTTGCGTTTAGTGCAGCAGCTAATGCGACAGCAGTTGTATCAGAACCGCCTCGTCCAAGCGTTGTAATTTCAAAATCTTCACTGACTCCTTGGAAACCAGCTACAATAACAATCGTACCTTCAGCAAGATAAGATTGAATACGATCTGTATGAATGTCAGTAATCCGTGCACTACTATGTACAGATTCTGTCGTAATACCTGCTTGCCACCCTGTTAATGAAATTGCATGATAGCCTTTTGCTTGCAGTGCCATTGTTAATAATGAAATAGTTACTTGTTCTCCTGTAGATAGAAGCATATCCATTTCACGTTTACTTGGATTTTCTGTGATAGCGTTAGCGAGTGCGACAAGTTCATCTGTGCTTTTTCCCATTGCTGAAACGACAGAGACAATGCTATGACCTCGTTCATATTCTTCAATAATTAAATTTGCTACATGTTGAATGCGTTCGACGCTTCCGACAGAAGTGCCACCGAATTTTTGAACAATTGTTTCCATTACAGATTCCTTCTTTCGTCTATTTTTAAGAATAGATTAGGAAATATATAAATCCCAATACTCCTGTAGTTACCAGAAAGACAAACAAAAAACACCATCTCAAATAAGTGAGGATGGTGCTGTTACAGGAAAAGGGAAACAGAAAACGGAGCTAATAAAAAAACCGCCAAAAAAGGAATATCATAAAAAATGATATCTCTTTTTTGTAGATAGCTCTTCATACGTACACGTTTGTACATATGACAGTTCTGTTTCTATTCGAAAACAGCCCCAATTGATAAATGCAGAGAAATTTATCAATTTCGGCAATACTTCCTTTTATCTAACTTCATAGACATCTCTGTGTCTCCATTAGAATACTCATAAGTATCGCAACCTCTATCTCACGTTTTAGGCGAGAGTGTTTGATTTATGAAGTTGTTGGTAACATTTGTTTTATAATAATTTAAATTTTTCGGGGAATCAAGTGTTTTATATACATTTTAAAAATTCTTTCTTTTTTGGGGAAGTTTGTGAAAAATGTAGCAAAATAAATTCATTGCATGTACATTAAACTTATAGTGCATAGGAGGTGGGGAGAATGAAAAGGAAACAGCCTATTTATGTTGCGACAAAAATGAACACGACGATGGAAAAATTATGGGAATATACGCAAGAACCACATATACATACAGAGTGGGATGCTCGCTTTACTGAAATTTCGTATTTAGAGAAAAAAGAAGGAGAACCACAGAAGTTTTTGTATAAAACAAAGATTGGATTTGGGCTTGAAATAGCTGGAGAAGGGGAATCAATAGGTGAAATAAGAAAAGAAACTGGTGAAAGAATTTCTTCTTTAAAATTTTGGACGGATAATACATTATCTCTTATTCAAATAGGACGTGGTTATTGGAAGTATACGCCAAATAAAGAATACATCCATTTTAAGACACAATATGATTATGATACAAGATTTGGTCGTGTAGGGAATGTAATAGATTGCTATATGTTTCGGCCGTTATTAGGTTGGGCGACTGCTTGGAGTTTTGATGCCTTAAAATTATGGTTAGAAAAGGGGCTTCATCCTAGGTTACTAATTAGAAGAACAATGACGTATTGGCTCGTATGTTTTTTATTTGCTTTTGTATGGATATATCAAGGGATAGTGCCAAAACTACTGTTTACTCATTTAGAAGAAGTAAAGATGCTTTCTGTATTAATCGGTTCAAATGAAAGTAGTATATGTATACTTAAAATAATTGGGATGTTAGAAATAATTTTCGGTGTCGTATGGCTGTTGCCAATAATAAAACGAAAATTATTTATACTGCATATTATTGTATTACTAGTTTTAACGTTAGCAGCAGGATTTACGAATATTGCAAGCTTTACAGGGCCGTTTAATCCGATTACATTAAATGTTCTTCTAATGGGGTTATCAATTGTCGGTTATATAAATAGTTTCGATTTACCAAGCGCGAAAAATTGCAAGAGGGCGAGAAAGGGATAAGTGTATGGCTAATATGTATGAACGATTATTAGGGGATACCTATAAAAATCTTCATCCTGAATTGCAGAAGCGTTATGCGATTACAGAAGAGAATAGTTTTACAGGGGAAGGAAAGATGGATGAAATTTACGGTGGCTCTTTTTTCGTGAAATTTATATTGAAAATTACATCGAAGTTTCGAATGTTTTTCTCGGAACGAGGAGAGGAAATTCCATTTACGATACAAAACATAGCTGAGCGAGATGAATATGGACGAGAATTAGTAAGGTGGAACCGTACTTTTTATTTCCATAATAAGAAAAGATATTTTAATGCAGTTATGCAATTGGATGAAAACGAAAATGAAATTGTAGATTATTTTGGTGAACCACATTTACTCGTTTCTACACTGCATTTTCATATCGATGAGTTAGGGGCAATGCATATTTCTTCAAAGAAACAATGGTTTTATATGTTTGGAAGAAAAATGCCGTTACCAAAATTTTTGTATGGTGAGGCAAAAATTGTTGAAAGTTATGATGAAACACTTCAGTGTTTTCGAATTCATGTACAAGTACGAAACCCGTTAATTGGTTCGCTTTTTTCATATAAGGGAACATTTGTGGAAAGGGAATAAACGATATGAAAAATATAATATTTGGGCTTGCTTGTTATGTTATTTTTCTAATATGTGAGTGGTCAAATATAAATCCTGTTGAAGCAATTATATTATTATCTGTTTTATTATTTATACCAATGTCACTTTGTATTATTGATAAAAGAAAAAGAGATGGATCGCAATTATTATTTTATAAATCCGTATCATTTTTATATCCAATCGCAGCAATTTGTGCAATGCTAGCTTTCGTCACAAATCAATATGTATTTGCGCTAGTTTGGTTTGTATATACAGGAATTGTTGCGTTATTTGGTGTAAGTAGATTGCTAGAAAGAGGATGGAAGCCGTTAGAAGAGATCGCCATAGATAGTGCGTTTATTTATTTGTTTTTAGGTGGTTTTTGGTTTTCTGCTTCAGTAGCAAAACTTTCAATTATGCATTTTAGCTCTGACATTGTTTTACTCACAGCTGCACATTTTCATTATTCGGCGTTTCTATTGCCATTATCAGCTGGTTTAATAGGGAGAAAAAGAGAAAAGAGAAGTAAAGTGTATGATGCTATTATGTTTATCATCATGATTTCACCTATGACAGTTGCAATAGGAATTACATACTCAAGAATATTTGAATTTTTTGCAGTGTTCCTATATTTATGTGCAATTTATGGGTATGGATTTTACGTTTGGAGAGCAAAATTTAATGCTATCAGTGCAAAGATTCTTCTAATCGTTTCGTCTAGTACACTCATGGTTACAATTATGTTCTCGCTTATATATTCATACGGAAATTTGAAGCATGTAATGACGATTACAATTGCTCAAATGGTTTGGATTCATGGTGTTGTCAATGGACTTGGAGTAGCTTTACCGGCATTTATCGGCTGGGTGATTGAAAAGAGTGTTCCGAATTATAAATACTATGGGAAACCAATGAGTAAGTTAAGAGGAAATGTGGCAATTGGTGAGGCTTATTTATATAGCAGCAATTTAGTAGACAGTAAGGAATACAACGGTTTAGTCGATAAAGTAAATGACTTTCATAGTGAGGCATTTGATGTGACGAAGGTTCCTTTAAGTATGATTCATTTTTATGAAAATACAGCAGAGTATGAATTGCAATCGAATATTAAATGGACTCGTTGGTTCCGTCCGTTCGCACTTTGCTATGAGAAAATGAGTAAGCGTGTAGAACAAATACATTTAGGGATGGGCGGCAATTGGGAAACGATGCATGGCTCTATCATTAGTGTAATAGATGAGAAAGATGGAAGAGAGAATGTAAGGGCTTGGATAAGGAAAAATGAAGCAGGTGAATCTATTTTTGTAGCTCTTTATTCAAAGCATACAAATAAGAATGAGACATATATGAATATCGCCTTACCTTTACCTTATTCGAATATGACTGGTATTTTGAAACTATATAATGATAGTCATGATTTAATCATTACTAGTAAGTTAAGAGAAAATGGTCAGGGAGATGAGGGGATTTATTTACATACTCGGTTCTTAACAATCCGTTTACCGTTAGCAGAGACTTTTATTATAAAAGAGCGCACGGATCACATACTAGAGGCTAATCATAGAATGTGGATATTTGGAGTTAAGTTTTTAGAAATTGATTATAAGATTAAGAAAGTAGAGGAGAAGTAAGAAAAGCTTGGAGAGATTCCAAGCTTTTTTACGTATGTGTAATTGTTATAGCAACTTGTTTATCTAGATCATTATCCCAAATACGTTGAATTTCAAAAGTGCCTGTTTCAAAAAATAATGGGAATCTTTCTTTAAACCAAGTTTGCATAGGTAGCTTTAGTGCTGTATCGATTGGCATCCATAATAATTCACCCTCAGGAGGGTTCAAAAGAAGTTCACCTTCAAATGAGTCTGTCCAATAGTTAAATACCATATATCGAACATTACCTTTTGGATTTACATATTCATCTAATCCTTTAAAAGTTAAATTGGAAACAAGTAGTCCAGTTTCTTCTTTTACTTCTCTTATAGCGGCTTGAACGATACTTTCGGGGAAATCTACTTTGCCGCCAGGAGCGATGTAGCCAGGGAAACCTCGATGGTTGGGGCGTTTTATGAGTAAAACTTCATTGTTACGTTGGATCATACACATTGTATAGATCTGGTGTTCGATGTTATGTGAATTTGGAGGCATAATGATGCATTCTCCTTTATATTTTTTTGATAATTTTACCATAACATAATTGTTTCTTATATAATTAGAAGTGTAATATTATAAATTTTCAGTCATATATTATGTATTCTATAGTCATTTGAAAAGAGGGGAGAGACATGCAAGGGGAAATACAAAAGGAGAAAAGTTTAGGTTATATTGGAAAATTATTATTACCAGTTAAAGTATCAACGCACTTTAAGTTTTTATGGATTGGACAATTACTTTCGGCCTTAGGTAGTTCGATAACTATGGTCATACTTCCAGTTGTTGTGTATTCATTAACTGGTTCAACAGTTGTAATGGGGATGACGATGGCAATGTACATGCTACCTAATATTCTTGCTTTACCGTTTGCGGGTTTAATTGTAGATCGAATTGATCGGGTTAGGTTAATGTTATTTACGGATATAATCCGCTGTATATTAATGCTATTACTTGCATCGCTTATATTTATGGATTTATTAACAATTACAATTTTATATATTCTCGTTGCTATATACGGACTTATGGAAGGGATATTCCAACCAGCATATTCTGCTGTAAGGGCGAAAGTATTCGTCCCTGAAATTCGTAATGCAGCTAACGCACTTACTCAAATGAGTAATCAAGGTATACGATTAATTGGGCCAGCACTTGGTGGGTTAATCGTATCGGTTGCATCTGCAGGGATAGGTTTCGGACTAGATGCAGCAACGTACTTATTATCATTTTTATGTTTATTATTTTTAAAAGAAATTAAGTTTAAAAAAGTAAAACCCATTGAAAAGAGTAAGCTTAATTACAAACAAGAGTTTATAGAAGGTGTTTTAGTTTTAAAAAGTCATCCGTGGCTGTGGATTACAATTTTAGTTTTTTCTTTTATAAATATTTGTTATGCCGGCATTATCGTCGTATTAATTCCATGGTTATTTAATGTTCATCATCATTTTGAAGCTTACGTGTATGGACTTGGCATGGCCTTTTCTGGTGGTGGGGCTGTAATTGCCGCATTAATATTTGGTGGGAAAGAGCTGTGGCATAAGAGAGGATTACTGGCTTATGGAGGTGTTTTAATGAGTGGCATTGCTTTATTAATTATGCCATTCATTTCTTGGGCACCCGCTTTAATATTCTTAATGGCAATTGAAGGATTTGGCATGATGATATTTGGACTCATTTGGGAAACGAGTTTACAGGAGCTTGTACCAGAAGAAGCATTCGGAAGAGTGGCAAGCCTTGATATGTTGGGTTCTTTTGCTTTATTGCCAGTAGGGTATGTAGTTGTAGGCTGGTTAGCTACTGTCATAGGTGGCGAGATAACTATTATAACACTAGCTAGTTTAGTAATTTTAACAATTGGAATAGCATTGTCTGTACCGAGTATTCGTCGATTTAATTGATTATATGAGAAAAGAGGGCTAGACCTATATAGAAAATAACTTAGCATATAATCAACTAGTATTAATAAAACATCTTTGTAATGAAAAGCCTTCCATACACATTTGGCACAAAAAAATTAGTATGGAAGCAACAAAATTAGAAATCACAAAAGAAGTGACGGAAGCGATACAAGCAGGTTTCAAAAATGAAGAATAAGCCCTAAAGAAATTAGGACTTATTCTTCATTAAATACAAATGTTTGTTTCATTTTTTTACCTTCATTTACCGGATGGCCGTTATAAGAGAAATTCTTTTCTTCCCAAGTGATCACAACTTTAAAATTATGACTATTAAAGTCTAATGGGAACACCATGTAGTCAAAGCTTGTATGACTTTTAGAAATATTTTCATTAGGTGTAGTAGGTTTAAAGGTAGCTTTAGAGGTAGGGTTGTTATCAAGTATTTCCACAGATACATTTGATACATCATGACCAATGTTTTTTACGAGTAAACTATACGTATCAAATACACCTTGTTTTGGCTGAATTGCTTGCTTGTTTGAGTTATGAGATTTATCAATTTCGACATACCATTGTTTAGACTTTGACGCAATCGGCAGTGACTGAAATGTGTAAGCATTAGCTTGCATTGGTAGTGCTAAACATATAAGCGTAAAGAGAGTTAATATTTTTCGTTTCATTTTTTAGAGCTCCCATTCTTTAATGGATTTACTTGTTATTATCTTCTTTTTACGAGTGAATATACCATATAATGTAAAGTGGGTATTGTGAGTAGTGAATTAATATCTTATTCACTACTCTTATAGCTGGCATCATTACGTATGTAGAAAGAAAGAATAAATTTATTTTTTCTTTCTATACTTAGATTGCCGCTCTTTTTAAAAGGGCTATTTTTACGTTTTAATAAAAAGAATTTCCTAAGAGTTCCGTATAAATTATTTATTTTAATGTAGTTAAATGTGCTTATATATGTGAAATTAGAGAAGGAAGCTGTGTAGAGATGTTTCTACACAGCTTTTTAGGATATGAAAAAATTCCCAAAAATATGTTAAAATAACATTGTCATACAACAAGGGGGATTTGTTTTATGGAAAATGGACATCTTGCTAAAGTAGACTTAACGAAAAAAATTGAATCAAAATCTAAGTACAACAAGAAACTCGAAAAATATCAAAGGCGCTTATTAGCATTACAGCAAATTTTGAAAGAAGAAAAAATCGCGGTTATGCTTGTTATGGAAGGATGGGATGCGGCTGGTAAAGGTGGGGCAATTAAGCGGGTGACGGAACATCTTGACCCGCGTGGGTTCCAAGTAAATCCAATTGGAGCGCCTGCACCTCATGAAAAACGTTACCATTATTTGCAACGTTTCTGGCGCAAAATTCCACAGTACGGGCAAATCACCATTTTTGATCGCTCATGGTACGGTCGTGTGTTAGTTGAGCGTGTTGAAGGATTTGCTACAAAGGAAGAGTGGATGAGAGCATATGATGAGATTAATGATTTTGAAAAACTACTAACAGATGACCATTACATAATAGGGAAGTTCTTCTACCATATAAGTAAAGAGGAACAGTTAAAGAGATTTAAAGATAGAGAGAAAAATCCTTTAAAAAGGTGGAAAATTACAGACGAAGATTGGTGTAATCGTGAAAAATGGGATGAATATGTTGAAGCAATGGAAGACATGTTTGAAAAAACAAGTAAGCCAAATGCGAAGTGGCATATTATTGAAAGTAACGATAAATTGTATGCCCGTGTGAAAACGTTAAAAATCATTATTTCATTCATTGAGGATTATTTCTTAGAACATGGTATAGAATTGCCTTCTTATTATTATGAAATGAAAGAGGATATTGAAGTTTTGCAAGATGTAGGTGTTAAAGAGTAAAAAAGAAAATGGTCCTGTGAATTGGTGAAACCAAATTATGGGGCTTTTTTATTTAGAAACATTTTACAATTAACAGAATAAGGTATATAATCAATAATCATATTAACATTGTTAATATGATTATTGATTATATACTATGTGGGGGTTTTACTTTGAAGGGAAGAGATGTTGTTTTAGGTTTATTAATGGAAAAGGAATTGTCTGGTTACGATATTAAAATTGTGTTTGAAGACGTATTTACTCATTTTTTTGATGGAAGTTTTGGAATGATTTATCCAACGTTACGACAATTGGAGAATGAAGGGAAAATAAAAAAAGAGGTTGTCATGCAAGAGGGGAAACCGAATAAGAAAATGTACTTTATTACAGATGAAGGACGTGAAGAGTTTTATCAATACATGCAGACGCCTGTAGAGAAGGATGTTTTACGTTCGGATTTTTTAATGAGAATGTATTTTGGCAACTATAGTGATGATGTGACAATAAAAAAATGGATTAAAGATGAAATTGAAAGAAAAGAAGCGTACATTGCAGATCTTCGATTGAAATATGAAAAGTGGAGAGTAGGTATTACTTTCGTCGAAGAAATTTCACTAGATGTAGGTATTGCATCGTATAGTGCACAAGTGGAGACTTTGAAGAGAAAATTAGAAGAGTTAGAGGCGAAAGAAAACAATAAAACAGAAGAATGAAAAACGCATTCACAATAAATAAAGGGGTATATAAAGATGGAGCAATCAAAGGGTATTAAGATTGTCTTTTTAATGTGTCTAGGTATCTTTCTTTGTATGATTGATACGACAATTATGAATATAGCTTTACCGGCAATACAATCGAGTGTAAATACTTCATTAGAAAAGATGTCTTGGGTATTAAATGTTTATACAATGACGATTGCAGTACTTGCCATTCCGTTAGGGCGGATAGCTGATATTTTTGGAAAAGCAAAGATGTATATTCTTGGTCTGGTGATTTTTGGTGGTGGATCGGTACTTTGCGCTTTTGCTAATACAGGTGATTTTCTTATTTTTTCTCGTTTTATACAAAGTATTGGGGCAGCAATTTTATTTCCAACAAGTATGGTAATTGGTGTATCAGCTATGCCGTTAGCTAAGAGGCATGTTGCGCTTGCAATTTTAGGAGTAACACAAGGATTGTCAGCTGCTATGGGACCAGTAATAGGTGGAATTATTACGCAAAATTTAGGATGGAGATGGGTGTTCTTCGTTAATGTTCCGGTTTGTATAATAGGAATCGTGTTATGTTGCATCATGCTACAAATAAAAAATGAAGAACGTATTATCTCAAAAATAGATTGGATAGGACTACTATTAAGTAGCACAGCAATTTTTTCATTTACTCTCATATTAGTAAAAGGTAATACATGGGGATGGCAAAGTAATATTGCTTTGTCTTGTTATGCAATTAGCACTATTTCTCTTATTCTATTTATTTTAGTAGAACGAAAGATTCATAACCCAATGGTGAATTTAAAGTTATTTCAAGATCGAATGTTTGTCGGAGCGTCTATCGTTGTTATATTAAGTAATTTATTTTTAATTGGAGTTACTGTATTGCTTCCAACGTTCTTGACGAAACTACAAGGTCGAACGGAAATTGAAGCGGCTTTTTTAGTGACACCTATTTCAGCAATGATATTTTTTGTCTCACCAGTTGCAGCAACTTTAATTAAAAAACTCGGGAAAGTAACTATTATTTTGTCAGGATTTCTTATTATGGGGCTTTCCTACTATTGGTTGCAAATGATTGATGTTCATTCAACAAATATAGAAATTATTATTCCATGTATGATATTAGGTGTTGGATATGGTTTAGTAGTGGGGCCAATTACAGTTTTAAGTGCGTCTTCGTTTGAAGGAGAATTATTAACTGCTTCTCAAAGTGTTGTATCAATGTTACGACAGGTTGGAATTGTATTGGCGGTCGCAATATTTGTCTCTAACTTAACTCATAATTTAACTATAAATAAAGAAAAAGTATATCATTATGCAGAAGAAAAGGTGCGGAATATTCATGTGAATAGTACTGAGCAAACTGAAATTTTACAAATGACTAAAGAAAAAATAGAGAATCAAAGTTTAGAGTCGAATATAAATAAGAAACAAAATGCAATGACAATGGGATTAAGTAAAGAGAAAAAGGAAGAATTGATTCGCGACAAGACGGATGAAATATTAAGAAAAGTTCCAGTAGAATATAGGGATGTAAAAAGAGAAGAAGTTATGAGGCAAGTAACAAAAGAAGTTGAAAAACAAGAGGAAAGTATAAAGAAAGAGGTACTCACATTTTCGAATGATGTGAATCATTATGCCAAGAATCAGATGGCAATGAGTTTTACAGATTTATATAAAGCAAGTGTGCCAATTATTTTAATTTGTGCTTTCGTAAGTTTGTTGTTTTGGGAAGGAAGAGCTTTGAGTAAAAAGAGAAGGGGAAGGATAGTAGAAGAAGTGTAAAGGGAAACAGGCTGCTATTAGCCTGTTTTTTCATTGTTTCCTCCTTGCCTATTGTGAATAGTAGTATTTTTAATATAGCATGGGATAAGTCGAGTATGATTAGAAAGTTTTTTAGAATGAAAGGAAGGAATGGAAAATGCCATTGAATATGTAACGTTATACATAGTACATTAACAAGAGGGATTAATTTTAAAAGGAGGATGGGGAATTGCTAGATAAGGCAGGGGCTTTAATAGATAATCATGTGTACACAGAAGAAGAGCAACAAAAACTATACAAACGAACGTTAATAATCGTCAGCATTTCACAAATGTTTGGCGGTGCAGGACTAGCTGCTGGTATTACAGTGGGAGCACTTCTTGCGCAGCAAATGCTTGGAACAGATGCGTTTGCAGGATTACCAACTGCTATGTTTACATTAGGATCGGCATTAGCAGCTTTCATAGTAGGGAAGCTTTCGCAACGATATGGACGCCGGATAGGCCTTGCAACAGGGTTTATAGTAGGTGGATTTGGAGCAATTGGTGTTGTAATGGCAGCTTTAACAAATAGTATTATTCTTTTACTTATTTCTTTACTTATATATGGTGCCGGTACAGCCACGAATCTACAAACTCGTTATGCAGGTACAGATTTAGCAGATAAGAAACAGAGAGCAACGGCTGTTAGTATTACGATGGTAATGACGACTTTCGGTGCAGTTGCAGGACCAAATTTAGTAGGGGTAATGGGAAGTTTTGCTCATTCAATTGGAGTTCCTAAACTTGCAGGTCCGTTCATACTATCGGCAGCAGCATTTATACTGGCGGGTCTAGTTCTTTTTGTTATGCTTCGTCCAGATCCTTTGATTATTGCTAACATAATAGAAAGATATAAACAGGAACATACATATAAAGGACAACCAATAACAGAAGAAGCGAAAGAAAATAAACGAGGTATTACAGTTGGAGCAATCGTAATGATACTTACGCAAATCGTGATGGTTGCGATTATGACGATGACGCCAGTTCATATGGGACACCACGGTCACGGTTTAAGTGCAGTAGGACTTGTGATAGGTTTTCATGTAGGTGCAATGTATCTTCCATCTCTCGTTACAGGAATGTTAATTGATAAAATTGGCCGAACTACAATGAGCATAGCTGGTGGAGTGATTTTACTTGCAGCGGGTGTCATAGCTGCGATAGCGCCAAGTGATTCTTTATTATTATTAATCGTTGCTCTGTCTTTACTTGGGCTAGGATGGAACCTCGGATTGATAAGTGGTACAGCACAAATCGTTGATTCCACAACACCGTCTACACGTGCTAAAACACAAGGGAAAATAGATGTTTTTATTGCGCTAGCTGGAGCTTCTGGTGGAGCAATGTCAGGTATGGTAGTAGCGAATTCAAGTTATGCGGCATTGTCATTGGCTGGAGGCGTGTTAGCGTTATTACTTATTCCTGTTGTGATATGGTCTCGAAAAGGGGCAAGAAATTAAATGAAAAAGAGGTTCTAGTTACTGACTAGAACCTCTTTTTATACACTTAAATTAAATTCCACTCTACAATAAGCCCTAAATGCGTAAGTCCGCCACCAAATCCGTATAGTAAAAGTGTGTCTCCATTATTTAATTTCCCTTCTTTTATAGCTAAATTTAAAGCGAGTGGAATGGTGACTGAAGAGGTATTCCCCATATATTCCACGCTCGTTAATGTTTTTTGTATTGGAATTTGAGATTTTTCGCAAATAGATTCGATCATTCGTAAGTTAGCGCTGTGGGGTATGAACCAGTCTATATCATCTACTTGCATATTTACGGTATGTAATAAATTTTTTATGCCTTTTGGTACTGTGCGTGTTGCCCATTTATATACTTCTCTTCCATTTTGAACGATTTTTTCATTTGTTTGCAGTGGTGTGCCATTCATAGTAGTAGATAAGTTTGTTCTATATAGATGAATGCCGCCATCACCGTTTGTTCCCATGTGAGCAGCGATAAAGCTTGGGGTGTTTTCATCTCTTTCTAATAAAATAGCTCCAGCACCATCACCGAATAAAATACAGGTCGTTCTATCGGTATAATCAGTAACTTTAGATAATGTCTCTGTCGCTACGACAAGTACTTTTTCATGTGATCCAGAAGTGATTAAGCTATTACCGACGTGTAGTCCATATGTAAAACCAGCACAAGTTGCATTTAAATCAAAAGCTAGTGTATGAGGTATGTTGAAGTATTGTTGTATTTGGCAAGCGACACTAGGGAAAATGTAATCAGCAGTAGTAGTAGCGACAATGATACAGTCGACATCTTCTAAGTTTTTCTTATATGTTGTACATAAATTTTTAATTGCTTTAATGGCTAAGTTTGAGGAGTATTCTTCGTCACTAGCGATTCTTCTTTCCTTTATTCCTGTTCTTTGTACAATCCATTCATCATTCGTATGGACCATCTTTTCTAAATCGTTATTAGACAATATTTGATCTGGAACATAAGTACCAATTGCAGTAATACGAGATTTAGAATGCATAGGAACATCTCCTAACTTTTATTTTTTATAACCTGATACTAATATTAGGTTATAAAAATGTCAATAAAGATTTTTGTTGTATTAAAACGATAATACTTAACTTACTATGAAGGAATTTGGCGAGTGCTGTAAAAATAATATACGAGAAGTTTCTAAAATTGATAATGAAGGGAGTTAAGCTCCTTGAAAAGGATTTTACACATGTTTCCTGTCGTCATCATTTGTAGCTTTATTCTTATTATTTTTCCTGAGAAATCTTATGCTTGTGATTGTATTAAAGTATCAACAGAAGCTGCATTTCAAAAAAACGATGTAGTGTTTGAGGGAAAAGTAATTGAGGTTGGAAGGAAAGAAGAGGTTGGAACTGAAGTGTTATTTGAAGTGAAGAAAATTTGGAAAGGGACAACTTCTTCGCAAATTATCGTATATACAAAGGGTGGTGATTGTATGTTTCGCTTTGTAGAAGGAGGAGGGTACTTAGTATTTTCTACTCAAAGAGGATCAGAAAAACAATTACACACAAATAGTTGTAGTGGAACGAAGAGATTGGATGAGGCAGGGGCGGACAAAGCGGCTTTAAGTCAAATTGCAAAAGAGTCTGTTCCGACGAAGAAAGTGGATTTAAAAGGTGAGATGGTGAGCGGTTTAAATTGGCGGCAAGTTGCTATTATTTCCATTGGTTTGTTATTGATGATTGTTTTTGTTATTTTTATTGTGAGAAAAACTCGCAAAAAATGACGATTAAAGTAAAAATATAACGATTTTCTTTCGTGTGATATAGGTTGTTAAACCTTGTGAAAGCGAATTACTTATGCTACACTTTATGTAACTTAAAATGAACGGAGGGGCTTCCTTTGATCTTAATCAGATTACGTCTCAATACTTTGTGCCAATAATTGAATAGCGCTCAAAGGCTCTGTCTGTGTACAGAGTGAACGGGATTGGTCTGCCTATTTTAAAGGAACCCTTTATTAAGCTTATATGTGAAAAAGAGGGAGGGACGAATACGCCCTCTTTTTGTTTTGCCTTTATAAATAGAATGGGATTGTATAGGTGAACGCTTATTGTGGATACGTATACGATCTTGGGACTTTTTGACTATAAAATAGGATGAAAGCATAGCTTTCTTCTATTTCTTTGGTGAACCCTTATCCGTTTACGAAAACACAGGCAGCGACCTGTGTTTTTTATTTTACGTAATCGAAATGGAGGAATAAATATATGGAAGAAGTATTACAAAGAGCAGTTTTAGTTGGAGTAAATGTAGGTAATGAAGATGATTTTGCGTATTCGATGGAAGAGTTAACAAATCTTGCGGAAGCTTGTGATGTAGAGGTAATTGGGCAAGTAACGCAAAATTTACAACGAGTAAATCCGTCGCATTATATCGGAAAAGGAAAGATTGAAGAAGTAGCAGCGTATGTACGCGAAATAGATGCGAATATGGTCATCTTTAATGATGAATTATCTCCTTCACAAATTCGAAATTTAGAAGAGGATTTAGATTGTAAGGTAATTGATCGTACCATTTTAATTTTAGATATTTTTGCGCAACGTGCGAAAACGAAAGAAGCACAGCTACAAGTAGAAGTAGCACATCTTCAGTACATGATGCCTCGTTTAATCGGTCTTCGTGAATCGTTAGGAAGACAGAGCGGCGGCGTTGGTACGAAAAATAAAGGTGTCGGTGAGAAAAAGTTAGAGTTAGATCGTCGTAAAATTGAAGAACAAATTTCAGTTTTAAATAAAGATTTAGAAGCGCTCGTTGCTCAGCGTCAAACACAGCGAAAGCAACGTAAGAAAAATGAAATACCTGTTGTAGCATTAGTAGGTTATACGAATGCAGGAAAGTCAACGACGATGAATGCAATGCTTGAAATTTATAATGGTACAGAAGAAAAGCAAGTATTTGAAAAAGATATGTTATTTGCGACGTTAGAAACATCTGTACGAAATATTGATTTGCCAGATAATAAATCATTTTTATTAACAGATACAGTTGGATTTGTAAGTAAATTACCACATCATCTTGTGAAGGCGTTCCGTTCAACGTTAGAAGAAGTAGCGGAAGCAGATTTACTTATTCACGTCGTAGATTACGCAAATCCAAATTATGAACAATTAATTGATATTACAAATGAAACGTTAAAGAAAATTGGAGTAGAAAATATTCCAACGATCTATGCTTATAACAAATCAGATATGGTGGATGTTGAAATTCCGAAAGTACAAGAAGACCGCGTGTATTTATCTGCGAAGAAACATGTTGGAATGGAAGAGCTTGTAGAAATGATTCGTTCCCATATTTATAAAGAATATACGAAATGTGAAATGTTAATTCCGTATGATCAAGGACAGGTAGTTTCGTATTTCAATAATCATGCGCACGTTTTATCAACGAGTTATGAAAATGAAGGTACGAAACTAGAAGTGGAATGTAAGACGAGCGATTACGAGAAGTATAAGCGTTTTGCAATTTAATGTAAGAGGCAACCCAGTTTGTGATTGGGTTGCCTTTTTCTATAATGTTTTACTGCTGAAAGTTACAAGGATGCAAGTCAATGATGGGAGTTAAGTTATATTTCTGGAAAAAGAAATGAAAGCAGTATAGAATAGAAATGTTTCAAAAGTCAGAATTTATTACACCTACTGTAATAAATATATTTTTTGTACAGAAAGGAGCGATTCACATATGCAGGCAGTTTCGCAAAAAAACACAGTAGAAACACCGACAATATATCGAATATTATTTGCGATTAGCTTTGGACATTTTTTAAATGATTCGATGCAAGCAGTTGTGCCGGCGTTGTTTCCTATTTTGGAAAAAACGATGAATTTATCCTATATGCAAGTAGGGTGGATTGCGTTTGCGTTAAATATGACGTCATCGATTATGCAACCGGTGTTTGGTATGTATTCAGATAAGAAGCCGTCACCATTTTTATTACCACTCGGCATGTTTTCAAGTATGCTTGGAATGATTGGACTCGCGTTTGCACCAAACTTTATTATTGTTATTATTTCTGTTTTATTTATTGGTTTAGGTTCCGCAGTCTTTCATCCAGAAGGCGCTCGTGTTGCGTATATGGCGGCAGGTGCAAAACGAGGGTTAGCGCAAGCGATTTATCAAGTTGGGGGAAACACGGGGAATTCTTTAGCTCCTATTTTTACAGCGCTAATTTTCGTTCCACTCGGTCAAATTGGTTCATTGGGTTTTACAGCATTTGCAGCAGTAGGAATTGCATTATTAATTTTCGTATCGAATTGGTACAAAAATGAATTAGCAACCGGTGCTGTAAGAAGGAAGAAGAGGGCTGCACTTGAGGCGGAAAATGCAATTGTAAGTACACACATTAAATTCGTTATTATACTTCTTGTTTTTCTTACTTTTGTACGCTCTTGGTACGGTGCTGGTATCGGGAATTTCTATCAATTTTACTTAATAGAGCATTACGGTTTATCTATAAAAAATGCCCAGTATTTCGTATTCGCATTTATGATTGCTGGTGTGTTAGGCACTTTCTTCGGAGGACCGTTAGCAGATCGATTTGGTAAGAAAAATATCATCGTATTTTCAATGTTAGGTTCAGCGCCACTTGCACTGTTATTACCACATGTCTCACTTGTGTGGGTCGTACCGTTATTTTTATGTATCGGTTTTATTAGTTCAAGTAGTTTTAGTGTAATTGTTGTATATGCACAAGAGCTTGTGCCTGGAAAAGTGGGAATGGTGTCAGGATTAATCGTAGGTCTTGCATTTGGACTTGGAGCATTAGGTGCTGTAGTTCTTGGGAAATTAGCAGATATATATAGCCTGCAATTTATTATGCTATTATGTAGTTGTCTACCATTAATTGGACTCACTTCATGGTTACTGCCAAGTGATAAGAAAACGATAGAATAGGGGATGCGCTATGAAATTGTGTGAAAACGTTACGGAATTAATAGGGGATACACCTGTCGTCCGATTATCTAAATTTATTCCGGAAGACGCAGCAGATGTGTATGTGAAACTAGAAATGTTTAATCCATCGCGCAGTGTGAAAGACCGTGCTGCTTATAATTTACTTCACGTTGCAGAAGAAAATGGTCTCATCAAACCAGGAGATACAATTATTGAACCGACAAGCGGGAATACAGGGATTGGTTTAGCGATGAATGCAGCAGCTAAAGGGTATAAAGCGATTTTAATTATGCCAGATAATATGTCAAAAGAGCGTATTAATTTATTGAAAGCATACGGAGCAGAAGTAGTTTTAACACCAGCAGAACAAAGAATGCCAGGAGCAATTGCGAAGGCGTTAGAATTGCAAAAGCAAATACCGAATAGTTTTATTCCGCAACAATTTGAAAACCCAGCTAATCCGAATATTCACCGTTATACGACTGCGCTTGAAATTTACGAACAAATGGATGGAGAGCTGGACGCTTTTGTTGCAACGGCAGGAACAGGCGGAACGATTACAGGGACTGGTGAAACGTTAAAAGAGAAATTACCAAACTTATATATTGCAGTAGTGGAACCGAAAGGATCTCCCGTTTTATCCGGTGGTGTACCAGGTCCTCATAAACTAGTAGGAACAAGCCCAGGATTTATTCCGAAAAACTTAAATACAGAAGTGTATAACGAAATTATTCAAATTGCAGATGAAGAGGCTTTAACGACAATGAGAAACTTAGCTAGACAAGAAGGATTATTAGTTGGGCCATCTTCTGGAGCATCTGTTTACGCTGCAATCATGATAGCGAAACGCCTAGGCGTTGATAAAAAAGTTTTATGTATTGCGCCTGATACAGGTGAACGTTATTTGAGCATGGGGTTATTTGAATAAAAAGGATAGAAACACCTTAATAGTGAATAGCTGCTATTAAGGTGTTTGTTTTATGGAATGAAGAGGGGGAGAAGAACAATGAAACTATTAAAACCAATCCATGAATATAGTGAGCATATTACGGCGTATAGACGAGCGTTTTTACACTCAGGGGAACAACCACATGGAAGTAGTTCTTTACAAAACTTTGATTCTCTTGATGAATGGTTTGAAAAAGTGAGTAAACAAGAACTAGGAGAAAACTTACTAGCTAATCGAGTGCCATCTAGTCAGTTTTTAAGTTTTGAAAAAGGGGAACTTATAGGTTTTGTGAATATTAGACATAGATTAAATCCAGAATTATTACGGGAAAGTGGTCATATTGGATATAGTGTCCATCCGAATAAACGTCGCCACGGTTACGCTACGAAACAACTACAACTTGCATTAGCTGAAGCGCAAAAATTAGGATTGCAGAAAGTATTAATAACTTGCGATAAATCCAATATCGGTTCTGCTAAAACGATTCAAAAGGTTGGAGGTGTGTTAGAAAATGAAGTAGTTTCTTCTCGTACTGGTGAAGTTATTCAGCGCTATTGGATAGAAATATGATTAAGTAGGAATTTGAAAAGGTAATGCAAGCTGTAATATCGAAATAGATAAATGAAATATAGGGGATTACTGCAATTTTAGGGGGAAATGAAATGGGATTAAAAGAGAAAGCGATAGAGATGTCAGAGATTTATAGGAAAAATCCGAAAGTAGAAGCTATTATTTTAGCGGGTTCAGTAGCTAGAAGGCTTGAAGATGAACATTCAGATATAGAATTACATATTTTATGGTCAACACCGCCGGAAGATGAGGATCGTAGGGCCCCTATTTATCATATTGATGGGAAAATATTATCGTATCATCCGTATGAGGAAGAAGAATGGTCGGAAACGTATTTAACGAAAGAGGGAATTAAATTAGAGATTAGTAACTTTTTAACAGAGACAGTAGAGAAAGTGATTTCGGATGTGGTGGATCAATATGATATAAGTTATGAAAAACAATGTATTGTATCATCCATTCATGATGGTGTTAGTTTGTATGGAGAAGGGAAAGTGAATGAATTAAAAGAAAAAGTAGCGGCATATCCAGATGAACTAGCAAAACGGATGATTTCAGAAAATCTATGGTTAAGTAATCGTTGGCACAATCGAAAGGCGCTTTTAAAACGGAAAGATTGGCTTATGCTTTATGACGTTATTTGCGAAGTACAAAGGAACATATTGGGTGTTTTATTTGGTTTGAATAAAATGTACGTACATCATCCAGCGTTTAAATGGATGCCTAATAATGTGGAACGAATGACTATTAAACCTGAAAAATTATATGAACGTATGGCGGACACATTAATAGGGAATCCAGAAAAAAGTGTGCAGGAGTTAGAGTTGCTAATAGAAGAAGTGTTGCAACAAGTTCATACATACGCGCCAGGAGTAAATGTGGATGAGCAAGAAAAATCTATTTTTTATTTTGTGAAATAGAAAATAGTAATAAGGGGGAAGTTATGGGGTTTTTTAATAGGTTTTTTAAAAAAGTTGAAAAAGTAAATGAGCAAGAAGCTACTCTTCATGAATTAAGTGAAGAATTGTATGTTGAATCACCGGTAGAGGAAGCGACTAGTTACTGGGTATCAATGGCACAAAATATAATTGTTAATGCTGTAAAAGCGGCTGACAATGATGTGGAACGTGCCTTCGTGTTATTGAATTTGAAGAAAGGTGAGGCTTCATTTGATATTTTTTATCAAATAAATGGGCAATTGTATTTCTGGGATCAGCTAGAAAATGAGACGATAAGAAATAGAATTCAGAACGAGTTGTTACCGCAAGCTCCAGAAGTTTCAAATGCAGTAAATGAGCAATTTCGTGGAGCTGATCACCCTATAATTTCGTTCGCACAATTGCAGTTTGAATGGGAAACGAAAGCCTGGTTCTCACATATAATTTGGGAAGATAGCCTTGCTGCTCAATTGCCCAAAACTCAAATTCTAAATGAATGGTTTCGTGTAATTAAAGAAGAAACGAAAAATAGACCACTGGATAGTGATGCGAAATTTTCTTGGTATCCATCAAACTCTTAAAAAATGAATACAGAGAGACAGGTTATGTTTCTAGATGATTTGTATTATTGAATAAGTATCAATAATACGTAATTCTTTTTCTATTGCCTGTTAGAATTCGTTATGTACTAAGCTACTTGTTTTCTAAACTAAAACTTATATTTCGAATTTTCAAATAGATTGTAATACATAAAAATTCGAAATATAAGTTGACACTATTTTTAATGTGTGATAAAAATGATAGTAATCAATTCGGAAAATAATATTTGGGCAATGAAAGGGTATAGTAGTGAATATCTCCCTATTTCAGAGAGCTGATGGTTGGTGTGAATCAGTATATAGATTATTCATGAAGTTCGTCCTGGAGCATCTTTCATAAATCTCATATTTTGAGGAAATGAAAGACGGTAGTTTATACCGTTATCAAATAAAGTGGTGAAGATTTTTTCACAACTAGGGTGGTACCGCGATATTTATCGTCCCTACGTATTTACGTAGGGACGTTTTTTATTTAGGTTCTAACTTTGGTGTGGCTTCATAACTAGGGTGGTACCGCGATATTTTATCGTCCCTACGTTTTTGCGTAGGGGCGTTTTTATTTAGGTGGTTTCTTAGTGTTCTTCACAACTAGGGTGGTACCGCGATAATTTTGTCGTCCCTACGTATTTACGTAGGGGCGTTTTTTTATTATTAGGGAGGAAGTGAATGTATTAGAAAAGAGTATTGATAGAACAATATAAATACCGAATTGTAATAAAGAAAAAGAGATAGAGAGGAGATTAACAAATGAATTCACAGCAATGGACATCGAAATTAGGTTTCGTATTAGCTGCAGCAGGTTCGGCAATTGGTCTTGGGGCGATTTGGAAATTCCCATATATGGCCGGCATTGGAGGAGGCGGAGCGTTCTTCCTAATTTTCATCGGTTTCACATTATTAATTGGTTTACCGCTATTATTAGCTGAATTTGTTATTGGAAGAAGTACACAAAAAGAGGCTGTCGATGCATATAGAGAGATTGCTCCTAAAACGTTATGGCCTTGGTTAGGTAAATTAGGAATTGTAACATGTTTCATATTACTTTCTTTCTACAGTGTTGTAGGAGGCTGGATTTTATTATATTTATGGAATGCAATTACAGGTAGACTATGGGAAGGAAATGGAGCATACGAAGCTACGTTTGGTGAAATCATTTCCAATCCATATTTAGCAGTTGGATCACAGCTATTATTCATCCTTATTACTATTTTCATCGTAAGTAAAGGTGTACAAAATGGTGTTGAAAAAGTAAATAAATATTTCATGCCAGCATTATTCGTTTTATTCTTTGTATTAATCGTTCGTGCACTTACATTAGATGGTGCTGGAGAAGGCGTTCGTTTCTTCTTACAACCTGATTTCTCACATGTAACATCAGAAGTTATATTATACGCAATGGGGCAATCGTTCTTCTCATTATCTGTCGGGGTAGCCGTTATGGTAACGTATAGCTCATACTTACCGAAAGAAGAAAGCTTACCACGTTCAGCATTTTCTATCGTAGCCTTAACTCTTGTTATTACATTACTTGCAGGACTTGCAATTTTCCCAGTTGTGTTCGCATTTGGAATGGAACCATCTCAAGGGCCGGGACTATTATTTATCGTGTTGCCAGCTATTTTCAGTAAAATGGCGTTCGGAAAATTATTCTTCATTGTTTTCTTATTACTATTCTTCTTCGCTACGATTACATCAGCAATTTCGATGTTAGAAATTAGTGTTGCATCGTTAACATCAAAAGGTAAAGGGAAACGTGAAAAAATGGCCTTAATCGTAGGGTTATTAATCTTCGTTGTTGGGGTACCATCAGCATTATCATTCGGTATATTAAGTGATCTGAAGATTTTCGGGAAGACAGTCTTTGATTTAGCGGACTATGCAGTAAGTAACGTATTAATGCCACTTGGTGTATTATTAGTTTCTATCTTTGTTCCTTTAAAAATGAAGAAAGATGTATTAATGAAAGAGCTAGGTGTAAGTAAAAATAAAGGTTATAAACTATTCGTATTATGGTTATTCTTACTTCGTTATATCGCACCAATTGCGATTATTATCGTATTCTTAAATGTACTTGGCATTATATAAAAAGAAAGGTAGCGTATCATACAAAGATACGCTACCTTTTTATTTTGCTCTTTTTTGCAATTCATTTACTGTTACGAACTGATAGCCCTTCTTAGATAAAGAATCTAAAATACCTTCAATCGTTTGTAAATTTTCATTAGACTCATCATACATAGAGTGCAGTAAAATGATAGAACCTGGTTTTACATTTTTATTAACGTATTTAATTTTATCAGCCGCAGATTTATAAAAAGTATCGGGCTCAAGATCCCATGTGATTGTTTCGATATTGTTTTTATTTAAATAATATGGCAGCCCTATTAACTTCTTACCGTTAGGGGGCCTAAAATCAATTTCGCCTGTAAATCCTGTTTGGCGGATTAATGAATTCGTTTTTTCTATTTCACCTTTAATAAAAGAAGGTGTTTTGAAAACCATTCTATTATGAGAATATGTATGGTTTCCAAGTTGGTGCCCAGATTGCGCGATAGCTTCACCTAACGATAGATTTTTCTCTAATTCATTTCCAATTAAAAAGAAAGTAGCTTTAGCGTTGTATTTATCTAGTAGCGGTAATATTTGTTTTACATTGTTAGTAGGGCCATCATCAAAAGTTAAAGCGATCACTTTTTCATTTGTTTCTACACGTTGTGTTAAATATCCAAATAATTGAAAGCTTCTTGCGTTCATCAATTTGTATGTTCCGAATAATGCCGTGATAATAAAGAATAGTGTAACGATTGTAATGATAATTTTTTTCTTCATAATGTAACCTCACAATGATTTTTGATTCAATTAAAAAGTATTATATCAAACTAAGTAATTTCGTGCTTTAAGAAGGGTGTGGATGCAAGGAGAAGGAATTTATCATATAATAAAATACAAAAGGTATATTAGGAGGTGTTTATATGGCGATTATAATTCAATTGCCAGACACTGCAACGTCTCATGCAAAGCCAAGTATGGAAATGGCGATACTTTGCGTGAGGTAGACAAGTAATATACAATCGCCTATATGAGCTCGTATCATTTTTTATATTTGGCTTTGCACCTTATTGAAATGAACCATAAAAAATAAGGGGCGAGCAGAAATGAAATACGTAAAAGCTAATGCTGTTTTACCGGAGAGTTTAATTACTGAAATTCAAAAGTATATACAAGGTGAAACAATTTACATTCCGAAACAAGAAACGAAACATTATAAATGGGGTACACGATCTGGCGGAAGAAAACAACTAGATGAAAGAAATAAAGCAATTAAAGAAGCTTTTAAAAGTGGGATTGCTATTCATCAACTTGCAGAAGAATATTTTCTTTCTGGGGAAACGATTAAAAAGATTGTGTATTCTAAATAAGAGGAAAAGAGTCTGATTCATATATTACTTTGAATCAGACTCTTTTTGTTTTATATGTATTGGATATATGAGGTGTGAATGGGCATGATAATAGAAAAAATGTGCCGTTTTTTTATTAAATGGTATACAGAGCATTTGAAAAGTAGAAAGGTGAACATATATGAATCATATTGGACAAATAACGATAGAGCTTTTAGTTGGTTTTTTTGTTCTATTAATTGCTACAAAAATATTAGGGAAAACACAAATATCTCAGCTAACGCCATTTGATTTTATTTCTGCAATCGTCCTAGGTGAGCTCGTTGGAAATTCAATATATGATCCTAAAATTAAAGTATGGTCTATTTTATATTCAGTATTTGTTTGGGTAATTTTAATTTATACTATAGAAGTGATAACACAAAAAGTAAGAGGAACAAGAAGGTTTTTTGAAGGATATCCTTCAATTATTATTCGTAATGGAAAGATTGATCGTGAACAATTAAGCGTAAATCATTTGGATATAAACCAATTACAACAAATGCTTAGGCAACAAAAAGATATATTTTCAATCCGAGAAGTTGAATATATGATATTGGAACCGAACGGAAACATAAGCGTTCTGAAAAAAAGTAAATACGAATCTCCTACTATAAATGATTTAAGTTTAAAACATAAGCCTGTATACTTACCAATTTCATTAATTAGTGATGGAAAAGTAGTTAAGGATAATTTGAGGGAAGCGGGATTTGATGAAGGATGGCTTTATAAACAAATAAAGCAAAAAGGAATTACTAAATTTGAAGACGTATTATATGCGGAATGGAAAACAGATGATGGCTTCTTTTGTCAGGAAATGCAGCGGTAGAGAATAAGTGATATATGTAATGTTTGTTTCTAAGTTATCTTTTACATATCAAAAAACGTAATCATTGTATACAATAAAACTAGATCAACAATTTGTATGGAGTGATAAAGATGGAAGCGTTTATTAGAAGTGATCAATATAATTTTATAAAATCACAAGCTTATATTTTAGCAAACGGGCATGCAACGGCAAATGATAGAGGTGTAATTCAAGCGTTAAAATCGCTTGCGATTGAAAAGATAATACATGTATTTGAGAATTTAACGGATGAACAGAAAGAGTTAATTGATACGGTATTAACAGTTCAAAATAGAGAAGATGCAGAATCATTTTTAATGAAAATAAATCCGTATGTAATTCCGTTTCAAGAAGTTACAGCACAAACATTAAAAAAATTATTTCCTAAAGCGAAAAAGTTAAAACTTCCTGATATGGAAGAAATGGATATGAAAGAAATATCTTATTTAAGCTGGATTGATAAGGGGTCAAGCAGGAAATTTATTATAGCGAAAAATGATAAAAATAAATTTGTTGGTCTGCAAGGAACGTTCCAAAGTTTAAATAAAAAAAGCATTTGTTCGTTATGTCATGGACATGAAGAAGTAGGAATGTTTTTAGTTGAAATTAAAGGCGATGTACCAGGAACTTTCGTTAAAAAGGGAAACTACATTTGCAAAGATGGTGTAGCTTGCAATCAGAATATGAAATCGCTAGATAAATTGAACGATTTTATTGAACGCTTGAAGAAATAACGAGAAAACCTCTAGTATTTAAACTGGAGGTTTTTATTTTTTGAAGAAGTACAATAAGCTTTCTTTGTAAATGTAGATTTATAATGAAATTTGATAAAAATATCTATTATGATACAGTTGCTTATATGCAAGGAGGTAAAACATGGATTACCTTTTATCGAAAGAAAAAGTGAAGCGATGGCCCAAAGATATGATAGCGGCGGGGCGTTGTCATACAGTTGGCCTGAAATCGGATGGCACGGTAGTAGCGGTGGGCCGGAATAAAGAAGGGGAATGTAATGTAAGTGGCTGGCGAGATATTGAAGCAGTCGCAGTGGGCAATGTTCATATGGCAACGAACACGGGTAATGCTCATACAATCGGTCTTACATGTGACAGTACTGCGGTAGCAGTGGGTTGGAATAAGCATGAACAATGTGATGTAAACGATTGGCATAATATTGTAGCGGTTGCGGCAGGGTGGCGTCGTACTATTGGCCTGAAATCGGATGGCACGGTAGTAGCGGTGGGCCGAAATAAAGAAGGAGAATGCAATGTAAGCAGTTGGCAAGGTATTGTGGCAGTCACAGCGGGTGACTGGCATACAGTCGGTCTTAAATTGGACGGCACATTGACGACTGTGGGGAATAATCGATATGGTCAATGCAATGTAAGTAGCTGGCGAGGTATTGTAGCGGTCAAGGCTGGGTATCTTCATACTGTTGGTCTTAAACGAGACGGTACGGTGACAGCAGTGGGGAATGATAAACATAACCAGTGTGATGTAAGTGGCTGGCGAGATATTGTAGCAATAGCGGCTGGTACGAATCATACAATCGGACTTAAATCAAACGGTACCGTGGTGGCAGTGGGTTGGAATGAGTATGGTCAATGTAACGTAAGTGATTGGAGAGATATTGTAGCGATAGCGGCTGGTTGTGCACATACAGTCGGACTAAAATCAGACGGCACGGTGATCGCGGTAGGTAATAATGAATTTGGCCAATGCGATGTAGTTAGCTGGCGCGACATTCGGTTACCTGGCAAATAGTCAATTTACAATAAATCATTAGTAATATTATTCTATTTTAGGAGTAATTATGGAATAGGATATGTAGAAAATAATTAAACTTAAATCTGCTGAATAAGAATCTCTTTTGAAAAGGGATTCTTATTATTTTTCATAAAATGAGGGTGTAAATGGAATTTTTGAACAAATTTTATTTCAAAATTACAGTAGAAGATATAAATTAAAAAGTATAGAGGAGATAAAGGAATGCTTAAAAGGTTTTTACTTTCTTTACCGGATGTTTTACTTATATGTATCGTTCTCTACATAATGTACACAAATTCTTTTAGTTTTGGACAGATGCTAGTAATTTCCATTGCAATCGGAATTATTGGTGGTCTTGCTATTAGAATTTGTAAGGATGTATTCACGTATATAAGATGGACAATTAAACAAAGAAAAAATTGAATATGTTTAATAGTTATTAGGAGGGAATGAAATGACTAAGAAAAAGAATAGAGTGAAAAACGAGATAATACTTTGGTCACTAACAGCAATTGTTCTGTTAATTGTATGGTACTTTTATCAAAAATAAAAACGCAACGTACTAAAAAAGCACGATGCGTTTTTATTATTTTTTTTGCCAATTTTCTTTTATAAAGTCTTCACGCCCAGATTCTTTTTGCTCAGTAGCATATTTCTCTGGATTCTTTTTATAGAAATGTTGGTGGTATTCCTCTGCTTCGTAAAAAGGTGCAGCAGGACGAATTTCAGTCACGATTGGATCTTTAAACATACCGCTTTCTGCAAGAGCTTGTTTTGATTTTTCAGCAAGCCCTTTTTGTGTTTCGTTATGGTAAAAAATAGCGGTACGATAAGATGGACCACGGTCAAAAAATTGTCCGCCATCGTCAGTTGGATCGATTTGTGGCCAATATAAGTCTAGTAATTTCTGATAAGGAAAAATAGAAGGATCGAATGTAATTTGAACAACTTCTAAATGTCCAGATGTTCCAGCTTTTACTTGTTCATATGTTGGATTTTCTACATGACCTCCTGCATAGCCAGAAAGTACTTTATGAATACCAGGAAGTTCATCAAATGGTTTTACCATGCACCAAAAGCAACCGCCTGCGAAGGTTGCGAGTTCGTATGTTTTTTCGGACATTGCTGTAATCCTCCTAAATGTATATGTTTTATATAGTATTATATAAATTGTTTTATTGCGCAATAAAAAAGATTTGAAAATATATGTTTTTTATAAACAAGATCCTCCGCTCACATCAATTAATTGTCCAGTAACCCAGCGGCTGTCTGGAGAAGCAAGAAATGCAGCAGTATCGGCAATGTCCTCTACTTCACCTAAGCGATTGAAAGCGGAAATAGTAGTAGCGTACTGCTTCATCATTGGGTCGCTCAAGAGTTCTGCATTCATATCTGTTTTAATAAATCCTGGAAGTATTGCATTCACCGTTATTCCTCGTGCTCCAAGCTGTTTTCCTAGCGTAAAAGTCATTGTATTAATAGCGCCTTTCGTCATACTATATGCAACAAAATCAGGTAAAGAAATGCGGGTGGCAGCGGATGAAATATTAATAATTCGGCTATTGTCACGTAAACGTGGTAGTGCTAGTTGAATGATAAAGAATGGAGCTTTTGCATTTACTGAAACCATTCTATCAAAAAACTGTTCAGTCGTTTCTTCAATAAAAGCACCAGGACCAATGCCAGCATTGTTTATTAAAATATCAAATTGTGTTTCACCAGTGCGCTTTTGTAATTCAGTATCTAAAGCGTTATAAAGGTTTTCTACACCGTGTAAGGATTCTAGATTTGCGCCGATAGAAAAAGCTTGGCCACCATCTGATCGAATTTCATGAACAGTTTCTTCAGCGTCATCTTTTCGACTACCGTAATGAACAGCAACCAATGCACCGTCATTTGCTAAACGTTTAGCGATCGCTCGTCCAATTCCTCGGCTTGCTCCTGTAACTAACGCTACTTTCCCTTTTAACATAGTTTCCTCATCTCCTCATAAACTTTATAAGCTTTTCTTTATGTAGTAATGCAAACATACTTAAGTAATATATGAGTGTATGTAAGTAATGCATTCCAATTTTGATTTGAGAAAAAATAAATAGAATGAATTTTGATTTTTTTGAAAAAACATATTGACAATGAAAAGAACAACGTCCTATAATACGTGTAACAAATAAAAGTTAATTAAGAATTTTCTAACTTTATATGTTGTATATGCAAAGAAGAGGAAAGTAGATGATTATGATCGTTTCAGAGAGCTACTCCAAGGCTGTGAGGGTAGTAACAATCGAATCATTGAAGATCACCTCGGAGCATCGCTTGCGAAAGGGAAACTGAGTAGAGGGCGGCGGCATCGTCTCCGGTAAAAGGACGGAGGTCTGATTGGACCTACAAAGCTTATATTTCGTGAGAAGTATAAGGAAGCTGAGTGGTAACGCGAAACTCTCGCCTCAGCAATCAAAGCTACTAAATTGTAGTAGTTGATTGCTGAGGCGAGAGTTTTTATTTTTAAAAATAGAAGAAGAGAATGCGTAGAAGAGGAGAGTAAATGATAAAGATTGTTTCAGAGAGCTGCCTCGAGGCTGTGAGGGTGGTAACAATTCACTCATTGAAAATCACCTTGGAGCACTACTTTTGAAAACTAGTAAAAAGTAGCGGGGTTGTTCCCGATAGAAAAACAAAAGTCTAATTGGACTTGCAGAGCTTATATTTCGTGAGAAGTATAAGGAAGCTGAGTGGTACCACGATTCCCTCGTCTCAGCAATGGATTGCTACAAGTATGTAAATAATCGATTGTTGAGACGAGTATATTTTTAAGGTTTATATACTGAATATTCTGTTAAAAATACTCATCTCAGCAATCGATGTAGAAATAGATTGCAAAAAATAGAGAAAAAAAGAGGAGCGATGTGAGATGGGAAACCAGTACATTTACATGAATGGGGAATTTGTAGAAAAAGAAAAGGCAGTTGTTTCAGTATATGATCACGGTTTTTTATACGGAGACGGTGTATTTGAAGGGATTCGTAGTTACGGAGGAAATGTATTTTGTTTAAAAGAACATGTGAAACGATTGTATGAATCAGCGAAATCTATTTTACTAACAATTCCAATGACGGTAGAAGAAATGGAAGAAGCAGTTTTACATACACTCCAAAAAAACGAATATACTGATGCTTACATTCGCTTAATTGTCTCAAGAGGAAAAGGTGACTTAGGGCTCGATCCGAGAAGTTGTGTGAAGCCGAGCGTAATTATCATTGCAGAACAATTAAAGTTATTCCCACAAGAATTTTATGATAATGGGCTAAGCGTTGTATCTGTTGCATCAAGACGTAATACGCCAGATGCGTTAGATCCACGTATTAAGTCAATGAATTATTTAAATAACGTACTTGTAAAAATTGAAGCAGCACAAGCAGGAGTGTTAGAGGCTCTTATGTTAAATCAACAAGGATATGTTTGTGAAGGTTCTGGCGATAATGTTTTCGTTGTGAAAGATGGAAAAGTGCTAACCCCGCCATCCTATTTAGGAGCATTAGAAGGTATTACGAGAAATAGTGTTATCGAGCTATGTGAACGACTGAATATTCCGTGTGAGGAAAGACCATTCACTCGCCATGATGTATATGTAGCGGATGAAGTATTTTTAACAGGAACAGCAGCGGAGTTAATTCCAGTTGTAAAAGTTGATTCGAGAGAAATTGGAGATGGGAAACCAGGAAGTGTAACGAAACAATTGACCGAAGAATTTAAAAAATTAACGAGAGAAAGAGGAGTACGTGTTCCTGGGCTGACGGAAAGCTTAGCATAAATAAGGAGAGGAGTTAATGGAAATGAAGCAGCAGTATACAGCGTATGAGAAGTTACAGTATGAAGAAATGACAGGCGCTGGGCACGTGATTCAATGTTTGAAGAAATTGGGTGTAACGACCGTTTTCGGCTATCCAGGCGGAGCGATTTTACCAGTATACGATGCGTTATACGAAAGTGGTTTGAAACATGTTTTAACTCGTCATGAGCAAGCTGCCATTCATGCGGCTGAAGGATATGCGAGAGCTTCTGGAAAGGTCGGGGTAGTCTTTGCTACCTCTGGCCCAGGGGCGACAAATTTAGTTACGGGTTTAGCAGACGCTTATATGGATTCGATTCCTTTAGTTGTCATTACCGGGCAAGTTGCAACGCCTTTAATTGGTAAAGATGGATTTCAAGAAGCGGATGTTGTCGGAATTACAGTACCTGTTACGAAGCATAATTACCAGGTTCGTGATGTGAATCATGTATCACGAATTGTGCAAGAAGCTTTTTACATCGCCAAAAGCGGGCGCCCGGGACCAGTATTAATTGATATTCCAAAAGATGTTCAAAATGCAAAAGTCACCAGTTTCTTTAATGAAGAAGTTGATATTCCGGGGTACAAACCAGAACTTGTACCAGACAGCATGAAACTTAGAGAGGTGGCTAAAGCAATTTCAAAATCTAAGCGTCCACTTCTTTATATTGGAGGAGGTGTCATTCATTCAGGTGGATCCGATGAACTCTTCGAATTCGCAAGGGAGAACCGTATTCCAGTCGTTTCAACTTTAATGGGACTTGGTGCATATCCACCGGATGATCCATTGTTTCTAGGGATGCTTGGTATGCATGGGACATACGCTGCTAATATGGCGGTAACAGAATGTGATTTACTACTTGCATTAGGTGTTCGCTTCGATGATCGTGTAACAGGAAAATTAGAACTTTTTTCTCCAAACTCGAAAAAAGTACATATTGATATTGATTCTTCTGAGTTTCATAAAAATGTAACTGTAGAACATCCGATTGTTGGTGATGTAAAAAAAGCGTTACACATGCTGTTACATATGTCTATTTATACACAAACAGACGAATGGCTTCAGAAAGTAAAGACATGGAAAGAAGAATATCCACTTTCTTATAAGCAAAAAGAATCTGAGTTAAAACCACAGCACGTGATCAACTTAGTAAGTGAATTAACGAATGGTGAAGCGATTGTCACAACAGAAGTAGGTCAGCATCAAATGTGGGCTGCTCACTTCTATAAAGCAAGAAAACCTCGGACGTTCCTTACCTCTGGAGGATTAGGAACGATGGGGTTTGGTTTTCCAGCAGCAATTGGTGCTCAGCTAGCTAAAAAAGAAGAACTTGTCATTTGTATTGCAGGTGACGCTTCTTTTCAAATGAACATTCAAGAACTACAAACAATTGCTGAAAATAATATCCCTGTAAAAGTATTTATCATAAATAACAAATTTTTAGGGATGGTAAGGCAATGGCAAGAAATGTTTTATGAAAATCGTTTATCAGAGTCAAAAATTGGATCACCAGATTTTGTGAAAGTAGCAGAAGCTTATGGAGTAAAGGGATTAAGAGCAACAAATTCAACCGAGGCGAAACAAGTGATGTTAGAAGCATTTGCTCACGAAGGTCCTGTCGTAGTTGATTTTTGTGTAGAAGAAGGTGAAAACGTATTTCCGATGGTTCCGCCAAACAAAGGAAATAACGAAATGATTATGAAGAGGTGGGAAGAATGAGTCATACTTTTTCACTCGTTATTCATAACGAGCCAAGTGTCTTATTACGTATAAGTGGGATTTTTGCTCGGCGTGGTTATTATATTTCTTCTTTACATTTAAACGAAAGAGATACTAGTGGTGTTTCTGAAATGAAACTCACAGCAGTTTGTACTGAAAATGAAGCGACATTACTTGTTAGTCAGTTGAAAAAATTAATTGATGTTCTGCAAGTAAATAAATTATAAGGAGTGTATGGAATATGAAAACATATTATGAAAAAGATGCAAATGTAGAGTTATTACAAGGGAAAACTGTTGCAGTAATTGGTTATGGATCACAAGGGCATGCGCAAGCACAAAATTTACGTGATTCTGGTGTAGAAGTAGTAGTTGGTGTTCGTCCTGGTAAGTCGTATGAAGTAGCGAAAGCGGATGGGTTTGAAGTAATGTCTGTTTCAGAAGCGGTTCGAACCGCACAAGTTGTACAAATGTTATTGCCAGATGAACAGCAAGCACATGTATATAAATCAGAAGTAGAAGAGAATCTCCGTGAAGGACAAATGTTACTTTTCTCACATGGATTTAACATTCACTTCGGCCAAATTAATCCGCCAAGTTACGTAGATGTAGCAATGGTTGCGCCAAAAAGTCCAGGTCATCTCGTTCGCCGTGTATATCAAGAAGGAAATGGTGTTCCGGCATTAGTCGCAGTGCATCAAGATGCGACGGGAACAGCGCTACATGTAGCATTAGCGTATGCAAAAGGTGTAGGTTGTACACGGGCGGGTGTAATTGAAACGACATTCCAAGAAGAAACCGAAACGGATTTATTCGGTGAGCAAGCTGTACTTTGCGGCGGGGTAACTGCACTTGTGAAGGCCGGGTTCGAAACGTTAACGGAAGGTGGATATCGCCCTGAAATTGCATACTTTGAATGTTTGCATGAATTAAAGCTAATTGTTGACTTAATGTACGAAGGTGGATTAACGACTATGCGCCATTCTATTTCAGATACGGCAGAGTTTGGAGATTATGTAACAGGATCGAGAATTGTTACAGATGAAACGAAGAAGGAAATGAAGCGTGTTTTGACAGAAATTCAGCAAGGTGAATTTGCGAAGAAATGGATTTTAGAAAATCAAGCAGGGCGTCCGACGTATAACGCAATGAAAAAAGCAGAGCAAAATCATCAATTAGAAAAAGTGGGAGCAGAGCTTCGTGAAATGATGAGTTGGATTCATGCACCGAAAGAATTAGTAAAGAAATAGAGTAAGAGAGTATAAATGAAAAATATGTAAGAGGGGATTTGACAAGATGAGAAGTGACATGATTAAAAAAGGTTTTGATAAAGCGCCGCACCGTAGTTTATTAAAAGCAACTGGTTTGAAAGATGAAGATTTTGATAAACCTTTTATAGCGATTTGTAATTCTTTTATTGAAATTATTCCAGGGCATAAACACTTGAACGAGTTTGGGAAACTTGTAAAAGAGGCAGTTCGTGCGGCAGGTATGGTACCATTCGAATTCAATACAATTGGAGTTGACGATGGTATTGCGATGGGGCATATTGGTATGCGTTATTCTCTTCCGAGTCGTGAAATAATTGCAGATTCAGTAGAAACGGTTGTAAATGCACACTGGTTTGACGGCATGATTTGTATCCCAAACTGTGACAAAATTACACCAGGTATGATGATGGCTGCACTACGTATTAATATTCCGACTGTGTTTGTTTCAGGCGGCCCGATGGCAGCAGGAAAAACATCTAAAGGAGAAGTTGTTGATCTGAGTTCCGTTTTTGAAGGAGTAGGAGCTTATCAATCTGGGAAAATTTCAGAAGAAGAATTAAAAGATATTGAAGATCATGGCTGTCCATCTTGTGGATCTTGTTCGGGTATGTTTACCGCGAACTCTATGAATTGTTTATGTGAAGTGTTAGGTTTAGCTCTTCCTGGTAACGGGAGTATTTTAGCAATTGATCCAAGACGTGAAGAGTTAATTAAACAAGCAGCAGAGAAATTGAAAATTTTAATTGAAAGAGATATTAAACCAAGAGACATTGTAACGGAAGAAGCAATTGATGATGCGTTTGCGCTTGATATGGCGATGGGCGGTTCAACAAATACAGTGTTGCATACATTGGCGCTCGCGCAAGAGGCTGGATTAGATTACGATATGAACCGTATTGATGCCGTTTCAAGACGTGTACCACATTTATGTAAAGTAAGCCCTGCTTCCAATTGGCATATGGAAGATATTGATCGTGCGGGCGGGATTAGTGCAATTTTGAAAGAGATGAGCCGGAAAGAAGGAGTACTTCATCTTGATCGAATAACTGCTACGGGGCAAACATTAAGAGAAAATATTGCTGAGGCAGAGATTAAAGATAAGGAAGTTATTCACTCTCTTGAAAACCCTCATAGTGAGGAAGGAGGATTGCGTATATTAAAAGGCAACCTTGCGAAAGATGGAGCGGTTATTAAAAGCGGTGCAACAGAAGTAAAGCGTTTTGAAGGACCTTGCGTTATTTTTAATTCACAAGATGAGGCACTTGCTGGCATTATGCTTGGGAAAGTGAAAAAAGGAGATGTAGTTGTCATTCGTTATGAAGGACCAAGAGGTGGCCCTGGTATGCCAGAAATGTTAGCACCAACATCAGCAATTGCTGGAATGGGATTAGGTGCTGAGGTTGCATTATTAACGGATGGACGTTTCTCTGGAGCTTCACGTGGAATTTCAGTAGGACATATTTCACCAGAAGCAGCAGCGGGCGGGATGATTGCACTTCTTGAACAAGGGGATATTGTATGTATTGATGTTGAAGAACGTTTGTTAGAAGTAAGAGTGAGTGATGAGGAATTAGAAAAGCGTAAAAAAGAATGGAAACGACCAGAACCGAAAGTGAAAACTGGCTGGCTTGGACGTTATGCACAAATGGTAACATCGGCGAATACAGGGGCTGTTCTGAAAATCCCAAATTTTGATTGAGCCAATTTAAAAGAGATAAGGATGATATATAATGGTGCAAAAGGTAAAGGAGAGAGTGAAAATTGAAGATATCTTAATGGCTCATAATTGCATGAAAGATATCGTTATTAAAACACCGTTACAACGTGATACAGTTTTATCTGAGAAATATGATTGTGACGTTTATGTAAAACGAGAAGACTTACAATTAATTCGCTCTTTCAAAATTCGTGGTGCATACAATTTGATTCAAAGTTTACCGAAAGAAAAGTTACAAAACGGTGTTGTTTGTGCAAGTGCTGGTAATCATGCGCAAGGAGTTGCTTATACATGTAATTTATTGAAGATTCCGTCGAAAATATTTATGCCCACAACAACACCGAAACAAAAAGTATCACAAGTACAATTTTTCGGTGGTGATTTCGCAGAGATTGTATTAGTTGGTGATACATTCGATAGCTCTTTCCAAGAAGCACAGTGTTATTGTGAAGAAAATAGAATGACATTTGTTCATCCGTTTGATGATCCGTATGTCGTTGCTGGTCAAGGGACAGTGGCAGTTGAAATTATGCATGATATGGAGAAACCGGTTGATTATATCTTTACAGCAATCGGTGGTGGTGGATTAGCATCAGGTGTTGGTACATATGTAAAAGGTGTTAGTCCTACTACAAAGGTTATTGGTGTAGAACCGATGGGAGCTGCATCTATGAAAGAGGCTTTTCTTCAAAATGATAATGTCGCATTAGAGAAAATAGATAGTTTTGTTGATGGGGCAGCGGTTAAAAAGGTAGGAAAGTTAACTTTTGAAACTTGTAAAGATGTAATTGATGACATTGTTTTAGTACCAGAGGGAAAAGTTTGTACGACGATTTTAGAACTGTATAAGAAAAATGCGATTGTAGCTGAACCGGCTGGTGCACTCTCTATTGCAGCACTTGATTTATACAGGGATGAAATAAAAGGTAAAACAGTTGTATGTACGCTAAGTGGTGGAAATAATGATATTGATAGAATGCAAGAAATGAAAGAGCGTTCGCTCATTTATGAAGGACTGAAACATTACTTTATCATTGAATTTCCGCAACGTTCAGGTGCGCTAAGAGAATTTCTTGATAAAGGATTAGGACCAGAAGATGACATTACGCGCTTTGAGTATATTAAGAAACATAATAAAGAAAATGGTCCAGCATTAGTCGGAGTAGAATTAAAACATAAAGGAGATTATGAGCAATTAATTACTCGCTTTAAAGAAAATAATATTCAATTTATGGAGCTTAATAAAAACCCTGTTTTGTTTGATTTGCTTATTTAATAGAAGGGAAGAGTTAGCATCTAAATAAAAAAGATAGATACAAGCGAGGAAATATAGTGCTTGTTCTATCTTTTTTATAGTTAAACTAGAACATAAAAGTAGAACTGCTATAGACATTTTATAAATATTCTCTAACAAACTTACATTTTCTAATAAGTCTTTCAGCATGTTTATCACCTATTCTGTAAAGTATATTACAGAGAAATAGATCTTGAACTGTCTAGTTTCGTTTGTTTTTTATTTTCCCTGTATCATCAATTTCTACATCAGTTGAAATTGTTTGTAAATATTGAAGAGCTTTTTTCTTTTCTTCCTCATTTACAGGGGAAACTTGGTTGTTGCGAATGATATAAGGATTGAATGACATTTGGACATCCTTTCCTTTAAAAGTTAAAGTTAATACGCCAGTTTCAGCGCTTTTCCCATTCACATAACTCGGGAATAAAAAGTTACCTAATGAGTAAGCGATAGGAACTTTATTATAATACTCAAACCCTTGTAACCAATGTGGATGGCTTCCGACAATTGCGTTAGCTCCTGCTTCAACCATTTTAGGTACATATTGCTTTTGGTATTCTACCGGACGATTTGATTTTTCAACGCCCCAATGCATATAGACGATTAAATAGTCTGCATCTTGTTTTTGTTCTTTAATTGTTTTTGTTACAAGATTTAAATCATAGCCATTCGCAACGCCAGGTTTATTCTCACCAGCTACCCAATTAGAATCAGGCATAAATCGAACGAAGGAAAGAAATTTAAATTTTTTCCCTTTTACGGTCATTTCTCGTGCTGTATATGCATCTTTCGCATTTTTTCCGGCTCCAGTGTAAGGGAACTTTAATTTTTCTACGTGAGAAATCGTATCTAATAATCCATCTTGCCCATAATCAAGTGTGTGGTTATTCCCAATATTTACGATGTCATATCCAGTGTTTTTAATAGCTTGTAGTGTAGATGGATCACTTTTAATCCAAAACAGTTGCCCAGGTGCTTTCTTTTCTTTCGTTGTAAATGCCGACTCTAAATTCACAAAAGAAATATCAGCTTTTTTTATTTCTTCTTTTACATGTTGGAATGGGTAATCAGCCCCATTCTTTTCGATTATAGGACGTAATTGCCAATCAAACATTGTATCACCAGAGAAGGTGAGTGTGATTTCTTGGTCTTCTATTTTCTTTTCGCTTTTTGAAGCGGTTTTACTAGATTTGTTTTGCAAATCGGGTTTGTCTTTTGCTTTTGAAATAAAAGAGTAATTGATTAATAAAACAATCGGTGTAATGAAAAAGGCTATTAACAAAAATCGTTTTAGTAAAGTTTTCATATATACCTTCCCTTTTAATATTATCCCGCAATTAAATTAACACTGAATCTATTAAAGGTAATTAAAGTTACAAAAAATAGCGGGTTATGTAGTGGAAAACATTTGTTAATATTCTCAATATTAAGTTAACATATAGATAACCTGTAAATCAATGTGTAAACCAAAATATAGAAATAAAGAATTCGAAGGGTGAAGAATGAGAAATGGTTATATTAGGAGCAGTTGTAAATGGGATTTGTATTATATTTGGTACTTTACTTGGTAAATTATTTAGTAGGATTCCAGAAAGTATGAAAGGGACGATAATGCACGCAATCGGTTTAGCGGTTACTGTGCTTGGGCTTCAAATGGCATTAAAAAGTGAAAACTTTCTTGTTGTCATACTGAGTTTAGTGATTGGTACGGTAATTGGAGAATGGTTACAATTAGAAGAAAAGTTAAAACATTTAGGGGATTGGCTAGAAAATAAAGTTGGATCGAAAGGGAAAGGTAGCATATCAGAAGGTTTTGTAACAGCTACTTTAATTTTTGCAATTGGCGCGATGGGGATACTTGGTGCACTTGACAGTGGGATTCGCGGAAATCATGATATTTTATTTACAAAGGCGATTATCGATGGATTTATTTCTATTATATTAACGACAACTCTAGGAATTGGCGTAGTATTTTCGGCGATTCCAGTTGTTTTATATGAAGGTGGTATTGCAGTTTTTGCAACACAAATTAATAGTTTTGTCTCGAAAGAATTAATGAACCAATTTATAGTGGAGATGACGGCTACGGGCGGCATTATGATATCTGCTATTGGATTGAACTTACTTAGTATTATTAAAATCAAGGTGGCAAATTTACTTCCAGGTATATTGGTAGTGGGTGTAATTGTTTCAATTATTTATGGTTACGGTTTGTTAGTAAATTAGTAGAGGATGGAAACACATATGGAGGAATTTCAATTTACAAAACGTGTGCATAAAATATTGGAGATTGCAGCAAAAGAGAGTGAGTATAACATAATTCACCCAGTCCATCTGTTTATAGGTATGTGTAAAGAAGGTACAGGAGTTTGCGCTGAGTTATTTATGTATTTGTTTCACAAAGTCGGTCCAGATTTTTTAGAAAAACTTTCGTTACGAAAACAATTCGATTTACATAATCAAGAGTATAAAAAAATAGGGCAATATAAACTATCTTATAAGGCGATAGAAATTTTACAAATAGCGAAGAAACGTATGGAACGCTTTCAGCAAGTAGTAGTAAATGAAGGACATGTTATGTATGCATTATTTCGTGTAGATACAAATATTGGTGGATTTATACATACACAAATGCAAAAAGATATATTACGTATTACAGCTGCACCGAGAGACTTAGCGGTTGATTTAAATCGTTTTAAAGCTATTTATAATACATTATTTTGTCATGTAAGAAGAGTTAGTCCTTCTGATTTTGATAAGTTATCACGATTTGTAGTGGATGAATTTGGTGAACGGTGGTTACAGTCGATTGATTATGGATTTCGGACATATAACGAAAAGTTACCTATCTATATTGCACAGCAGGAGGAAGTAATAGTTGGTTTCGCCTGTTACGATGTAGTGAGAGGAAAGAAAGGCTTGTTTGGTCCAATGGGCATAGCGAAACAAAATCGTGTGAAAGGTGTAGGAAAAGAATTATTGCATCATTGTTTATATAATATGAAGCAAGATGGATATGAATATGCGATTATTGGACAAGCAGGTCCCATTGAGTTTTACGAGAGAAATTGTAATGCTCGTTTAATACCGATAGATAATAAGTAACCAACTTCATATAGAGGAGTTGGTTTTATTATGAAAATGATGTAGAGATGTAGTGGTTTTTACTAGAAAATAGCGGGTTTTGTAGTAAATCTTGCATATAAAGCAAATTACTAAACTTTTTACAAGAAAGGGTGTAGAATGGGTATCTAAAGAAAGAAGGTGTGAAAATGGCCAGCTGGAAACGGAATTTAATGATTTGTTGGCTAGGTTGTTTTACCACTGCAGCCGGTATGAGTTTAGTAATTCCTTTCTTATCTTTTTATATTGAGGAATTAGGAGTAACTGGCACTTCAAGCATTGCACAGTGGTCGGGACTTGCATTTGGTGTAACATTTTTAATGGGTGCGATCGTATCGCCAATATGGGGAAAGCTTGGTGATATACATGGACGGAAATTGATGCTTATTCGTGCTAGCCTCGGTATGGCGATTATTATGACGCTTATGGGGTTTGTAACGGATGTGTATCAACTAGTCGCACTAAGATTTTTAATGGGAGCAGTATCTGGTTTCCTTTCAACAGCGATGACATTTATTGCAGCAGAAACTCCGAAAGAACATTCAGGTTGGGCGATTTCCACAATTTCAACTGGTGGTGTGAGCGGTTCGTTACTTGGCCCGTTACTTGGAGGTTATTTGTCTGAGTTAATTGGAATGCGTCATGTCTTTCTTGTTACAGGAGCTTTTTTATTCCTTTCCTTTCTCATCGTTTTTTTCTTCTTGCATGAAGAAAATCACTCTGCTCAAGCAAAAAAAACACAGCCGAAAAAAGTATGGACGATGGTCCCAGCGAAGCATTTAATTATTAGTTTATTTGTAACAACATTTATTATTCAACTTGCTAATATGTCAGTTCAACCAATTGTTACATTGTACGTGAAAAATTTAGTAGGTCCTCATACTGCACATATTGAAACAATTGCGGGTGCAGTTATGTCAGCGACAGGATTAGCAGTTATTTTGGCAGCACCAAGACTAGGAAGATTATCAGATCATATCGGTCCTCAAAAAACGTTAGTTGTAGCGTTGTTTGCAGCTGGAATTATTTTTATCCCGCAAGCATTTGTAACCTCAGCTTGGCAACTATTAATTCTTCGATTTTTATTAGGTATCGCACAAGCAGGATTATTGCCTTCCGTACAAACTCTACTAAAACAACATACACCAACCCATGTTACGGGACGAATATTTGGATATAATCAGTCGTTTCAGTTTTTAGGAAATATGATTGGGCCAGTGCTCGGGGGACAAATTGCAGCGCATGCAGGCTTCCAATATGTTTTCCTCTCTACATCATCACTATTATTTATTGCGTGTATTTGGGTTTATTTTCATAATAAGAACGAAGAAGTATCAGAGAAACAACGTTTGGAAGTTAGTTAACTAAGTGAATGAAAAAGAAAAAGGATGAAGCAACATGTGCTTCATCCTTTTCTTTAAAATCGAAGACAAAGATAACTTAATGTACCAAGCTCGTAACTACGGTGAATGACTTCACCGCTATTTTCACTACTTCCCATAGCGATAAATAAAGGAACAAAATGTTCTGCTCTTGGTACTGCTAATTGTGCATGAGGAGCATTTTTCTCCCAATTAAACAATGCATCTTTATCGTTATTCTGCATATGTTTAATAATCCAATCATCAAATTCAATTGCCCATTTTTCAGGTGTAGTTTGATTCCATTTCAGTGCTCGTAAATTATGAACGGTAACGCCACTCCCGATTACTAAAATATCTTCTTGTCCGAGTCCTTTAAGTGCTTCTCCAATTTCAAATTGTTCTTTTGCAGAAAGGAATGGATTGACTGATATTTGCACGACAGGAATATTTGCTTCTGGATACATGCGGTGCAGGAGTGTCCATGAACCATGATCTAAACCTCTCGTCATATTATGATGGACTGAAATACCTTTGTTCTTAAATTTTGTTTCTAAAATAGATGCAATATGAGAAGAGCCTTTCGCACGATATTTGATTTCGTATAACTCAGGGGGAAAACCTCCAAAATCATAAATTGTTTCATACTCGTTATCTGATGAGGAAATCGTTAATACTTCACTTTCCCAGTGAGCAGTGAAAATAACAATTGCTTTCGGTTTATATGTTTCTCCAAGTATTTTTAAAAATCGTGTATAGTCTGTATCTTGAATAGCGAGCATAGGCGAACCATGTGCTAAAAATAATGATGGCATCATAATAGTAGAAACCTCCTAAAAATTATATAATTACTTTATGTAAGTAACTATATAATTTTATTTTGAATTCGTCAAGAGATTAGTTTAAAAGCAAGTCTGAAAAATACATCATTTGTCATAATGAAAGCAATTACATATAATATAAAATAAGAAAAGTGAATGGATATTCATTTTCTTAAAGCTATACATAATAGAGTTGGGGGCTGACGAAATGAATGTACAGGAAAGTTTCGTTACGGCATTGGATGGATCGGAAATTTATTTGCGTAAATGGTTACCAGAAGGAGATCCGAGAGGAATTATTCAAATTGCACATGGCATGACAGAGCATGCAGGGGTGTATACAGAATTTGTAGATGCTTTATTGGAAGCAGGGTATGGTGTTTATGCGCATGATCATAAAGGACATGGGAAAACAGTAAAAAAAGAAGAAGATTATGGTCATTTTGAACCAAATATAGGGTGGAATCAAGTTGTATCGGATGTTATCTTTGTTTCAGAAAGGATAAAAGAAGAGCAGTCAAGTCCTTTGTTTTTACTTGGACATAGTATGGGTTCTTTTTTATCAAGACGTGCTGTACAACTTAGGGGTGAACTATACGATGGATTTCTGATTTCAGGAACAGGTGGAAATCCAGGGCTTTTAGGAGCTATTGGTCATAAAGTAGCAACAATCGAAATGAAATTGCGCGGGGCAAAAACGAAAAGTCCAATGTTAAACTTTTTATCTTTTGGAAACTTCAATTCGAACTTTAAGCCAAATCGTACAAAATTTGATTGGTTATCTTCAGATAATAATCAAGTTGATAAATATATTGCGGATCCGTTATGTGGTTTCATTTGTACGACGAGTTTTTACCGAGAATTATTTTCTGGAGTATTAGAAGTAAATAAACTAGAAGAATACAAGAAGACGCCAAAGAATCTTCCAATACATATATTCTCTGGTGATCGTGATCCTGTTGGCGATATGGGGAAAGGTGTAAAAGAAGTATATGAAAACTATAAAAAATGTGGTGTGAAAGACGTGACACTACGTTTATATGAAAATGGTAGACATGAAATGTTTCATGAAGTAAATAAGGATGAAGTATTTAAAGATTTAATTTCGTGGTTAGATGCGCATAATAAATGAGAAAGATAATCCCAAACTGTTTGTAATTTGGGATTATTTATTATACAGAAATAGGGGCAATAAATTCTTAAATTCACTTTACTTAATAAAAAATAAATCTTATTCTATAGTCGTTCAAAAAATAAAGAAATATTGTATGAGAGGAAACCTCACTTTTCTGAAGTGAGGTTTTTTGTAGTAACGAAGTAATAGTGAATAAAACTAATTTTAAAAGTAACCTAAAATCAAACTTTTTATAAAGCAACAGATGCTCGTTCATAATAGTAGTATAATAGTGAATGAGGTGTTAATAGAATGGAAGATAGAACATTAGGTTTATTACTAGATGTTGTTGGTGAATTATTTTCAGATGAAATTTCAATTGCTGTTTCGAATACGAAAGAATATATTTACTATCGGCCAAGTAAACGAATTGATTTAAAGATTAGTGTCGGGGATCCTATAAAGGAAGGAACGATTGCTCATAAAGCGATGGTGATGAATCAAAAAACATCTGAGTTTATGAATCGGGATGTTTTTGGTATTCCTTATCATGGAATGGCTGTACCATTTTCAAACAATGGAAAGCTTGAAGGGTGCGTAACGGCAATTTATCCAGCTTTAACGGATGGAAAGTCAGTCGTTACTTTAAAAACAACAGACGGCTGGATTCCGGTTCCTTTTTCAAAGGTTATGTATTTAGAGGCTAAAGATAAAAAGACGTACGTGAATTCAGAAGAGTTATCAGGAACACATAAATACTCTCTGCAAGAATTCGAATACTTGCTTCCGAAAGATTCATTTATTAGATGTCACCGTTCGTTTATTGTAAATGTTAATCATATTAAAGCGATTTATCCTGATACCCATTCTACTTTTGTACTTTCGATGGATAATGGTGAGAGAGTACCAGTTAGTCAATCATACGCTAGTTATTTCCGTAAGCTTCTAGGATTCTAAATTTTTCTGCTTTAGAACCTAGATTTGCTGTTCTGTCTGAATTTTCGGCATTGTATACTAAAATCCCTATTTTGATAGTGTTAATGTGTAAAATAATTATGAATATTCAATGAGAGAGGGATTACATATGGAGAATAATTTAGATAGAATCAGAGATCAACGTCTAAAAGATCGGGTAGTTACACCTGAAGAAGCAGCCTCCTGGATTCAAAGTGGAATGACTTTAGGCTTAAGTGGGTTTACACGTGCAGGTGATGTAAAAGCAGTCCCATTTGCGCTTGTAAACCGAGTTAAGAATGATGAATCTTTTAAAGTAAATGTTTATACTGGGGCTTCTTTAGGCTCGGATGTAGACAAATTATTTGCTGAGGCAGGAATTTTAGGGAAAAGATTACCTTTCCAAGCTGACGCGACTATGCGAAAAGGAATTAATAACGGAGACTTTTTATTTGTGGATCAACACTTGTCTCATACAGCAGAGTTACTCCGCGCTGACGTTCTGGATATAGATTTCGCTATTTTGGAAGCGGTTGCGATTACAGAGGACGGAATGATTATTCCAACCACTTCAATTGGAAATTCCTTAGCGTTTTCCTTAAATGCTAAGTCTATTATTATTGAAATGAATATGGCTCAATCCGCGCAATTAGAGGGGCTACATGATCTATATGAACCAGGTAAACAAGGGGAGAGGCTTCCAATTCCGCTTGTGAAAACAGATGACCGAATTGGAACAATCGGTATTCCAATTGATCCTGAAAAAGTAAAGGGAATTGTGTTTACGAATCAATTGGATTCGCCATCGACAATTGTTCCTCCGGATGAAGAAACTGTTATTATGGCACAGCATTTAATAGAATTCCTTCGAGAAGAAGTTAAAGTAGGCCGATTAACAAATCGTTTAGCGCCGTTACAATCAGGAATTGGTTCAGTGGCTAACGCCGTATTGCATGGAATGTTAGATTCAGAATTTGAAGATTTAGAAGTATATTCCGAGGTTTTACAAGATGCAGTTTTTGAACTTATGGATGCTGGAAAAGTCAATTTTGCTTCTTGTTGTTCTATCACGCTTTCTGAAGAGAAAATGCAACAAGTATTTTCTAACTTTGAAAAATATCGTGACAAATTAATGATGCGTCCGCAAGAGATTTCCAATCATCCTGAAATCATTCGTCGCCTTGGATTAATCTCAATTAATACTGCATTAGAATTAGATATATACGGAAATGTTAACTCTACTCACGTTTTAGGTACAAAAATGATGAATGGTATTGGTGGGTCTGGTGATTTTGCAAGAAATGCACGCTTAGCTATCTTTGTTACTAAATCGATTGCGAAAGGTGGTAACATTTCAAGTATTGTTCCTTTCGTTTCTCATGTAGACCATACTGAACATGATGTAGATGTTATCGTCACTGAACAGGGGTATGCCGACTTAAGGGGACTTGCGCCAAGAGAAAGAGTGGAACTTATTATTGAGAATTGCGCACATCCAATGTATCGTGATCAACTACGTGCTTATTACGAAGAAGCAAAAACAAGAGGTGGACAAACTCCTCATATTTTAGAAAAAGCTTTTTCTTGGCATACGAATTATGCTAAAAATGGAACAATGCTTGAAGCGGTAGTAGAAACTGTATAGGTTTGTATCGTACAAAATAGTAAAATGAATGAGTGAGTTTGAAGATTAAATTTTAGAAAAAGAGAACGCCAACTTTTAGGGATGGCGTTCTTTTTCTTTAAAAAAATTGTTGAAAATTGTACTGGTTATAATAAAGATTTATAAAAATAATCTCTAATTTATGAAAATAAAAGGTTTTTTGAAGTGCTTTCCGAATCAATTTAGTAGTTTACATATCGAAGGTGAGGAAAAAGAATCATGAAGATAAGAGAAGCGTTATTAAGTGAAGCAAATGAATTAAGTGAACTCGCACTACAATCAAAAGCAACGTGGGATTATAGTGAAGAATTCATACTTGCTTGTAAGGAAGATTTAACAATTACAGAAGAATACATAAAAAATAATTTTGTATATGTTTTAGAAAACGATAATGCGAAGATTGGTTTTTTCTCATTTTTACGTAATGATAAAGCTCTCGATTTCTTGTACATTCATCCTGATTACAAAGGAAAAGGTTACGGGAAAATACTTTGGGAGTATGTAATAGAAAAAGCCAATGAACTAGGATTAAAAAGTTTTACGATTGATAGTGATCCGAATGCAAAAGGATATTACTTGAAAATGGGAGCACAGTTAATAGGAGAGACACCATCAACTGTCTTTAAGGGTCGTGTACTGCCTCTTTTGAAATATGATGTGTAAAACTATTAATAGTAGGGGAAGATTAGAATGGATGATGTAAAGGAAAAAAGAATATATGAAGCACTAATAAAATCGTGGTCGATTGAAACAAGTTCAAAGTGGATAATTGAAAACCCAGCAAAGGGACAATGTGGTGTTACAGCTCTTGTCGTTCAAGACATATATGGAGGAGAAATTAAAAAGACAAAAGTAAGAGAGGTATGGCACTTTTATAACTTTATAGATGGGCAGAGATTTGATTTTACAGAGACTCAATTCAATGGGAAATTGAATTATATGGATGAAAAGTCAAATCGGGAAGAAGCATTTGCAGATACAAATGAAAAACAATATAGCATTTTGAAGGGAAAAATAACGAAAGAATTAAAATTATCTTTTGACTCTTAATCTTTAATAAGTTACTATAATGGTGGTAACTTATTAAAGGGAACTTCATAGAGTTGAAAGGGGAAATACTTTTGAAAACAACTTATGTAAACGCTACAATTGTAACGATGAATGAACAAAACGAAGTGATAGAAAATGGATATATCATTGTAGAAAATGATCAAATTATAGATGTAAAGAGCGGAGAATTCGCTAATGATTTTGAAGTAGATGAAGTAATTGACATGAAAGGAAAGTGGGTTTTACCAGGGCTTGTAAATACACATACACACGTTGTAATGAGTCTCCTAAGAGGTATTGGCGATGATATGTTATTACAGCCGTGGCTTGAGACGAGAATTTGGCCACTGGAAAGTCAATTTACTCCCCAAATTGCGGTCGCTAGTACGGAATTAGGATTACTTGAGATGGTGAAAAGTGGTACAACATCATTCTCTGACATGTTTAATCCAATTGGAGTAGATCAAGACGCAATTATGGAAACGGTATCAAGGAGCGGGATGCGAGCTGCTGTTTCAAGGACTTTATTTAGCTTCGGAACGAAAGACGATGAAAAGAAAGCGATTGAAGAAGCTGAGAAATATGTGAAGCGTTACTATAACGAAAGTGGCATGTTAACTACGATGGTTGCACCACATAGTCCATATACATGTAGTACAGAATTGTTAGAAGAGTGCGCACGGATTGCAGTAGAGAATCAAACAATGGTTCATATCCACCTTTCTGAAACAGAGCGTGAAGTACGTGATATTGAAGCACAGTACGGAAAACGTCCAGTAGAATATGCAGCGAGCTGCGGATTGTTTAAACGCCCAACAGTTATTGCACACGGTGTAGTATTAAATGATGATGAGCGTGCATTTTTAGCAGAACATGATGTTCGAGTAGCACATAACCCAAATAGTAATTTAAAACTAGGTTCTGGTATAGCGAATGTAAAAGCGATGCTAGAAGCAGGAATAAAAGTAGGAATTGCAACAGATAGTGTTGCATCTAACAATAATTTAGACATGTTTGAAGAAATGCGCATAGCGACTTTATTACAAAAAGGTATTCACCAAGATGCAACAGCATTACCAGTTGAAACAGCTCTTACACTTGCGACTAAAGGGGCTGCTGAAGTAATCGGGATGAAACAAACAGGGTCACTAGAAGCTGGTAAGTGTGCTGATTTTATTACGATTGACCCGTCTAATAAGCCGCATTTACAACCAGCGGATGAAGTGTTATCACACCTTGTATATGCTGCTAGTGGAAAAGATATAAGCGATGTAATTATTAACGGAAAACGTGTCGTTTGGAATGGCGAATGTAAAACGTTAGATGAAGAGCGTATTATATTTGAAGCAAGTCGTTATAAACGAGGTCTGCAAAGATAGATAATTATGTGGCAGTTGAAAAAGCTATCCTTTTAAAAGGATAGCTTTTTTCTTGAACGAATAAATATTCAAAAGAATGTCGCATCTTTCTGTTAGTATTTCTGCTATAATATATTACGCTTTATAATATTTTATATTTAAGGAGAACAACTCATGAAGCGAAAAAAGAGCCATTTAATGGTAATGGCACTTGTTACATCTTTATTATTAACAGCTTGTAATAATAAAGCGGATAAAAGTGACATAGAGGTTAAAAAACAAGTGTTAAATGTAACAGTATCAGAAGAAATTCCTTCTCTGGACACTGTGAAAACAACAGATGGTACATCAGCACACATTATGCAGAATATATTTGAAGGGTTATATGTATTAAACGATCAAGATCAGCCTACTCCAGCCATAGCAAAATCGTTTAAAAGAAGTGAAGATGGTAAGAAATATACATTTGACTTGCGTAAAGATGCAAAATGGTCAAATGGGGATAATGTAACAGCAAATGATTTTATATTTGCTTGGAAACGTGCAATTAACCCTGAAACAGCCTCTCAATATGCGTCCATGCTCTTTTATGTAAAAAATGCGAAAGAGATCAATAAGGGAACAATGCCTCTTGATGCACTTGGGGTTAAAGCGATAAATAATTATACGTTAGAAGTTGAACTCGAACAGCCAGTTCCGTATTTTTTACAGTTGTTAGCACTACCTATATACTTACCACAGCATGAATCATTTTTGAAAGAACAAGGAAACAATTATGCATTGGAACCTAGTAATCTCATATATAACGGTCCATTTGTATTAGAAAAATGGAAGCATGAACAAGAGTTTCAATTAAAGAAAAATACTACATATTGGGATCGAAAGAAAGTGAAATTAGATGAAATAAACTTTCATATCCTAAAGGATACAATGACAGCTGTAAATTTATATGAAGCCGGAGATTTGGATCGAGTACCTATTAATTCGCAAGTTGTAGACAAGTATAAAGGGAATAAGGAATTACATATGTCGAGTGATCCTGGAATTGCTATGCTTCGTTTTAATGAAAAAAATAACGCGTTAGCAAATAAAAAGGTGCGTCAATCTATTTCATTAGCGTTAAATAAAGATGATTTCGTTGCTCACTTTATTAATAACGGAGCAAAACCTGCAAGTGGACTTGTACCAGTTGGTCATGTAAATGAAGTGACTGGTAAAGATTTTAGAAAAGAAAATGGAGATATTTCCTCATATGATTTGCAAAATGCGAAAAAACTTTGGGAAGAAGCGAAAAAAGAGCTTGGGGTAGAACAAGTAAACCTAGGGTTCTTAACGTTCGAACAAGATAACGCAATACGTATGGCAGAATATATAAAAGGTGATTTAGAGAAGAATTTGCAAGGACTCGCGATACAAATTAAACAACAGCCATTTAAGCAAAAATTACAGTTAGAACAAATAGGTGATTACGATATAACTATGGCAAATTGGGGACCTGACTATAAAGACCCAATTAGTTATTTAGAGTTATTTACGACAGGGAATCCGAATAATAAAATGAATTATTCTAATGTTCGTTACGATGAATTAATAAAGAAAGCGAAAACGGATTTTGTACTAGATACGGAAAAACGATGGGAAGCGTTGCGAGAAGCCGAGCAGGTATTATTAGAAGATGCTGCGGTGGCGCCGCTTTATCATATTGGCTCAGCATATGTACAAAAGGATTATGTAAAAGGAATTGAAAAGCATCAATTTGGTGGTATTTATACTTATAAGAATGCTTATATTGCTAATGAATAAATACAAAAAACCTTACTTTTTAAAAGTAAGGTTTTTTACACATAAATTCTATTAAACTGATTTTAATAAAGCGTAAAAATTCGTATCATATGGGATATCATCTTGATACATATAATTTTTTAGAACGCCTTCTTTTTCAAAACCTAATTTTAATAGTACTTTATTGGAAGCTTCATTTTCAAGAAATACAATTGCTCCAATCCGCTTTAAATGAATCGTATGGAAACCGTATGATATAACCTCAGAAACAGCTTCAGTCGCATATCCTTTTCCCCAGTGTTCAGGCAAAAAGGCATAACTTATATTGGCTCGTTTATGCTCAGAAGACCAATCGTGAAAACCAATGGTACCGATGAGTTCTTTCTTGTCTTTTAATTCGATTCCCCATTTTATACCGCTTCTTGCATTGTAACTCAACTTAAAGTTATGAATGATTTGTTTCACTTGATCAACATCTTGTAACGGTTTTTGGCCATAATAGCGCAGTACATTAGTATTAGAAAAGCATTGTAGTATACGCGGTGCATCTTCTTCGGTAAGTTCTCTTAAAATAAGTCTTTCAGTTTTTAATAAAGGAAACATATTTTCGCTCCTTTTCACATGAAAATAGAATGTATTTGTTATTATATAATTTAATCTGAAAATAAAGATTATTCAAGGTGTAAGGGTAGATTTGATTTATGATAAACTTAGATGTGGAATATATTTCAAAAAAGAGGTTTGGAAATGGAAAAAAATTCGATATTAATTGTAGATGACGATAAAGATATTATTCAATTTATTAATGTGAATTTAAAACAAGAAGGTTTTAAAGTTTTTAGTGCTCATAACGGAGAAGAGGCTTTAGAAATAATAAATAATAACAGTATTCAACTTGCTATTTTGGATATTATGATGCCTCAAATGGATGGTATAGAACTTTGTAGAAGGATTAGAGAGAAACATAGTTTACCAATTATGTTTTTAAGCGCGAAATCATCGGATGTAGATAAGGTAATTGGATTTAGTACTGGGGCAGATGATTATATTGTGAAGCCGTTCAGTACAATTGAATTTATAGCAAGAGTGAAAGCTCAATTAAGAAGGTATACATATTTCAATCAAAATGCTCCCCAAGTAATGGAAAAGAAAATAAATATTAGAGGTTTAGAAATAGATGAAGTGTCGAGAACAGTAATGTTATATGGAGAGAGAATCAATCTTACGAAAACTGAATATGATATTTTACACTTAATGGCAGCTGCAAGGAATCGTGTGTTCACAATTGAAGAAATATATGAGAGCGTTTGGAACGAAAGAGCCTATGAAAGTAATAATACAGTAATGGTTCATATTGCAAGATTGAGAAATAAAATTGAAGAGAATCCAAAAGAACCGAAGTTTATACAAAATGTTTGGGGAGTCGGATATAAAATTGAAGATTAAATCATTACAAGGCATTAGAGCTAAGTTTTTTATCGCATTCATATGTAGCATCTTGTTAGCGACTGTAAGTATAATAGTGTTTCAAATTTTGGTTGGAAATATATATAGTCAGGTTAATGTTTTAGAGGAAAAATATTCATTTTTATATTTTATAGTTTTTTTGATTTTTACTACAACATACTTTGCATTAATGACAAAAACACTGATGAAAAGGTTGTCTCAAATTAAAAAGAACGTGAAGGAAATAAGTGACGGTAATTTTGAAATACATATACCTATTTTGAAAAATGACGAGATTGGTGAACTAGCGGCAAATGTTAATAGAATGGCGAAAAGTTTAAAAGAGTCTATCGAGAATGAAAAAAAATCACAGGAAATGAAAAATGAAATGATTAGTAATATTTCTCATGACTTACGAACGCCAGTAACATCTTTAATCGGTTATGCGGACCTGTTAGGAAATAAACTTCATTCGAATGGAGAAGAATGTGAACAGTATGTAAGTATATTAAAGCGAAAAAGTTATGAATTAAAAAATCAAGTAGATGATTTATTAGAATACTGTCAAATAAATTATAGAGAGATTGAATTACATAAAGATGAAGTAGATATGAAAGCATTAATTGAACAAATCATGATTGACTTTGTACCACAATTAGATGATGCCAATATGAGCTTTTATATTAAAAGTGATGAAGTGCTACATGTAGAAGTTGATGTGACACTTATAGTGAGACTATTTGAAAATGTAATAGGTAATAGTATTATGTACGGGAGAGATGGAAAGGGAATTGCAATTGAAATTTTCAATAAAACAATGAATGTTGAAGTAGAAATTAAAAATTTTGGACAATGCATTCCGAAAGAGGACCTTCCTTACATTTTTGAGAAGTTTTATCGTAGTGAAAAATCACGTAGTTCTCATACGGGCGGTAAAGGAATAGGACTTGCAATTTCAAAAAGTATAGCCGAGCTCCATCAAGGGGATATCACTGTACGTAGTAATGATAAAGAAACAGTTTTTACTGTGAAATTACCGCAGTATAAAAAAGTAAGAAAGTCGTAAGTATTTCTTTTATATGTCGTAATTTTTACTTTGTATCATTGAGAAAAAGGATATGAGAGTAGGGATGCGACATGTGGAAGAAATTTTTATTAGTAATTATAGTTTCTTTTTTAATTATAAGTTGGATCTTAGTTTATGTAGCTAATGGTGTTACATCAGTCTTTGTTTGGTGGAGTATACAGGCTTTTAGTGTAATTTCCGTTTTTCTCTTAATAGGATCAATAATAATATTTTTTTGGAAAGGCATTTTTAGAAAGCGGATAGATAGAACGCTATTTTTAATCATTCTGTTTTCTATAATTGGAGCTTGGCCTTTCGGTTGGTTTGCTAATATAGGTAGAATTGCTTACCCAGCAGATATACAATCTATGAGTCCTAAAGTAGTAGTTCGTTTTCCTTTGAAGGAACGAGCATTAATCGGTTGGGGTGGTGATCGGTTAGAAACGAACTATCACGTTATAAAACCAAATGAAAGGTGGGCATATGATATTCTCATTCCACCTGCTGAAGTGAAAAGTAGTAAGTTAGAGGATTACGGAATATATGGAGCAAAAGTAATGGCGCCAGCTTCTGGGACGGTTGTATCAATTAATAATAATGAACAAGATTTAGTTCCGGGATCGGATAATTTTCAGTCAATGGCTGGTAATCATATTTATTTACGACTAGATGAAACGGGCACATTTTTGTTCCTTGGTCATTTAAAGAAAGGCTCAATTAAAGTAAAAGAAGGGCAACGTGTAAATGAAGGGGATATTCTTGCGCAAGTTGGTAACTCAGGAAGTTCAAGTGAGCCGCATTTACATATTCATCATCAAAGGCAAGATCCGTCCAAAGTAAGTATGTTTTTTGCGGAAGGATTGCCACTTTACTTTCGAACTGAAAATGGTGTGATGATGCCGGAAAGAGGGGCATACATAAGTGGTAACTAGAAGAAAATCATTTCATCCAAAAAGGGTATTCCAAATTAAAATTGGAATACCCTTTTTCATTACCCTACAAATGTTTGATACAGTAAGAAGATATTTAAAACGATAACGAGAGCAGCAATTATCCATGCGATAAATGTTGTTATGCGGTGGTTAACGAGTGCACCCATAATCTTTTTATTACTTGTAAACATAATAAGTGGCACTAATGCAAATGCAATACCGAATGATAAGACGACTTGGCTCATGACTAGAGCGTATGTTGGATTTACACCTAAAGCGATAATTACTAGTGGTGGAATCATTGTAATAAATCGGCGTAAATATAACGGAATATGCATGCGAATGAAACCTTGCATAATAATATCACCCGACATTGTACCGACAGAAGAGCTAGATAGTCCTGCTGATAAAAGTCCAATCCCAAATAATGCAGCCGATACAGGACCTACTAAATTGGTAAATTGAGTGTAAGCAACATCTAAATCTTCAACGTGCAAGCCATTTTTAAAAAATAGTGCAGCTGCTACAATTAACATACTTGCATTAATTGCTCCAGCAATAACCATTGCAATAATAATATCGATAAATTCGAAACGAAAAATCTTTTTCTTTTGTTCGTCAGTTGTTCCGACCACACGGCGTTGTGTTAATGCAGAATGCAAGTATATTGCATGCGGCATAACTGTCGCACCTAAAATCCCTGCTGCAAGTAATATACTGTCTACACCTTGGAATTTTGGAATAAATAGTCCTGAAAGAAGGGGACTTAATTCTGGTTTTGCATAAAAAACTTGAATCCCAAAAGCAATTACTACAATGAAAATCATTCCTGTAATAATAGCTTCTAGTGGACGAAATCCTCTACGTTGAAATTCAAGGATAATAAATGATCCGGCTGCTGTAATTAAAGCGGCAGGTAGCATGGGGATTCCAAATAGTAAGTAAAGCCCCAATGCAGCTCCAATAAATTCCGCTAAATCTGTAGCCATAATAACTAGTTCACCTTGTATCCATAAGCCGATAGACACAGGCTTTGGAAAGTTTTCACGAGCTATTTCGGGTAAATTGTTTCCTGTAGCAATTCCTAATTTAGCCGATAAAGTTTGGATTAATACAGCCATTAAGTTAGAAGCGAGTATAACCCATAATAGTAAATATCCATATTGTGAACCAGCTGCGATATTTGTAGCAAAGTTGCCAGGATCAATATAAGCAACGGACGCGATAAAAGCGGGCCCTAAAAATGGTAACAGTCTTTTCCAGCCTTTTGTTTCTCCACTTAAAGCTAAATGAGCTGATTGTACAGTTGTACTTTCAGAAGGGAGATGTTCATCTTTTGTTATATCTTTATTCATAGTAGTTTTCCCCTTTAAAATGTTAACTTGATGAAATTATTGTATTTATTCTTACTCATTATTTCAATACATTTAAATATGTTATATGATAATTTCATTTGAACACGAAAGTTTCCTTAATGCAAATTATATGCCTTTATGCAATGGATGGTGTGATAACGTAAAATAAATTGGGAGTTTATGGTGTGATGACGTGGGGAAACATAATAAATTAAAGGGTCAATTTTGAAATTTATGTGAACATAAAGCCGATAATCCAGCATATTAATTGATGGAATTGCATTTGTATGATATATAATATATTGGGATTACAACATAACCATAGTGTTTTGATGTGTAATCTTGTTTTTTATTTTTGTTAACTGATAGAAAATAGTATAAAGAAAAGAAAATGGGATTCATTTTCTTATTATATATGTTTTGATATGAACGTTAACTTATACATGATTTTAAAAATTAGATAGGTGGTAGAAATACATTGGCAACTACAAAACCATACAGAGTATTACTATATTACATGTACACAACAATTGAAAACCCAGAAGAATTCGCGGCAGAGCATTTAGAATTTTGTAATTCACTTGAATTAAAAGGAAGAATTCTTGTAGCGAAAGAAGGTATTAACGGAACTTGTTCAGGAACTGTAGAACAAACAGAGAAATACATGGAAGCAATGAACAATGATCCACGTTTTGACGGTATTGTATTTAAAATAGATGAAGCTGATGGTCATGCATTCAAGAAAATGCACGTGCGTCCTCGTCCAGAGTTAGTTACACTTCGTCTAGAAGATGACATTAACCCACACGAAATAACTGGCAAGTATTTAGAACCAAAAGATTTTTATGAAGCAATGAAACAAGAAGATACAGTTATCATTGATGCACGAAATGATTATGAGTTTGATTTAGGTCACTTCAAAGGTGCGATTAAACCTGATATCGAATCATTCCGTGAATTACCAGATTGGATTCGTGAAAATAAAGAAGTACTTGAAGGTAAAAAGATTTTAACTTATTGTACAGGCGGAATTCGTTGTGAGAAGTTTTCTGGTTGGTTAGTTCGTGAAGGCTATGAAGATGTAAGTCAGCTTCACGGCGGAATTGTAACGTACGGAAAAGACCCAGAGGTACAAGGTGAGCTTTGGGATGGACAATGTTACGTGTTCGATGAGCGTATTGCTGTACCAGTAAACCAAAAAGAACATGTTATCGTTGGTAAAGACCACTTTACAGGTGAACCTTGTGAGCGCTATGTAAACTGTTCAAATCCAGAATGTAATAAGAAAATTTTATGTTCTGAAGAAAACGAAGCGAAATATTTACGTGCATGTTCTCATGAATGTCGTGTAAGTCCACGTAACCGCTACGTAATACAACATGAATTAACGGAAGAGCAAGTAGCTGCTGCATTAGAGCAAATCGAAGCAGGGAAGTAAACTGAATTCGTATAATAAAAGGGGTACTCCAAGTTTAATTTTGGAGCACCCTTTTTTTATTATCAGGTCCTGTTATTTGTCGGTAAGTCGATATATTAAAAAAATCGCTGATATATTTCGAGTTGCCGATATAATGGGAAAATCGCTGATAAAAATTCACTTACTGCAGCGGGCCAAGAATTTGAAAATAATCTTCTTTAATTTTTATCTTCTTTCTCTTTAACGGCAGAAAGTACAGTTTGTTTTACCCAAGCTTTTCTTCGTTTATGCTGTAAACCCCATTGGTATAAACTTTGAGCTCCTAAAATAAGTGAAATGACAATGCCGCTAATCGCAATTAATAGAGCGAAAAATTCAAGAGGTGACGATATTTTGTTTGAATCGGTGTTTCTTAAAAGGTCAATCATAGTAAACCCTAACATTTGGCCCACTACAGAGTAGAGCGTTAAAATTAATAATAAGAGGCTATCTTTTTTAGAGGCGACATTTTCTTGATATTTAAACAAACTATCAAGATTTTGTTTCGCGTTCGAGTATAGAACCTCAATATTAAAAAGTTTTCTTAAACGAAAGAAAATATCTTCACTCTGTGATTGGGATACTAATTCTAAAGAAAAATAATTAGCAGTGAACGAATTGATCGAATAAATTAATTTCTCTATTTCATTAGTATCTTGTTCAATATTTAGCTCAGCATAGGCGTTCGCCATTTTTAATAAAACAATTTTATGGAATAGGTTTAATAATAAAGCGTAATAAAATTCCCCGTACATTTGACTAGCAAGTTTAGCGATTTCGCGTTCTCCTTCATTTGTTACACATGTAAAAATATGTTCTTCCATTATGAAATAACGATTTGGAGCCCATCTCTGGTAAGCGTGTTTTTTTAAATAGTCATGAATGTAAGGAAGGTTATTTGCACTCACATATGGCTTACCATCACTTGTTAATCCGGAAAGACTAGAAGTACGATAAACATCCACTTCATTAAGTTCCATACCTTCTTTTAGTGACAATAAAGTTTGGACGTACATTCTTTGGTCTTCGAAGAAAGGGAAGGTTTGAAAGTATGAACTTCTTAATCTCTTCTTTTCAAAGAAATCAGTTACACCATGAAATAAATAACCAAAAATGAATTTTTCAACTTGGGAATACTTTTTTCCGTTACATTCAATACAAATAGTCTCATTTGTATCATTTTTAGTTTCAAGTACACGGAAGCGAGCAGCGAATTCGATTGCTTCAGATAAAGTCATGTTTGGAGCAGTGTTTACTTCTGTTCGAATTGTTAAGAAGCCAAGTTCATAAGGACAAAGTGTTACATCAATAGAGTGTATCTTGAATGGGATTGAAATAAGGTTTGTTGTTAAATGTCCAGTTAAGTTAAGGTCCTTTGAATAACGTTGCAAGCCCTTTTGATGCTCTGAGTGAGGAAAGAGAATTTTATTGGTAAATGAAAGATAGTATGCTTCCATATTTTGATGTGAAACTTTAAACTCCCCATAATATGTATTTTCATCATCGAGATGATCGAGCCGAAAAGGACGAAAATCGTTTTTTTGTAAGAAAGGGAACATATTTTGTTCATATCCAGTTTTAAAAGAAAACGGGAATATAAATTGAAATATAGCTGTTGTTACATCTTTTTCCTCAATTGCTTGTATTGCCTCCATCTACATTGTTTCCTTTCCGTATATGCTATAGAAACAACATGCCCAAATTTATTTGAAAATAACCACTGTTTTATACCCGATTGAGAGTGAAAATTCAGCTTATTTAGCAGAGGACATGTATAATGTTATGTATACTAAAAGTTATAAAATTTTATTTTGAAAAGGGGGATGCTGTATGCGGATTTTAGTATTAGGCGCTGGTGGAGTCGGAGGATTTTTTGGTGGCAGATTAGTCGAAAAGGGAGCAGATGTTACATTTCTTGTTCGTAGTAAACGGAAAAAACAATTAGAGGAAAGAGGACTTGTAATCCGAAGTGTTAACGGGGATTTTTCCTTTCAACCGAAATTAATAACGAAAGAAGAGAGAACTTCTCCATTTGATGTCATTTTATTTTCAACAAAAGCGTATCACTTAAACGAGGCAATTCAAGATTTGAAGCCGTTTGTTGGCGAAAATACTGTAATCATTCCATTGTTAAATGGTATCGCTCATTTATCGCTATTACAAAAAGAATTCGGCGAAGAAAAAGTAATTGGCGGTTTATGCTTTATCGAGACGACGTTAAACGATCAAGGAGAAATTGTACAAACTAGCGCTGCCAACAGAATTGTGTTTGGAGAAATTAAGTCTCAAAATTCAGAGAGAGTAAAGCATATTTCTAAAGCATTTGCAGGTACGAAATCTAGTTTTGTTTTAAGTGAAAATATTACGCAAGATATGTGGCATAAATATTTATTTATTACTGTAATGTCCGGTGTGACAACGTTAATGCGTGCACCAATTGGACCAATCCGTGAAAGTGAAGGCGGCCGTGATTTTATCCGTAATGTATTTGAGGAATCTGTACAAATCATGAGAGTATTAGGAGCTCCCGTAAAGGAAAATATTGCCGAGGAACATATGAAAACAATTGATAAAATTTCGTATGATATGAAGTCATCGATGCAACGTGATATGGAGAAGGGTTCGTTTATTGAAGGGAAGCACTTGCAAGGATATTTACTGGATGTAGCAGAGCAATTTTCTATAGCGGCACCATTATTAGGCACTATATATCAAAATTTAAAGGTGTATGAAGAGATGACCTTTAACAGATCTGTAATAGAATTAGATGTATGAAAAAATAAAAAAGATAGCAATATATAAGTGTATTGCTATCTTTTTTATTTTTTTGTATGACAAATTATTTATTTCTTTTCGTTCTATCTGTCAAATTTATTTCCTGTTCACGTTTACCATATAACTGATTAATTTCATTTGCTACTGCATCTAAATATGAATCGGAAAAAATAGGCTTCTTTTCTTTAGACATATGGGTCTCCTTTGCGGATTTTTTAGTATTCATTATGTATATTTCTCAGTGGATTATGCACAATCATTTTAATTTTTTTCTTATTGAAAATTTTTGTTTACTTTTTGAAAATAAAGGAGTATTATAATCCACAGTTTCAATTTTCTAAATCGCTGAAACCGCATGGTACGGGGGACCCGTTTTTACGGATTAGTACATAATCCGATGGGGTGAATCCTTAAAAAAGGTAGGGCTACTCATAGGCCCGAATCCGACAGCTAACCTCGTAAGCGTTATATTGAGAAGGAAGGTGGAGCTTGTGCGACAAAAAAAATAATGTCTACAAGTCTATTTCGCTATGGCTTGTAGACATTTTTTGTTTTCTGAGGAAATAGTTTACTGGCTGTAACAAGCAGAAAAGTTCGTACAAAATTATTGGAGAGTGGACAGCATTGGTTTCATCTATTAAAAGATTTTTAATTGGAAGACCGTTAAAATCAACGGAGCTTGGAGAACAAAAGCTTAATAAAACGAAAGCTTTAGCTATTTTATCTTCTGACGCATTGTCATCAGTTGCTTACGGTCCAGAGCAAATTTTAATTGCTTTAGCAGGTGTTGGAGCGATCGCTTATTGGTATTCCATTCCGATCGCTGTTGGGGTATTAGTATTATTGACAGCCCTTATTTTATCTTATCGTCAAATTATTTTTGCTTATCCGCATGGCGGGGGAGCGTATGTTGTATCAAAAGAAAATTTAGGGATGAATCCAGGCTTAATTGCTGGAGGATCTTTATTAGTTGACTATATTTTAACTGTTGCGGTAAGTGTGTCCGCTGGTACAGATGCAATTACGTCTGCGTTTCCTAGCTTACATGCACACAACGTAATTATTGCGGTTATATTTGTTATATTAATTACGATATTAAATTTAAGGGGAGTAACGGAATCAGCTTCCGTTTTAGCATATCCTGTTTATTTATTCGTTTTAGCACTATTTATATTAATTGGTGTAGGCATATATAATATTTTAACTGGTCATGTTTCACCCACTTTACATGCGCCGATTGGTACACCAGTTGCAGGGATTAGTTTATTTTTATTACTAAGAGCATTTGCATCAGGTAGTTCTGCTTTAACAGGTGTTGAAGCAATTTCAAATGCAATTCCGAACTTTAAAGATCCTGCGCCAAACAATGCTGCAAAAACATTGCTTGCAATGGGTGCATTACTTGCTGTGTTATTTTCAGGAATTGTATTTTTAGCTTATTATTACGGAGTGACTCCGAGTAAAGAAGTAACAGTTGTTTCTCAAATTGCTGAACAAACATTTGGACGTAATTTCATGTACTATTTCATACAAGGTACAACAGCTTTAATATTAATTCTCGCTGCTAATACAGGTTATTCTGCATTTCCTTTATTAGCGGTTAACCTTGCAAAAGATAAATTCATACCGAGAATGTTTACGATTAGAGGAGACCGTCTAGGTTACTCAAACGGTATTATTATACTTGGAGTTGCTTCGATTATTTTAATTGTAGCTTTCCAAGGACAAACAGAACATTTAATTCCGTTATATGCAGTAGGTGTATTTATTCCATTTACACTTTCTCAAACAGGGATGGTATTAAAATGGCTTCGCGAAAAGCCTGAAGGATGGGCTTTAAGATTAACGGTTAATTTAATTGGTGCAGTTATTAGTTTTATCGTAATGAGCATGTTCTTTTTAACTAAATTTGCACAAGTTTGGTCGATTCTTATTTTCTTACCAGTTATTATCTTCTTATTCCATCGAATTAAGAAGCATTATGATGCAGTGGGTGATCAATTAAGTTTAAAAACTTGCGAACCTCTTATTCCAATTGAGGGGAATGTAATTGTCGTTCCTGTAGCAGGTATGACCCATGTAGTAGAAAATTCATTGAACTATGCGAAATCTCTTTCGGCAGATCAAGTTATCGCAGTATATGTTGCTTTTGACAGAGAAGAGGAAAAGAAATTTGAAGAGAAATGGAAGAAGTGGCAACCTGAAGTAAGGCTTGTTACATTACATTCCCATTATAGAAGTATTATTCAGCCGCTAACGAAGTTCATTGATACAGTGCAATATAAGGCAAGTGAATCGAATTACCGCGTTACGGTCGTTATACCACAGTTCATTCCGAAAAAAGGTTGGCATAACATTCTTCATAATCAATCCAGTTTACTCATACGTGCGTATTTACTTTATAAAAGAAATGTTGTTATTACGACAGTTCCATATCATTTGAAAAAATAAGAAGATTTTTAAGGATAGCTTTGTGAAAATGAAGCTATCCTTTTTGTGTATATGCTATGCATAATTGCATATGGGCTTAAAAATTATACTGATATAATTTTATTAGTTATTTATAAGTAGTGTTTTCTGTTGTGATATGTAGATATTTCAATCGATAAAGCGAATCGGATTATATTTTGAAATAAGGACATGAAAGCTTGAAAATAAAGGGAATGAAAATACTTCTTTACGATATATAAACAGCTGTGTTTAAATGACCTTACAGTACAAAACTTATATGAAAACAAAACGGAATTTCATATTTACTTACGTTATTAAGTTTAAAATGAATAATATTTTTATGTAATATATTCACTGTATCGATGTGGAAAATGAGGGTCGATAGAAAATTTATGCAATGTTATTCATACTAAGCACATATGAAAAGTTTTATAACAATAAGTAAGTACTGTGGCAATAACAGTTGGGAGAGATGGTTCGTACGTCAATCACGGTGAGTACGTCCTCTATTTTAACTATCTTAAATTATATGCAAGAAAATAGAATAATAAAATGCGATAGTAATAGTTGCTAATACATAGGAGGAGTTAAAGTGAAAAAAACTTTAATTACAGGGTTATTGGTTACAGCAGTATCTACGAGTTGCTTCATTCCTGTAAGCGCTTACGCTAAGGAGGGGCAAACGGAAGTGAAAACAGTATATGCGCAAAATGTAATTGCTCCAAATACATTATCCAATTCAATTAGAATGTTAGGATCACAATCACCGCTTATTCAAGCATACGGATTAATTATTTTGCAACAGCCAGACATTAAGGTAAATGCGATGAGTAGCTTAACGAATCATCAAAAGTTTGCAAAGGCGAATGTACGAGAGTGGATTGATGAATATAATCCGAAGCTAATTGACTTAAATCAAGAGATGATGAGATACAGCACTAGATTCAATAGCTATTATAGTAAGCTCTATGAACTAGCAGGAAACGTAAATGAAGATCAGCAAGCAAAATCAGATTTTATGAGTGCATATGGAAAATTACAATTGCAAGTACAGAGCATCCAAGAGAGTATGGAGCAAGATTTATTAGAGTTAAATCGATTTAAAACAGTATTAGATAAAGATAGTAACAACTTATCAATTAAAGCCGATGAAGCAATAAAAACACTGCAAGGATCAAGCGGAGATATTGTGAAATTAAGAGAAGATATTAAAAGGATTCAAGGGGAAATTCAAGCTGAACTAACTACTATTTTGAATAGACCTCAAGAAATCATTAAAGGTTCTATTAATATCGGTAAACAAGTATTTACAATCACAAATCAAACTGCACAAACGAAAACAATCGATTTTGTTTCTATCGGTACTTTAAGTAATGAAATTGTAAATGCCGCAGATAGTCAAACGAGAGAAGCAGCTCTTCGTATTCAACAAAAGCAAAAAGAGTTATTGCCACTTATTCAAAAGTTATCACAAACTGAAGCAGAGGCGACTCAAATTACATTCGTTGAAGATCAAGTAAATAGCTTTACAGAATTAATTGATCGTCAAATTACAACTTTAGAAACGTTATTAACGGATTGGAAAGTTTTAAATAATAATATGATTCAAATTCAAACAAATGTTGAAGAAGGCACGTATATAGACAGTAGTTTACTTCAAAAACATTTTAATCAAATTAAAAAAGTAAGTGATGAAATGAATAAGCAAACAAATCAATTTGAAGATTACGTTACAAACGTTGAAGTACATTAAACAGAAAAATAATTAGCGATATAGGGAGAGAAGAAAAATGACAAAAAAACCTTATAAAGTAATGGCTCTATCAGCACTGATGGCAGTATTTGCAGCAGGAAATATTATGCCGGCTCATACGTATGCAGCTGAAAGTACAGTGAAACAAGCTCCAGTTCATGCGGTAGCAAAAGCTTATAATGACTATGAAGAATATTCATTAGGACCAGAAGGCTTGAAAGATGCAATGGAAAGAACAGGTTCAAATGCTTTAGTAATGGATCTGTATGCTTTAACAATTATTAAACAAGGTAATGTTAACTTTGGAAATGTATCGACTGTTGATGCAGCTTTAAAAGGAAAAGTGATTCAGCACCAAGATACAGCTAGAGGAAATGCGAAGCAATGGTTAGATGTATTAAAGCCACAGCTTATTTCAACGAATCAAAACATCATTAACTACAATACGAAATTCCAAAACTATTATGATACTTTAGTTGCTGCGGTAGATGCAAAAGATAAAGCGACTCTTACGAAAGGCCTAACTAGATTATCAAGTAGTATTAATGAAAATAAAGCACAAGTGGATCAGTTAGTAGAAGACTTAAAGAAATTCCGAAATAAAATGACGTCGGATACGCAAAACTTCAAGAGTGATGCAAATCAAATTACATCTATATTAGCTAGTCAAGATGCAGGAATTCCACTTCTGCAAAATCAAATTACAACGTACAATGAAGCAATTAGTAAATATAATGCAATTATTATCGGTTCATCTGTTGCGACAGCTCTAGGACCAATTGCAATTATTGGTGGTGCAGTAGTTATTGCTACGGGCGCAGGAACACCGCTAGGAGTCGCATTAATTGCAGGTGGTGCAGCAGCTGTAGGCGGTGGTACAGCTGGTATCGTATTAGCGAAGAAAGAACTTGATAATGCACAAGCTGAAATTCAAAAAATAACTGGACAAATTACAACTGCTCAATTAGAAGTAGCTGGGTTAACGAACATTAAAACACAAACTGAGTATTTAACAAATACGATTGATACTGCAATTACAGCGTTGCAAAACATTTCAAACCAATGGTATACAATGGGATCAAAATACAATTCTTTACTTCAAAATGTGGATTCAATTAGTCCAAACGATCTTGTTTTCATTAAAGAAGATTTAAACATTGCGAAAGATAGCTGGAAAAACATTAAAGACTATGCAGAAAAGATTTATGCTGAAGATATTAAAGTAGTAGATACGAAAAAAGCATAATCGAATACGAATCGTTAGGGCGTTAAGTGTTGATGAATGATTTGAAGCTCCTGTTCAGTTGTGAGCAGGAGCTTTTGATATCCTTATAAAGAGAATAGGTGAAAAATATGCAGAAACGATTTTATAAAAAATGTCTTTTAGCGGTAATGATTGCTGGGGTGGCAACGAGTAACGCATTTCCTTTACATCCTTTTGCAGCAGAACAAAATGTAACGGTGCTACAAGAAAATGTGAAAAACTATTCTCTTGGACCAGCAGGATTCCAAGATGTAATGGCACAAACGACATCAAGCATATTTGCAATGGATTCATATGCAAAATTAATTCAAAATCAACAAGAGACGGATTTAAGTAAAATAAGTTCGATTAATAGTGAATTTAAAGGGAATATGATTCAGCATCAAAGAGATGCAAAAATTAATGCGGCATATTGGTTAAATAATATGAAGCCTCAAATTATGAAAACAGATCAAAATATTATAAATTACAATAATACTTTTCAATCGTATTATAATGACATGTTAATAGCGATTGATCAAAAGGATAGCGGAAAATTAAAAGCGGATTTAGAAAAGTTGTATGCGGATATTGTAAAGAATCAAAATGAGGTAGATGGATTATTAGGAAATTTGAAAGCTTTTCGCGATAGAATGGCGAAAGATACAAATAGTTTCAAAGAGGATACAAATCAGTTAACATCGATATTGGCAAGTACGAATGCTGGTATTCCAGCTCTAGAGCAACAAATAAATACATATAACGATTCGATTAAAAAGAGTAATGATATGGTCATTGCTGGTGGCGTACTTTGCGTAGCTCTAATAACATGTCTTGCTGGCGGGCCGATGATTGCGGTTGCGAAAAAAGATATCGCAAATGCAGAAAGAGAAATCGCCAATTTAAAAGATAGAATTTCAGGAGCACAAGCAGAAGTCGTAATTTTGACTGATGTAAAAAATAAAACAACAAACATGACAGAAACAATTGATGCAGCAATTACAGCACTACAAAACATATCAAATCAATGGTATACAGTAGGTGCAAAATATAATAATTTACTACAAAACGTAAAAGGAATTAGTCCGGAAGAGTTTACGTTTATAAAAGAAGATTTACATACAGCGAAAGATAGCTGGAAAGATGTAAAGGATTATACAGAAAAATTACATGAAGGTGTGGCAAAGTAAACAGTGGACTAGTTCTGCTGTTTATTTTTTTATCCTGTTTTTTGTAAGGGTTGAACTTGCAATTATATATAAGTTTGTCATGTGTTTTATCCATGTGTGCGTAAAAATCTTTTCGTTATCGCTCCCTTTGATAGAATCCATGTTCATATAGTTTTTTTACCGAATTTTTTAAAAATTAAATTTTACGACTTGATAATTCGTTTAAAATGATTTAATCTTATGTCAAATGATATATTTATCTATCAAAAATACTTTTGTAAAGATAAAGAAGTGATTGAGAATGTTAAACGCCCCATTGATGGTAAACCTTTAGGTGCAGCAGCATTGAAAAGATTGGGAAGAAATGAGTGAGCTTTCACAATAAAGAACTCTATAATTTGATGTAGTGTTTGATACCTTCGATTAGATTTTTTGAAAAACAAACCAATATTAATTGAATCAAAGTTTAGAAAGTATGGTATGAAAGCAGGTTAGTGAGGGGAATTCAAAACCAATTTGATAAAAGCGAGGTAAATAATATGACTTTTGAAGAAAAATTACAAGCATATGCAGAACTTACGGTGAAAATCGGTGTCAATATTCAACCAGGGCAATACTTATTAGTCAATACATCAGTAGTTGCACTGGATTTCGCCCGTATAGTTGTCAAAGAGGCTTATAAGGCTGGGGCAGCGCGTGTTCATGTTAATTTTTCGGATGAAGAAATGGAACGTGCGTACTTTGATTATGCCTCAGATGAAGAATTTAATCGCTTCCCAGAGTGGATAGTCAAAATGAATGATGAGCTGATCGAACGTAAAGGAGCACTATTAATGATAGATGCTGCAGATCCTGATAAATTTACAGGTATTTCATCTGATCGTCTAGCTACCTATCAAAAGGTAGCAGGAGCTGCTCTGAGAAACAATCGCAACGCCGTAATGAAGGATTCAATAGCTTGGTCGATGGTAGCAGTTCCTTCACCAAAGTGGGCATCGAAGGTGTTCCCGGATTTAGCAACTGAGGATCAAGTACCAGCATTATGGGAGGCTATTTTTAAAGCTGTTCGTATTGGTGAAGGCAGTGCTATTGAAAAATGGTGTGAACATGTAACAAATTTAGAATCTCGTGCGGTCCTACTGAACAATAAAAAATATATGAAGCTTCACTATACAGCGCCAGGTACTGATTTAACAATTGCATTAGCACCACAGCATAAATGGGTTACTGGAGGTGGTAAAACTCCTGATGATACTATCTTTATGGCTAATATGCCGACAGAAGAGGTTTATACGTTACCGATGAAACAAGGTGTAAATGGCTATGTAAGCAATACAAAACCATTAGTTTATCAAGGAAATATTATCGATGGCTTTAAACTGACATTTGAAGAAGGAAAAATTGTTAAAGCTGAAGCACAGGTAGGACATGATTTATTACAGGAGCTTATTAATGTGGATGAAGGCTCTTGCTATTTAGGTGAAGTAGCACTTGTACCACATGAATCACCAATTTCAGCATCGGGAATTTTATATTTTAATACATTGTTTGATGAAAATGCATCGAACCATTTAGCGATTGGTAAAGCTTATCCAACTTGCTTAGAGGATGGAAGAGATTTAGAAAACGATCAGCTTGAAACGTTATGGGCAAATATTTCAGTAACACATGAGGACTTTATGATTGGCAGCAGTGAGATGGACATTGACGGTATTCTACCAGATGGAACTGTGGAACCAATTTTCCGTAAAGGTAGCTGGGCATTTTAAGTTTTTAATTTGAATAAAGGAGTAGAATGAATGAAACGGTTACTAAGCATAATTGGTGCAACTATATAGGTGTTTCATCTGCTTTTGCTTAGGCTGAAAACTACCTCTTTAATTAGAAGTAAAATGCATGCAAAGGAGATAGGCCAATGAATTTCTGGGAAGTTGTTTTGATAGTAGTGAATTTTAGTCTATTGAGTTGGATACTGTTAATAGGCAGAGAAACGAAAAAGTGGTCTAAATTAGCTACTTTGATTGCCGTTGTAATGGTTACAGTTCAGTTATTGGCAGAAGGTTTTAGGTGGCAGATGATTCCGGCATATGTATCCCCAGTTATCTTAATTTTATGCTATTTATTAACTGGGCGGAAAAAGGGCTTTAGAAGTTCGGGTATATTCATAGTTAAGACTTCGTTACTATGTATCTATTTGTCTGTAGCAGTTGCGCTACCCTTACTTATGCCAGTATTTTCATTTGAAGAACCAACTGGTCCACATAGGGTCGGTACGAAGCTATATCATTGGGTTGATCATCAGAGAAATGAACCATATTCGAAAAATCCAAACGATCGGCGCGAACTGATGGTGCAAATTTGGTATCCTGCAGCTGAAAAAAGCAAGGGGGATCCAGAACCTTATATTCGTAACATAAATGAGCTCTCCAAGGGATTGGAAAAAACATTGTCTATTCCTGCATTTGCATTCAGCCACATGGAATTGGTAAAGTCTCATTCGTTTATGGATTTACAACTCTCAGACTCAGAGAATCACTATCCCATAGTACTCTTCTCTCATGGTTTTAATGGTTTTCGTAATCAAAACACGTTTCAAGTTGAGGAGTTGGCTAGTCAAGGATATATTGTTCTAAGTATCGATCATACCTTTGATGCTGCAGCTACCGTCTTTCCAGGTGGTCGAACTGCTTACGTACAGCCCATCAATTTAACTGATGAAGGAGATAGCCACATAAAATTATGGGAGGAAGATGTCAGCTTTGTCCTTAATCAGATAGAGAAACTTAACGAAAACGATGAGACCGGTTTCTTTACAGGAAGACTGGATACCTCGCGAATTGGAATGTTTGGCCACTCTTACGGTGGAGCTACCGCAGCACAAATACTTGCAAAAGATTCTCGTGTCAAAGCAGCTATCAATATGGATGGTACATTGTATGGTGAAATCTTGCCTGAAAGTGGCATTGGAAAACCATTTCTGCTTATGAGTGCAGAAGAGCCTGATGAAGCAGATCCCTTTGAAGTGAGGGAGCGATACGGACGCGGGTTAGCTGGCGGTGGTATGTCAATGGTCATTCCTCATACGGATCATACAAGCTTTACCGATTTACATTTGTTCTCACCTCTGTTGGAGAGCCCAGGTGAAAATCCAAAGGAAGTTCATCGTATTATTAACGAATTCAGCCTGGAATTTTTTGACCAGTATGTAAAACAGAAGGATGACGGCTCCACCCTTAAAAGGCTGATGACCAAATACCCGGAAGTGAATTTTAAAGTAAACCGATAACTTTATGCAGAAAGTAACGCGTACCATTTCTTTTAGCTTTTGTATTTATTGCATTAAAGAATTGAATTTCTTCATCGTTATCTAAGTAATGGAATGATAAAAATGAAACATTCAAAGTGCTATCAGTTTCAGTAATATAATTCTTTTTGAAAAGCTACATTCAGCAGCTGGACACTTTATTTGAGATTGTTTATTATAATATCAAATGATATATTTATCTATCAAAAATGACGACTTTATACAGACAAAGGGAGAGATTGACGATGAAGAAAGACTTGTCAGCGTTTAAGGAAGCGAGATTTAATGCAATTCTTGATTCAGCTACTATATTGCTTGTTGAAAATCCTACTGCTTCGATGAATGAAATTGCGGAATATGCGGGAATTGGAATTGCTACGCTCCATCGCTACGTCGAAAGCAGGGAGAAATTGATGCTGTTCTTGGGCCATCGGGCTATACAACTGGTAAGTGATACTGTAAATCAAATTCCACTGGATGAGGAAAGAATCGAAAACTATATCCCTGAACTCATTGAAGCATTAATCCCTTTAGGTGACAAAATCTATTTTCTAGGTCATGATGCATCTGTATTTAACAACAAAGAATTAGGTGAAGCAGAAGAGAAACTGAGGGAACCCTTACGACGCGTTATTGAACTGTTACAACAAAGAGGTTACTTTCAGCAAACGGTTAGTAGCGAATGGATTTTGAATACCCTTTATGCTCTGCTTTTCCATACTTGGGAACAGGTACATGAAGGAAATGTGGCTAAAAAATCTGCTGCAGAGCTTGTTTTAAATACATTTTATTATGGTTTCAAAGCTAAGGATGAATTGAGAGGGGAGTGAACTGATTCACATCCATGATAATTAATATTAATAATATAGAAAGTGAAAAGGAGCAATAGGATAATGAATAAAATTTCTATTGTAAAGGCTGTTCATCAATCCATGGTCGGCGCCCAGCTAAATGTAATGGCATTGGAATACATGGCGTTTCCACTTGCAGGATCTGAGGAGAAGAACACAGTCGATTGGACATTTTGTAAGCTATGGCGGCAGGAGAACAACCGTTTTAGTCATCAATACGCCTATGAAGCTCAAATGGACGGGAAAACTTTAGGGATGATTACTTGCTATCCCATACCCGTTTTAAATCGTCTTACCTGGCCCACTTTTAAACAGCTGCTTTCGTTCCGAAAGCTGGGGTTTGTTGTTTATAACATTCTGAATATCAAAATGCTTTATTCCATGTTTACCTTGAAGGAGGGAGAAGATGACGAGTTTCACGTCGGAACAATTGCCTTACTGCCCGAAAGTCGAGGACTAGGGATAGGTACCAGATTACTTGAGTTTGCAGAGGAGCAAGCTTCGCTGCAAGGCTTTTCAAAATGCTCTCTGACAGTAAAGAAAGAGAACCAACTTGCCATTAAATTGTATCAGAGGATAGGCTACCAGATTACAGGTGAAATCAATAAACCAAAGTTATCGTTGTACAGAATGGTCAAAAACGTAGAAACTTACAACCGTTTATAAAAAAGTTGTACAGTATTAGGGTAACGCAACATGCCTATAAACTTAAGGATTCAAAATTACCCCAAAGCGAAAAAATGGACATTTTGTACAAGTTAACACAAAATTTTTAGCTTGATAGTGATGGGATGGGGCCTCTATATAAAAAAACACAGTTTACACTCAAACTGTGTTTTTTCGACGTACAATGATTTATTAATATCTCTTTTTATTTACTTATATACGTACAGCTGTACCACTGACAGCAACCATTAACATTCCATCACGAACAACTTCGTAATCTACGTCAATGCCAACGATAGCGTTCGCACCTTTTTGTTTTGCAAGTTCTTTCATTTCGTCCATCGCAATATCACGGGCTTCTTTTAGCTTACTTTCATAAGCACCAGCACGGCCACCGACAACATCACGAACGGAGGCGAATACATCGCGTACAATGTTTGCACCCATAATAGCTTCACCATTTACAATATCAATATACTCAATAATCTCTTTACCTTGAATTCCAGAAGTCGTTGTTACAATCATGACTGACACTCTCCTAATATATTATAATTTTTGATTAGCTTTCTTATGCCATAGAAAAAGTAGTTCTGATGCCAAAAATGCTTGATAGAAACATAGAATATTTTTGGCATCAGAAACAAGTCTGGTTTCTTACAGAATGAAACCAAGGCAATTGTTTAACATATGTATCGCTATAACATATGCAATGGATCTTTTAGAAATAAGGTAAGCCGCAGTAAGTATCAACGATCCAGGTAAATAAATAGCAATATCCGCAAGTTGGTTCGTATGAAGAAGTGTAAAAATCATAATCGAAATGATAGATGCAATAGCAGTACCAATATGGTAAGAAAAACGATTTATTAATATGTGGCGAAACACAATTTCTTCAAGTATTGGACCCAGAATACCAAATACAAGCAATGTAAATACAAGAGGTACCTTTGTACCCGTTTCAAGGAGCTGCTCTTGGTTCTCTGGTTGACCAGTTGCTAGAAAATGCATAACACACTGTTCCACAATTAACGTAAATAAAACTACCATAGGAATACTTACTATTTTCAAAATTGTCTTCTCTTTAAAATAAGTAAAACTTTCAATAATTTCTTTCCTAAAGCAAATGATTCCTACAATAGCAGGTACAGTAAAACCGATGGCACTAAGAACAAATTCTGATTCAACTAAATTGACATTAGCTAAAAGTGATATGCCAAATAGTATGTACAAGCCAATTTGAAATGGTACAAACAGTGTAAAGATTATTAGCATAATGATTTCTTTTTTATTCATTTTTATAAAGTTCACTGTATTGCCCCCATAATTAAATTACCTATAATTTTTGATTTTTCTTTCTGCATAACGCTCTCCTTCTAAATATATTTATATAAGATTCTAAACCGGACGGTTCGGTCTGAATCGAAATCTAATGATACTACAAGTTTCTAGTTTTTTAAACCCTTTTTATAAAGTATTAACAAAATCAAAATGGAAAAAAGCAAATATATTTATATTTCAGTTGCTTTGTTACAATTTAATTCCAGTAATCATTAATGGTTAATCTTTTATAGAATGAAGTGAAAGTGGGAGTAGTTCAAACACTTTAGCTAAACATATTGATAAAAATTATATATAATAATCATATGTCTATACATTAAAATTAACTATATATTTTTACATCTCTACAATTTTAGATAAAATTAGTTGTATAATATGACTGAATTAAACAATTGGTCATGTTGTTTTAACAGAAAATTCACTTAATTTATGTGGGTAATACAATTTGATTAACTTCTTTTCAAACTGTATTGTTTGAGGTTTCCATAAGATAGGGATTGATAAGATATTTCTGTTCCAAACTTATTTATACTTACAAAAAAATTAAGAAAATAGAGGGTAAACATTACCTAGAATATTAGGATCGTTTTCATTAGGAGGATTACAAAGCATGACTAAAGTTGATAAGGTTAAAGAAAAAATTATTGAAACATCTTTATATTTATTTAATACTAATGGGATAACTCGCACATCCATCCAGGATATAATGACAGCTACTGAACTACCTAAAGGATCTATTTATCGTAGATTCAAAAGTAAAGAAGAAATTGTCCTTGCTGCCTACGACAAAAGTGGTGAGATTATGTGGAGTCATTTTCATAAAGCAATGGAAAATAAAAAAACAGCAATTGATAAAATCCTTGCAATTTTCCTTGTATATCAAGATGCAGCTAATAATCCTCCTATTGCTGGAGGCTGTCCATTACTTAATAGTGCCATTGAAAGTACTGGAGTATTTCCAGAATTACAAAAAGCAGCAGCAAAAGGTTATGATGATACAGTAATGTTAATGGCTTCTCTCATAAAGGAAGGAATAGAGAAACAAGAACTTAAAGAAGATATAGACATTATATCGCTCGCTTCTTTTCTTGCATCTTCAATGGAGGGAGCTATTATGGCAAGTCGAGTATCTAACGATAATATACACCATCATTATTTTATTGAACAAATAAAACATCATCTTTTCACTTATTCTAAATAAGTGAGAACTTGCATTGTTTCCATCCAATTTTTATAAAGTTGAATTGAATAAATACCCCTTATAAACAGTATCTTCTGTTTATAAGGGGTATTTGAATAGTTTTTAGCAAAGGTAGTCTTTAGATGATGTTTCATGTTTCTTATTGAACGATTTCATTATATATAATAAGCGTAATAGAAGTTCAGTTAAATAAAATTCAGTAGTCGAATTTTTTTGCATAAAGCTGTATAATGCTTGTAACGAAAGGGAAATACAGGAAGGGATTTGTAATGAGTTACTATGGAAAAAGATAAACAACAATTAAGCGTTGAAGTTGCAAGATTATATTATCAATCAGATTATAGTCAGCAAGAAATTGCTAATAAATTAAATATTTCAAGACCGACGATTTCTAGATTGTTAAAGTACGCGAAAGAAAAAGGGTTTGTTCAAATTAGCATCGCTGATCCATTTGCTGATTTAGATAACGTCGGGAATTTACTGAAAGAAAAGTACAACTTGTTAGAGGCACATGTGGTATTTTCTCCAGTGCCGGAATATGCAACGATTACAGAGTATATAAGTAAATATGCTGCTGAGTATATGGAAAAGACAGTTAAAAACGGTGATATTGTTGGTGTAAGCTGGGGCATGACTATGTATGAAATCGCTAGAAAAATCGTACCGCAACATGTAAAAGGGGTAGAGGTTGTCCAGCTAAAAGGTGGTATTAGTCATTCAAGTGTAAATACGTATGCGAATGAGACGATAGCTTTATTTGCAGATGCTTTTCAAACGACGCCAAGAAATCTACCTCTTCCGGTTATATTTGATAATGCAGTGACAAAAGAATTAGTGGAGCAGGATCGACATATTCATCACATTATCGAAATGGGAAAACAAGCGAATATTGCAATTTTCACTGTAGGAACAGTGCGAGACGAAGCACTATTATTCCGATTAGGTTATTTCGATAAGGATGAAACAAATTTACTCAAAAAACAATCGGTCGGTGACATTTGTTCACGTTTCTTTGATGGAGACGGAAATATTAGTAGTGAAGAAATCAATAAGCGTACCATTGGAATTGAGTTAGAGGAACTGAAATTAAAGAAACGCTCTATTTTAGTTGCAGGTGGTAATAGAAAAATAAAAGCAATTGATGGTGCGTTACGTGGCGGGTATGCAAATGTATTAATTATCGATCAGCATACAGCAAAAGAATTGTTACATTATCAAAAAGATTAGAAATAAAGGGCGTTCTCAAGATGTTAATTTTGAGAATGCCTTTTATTTTGTTATGTATGAATGATAGGAGTCTTTTTTGAACACAAATTGCCTTTTTAAAAATAATTATGGATATGGAGATACATACTACCATTGTTAACATAAAAATTTTGATTATATATCTGAAGTGTTCTTTGTTAGAATGCGCTTTATTTGCTACAAGAAAATTACTTTTAAAAAAGAATGAACAAAATTTCAAAAGTATATTTACATTTGTTCAACTAAGAGTTAGAATGAAGTTGTTAAAAGATATGAGGAGTGAAGATAATGAACATTGCAAAGTTAATTGACCATACAATTTTAAAAGCTAATTCTACAAAAGAAGATGTTATGAAAGTAATCGAAGAAGCAAAGGAATATAAATTCGCTTCTGTTTGTATTAACCCAACATGGGTAAAATTAGCGGCTGATGAACTAGCTGGACATGATGTAGATGTTTGTACTGTAATCGGTTTCCCATTAGGAGCAAGCACGACTGAAACAAAAGCATTTGAAACAAAAGATGCTATTGCAAAAGGTGCAACTGAAGTTGATATGGTAATCAACGTAGGCGCTTTAAAAGATGGTGACAACGAACTTGTTGAAAAAGACATTTATGAAGTAGTACAAGCAGCAAAAGGAAAAGCTCTTGTAAAAGTAATCATTGAAACTTGCCTATTAACAGATGAAGAGAAAGTACGTGCTTGTGAATTATCAGTAAAAGCTGGTGCTGATTTCGTAAAAACTTCAACTGGATTCTCAACTGGCGGAGCAACTGCTGAAGATATCGCATTAATGCGTAAAACAGTAGGACCAAACATTGGTGTAAAAGCATCTGGCGGTGTTCGTACACGTGAAGATGCAGACAAAATGGTAGCTGCTGGAGCTTCTCGCGTTGGAGCAAGTGCTAGTGTTGCAATCGTATTAAATGATGCAAAAGGTGCTACAGATAACTACTAATCGATAAAAGATTAAAGCAATAGATATACATTTAAAGTATATCTATTGCTTTAATAATTGAAAAAAATGTAAGCGGATACGAATGGGAGGAAACGGCTTATGAAATACTTAATCGGTGTTTTTGGCCTCGTATTGATTTTAGGTATCGCTTGGCTTGCTAGTAATGATAGAAAGAAAGTCAAATATCGCCCAATCATAACGATGGTTATATTACAATTCATTTTGGGGTTTCTATTATTAAATACAAGTGTAGGGAATATATTAATAAGCGGAATAGCAGATGGTTTTGGAGAGCTATTAAAATATGCTGCTGACGGTGTGAATTTCGTATTTGGTGGATTAGTAAATCAAAAAGAGTTTTCGTTCTTTTTAAGTGTATTAATGCCAATCGTATTTATATCAGCCTTAATAGGTATTTTGCAACATATTAAAGTATTACCTATTATTGTGAAATCTATCGGTCTAGCATTAAGTAAAGTAAATGGAATGGGGAAACTAGAATCATATAACGCTGTGGCATCAGCGATTTTAGGACAATCGGAAGTATTTATTTCAGTTAAGAAACAACTAGGGTTATTGCCAGAGAAAAGAATGTATACATTATGTGCATCAGCAATGTCTACAGTTTCTATGTCTATCGTTGGATCATATATGGTGTTATTAAAACCACAATATGTTGTAACCGCTTTAGTGCTTAACTTATTCGGTGGCTTCATCATTGCTTCTATCATTAACCCGTATGAAGTTACTGAGGAAGAAGATATGTTAGAAGTACAAGAAGAAGAGAAAAAGACTTTCTTTGAAGTATTAGGGGAATACATTATTGATGGATTTAAAGTTGCGATTACAGTAGCAGCTATGTTAGTCGGTTTCGTTGCTCTTATCGCATTCATTAATGCAGTATTTAAAGGTGTAATCGGTATTTCATTCCAAGAAATTCTTGGTTATGCATTTGCACCATTTGCATTTATTATGGGTGTACCTTGGCATGAAGCAGTTAATGCCGGAAATATTATGGCAACAAAATTAGTATCAAATGAATTTGTCGCTATGACAGATTTAGCACAAGGAAACTTTAATTTCTCAGATAGAACGACAGCGATTATCTCTGTATTCTTAGTTTCATTTGCAAACTTCTCTTCAATTGGGATTATTGCAGGAGCAGTTAAGAGTTTAAATGAAAAGCAAGGGAATGTAGTCGCAAGATTTGGTTTGAAATTACTATTCGGTGCAACATTAGTAAGTTTCTTATCAGCAACAATCGTTGGCTTACTATTTTAATAGATTCATATAATATAAAAAGGAATGGTGATTGTAATGAGAATGGTAGATATTATTGCAAAAAAACGTGACGGCAAAGAATTAACGACTGAAGAAATCAAATTCTTTATTAATGGATATACAGACGGAAGTATTCCTGATTATCAAGTGAGTGCGCTTGCAATGGCAATCTTCTTTAAAGATATGACAGATCGCGAACGTGCAGATTTAACGATGGCGATGGTTGAGTCTGGAGAAACGATCGACTTATCAGCAATTGAAGGAATTAAAGTAGACAAACATTCAACTGGCGGTGTTGGTGATACAACAACATTAGTATTAGGACCATTAGTAGCTGCTTTAGATGTACCAGTAGCAAAAATGTCTGGTCGTGGTTTAGGACATACGGGCGGAACAATTGATAAATTAGAAGCGGTAGAAGGATTCCACGTTGAAATTACGAAAGAGCAGTTCATTGATATTGTAAACCGTGACAAAGTAGCTGTTATTGGACAAACAGGAAACTTAACACCTGCAGATAAAAAAATCTATGCATTACGCGACGTAACCGGAACGGTTAACTCAATTCCTTTAATCGCAAGTTCAATTATGAGTAAAAAAATTGCAGCTGGTGCTGACGCAATCGTACTTGATGTAAAAACAGGTGCTGGCGCATTTATGAAAACAGAAGAAGATGCAAAAGAATTAGCACATGCAATGGTACGTATCGGAAATAATGTAGGACGTCAAACTATGGCTGTTATTTCAGATATGTCACAACCTCTTGGATTTGCGATTGGTAATGCTCTAGAAGTGAAAGAAGCGATTGATACGTTAAAAGGTGAAGGTCCAGAAGATTTAACAGAATTAGTACTTGTATTAGGAAGTCAAATGGTTGTACTTGCGAAAAAAGCAAATACGTTAGAAGAAGCTCGTGAAATGCTAATTGAAGTGATGAAAAACGGAAAAGCAATTGAGAAATTTAAAGAGTTCTTAAGTAATCAAGGCGGAGATAGCTCAATTGTAGACAATCCAGAAAAAATGCCACAAGCTAAGTATGTAATTGATGTACCTGCAAAAACTTCAGGTGTTATTTCTAACATTGTTGCAGATGAGATTGGTATTGCAGCTATGTTACTTGGTGCAGGTCGTGCAACGAAGGAAGATGAAATCGATTTAGCGGTAGGTTTAATGTTACGTAAAAAAGTTGGCGATGCAGTAAAAGAAGGCGAGCCGTTCGTAACAATCTACGCAAATCGTGAAAATGTAGAAGATGTAAAAGCAAAAATTTATGAGAACATCTCTATTGCTGAAACAGCAGTGGCTCCTAAATTAGTTCATACAGTTATTACTGACTAATCATCATTTCATTTACTTTGAGGGGGAAATAATATGGATAAGAAAAAATATATTGAAGAAGCAAACAAGATGTTATCGAAAGCGTATATTCCGTATTCTAAATTTCCTGTTGGCGCAGCGTTAGTTACGAAAGAAGGGAAAATCTATACTGGTTGTAATATAGAAAATGCTTCTTATGGTTTATGTAACTGTGCAGAAAGAACAGCAATATTTAAAGCGGTATCAGAAGGGGAGCGCGATTTTAGTTATTTAGTTATTACAGGAGAAACTGATGGACCTATTTCACCATGTGGTGCGTGTAGACAAGTAATTGCTGAATTCTGTGATCCGAAAATGCCTGTATTACTAACGAATGTAAAAGGTGATGAAAAAGAAGTGACTGTTGAGCAATTACTTCCAGGTGCTTTCACAATTGACGATTTAAAATAAGTTAAAAAGCCATTTTGCAATTATTAATTGCAGAATGGCTTTTTTGTTCATATTCCGTTCATAAACTTTGCGTAAAATGATTGCAGCGAATATGGAAAGTTTACAGCAGGAGGAATATAATGAAGAAATTCTATAATGTGGCATGTAGTTACTTATTGGTTTATGATTTTGCTAAAAAAGTCATTTAAATAGATAGGAGTGGAAAGTATGATAGCACTTTTATCAAGTGTCATAGCGGTTTGTATGGCTGTTGGGGTAATGTTTCTACGTTTTAAAGCAGCGAAAAAGCCGGTAACGAAAAAGAAAATTATATTGCCGCCAATTTTTATGAGTACAGGCGGGATGATGTACTTTTTACCAGAGTTTCGATTAACATCGTTAGAAATAGTCGAGGCAATTAGTATAGGGCTTATCTTTTCTATTTTTCTTATTAAAACAACTAAGTTCGAAATAAAAGGCGAACATATATTTATGAAACCGTCAAAAGCATTCATATTTATTTTAGTAGGCTTATTAGCTGTACGCGTGGCATTAAAGTCATATTTAAGCCAATCAATTGATTTGGCAGAGTTAAGCGGAATGTTTTTCTTACTTGCATTTGCGATGATTGTGTCGTGGAGAATTGCGATGTATCGCTCGTTTACTAAATTAGAAAAGACAATAAACAGAGCTGGAATTTCTATATAGGAAATCCAGCTCTGTTTATGTTTTATTAAAATTCTTTAGCGCGGAACTCATTTGCTTAATTTTAAACGTATTTGAGCATCTTGTAATGCGGCTGGTGTAACGTTAAGACCATTTTGATCAACAATTTTTGTGTTTAATAAAATGGAATCTAAGCTTCCACGAAATGTTTGTGTATAGTTTTGACGCAACATTTGTTGTTCTTGTTTTTCATCAACTGTTAATCCAGTTGCTTTTTCTTTTTTGGACAATTCGTTAATACGGAATAAAATATTTTTCATTTGTTTCACCTCTAGTTAGATTTAATTACATTAGCTACTTACTAATGTATAGTTATTTTAACCTATCTTTTAATAAGTGTCAATGTCTATAAAATGCCTTGTTTTGTAAGTGTATGGGGTGAGAGAGAATGTAAATGACTACTAATACTTGAAATAGAAAAGATGTTAATATACAATACCGTAGTAGGGTATAAAATTGTTGTTTTACATTATGAAAGAAATGAGCACAAAGGAGTATGTAATAATGAATGCAGTAATTTCAAAGAAAGAAACAATCATCTCATATACGATTGCTATTTTATTTATTTTAGCCATGGTAACAGCGGGTGTGTTATTAAATGATCCAGAAGTCATTTTGCCGGAAATAGCGGCGATGGCAATTGCTTTATGGGCGTATCGTGAGCCAGGATGGTTAAGACAACCAGAAAAAATTTTTATTGCACCGTCAATAACAGCTGTAATCGGTTTTATGGTGAATCAAATGGATATAGCCTATTTAGGGAAAGTAAGCTTAACGCTTGTATTCATGATGCTGTTTTTGCGTGTAATTCAATCCAATTTAGCACCATCAATTGCGACAGGTTTATTACCATTAGTAACAAATGCGACGGAATGGTCATTTGTTATCGCGGTCTGCGCTTTAACATTTATATTAATGGTTGGTGTACTTATATTTAAATTGAACAGTGGTCTGGAGCGAAAAGTGAATATACAGTATAAGTATATGATTGTATTTCTAATACTAAACTTTGTGTGGATCAGTTTATGTTGGATAACTGGTTATGAACAATTAGCAGTTATTCCACCAATATTAGTTGTCGTGTATGAATCACTTCAAAAGCCGATGTACAATGAAAAAATGGCTTTTAAACAAATAGTCGTATTAACTGCATCTGCAACTGTTGGAACAATATTGTACTTTGCGATTGATTCATGGATTGTAGTCACTTTATTAAATATGATATTAATGCTTATTTTATTAAAAATTGTTGGTGTACGTATTCCAGCAGTGTATGCATTTCCATTATTGCCGCTCGTATTTCCAGATGGAATGATAAAGATGTTACCAGTAGCTTCATTTGTTGCGGGAGTATTTTTATTTGGTGCAGTACTACTGTATAAAAAGTGGGAGATGAAGCAAAAGGGCATGGCAATGTAGATAGAGTAAAGATAGCTTTTAATTAGTAAAATAAATAGACACCTGTGAGTGTCTATTTATTTTATGAAAAATTTAGTTTAATTCATTTAAGTAATGAACAAGTGCCGATGCTTTAGAGAAAAATGGAGAATGATCAGCTTCTAAAGTAATAACTTTCTTGCAAGGTGTTTCTGTATTCATTCGGCGCTGAAAATCAATTGGAATCGCTCTATCTAGAGTCGTTTCAATATAAATGCGATCTATGGCTCCAAAGTTTTCTTCAGATATTTTCAGCTCTTGTTGGAAGGGTCCTAGTGGTTGAGGACGCATTTGATTAAAAGATGCTTCTTTAATAGAACCGTCTTCTGTAGCATTTAAAAATGTTTGTTCAATTAGATTAGGTATAAGTTCAGCAGTCAAGTCATTTTCATTTATAGTGAATTGCGGGCCATCTTCTCCGTCTAATTTACTACCAAGACTTTCTCCGTTTTGTGGTAAAAAGGCACAAAGATATACTAATTTATCGATTTTATTTGGTATAAGTTCAGCAGTTTGAGTAATAACGATTCCACCCATACTATGTCCAACAAGAATAACCTTTTCATTTTGTTGATTTATATTAGCTGTTACTGCATCAACATAGGAATCTAACGTTATATTTTGTGAAGGAGTTGTATCTTTCCCACTTCCAGGTAAGTCTAGTGTAATAACAGTGTGACCTAAAGCCTCTAGTTGAGGTTTTACTAATTCCCATGCCCATTCACCTTGCCATGCTCCATGTACTAAAATGTAAGTACTCATTTAATCAACACTCCTCTAGGGTATATAAGTTTCATCTATTTGTAATATTGATGATGTATACTCAGTGTAAATGAAGTGGTTTCATAAATATAATGAAGGTTATTTATAGATGATATAAATATATTTTATATAAGGAGAACAGAATGAATGTTTTTGATTTTAAAGTCTTTACATATGTGGCTCGTTTAAATAGTATTAGTCTGGCAGCAAAGGAATTACATATGACACAGCCAGCAATAACCCATATTATTAACAAATTAGAGAAACGATATGCTATAACGTTATTTGATCGCTCTAGACAAGGAACGATTCTAACTGAAAATGGCAAAGAATTTTTAGTTGGTGTGAATCGACTTCTAATGGAGTATGAAAAACTTGAGGAAACAGCTTTCCAGTTGAAAAATAAAAGCTTGTATAAAATTGTACTAGCTACGTATCCTTCCGTTACTGTATATTGTTTGGCGGAGTGTATTCAACTAGGGAATATTGATCATAGTCAATATGTACTTGCAGTTCGAGAAGGAAGCTATCAAGAAGTGTTAGATTGGCTATCATCAGGTAGTGCAGATTTTTCTATTTCTATAAAAGAAAATTTAATACAAGGATTTCATTATGATGTCATTGGTGAAGATCCGTATGTTATGGTTTCTTCAAAAAAAGTTCCGCCTAACCTTACTATTAATGATATAAAAAATTATCCTTTTATTATGCCGCTTTCTGGTTGCAAAGAAGTGCTCGAACCGTATTTGATGAAAAATGAAATAACAGTTAATAAAGTGATGGAGTCAGAATCAATTAGTTCAGCATTAGCACTTACTATACAAGTTCATGGCATAACAATCGTTCCGTTATCAGGACTACATAAGCAAATTATTCATGACTTCATTGTACAGCCGATAGAAATTACAATTCCACGACAACTTATTATGCAATGGTCACCTAAAAAAGAGAATGACCCGCTGTTTCTCGCGTTTGTTAAGAACTTATTAGCTCAACTACAGCAAAAGAAAAAATGAATATAATATTACAAAAGATAAGCTCATTTCACTAGAGCTTATCTTTTGTATGTATTACCAATAAAGAGCAGTATCATAAAATCCGATTAAAATAAGGAGAAAACCAGCTATACGCTGAATGCTATTTCCTATTTTCCTGCTCTTCTTTAGTAATGCCCCGTTTAATCCCAGATAGGAGATGAAGGACATTAATACGACGATAGGAAGAGCAGTTCCTATCGAAAAGAACGTTGGAAACAAGTACCCGTAATTAAATGATAAAGATAAAGGGATTAACGTTCCAAAAAATAGAACGAACATAGTCGGACAAAAAGCTAAGGAAAAGAAGAATCCGAGTAAAAATGAACCAACTTCATTTTGATTTCGTATAAATTTAATCGAGAAGAAATATCTTCTTTTTATAATACCTGACAACAGTAGCCCCATTAAAATTAATAGAGGTCCCATCATTTTTCGTAACCATGGAAAATACAAAGTCAATATTTGCTGAATCTCTTTTCCTAAAAACCATACTAATAGTCCAAGCGTCGTAAAAGCCATTATTTTTCCTAAAATGAATAAAAGTATATGTTTCCATACATGTTCCTTTTGTAAAGATTGGTTGCTATAAAGTGTAATAGCACTAATGTTTCCTGTTAATTGGCAAGGAGCAAGGGTACCTACTATGCCTAATAAAAACGAAAATAAAAGAGGTACAGATTTCGTAGCATTCGCGGCATCCATTAAAGGAGACATGAGTTGATAGCTCCATTCACTAATTGTTGAAAACACGTTATATTCACCCTTCTACTTAAATTGGAATGTTCCTTCATTAGCAATCTGCTTCCACGTATTACCCTCATCCGTAGAAAGGAACACATTTGCTTTCATTGTAGCAAATACAATTTCAGCTGAATTTTGAGGGTTTTGTGATATATACATAATTGTATCTTTAGGATCTAAAGGTGGAATTTGTATGTTTGTCTCCTCATTTGTAGCAATTGATTTCTTCGTTACGATTTGCTTATTGATAGGCGCGTAAATAACATCTTCATTACTTAATGTAATTGCGGTCGATTCAAGTGATTTAGCGAATATTTCAAACGTATTTCCGTAATCTGTAGATAAGTAAACACCGTCTTTGGCACTTACTGCGACTACACTAGATTGATTCGGATGTACGGAAAAGGAATGAATCGTACTTGAAAGACCTTTTAACTTACTATTTTCCCAATCTTGTCCGTTGTTCGTACTGAAATAAAAACCTTGTTGTAATTTAGAATTTGGACGCTCATTGTATAAATAAATTGCTTCTGTATTATATCCGACAGCAAGGTTATGAAAATCAGATTCTCCGTAAAATGCTAGTTTTTCAAGAGTATTACCACCATCAGAACTTTTCAATAATCCTAAAGGGTTTTTTAAATTTGCACCTGGTTCAGGGTGACCGCTGGCAAAGAATCCGTTCTTCGTTGCCTGAAATCCCATATAATCATGTAGCTCAGTCTTAGTTTCAAACCATTTGCCATCTTGATAAACTTTTATCCCGCTATGAGTGGCAATAGAAACACCTGGCATATTTCCTGCATAGCCAATTCCATGAATGTGCTCGATTTTTCCAGATGTAATTTCTTTATAGAAGTCTTGCGGATTCGTATTTGCTGTTTTTGTATTTTTTGGTTGAGATTGCGCCGTTCCTTTCTTAACTGGTGCTGTTTCGACGTTGCTAGAACATCCTGAAATTATTAATAAAGAAGTAATTGCTAACCCTGTTGCTACATAATGTTTCAAATTTGTAGGCCCCTTTCCTATATACGTGATTTTAAGTATATGGAATAAATGTCAAGAAATTGTGGAGTGGTATGCATAATTTAGCGTGGAAGGGACCTTAGTAATGAAAATTCTCCTTTGGCTATGAGTACTATTAATTGACGAAAAATTATAACAATAATAGAATGAATTGTATTGATGATTAGTTTCACAAGCATACATAGAACACTAGGGGGATTATTATGAAATCAACATTTTTTGCTCAAAATAGAGAACGATTAGCAAACACATTACCAGAGGGATCTATTACGATATTATTTGCGGGACAAGCACCGCATATGTCAGCTGATGCACATTATAAATTTGTACCGAATCGTAATTTTTACTACTTAACGGGAATCGATGAACCAAATGTTATTTTTATGCTGAAAAAGGTTGGAAGTAGTGTTGAAGAAACACTTTTCATTGAAAAGTCAGATCCAGTAATGGAAAAATGGGTCGGTAAAACAGTTTCTAACGAAGAAGCAGAGAAAATTTCAGGTATAAAGAAAGTTGTATATTTAGATAGCTTTGAAAAGACAATGTCAAATATACTTTTTACAGAAAATGCGAAGCATCTATATTTAGATATAGAACGTCGTGATTGGAATGGTACGGAGACAAAAACATTAGCATTTGCTAAACATGTAAGAGAAAAATACCCACACGTAACAATTGGTAATGTATATCCGAACATTTGTGAATTACGAGTATTTAAAACAGAGGAAGAAATTGAAATTATTAAAGAAGCGATTGCTATAACGAAAGACGGTATTTACAACGTACTTAAGCATGCAAAAGCAGGCATGATGGAGTATGAATTAGAAGCACAATTTGATTTTACACTGAAATCATCTGGCATTAAGCACCATGCGTTCAATACAATTTTGGCGAGTGGGAAAAATGCTACAGTTCTTCATTATGAAGATAATGATGCACAAATTCAAAATGGTGACTTAGTATTACTAGATTTAGGTGCTCAAAAAGACTACTATAACGCTGATATTAGTTATACATTCCCGGCAAATGGAACATTCTCTAGTCGTCAAAAACAAATTTATAATATTGTATTAAAAGCATTAAAAGAAACAACAGCGCTTATTAAGCCAGGATTAAAGTTCGCTGCATTAAATGAGCATACAAAAAAGGTACTGGCAGAAGAGTGTAAAGCAATTGGTTTAATTCAAGAAGATGAAGAGTTATCAAAATACTATTATCATGGTGTCAGCCATTTCCTTGGTTTAGATACACATGATGTAGGAACATATAAAGATAGAGTGTTAGAAGAAGGTATGGTTATAACAATTGAACCTGGTCTTTATATTGAAGGAGAATCAATTGGAATTCGTATTGAAGATGACATTCTTGTAACGAAAGACGGGTATGAAAACTTGTCAAAAGATATCATTAGGGAAGTTGAAGAAATTGAAGAATTTATGAGTGTAAATAATGAACATGTAAAAGGAAACCAAGCTGTAGTTAAATAATAAAAGAGTCATCACTAATTTATTTGAACTTTATCTCGAACCGTGGACAATTAAAAAATCCATGATTCGGGATAGGGTTCTTTTCTTCGAAATACTAATCTTTAATTATTAATCCTAATAAAGTAGCAAACTGAACAGCTTGATATGTTGATACTTTACATCCTCTTAAATCGTTCACTGAAACTGTAAGTGTATCAAAGGTAGAAGAACTAATATCTATCCCCTTCAGTGATGTCTGATCAAAATTAGCTTCATCAAGACTACATAATTGGAATTCAACTTTTTTAAGTTTACAGTCAAAAAAATCTGCATTATTTAATGAAGTTTCATTGAAGATGATTTTTTCTAGTTTGGAATTTCCAAATGCTGCTAAATTCAAAATTGAATTCTCAAATTTAACATTTCCTAAGCTAGATTCTGTGAAATTTACTCCGATTAATTTACTGTTTTTAAATTCGACTCTGTGAACAGAAGAATTGCTTAAATTAACATTTGATAAATCACAGTTTTCAAAACAAACATCTGTAATATCAATATTGCTAAAGTCTGTATTAGTAAACTTACAGTTTTTTATCACCGCATCATATAATCGCACTCTATCTACACATTCATTTTCGAAAGTGGAGTCTATAATTTCACACACTTCCAATGTTGGATCTTCTTCATAAAAAATATCTTGAAAATTCTTTGAAGATAACTCTGGTGAAATTTTTGGTCTATCAATTTTCATCGTATATCAATCCTCTTCTATTTGATATATTTGTGTAATTTGAGTCTATTGTCTTCTTGTAAGGAACATTAGTTCTTATTATACAAAAATGTAAGTTCTTTTGTGAAGAGCATTTTAGCTACATTTTTCTTATTTAATAATAGCAGTGTTATTGTTTCTTAAGAAATAACGTCAAAACAAATACGAGAACGGCTAGTATAGTCGCTACAAGGAAAATATTTTGTATTTCTAAAATATTCGCCTCTTGTAATGTCTCCGCTTTTAGTAATCTTCCAATTAGCTTACGTAAGATCTAATTACATCTCCTTATTTTCTTGAAAATCAACTTCTATAATGATTTTGAAAAAGAAAAAGGAGGGATTTTCCATGAAGCGATTTGTATTAACAGCCGTTACAGTCTCTGTAATATTTTTAATTGCTGCCTGTTCTGTGACGACAAATATAACAAATGATCATAAAAATATGAATGATAAAAAAACACTACAGACTGAAACAGCTACAACACCATTGAAAGTTGAAAAAGGACCAGAAGTTACTTTAATAGCGAAAGAAGAAAAGCAAAAATTAAGTAACGGTGTTATTGTTCCAGTCTGGACATTTAATGGCTCATCTCCTGGTTCAGAAATTCGGGTGAAAAAAGGTGAAAAGGTGAAAGTGACATTAAAAAATGAATTATCTGCACCAGTATCTATTCATTGGCATGGATATCCTGTCCCAAATAACATGGATGGAATTCCAGGCGTGACACAAGATGCAGTTGAACCAGGAAAAAGTTTCACTTACGAATTTGAAGCGAACGTACCAGGAACGTACTGGTATCACTCGCATCAAGATTCTGTAAATCAATTAGATAGAGGTTTGTATGGAGCGCTCATTGTAGAAGATACAAAGGAAAAATATGATAAAGATTACACATTAATGTTGGATGAATGGGTTACAGATAAAGAAGAAATGAATAAGCAGTTAAAAGAAATGACAAAAGGGCAAATAGGTAATAAATCTAAAGGTAATGAAAATGGGGAAAAGAATGATGATAAGAACGGCATGGATCATTCTGATATGAACATGGGCAGTGATAAAAAAGACTCTAGTAATATGGAAGGAATGGACCATGGAAATATGAAGATGGAAGGTCATGATATGAGTATGTACGATTTATTCACAATCAATGGAAAAAGCGGTGATTTAGTAGCGCCATTAAAAGTGAATAAGGGAGATAACGTTCGTCTTAGACTCGTCAATGCTGGTTATCTATCACATGATATACATGTTCATGGCCATGATATAAAAGTAATTGCGACAGATGGTCAACCAATAAACGATCCAAAAGTTATAAAGGATAAAGTAATTTCAATCGCACCGGGTGAACGTTATGATATTGAATTTACTGCTAATAATCCTGGGAAATGGTATGTTGAAGACCATTCGAAAAATAAAGGTGCAAAAGGAATGAAAGCTGTTATTGAGTATGATGGCAGCAAAGAGATGAAAGATAAAACAGACGAAAAAGAAAAATTACCGAAAGTAGATATAATGAAATATGGTACTAAAAAATTAGGTAGTTTCACGTTAAATCAAGAGTATACTGCCACATATAATATGGACTTAAATACGCAAATGAATGGAAATGAAATGGTATATACAATTAACGGAAAGGTATTTCCGGATATTGACCCAATTCAAGTAAAAAAGGGTGATTTAGTAAAAGTGAAGTTGGTAAATCGTTCTAAAATGGATGATCACCCAATGCATTTACATGGTCATTTCTTCCAGGTGTTGAGTAAAGATGGAAAACCGATAGAAGGTTCTCCGATTGTTAAAGACACATTGAATTTGAGGCCAGGAGAAGAATATGAAGTAGCCTTTGTAGCAGACAATCCTGGTGAGTGGATGTTCCACTGTCACGACCTACATCATGCTTCAGCAGGGATGGTAACGGAAGTGAACTATACAGATTATGAATCTGGTTATGTTCCAAACCCTAATATTCCTAATAAACCAGAATAATGTGAAAATCATGTAGTTTATTAATGATGAAAGCAGTTATCTTAATAGGTTGCTGCTTTTATATGTCATGTTGTGAATTGGGAATATTATTTTTATAAAAGTTTAGATAATACGAGAAGGTTATCCTGTAGAAAGAGTTTACAAGGTGAGAATGTTTTTTGTTATTTAAGAATTAAAAAACATGGTGGTTTTTGATTAGAAGTGGATAAATTTATTGTATTATATTGTAGTTCCACAAGATTGAATACTTATATTTGACCTTTCTTTTATTTTATACTACAATTCGTAGTGTGAAAGGAGAAGTCAGATATTCAAGCAAAATTATGAGTTAAATGAAGAAGGATTCAATTATGATTTTTTTATTTTTGTAGTATTAATTATAGGTGATTATTTTTTCGGTATTTTTTTGGTAATTAAAACTACATTGTGTAGTGTTCGATTGAAAGAATGAGAGGATTTTCAGAGTGTTATGAATTTAAATTTCTTTTATTACTAGATATAGATTATTGTGAATGATTAGAAATTTAATATGGGAAGTAAAAGAATAATTTTGCTGAATGGTTTAAGTGGGAAAAATATAATGATACTTGAATGTGTTTATAGGAAGGTGTTTTGTACTTATGAAAAAGATTTTAGCTAGTGTAGCAGTAGCTTCTGTTACAGGAAGTGTATTTATTAGTACTGCTCAAGCGAAAAATACTGTTATACCAAAAGACACGAAGCATGAGCAAACGACTGATGTAGTAAAATATGAAAATCAAGTAACAGTAAATACAAATGCTCTACGTGTCCGCACACAACCAAATATGTCTAGTGCAATAATGGGACGCGTGTATGAAGGAGAAGTTTTACAAGTTATTGGAGAAGAAAACAGTTGGCTGAAAATTAATCATAAAGGAAAAACTGGCTATGTAAGTAGTGAATTTGTTTCGGGAAATAATGTATCAGCGAAGACAAATGTAAGCATGAGTCGTAGTAAAACTGTAACTGCTAATGTATTACGTGTTCGCACACAGCCAAATACGTCTAGTGCAATAATGGGGCGCGTATATGAAGGGAAAGCTTTACAAGTTATTGGAGAAGAAAACGGTTGGTTAAAAATTAATCATAATGGAGAAGTAGGTTATGTAAGCAGTCAATTTGTAATAGACGGTAGTTCAAATGGAAGCGACAATAACAATGGAAAAGTTCAAGTAGCGAGTGGCAATTACAAAGTTAACGTATCTTCTCTCCGCGTACGTACAGGTCCAAGTACTTCCCATGCAATTTTAGGCTCTATACATAAAGGACAAGTTGTTCAAGTAACTGGTGAAATTCAAGATTGGGTCAAAATTAACTATAGTGGACAAACTGCTTATATTAGTAAAGATTATATTTCAAAGAGTGGTTCTAATGCAAATGTAGACCAAACAAATGAACAACAAAAGAATGTTACGGTTCAAACTGACGGCACATACATTGTAAACGCTACTTCTTTACGTGTTCGCACGGGCCCTGCTACTTACCATAGTGTAATTGGTGGTGTATTAAACGGACGAATATTGCAAGTAACTGGCGTTGAAAATGGCTGGTTGAAAATTAATCATAATGGAAGAACTGGTTATGTAAGTAGTGAATATGTAAAATTCGTTAAAGGAGGTACACCATCAAAACCTGAAACTAGTAATCTATCTACTGGGGCAACAGTTGGTGACTACTATGTTAACGTAAACGTGTTAAATGTAAGAAACGGCGCTGGTACAAATCATGGTGTAATTGGTGCATTATCAAAAGGAATAAAAGTACAGGTTCTATTTGAACAAAATGGCTGGTTGAAAATTAATTACAACGGTAAAAACGGTTATGTATCAAGTGAATTTTTATCAAAAACAAGTGAGACTGATGCAGAGAAGTGGCGGCAATCCCAAGAGGTAAATAAAACAAATGACTTTATTCAACCAGCTGCAGGAAGATATACTTCTAGATTTGAGAAACGTGGTGGGAAAATGCATCATGGATTAGATATTGCTGCTTCAGGAACAGTGCCGGTTGTTGCTGCCGCAGAGGGGGTAATCACTCGCTCTTATTATTCTACAAGCTATGGTAATGTTGTGTTTATTTCTCACAATATTAACGGACAAACATATACGACTGTATATGCTCATTTAAAGAGTCGTCCTGTTTCTGCTGGTCAAAAAGTGAAGCAAGGACAACAAATTGGCATAATGGGGAATACAGGACAATCTGAAGGACAGCACTTACATTTTGAAATCCATAAAGGTGAATGGAATGCAAAGAAGAGCAATGCTATGGATCCAAAAATATATATTGGTTAATTGAAAATTTATCCCGCACTAACGGGCAGTAAGCCCCACGTCTCAAAATTCAGCGAAAGCGAAGAAGTTAGGTTGGGGATCAACTGCCCGTAAAAGCCCGATTGGTGAGGGCTGATAATCAGTGGGGATGAACAAAACCCCTACTGATTAAAGTTTCGCTTTATTATTTCAACCTGGAATAGTATATTTTCTCAAGCAAAGAGAATTTCATAGATTTAGAAGTTTTGAACTAACAATTCAAAGTGTTTTTATCTTTGTCTGTTAAGAAATAAAAATAATGAAATCGATCCCCTCTACTATGATGAAATAGTAGAGGGGATCGATTATAGTTGTTAATGTTTATGTTGTTCTTCTGTGGAAGAGGTGGGCGGGATATGCTCTGGGAACGTTACAAATATAGTCAGGATAATTACTACACCAATTGACAGTAATAATGGAAAACGTCGCTGAATAACAGCAGAAAAACTTTCTGATAAAAACTGAATCATACATGACATAGTTATTGTTATAGTAAGTAAAAGGCTAATGAACAATATACTATGAGCTTGTTGAGCATTTAACATTTCTGTAATCATTGCTCCCATCATACTTGCCATTAATCCAGAAAACATTCCTTCTAAAGCAGTATATAGGTGAAAACGTAGACCCACTAAAAAACCGATAAAACCACTAATTAAAATAGCAAGTAAAGTAGAATATAGTAATTCCCCCTTAAAGAGAATGCCTAAATAAAAACCAATACTTAAACCGATACTCATACTAAAAGACATAATAAATACCATATACTCCATTAGGGTACCCTTACGTTTAGAAATATTGGATGTAATAAGAATTGAGGTACAGCAAAGTGTTAAGGTAGTTAACGTATAAGCAAACATTATGATACCTCCTTGTCCTATCGTTCATTTCATCATATGTGTACTTATGATAATTTATATCTGCATATTATCTGCACAATTTCATAGATGTAGGCAAAGGAACGCTTGATTTTTTAGGGCGTCTTTTTTAATTGTAAGCATGTGAAAGAAATTGTTATATTATGAGTTTCTATTGTGAAGCCATAAAGAATAAGCGTATAATATTATAGGTCTCCCATTTGCGAGACAAACCGCGAATGATAAATAAGATTGTTGTTTTATCATCGCTTCTAAACATATAGACAATGAAAGTAACACTGGAATACAGATAGGGAGTTATAAAATGAAATTAATTATTGCCGAGAAACCAGATCAAGGGTTGGCTCTTGTTTCACAGTTTAAATATCGCCGGAAAGATGGATATTTAGAAGTAGAAGCGAATGAGTTATTTCCAAATGGAGCGTACTGTACATGGGCAATTGGTCATTTGACGCAGTTATGTAATCCAGAGCATTATCACGCAGAGTGGAAAAAATGGTCACTTGATACGTTACCGATGATTCCTGAACGATTTCAATTTGAAGTAACAAAGTCAAAGTATAAGCAATTTAACGTTGTGAAACAGCTGTTACATAATCCACAGGTAACAGAAATCATTCACGCAGGAGATGCTGGGCGTGAAGGGGAACTGATCGTACGAAATATTATTAATCTTTGTAACGTGCAAAAGCCGATGAAACGTCTATGGATTTCATCTTTAACGAAGCAAGCTATTTACCAAGGATTTAAAAATCTACTTGATGAATCAGATACAATTAATACGTATTACGAAGCATACACAAGATCTTGCGCTGACTGGGTTGTTGGTATGAATGCATCACGTGTCTTTAGTATTTTGTTAAAGAAAAAAGGAATGAATGATGTATTTTCTGCTGGTCGTGTCCAAACACCAACGTTAGCATTGATTGTAAAGCGAGAGAAAGAAATTGAAAACTTTAAGTCAGAGCCTTTCTGGGAAGTGTTTGCAACCTTTAATATAGAAGGAAAGAAATATGACGGGAAATGGGAAAAGGATAATGAATCCCGCTTAAAAGACCCTGATATGGCGAATAAAATTGCGGCATTTTGCCAAGGGAAACCGGCTGTTGTGAAGGAAATGAAAACGGAGCGTAAAGAGTTTCAGCCGCCGCTTTTATTTAACTTATCATCACTGCAAGCAACGGCAAATAAAGCCTTTAAGTTTTCACCGAAAAAGACGCTTGATATAACGCAAGCACTATATCAAAAAGGGATTGTTTCTTATCCACGTTCAGATTCTAACTATGTTACACAAGGAGAAGCAGCGACGTTCCTTGATATTTTACAGAAGTTAAGTCAGTTTGATGAATATAAAGGCTTATTACCGGCTCCGGTTGAATCCATTATGAATAACAAGCGTTATGTAAATGAAAAGAAAGTAACAGATCACTACGCAATTATTCCGACAGAGCAAGTTACAAACCCAAGCAGACTATCAGGTGATGAAAAGAAAATATACGATATGATCGTAAGAAGGCTTATTGCAGCTCATTATGAAGTTGCAATCTTTGACTATACAACAATCATTACGCTTGTAGATGAACGTGCTGAATTCATTTCAAAAGGAAAACAGCAAATTCAAGAAGGTTGGCGTAAAGTTATTTTCCAAGACGATAAAGATGACGAAACCATTCTTCCAATTGTAGCTGAAGGCGAAGAAGGAAAAGTTGTAAAGGTGAAAGTGAAAGAAGGAAAAACACAGCCACCGAAGCGCTATACAGAAGGACAACTTATTACGTTAATGAAAACAGCTGGTAAGTATTTAGAGAATGAAGAGCTGGAGAAAGTATTAAAGAAAACAGAAGGTTTAGGTACGGAAGCGACTCGCGCAGGTATTATTACGATGCTGAAAGACCGTAAGTATATAGATGTAAAGAAAAACCAAGTGTATGCGACTGATAAAGGAAAAGTATTAATTACCGCAATTGGTGACAAAATACTAGCTTCACCAGAAATGACTGCGAAATGGGAACAACGTCTTGCGGAAATTGGTGAAGGTACAGCTTCACCAGCTACATTTATGGAACAGACGAAAAAGCTATCAGCTAAAATTATTGAAGATGCAGTGGAAATGTCAGAGAAATGGGACTTTACTGGATTGCATGTTGAATCGATTGAGCGAAAAGGATCGAAATTTACAACAGGTAAAAAGGTTGGTAGCTGTAAAAAATGTGATGGCGATGTAATTGATAAGTCAACGTTTTACGGCTGTTCTAATTACAACACGACACAATGTGACTTTACCATCTCGAAGAAAATATTAAGTAAAACAATTTCGCAAAAGAATATGACAAAGCTATTAAAAGGTGAAAAGACCGATTTAATTAAAGGCTTTAAAAAGGGCGAGAAAACATTTGATGCGAAGTTAGAGTGGAAAGATAATAAGATTAATTTTGTGTTTGAGAATTAAGTTGTTTTAACAAATAAAAATATGATAATTAAAAAATATCCTATAGAATAGACGCTTAAAAAAGTCTATTCTATAGGATATTTTTTTGAATAAGTAGTACTATATATTTTTGTTTGAAATGAAATATACAATAAAAAAATCTTTATAATTGATAATTATTTATTGTAAAACAATAAATTGTGTATTAAAATCATTATCATAATAAATCAGTGAGATGCTTTTTATAGAAAGGTAACAAAGCTGTTTTTTATTAGAGGAGGTAAAATTATGAACAATCAAAATTTGATTATCGAAAATATGGATAACCCTCATGAGTTGGAGAAGATGTATAGAAAAGATCCGAAAGCTTTTAAAAAATCATTCTCACAAGCATGGGACCAAAATCCTGATTCCCAGGTTCTAGCTGCTTGGTATGAAAGGTTGCATTTCAAGGAGAAGGTAAATAAAGAAAAAACATCTTTGTTTCAAAAAGGTTTCTTATTCATGGGCCTTTTAGCTATTCTGGCCGGCATAAGCACTAGAATCATTTTCCACTTTGTTGAGCAGGAAGCAATTGCTCCAATTAATTTGGCTTTTGGTGTAATTCCCTTTATTGCTGCTTATTTTGTTTACAATAATACTCCGAAAAAAAGTATTATTTATTCCCTTGCAGCGTTGTTCCTAATTTCCGGGTATTATCTTAATACGCTGCCAGTAAATTATAAAGACAGTACCATACTTGCGTATTTACATCTTCCTATATTTTTATGGGGCTTAGTAGGGCTTGCATTTACAGGAAATGAATATTCAAAAGGCAGTACAAGATTAGCCTATATTAAATTTAATTTAGAATATTGTCTTCTCTACGGGAGCATGGCAGTGAGCGGAATGATACTTGCGGTATTCACCATGCGTTTATTTAGCTTTGTTGACTTAGATATAGGAGAATTCTATTTTAGTAATGTTGTTTTATTTGGAGCAGCGGCTCTCGCTATTGTGACTGCATACTTAGTATCAATGAATCTTAAGCTTGCTAAAAATATTACACCATACATATCTAAAATTTTTAGTCCTCTCGTCCTGATTACCTTGCTTATCTATCTTATAACGGTAATTTGGGTCGGAAAAAATCCATTCTTGGATCGCAATTTCCTAATGGCCTTCAACGGAATACTGCTTGGCGTATTGGCTGTTACTATATTTTCTATCGTTGAGAGTGACTCGGACGAGAAAAAGAACATTTCAGATTATATAAATTTTTCCTTAATTGTTCTGGCGCTTATTATTGACACTGTCGCATTGTCAGCCATAGTATTCAGACTTTCTTCTTACGGGATTACACCTAATAGACTTGCTGTTTTAGGTGTAAACATACTGGTCTGGGCAAATTTAATTTGGATTATGTTTTCCTATATGCGTTTCTTGCAAAATAAATCAGGACCAAAAGCTATCCAAGATGCCGTTACGAAGTATTTGCCAATATACGGACTTTGGGCAGCTTTCGTTATATTTACGTTTCCTATCATTTTTAATTAGAAAGGATCTGTTAATGTAACGAAAAGTTAATTCTCTATAACATATAAAATTTTTAGAGCCGATCAATTTATAATTGGTATTATTACGTTTGTAGTTTCGGTAATTTCATTTGTATTGATAAATAAGAAGTAAGTGTTGTATGTAATCTTTCCATAATAAAAAACGTCCCAAAATGGGACGTTTTTTATTATGCATATTGCCGTTTTTTCTTAATAAGCAACAAAACTTGTGACACACAAGCTAGTACCGGTAACTCAATCAATGGTCCAATAACGAGTGCAAGTGCGATAAGAGGTTCGTCTGGAAAAGCGGTCACAGCGATAGCGAGTGCAACAGGTGAGTTTCTTGCTAACGTTGTTAAGCTTAGACTTACTGTATCTATGTAAGATAAATGCATCATGCGCCCGATAAATTGTCCTAGTAAAAAATTAATGATGAAGAACAATAGAACAGGAACGAGTAATAATAAAACGACATTCATATTTTGCAGTAAATATTTACCTTGTGATGCAAACATCGCTACTATTGCTAAACTTAAAAATATAATTTGAGCAGAGCTGAAAAACGGAATGAGTTTATTCTCGAGAGTTTCAGCTTTTTTCATTTTATTCATAATGAACTTTGTAGCGTGTGCAAGTATAAATGGTAAGACGATTACGATAACAATACTTTCTACTAAAACAGAAATCGCTACAGTTTTCATGACACCAGCAAATAAAAATAAATAAATGGGAAGGAGCAGTACTTGCAAAATTAAATTTACAGGTAAAATTGCAGTAGAAAGTGCTACATTACCTTTCGCTATTTCAGTAAAGATTAAGTACCAATCTGTACATGGAGTAACCATTAACATTATAAATCCAACCCAAAGTGCTGGATGATCGGAAAGAAATAGTGCTCCTAACCCCCAAGCGAGTAAAGGTGTCCATAAGAAGTTAATAGTAAGACTTGTTCCAGCAAATTTTAAATTGCGAAATCCGTTTTTTATTTCTTTTAATGGAATGCTGAGGAATAATCCATATAGCATGAAAAATAAGAAGGGGACAATAAATTTGTCTGAATACGTATGTATCATATTAAATTGTCCGAGTACGATGCCGCATGTAACAGCAAAAAGAATAATAAAAGTTTGAAGCTTTTCTATAGTGCTCATGAATAAATCCTTTCTATATATGAATTTTCCTCTCAAAGTTTATTATACAAGTAATAAAGATGTATTTGGTGTTCAATTGTATTTTAGTTAATATTTTTAAGTTGAGATTTTATTTTTTATTAAAAGTTACTTGACTAAAGTAAGTGACTATATTACAATCACTTACATAAGGTAATTAAATAACAAAAGTTGTGATAGCGTAACTTAAGGTATCTATTGGAACTTTTTCTTAGAATAAGAATTTTTATGATGATGAATAATGAATATGAAAAGAAAGATTAGGTGAAGAAAATGGGACTATTTAGCTCATTATTTGGTAAAAAAGAAGAAAATACGAATGTAGAGGGGAATAAAAAAATGTCAAAAGTATTATTTGTAAAAGCAAACGATCGTCCAGCGGAGCAAGCAGTTAGTTCAAAAATGTATGAAACATTTGTAAGTACTTATAAAGAAGCAAATCCAAATACAGAAATTACGGAATTAGATTTATTTGCATTAGATCTTCCTTATTACGGAAATATCGCGATTTCAGGTGGATATAAACGTAGCCAAGGCATGGAGTTAACTGCTGAAGAAGAGAAGGCAGTTGCTACAGTAGATCAATATTTAAATCAGTTTTTAGAAGCTGATAAGGTTGTATTTGCATTCCCATTATGGAACTTTACAGTACCAGCGCCATTAATCACATATATTTCATACTTATCTCAAGCTGGAAAAACGTTTAAATATACAGCAAATGGCCCAGAAGGTTTAGTTGGTGGTAAAAAAGTAGTTGTGTTAGGTGCTCGTGGTTCAGATTACTCTTCAGAGCAAATGGCTCCTATGGAAATGGCAGTTAATTACGTAACAACGGTACTTGGATTCTGGGGAATTACAAATCCAGAGACAGTTGTAATTGAAGGACACAATCAATATCCAGATCGTTCACAACAAATTGTTGAAGAAGGTCTAGAAAACGTTAAAAAAGTAGCAGCAAAATTTTAATTCATGATAGTAAATGGAAAAACCAACATGGATGACCATGTTGGTTTTTTAGTCTATTTTTCATGTTAAAAAATGTATATTTATAAAATAAAAGAAAAGTTCGAAAATAGTATTGCAAAATATTATATAGCAAACTATAATGAGTTCAAGAATAGTTGATACTTAAATTAAATATTCAGAAAATTCAATTAGTTAAAATTGGAAAATGAGATAAGGAAACTTGAATGGGGGTTATATTATGGCGAATAAAGTACCGTTTTCGTTCATAGTAGTTATTGGATTAATGTTATTTGCACTATTTTTTGGAGCGGGAAATTTAATTTTCCCAGCGATGCTTGGTCAATCAGCAGGAGAGAATGTATGGATTGCTAACGCTGGATTTTTAGTAACTGGTGTTGGATTACCATTACTAGGTGTGCTAGCATTTGGTTTTTCAGGTAAAGATGATTTGCAGTCGTTAGCTAGTCGTGCTCACCCAGTGTTTGGGATTGTGTTTACAACAGTTTTATACTTAGCGATTGGTCCGTTATTTGCAATACCGAGAACAGGAAATGTTTCTTATGAAATTGGTCTTAAACCATTTATGCCAGAAGGAGTAGGTTCTACACCTTTAATTCTTTTCACAATTATATTCTTTAGTATCACTTGTTTTTTTTCGCTAAATCCCGCGAAAATTGTCGATATTGTTGGAAAAATCTTAACACCAATTAAGTTGACTTTCATCGGTATTTTAGTAATCGTTGCTTTTATACATCCGATTGGAGATATGCAAGCACCAGTGGAAGCTTATACATCACATGCATTCTTTAAAGGATTCCAAGAAGGATACTTAACGATGGATACGCTTGCATCATTCGTATTCGGGATTATCATTATCAATGCTATTAAAGAAAAAGGTGCGAAAACGAAAACACAAATTATGGTCGTTTGTGCAAAAGCGACAATTATTGCAGCATCTATTTTAGCAATTATCTATACAGCACTTTCTTATATGGGTGCTTCAAGTGTTGCAAAACTTGGACATTTAGAGAACGGCGGAGAAGTATTAGCGAAAGTTTCTAACTACTATTTCGGATCATATGGCGGAGTATTATTAGGATTAATGATTACAGTAGCTTGTTTAACAACTAGTGTGGGACTTGTATCAGCATGTTCTTCATTCTTCCATAAGTTATTCCCAAATGTTCCTTACAAAGCAATTGCAATCACGCTATGTGTATTTAGTGCAATTGTTGCAAATGTAGGATTAACACAGTTAATCGCAGTTTCTGTTCCAGTATTAACAGCAATTTATCCACTAGCAATCGTATTGATTTTCTTAACATTCTTCCATTCATTATTCAAAGGAAGAGCTGAAGTTTATCAAGTGAGCTTAATCATAACATTTATCATCAGCTTATTCGATGGATTAAGTGCAGCTGGAGTTAACATTGAAGTAGTAAGCCAAGTGTTCACTAAATTCCTTCCGATGCAGGAAGTAGGATTAGGCTGGATCTTCCCAGCGATTATCGGTGGATTTATCGGATATGGACTTAGCATTTTAAAAGTGAAAAACCAAGTTCAACCAGCAACTAGAGCGGATAAGAAAATAGGTTAAATAAAAAAAGTTATAGAACTTGTTTCTATAGCTTTTTTTGTTACTATTAATAATGAGAAAAAATAAAGTAGTAGGGGAAATAAAATGAAAAAAACAATTGATCATATCGGAATTGCAATTCGTGATATAGATAGTACGATACGTTTTTATGAACAGATTCTATCAGGAGAATTAATAGATCGTTACGTAAGTGAGACAACAGGTGTAGAAAGTGAAGTAGCCATTCTTGAAGTGGATGGAGATAGAATTGAATTACTTGCACCGACAAATAACACCACTTCACCAATTGCCCGATTTATAAAACAAAAAGGTAAAGGTGTACATCACGTTGCGTATCGTGTCGATGATTTAGATGTGGCTCTAGAAGAGTTAAAAGAACAAGGTATTCGGACATTAGAGCATACACTACGCATTAATAAGCACGGTAGAAGGTTAATTTATCTTAACCCAGCGGATACTGAAGGAACGATTATCGAGTATTGTGATTATCCGGAAGAGAAATAGGAGAAGGATATTTTTTTAAAGGTGTTACGTAATAACGTAATACCTTTTTATTTATGTATTTCACATTTTCTTCACAAATGATTCACGATAACTTTTCTTCTTTGATAACTTACATAAATATATTTTATGATATAATAACAATCGGCTTTAAAAATGTAAGTTGTATCCATCATAATAGTTACTATTATATTGGAAGTTTAGAGGTGGAAGAGAAATAAAGAGTTATACTTTATAGAAATTTATATTTAATCAGGTTAATATTTCTACGGAGAATCAAACTTTGGAAGTTAAAGGAATGAAAATAGAGCAATGAGGAAGAAAGAAGTGAAATGAGTGTGAAAGTAATGAGAAGATTAGGGACATGGTTATTACTTGCATGTGTGCTTATCATATTGATACCGAAAAGTGCATCTGCTCATGCGTACGTTGTGAAATCAAACCCTATGGAAAATGAAACGTTGAAGAGAGCACCATCTGTTGTAAAAATTGAATTCGATGAGGACATACAAGTTTCACGTTTTAATACATTGTACGTGAGAGATAAATCAGGTAAAAGGGTCGATTTAAAAGATGCTCATATTGATAAAAAAAATAAAAAACTATTAGAAGCCGGATTAAAAGAAAACCTCAAAAATGGTCTCTACTCTATTCAGTGGAAAGCTATTTCAGCTGATGGACATCCAATTCAAGGGGTTATTCCATTCCGTATTGGATTAGCGGAAGCGGAAACAGACGATGTACAAGTGGAAGAAATGGGGTATGTTCCGCAAATTGATATGATCATGGAACGTGGAATTTTATATACAAGTTTCTCACTATTTATAGGAGTGCTATTCTTTAATCTTATTATGTATAAAGGGAATGCAACCTCGGTTCAATCAAGGAGTAAGAACATAATATGGATTTCCTTATTAGGGATATTTATTAGCTTGTTATTCAATCTACCACTGCAAGCGAAAATAAATGCTGATGTTTCGTGGCTAGAAGCATTCAATCCTTTACTATTAAAAGAAACATTACAGCTTTCTGTTTTTGGTTATGTATGGATTACTCAAATGGTTCTCATTAGTACGCTTATAATTGTTACGTATTTTGCGGTGAAGCATGAGAAGTTTTCGTCGTTTAAAGTATGGAGTATTCCAATACTATTGTTTATAGGGTTACTTGTTATGAAAGCCTTTAATAGTCACGCATACGGTTTAAAGTTTAAAGACATTGCTGTCGTTATGGATTTTCTACATTTATTCGCAGCTTCATTATGGGTTGGTGGTTTATCATCTATTATTCTTCTTTTACGTAAAGAGGATAACAAGTGGCATATGTATTGGGATATGATTAAGCGTTTTTCACCGTGGGCAACAGGTGCTGTTATCGTGATTTTAATAACAGGCCTTTTTAACAGTACATTTTTTATTCCAACAATCCACTCGTTATTTGATACGAAGTATGGATTGGCTTTATTAACAAAGATACTTTTATTCATTTTCATGGGGATATTGGGAATTATTCATTATATGAAAGGGAGAATGCGAGCGAAGCAAGGATTAGGTGCTACGGTGAAAGTAGAGTTTATCATTGGAATTATCATTTTCGTAATTGTAGCTTTTATGACAAACGTACAAACACCACCGATGCCTCCTACTGGACCTTTTACAGAGAGTAAACAATTAGATAATGGATATGAAATGACGCTAAATGTAAGTCCTAATAGAGTAGGACAAAATATATTCCATATTACTTTAAAGGATGAGAACGGACAACCCGTTACTGATATGGAACAAATTATATTAACGACTCAATCGTTAGATATGAATATGGGAAAAGGATCATTTAAAGTTTCGGCAGTTTCACCGGGAGAATATGAAGCAGAAGGTATGTATATTAACATGACAGGAAACTGGAATATACAAGTACACGGATTAACGAAATCGCTTGATAGCTTCGATACGGATTATAAATTTATTGTAGGTGGCAGATAAAGTGAAACTTTAAGCAGCCCTCATCAATTGGGCTACCCGGCGAATAGCGGGATAAAGAGTAGGTATAGATAAAAAGGAGCTAATTGAAAATGAAACGCATAAAAAAATTAGGAACAACAATGATCGCAACAGTAATTGCAATGGGAATGTTTTCGTTACCTGTTAGTGCGCACGTTACTGTGAAGCCAGCAACTTCTGACATCGGTTCTTGGGAGACTTACACGATAAAAGTACCAGTTGAAAAGAATATAGCAACAACAAAAGTTACACTGAAAATACCGTCTGGTGTGGAATTCCAACAGTATGAACCAGTGCCAGGGTGGAAAATGGAAGAGCAAAAAGATAATGCCGGAAAAGTGAAAACTGTAGTATGGGAAGCAATAGGAGAAGGGATTTTACCCGGTCAGTTCCAGCGATTTACTTTCGTCGCTAAAAATCCGGATAAAGAACAAAAAATAGCTTGGGATGCATATCAACAATATAAAGACGGAGAAATTGTTGAATGGACAGGCGATGAGAGAGCTGAAAAACCGCATTCACTTACTACAATTGCAAAAGGTACGTCATTAACAGGAGAACATGGTGAAGTATCTAATGTAGAAAAGAATGAAGGTACTAGTAATATGCAATTGATAGCGATTGTTTTATCTATTTTGGCGATAGTATCGTCGGTAAGTGCGTGTGTTCTTGTAGTACGTCGTAAAAAGTAAGACGTAAGAAAGAGCCTACAAACAGTAGGCTCTTTCTTACGTTTATTTCATTTCAACTTGCTGCCTTACAGCAAGTGTTTTCGGTTTCATATTTACAAAACAAATACTCACAACAATAAATAATAGTCCGATGAATAAGCTAATGGTAATAGCCTCATGTAAGAAAATTGAACTTACAATAATAGCTATTAGTGGAATGAGGAAGGTATAAGCCCCAACTTTACTTGCTTCACCAGCTCCAACAAGTGTGAAGTATGCAAGCCACCCCATTGCAATAACAAAGAATGAAATAAAGAGAAGTACGCTAACAAATGGCATACTCCAAGCGATACTAGACCAGCTTTCAAACTCTGAACCAAATCCAATTAAGCAAAGACCACCAATAATAAGCTGAAGTGTTACCATCCAAATGGCATTCACACGGTGACCAGTCTTCTTAATGAATACTGTGCCAAGTGCCCAGCCAATAGCGCATCCTAACGCGAGAAGGATTCCAATAACAGAAATATGTCCTGTTAAACTGCTTGAGCTAATAACGCCTACACCAATAAATCCGAGAACAAGCCCGAAAATTTTCAAGCCGTACATTGATTCTTCAAGCCATATCCACGAGAAAATACCGAGTAAAACTGGTTGTAGAAATACAATGGCGGAAAATAACCCAGCAGGCATATATTGAAGGCCGACAGTTTGTAATCCGTAAAATATAATGATGTTAAGTAAGGAAGAAATAACGTATAAATGCCACGTTTCTTTTAAATGTAACTCTTTGTATTTCGGTAATGCGAACAGAAGTAAAATGAATCCTCCAATTAAAGTTCGAACGCCTGCAAATAAAACAGGTGGTGTATAATGCAGGGCAAACTTTGATAAAGGCCAATTGATTCCCCACATGAAAACGAGAAAGGTAAGGATGATGGCCGTCTTAGTTCGAGAAAGCTGTGTCACTGAAAGACCTCCTTGTTGTTATTCATTTCACTATGATATGATATCGACTGTAATAAATAAAATGAATCTTTTTTATGAGGAGTATAAGTGATTAGTTATGACCATTACACAACTGCAAGTATTAATAAAAACTGTTGATTTAGGTAGTTTTACGAAGGCTGCCAGGGTGTTAAATATGACGCAGCCAGCTGTTAGTCATGCGATTTCAAGTATTGAGTCAGAGTTAGGAGTTACTATTCTTATACGTGATAAACGAAAAGGGCTACTCGTTACGGATGTAGGAAATAGGATTCTTGTACATATTAGAGAGATTTTGAACGGTGTAGCGAAGATTGAACAAGAAGTTGCGATGGAGAAAGGACACGAAGTGGGGACGATTCGAATTGGGAGTTTTCCGAGTGCTTCTGCACATTTCTTACCGAAAATGATAAACCATTTTAAGGAGAAGTATCCGAGCTTAGAGGTCGTTCTTTGCGAAGGAACAATTAAAGAAGTTGAAGATTGGTTAATATCGAGGGTTGTTGATATAGGAATTGTTATTTTGCCTAATAAAGAGATGGAGATTGTCCCGTTAACGAAGGGGAAAATGGTTGCTATCTTAAGAGAGGATCATCCTCTTTGTAAGAAGGACTCTATTACAATTCGTGATTTGGAGAATGAACCGATCATATTATGTAAGGGCGGATACGAACCACCCATCATTGATATGTTTAAACAAGCCAACGTACCACTTCGGGCTGAGTATGTAATTTCTACCGTTACTACAGCTTTAAATATGATTCAAGAAGGATTAGGCATTGCAATATTAGCTGAATTATCTTTAACGAATTTACCACATAATGTGCAAACGAGAGAATTGGAACCGCAAGTATGGAGAGAAATTGCTTTAGCTGTTCCTTCATTAAAGGATTCTTCAATCGCTGTACAGCTATTTATTGAAGAATTTCAAGCGCTATTTGCAGAATAAAAAGGGGTGTCTCATATATCATAATGGGGCACTTTTTAATTTGCTTATAAAAAATCTATGAAAAGGATTGACTTATTTTTTAGTTGTAACTATAATGATTACATCGAGGTGGTGATTACGATGAAAATTAGTAGCCGCTTTTCCATAGCTGTTCATATTTTATCTATTTTGAAAAACAATCCATCTTCACTTTGTACTTCAGACTATATGGCTGAAAGTGTAAATACGAATCCGGTAGTCATTCGTAAAATGATGTCGTACTTGAAACAAGCTGGCTTTGTTTACGTAAATCGTGGACCGGGTGGCGCGGGATTACTAAAGGATTTACATGAAATCACATTGTTAGATGTGTATCATGCAGTGAACGTAGTCGAAGAAGACAAGCTATTTCATATTCACGAGCAACCGAATCCAGATTGTCCAATTGGGGCGAATATTCAAGCGGTGTTAGAAATTATTTTAATTCAAGCGCAATCCGCGATGGAAGAAGTTTTGAGAAATATTACGATGGGGCAGTTGTTTGAAACTTTGCAAGAAAAAATGAATGTTTAAATAATATTTATATTTTTTTATCATCAATGTAACTGGTTTGATTACAACGATAAGGTAAGGTGTAAAAGTTATGACTGTAAAAATGAAAGTATACTCAGATTTTATATGTCCGTTTTGTTTTTTAGCAAAAGGTCCATTAGATGAGGTAGCGAAAGAGAAAGATGTAGAGATTGAATGGATGCCATTTGAATTACGTCCAAGTCCATATTCAAAAATAGATCCATGGAATGAACCAGAAAAATTAGGTTCATGGGATGCTTTCATTCTTCCGACAGCGAAGAAGTTAGGAATTGATATGCGCTTGCCACGTGTTTCACCACATCCATATACACATTTAGCTTTCGAAGGATGTCAATTTGCAAAAGAACGTGGACTAGGTAATGAGTATCATCACCGCGTATTCACAGCATTTTTCCAAGAAGAGCAAAACATTGAAGATATTGATGTGTTAACAAAATTAGCGGTAGAAATAGGACTTCCTGAGGCGGAATTTAAAGATGCTTTAGTAACTCGTAAATATAAAGAAAAGCATCAAGAAGCAATTCAACACGCATATGATGAAGCGAATATTATGGCTGTTCCAACTGTCATGATTGGAGATGAAGTCATTCAAGGGCTTGCTAGTAAAGAAACACTAGAAAGGGTCATTGATAAAGAAATTGAAAAGGATAAAACAAATTCATTTGAAGGTATGCAATGTAATACCGATGGATATTGCTAATTCGCTTGTTATGAAATAACAAAATAAATTATAAAACAAACATTTGGAGGAATTAAAATGTCAGCAACTACAACAAACTTAAAAGAAGCAATCGTGAACCGCCGTTCAATTCGTAAAGTAACAAAAAATGATGCAATTACGAAAGAAAGAATTGAAGAAGTGTTAAAAACAGCTTTACACGCACCAACATCTTTCAATATGCAAAGTGGTCGTATGGTTGTATTAATGGATGGAGAGCATGAAAAGTTTTGGGATATCGTTAAAGAAACACTAAGAGCACGCGTACCAGCAGAAAACTTTGAAGCGACTGTAGAAAGACTAAAAGGCTTCCATGCAGGTGTAGGAACAGTTCTATTCTTTGAAGATCAAGCAACTGTAGAAAAAATGCAAGAAAATGCTCCATTATACAAAGATCAGTTCCCATTCTGGTCTCATCAAGGAAATGCGATGTTACAACATACTGTGTGGATGCTATTATCTGCTGAAGGAATTGGGGCCTCATTACAACATTACAACCCAATCGTAGATGCTGAAGTGAAAGAAACTTGGAACATTCCGGCAGAGTGGAGCTTAGTAGGTCAAATGCCATTTGGTGAACCAAACGAACAACCAGCAGAAAGAACGTTCTTGCCTACTGAAGATGTAGTGAAATTTTATTAAGAAATACAATATGTAACGAGAAGGAAGCTGTGCTAAAAAACAGCTTCCTTTTTTGTAGTGGTGTTAATTTATGCGCATTTAGGGAAGAAATATAAGAAATAATACGGTGAGAAGGGAATTAGAAAAATGAATGATGAGAAAAAATATACAGTGGTAGGTACTGATGTTGAGGAAGTAAAGCGTTTAAATAAAAATTCAGGATTAACGTATAATCAAGTGAAAGAAATGTTAGCAAAGCAAATGCAAAAAAAGAAGTAATTAGATTGAAATCTTTCATTTTTTCATTTAGCATTTTGATTGGAGAGAGTTAAGTAAAAGGTAACTCTCTTTTTTGTATAGCTAAGCATCTTATAGAGTGGAGGAAGCAACATGAAGAAATGGGTAAAGGTAACGCTGTCTATCACTGGAGGCATTGTCTTATTAGCGTGTGCCGGCGGATATTACGTGTATAAAAATTATTTTCCAAAGGAACCTGAGCGTATTGTATATGATAAAGAAAGAGTGCTACAACCGATACATAATCAGCTTAAAGGAATCAATATAGAAAATGTAAAGATAAAAGAAAAAGAAGTCGTAAATTCGACTATAGATGAGCTTCAAAAAATGATTGATGATGGAAAGTTGTCATATGAAGAATTAACGAGTATTTATCTCTTTAGAATACAAGAACATGATCAAAATGGAATAACATTAAATTCTGTTACAGAGATAAATCCTAATGCGATGGAAGAAGCAAGAAAGTTAGATCAAGAGCGGGGGAGAAACAAAAAGTCGAATTTATATGGTATTCCTGTCGTTGTAAAAGATAATGTACAGACGGAAAAAGTGATGCCGACTAGTGCAGGAACTTATGTATTAAAAGATTGGATTGCAGATCAAGACGCAACAATTGTGAAGCAGTTGAAAGAAGAAGGAGCATTTGTTTTAGGAAAAGCGAATATGTCTGAGTGGGCGAACTATTTATCTTTTACAATGCCAAGCGGGTATAGCGGGAAGAAAGGACAAAATTTAAATCCGTACGGTCCGATTACATTCGATACTTCAGGATCAAGTTCAGGATCTGCTACAGTAGTTGCAGCAGATTTTGCGCCGCTTGCAATTGGAACAGAAACGACGGGATCGATTGTTGCACCAGCGGCGCAGCAATCAGTAGTTGGGTTACGTCCATCTTTAGGTATGGTAAGTAGAACAGGAATTATTCCATTAGCTGAAACTCTTGATACAGCAGGACCTATGGCAAGAACAGTAAAAGATGCAGCAACACTATTTAATGCAATGATAGGTTATGATGAAAAAGATGTTATGACAGAAAAAATGAAAGATAAAGAAAGGATTGATTATACAAAGGATTTATCAATAGATGGATTAAAAGGGAAAAAGATAGGGCTTCTTTTTTCTGTAGACCAACAAGATGAAAATAGAAAAGCAGTAGCAGAAAAAATTAGAAAAGACCTTCAAGATGCAGGTGCGATATTAACTGATAATATCCAGTTAAGTGCTGAGGGTGTAGATAATTTGCAAACATTAGAATATGAGTTCAAGCATAATGTAAACGACTATCTTTCACAGCAAAAGAATGTACCGGTAAAATCGTTAGAAGAGATTATAGCGTTTAATAAAAAGGATAGTAAAAGACGAATAAAATACGGACAAACATTAATTGAAGGGTCTGAAAAATCTGCTATAACGAAAGAAGAGTTTGAAAACGTAGTGCAAACGAGTCAAGAAAATGCAAGAAAAGAGCTAGATAGGTATTTAGTAGAAAAAGGTTTGGATGCTCTAGTTATGATTAATAACGATGAAGTCCTTCTATCAGCTGTAGCTGGTTATCCGGAATTAGCGGTTCCTGCTGGATATGATAAAAATGGAGAACCAATCAGTGTAGTGTTTGTAGGGAAACAGTTTGGTGAAAAAGAGCTTTTCAATATTGGATATGCGTATGAACAGCAGTCTAAAAATAGAAAATCACCTAGTTTATAAAAGATTATATGAAAAATAACTGGAATCCACCGAAATTATGTTGGTGGATTCCAGTTAAACGAATCTAACAATATGAAAAGAAAAAAAGGATTCTTCTCAATTAGTAAGAAAGATTGTCTATAGGAGTTCATAAAATGTAATATATTCAATTTCCATCCATTGAAGGGGGAGGTTAATTCTTAATGAATGAAGTAAAGAGTTTTTTTCGAAGTAGAGGGTTTCAACGGTTTCTCGTTTTAATAATAGTAGCGCTTGTATTATACGCATTAAAAAGTATGATTAATTTAATATTAATTACGTTTATACTGACGTTTTTAATGGATCGATTTCAACGTTTTATTTCAAGAAAATTGAAAGTAAACCGGAAAATTGTTATTGCATGTTTATATATAATACTAGTTTCCTTTATAGGCACAACATTATATAAATATTTACCTGTGCTGACGATACAAATTTCACAATTAATTTATCAATTTAAACTGTTTTTTCAAAATCCACCTGATAATGAAATCGTTAAATATGCACTTTCGACAATTAATGGGATGGAAGTATCAAAATATATAGAACAAGGTGTAGACGTCATATATCAATCAATAGCAAATATAGGGAAGGTAAGTTTACAAATATTATTATCTCTAATTTTAAGCTTATTTTTCTTATTAGAAAAAGAGCGTATTATTACATTTACATCAAAGTTTAAAGATAGTAAGTTAAAAATCTTTTATGAAGAAATTGCATATTTTGGTGAAAGATTTGCAAGATCGTTCGGCAAAGTAATTGAGGCTCAGTTTTTAATTGCCGTTGTAAATTGTATTCTTACTGTCATTGCATTAATCGTTTTAGGATTTCCACAGCTACTTGTATTAGCTGTTATGATTTTCTTACTAGGGTTGATTCCTGTTGCAGGTGTGATTATTTCTTTGTTTCCACTTTGTATCATTGCTTACAACGTAGGCGGAGTTATGTACGTAGTATACATACTCGTATTCATAACAGTAATCCATGCTCTTGAAAGTTATTTTTTAAATCCGAAGTTTATGTCTGCAAAAACAAATTTACCAATATTCTACACATTTATGATTCTTATCTTCTCAGAGCATTTCCTCGGAATATGGGGGCTTATTATCGGGATACCAATCTTTATCTTTTTATTAGATGTACTTGATATAAATAATGAGGATGCGACTAAAAAATAAAAAATGATAGAAAATCACTAAAAAGTCATAGGAGATAATGAAAATAAAAAGCAATCCAAAATAAATTGGATTGCTTTTTATTTTCATTAAAGAACCGGAGCCATTGTTTCTTTCAATACTTGAACAGAGTGGTCGAATTTTAATTCTTCATCTTCACTTAATTCAACCTCTAAAATTTCACGAACACCGCCGCGATTTAAAACAGCAGGTACCCCGATATAAACATCTTTTTGACCGTATTGACCTTCTAAGTAAGCTGATACAGTTAATACACTATTTTCGTCGTTTAAAATTGCTTTTGTAACACGTAGAAGTGACATACCGATACCATAATAAGTTGCGCCTTTACGCTCAATAATATGGTAAGCTGCATCACGGACGTTTATGAAAATTTTGTCTAAATCTTCTTGATTATACGTGTTGTCTTTTTCAAGCAGTGTTTGTAGTTTTTGGATACCAACGGAAACATGACTCCAAACAGGAAGTTCAGTATCGCCGTGCTCTCCGATAATATAAGCGTGAATGTTGTGTGGACCAATATCGAAGTACTCACCTAACATATAGCGGAAACGAGCAGAATCAAGCGTTGTACCAGAACCGATTACACGTTCTTTCGGTAAACCAGATTCTTTCCAAGTTACGTAAGTTAAAATATCTACAGGGTTTGTTGCGATTAAGAAGATGCCATCAAATCCGCTATCCATAATACTGCGAACGATTTGTTTGAAGATTTTAGCGTTTTTCTCAACTAAATCTAAACGTGTTTCGCCTGGTTTTTGTGGTAATCCAGCTGTAATAACTACAAGGTCAGCATCTTTACAATCTTCGTAGCTGCCTTTCCATACTCTAGTTGGAGCTGGTGCGAATGGAACAGCATGACTTAAGTCCATTGCTTCCCCTTCAGCTTTTGCCTCATTTACATCGACTAAAACAAATTCTTCAGCTACAGCCTGGTTAATCATGCAGTAAGCATAACTACATCCAACTGCTCCTGTTCCTACTAATACAACACGGTTAATACCTTTTTTCATTTCAAAATTCCTCGCAATTTCATTGATTTTATTATGTAAGATAATACGTCTTACTTCTATAGAGTCATATCTAGTTTATTACATTTTATAAAAGATATTCAAGTATTTGAAAATGTATCCGTGCAAATCAGCGAACAAAACATAGGAATTCAGTGAACCGAATATAATTCAGTAAAATCCTTTGTAAAAGGGGAAATGGCATGGGGAATCCATTAGCAATGGAAGAAATGCTTCATATTATTCATGCAGGGCTTGTTAAAAAGAATAACCCAAAACGGATTACGATTGCAGGTGCAGGGATTTCTGGATTAGTTGCAGGTTCTTTATTAAAAGAGGGTGGGCACGAAGTAACGATTATAGAAGCAAATAACAGAATAGGTGGCAGAGTGTATACGATTCGGGAACCATTTAGTGTGGGTTTATATTTTAATGCGGGCCCGATGAGAATCCCTGACACCCATAAGTTAACCTTAGCGTATATTCATAAATTTAAACTACCTTTAAACCTTTTTATAAATAAAACTTTTGCAGATATCATTTATACGAATAACATTCAAACGAGATTGAATGTGTTTGAAAATGATCCAAGTGTACTTGAATATCCGGTTTTGGATAAAGAAAGAGGAAAAACGGCAGAAGAGCTAATGATTGAAGTATTAGAACCAATACTAAATTACATTAAGAAGGATCCTGATAAAAACTGGCTTATCGTTGAAAAAAAGTATAAAACGTATTCGCTTGGTTCATTTTTAATGGAGTATTATTCAGATGGTGCGATAGATATGATTGGGGTACTTCTTGATATGGAAGCTTATATGGGAATGTCCTTAATTGAAGTATTACGTGAAATGATTTTCTTTACTTCAACAACGAAATATTATGAAATAACTGGTGGAATGGATAAGTTATCGAATGCATTCTTACCACAATTAAGGGAACATATTTTAATGCCGTATAAGGTTGATAAAATTATACAAGAAGATAATAAAGTAATGTTACAAGGAAATCATGAACAAACGTTAGAGCAATTTACAATAACAAGTGATTTTGCTATTATTACAATTCCATTTTCAGCGTTAAGATTTGTAGAAGTTCAGCCATACTATTTATTCTCTTATTTTAAAAAAAGAGCAATTCGTGAATTAAATTATATTGCTGCAACTAAAATTGCAATAGAGTTTAAAAGTAGATTTTGGGAGAAAGCGGGACAGTGTGGCGGTAAATCTATTACTGATTTACCGATACGGTTTACATACTATCCGAGTTATGGCATTCATACTCCAGGACCAGCTATCGTTATAGCAAGTTATACGTGGGCAGATGAGGCGTTAACATGGGATAGTCTCCCGCAAAGAGATCGTATTCGTTACGCATTAAAAAATTTAGCGGAAATATACGGTGACATCGTCTATAGTGAGTTTGTCACTGGAACATCTTTTAGCTGGAGTAAAAATCCGTATTCTTGCGGTGCATTTACAGCTTTCGAACCAGGCCAAGAGCTCGAGTTATTTCCGTATATTACACCACCATCTGGAAAAGTACATTTTGCAGGAGAGCATACGACATTAACACATGGATGGATGCAAGGGGCAATTGAGTCTGGAGTTAGAGTTGCATATGAAGTAAATGAACAGTGAATCTCTTATATTTACAAAAGGTCATTCTTTTAATAAAATGATAAATATAAATCGTAATTATTACGCTTTGAATACATTTGAAGTAAAGAAATGGATGGTCGGTTGAATGAATAAAGTGGAGATTCATATATTAGGTGGTTTTTTAGGTAGTGGAAAATCAACATTATTACAAAATTTATTGTTAGCAGAGAAAAAGAAGAATAGAAAAGTTGCAGTATTAATGAATGAAATTGGTGAATACTCAGTAGATACAGATATTATTGGAAAAGAGAATGTTTTAAGAGAACTTCTTAAAGGATGTATTTGTTGTACGTTAAAAGAAGAGCTTGAAATACAATTACATTCGTTATACCAACAAGAAAGACCAGATGTAATTTATATAGAAACGACAGGTGTTGCGCATCCAATTGAAGTGTTAGACGCGTGTGTCTCGCCAATTTTAGCTCCTTTTCTGGAAGTGAAATCAATTGTAGTCGTTTTAGATGCAGTAAGGTGGTTAAATCGAAGTATATTAAGTGCAAATGTACAACAGCTATTGCATGAGCAACTGAAATTTGGTAGTCACATTCTTGTTAATAAAGCAGATTTACTAACAGATGAAGATAAGAATACAGTATTTGAAGAAGTAAAGGCAATAAATGATCATGCGAAAATGTATGAGACAAAGTATTGTAATATATCTTTAAAAGATATAGAAGAAGCAGAATTTCCAAATGATGAGGAACACGAGACACTACATGTCAAACAGCATTTACATATACAAACAATGACATATCAATTTACGAAACCGATTGATCAAGACAAATTATATGAATGGCTTTCGAATTTACCAGATAGTATTTATCGAGTGAAAGGTTTTGTGAAATTCCATGGAGATAAATACCCTCACCTATTCCAATATTCGTTCGGAGTACCAACTTTATTAGAACAAGACTTCGGTTTCCCGACAAACTTAGTAGTAATAGGAGAAGGACTAGATAAGAAACAATTGGCTGAAGGGTTAGAGAAAGTAGAACTTAACTCTAATTAAGGGGAAAAGACTAACTTAAAAATAAGTTAGTCTTTTTGTATGGTCATTACTGAAATGAAACAGTATTTTCAATTGGATTGCAGAATATATATTGATTGTATGTTCGTTTCCATTACATAGGAAGGTGATTATATATTTGTGCCGAATGTAGAGGGTACTACAAGAGTTTTCCATTATCTATCGAATTAGTTAGTCATGATTACGGACAGGGGATTTTGGCGTGTTTGATTCTATCAGAAAGTAAAGTATGGGGAGGATCACAATGTCGATGAAAAAACGTAAGTGGCTAAAAACAATGTTTACTGGTTGTGTTTTAGGTTCGTTATTAATAACGGCAGCTTGTTCAGGAAAGAAAACAAGTACAGAGGATGAAAAAACGATTAAGGTAGGAGTCCTTGCTTCTTTAACAGGACCGCTAGAATCGTATGGAAAACAAACAGTGAACGGATTTGAATTAGGGTTAGATTATGCAACTGGTGGAACTGGGAAAGTAGATGGGAAAAAGATTAAGTTTGTTGTAGAAGATACAGAAACGAAAGCGGATGTAGCAGTTAAAAAAGCTACGAAGTTATTAGAAGAAGAGAAAGTTGATTTTTTAGTTGGATCGTCTAGTTCAAGTGATACGTTAGCGGTTTTACCACTGGCTGAAGAATATGAAAAGATTATGGTTGTAGAACCGGCAGTTGCGGATAGTATTACCGGGAAGAACTGGAATAAATATATTTTTAGAACTGGAAGAAGTTCCTCACAAGATGCGATTGCAGGAGCAGCAGCAATTGCGAAAAAAGATGTAAAGATTGCAACATTTGCCCCAGATAACGCTTTTGGTCGTGAAGGGATTGCTGCATTTAAAGCGGGTGCGAAAAAATTAGGTGCGAGCATTGTGAATGAGCAATACGCGGATACAAATTCAACAGATTTTACAGCGAATATTCAAAATATCATTAGTTCAAAACCAGATTATTTATTTATCGTTTGGGCAGGGGCAAATTCACCTTGGAAACAGTTGAAAGATATGAATGTGGAAGCGCAAGGTATTAAAATTTCTACAGGTGCGCCAGATATACCAGCATTAAAAACAATGGATGCATTAGTAGGTATGCAAGGTTTTTCTGTATATTATCACACACTTCCAAAAAATAAAGTGAATGATTGGCTAGTTGAAGAGCATAAAAAACGTTTTAATGGTGTAGTGCCAGATTTGTTTACAGCGGGAGGAATGTCAGCAGCAATTTCTATTGTAGAAGCCTTAAAGAAAACAAAAGGTGATACAGATGTAGATACCTTGATTAAGAAAATGGAAGGAATGGAATTTGATACACCGAAAGGAAAGATGAAGTTTAGAGAGAAGGACCACCAAGCGATGCAGACGCTGTATTCTATCACATTGAAAAAGCAAGATGGTGTTGATTATCCGGTGCCAGTGTTAGAGCGAGAATTAACGATGAAAGAAACAGAACCACCAGTTCAAAATAAATAGACTGAATTTTCTGTTGTTTTTGTATAAAGAGGGGGGACCCTCTTTATACATATTTCCTTCATACTCACGGCTTTAAAGGGAGGGATTTCGTGACACATTTGCTAGAGACGAAAAATCTTAGTGTATCTTTTGGTGAACATCAAGTTATTAAAGATGTAAATTTAACTGTCCAAAAAGGAAAGCTCATTTCTATTATCGGGCCAAATGGTGCGGGGAAGACAACATTATTTAATTTATTAAGTGGACAGATTTCACCTACAACAGGTGAAGTGTATTTTAAAGGGCAAGATATTACAAAACTATCGATTTCAGATCGAACACGCTTAGGAATCGGTCGCTCTTTTCAGCTTACAAACATATTCCCAGAATTAACGGTACTTGAAAATGTCCGTTTAAGTGTTCAATCATTCGTACAAGATTACTATAGTTTTTTCCCGAGTTCAGCAAAATTAAAGCAACAAGTTGGAGAGGCGAGACGTTTCTTAAAAACAGTATTACTTCACGAGAAAGAGAACATATTAGCGAAAGATTTGGCACATGGAGAGAAAAGAAAGCTAGAACTTGCGATGTTATTAGCTTTAAAAACGGATGTGTTATTACTTGATGAGCCGACGGCAGGTATTTCGGTTGAGGAAGTCCCTGCTATATTACAAGTGATTGAAAATATTAAGAAACATCCAGAGAGCACAATTGTACTTATCGAACACAAAATGGATATGATACTAGGTTTGTCAGATCATCTTATCGTTTTATTTCATGGAGAGTTATTGGCTGAAGGATTGCCAGAAGAAATTATGAAAGATGAGCGTGTACAAAGTGCTTATTTAGGGGGATTATATAGTGGCACTATTACAAGTGAATAATATAGAAACGTATTTAGATCAGTTTCATATTTTGCAAGGAGTATCTCTTGCTGTTGAGAAAGGGACGATTACTGTACTGTTTGGTAGAAATGGGGCAGGAAAAACAACGACATTACGTTCAGTGATGGGGTTTCACCGCATTGCAGATGGTGAAATTTATTATGATAGTGCAAAAGTGAGTGGATTACCTACACATTTAATTTCAAGGAAAGGAATAGGGTATGTACCAGAAAATCAAGGTATTTTTCATGATTTGACAGTAGAAGAAACTTTCGCTCTTGCTAGGGGAAAATGTGAGGAAGTAGAAGGGAAAATAGAGTGGATGCTGGAACTATTTCCGGATTTAAAGCAGTTTTGGAATAAGAAAAGTGGGCTCTTGAGCGGAGGGCAAAAGCAAATGTTGGCTATTTCAAGAGCGTTTATTAATAGTGATGGATTATTACTTATTGATGAACCGAGCAAAGGGCTATCCCCGATAATGGTGGAGAAATTAATGGTAGCTATTTTGAAGATGAAAGAGAAAACAACAGTTTTACTTGTTGAGCAAAATTTTATGATGGCCAGTCAAATTGGCGATTATTTTTACATTATGGATAACGGACGAATTGTTCATAACGGTTTTATGAATGAATTAAAAAAGGATAAGGAAATGTGTCATAAATATTTAGGAATCTCTTAACATGAATCCGAGGTGAAAAGGATGGATGTGTTAATCAATTTATTTGTAAATGGGATTTCAACAGGGATGCTCATTTTTTTGTTAGCATCAGGTCTTTCACTTATTTTCGGTCTAATGAGCGTTTTAAACTTTGCACACGGTGGTTTATTTGCATGGGGAGCATTTACAGGTGTTTGGTTATTTAATATGACAGGAAGTTATATATTAGCTTTAGTTGGAGCAGTAGCCATGGGAATGTTCCTAGGATTTATTTTAGAAAGGTTTCTTATTAGACCGGTATATGGAAATCATGTTCGACAGCTGCTCGTTACGCTTGGAGGAATGCTCGTTCTTAGTGAGTGTATTAAAATATTTTGGGGGCCAAACCCTATTAGTGCAAAATTACCGTTATGGTTACAAGGAAGTTTTACATTCGGAGGTATTATATTAATTAAATATCGTCTATTCGTTATTTTAATTGGGATAATTATTTACATTGCACTACTACTATTACTCAAAAAGACGAAGATAGGTCTTATGATCCGTGCAGGTGTAATGGATAAAGAAATGGTTCAAGCGCTTGGTATTAATGTAAAAGCGATATTTTCTTTCGTCTTTTTATTAGGGGCAGGGATGGCAGCTTTGGGAGGGTTCTTATTAGCACCGTATTCGGGCGTTATTTTCGCCGAGATGGGCATGCAGTATGCAATTTTAGCTTTTATAGTAGTAATTATCGGTGGATTAGGAAGCGTTCAAGGTTCAGCTATTGCTTCTTTAATTGTCGGATTAGCTGGTGCTTTTACAGCGTATTTTATACCAGATTTATCACTTGCAATTAATATGTTAATGTTACTATTTTTCTTAATAGTGAAGCCAACTGGACTTGTTGGTGAAAAGGGGTGAAATGGTGAACAACACATCGGACCGAATTAAAGTATACTTCGGAGTATGTATGCTCATTTGTTTAAGTGTATTTCCGTTCGTAAATGATTCACGGAGCCTGTTAATTTTGTTCACTCAAATCTTCATCTTTGCTATTTTTGCAATGAGTTTTGATGTATTGCTTGGGTATACAGGAATTGTATCGTTCGGTCATTGTATGTTCTTTGGGATAGGAGCATATGGGGTAGCGCTTTTATTTGATCGACAAGGCGTATCAATAACGAACTTTTTAATTGGAATAGTAGCTGCAATTATCGTTTCAGCAATCGTTAGTTATATAATTGGTTTGCTTTCTTTACGATTGAAAAGTCATTTTTATGCAATGTTAACACTTGCTATTTCACAGTTATTTTTCGTACTTGCTGAAAAATGGCGTGGGCTTACTCACGGAGGAGATGGTTTTACATTTGGGGTACCAGACGTATTCCGTGATCGTTTTACGTTTTATTATGTAACACTTATATGTTTACTGATCATTTTTGTTCTGTTACGTCTTTTCACCAAATCTTCTATTGGAAAAGTATTAAAGGCAATTTCCCAAAATGAGCAACGTGTTGAAGCACTAGGATATAAAGTGCTTCATTATAAAATTATTGCTAGCATTGTTGCAGGAGTAGTAGCTGCGATTAGCGGTGGTTTATTTGTTATCACATTGCGTTTTGTTAATACGACTGTATTTTCAATTGAAATGACATTAAATGCATTATTGATGACGATGATAGGTGGGGTTGGAACGTTAATTGGAGCAATTGCAGGAGCTGGAATTATTGAATCTCTAAAATATTATTTATCAGAACTAGCTACAGAGTATCCGATCTTTGAACGATGGACGATTATTCTTGGTTTATTGTACATTATCGTATTGCTAGTTTTCCCGAAAGGATTAGTTGGCACGGTTAAGGGACTGAAGAATATGAAACGGAATAAGAAGGAGAAAAGTGCAGAAGTGGAGCAAAATGTGTGAAAAATCAATTGTATAGAATATGAAAATCCCTCTTTTAGATTCATAAAGGAGGGATTTTTTATTAACCAAATAGTTCATCAGGGATTTGTTTGAAAGAGTTTTGATTTGTAAAAAAATGAACAGCTAATTTCTCAACTGGAACATCTTCAATTGGTACCAATTTATCATTTTTAATCGGCAAAAAGGCTATCCCTTTTCCGTCCTGAATAAACTCTTCCATAAGCGAATAAGAATCTAATTGTTGAAGTTGACGCTGAGATAAATTATTTTCTTTTAGAAATTGTATCGTCTTATTTCTAAAAGGGCACTTTTTGTCATTGCTAACGAAGAAAATTTCTTTTGAATAATCAATGGTACATTTTTCTTTCGCTTTTAATAAGCCTACAGAAATTGAGGTCGTGAACACTTTTTTAAACGATGCGTCAGGATAATCCTCATAAGTTATGACCATATCAACTTTTTGTTGCTGCAGTAATTTTTGCAAATGACTACTACTTTCTACATATATTTGATAATTTCTAAAGTTTTCTTCAATACGCTTACTTAAATAATTTGTCAAAATAGATTGTGACGTCGCTATTATATAAGAAGAACCACTCGTTTTAATTTCATCTTTTACTTCTTCTAATAGAGTTAATATTTGATTCGTGTAATCTAATAAAATGTCACCAGAAGGTAATAAGGAAACGCCTTTGTTATCTCTATGTAGTAAGGGCGTTTCTAATTCTTGTTCTAATTTTTTGATTCTTTCAGTTACGTTCGGTTGAACATAACCTAACTCTTTAGCAGCTTTACTAATAGAACCCTCACTGGCTACAGTTTTGAATATAATAAGATCATTTATTTCCATATATCTCAGCCCCTTATGCACTATCATTATAAATGATACCAAACATAATTTATACCTATTTTACGTTAGCTGCTTATCGATTTATCATAATGTATATAAGATTGAAAGCGAGTGATAAACATGATTGGAATGCAATATAAGGTCATTTTGCCAAAGGATTATGACATGGAAATTATTAAGAAAAGGGTAAAGGATAATGGTTATAAAACTGATGGTTTCCAAGCACTAAATTTTAAAGCTTATTTAATTACGGAAACGGAGAAAGACGGGAATTTTTATAACTGCTATGCACCTTTATATATTTGGGATGGTCATGAAGGGATGAATAAATTTATATTTGAAGGGTACTACGATAATATTTTACAATCTTTTGGATGGCAACAAATACATATAGGTGTTCCATTAGTTGTTAATCTAAGTGATGATTTTAAGAAATGTAAGTATGTTGTTGAATACGTGGGGAGTATTTCTCAAAAGAATTCATTGATTGAAACTCAATTTAACTTTTTTAATAAGAATGTCCAGAATACAGAAAATTGTAAAGGGAATGTAATAGTGTATAACCCAGATAAGTGGGGATATAGTCAGTTTGAATTTTATGAAGTAAAGCCTGAAATTGAAGAGATAGAGGATATTACATTATATGAGGTTTTACACATTTCACAGTAGATGCGGAATTGAAATAGAAATAAATTATTTATAAAAAATCCATTTTGATTCAAGTAATAATGTTCAAAATGGACTTTTCTTAATTATCTTATGTATATTCAAAACAAATTACTGCTTTTCTTAATTCTTTATTAAAGAATAAGTAAATACGATCGGCACCATAAGCTTGAAAATAATATCCTGTAACAAATCCAACATATGTAAAGGGATGTCCATATTCATCTTTTGGTACATATAGAAGATTCGTAAAGTCAAAAATTTCGTCTTCGTTATCACAGTCTTCTAATAATTCTTCACCTTCTTCTGTCATAAAACGAATATCATCTAGGATACCATTTACCACAGGATAATTTAATCCCCAGCCATTTGTTTGTTTTTCAGCAAACTCTTGTTCTAATACTTCTACAGATGTTATTTCTTTTCCTAAGCTAGAATAAGGATAAATTTTTTGATTACGTTGAAAATACTCTTTACGGATTTGATAATCTCTTTTATTACGCTCATAGGCTTGTTCTATTATGTCAGAATTATTTTGTTCGATTTCGAAATAATTCCAATCCGCTTCAAATTTATATTTTCCATTAATGACATCGAATCCTAATGTATCTGCTTTCGTAAAATTTGTGTGAAATGGTTTGGTGAAATCACCCACGCAACCATCATGGATTTCTTTTGCTGACACAATATGTACCCATTCGTCTAATTCCGGTTCAATACATTGTAAGTTTATAGAACAAATGGGTAAAAAGTGCTTTTTATGTTGTTCCAAATCATCATAAAATATGTCTTCATATTCAGGGAATGGTTGTATAAATTGTTTAGAAATATGCATGTTCTGCCCACCTTTATATTAGTGATTTGTTTAATTTTATCATTTTATTTTAATTTTTTCTTATTTAAAAATTTATGATACACATAGTTAAGGGAATAAAGAGTTCGTAAGTAAGGTGGATGTCTTATTGTTAAAATTTTATCATATGTCGAACAGTTGAGAGATGAAGCAAAGTAAGACTTCATACTTATACATAGCTTTATTACATTCGACACATAACGACAATATGCTGTTCATTTATCTGTTAGTATAATATATAGTTTTTGGGAATTTTTATCATTTTTACATTGGGGGAAGGGAATTTATGTTTAAAAAAATCGCGACAGTCACTTTAGCAGGGACGTTAGCTTTCAGTTTATCGGCATGTGATGAGAAGAAAGAAGTAGCTAAAACTGTATCAAATAATACGAAGGAAGAGCAAAGTAGTGCCAAAAAAGAAAATACGAAGAATGAAGATACAAGAGAATATAATGTTGAAAAAACTACTCAAATTAGAAATCAAAAATTAACAGTCCATAAAGTACAAATAGCACAAGTGGCAGAATATGATAAGCTGGAAAAAGGTAATGAGTTTGTTATTGTTCATGTTACAGTAGAGAATATTGGTAATCAAAAAGTTAGAATTAATCCATTAGATTTTTACCTTGAAAGAGGAGATGGAAGTATCGTGGACCATACATTTTCAACTAGTAATAAAAACGTTTTTAAAATTAAAGATGTAGATCCAAACGGTAAGATAACAGGAGCCATAACGTTTGAAGCGAAAAAAGGTGATTCTAATCTTGAATTAATTTATAGACCTGATGTTATGTCTAAAGAGGAAGTAAAGGTAGAACTTAAATGATATATCCTGTAAAAGCCCAATTGGTGTAAACAAGGTTTTTTATGCAAACTTATACAGGTTTTACATGAAGACGGTATGCTCAAATGAATTTACGTTACGATAAAAGAAAATAATAGATTAGATGGTGTGAATTTCAAACATACTGTTTTGAAAACAAAAAATAAATGCATGATAAGGATTGGCGTTGGAGCTTAATCCTTTTTTTATGAAGATGTAGAGAATGGCAAGTAGACCTAATACTACACGAGTGATGCCTTTAGTTAAGTAAAAGTAAGTTGAGTTATATAAAAAATGTGATTTTCTCTTGCATTACTATCACTTGAGTGGTAAAGTGATAGTAAGATTCACGATAGGAAGTGATCAAACATGCGTGATAATACGATAGGATCATTAATATGGTTACGTTTAATACGATTTACGAACCAAAGTAATCAAATGTCAAATGAGTTTTTAAAACGTTTTGATTTAACGACAGCTCAATTTGATGTGCTTTTGCAAATACGTACGTATCAACCACTAACACAAATGGAGTTAGCTGAAAAGGTAACTGTTACACAAGGTGGCATTTCTCGAATGTTAACTCGTCTTGAAAAAGAAGGATATATTGTACGAAAACAAGATTGGAAAACGAAAACAATTAGTCTTACAGAGCAAGGAGAAGCAGCTTTAGAGAGAGCATTGCCAGAACAACTTGCATTTCAATCTTCGTTTTTTGATGATGTATTAAATGAAGAAGAGCAGAAAATATTATATGAGCTGATGACGAAAGTTCATAAGCATAGTAAAAAAAAAGAATTACCGCAAGAGTAATTTTTTTTACACCATCAATTGACTAATCAAGTGATGGTGTAGGTAATACGGAGATAAACTTGACTTACCAACGTTTTTAGAAAAAAACTAATACTACTTTATTAAAGGGGAGAGTAACTATGGAAAAATACCGTATAGATACAAGAAAAGGAATTGAGTTTGGATTATATTCAATTGGTGATCATGTTTTAAATCCACATAATGGGGAGAAAATTACGCCAGAGAAAAGAATTCACGAACTAATTGATACAGCTAAGTTAGCAGATGAGGCAGGACTTGATGTGTTTGCTGTCGGCGAAAGTCATCAAACACATTTTACAACGCAAGCTCATACAGTTATTTTAGGTGCGGTCGCGCAAGCTACGAAAAATATAAAAATTGCAAGTTCAGCAACGATATTAAGTACATCTGACCCAGTTCGAGTATATGAGGATTTCGCTACAATTGACTTGATTTCTAATGGACGTGCAGAAATTGTGGCTGGTCGTGGATCTCGTATTGGGGGATATAGTTTACTTGGTTATGACGTGAATGATTATGAAGAATTATTTGAAGAGAAGATGGATCTTTTATTAAAAATTAATAACGAGGAACATGTAACATGGAATGGACAGTTCAGAGCACCACTCGCACATGCATCGGTGATTCCAAGAGCGAAAAATAATAACTTACCAATTTGGCGTGCAGTTGGAGGTCCACCAGCTAGTGCAATTAAGGCCGGACGTGCAGGTGTGCCAATGATGATAACAACACTTGGTGGTCCAGCAATTAACTTTAAAGTGTCAGTAGATGCTTACCGCGAGGCTGCTCAGCAAAGCGGATTTGATCCAGCTAGTTTACCAGTTGCGACAACGAGTTTATTTTATACGGCAAAAAATTCACAAGATGCACTTAGTGAATATTACCCTCACATTAATGCTGGTATGCTTACACTGCGCGGTGATGGGTATCCGAAACAGCAATTTACAAATGCAATAGATTACCGTGATGCTTTAATGGTTGGTAGCCCACAACAAATCATTGAGAAAATGCTTTACCAATATGAATTGTTTGGCCAACAACGCTTTATGGCACAAATTGATTTTGGCGGTGTACCATTTGATAAAATTGAGAAAAATATTGAATTCATTGCTACTGAAATTTTACCAGCCGTTAGAAAACATACAGCAAAATAAATAAAAAAACTGAGAGTTTAATCGACTCTCAGTTTTTTTATTTGTTCTGGAAAAATGACAAAAAAATGAACTTTTAGTCGAGGAAGAGGGAAGTTATTTTCTATTTTTGAATAACATTATTTCGAGTTTGAATTTTGAAAATACATTTTTCTCTTGACAAAAAATAAGCATTTATCGTGGGTGCTTTCGAGGACATTTTTCCGAGTAAAAGTCAAGCGTATGAAGAAAAAACGATTGTTTTATAGATATAAAAGTAAGAAGTATATTGAAAAAACACATTTTGCTAATGAGAAAAATCTGATTCAAAAAAATGACAAAAGACATATTTCAGACAAAATGATGTCAATAATACGTCAAAAATAACCTGAATTTACTATGCAGGTATATTATACAATTCGATTAACGAATAAAACACTACAGAAATAGTAAAAAGGTAAAAAATAGCATTACAATAGTTTGAAAAACTGAAACTTCATATTTTTCGACAATACATACAAAATGTTTTTGTCTTTTCGTATTTCTTAATAATTGAGTTTGATAAGATTGCTCAATTAACTTTTATTATAAAAACTATGAAGGAAGTGATTTTAGTATGGAAACGCTCGAATTGGCACGAATACAGTTCGCATCAACAACGATTTTCCATTACTTTTTTGTTCCGCTGTCAATTGGTTTAGCTTTTATTATTGCGATCATGCAAACGTTGTATGTGGTAAAAGGGCAAGAGGTATATAAGAAGATGGCAAAGTTTTGGACGCAATTATTCCTTATTAACTTTGCAGTAGGTGTAGTAACAGGTATTTTACAAGAATTTCAGTTTGGTATGAACTGGTCAACGTATTCACGTTTTGTAGGTGATGTATTTGGTCCCTCGCTTGCAATTGAAGGATTACTGGCATTTTTCATTGAGTCTACATTCCTAGGTTTATGGGTATTCGGTGAGGACAAATTACCGAAGCGAATTCACTTAATGTGTATTTGGCTCCTTTCAATTGGAACGATGTTATCAGCATTCTGGATTTTAACTGCAAGTGCATTTATGCAGTCACCTGTCGGGTATGAAATGGCAGCTGATGGTCGTGCGCAAATGAATGATTTCTTAGCCATTATTCAAAACCCACAACTATGGGTACAATTCCCGCATACAATTACAGCGGCAATTGCAACAGGTGCATTCTTTATTGCTGGTGTAAGTGCATGGAAAATTACAAAAGGACAAGAAACTGTAGTATTTAAAAAATCTTTCCGCATTTCTATCATTGTTGGAACAATTACAACGGCGCTTGTATTATTCTTTGGTCATGCACAAGCGCAACAATTAATTAAGACACATCCAATGAAGATGGCGGCAGCTGAAGCGCTATGGAATACAAGTGAGGATCCAGCACCATTTACAGTATTTTCGAAAATTGATACAGAGAAGAAAGAAAATTCGTTTGAAATTCAAATCCCTTATATGCTAAGTCTATTATCGTATGATAAGTTTAGCGGTCAAGTTGAAGGGATGAATCAAATTCAAAAACAATATGAGGAAAAATATGGACCTGGAGATTATATTCCTCCAGTGCATACAATGTTTTGGAGTTTTAGAGCGATGGTAATGAGTGGAACATTCATGCTTCTTCTAGGAGCTTACGGATGGTTCTTATCAAGAAAAGATCGTTTAGCTGAAAAAACGTGGTATTTAAAATTAATGGTGTATGCAATTTCTCTTCCATTCATCGGTAATACAGTAGGGTGGATTATGACTGAAATGGGTCGTCAACCTTGGGTAGTATTTGGGGTAATGAAAACAGAAGATGCTGTATCACCAAATGTAACATTCGGTGAAGTATTATTCTCACTTATTTCATTCACATCAATGTATTTAATTATGGGTGGAATTTGTGTGTACTTATTTGTTCGTACCATTAAGGGCCACACGAATAAGAAAACGAAAAAGGATTATCAAAGCCATGATCCATTTGATAAGGAGGAAGAGTATGTTATCTCTTAATGAGTTGTGGTTTTTAGTTATTGCAATCTTGTTTGTTGGATTCTTCGTACTGGAAGGTTTCGATTTTGGTGTAGGAATGGTTTCGAGGTTTTTAGGAAAGAATGATTTTGAAAAACGAGTTTACTTAAATACAATAGGACCGTTCTGGCACGCGAATGAAGTATGGCTTGTTTGTGCTGGTGGAGCCATGTTTGCGGCATTTCCGCACTGGTATGCAACTTTATTTAGTGGTTTTTATATTCCATTTGTATTTATGCTTCTTGCTTTAATTTTAAGAGGTGTTTCTTTTAAATTTCGTGCGAAAATAGATAATCATAAATGGAAGAGTGCATGGGATTGGGGGATGTTTATTGGAAGTATGTTACCTCCTATCCTTTGGGGAGTTGCGATTGCAAACTTTATGGTAGGTGTACCTATTGATGAGAGTAAAAATGTTGTAGGTGGATTCTTGCAATTACTTCATCCATTTGCGTTACTTGGAGGAGTAATGTTTCTCCTACTATGTATTGTTCACGGATTACAATTTCTTACGATACGTACAACTGGTAAATTGAGAGAACGTGCACGAATTGCTGCAATAAAAATTGCACCATTTTCATTAATTACACTTCTTGTTTTTGCTGGTGTGGGGTTATGGAAAACCGACATTTTCACTGCTCATGGAACAGAATGGATTATGGTACCAATCGGAGCTTTTGTAGCACTATTAGTGTCCACTTTATTAAATAAAAGAAGAAGAGATGGTTGGGCTTTCTTTATGACGAGTTTAACAATCATTTTACTAAGTGCGAGTGTATTTATCGGTATGTTCCCACGTGTTATGATTAGCTCTTTAGGAGCAATGAATGATTTGACAATTTACAACGCAGCATCAGGAGCTTATGCATTAAAACTTATGACTTACTTTGCGATTGCTATTTTGCCTTTCGTTATCGGAAGTCAAATATGGAGTTATTATGTATTTAGACAACCTGTTAAGTCAGACAACGATTTGGAGTACTAATGAAAAGAAAAAGAGGACTTCCGTCTTATCCCGGTAGCCGTATTTTATATGTAGCGTTAACGATTATTAGTATTTTAGAAGCTTTTAGTATTATTGCGCAAACAATCTTTTTAGCACGAGCTATTACGTTTTTATTTCATGGAGAGACAGTACAAACAATATTAAGTGAAGTTGTGTATTTTGGTATCGCGTTTGCAGCGCGTAACATAGTAGTTCGAACATCACAAATATTAGTGGAACGTTTTGCTGAAAAAACAGGGTCGTTACTAAGAAAACAATTGATAGAGGCATATTTCACATTAGGTCCAAGGTATGTTCAAACTGTTGGAACTGGTCATCTGGTTACCTTATCAATTGAGGGGATTGAGAAATTTAAAACATATATTGAATTAACGATTCCTAAAATGATTAGAAGTAGTATCGTTCCAGGTCTAATTGTACTATATGTTTTTACGCTAGATATTGAGTCTGGAATCATTTTAGTTGTAACGATTCCTATCGTGATCATATTTATGATTCTTCTCGGATTAGCAGCGCAAAAAATGGCAGATAGTCAGTATGAGATATATCGTGTACTTTCGAATCATTTTGTAGATACGTTAAAAGGTTTAGAAACATTAAAGTATTTAGGGAAAAGTGAACAGCACGAAGGAAAGATTGAAAAAGTAAGTAAAAGATATAGAAAAGCAACGATGCGTACTTTGCGAGTTGCTTTTCTTTCTTCTTTTGCATTAGATTTCTTTACGAGTTTATCAATTGCGTTTGTGGCAGTTGGATTAGGGATACGTTTAATAGATGGAACGATTATACTATTACCAGCCCTTACAATTTTGATTTTAGCTCCGGAATATTTTCTGCCGATTAAACAAGTGGGAGCAAATTATCATGCGACATTAGATGGACAAATTGCGATGGAGCAAATAGAAGAGATTTTGCAACAACAAAAAGGAATACAAAAGAAAGATTTAAATGAAGATATAGTATGGAATGCCTCTAGTAGCTTGAAATTACAAGACATCAAAGTTAATAATACTGAATCTGAAAAGGCTATATTAGAAGGAATTAATTTTACTTGGGAAGGTAACGGTGCTATTGGTGTTATTGGTGAAAGTGGTGCAGGGAAATCGACGTTAATCGACGTATTAGCAGGTTTTTTATCTCCTTCGAGTGGAAAGATGTTAGTAAATGGTCTAGAAGTTGATGGATCTACTCGTGAAGATTGGCAAAAAAATATTGCTTATATTCCGCAGCAACCTTATATTTTTCCGCTTTCATTAAAGGATAACATTCGTTTTTATGAAACAAATGCAACAGATGAAGAAGTTGAAAGAGTTATTAATGAAGTCGGCCTTCGTTCACTCGTTACATCACTTCCAAATGGGATACACGAAAGAATTGGAGAAGGTGGACGTATGCTAAGTGGCGGACAAGAACAGCGTGTTGCTATGGCGCGTGCGCTTTTAAGTAAAAAACCAATCATTTTATTAGATGAGCCTACGGCACATCTTGATATTGAAACCGAATTTGAAATAAAGCAAGCGATGTTACGTTTATTTAATGGAAAGTTAGTATTTTTAGCAACTCACCGTCTACATTGGATGAAACAAATGGACCATATCCTTATTTTAAATAAAGGGGAAATGAAAGAAAGTGGGACGTATGAAGAACTTTTAGAGAATGAGACATTACATTTTCATAGGGAAGAGAGGGGAGAGAAATGAGTAACTGGGTTAAACCTTATATAAAACAAAATAAAGGTAGAATGACTTTAACTATTTTCCTTGGTCTTCTTGGAGTTAGTTCAGGAGCGATGTTACTTTTTATTTCAGGTTATTTGATCTCAAAATCTGCCCTTAGACCAGAAAATGTAATGGCTGTATATGTTCCTATTGTTGCAACAAGAGCGTTTAGTATAGGGCAAGCTGTATTTCATTATATAGAGCGCCTAGTCGGGCATGATGTCGTACTACGTATATTAGAAAAAATGAGAACGAGGCTATATAGAATAGTAGAACCACAGGCGTTATTTTTCCGTTCTCGATTTCAAACGGGTGATATGTTAGGAGTGTTATCCGAAGATATAGAGCATTTGCAAAACCTATATTTACGTACAATATTTCCTAGCATATTAGCGTTAGTTGTTTATAGTATCTTCGTACTTGTTATCGGTGCATTTGATTTTGTTTTTGCACTTATTGTAGGTTGTATGTTAGCTATTATCGTTTTTCTTCTTCCGTTTGTATCATTACTTTTGATGAAGAAACATCATGTTACTTTAAAGCAAGGAAGAAACAGTTTGTATCAACAACTGACAGATGCTGTTTTTGGATTATCTGATTGGCAAGCAAGTGGTCGTAAAGATGAATTTATTAATGAGTATGTAAAACAAAATGATCAGTTGTTAAAAATCGAAAAGAGAGTGAAACGCTGGTATCATATTCGGGACAGTATCATTCAATTAGTAGTAGGTATTGTAGTTATTTCGATGATCATATGGACTGGGAATGAAGCGGCAAGTGAACAAATTGCTCCTACAGTTATCGCAGCTTTCGTATTAATGACTTTATCTGTAACGAACGCGCTTATTCCTATTGTAGATGCCATCGATCGAATACCGTCGTATGTAGAATCTACCCATCGTCTTAATGGCGTAGAAAGTAATAGTGTTTTACATGATGAAACGGATTTGCATGGAGAGAAAGATTATATTGAACCAAAACATGTAGATATTGAACTGAATCACGTATCGTATAGTTATCCAGATAGTAATGAGATTGTATTAAAAGATGTATCATTACAAATAAAAGCAGGGAAGAAAATTGCTATTTTAGGGAGAAGTGGGACAGGGAAATCTACTTTACTAAAATTGTTAACAGGGGCGTTAAGCCCAGTAAATGGCCAAGTTGTCTTGAATGGTGAAAGAGCTCATACGAATCTTTTATCTAAATATATTTCTGTATTAAATCAAAAGCCGCATTTGTTTGATACGACAATTGGAAATAATGTACGAATTGGCAAACCAGAGGCGACGGATGAAGAGATATGGAAAGCTTTAGAGAAAGCACAATTAGCTTCACATGTTACTTCTCTTCCGGACGGATTACAAACAAAAATGCATGAAATGGGAAAGCGGTTTTCTGGTGGGGAAAGACAAAGGGTTGCTTTTGCTAGAACTCTTATGCAAGAAACACCAATTATTGTACTTGATGAACCGACTATCGGTTTAGATCCAAAAACAGAATTGTCTTTAATCGAAACAATGTTTTCTGCAACGGAAGAAAAGACGGTTATTTGGATTACGCACCATCTTGTAGGAATAGAACATGTAGACGAAGTTATATTCCTTGATCGTGGCCAAATTGTCATGCAAGGTAGTCATAAACAACTTCTGAAAGAAAATGAAAAGTATCGTAAACTTTATGAGTTAGATAAAGGAATATAATTTGAATAAGCAATAATTGTAAAAATAGCTACGCCTAATGGTGGAGCTATTTTTTTTGTTAGATTGCAGGTGTATATGATTGTTACGAATTAAAAATGAATTTCATATTATACATATAATGGAGGGGATGTACATGAAGGAGCAATATAAAATCATTGTTTTAAGTGATGAGTTATCAGGGGAGAGGATTCGAAATACGTTAGACAAAAATAAATGTAAAACAATAGTTCATGTTGTAGACGTTTCAGATGTTGTTCGTATAGAAAGTTCTTTTCAATATATAGTCATTTGGAGAGGGGACGCAGAAAAACTTACAAATGACTTGATAAATAGGGGCGTGCAAAGTTCAAAAATTATTAATTTAACAAAATACATGTATGAATGGAAGGATAAATTAATTTCTATCTATCAAATAAATCCGGATCTTATGTCTTTATACATTTCTATGAAAAAAGCAAAGAGTGATCCGACGTATGAATTGTTTGCTACCGGTTTGTCTTATCCACATTGTGGCATAAGTACGGAGCTTCTCTCAAAAAAGTCAATAAAATTAACACTTCCATCGCAAGATCTATACTATGATTATTTAATAGCGTCACAACTTTTATCAAACAATCATTCATTTCAATATTGTTTAATAGGAATAGCCTATTTCTCGTTTTACTTTGATATGTCGTTATCATCTGAATCATATAGAATTCACAAAGTATATTATCCATTGTTTCAAGATGGTCATCATACTGTAGTTCACTCTCCTCTACCCACTGATGGATTCTCACATCTAAATACTCCGAAACCACTTCTTTCTATTTTTAATTTGCATTTTGAATATATTTTATTAGACGAACTAAAAGATGAATCATTGATACTGCCTTGGATAAATGCTGAATGGAATACTACTTCTCTTCATATTCCTTTTGAAGAACACGGGAAAATAAGAGCAGCTTCACATGCTAAATTGGCGTATCCTCATACTTTAGTTGAAAATAAAATGATTTTTAAGAAATATTTAGAATTACTGTTGAAAAATGATATAAAGCCATTAATTGTTGTGTTCCCTGTTACTTCACATTATTTCAATTGTAGTAGTAAGAAATTAAAAGAAGATTTTTATAAAGTTATAAATGATTTTCAAACTCAATATTCTTTTCAAATTATAGATCTATTTGATTCACCATTATTTTGTGATGATGATTTTTATGATAGTGATCATATGAATAAAAAAGGTGCAAATAAAATGTCCGCGTTATTAAATATGTTTATTTAGGAACGAAAAGTATGATATTTTGTTTCATGTTTGCATAAAAGTATATAGGCTCCATACAGTTAAAGTAATGTGATTTTTGTGTCGCGTATATAAATAATATGCGAAGAGGTGAGAGAGTTAAAATGAGAACTCGTATTGAAAGAAATGAAGAGGTGGTAGAGCAACTTCCGTTGGTAAGTGTATTAATTCCTACGTACAATCGTCCTCTTTACTTTGAAAAGGCGTTATGTAGTGTGTTAGAACAAACGTACCCTAATATAGAAATTATAGTTGGAGATGACAGCACGAATGATGAAACAGAAAAAGTGTTACAAAAATACTTATGTGATCATTCAAATATTATTTATATAAAAAATAGATCAACTCTCGGACAATTTGAAAATGCGCTAATGTTATTTAATGAAGCGAACGGTGAATATATAAATTTTTTAATGGATGATGATGTATTTCATATGAATAAAATTGAAAAAATGATGAAGTATTTTTTCAATGATTTAGATAATGAAATTAAGCTTGTAACATCTCATCGTCAAGTCATTGATGATAAAGGGAAAGAGCTACGACATATTTATTCGACTGTCCGTTTATTTGAAGAAGATACGATTATAGAGGGAACAGAATTAGGAAATAAGGTAATTGTGGATCAAAAAAATTATATTGGAGAACCGACAACAGTTTTATTTCGTAAAAATGATTTACAAGAACCATATGGAATTTTTGATAAGAGGCGGTATTTATGTAACGTAGATATAGCTTCATGGTTATCTTTATTAAGTAAAGGAAAAGCAGTATATATAGCAGAAACGCTTAGTTACTTTCGATTACATCCAGATCAACAGTTAAATGAATCTAATAAAATGATGGATGGGTTAGAAGATTTTTCACACAGTATTATAGCAGGCGAAAAATATGGTTTCTTATCCACTGAAAAAGAGTTAGACAAAGCAATAACTAATTTTCTAGATTATGCAAGAAGGATAGTTCCATCATCGATATTATATACATTAGACTATTACCAAAAAATTAGAGCGAAGAAAATAAACATAGAAAAGAAAAAACAACATATAAATAATAATTCTTCATTACCGAAAGTAAGTATACTTATTCCTGCATACAATAGACCTTATTACTTGGAATTAGCACTCAACAGCGCTTTGAATCAAACATATGAAAATATTGAAATTATTATTTCTGACGATAGTACAAATAATGAAGTCAATGCTATGATTCAACCGTACTTACGTGAATATGAGTGTATTACATATGTTAAAAATGAAACGCCGTTAGTTGCCGAAAACTTTAATAAGTGTGTAGAACTTGCGAATGGGGACTATATAAACTTTTTATTAGATGATGATTTATTTCATCATGAAAAGATCGAGAGAATGATGAAATACTTTTTGACGTTAGAAAATATTTCATTTGTGACGTCATATCGTGAACTGATTGATGAGAATGGAGAGATATTACCACCTTCAACATTAAATATGAAAATCGCGAAAGAAACTACACTTTTTGAAGGAAAAGAATTAGGAAATTATATGTTAAAAAACTTAAAAAATGTAGTTGGTGAGCCGACAACGGTTTTGTTTAATCGGGATTTGTTTGACGAGAAGTTTGGATATTTTAAAGGAAAGGCTTATTCTGCTATTAATGACATTGCAACTTGGCTAGATATGATGAGGAAAGGAAAAGTAGTTTATATGCAAGAACCTCTTAGTTATTTTAGACAACATAGTGGACAAAATCAAAAACAAATGCATTTTATTTTAATGACAATTGAAGAGTGGATTGAATTAATTATAGATGCATATAATAGTGGATTTTTAAGCTCCGAAAGTGAGTATAAAGAGAGTTTATCTTATTGTTTAGAAAATGCGGGATTTATAGTTAAGGATGCAGTAAGAAATGGCGAACTAGATCAAATTTATAATGAAAAGATAAAAAAAGGGTTAAACAAGTTAGTTGCTCATATGTTTGAGAAAGAATCTTGTTATTGTCAATATTGCAATCAACAATTTGAAAAATTTTCACCTTGGCCAGCGCATTATGATTTTCCGAAATATAAATTTGAGATGTGGAATAAAGATACAGGGATATGTCCAGTTTGCAATTCGATGGATCGTGAAAGATTGTATCGTGCGTACATTGAAACGGAAACGGACTTGTTAAATAGAAACTATACAATGCTTCATATTGCACCTGAAGCGAAGTTAAGAGATTGGTTTAACGAGTATAAAAATATTACGTATGTATGTGGTGACTTAGAACCAAAGGATCCATTAATGAAGGAAATTGATGTTACAAGGATTACATATGATAGTAATACTTTTGATGTAATATTATGTAGCCATGTGTTAGAACACGTTCCTGATGATGACAAAGCAATGCGAGAGTTATATAGAGTGTTAAAGCCAAATGGATGGGGAATTATTCAAGTACCGATCGTAATGAATGTAGATTTTATTATAGAGAATGAATTAATTGTAACACCACAATTGAGGAAATTAGCTTTTGGTCAAGAAGATCATGTGAGAATTTACAATCAATCGGGATTTATTCAACGATTAATGAATGCAGGATTTAAGGTAGAATTATATAACATAGCGGAAAAACAAGGAATGAAAAGTGCTAGGAAATTTGGATTATCTGAAACAGATATGCTCTATATTGTCCGAAAATGATAGGAAGGAATAGATAGATATGGAGAATATTCCTTTTTTACGTGCTTCAACTGTACCTGTAAGTGAGTATTTGGACGAATTGAAGGAAATTGATACATCTCACATATATACGAATTATGGACCTATAAATCAACGTTTCGAGGAAACAATTATGTCGTCATTTTTTCAAAACAGGGGAGCTGTTACAACAGTAGCAAACGCAACGTTAGGGTTAATGGCGGCTATTCAACTAAAGAAAAGAAGAAAGGGAAAGTATGCTCTCATGCCTAGCTTTACATTCCCTGCGACTGCCTTAGCCGCTATTTGGTGTGGATTGGAACCTTACTTTATTGATATTTCAATAGATGATTGGTATATGGATAAAACCGTACTTTTGGATAAAATAGAAGAATTAAAAGAAGAGGTTGCGATTGTTGTCCCGTACGCCACTTTTGGATCATGGATGAACTTAGAAGAATATGAAGAATTAGAGAAGAAGGGGATTCCGGTTGTCGTAGATGCGGCGCCGGGATTTGGTTTAATGAATAGAGGGATGCATTACGGTCAAGATTTTAGTGGAATGATCGTATATAGCTTTCATGCAACAAAGCCGTTCGGAATTGGTGAAGGAGGGCTCATATATAGTAAAAACGAAGAAGATATACAACGTATTAAAAGAATGGGGAATTTCGGATTTGATAAAAATCGTGAATGTACGATGATGGGGTTTAATTGTAAAATGTCTGAATACGCAGCAGCTATTGGGATTGCGACTATAAAAAAGTGGGATCAAAAATTAAAAGAACGTACCCGTATTTCTGAATGGTATAAACAGTTGTTACAAAATACTGGGTTAATGAAAAAAGGGTGGAAAGCCCAAAAGACAGAAGCAGTTATTCACCAATTTATGCCTATCATTTGTCCAGAAGAAGTTCGCAACATACAAGTAATTGAAGAACTGAAAAAACAGAAAATAGAAGCTAGATTATACTTTTCACCATCTTGCCACCAACAAGTTCTTTTTAAAAACTATAAGTCTACAGATTTAACAAAGACGAATAAAATAGCAAAACGAATCGTAAGTTTACCTTTATGGGAAGGAATGACGAAAGAACTAGTAGAGCAAATTGTAATTTGTTTAGAGCAGAAGGTGGTGTCGGTAGATGAATAGTTTTTATAGTCAAGAAGAACTAAAGAAAGTTGGATTTTTATCTGTTGGGAAAAATGTATTGGTTAGTAAAAAAGCAAGTATATATAATCCGAGTGCTATATCAGTTGGCAATCATGTAAGAATTGATGATTTTTGCATTTTAAGTGGTAAAATCACAATTGGAAGTTATTCGCACATATCAGCGTATACAGCGTTATATGGAGGGGAAGTTGGGATTGAAATGCATGATTTTGCAAACATCTCAGCTAAAACAATCGTATATGCAGTACTTGATGATTTCAGTGGAAATACATTAATGGGTCCAACCGTCCCGAATCAATATAGGAATGTGAAAGCAGAAAAAGTTATTTTAAAAAAACATGTGATTATTGGTGCTAATTCTATTATTTTTCCAAATGTAACGGTAGGAGAAGGTACGGCAGTCGGTGCGATGAGTATGGTAAAAGAGAGTTTAGATGATTGGTATATTTACGCTGGAGTTCCCGTAAGAAAAGTAAAACCTCGTCAAAAAAAGATGCTAGAGTTAGAAATTGATTTTTTAAAAAGCATTCATTCTTAACAAAAATGAATGAATGTTTTTTATTTTTATCTCGCTATTTGCCGATAAAGATTCGACTGGTGAGGGCTAATTAAAGTTTCACTTTATGATAGAGCAGAGAGTATCTTAACTTATTGTGTTTTAAATTTTGCTGACCAAGGCAATACTGAGCCATAGTGAATGTAAAGTTGGAGGGCGAGCGTATATGTTTGATGAGGATGGGATTGTTTTAATTATGGAACCAGCTGATGAAAGAAACTTGAGGAGATTTATTTTTTCAGTGCCAAAGTCAGTGTATGAAAAGAAGGGGCTTACATTACACTATGGAACAGCTATAGGACAAGGATATATGGATATAATTGAAGATATTATAAGCGTACATATAGAAATAGATGTTGTAACGATAATAGGGCATGTAAGAGGATAAATAGCTATTTGAAAAAGGTTATAAACAATTTAGCTAGAAGTTATGTATAGAGAAAATTACAGACAATGATAAAGGCGAAGGGGGTCTAAAATGAAAATAAAATCAATTTTATTAGTATTTATAGTTTCAATTGGTTTAATGGGATGTTCAATAGTGGAAGAAGGAAAGAACTCCATAGATTATGCTCAAAAGGCGACAGACTATGTAAATGAAATAAGTGCATTTGCAAATGATGCGCCAGCATTAGCAGAAAAGGCCGTTAATGATAGCGAGGCTCGAAAAGAATTAGAAACGAAGCTTAGTGAAATTAAACAAGATATACCCGCATTCAATGAATTAACGCCACCTGATGTAGCAAAGGATCTTCATCAACAAATCGTCGGATATAATGAAAAGTTAAATACGTTAATTGATACGGCGATGACAAAGATAGAAGAAGGGAAAGTGGATGTAGAGCAATTTAAAAACTCTGAGCTTATGCAGACGGTAGATCAAGTTCGAGATTTGAAAGATAAAGTGCAAAATTTAGGTCAATAGTAAAAAGCTCCGTTTGTGATAAACGGAGCTTTTTACTATTGGATACAATAAACGATTACACCAACGATAATAATCATGTTGCCGATGAGTTTACGTTTCGTTATTTTTTCTCCTAGGAAATACCAACCGAAAATTAATATGATGATATAACTTAAGGATTCTAATGCTGATGCTTGTTTTAATGCCATACCCTTCATGGCGATAACATTTAATCCGGCGTTAATTACAAATAAAGAGTAGCCGATAATAACATAAGGATTCACATATTCTTTTATTCTAGAATCGTATTGTTGCAAAGTAGCTTTTTTTAATAATATTTGTGAGTAATTAGCTAAAATTATCCCGAAAATAAATAATAACATATAACTATTCATCTTTTGTCACCACCACAATTCCGACAATAATAATAGCTGCACCAAGTAAATGATTCCACTGAATCGTATCTCCAAATAGAAATACTGACCAAAGCATTGACCACAGTATAATAATTCCGCGATGTGAATATGCTTTTGAAATTTCGAAATGTTTAATTACTTGTTGCCATAAAATTGCATATCCGAATAAAAGTATAACTAGTCCGAAATAAGCAACAAAAAATGAGATGGAAGCAATGGGGAATTTAGCTGCCCATTTCATGTAAACCATAATGATAGAATATATCAAAAAAGCTACATGTAAAAATACGTAATTTTTAATAGTTGGTTTCATTTATTCACTCTCTTTTGCATATAAATATATATTTATACCTAATTTTTCTAATGATAGATATTGGAACGTATTTTGTTTAATCTTTCACATTCCAAATTATATAGTATCATGGCTTTTATTGTAAAACAATAGAAGCTATGCATTCATTTTTTCCAAGGTTCTACAATATGTATCGTTTTATTTGTTGCATCCAACTCTACTTGAACACCGATAGGCATGGTAATCATGGGATGTATATGACAACAATCGAAGTCAGCTAGAAAAGGAATTCTTTGATTTTGAAGTACTTCTAATAGTATTTCAAAAGGTTTTCGATTTGTACCACAATCATCAAATTGCTCATGTTTTCCAAGAATGATACCTGAAATTTTATCGAATACACCGTTAATTTTAAGTAATGAAAAGCTTCTTTCAATAGTAGCTGCATCTTTTGAACTGTCCTCAATGAAGAGAATGTCGCCTTCTTGAATATGTGGCATATAGGGGCTACCCCAAATTCCTTGTATCGTGTTTAAATTCCCGCCAATAATACGCCCAGTAGCTTTTCCATCAATTACTGAAATCCAATCGTTTGGTCGAAGTTCTTTCTCCTTCGTCTTTTCTTCCCAATTAATAAATTCATCTGACCAAAATAATGGTTGTTTTATATGATAAGGAAGAGAATGATCATGTAGTAAAGTTTCAGCAAAATATTTGTATGTGCAATCAACAAAAGGTTCAAATTCGCCAAAGGAAGGGACGAGAGCTGGTCCATAAAATGTAGGGATTCCTGTTTTGGCGTAAATTGCTAGTAATAAAGCAGTTGCATCTGAATACCCAATCATTATTTTAGGGTTCTTTAGAAAAGCATCATAATCAATATAAGGTAATATTGAATTTGAATTCATCCCACCAATTGTTGACATAATACAAGAAATATTAGGATTTCTTATTAAGACATTTAGCTCCTCAGCACGCTCTTGTATACTACCAGAACGATAAAAATCATATCGACCTGTTAATGAACCTTCTAATATATGAAACCCTTTCTGTTGTAAGTAAGATTTTGCTCGTTCAAATCTTTTTGGAGAAGTGTAGGTTACTGGTGAAGAAGGGGAGTAGATCCCAATTGTGTCTCCGTATTTTAATGATTTTGGAAGTAGCATTTGTATGAATCCCTTCTATTAAATAGTTTATCTCGCTATTTGACGGGTAGCCCGATTGGGGGGCTGATTAAAGTTTCGCTTTATTTACGAGATTTTATTATTGAATATTCTTACGTTTCAACATTGTAAGTTTAACATAAATAAATTAAAATAATCATTGCTGTATATGAATAAATATACCTTTTACCTTGACTATATAAAGGAATTGTTGATAAGGTTAAATGTGAGTGTATAAAAGGTTTGCTAAAGGAGTTTTGAAATGAATCGGTTAAAATGGGGAAGGATGACAGTCCTATTAGTCATTATTTTAGGGATATGTTGGTTCTTATTCCAAGGAAATCAAAAGAGCGTAGCGAATGTAGAGGGACAACCTTTGCAAGTGGCAGAACTACCTAAAGCAGGATTTACTGAAAAAGTAGTCCCGCCAAAGTACATCCCACCAGAAATTAACGCAAAAGCAGCTATGATTATCGATGCGAGTGATGGAGATATTATTTATCAATATAATGAAAATGAAGCTTTTGCACCAGCTAGTATGTCTAAGATGATGACAGCGTATCTCCTACTAGAGAGTATACATAACGGGAAAGTTCGCTGGGAAGATCCAGTGAAAATGAGTGCGAAGGCGGCACAAACAGAGGGAGCGAGAATCCCAGTACAAGTTAATGACACATTAACTGTTAAAGATTTATATCATGCATTAATGATTGAGTCAGCTAATAATGCAGCTGTGGCTTTAGCAGAACATATGGCAAAATCGGAGAAAGATTTCGTTCAGCTTATGGATGCAAAAGCGAAACAGTTAAAAATGTCGGAACATGCTAAATTTGCAAATGCTTCTGGATTACAAGAGCCAGATGGAAGTGAAACAAAAATGACGGCTGGTGATGTAGCACAATTGGCGTATCATCTTATAAAAGATTATCCGGAAATATTAGAAGTGACTCACTTACGTCAAAGTCAGCTAGCATTTAATAATATTAATGTTATAAGCACAAACGACATGTTAAATAAAAATAATAAAAGTTTATATATAGAAGGAATAGACGGACTAAAGACTGGATTTACAGATAGTGCAGGATACTGTTTTACTGGGACTGCAAAGCAAGGTGATAATCGAATTATTACAGTGGTCATGGGGACATCAAGTAAAACAAAACGTTTTACAGAGACAAATAAGTTAATGTCGTATGCATTTGGATTAGTTAATTAAGTAAGTAAAATACGAATCTAGATCGCTACATAAGTAAGACTGTTTGTTGTTACTAATTTTAGATAACAACAAACAGTCTTTTTATTTTTATTTTAAAAAGGAAAAAGCTTCTAAATATAAGTGTTATTATTTGAGTTTGTTTGTTGCTGTGATATTATAAAGTTATAAGCTTATTAATAATAAGTTTGAGGGGCGTAATATGATATATACATATGAAATAGCCTCAATTGAAAATTGGAGGGAATTATGATGGCAAAAGATTTTTACTCAGCAATTGAAGACAGAAGATCTATTTATGCAATTAGTAAAGAGCAAGTAGTTTCTGATGAGAAAATTCAAGAAGTGATTTATCATGCTGTAAAACATACACCTTCAGCTTTTAATTCTCAAAGTGCTCGCGTTGTTGTTTTATTAGGAGAACAACATGATAAATTATGGGATATTACGAAAGAAACGTTACGAAAAATTGTACCTGAAAATAACTTTGCACCTACTGAAGAAAAAATGAATGCATTTAAAAGTGGTTATGGAACGGTTTTATATTTTGAAGACAGTGAAGTAGTGGAAAGCCTTCAAGCTAACTTTGCATTATATAAAGATAATTTCCCAACTTGGTCTCAGCAATCATCAGGAATGTTACAATTTGCAATTTGGACAGCTTTAGAAATTGAAGGGTTTGGTGCTACGTTACAGCATTACAATCCGCTAATTGATGAAGAAGTGAGAAAAGAGTGGGATGTTCCAGAGAATTGGAAACTTATTGCGCAAATGCCATTTGGTAAACCGGTAGTACATGCTGGTGAAAAAGAATTCCAACCGCTAGAGGACCGTGTGAAAATTTATAAATAATTTAAAAAGGTGAACAGGAATATAACCTGTTCACCTTTTTTTATACGTAATAAGGGTTTTTTTGTCCGGCATTTTTCATCTGATTTTTTAATTCGTTTTTACGTGTTTCAATAGCTGATACTTTTTGTAATGTTATCATTGAAACGAATTGAATAAAAGTATAGTATAGCTCTATGTTTTTTTGTATTGGATCATCTATTATATTTCTCACAAATATGCCTCCTCTTTTTATTCCAATAAAACTCCGCATTAATGGGCAGCCCGAGTGGTGAGGGTTAATAATTAGCGGAGGATGTATAAAACCCTTCCTGATTAAAGTTTCATTTTATAAGGGAATGAAACTTTAATCAATTCGCTAAAATTCTTGTTTATTAAGATATGTATATAATACTATAAATATCCTATAAATTCCATTATAAGAAAAAGAGAACAGTTGATATAGTGTGTGTTTTCTTTAAAGGAGAAATGGCTTTTGTGAAATAAATCTTACAATTCGTCAAATTATTTCAAAATTGTAGATAGTATAGAAATTTAGTTTTCTAAAAATATTATACTATTGATAAATAGAGTGATTTTTGTCATGATGAAAGTATACTTCATGTAAGGAGCTTTATAAGGAAATACATACTTGAGTTTGTATTAGGTTAATAGAATTTTTTATAATAGATAGAAAAGGGATATTTTATATTAAAATATTAAATGGAATGTCGAATTTTCATGCGATATATAAGAAATTTGAAAAAACCATTGCAAAAACACTGTGTTTAATGATAAAGTTCACATGAAGTTCACACGGATTTCACTTTGTTCATTTAAAATGAACTCTGTGTGAAAAATAAAACTCTTGCTAAAAAATGGAACTGGATGAATATTTTACTTTGATAATATTGTAAAGTATTAAAGTTTTAGTTTTTTTTAAGAGGATAGTAGGGAAAGGAAGTAAAGACAACTTATGAAAAAAGTAATTGCAGGTTTAGCAGCAGCTTCTGTAGCTGGCGTTGCAGTTCCAGGAATGGATTCTGCTCATGCACAAGTTTCAAATGAAGCGCTAAAAGAAATTAATGGACAAACTCAAACTCAAACTCAAACGACTGTAACTGAAACAAAAACTGTAGAAACAACTTCTGAATTAAAATACACAGTAACTGCTGATGTATTAAATGTTCGTTCAGGTGCTGGTACAGGACATAACGTTATTTCTAAAGTAAAATCAGGCCAAGTGCTACAAGTAGTTGGACAAGAAAATGGTTGGTTCAAAGTAAACGTAAATGGTCAAACAGGTTATGTAAGTGGTGACTTCGTAACGACTGGTGGCAAAACAGGAACGACTGTTCAACAAGGAACAGGTACTTACACAGTAAACGTTTCTTCACTTAACGTACGTACAGGCCCAAGTACATCTCATACAGTATTAGGTTCTGTAAACAAAGGTAAAACAGTACAAGTTGTAGGTGAAGTACAAGATTGGTTTAAAATCAACTTCAATGGTGGAACTGGATACGTAAGCAAAGACTTCGTAACAAAAGGTGGTTCTGCTGTATCTAACGAAACACAACAACCAACTACAAACAACAATACTACAACAGTTCAAACTGGTGGTTCTTATGTTGTTAACACTGGTGCTTTAAAAGTACGTACAGGCCCAGCTACATACAACGCTGTAATCGGTGGAGTAACAAATGGTAAAGTATTAAACGTTACTGGTGCTGAAAATGGTTGGTACAAAATTAACCATAACGGCCGCACAGGTTACGTAAGTGCAGACTTCGTTAAGTTTGTAAAAGGCGGAGTAAACAACGTTACAAATAACAATAATGTTACAAATAACGTTCAACAACCAGGTAAAGACGTACAAAAACCAACAACAGGTGGAGATACATCTTCAATCGCTGGATTCGCTAGATCTTTAAATGGTTCACCATACAGAACTGCTGGTACAACACCTGCTGGTTTTGACTGCAGTGGATTCATTCACTACGTATTAAATCAAACTGGTCATAAAGGCGCTCGTCAAACAGTTGCTGGATACTGGAGCTCTAAAACAAAAACTAGCAATCCACAACCAGGTGATTTAGTATACTTCCAAAATACTTATAAATCAGGTCCTTCTCACATGGGTGTTTACTTAGGAAACGGTCAGTTCATTAGTGCAGAAACAGATGCAACTGGTGTACGTATTAGTTCTGTAAGTAACTCTTACTGGAGCAAGCACCTATTAGGTTACACAAAAGCATACTAAGAAAAAGTAGTTTTATATACTTTTCGTATAGAGAAAAGGCTTTCCAAGGAAACTTGGGAAGCCTTTTTATAGTTGAATAAATTGGAAGTTTAATAGTTTTTATTTTAACTTTCCATTTAAAAATCGATCATATAAGTCATGGAAATAGTTAGGACGAAATAAGTTCGCTGCATGTCCCGCTAACGGTATTTCCTTATATAGAACGTTAGGCAAAATAGATTTCAAATCAAATAGACAAGATTTATAGAGATGATCATGCTCTCCCATTACCCATAGTATAGGGTGAGGAAGTGATTTTAATTTAGATTTTAAATCGAATTCTAACCGATGTCGTAATGACTGGGCAATTATGGATGAATGTAATTGTAATCCGAAACGGTAGTAAATATTTCTTGAAATGACTGCGAACGGATTTGCTTTTAATATACCGCTTGGAAAAATAGTATTTGCGTATTGAGAGAGCCATTTAGAGTATTCATCTCCTCGCTTCTCCCAAAAATTTTGAAATACATTATATAAACGAGAAGGGTTATTGTAATGTCCTCCAATATGACAAATACTTAATACTTTTTCTGGATGCATTTGTGCAAAAATTGTAGAGATGTAACAGCCGTAACTTAGCGCACAAATATGTGCTTTTTTAATACCTTCTTGCTCATATAAGTTTAATAATTGATCTACGAGGCGCTGTAATGAAAAGTCGATTGCTTCTCCTTTATCATCACCGTGACCTAATAAGTCATAAGTTATAATGTTGTAGGAGGAAGAAAAACGTTTTTGTTCCTTTTTGAAGGCGCGACGATTGCCAACTAATCCATGAATAAAAATAATTGTTTCCTTTTCAGAATGTATATTTGTTTGCAAAAAGGATACTCCTTTCACTAACTGGAGATTTATATCGTGTTGTAAATTATTTATCTATAATTTACATAGAATAATATTAAGTACCAGGTAATAATATCAGATGTTTATATCTGTTGTAAAGATGAGTTTTTATGTATATTTTGTAAAAATAGAAAAAGTGTGTTTACATTCAGTTTACATTTGTATCGTATTCTAATTTTAGAAAGAACAGTTTTGTTTACCACGAGGAGATGAACAGGAATGGAAGTTAGAAATGAAATGAAGAAAAAAGGGAGTTGGAGGAAGTTTTTACGCCTTATTCAAGATACAAATCCTCCGAAAGGAATTTTAGTTTTTGCGTTATTAATGAGTTTGCTTTCTACGGGAGCGAGTTTATTTATTCCTATGCTGACAAAAGGATTAGTAGATAATTTTTCGCTTTCTTCAATTAGTGCAGGACAAATTGTTGGATTAGTTGCTTTCTTTGTAATGCAAACTATTGCGGCAGGGTTGTCTATATATTTACTAAATTATATTGGGCAGAAGATTGTAGCGGGACTAAGAGAACGTTTGTGGAAAAAGGTACTTATCTTGCCGGTATCTTATTACGATCAAAATAGAACAGGTGATACAATTAGCCGTATGACGAATGATACAGGTGTAGTGAAAACGTTAATTTCTGAGCATTTGTCAAACTTATTAACAGGCGGTATTTCAATTGTTGGATCGTTAATTGTATTATTTGTTTTAGATTGGAAAATGACTGCGTTACTTTTAACGGTTATTCCGTTGTCTGTATTAATTTTAGTTCCACTTGGACGAAAAATGTATAAGATTTCAAAAGCGCTTCAAGATGAAACGGCATCTTTTACAAGTGTGTTAACGCAAGTGTTATCAGAAATTCGTTTAGTGAAATCTTCAAATACAGAAAAAAGAGAATATGAAACGGGTAATACAGGTATACAAAAGTTATTACAATTTGGTTTGAAAGAAGGAAAAGTGCAAGCATTAATTTCGCCAGTTATGTCGTTTGTTTTAATGGCACTACTTGTTATTATCGTAGGATATGGCGGGATGCGAGTTTCTAGCGGTGCATTAACAACCGGTGAACTTGTAGCGTTTATTTTGTATTTAGTTCAAATTGTAATGCCAATGAGTCAATTATCTATGTTCTTTACACAATTCCAAAAGGCAATTGGTGCAACGGAAAGAATTAGTACGATTTTAGAATATGAAGTAGAAGATCATGAAACTGGTGTGAAAGTGACAAATGCTAAGCAACCGATCGTTCTTGAAAATGTACATTTTGAGTATAACGAAGAAGAGCAAGTTTTGAAAAATATTGATTTCACAATTGAATCTGGAAAAGTGACAGCGATTGTAGGACCAAGTGGTAGTGGGAAAACAACGTTATTCTCATTACTGGAACGTTTTTATGAGCCAACTAGTGGCGCCATTAAATTAGGGGAAGAATCAATTACGAGTTATTCATTACAGTCATGGCGACGTCAAATCGGTTACGTATCACAAGATAGTCCGTTAATTGATGGAACAATTCGTGATAATATTTGTTATGGCGTCGAGGGCGAAGTAACGGATGAAGAAATTGAAAAAGTAGCAGCAATGGCATATGTTGATGCATTTATTCATGACTTACCAAACGGTTATGCAACAGAAGTTGGAGAACGCGGTGTGAAGCTTTCTGGGGGGCAAAGACAGCGAATTGCTATTGCCCGAGCGTTACTTCGAAATCCGCAAATTCTTATGCTCGATGAGGCAACTTCAAGCTTAGATAGTAAATCTGAGTCTGTCGTTCAAAAAGCATTAAATAACTTAATGAAAGGCAGAACAACATTAGTGATTGCACATAGACTTTCTACTGTTGTAGATGCAGATAAAATTATCTTTATTGAAAAAGGGAATCTTACAGGTAGTGGTACGCATGATGAATTATTACAGACGCATGATATGTATCGTGAGTTTGCAACGCAGCAATTGAAAATTAAAGAGGGTGCATTATAAAATGAATCATCAGTGGGATTTTACTCCACTGATGATTCATTTTTAAAAAATATATTAGATGCTAAGTAGAAAGGAAATGGTTCCTTTGATACCTAAAATTTTAATAGTAGACGACGATCCACACATTAGAGAACTCGTTTCTGTATTTTTAGAACGAGAAGGTTTTCAAACATATGAGGCAATTGATGGAGTAGATGCACTTCAGAAAATGGATGACGTAAAAGTCGATATGGTTATTCTTGATATCATGATGCCAAATATGGATGGATTTGATGTATGTTTTGAATTAAGAAAATACTATGATATCCCGGTTCTGATGCTAACTGCAAAAGGAGAAACATCACAAAAAGTAAAAGGATTTCACCTTGGGACAGATGATTATCTTGTAAAACCATTTGATCCTATAGAACTAGTAGTGAGAGTAAAGGCATTATTGAAACGTTACCAAATTACAGTTTCGCAATCGATTCAAGTTGGAAATGTATTATTAAATCGTAAAACATTCGAAGTTACATCTGGAGAACAAACGGTTACGTTACCGTTAAAAGAATTTGAGCTGCTCTTTACTTTAGGGTCTAAATCGGGAAGAACTTGTTCGAGAGAGCAATTAATTGAAGAAATATGGGGATATGATTTTGAAGGGAATGAACGTACACTAGACGTTCATATTAATCGGTTACGTGAGAAGTTTCAAGAAGAGCAGTCGAAATTTAGTATTAAAACAATAAGAGGATTAGGGTATCGCTTAGAGGTAAGTAAATGAGAAAAAGAAAACGAATGAGTAAGTTGAAGATGCTGAAAGTATTTGGAGCGGTATTAGCGCTCTTTTCTTTTCTTACTATCATTTGGTCTATCGCATTTTATGTAGCAACTAGTATATTGAATGCTTTTGACGTAAACGTATCGCCGTTTGTTGCCTTTCTAATTAGTGATATGGTCGGTTTTGTATTTATTATTCTTATTTGGACATTGATTGGAATATTAATGAGGCCAAAACGAGAGGCAATGATTTGGACTATTATTGAACCGATACAAAAAATTGCAAAAGGAGACTTCTCCGTAAAAATAAGAAATGAAGAAAAGTATGATGGTGAAATTGGCGTGCTCGTAAAAAGTATAAATGATATGACAGATGAACTGAATACGATGGAGAAAATGAGACAAGAGTTTGTATCGAATGTTTCTCATGAAATACAGTCACCGTTAACTTCTATAAAAGGATTTGCTAGAGCACTACAAGACGATAATCTTTCTGAGGAAAAAAGAAAGCATTATCTTACCATTATTGAAACTGAAACAACGAGATTATCTAAACTAAGTCAAAATTTACTAAAGCTAACTCTTTTAGAATCAGAGGAGTATACACCAGAAAGAGTGAGCTATCGATTAGATCAACAATTAAAGCAAATTGTGTTAAATAGTGAACCACTCTGGGCTGAAAAAGAAATTGAGTTAGAACTAGATTTAGAAAAAGTATATGTTATTGCTGACCAAGAAAGTATGAGTCAAGTGTGGATTAATTTAATTCATAATAGTATTAAATTTACTCCAAGCGGTGGTACGATTACTATTCAGTTAAAGGAACATGAGACAGTAGTGGAAGTGCGTATCCATGATTCAGGAATTGGTATATTAGAAGAACAGAAACAACATATTTTTGAGCGTTTTTATAAAGCGGATTCTTCACGAAATCGTGCCTATGGAGGAAGTGGCTTAGGTTTAGCTATTGTAAAGAAAGTACTCGACCTTCATCAAGGAGAGATAAAAGTGGAGAGTGAGGAAGGAAAAGGTACTGAATTTATTGTGCGTATTCCTAATTATGAAGAAAAATAGTGTAGTGATAAAGAACCATTTTTTATTTCATACGCAGACACTCTCTTATGAGGAGGGTGTCTTTATTTTGCATGAATAATGATAAATACGTGTAATGAATGCATAGTAATTTTCTACAGTTACCTACAAGTAACCTACGCACATGAAAGTGCATCATTGCCTTTTTACATAAACATAGATACAATTTTAATATAATACATAACTGAGATGATTAAGGAGTGTTATACTTGGCAGAATTATTACAAGGTAAAAATGCTTTAATTACAGGAGCAGGTAGAGGGATTGGTCGCGCTGTAGCAATCGCATTAGCGAAAGAAGGCGTAAATGTAGGCTTATTAGCTCGTTCAGAAGAAAACTTAAAAGCTGTAGCGAAAGAAGTAGAAGCAGAAGGTGTAAAAGCTGTTATTGCAACTGCTGATGTTTCTTCATACGAAGAAGTAACAACTGCGATTGAAACGTTAAAAAATGGTTTAGGATCTATCGATATTTTAATTAATAACGCTGGTATTTCTAAATTCGGTAAGTTTTTAGAACTAGACGTTGCTGATTGGGAAAAAATCATTCAAGTAAACTTAATGGGTGTATACTATGCAACTCGTGCAGCTTTACCGAGCATGATTGAACAACAATCTGGTGATATCATTAACATTTCATCTACAGCAGGACAAAAAGGTGCACCTGTAACAAGTGCATATAGTGCTTCTAAATTTGGTGTCCTTGGCTTAACAGAATCGTTAGCGATGGAAGTTCGCAAACATAACATTCGTGTAACAGCTTTAACTCCAAGTACAGTAGCAACTGATATGGCTGTAGATTTAGGATTAACTGATGGAAACCCTGATAAAGTAATGCAAGCAGAAGATATTGCAGAATTTATCGTAGCGCAGCTGAAATTAAATAAACGTACATTTATTAAATCTGCTGGGCTTTGGTCTACTAATCCATAGGAATTAAATTTAACTTTAAAAGAAGGGATATCTATTCTGTAAGGGGTAGATGTCCCTTCTTTATTTTTTGTATTCGAGACAGAATTTTCGGTATAATTAAAAGTGAATGGTAGAAAGCATTGGGAAATTGAAAGGGATGGCAGTTGTAAAAGAGTGATGTAAGGAGGAAAAAGGATGAAAAAGAAGTTTCAAAAATTATAACATGTATCGTGTATAACGAGATTAGCTCGTGGACCTCCAATATACATAACACTATATTATATATTAAAAAATTGGAGGATATAAGTAGATGAGAACTGAAAAAGAAATGTTAGACGTAATTATAAATATAGCAAAAGAGGATGAAAGAATTCGAGCAGTTATCATGAATGGATCGCGTGTAAATCCAAATGTGAAAAGAGATTGTTTTCAAGACTATGATATTATGTATGTTGTAAATGATATACAATCTTTTACGTCTAATCATAATTGGGTTCATAGATTTGGAGAAATAATGATAGTACAAATGCCAGAAGAAATGTCGTTAGTTCAACCAGATGAAGATGGGAAGTTTCCGTATTTAATGCAGTTCATGGATGGGAATCGGATTGATTTAACGCTAGTTCCAGTTGAGTTAATAAAAAAGTTCGTTGGACAAGATAGTTTAAGTAAACTGCTTCTTGATAAAGATAATTGTATGGAAGGATTCCCGCCAGCAAGCGATAAGGATTACTTAATAAAAAAGCCTACAGAAAAAGAGTTTTTGGATTGCTGTAATGAATTTTGGTGGTGTAGTACAAATGTGGCAAAAGGGTTATGGAGAGAGGAACTTTCTTATGCAAAAGGAATGCTTGAAGGACCAGTGCGAGATATGTTCATTGTAATGCTAGAATGGCATATTGGTATGAAAACAGACTTTACAGTTAATACAGGGAAGTTTGGAAAGCATTTCGAGCAATATATTGAAGAAGATATGTGGGAGCAATTTAAAAGGACATTTTCTAATGCTGAATATGAAAACATATGGGAGTCATTCTTTGTCATGAGTGATTTATTTAGGGAAGTGGCGAACGAAATCGCTAACACGTATGAATATCAATATCCGCAAGATGAGGATGATAAAGTGACGAACTATTTAAAACATGTGAAAGCTTTGCCAAAAGATAGTACATCAATTTATTAATAATATAAAGTAGTAAGACTGTCCTAATTAAGGACAGTCTTATTTTTGTTTATGAATAACAATTTCTCTAACAAAGTGCAGATGAATCACATATGAAAATTTAGGGAGGTTTTTTATCATGTATTATTTTTATTCGCCACAAATGTTTGCTCCATATCAATGGGGACTAGAACGAGATGTTTCGTATGCTTATATGCCATATAATTCATTTTATTATGGAGACTATATAAACTCATTGCCATACGCATATATCCCTCAAAATTATGAAGTACAAATGAAAGCATATGATCGTGGATCGTGGACACCATTTTCATGGGTTGAAAAATATGCGTACGCATTTTCAGGACCGTATAATAAAGCGGAAGTCGCTCTTACATTTGATGATGGACCAGATTTAGAATTCACGCCAAAAATATTAGATAAGTTAAAACAACATAATGTAAAAGCTACTTTTTTCTTACTTGGTGAAAACGCAGAAAAATTTCCGAACGTAGTAAAGCGTATTGCAAATGAAGGGCATGTAATTGGTAATCATACGTACAGTCATCCGAATTTAGCGAAAGTAAATGACGTTGAGTACCGTAATCAAATTATAAAAACGGAAGAAATATTAAAACGTTTAGCCGGCTATGCCCCTAAATTTATACGTCCACCGTATGGTGAAATACTTGAAAATCAATTGAATTGGGCAACTGAGCAAAATTTTATGATTGTACAGTGGAGTGTTGATACAGTTGATTGGAAAGGTGTAAGTGCCGATACGATTACAAATAATGTGTTAGGGAATTCATTTCCAGGTAGTGTCATACTGCAGCATTCTACTCCAGGTGGGCATTTACAAGGATCTGTTGATGCACTAGACAAAATCATTCCGCAGTTAAAAACGAAAGGGGCACGTTTTGTAACACTTCCAAGTATGTTCCAGACATCGAAAGAAAGAAAGTGAATGTGTTATAAATTGGAAAAATAAAGGTTGTGTCGTATAATGAAAGTGTAAGTTAGGGGGGTATAATTGATTGATGCACTCGTAAACATAGGAATAAGCATATTGATTGGTATTATTTTTATACTTGCGGCAATTATTCTTCAAAAAAATCCACCGACCGATATTAATGCGGCATATGGTTATCGTACGAAACGATCTATGAAAAATAAGGAATTATGGGATGCGGGTAACAGGTATAGTGTAGAAGTGATGAAGCAAAACGGATTTATCATGATGTTAATTGGAAGTGTTATTAGTATACTGTTTAGATATCCACATACAATAATAGCGATTATGGTGGTTATGGTATTGTTAATCATTCGCTTATTTATACGAGTAGAGAACAGATTAAAGACAATTGAACAATGATGATAAGGAAAATAGGACTCTCAGTCAATGATAGATAGGAGTCCTATTATATTTACAAACTATTATTTTTTAGTAGTTCTTTTCCTTGTGCAACAACAAATTCATAGTATGCAAGATCATACGGATAAATATCTTCAAATGTTATCGTAATCGGTTTATTGTTTAAGACTGAAATTGTTTTTAAAGATGAAATCTCTCCATTTAATAGTTGTAGAAAAGAAGTTGCATGTACTTTCATCACATCGTCTACTTCTTCACCTGGTGCGAATGGAAGTGGATTGATGACATTGTGAAAATACATATGACAAAATTCACGATCAGTAAGATTTGAAATTTCATAGTCTATTTTAAAGATTCCTTTGTATACTAAATCAGTAGTTTGAAAGGAAAGCCCCAATTCTTCTTCGATTTCACGAAGACCACCAATTTGTACATCTTCATCATGCATAATATGTCCAGCTGAAGTAATATCCCATATACATGGAGCTTCTTTTTTATTTTTAGAGCGTAACTGGAAATATAAGAATATATCTTTAGCATCTTTTTCTACAAACCAACAGTGAAATGTTTCGTGCCAATCACCGTCACGATGCACTTCATCGCGTAATTTCTTCCCAAGTGTATTTCTTTCATAATCAAATATTGTTAACCACTCTGTCATTTTAATTCCCCTTTCTGCAAATTTTATTATACAATATTCGTATTGAATTTTGGGAAAATAAAGAAAAAGGGGCGATTATAAGTGGAGATAGAGCGTATGGAAATAAAATCGATTATTTCAACAGAGGAAGAGTTACGAAAAATATTGGGGCAACCAAGTGAGCGAGCATTGAAAAAAGTTATTTCATCATTAGACCACCATTGTGTAGATTTCCTTTCTAAATCTCCTTTTCTAGTATTATCTACTGCAAATAAGTTGGGGGAGTGTGACGCCTCGCCGAGAGGAGACGCACCTGGATTTGTATACGTACTCAATAATAATAAAATTATCATTCCAGAAAGACCAGGAAATCGTCGTATAGACTCCATTTTGAATATTATTTCAAATCCACGTGTAGGACTAATTTTTTTTATTCCAGGTCTTGGGGAGACACTCAGAATAAATGGCCGAGCATATATTACAAACGACGAAGAAATTTTGAAAGAAATGCAGGCGAATGGACGCAATCCGTTACTTGGAATTGTTGTTGAAATAGAAGAGTGTTACATTCATTGTGCAAAAGCGTTTATTCGTTCTAAGATGTGGGAATCAGAATCTTGGTTAAATAAAAAAGAGTTACCTTCAGCAGCAAAAATGTTGCTGGAGCATGCGAAAGTGAATACTTCAGAAGAAGATGTTGCACGTTCTTTAGAAGAAAGTTATACAAAAAGATTGTATTGAAAATTTTATTGATATAGTTTTGTAAGGTGGGTATGTACGGGTTTTAGAATGGGGAATTTATCCCGCATTAACGGGCAGTAAGATTCCTACCTCAAAATTCAGCGAAAACAAAGAAGTTAGGTGGGGATAAACAAAATCCCCACTGATTAAAGTTTCACTTTATATATGAACCGTTGATTTATAAACTGGAGAAATGACAAAATAGGTAAATTGAGTGGCAGTTGCATAATGTTATTGTGAAATATAATAAAAAATTATTTTGAAAATAGTTAGTAAAAATAGGCTTGCTTTTTAAAAAGTTGATAACTATAATAAGTTAACAAATAGACATGAACGAAAAAGTAATGATAAGGACACGAAATCATTTTTACGGTTTACAGAGAGGGAAGTCAAGGGTGTGAGCTTCCTAACACGAGAAATGGTTTTACCACCTTTGAACTTCAATAGTGAACGAGTAATCTAGTAATTATTGGCGGTATCAGCCGTTATCTGAACTTGAGCAATCTAGGAGGAGGTACGTCTAGATTGGAACAAGGGTGGAACCACGAAAACACATTCGTCCCTTTCCTAGGGAAGAATGTGTTTTTTTATAGAATTATAGATTGAAAATTTAAAATAATTAAAAATATTATTGATTTTGTTTTTTATGCGAGTATAATGAGTTAACAAATAAACATGAACGAAAAAAGTAACGATAAGGACACGAAATCATTTTTACGGTTTACAGAGAGGGAAGCCAAGGGTGTGAGCTTCCTAACACGAGAAATGATTTTACCACCTTTGAACTTCAATAGTGAACGAGTAATCTAGTAATTATTGACGGTATCAGCCGTTATCTGAACTTGAGCAATCTAGGAGGAGGTACGTCTAGATTGGAACAAGGGTGGAACCACGAAAACACATTCGTCCCTTTCCTAGGGAAGAGTGTGTTTTTTTATTACTTTGAAAGGAGGTGCGGTAATATGAAACGATTTATAAGTACGGAAATAACCACCACCTGCATGACAAAAAAGCAGAGTAAGGTGATTTATAGATGTAACAATTAAACTTTTAGGAGGAGATTAGAAGATGAATAACGTTATAAATGTTGGGGTATTAGGTTTAGGTACGGTCGGAAGTGGTGTTGTTCATATTTTGAAAGAACATTATAAAAAAATCGCACTTGATACAGGATACGAAGTGAAAGTGAAAACAGTCGTTGTACGTGATTTGGAAAAAGAACGCGATGTTTGTATTGATGGAATTGCAGTAACAAGTCATGCAGATGAAGTTCTAAATGATTCAAATATTGATATTGTAGTAGAGGTAATGGGTGGAATTGAAGAAGCAAAGCAGCATATTGTTAAGGCTTTACGAAATAAAAAGCATGTCGTAACAGCAAATAAAGATTTAATGGCTGTATATGGTGCAGAGCTTCTTCAACTGGCGAACGATAATGATTGTGATTTATGTTACGAAGCGAGTGTAGCGGGCGGTATTCCAGTGTTAAGAGGACTAACTGATGGGCTAGCATCAGATCAAATTGAAAAAATAATGGGAATTGTAAATGGTACAACAAATTATATGTTAACAAAAATGAGTCAAAATGGATGGTCTTATGAAGAGGCTTTACAGGAAGCACAAAAATTAGGCTTTGCAGAATCGGATCCGACAGCAGATGTAGATGGACTAGATGCGGCAAGAAAAGTAGCAATTCTTGCAAACTTAGGTTTTTCGATGAATGTTTCATTAGATGATGTGCAAGTAAGAGGGATTCGAAAGGTCGAAAAAGAAGATTTACAAATGGCTGAAAAGTTAGGATTTACTATGAAGTTAATTGGTAAGGCTGAAAAACAAGGACCAGCCATTCATTTAAGTGTAGAACCGACGCTTTTACCGAGCCAGCATCCATTATCAAATGTGAATAATGAATTTAATGCGGTGTATGTCCATGGCCAAGCGGTAGGAGAAGTAATGTTTTATGGACCCGGAGCTGGGAAGTTACCGACTGGTTCTGCTGTAGTAAGTGATATTATTTCAATCGTTAAAAATATGAATCAAGTTCCGAAAAATAAAAGTGCGTTAAAAGAACCAGTTCCTTATGAATTACAAGGTGATGAAGAAGTAGTTTCGAAATATTTCTTACGTATTTCATTACGAGATGAGCCTGGGATGTTACAAAAAATAACAGAATGTTTTGTTAATTATTCTGTAAGTTTAAAAGAGGTTATTCAATTACCTTTAAACCGTGAACTGGCAGAAGTCGTTGTTGTGACACATCGAACTTCCAAGTATCAATTTGAACGAGTTTTAGAAGCGATAGAAGCTGTCGCAAGTGAAATAAACAGTTACTACATTATTGAGGAGGAAAAACAATATGTATAAAGGACTATTAAAACAGTATGCGTCTTATTTACCAGTGAATGAAAATACACCTGATGTCAGCTTAATGGAAGGAAACACGCCACTTATTCCATTATTAAATATATCAAAACAATTAGGGATTCAGCTATACGGTAAGTACGAAGGAGCGAATCCGACAGGTTCTTTTAAAGATCGTGGTATGGTCATGGCAGTTGCTAAGGCGAAAGAAGAAGGTTCAGAAGCAATCATTTGTGCATCAACAGGTAATACATCAGCATCAGCTGCAGCATATGCGGCACGTCTTGGGATGAAATGTATTATCGTAATACCAGAAGGAAAGATTGCACATGGAAAATTAGCGCAAGCGGTCGCTTATGGAGCTGAAATTATTTCAATAGAAGGGAATTTCGATGATGCACTTAAGGCTGTAAGAAATATTGCTGCAGAAGAGCCGATTACGTTAGTAAATTCAGTGAATCCTTATCGAATTGAAGGGCAAAAAACGGCAGCATTTGAAATTTGTGACCAATTGCAAAATGCACCAGATGTTCTAGCTATCCCTGTTGGGAACGCAGGAAATATTACAGCATATTGGAAAGGTTTCTGTGAATATGAGAAAGAAAAAGGTTATAAGAAGCCAAGAATCCATGGTTTTGAAGCGGAAGGAGCAGCTGCAATTGTAAAAGGGCATGTAATTGAAGAACCTGAAACAATTGCAACAGCGATTCGCATCGGTAACCCAGCAAGTTGGTCGTATGCAGTAGAGGCTGCCGAGCAGTCTCGTGGTGAAATAGATATGGTATCAGATGAAGAAATTTTACATGCGTATAGGTTATTAGCAAAAACTGAAGGAGTTTTCGCTGAACCAGGATCAAATGCTTCATTAGCCGGCGTAATTAAACATGTTGAATCTGGAAAAATCAAAAAGGGAGAAACAGTTGTTGCAGTATTAACTGGAAATGGTTTGAAGGATCCTGATATCGCTATTTCTTCAAATCAACTAGACATCGCAAATGTGTCAAATGATATAGAACAAATTAAAGATCATATTAAAGGGGTGATTATGTCGTGATACCATTTAGCGTTCGTGTCCCTGCTAGTACGGCGAATGTTGGTCCTGGATTTGATTCAGTTGGAATAGCTTTGTCATTGTATTTAGATGTGGTGGTTAAAGAAAAAGCTGATAAATGGCAAGTAATCCATTCCTTTGAAGAATCAATTCCAGCAGACGATAAAAATTTAATCGTTAGCACGGCATGTAAAGTATGTCCTTCTATATCACCCCATATAATAGAAGTTACTAGTAATATCCCATTAACGAGAGGGCTAGGAAGTAGTGCATCAGCGATTGTAGCTGGGATAGAGCTTGCGAATCAACTAGGCAATTTGAACTTAACTGCTGATCAAAAAGTTCAAATTGCTACAAATTTTGAAGGACATCCTGATAATGTTGCTGCTTCTATATTAGGTGGAACTGTAATTGGAGCACTTGATGGAAAGGATGTTTCCGTCGTAAGAATTGAGAGCAAGGAATTAGGTGTAGTTTCTCTCATTCCGAATGAAGAATTAAATACAGATGAAAGTCGATCTGTATTACCAAAGATGTTTCCGTTTCATGAGGCAGTTAAAGCGAGTGCGATAAGTAACGTATTAGTAGCTGCATTATGTCAAAAGCGGTGGGAAGTTGTAGGTGAAATGATGGAGAGAGACCATTTTCACGAGCCATATCGTTTAGAACTCGTACCGTTATTACCATCTATTCGTAAATGCGCAAAAGAATTTGGTGCGTACGGCACAGCACTTAGCGGTGCGGGACCATCTATTTTTATATTAGCACCATATGAGAAACGTCAAGAAATCGCTGGGCAGTTAGCGAGAGTATTTACAGATATGAAAGTATGTGAGCTTGAAATCGACCATAAAGGTATTATTGTAAATAAGGAAGAGCATATTGGATCGTAAAGAAAGCTGGCATGGCTAGCTTTCTTTACGTTGCAAACCTATTTTAAATTAGGTTTTTTCGGAAGAAAATATAAAACAAATGTTGATTTTGAATAATGTAAGTAAAGAGTGCATTCATTTTGGAGGTGATTACATGAATAAAGAGTCACCAGAAGAAAAAAGAGAGCGTATGAGACAAAGTGAATTAAAAAGTAATCCTACGGGTTCTTTACATGACGGACTCAATAGAGCGGAAACAGGTAGTCCAGTTGATATAGCAGGCGGTATGAATTGGAAAGGCACAGGAATAATCATTTTAGTACTATTTTTAGGATACATTGTATACACTTATTTTTTCAGTTGAAGAATGCTTGTTAAAATTTTGATTTGTTTAGTTTCATAATTATTGAGAAAAAAACGCAGTTACTGTATTACATATCTTCTAAGCAAGTTATAGTTGTTCATATCAACTTTTAATACTCCAAATAGAGCTAGCAAAATGCTAGCTCTATTATTTTTTGCCACATTCCTGTAACAAAGCACCTGTATATTCATTGGTGGAGGTGCAGAGGATGAAAAAAATGATAGCGATATGTCTTCTTACAACTATGTCGTTTTCGACTTTAGTCGGTTGTGACGTAAAAGGTAGTAATGCTGTACAAGAGTCTAAAATAAAGAAAGCGACGTATAAAGATTTTACTTATGATGTAAATCCAGAAACATTCACATTAACTGTAGAACATGAGGGGGTAAAGGAACAGGCATCACAACCCCTACCGAAAATGAAGGTATCGAATGTAAAAAAAGAAAAGGATCGTACATCGTGGGAATATCCAGATCAAAAAGTAAAAATAAAATTAGAAAAGAAAAAAGACCACTTAAACATTGAAGTGGAATCGACTGGTGCAGAAAGCTTTACATGGCCGAAAGTAGAAGCTGAAAATTATACACTTCCGTTATGGGAGGGTAAGCAAATTCCGAGCAATGATGAGAATTGGAAGAAGTTTTTAAAGGATGATGCATATTCATTTGCTGAATCATTTTCTATGAAGTTTTTCGCATTAAATGGTTCGAAATATTCAATTGTATATATTGCAAAGAATATGTTTAATAATGAATTGAAATTTCATTCGGATCCGAAAATAGGATTTGATTTTACACATGAATTTCCGAGCATAAATAAAAATAAAACATATGGATTTCAATTATATGTGACAAATAATGATGCGGTAAGCATTACTAAACTGTATAAGGATGATATTGTTCAAAAAGGTGAATTTAAAACATTACAAGAAAAGGCTAGAAAAAATAAAGAAATCGAAAAGTTATATGGAGCGGCGCATTTTTATTTTTGGAATCAAAATGGTTTATCAGAAAGTAATATAAATTGGTCAAAACTAAGAGAGCAAATAAATAGCCCGCTGTTTAGTCATATAAAAGAACTTATTCAAAAGAATAGTTCAGAGCCTGGGGAACTGAATGTATTAGATCAAGTAAGTAAACAAGATTTTATTGATAAGTATCAAAAAAATGTTATTTTACGTTATATAAACGAAGTGTTATCTATGAAGGAATTTTATAAAGAGGATATTTTTCAAAACGTTAATCAGGAAGCTAGTGTGCTATTAAAGAAAGGTGTAGGTCACTTAACGAATACAGAATTGTATAGCTTAAATAAGCATTTATTAAAGTCGCTACTTGGTGATGCGGTTGAAGAGGTAAGTAAATGGGGTAATGCAGATGGAACGGACATACTAAAGGAAATGAAAGAGGCAGGAATAGAAAAAGCGTGGATTGGTCTGCCGAACTGGGAACAAGGATTTATGCAACCTAATTTCGTGACAAAAGCGAAGGAAATGGGGTATTTAGTTGGTCCGTATGATTCATATCATTCCATTCACGAAAAAAGTGATAAAAATTGGAACACAGCATCCTTTAATGACCCATCATTATATGAAGAGGCTACTGTAACGAAGAAAAACGGAGAAAAGGTGCAAGGCTTTTTAGGCAGAGGTCGCAAGTTAAACCCGACTTTATCGCTGCCTAGTGTAAAGGAACGCATGAATGATATATTACAAAATGGTCCTAAATATAATTCATGGTTTATTGATTGTGATGCGACAGGTGAAATTTACGATGACTATTCAGCGAAACATATAACGACACAAGAGCAAGATTTAAAAGCACGTTTAAAACGAATGGACTACATTGCGCAAGAAAAGGGTATGGTCGTTGGTTCTGAAGGTGGAAATGATTTTGCTAGTAGTACGATTGCATTTGCACACGGAATTGAAACACCTGTTATTAAATGGGACGATGAAGATATGCGGAAAAATAAAACAAGTCCGTATTATGTCGGTGGATATTGGTCACCAAATCAAAATGTGCCTGAAAAATATGCAAAACAAGTACCATTGAAAGAAGAATATAAACAAGTGTATTTAAACCCAGTATATTCGGTACCATTATATAAATTAGTATACAATGATTCCGTTATTACAACGCACCATTGGGAATGGGGAAGTTTAAAGGTAAAAGATGAAGTTGGAAATCGAATGCTGTCTGAATTATTGTATAATGTTCCTCCGTTGTACCATTTAGATGAAGTAGAGTGGAATAAACATAAAAAAGAAATTACAGAGCATCTAAAAGTTTGGAATGAAGTTCATGAAAAAGCAGTAAAAGAAGAGATGACGAATTTTGCGTATTTGTCAGAAGATAAGCTAGTACAATCTGTTTCTTATGGAAAAAATATTAAAATCATTGTGAACTTCTCAAATGAAGACATGGAAGTAGAAAAAACGAAAATAAAAGCAAAGTCGGCTTACATTGATAATCAGGGGAAGAAAAGCGTGTATACGCCGTTTGAGAAATAATAACGTCAAATATACTGTATTCATAGAGATTTTATAATTAGCTGGATTCTTTATTCATATCGTTTGTTAAGAAAAAGACATTCTAATTTAAAATGAAAGAGTTAATAAATTTGTAAATTCATATGTTGCGAAGTGCTAAATTTTTGAAATTGGTAAATAGTGACTTGCCAAAAATAAGTACGAGAGTATAATGTGAAATGGAATACGTATTGGGTTTAAGTAGTAACCTTACAAAATTGTAAGGTTAGTGAAAGGAAATTCAATATGAAGATAAATAGACTTACATTATACTTGGTAAAGAGAAAGAGAGGCGAATGGGTATGAGCTCTGAATTAGAACAAAATACGAGAAGTAATAAAAAGCGTTCTAAAAGAAAGTCAATGAAATGGTTCATATTAATTCCATTTTTCCTACTTATTTTTGGAGGAGTAGGATATGGTTCGTTTATATATAATAAAGCAAAAGCTGTTGTAAATGATGCGTATGCAAAAATTGATAAGTCATCAAAGCGTGATAAAGAAGTTGAACCTTTAAAGGATAATATTTCAATATTAATCATGGGTGTAGATGGAAGTGAAATGAGAAAAAGCCAATATGGCGAAGCAGTTCGAACAGATGCACTTTTATTAGCAACAATTAATAAAGATGATAAGTCTGTTAAGCTAGTAAGTATCCCACGTGATTCACGTGTTTACATTCCAACTAGAAAAAAATTAGATAAAATTACTCATGCTCACGTATTTGGTGGCGTAGAAAGTACACGCGATACGGTGGAAAGATTTTTAAATGTACCTGTTGATTATTATGTGAAGTTTAACTTTGAATCATTCGTACAAATTGTCGATTCAATTGGTGGTATTGATATTGATGTCCCAGTTACTTTCACTGAACAAGATAGTAAAGACCAGGCTGGTATGATCCATTTAGAAAAAGGTTACCAACATTTAAATGGAGAACAAGCACTTGCACTTGCAAGAACGCGTAAAATTGATAGTGACGCAATGCGTGGACAGAGACAGCAACTTGTAATAGAAGCAATTGCTAAAAAAGCGATGTCTGTTCAATCAATTAGCAAAATGGGCTCTTTACTGGATGCGGTTGATAAAAATATGAAAACGAACTTAACATTTGACGATATGCTGGCCATTACAAAAAATATGGCAGGATCTAATTTGGAAATGGAAAAAATGCAAATAGAAGGTACAGATAAACGTATCGGTGGTATTTATTATTACATTCCAAATGAAAAAAATGTAAAAGATATTTCAAAAAAATTAAATGATCATTTAGGTGTAACGCCAAAATCAGTCCGAAACGAATAATAAAAAAAGATTGGCTTTTGCCAATCTTTTTTTTTGGAATGTATTTGTAACTTTTCTGTAACGATTTTTTAGTTTAGAAAAATTATACTCATATGTATGAGTATAATGGATAGGTAAAAAAGTAAAAGGACATATTCAAAATTTGTGGTAAGGAAAGATATCATATGCAGAAATGGTTAAGCATGATGGGAATTATCTTTATATTGACTGGATGTAAAATGTCTGAAGCTCCAACAAGTCTAATGGAAGCTCCTACAAATGAAAAATGGATTAATGAATTAAAGGAACAAATTGATAAAGATTTACCTGTTAATTATCGCTTACTTACTCCAATGTCTAACAAAGATAAACAGATGATTTGGTCAATGAATTTTAAACAAGATAATAAGAAAGAAGCCATCTTATTTTATAAATTGCCGAATGAAGATCATAGCGTATATTTAGCCGTATATGAAGAAATCGGAAATGGCTGGAGAATAAAGTCCACACATAAATTTGATGGTGGAGATGTAGATATCGTTGAAGTCGGTGATTTTACAGGGAACGGGAAGAGAGAGTTGTTAATCGGAATCTCTGTAAATCGTGAATCGTTAGAACATGTTATGTATGTTTTTTCGGAAGAAAATGAAGAGATGAAGGAAATATATAATCGAAGTTATACGAAGTTATTCATAGAGGATCTAAATGAAAATGGACTGAAAGATATAAGCCTTGTTACATTTGAAAAAGATGAGAAGCTGACAGTTGAGTTCATGGAACAATTTAAGACTTTATCTGAAGTGTCATACGATCCATTTATAAATAGTATTCAAAGAATACAAATGGGCCGTATTTCTAAATCATTAAAGGCAGTTGTAATCGATGCGGGAACAGGGGCTCATTCAGGTATAACTTATGTAGCAAAATTTGATCAGGATCATTATGAAGTATTACCTATAGGTGGGAAAGAAGATTTATTTAATGAATATGTTGTAGAAAGTAAAGATGTTAATGAAGACGGCATTATTGAATTTGTTCGTACTGTACGTCCAAAAGGTTGGGAGGATAAATCACATGGTGATAGTCCGCTTTTTGAACGTTACATACAGTGGAGTGAATCTGGAATTAAACCAATTGAAGAACGATATATAGATATAGAAAAAGGGTATTATGTGAAAATTCCTAAAGAGTTAATAGGGAAAATTACAATACCAGATCAGCAAAAAGAATCAAATTCTCAAAAGTTTTTGGATACAAGAACAAATAAAATATGGCTTGAAGTTCATATTTTTAAGCGGAAAGAATGGTTCAATATAAAAGGCTACAGCGCAGCAATTAAAACGGCTTCTCACGTATATGCAGTACCGAAGCAATCGGAATTTGAAAAAGTGAAAGCATATATAAAACCGCTAGCGGATTATCAACAAGAGTAGGAGGTGGGAATTATGTCAAAAATTTTAGTTTTAGAAGATGAATTAACGATCCGTAGCTTTATTGTTTTAAATTTAAAACGTGCTGGATTTTATGTAATAGAAGCTACTACTGGAGAAGAAGCGTTACAGATTTTGAGTGAACAAACTGTTGATATAGCATTGCTGGATGTAATGTTACCGGGGATTGATGGTTTAGAAGTTTGTAAGGCTATCAGGAAAGAAAATAAAAAAATGGGTATTATTATGTTAACCGCACGTGTACAAGATGAAGATAAGGTGCAAGGACTAGGAATAGGTGCAGATGATTATATTGCAAAACCGTTTAGTCCAGTAGTATTAACTGCACGTATACAGTCTTTATTAAGAAGAATAGAAGTACATGAAGAAAAAACGAATATTGTTACGTCAGGTCCATTTTCGTTAAATATTATAGAAGAAAGATTGTATAAAGATGGACAATTAGTCGATTTAACACCTACAGAGTATATGATATTACAGTATTTAATGAATCAGGCTTCAAAGCCAGTTTCGCGTGATGAAATTTTAAATATGATTTGGGGAACCAATTACGTAGGTGAGACGAAAGTAGTAGATGTAAATATGAGACGGTTACGTCAAAAGATAGAATGTAATCCATCAGAACCTGAATTTATTCTTACGGTGTGGGGAAAAGGATATGTGTGGAAGGAAAGTATGAGATGAAACGGAAAGTGACTTTATATTTTATGACGGTCATTACACTTATGCTTGTATTATTTGAAGTTGTATTTTCAGTCTCAATTTATCGATACTATTATAATGGTATTGTGCAATATATAGAGTCTCATGCGAAAACGAGTACACGTTTTTTTTCAGAATACAATTCACTATACTTTATTCGATTACAAGAATATAGTGGTGACATAATTAGTAGCTTTCAATTAGAAGGAACAGAATTACAGTTAATTGATCGTCACGGCTCGGTTATACAATCTTCAAGTGGTGAAAAGGTAAAAGGTAAAGTGAATATTCCACAATCATTATTAGAAGGTGAAATGTATAATCAAGTTACTACGAAAGGTAATAAAAAACAACTAGAGGTGCTAAGCCCACTTATACATCAAGGACAAACTATTGGTGTTTTAAAATATACGACTGTTTTAACAAATGTAAATAAAAAGATTATTGAAATTATTACGTTTACTATTTCTGTAGGTATTGTTATTTCGGGAGTCGCCTTTTTAATTAGTAGACGTTTGGCAAATTCATTTGTTGAGCCAATTGAATCTATTATTCAAGCCTCTTCACAAATTGCAGAAGGCACATTAAAGCAAAAAATTAAAGAAGATTATCCTGGAGAATTAGGTGAATTGGCACATAGTTTAAATTATATGGCCTATAAAATAGATAAGGCTGAGCAGATGAAAAATGAATTCATTGCTTCTATTTCGCACGAAATACGAACGCCTTTAACAGGAATTAAAGGTTGGAGTGAGACGTTAAAAACAGTAGATCATTTAACAGAAGAAGAAATAAAGCAAGGTATGGGCATTATTTCAGGTGAGACAGATAGATTAATTCATTTAGTAGAAGAATTGCTAGATTTTTCAAGATTACAATCAAATCATTTTAATTTATATAAACAAAAGGTGCAGTTGTACGATATACTAGAGGAGACGATTTGGCAATTAACTCCTAAATCGGAAGAGAAGGAAATTCAATTTATTACTACTATAGACCGAATTGAATTGATGGGAGATCGAAATAGGTTAAAGCAAGTTTTCTTGAATATTGTTCAAAATGCAATTAAGTATTCACATAAAAAAAGTACAATACACATTGAAGCGACTAAAATAGAAGGACAAGCAGTGATTAAGGTAAGAGACGAAGGGATTGGAATTGCTAAAGAACATTTACCATATATTGAGCAATCATTTTACCAAATTAATAATCATGCTGCAGGTGCAGGTATTGGTTTAGCTATCGTTAAAAAAATGGTAGAGCTTCATGGCGGTGTGCTTAGTGTTACAAGCAAAGAAGGAATAGGAACAACAATTTTGATAAAACTCCCATTATAATACAAATAAAATCTATTTATATGGTGAAATAAAAATAAATAGATGTATAATTATATTGGGCGATTTATATATAAGATTAATAGGGAGAGGAATTCGATAGAATGGAAAAAGCTTTAAAAATTAAACAAATAGTAGTCGTTTTAATAGCGATTGCCGCAGTAGCTATTGGGTATTACATGTTTCAATCAATTACTTCACCAGCAAAAGCTGTTGCGAAACAAGAAAATGTAGTGCAGCTTGCAAGTGAACAGCCGAAAGTTGAAATGAATAAAACGGCACCAAGTCGTTTTAATGGAAAAGAAAGAAAAGTTGCTTATCTTACATTTGACGATGGGCCAGGGAAATATACGGCTGAATTATTAAATACGCTAAAACAACATGATGCGAAGGCGACGTTCTTTTTAATTGGAGCGAATGTAAAAGAATTTCCTGATTTAGTGAAACGTGAAAATGCTGAGGGTCATTATGTAGGCATGCATAGTATGACACATAATTTCGCAAAGTTATATAAAAATGGCGAGTATGTAAATGAGATGAAAGAAGATCAAGGTTTAATCGCTAATATTATTGGGAAATCACCTAAATTAACACGTCCTCCATATGGTTCGATGCCTGGATTGAATGAAGGTCTTCGAAATAAAGTGGTAGAAGGCGGATTTAAAGTATGGGATTGGACAATTGATTCATTAGATTGGAGATACAATAAAATGCCAGTTGATGCAGCTGCAGCACAAATTGCTCAAAACGTATTAACAAACGCAACAAAACCACAAGAAGTAATTTTAATGCATGATATTCACCCGCAATCAGTTGCTGCTGTGCCAGCAATTTTAAAGGGGCTAAAAGAAAAAGGTTATGAGTTTGAAGCTTATCATGAAGAGAGTCACTTCCCAGTGAACTTCTGGCATGATAACCGTATGTAATGGAGGAATGAACGTTGAAGTATGGAAAAGTAGCAGTAGTTGGAGCATTATCAGTAGGACTTTTAACAGGTTGTTTCGGTGAAAAGCCAGAAGAAAATCTATATACAGCTTTTGAAACAGCAGCAACACAAGAAAAATCTTTAGTGGATGAAGCAAAAAAATTAGAGCAGTTAGAGAAACAAGGGCAAGAATTATATGCTCAAATTTTGCAAGAAGGTAAAGATCATAATGAAGCAGTTGTGAAGAAAATAGAGCAAGCTACTGCAAATGTAGATGATCGTGAAAAAGTATTGAAAAGTGAGAAAGAAATGCTAGAAAAAGCACAGAAGGAAACGAAATCTGTTCAAAGTAATATAGAGAAGATTGAAGATAAGAAGTTACAAAAACAAGCAAAAGCAGTAGAAGAGTCGTATAAGAATCGTTATGATGCATTCCAAAAGATGAATGAAAATTACACGAAAGTGTTAGCAACTGAAAAAGAACTGTATGAAAAATTAAAAGTAAAAGAAACGAAATTAAAAGAAATCGGTGAAAAAGTTAAAACTGTTAATGAATTAAATGTGGAAGCACAAAAGTCGAAAGAGCAGTTTAACAAATTTACAAAAGAGTATAATGACAGTAAATTAGCATTCTACAAAGGTGCAGAAATTAAGATTAAAGATCAGAAATAAAGAAGAATCTAAAGTGTAATAAAAAGCCGGAGAAACATCGTTATAAATGTTTTTTCGGTTTTTTACGTTAAATGAATAGAAAAGACTGGAATTGATATCATAAAAGAGTTATAGTGAGTTATTCTAAGGGAAACATTGTAAAGTAAGGAGAATAGGAATATGTCATATGAATTTTTACTCAAATTAGGTTTAGCACTCTTTTTAGGATTATTCATCGGGATAGATAGGCAGCTAAAGAATAAACCACTTGGTGTGAAAACAAGTATGGTTATTTCTGTAGCAAGTTGTTTAATTACGATGGTTTCAATTGAATCTGTGCATGTATATTCTGTTCCAGGACATACAAATATGGATCCGATGCGACTGGCCGCTCAAATTGTTAGTGGAATTGGTTTTCTTGGCGCAGGTGTCATTTTACGAAGAAGTAATGACGTTATTTCTGGATTAACAACAGCTTCTATGGTGTGGGCTGCTTCAGCTTTAGGAATCGCAATTGGTGCGGGATTTTATTTACAAGCGACAGTTGCTATGGTTTTAATTATTTTAGCGATTAATGTACTTCCGCAACTTGTGAAAATTGCAGGACCGTATTCATTAAGACAAAAGGATTTATCTATAAAAATTACTGTTAAAGAGCATCATGAGTTAGATGGTATATTTAAGCAAATTAAAAATTTAGGCATGCATGTGAAACGCGTGAAAATTAAAGATATAGATAGTGGAGCATTTCAGCAACTAGAGATGGTTATTTTAGCTCCAGAAGATTTATATACAACAGAATTATATAGTTCCCTGAAAGAGATTGATCGAGTAGTTTCAGTTGAAGTGGAAAGTAGATAATTGTGATAAAAAAGAGTGAAGTGAATTCACTCTTTTTTATTTGGATTTTGAAGGAATGAAATTGATATAATGATGAGTAATAAAGGGGGAGAAATGATGGGAATACATATTAGAAGAGCAATAAAGGATGATATACAAGGTATAGCAAAGGTGCATGTCGATAGTTGGAAAGCAACGTATAAAGGGATATTTGCTGACGAAATTCTAGATAATATAGCATATGAGAAACGAGAAAAACAATGGGAAGATATTTTTCAAAAAGAAGGTAATCATCAATTTAGATTTGTAGCAGAGAATTTAAATGGAGAAATAGTTGGATTCATCGATGGGGGGATAGAAAGAACTGATACATATAATTGTGATGGAGAATTATATGCAATCTACCTTTTACAAGAGTATCAAGGAATGAAAATAGGACAAAAGTTATTTCAAGCGTTACTATCAGAATGTGTAAAGAATGATATGCAATCACTTTTAGTTTGGGTTGTTACGAATAATCCTTCTAAAAAGTTTTATGAAAAATTTAACCCGGAAAAAATTGATACAAAATTTTTAGAGCGATTACAGGTAGAAGAGACAGCATATTGCTGGAGAGATATAAATAATATTATTATGTAAATTTTATGTTTGAAAGAGGTATACCAATTAAGGTATACCTCTTTTGTTTAAACATTTTGGATAGATTACTAATGAAAAATAGTAAGTATGTAGTTTGAAACTGAGTATTTTTTTGTGTATTTTTAACTAGATTAAAGAAAAGAGGGAAAACAATAAAAATTAAAGCAGATAAAAAAATTCTGAAATATACTCTTGAATTGAATATCATTATCAATTAGAATCAGAATTGATAACGATATTCAATTATCGTTTATTATATAAAATTTCGATAGCTTTAATATAAAGAGGAGGACCAACATGCAGCATGCGAAACAAATCGCAGAACATGCAACATTACAAAGCTTTTTAAACTGTTATTTAAGAGAAACAGGGAGTGGAGAATGGATTACAGAGGATGAAAGAATGAAAAGTATCTTCAGTAATACGTTGAATAGAGATACAGTCCCCACATATTTATGTTGTCGGCTATCGGCACAGAACGTTACTTTGTATGGAGAAGTTATATATAAATCATCAACAGATCGCCATTTGTTTGGAGAACAATTTTATTATCAAATTGGAGATAGTAATTCCGTTATTACAGCAGATTACGTTACAGTTATTACATTTTTAATAAAAGAGATGTCGATCAACTACGGAGAAGGAACGAATCCTGCGGAACTTATGCTTCGAGTTATCCGTAGTTGTCAAAATATTGAGGAATTTACAAAAGAGAGAATAGAAGATACATCCGCATTATACGGTTTCCATACAACTTTTATAGAAGCGGAGCAGTCTTTATTATTTGGGCATTTAACTCATCCTACACCAAAGAGTAGACAGGGGATATTGGATTGGAAAAGTGCAATGTATTCTCCAGAATTAAAAGGGGAATGTCAGCTTCATTATTTTCGAGCACATAAAAGTATAGTAAATGAAAAATCATTATTATCAGATTCTACAACAACGATTATAAAAGAAGAATTAAGTAATGATGAGATGGTTAGTAAGGAATTTATAGCGAAGTACTGTAAGGAAGATCAATATGCATTAATTCCAATTCATCCGCTTCAGGCAGAATGGCTCTTGCATCAAGCTTACGTACAAGATTGGATAATTCAAGAATTGCTTGAGTATATTGGTCCTGTAGGTAAGTATTATATGGCAACATCATCACTAAGGACGCTATATCATCCCAATTCGAAGTATATGCTTAAGTTTTCATTTCCGGTGAAAGTAACGAATTCAATGCGTATTAATAAACTGAAAGAACTTGAGAGTGGTCTTGAAGGGAAGGAAATGTTAAATACGGCTATTGGTGAAGTACGAGAAAGATTTCCAGGATTTGATTTTATTTGTGATCCAGCCTTTATTACATTAAATTATGGAACACAAGAATCTGGATTTGAAGTGATTATTCGTGAGAATCCTTTTTATAGTGAACATGCAAACGACGCAACATTAATTGCTGGGCTAGTTCAAGACGCTATACCTGGGGAGCGTACGCGGTTATCGAATATTATTCATCGCCTAGCAGATTTAGAAAGTAAAAGCTGTGAAGAAGTAAGCTTAGAGTGGTTTAGACGATATATGAATATTTCTTTAAAGCCAATGGTATGGATGTATTTACAGTATGGTGTTGCATTAGAAGCTCATCAGCAAAATAGCGTTGTTCAGCTAAAAGATGGTTATCCGGTCAAATATTATTTCCGTGATAATCAAGGATTTTATTTCTGTAATTCAATGAAAGAGATGCTTAATAATGAATTAGCTGGTATTGGAGAACGTACTGGAAATTTATATGACGACTATATTGTGGATGAGAGATTTCGTTACTACTTAATTTTCAATCATATGTTTGGCCTCATTAATGGTTTTGGCACAGCAGGATTAATTAAGGAGGAAATTCTTCTCTCGGAATTAAGGTCTGTACTTGAATCATTTCTTCCATATAACCGGGAACCTTCTACATTTTTAAGAGAATTATTGGACGAAGATAAGTTAGCGTGTAAAGCAAATTTACTAACGAGATTTTTCGATGTCGATGAGTTAAGTAATCCATTGGAGCAAGCTATTTATGTGCAAGTACATAATCCACTCGTTAGAGAAGTGGCTGTTCGGTCATAAATAACGTTAAAATTTCACGTAATACAAATAATGGTATTTTGTCATAAGGTGGAGGGTTTTATGAGAGTGGACATGTATCATACGAAAGTATTGAAGGCGCTCGAATCAGAAGATTACATTTCAGTACGAAGAAGAGTGCTACGTCAATTAGTAGAATCGTTAATTTATGAGGGGATTATTACACCGGTTCGCATAGAAAAAGAAGAACAACTTCTTTTTCTAATACAAGGACTTGATGAAGAAGACAAAAGTGTCACGTACAAATGCTATGGCAGGGAACGGATGACATTTGGACGTATTTCGTTAGACTCATTAATAGTAAGAGTTCAAGATGAACAGCAAGAAATACAGTCTGTCTCGCAATTTCTAGAAGAAGTTTTTCGGGTTACTAGTGTAGAACAAGCTAAATTAGATTCTTTTATGCACGAATTAGAACAAACAATATTTAAAGACACGATTGCACAATATGAAAGAAATAATAAGAGAGAATATACTCAAAAATCTTACGATGAGTTTGAAAGCCAATTAATAGATGGCCATCCATATCATCCTAGTTATAAAGCACGTGTTGGATTTCAATATCGTGACAATTTTCAATATGGTTATGAATTTATGCAGCCAATAAAACTCATATGGATTGCAGCACATAAGAATTATGCGACTGTAGGTTATGAGAATGAAGTGATGTATAACAACCTTTTAAAAGAGGAGATTGGCGATCGTAAATTAGAAGAGTTTATGGAACGAATTCGTAATAAGGGATGTAATCCAAAACAGTACGTGTTTATACCTGTTCACCCATGGCAGTGGGAGAATTTCATCATTTCAAATTATGCGGATCATATACAGGGTAAATTTATTATTTATTTAGGAACATCAGAGGACGATTATTGCGCGCAACAGTCAATGAGAACGTTAAGAAATATTACGAGTCCAAAGAAACCGTACGTTAAATTATCGATGAATTTACTCAACACTTCAACACTTCGTACGCTGAAACCATACTCTGTTGTGAGTGCACCAGTAATATCAAATTGGTTAAATGATGTTGTAAGTAATGACGCCTATTTAATGGATGAAGCACGTTTAATCTTGTTAAGTGAGTTTTCAAGTGTAACGTATGACACGAATAAGAAAGCTATATATGGTTCATTAGGATGTATTTGGCGCGAAAGCGTTCATAAGTATTTAGATGCAAAAGAGGATGCAATTCCTTTTAATGGTTTATACGCTAAAGAGAAAGATGGTACACCAATTATTGATGTGTGGTTGAATAAATATGGAATGAAGGATTGGCTACAATTACTTATTCAAAAAGCGATAATACCAGTTATACATCTTGTTGTAGAGCATGGCATCGCACTGGAATCACATGGACAAAATATGATTCTAGTCCATAAAGAAGGGGTGCCTGTTCGTATTGCGTTAAAGGATTTTCATGAAGGGCTTGAGTTTTATCGTCCATATTTGAAAGAAGTTGACAAATGTCCCGACTTTACTAAAATGCATAAAACATATGCGAATGGAAAAATGAATGATTTCTTTGAAATGGATGGCATTGAATGTTTGCAAGAGATGGTGTTAGATGCACTATTCCTGTTTAATTTAGGAGAATTAGCATTCGTACTTGCGGATGAATATGGATTGAAAGAAGAACATTTTTGGATGATGGTTGTTGAAGAAATTGAAGATCATTTAAGAATATATCCACATTTGAAAGGTAGATTTGAAAATATTCAATTATATGCACCTACATTCTATGCTGAACAATTAACGAAACGTCGATTATATATGGATGTGGAATCGCTTGTTCATGAAGTTCCAAATCCATTGTATAGAGTAAGAAAACTTATGAAACAAAAATCAATTGTTACAGGGGGAAATTATGCTAATCGTTAATAAACAAGAGTATAGCAAAAGTGATTTTAATTTGAGATTACAAGTTTATGAGGAATTGGAACAATTTCAAGAAGCAGAAGGAAATAGATTTGCACTTTGTCTGAAAGATCCATTCGATATTATTACGCTTGTGTTTTTCTTAAAAGAAAAGAAATCATCAGTATTACTTATACATGAAGATACGCCAAAAGAAACGGCTATTGAAATGGCAAAGCGTGCAAATTGTGTAGGAGTTTTATATGGAGAATATGGCGATTTTACAAAATTAGAAGTAGGGAACTTTTTACTAGAAGAGCCTTCTTTATTGCAATATAGTTCGGGAACTACGGGAGAACCGAAACTGATTCGTAGAGCATGGACGGAAGTTGATACAGAAATTACTGCCTATAATGAAGCTTTAAACTGTGAAGTAGATGAAGTTCCAATCGTTATGGCTCCTGTTTCACATTCATACGGACTAATATGTGGTACGTTATCAGCAATTACGAGGGGGAGCAAGCCTGTAATCATTACGAACAAAAATCCTAAATTCGCATTAAATATAGTTCGCAATACAGAAAAACATATCATATATGCAGTACCACTTATGTTACACATTATGGGGAGTTTTCCATTAGGAACGTTCCAGTTTCATAAAATTATGACATCAGGATCGCCTTTGCCAGAAGCACTATTTTATAAACTAAAAGAAATGACAACATATATGATGCAGCAATACGGTTGTTCTGAAGCAGGTTGTATTAGTATATGTCATGATATGAAAAGCCATTTAGATTTAGGAAACCCTCTACCTCATGCAAGTATTAGCATAGGTTCAGATGAAAATGCACCGGAAGAAATTGTCGTGAAAATGAATGATAAGGAAATTTTCACGAAAGATTTAGGGTATAAATCTGAGCGTGGCATTCATTTTATGGGGCGTATGGACGATGTAATTAATGTTTCAGGATTAAAAGTCTTTCCTATAGAAATAGAAGAAACGATGCTTCGATTGGAAGGTGTGCAAGAGGCAATTGTATATCGAGGGAAACATCCTGTGATGGGCGAAATAGTTAAAGCGAAAGTGATCTCTCATGTTGATCCAGTGAAAATAAGAGAATGGTGTATTCAGCACTTACCTTCTTATAAAGTTCCGTATGAAATTGAAAGTGTAAATGAAATTCCTAAAAATAAAACTGGAAAAGTAAGTAGAAAGTTACTAGAGATGGGAGAGGTTACAACATGAGACGGGAAGCGTTAAAGAATGCCGTGTTAAAAATTATGATAGAAAAAATGGAACTGAAAAATGTAACGCATTTAGAAGAAACGATGCGCTTAAATCAAGATTTATATATAGATTCGGTAATGATGTTACAGCTTATTGTATACATAGAAATGGATGTAAAGCTATGCGTTCCAGAGGATGAGGTAGATCCAAAGGCATTTCTTACTGTAGGATCTTTGCTTGATTTTATGGAGGAGTTAGAGCCGTTACAGGAAGTAAATGTGAATAACTAACCTTTAGGAAAGTGGATGAGAGTATGACTTCAATTAAAGTGCACTGTTTAGTGAGTTGTTTTTGTGAAATTATAAAAAGGCGTAGCGACATTGATTTTCGTCCATTTTATTTTGGACTATGGGATGGAGATTTTGATATAACAGAAGGTGGAATTATTTCATATCACTCTGAAAACATTAACCATGATCATTATTTACTTTGGTTTGAAAAATTGTACGGTATTAAAGTAAACGAATGGTATGATCATGCAAAAGATAAAGATAGCAATGTAGAAACGTTTTTAGAATTAGTAGAAAACAAGCCGGAAAATCGTTATGTCATTGTAATGGTTGATATGTCTCTATTACCAGAGAGGGAAAATAAATTTCATCAAAAACCGTTTCCACATTATTTAATGATATCAAAAACAGAGAAAGAAGAAGAGTGGTTCATGCTAGATCCTGATTTTCGTTGGGAAGGAAATATGGAAAGAGAAAAAGTACTTCACTCTATTCAAGATAACCCATTTGGTGGAGGGTATTTCATTGATATAGAAGGAATTGGGGAGCCAACGCAAGAAACAGTAGCTAGTTATTTCACAGAAACATTCAAAAAGAACGACAATGAACTGACTATGGAGCTGAAAAATTTAATTGTAAAAATGGCAAATGAGGAAGAAGGATATGCGCTTTCTGGACTTGTAGCAGCAGTAAAACAAATACCAGTACTTGCAATTCGTAAATATAGTTATGAGCATGCCTTTGCATACTTCCGTGAAACGTTGCAATATTCGGAGCAAGAATTTGATTATTGGTGTGATCGGGTAGAGGATATTGTACAAGGATTTACAAATGTACAGTATCGTGCAATTAAAATGGCAATGACGAATAATAAAGGTATGCTAGTATCAATTATTGAAAAACTGGATGAAATGAATGCAATTGAACTGCAGATTAAGAAGGAATTAGAGAGACAGTTTCTATCATGGAAAGGTATGAAAACAAATCAATCTGTCGCAACTCTTTAATAAGCTAACTGAATTTAAGATAGGGGAGTTTAATGCTATGAAATATTCGCTATGTACCATTTCATTTCGTCATCAATTAATTTCATTTACTGATATTGTTCAATTTGCATATGAAAACGGTTTTGAAGGAATTGAATTGTGGGGGACACATGCACAAAATTTGTATATACAAGAACGCGAAACGACAGAACGAGAATTGACTTTTCTAAAGGATAAAAACTTAGAAATTACGATGATAAGTGATTACTTAGATATATCATTATCAGCAGATTTTGAAAAAACGATAGAGAAAAGTGAACAACTTGTAGTACTAGCTAATTGGTTTAATACGAATAAAATTCGCACGTTTGCTGGGCAAAAAGGGAGCAAGGACTTCTCGGAACAAGAGAGAAAAGAGTATGTGAAGCGAATACGTAAGATTTGTGATGTGTTTGCTCAGCACAATATGTATGTGCTGTTAGAAACACATCCCAATACACTAACGGACACATTGCCTTCTACTATAGAACTATTAGAAGAAGTAAATCATCCGAATTTAAAAATAAATCTTGATTTTCTTCATATATGGGAGTCTGGCGCAGATCCAATAGACAGTTTCCATCGATTAAAGCCGTGGACACTACATTACCATTTTAAGAATATATCTTCAGCGGATTATTTGCATGTGTTTGAACCTAACAATGTATATGCTGCAGCAGGAAGTCGTATTGGTATGGTTCCGTTATTTGAAGGTATTGTAAATTATGATGAGATTATTCAGGAAGTGAGAGGTACGGATCTTTTTGCTTCCTTAGAATGGTTTGGACATAATGCAAAAGAGATATTAAAAGAAGAAATGAAAGTATTAATAAATAGAAAATTAGAAGTAGTAACTTCGTAATGTGAAATGATGTGAGAGTCTCGTTTTAGAGGCTCTTTTTTTATGGTAAAAAATAACCAAAAATTTCCATGTATTTTAATTTGAATTTAACACAATTTATATATAAATAAGGAGGTGATTGGTAATGGCTAGAAATCGTAATTCTAATCAATTAGCATCACATGGAGCACAAGCAGCTTTAGATCAAATGAAATATGAAATTGCACAAGAGTTTGGTGTACAACTTGGCGCTGATACTTCTTCACGTGCAAACGGTTCTGTAGGCGGTGAAATTACAAAACGCCTTGTAGCGATGGCAGAACAACAACTTGGTGGCGGATATACTCGCTAATTGTAGAAGGTTATAGGAGAAAGGAAGGATTCTTCCTTTCTTTTTTTTTCAATTAATTGGTATGGATATATTGTGAACTGGATTCAAAGAATAGGAATAATACTATAATTTCCCCAATTTCTTTTGTTGTGAATGGGAAGTAGTAAAGATGTAATAGCCCTGGTGGAATGAAAAGTTACGTTCCAGCGGGGCTATTATATGGTAAGAAATATATGATGAAAGGTTTCGAAGCCAACATGTTAAAAAAAGAAAACTGTTGTTTAATTGCGCTTGCATCAGTTCCACTTGTTATGACATTAGGGAATTCAATGCTCATCCCAATTCTGCCGACTATTGAAAAGAAATTACATATTTCATCGTTTCAAGTATCCATGATTATTACAATTTACTCTATCGTAGCCATTCTACTTATACCGATTGCTGGTTATTTATCAGATAGATGGGGACGAAAGATGGTAATGGTTCCGAGTTTGCTGATTGCAGCTATAGGAGGAGCGATAACTGGTTGGGTATCTTGGAAAGTTGATAATCCCTACAATTGGATATTGATTGGTAGAGCGATTCAAGGTATTGGTGCTGCTGGTGCAATGCCAGTTGTTATACCGTGTGTTGGTGATTTATACAAAGACGAAAAACAAGTTAGTACAGGTTTAGGAATCATAGAAACATCCAATACATTTGGGAAAGTGCTGAGCCCTATTTTAGGGTCTGCTCTTGCTGCCGTTGTATGGTTCTTACCATTTTGGGCGATTCCAATTTTATGCGTAGTATCAATTGTTTTATTACTTGTTCTAGTAAAGGCAAAGAAACAAGAAGGAGAAGTACCACCACTTAAAGAGTTTATAAAATCTATTCTGTCTACGTTTCGAGAAAAAGGAAGATGGTTAATTGCCATTTTTGCATTAGGTGCAATTATTATGCTTATTTTATTCGGAATTCTCTTTTATTTGTCGACTATACTGGAATCAAAGTATGACATTCATGGTATATGGAAAGGGTGTGTGCTTGCTATCCCGTTACTTGTACTGTCACTTAGTTCATATATGGCCGGTAAAAAAATTGGAGATAATCAAAATGTTATGAAGAAGTGTATCTATATTGGTTTTTTAATGGCAGCTGCATCAGTCATCATTCCTTTATTTATAAAAGGGATTTATTTACTACTTCTTTGTCTCGTTATTATGGGGATAGGGATTGGTATGGCACTCCCATGTTTAGATGCCCTCATTACACAAGGAATTGAAAAGGAGCAAAGGGGAACAGTTACGTCATTTTACAGTTCAATGCGATTTATCGGTGTAGCAGCTGGACCACCTTTATATTCTTTTTTCATGAAAGGGGCGGACCATGAAGTGTTTTATTTGACAAGTATTTTCGCTGCCATTGGTGCTGTCATAGCAATCATTTGGATTAAACCAGCAAAGGATGCAAAGACGGTAAAACCGAAACCAGAGCCTACTTCATAATTTGTAAGAGAATTGCATGATGTTTTGAGTAACATGCAATTCTCTTTCGTTCATTAAGAATAAATAACTTGTTTTAACATATAAAGCGCGACACCCCATATGATGAGACCAGAAAATTTATTTAATAATAAAATTGTCTTTCCGGTTGAGTCTAGTCTTTTTAGAAATTTCCCCGCTAACGCTAAGCTTATAAACCAAATCCAAGAAACGATAATAGTTGCAAGTGTGAAAGCCCATTTTTCACTTCCTATGTATTGAATAGAATTTGTTCCAATTACACCGATTGTGTCTAAAATAGCATGTGGATTTAATAACGAAACGGATGCTGCGAAAAGGATTTGCTTTTTTAAGGGCATACTTTTTTCTTGTTTTACATCGTTGGAAGGGTTACTTCTCCAAATAACAAAGCCCATGTATAGGAGAAAGAAAAATCCAATTATATATAACGAGTTAGTTAGCCAAGAAAAAGTAAGGAGTACAAGGGAGACACCTTGCACTGCAATCAATATGAGTAACGTATCACATATAGAGGCAGTTAATACTACAGGGGCTGCCCTCCAAATGTTTGGTTGGCTCGCACCTTGGTTAAAGACAAAAACATTTTGTACACCTAATGGAATGATAAGTCCAAATGCAAGAATGATACCATGAATAATTGCTTCACTCATCATATTACCTCCTATTTTAATTCATTATGATAGTGTATATTGTATAGAAGAAATGAAAATTTGTATCCATCCATATGGTTGGGGAGGTTACCAACCAAAAAGAATATAAGGTGATATAATGGAAAGATTCGTTTGGAAACCGAATATGTCTCTAGCGACTCCTCTGTATAAACAAATAGAAACGTATATAAAAGAAAGGATCGTTAATGGAGAATGGACCGTTGGAACGAAATTACCTTCACAAAGAGATTTGGCACATACATTTGGTGTGAATCGAAGCACAATTGTAATGGCTTTCGATGAACTAGTTGCAAAGGGATACATAGAAGGGAATGGCAGGAAAGGAACAATTGTTGTAAATAATAATGAGAATGCTTCAACTTACGCACCTCCGCCTAATTGGCAGTCTTATGTAGAAACAGGACTTCATTATCCGAATCTCCCAGCTATTCAGGAGATTAATCAAGCTGAATTTTATCCACATGTAATTCGATTAGGAACAGGTGAGCTCGCGCCGAGTCTCTTACCTGAGAAACAGATGAAAGAAATTATGAATAAGCTTTTAAAGTCAAATGTGACGCTTGGGTATGAAGAGCCGAAAGGAAATTTTTATTTAAGGGAAAAGATTTCCGAATACTTAAAGGGGCATGGTATATGTGTATCTCCGGACTCTATATTAATTGTTTCAGGAGCAATTCAAGCGCTGCAACTTATCTCTATGGGGCTTCTTCCAAAAGGGGCATCCATCTTATTAGAAAAACCATCCTATTTATATTCGCTTAATGTTTTTCAATCCGCAGGAATGCGTTTCATTGGAATACCAATGGATGAGAACGGTTTAAATACATCATATATTACAAAATATAAGAAGCAATTTAATGCATCTATTTTATATACAATCCCGTCTTTTCATAATCCAACGAACTTTAGTATGAATGCGAAGAGACGAATAGAAGTGATGGAAATATGTAATGAAATTGGATTACCTATTATAGAGGACGCAGTGTATCAAGACTTATGGTTTGATGCACCTTGTTCGAAACCTTTAAAAGCCTATGATAAAAACGGAATCGTACTACATATTGGAAGCATGTCCAAAGTAATTAGTCCAGGGTTAAGAATTGGATGGATTGTTGGACCTGAGCCAGTAATTCAAAGATTGTCAGACATAAAAATGCAAACAGATTATGGTTCAAGCACTATATCCCAGCAAATTGCAGCAGAGTGGTTTACAAATGGTCTATATGATGAGCATTTGCGCTTTGTAAGAAGTGAATTGAAAAAACGAAGAGATTTTATGTTACTAATGTTAGATAAATATCTTCGTGAAATAGCAACTTGGCATGAACCAACAGGGGGATTTTATATATGGGTACATATAAAAGTAACCATTTCATATCGCAGTTTATTTGATAAAGCTCTGCAAGAAAAGGTTTTATTAAACCCAGGTACTTTATATGATAGAAGTGCAAATCAATTTTTGCGCCTATCGTATTCATACGCAACGTTAGAAGAAATTGAAATAGGTATAAAAAAACTTGCACAACTAATGAAAAAGTAAGAGGAGAAAGTAATGAAACAATATGTAATTTGCCAAATGATCAATGGAGAAAAATATTTAGCTGCTTATGCGGAGACGAAGCAAGAAGCGATTGAAAAAGCAGAACTGTTAGGATTAAGAACGGGAAATCGTTACATAGTTATTACTGCAGAGGAAGCCGAAGGGTTAACGTATCCTTAAACAATGTACGAGATTATATAATAATAAATAAGTCTAGTAATATAAGAAATTACTAGACTTATTTATTATTAAGTTGTTAAACGTTCTCGTATTTATACGCAAAGTAATAATATTATGAGTCAAGTTGACGAAAAAATCGATTTGTCTTTCGGTCTTGCTTTCCTTTTCTATATTCATCGATATATTGCCTAAAGTTCCAAGCTTGTAAAAATTTATTAGCAGAGTTATAACCAGAATTGTAAAGCCATTCTTTTTCTTCCTTTGTCAGTTCAAAATTAGTACTTGTAATCGTTCCTGTTGGAATTATAATCGTTCTTGCTTTTGATTCCTTATCTAAATGACGTAAATCATGAGCTTGCATCATTGTTTTAAATAGTCCTTTGAACATGGAAATAGGCTCGTTATAGTGAGCAGGATCAGCTTGAATCTCATCTTTTACAAAATGAAATCCGAAAGTCGGCCAGCGAGGAGTGGTAGGTGAATCGAAGATCCAAATTGGATAATTACTTAGAATTCCTCCATCAACCATATAACAAGGCTGCTTCCATTTTGGAGTTCTCCATTTTACGGGTTCAAAGAAGAAGGGGATTGTACTACTCATTCTTACCGCTTTAGCGATAGAGAAGCGATAATTTAAAAATCCGTAGTTTGGTAAGTCGTCAGGAAAGACAACCATTTTACCATTACTAATATCAGAAGCGATGATTTTGAGTTTGTTTAGATCCGGTAAATCAGTAAATAAATGAACACCTTTTTTTCGAAGTAATTCTTCAATCCATTCTTCTATAAATACATTAGAGTATATACCTAGAGTAGTCCATGCACTTAGTCCTTTTCCGATAAAGGGGATTTTGTCAATAAAGGTTTTCTTCGTAAATTTGTTATAATCGATATCAGTTATAATCGTTTTTAGCTCTGAACAAGAATATCCTGCCGCTACAAGTGCCGCGATAATTGCACCAGCTGATGTTCCAGCTACACGTTCCCATTCATAACCTTTTTCGGCTAATGCGCAAATTGCTCCAACATGTGCAATACCGCGTACACCGCCTCCTTCAAAAACACCATCGATCTTCATTAAACATACTTCCTTTCAAATAAAAGATTTGGAAATGGCAAAAAAGCACGTATTGTACGTGCTTTTTTACAATGGTTTTTAAGTTTACTAGCAGCCTACAAAGCCGCCCCAACAGCTAGCTCCGATGATGATTAGAAGGATGAATAAAACGATTAATAAAGCGAAACCTCCGTAACCACAACCACCACAGCTACCGCCGTAACCGTAACCGCCGCAACTATATCCGTAACCCATGTGGAATTCCTCCTTATATTAAAAATAAAAATGAACGAGGGGAAAATGTACTGGAAGAACTAAAGAACTATCGTGTTTGTAGGAACAATGTATAGTATGCTTTTTTAAACTTGTTCGCGTACGAAGGATAAGCCCGTTTTTGGGAGGCTTGTTGATTTTGTAAAGAATGAAGTATAATCTTTGTACTATGATATAAATAAGTATGTAAATGTAAGGAGAATTTATGAATAAAAAAATTGAAGTATTAATTGATAAATATGAACTAACACACTTGAAAGAAGAACTTATTAATACTGTATTTCCTTGTATAAAAGTTGTGCCAAAGCAGCAGGGAACTGTTGCGATAGGTAGTTCGAAAATGGGAGGAGTTCCTGATCTACCAGCTTTATTTGAATATCCAAAGCATAAAGGAAATCCACTACAATTTATCGCGCAATTTAACTTAAGTGATTTACAAAACGTTGGTATGGATCACAATCTTCCTAAGACGGGGATGCTGTATTTCTTTTGCATTGAAAATTATTTTGAAGAAAATGTGAATCTAACAGAAGCTGGGCGTGTACTTTATTATGATGTTCCTGTAGAGCAATTACGAAGAGAAAATGAAATACAAGCGAAATATAACCAGTGTGCAATTACTTTTGAACTGACATACAAATTACCAGAACTTTTCATTGAAGATGAGGCTGATTCAGATCGTTTCTTGCAATTACTTGAAGAGCTAATTCCAGATAACTACGATAACCATCAAATGTTTGGTGAGCCATTCTCTGTACAAGAAGAAGTGTTATATGAGACAGGAGAATATATGGGAGTAGACCCGCAGCAAATGACTCTTTTATTCCAAATTGATTCAGATCATAAAAATTGTAATATGGTTTGGGGAGAACTAGGGATGCTATATTTCTGTATTAGTAATGAAGATTTGAAAAATCAACGTTTTGAAAATACATGCTGTGTATTACAAACATGCTAATGAAAAAAGGTTGTTCTTTTAAAAAGAACAACCTTTTTATGTGAATTAGTTAATATGCATAATCTCATATGACCTATACGAAAAAGTATTGTATACTCTGAAACTATACGATACTTTTTCGTATAGTTATAGAATATAAGGAGTGACAAGATGGGAAAGACAAGTAAGTATGTGACAGCTGCCGCACTTTGTTCAACTATAGTAATGGGAGGCTTGCAAGCGTCATCTGTATCTTATGCAGCTACAAATCCGACTACAGTGACAGCACAATCAGATGTAAAGTTATTAGATGATTTCAGAAAAGAATTAAAAAAACAGATTGATAATCGAGAAGAAAATATTACAATCACATATAAAACAAAAGATAGAAATGCTAGAAATATTATGGATCAATTGTATGGTGAGTTTAATAAAATTGTAGATGCTGATGAGTATGTAAAATATAATGTAGCGTCTACTAGATATTCTATTAAAGGAATGCCAGGGGACTATACGTTTACACTGCAAGTAAAATACCGTGAATCAAAAGAACAAACTCAATATGTAAAAGCTCAGGCGAAATCAATTGTTGGATCAATTGTAAAACCAGGGATGGATGAGCATGAGAAAGTAAAAGCTATTCACGATTACGTTGTTAAGCATGTGTCTTATGATACGTCTTATCAAGCGTATACAGCATATGAAGCATTAGCGAATCGTTCTGCCGTTTGCCAAGGATATACATTATTAACGTATGAGTTGTTAAAAGAGGCAGGTATTCAAAACCATATTGTAACAGGCACAGGAAACGGACAAGCTCACGCGTGGAATTTAGTGAACATTGAAAACAAATGGTATCACCTAGATACTACATTTGATGATCCAGTACCAGATAAAGCAGGGCGTGTAACTTACTCATATTTTAACATGTCTGACGAACAGTTAAGTAAAGATCACGACTGGGATCGTAGTAAATATCCAGCAGCAACTACAAGTTATTTTGGTGAATTAACAAACAAAATAAAAGCTGGTAGCTCAAAAACTGTCGTATATGAGCAGATGTTAAAAGAAACAAATTTACAATACTTATCTGCAGAATACGGAGCAGAAAATTATAATGAATTTAAGCAAAAGTTGCAGCAACAGTTTGCAGCCAAACCAGAAAAAGTAGAAGTGCGATATAAGCAGTCCATGGATGGGACGATGCAAGATATAAAGAAAGTATTAAATGAAATAAATTGGCCAAAAGGTGCAAAGCGTGTGTCTTATCAAGTAGCGCCTTATAGTGCATTGGCGGGTTATTCATTAGCGACAATTACATTTACGTATTAAGCAATGGGGAAAAGCACCTGTAAAAGGTGCTTTTTTTATTTATTGATTGATTACTTTTGAATATTAAGAATTATGTGATAAAATAAAAGGATAGGGATGTAAATGTGGAATGAACTTGTTCGAAAGCGATATTTTTACATTGATATATACTTGTTTAGTAATCGGACTTATCGTTTTGTTTTTCATATCATTTACTTTGTTTATTAGAAGAGTATTACAAAGCAGTGCTGCAAAGAAACACCACGTGATTAATATGAACCAGAAGCTAGATCGAATCATTGAATTGCTTGAAAAAGATAAGAAATAGCGATAGAAGAGGTATGAAAAGGGGAATGAGAATGGCGAATTATATAAAAGAATTACGTGAAAAAGTAGGACATGATTATGTTTTCTTAAACTTTGCCGGTGGTTGTGTATTTAATAAAGAAGGAGAAGTATTACTGCAAAAAAGAGGAGACTTTAACGCTTGGGGCTTTCCAGGTGGTGCAATGGAGATAGGAGAATCAGCTGCGGAAACTGCAATCCGGGAAATAAAAGAAGAAACCGGGTATGATGTAGAAATAAATGAGCTTATTGGAGTGTATACAAAATATTTTCAATCATATCCAAATGGAGACAAGGCCCAGTCAATTGTGATGTTCTTTTCATTCTCAATAGTTGGAGGTGACAAAAAAGTAGATGGTGATGAAACGTTGGATTTGAAGTTTTTCCCGTTAGACGACATGCCACCGTTATTTTGTAAACAACATGAAGATTGCCTGCAAGATTTATTGGAGAAAAGAGTAGGGGTATATCGTTAACATATAAAAAAGAAGCTAAATGAAGATTAGCTTCTTTTTTATGTTTAATTTATTTCCACCAATCATCAAACATTGACGCTGGTACTTGTCTTTTATGCTCACTCACTGTGTAACGTTTTTCAATTTTCTCTGCAACGTCAGCTGGAACTGCTTTACCTTCTAAATAATCATCTAATTGATCATAAGTAATACCTAACTCTGTTTCATCAGCTTGACCTGGTTTTTCATCTAATAAATCAGCTGTTGGCATTTTTAAGTACAGTCGCTCGTCTGCGCCTAACTCTTGTAATAATGCACGTCCTTGGCGCTTCGTTAATCCCGTTAATGGTAATAAATCTGCACCACCATCTCCGAATTTTGTGAAGAACCCTGTTACAGCTTCTGCAGCGTGATCTGTTCCGATAACAAGTAGCCCTTTTTGTCCACCAATTGCATATTGAGTAACCATACGGATACGTGCTTTCACGTTACCTTTATTGAAATCTGTTAATGATTCACCCAATAAGTTTTCATATTGATTTGAAAAAGCATCAACAGTTGAAGCAATATCAAATGCAACAGATTGATCTGCTTGAATGAATTGTAATGCTAATTGTGCATCATCTTCATCTTTTTGTACTTTATAAGGAAGACGCACGGCGATAAACGTTGCATTACCACCTTCGTTACGAATTTCTTCAACTGCAAGTTGTGCTAAGCGTCCTGCTAATGTAGAGTCTTGTCCGCCGCTAATACCAAGTACAAATCCTTTTGCACCTGTTTTTTTTACATAATCCTTTAGGAAATCAACTCGTTTACGAATTTCAACTTTTGGATCAATTACAGGCTGAACATGTAATGCTTTCATAATCTGTTCTTGTAATGTCATTATGTTTTCCTCCTATTCATATTAAAGCGGTAAATAAGTTTATATGTATAATGGTACATACTTCTATCCTTTATTATTTCGCAAAACTAACGAATATACAATAGGATGTGTGTATGAATATGAATGTAGTCATTATAAATAAAGTGCTACGTATAAGCAATTTTTTTAAACCTTTCAAAAATGTAAGGTTTTTGTCATTTGAATCGATGGAAGGTATTTCCGCACTTTACTAATATAAAAACATAGATAGTAGAAGGGCGGAGAAGTAATATGAACATTAGAGAACTAGCATATCGGAATGTAACCCGAAATAGACGGACATACTCAGCCTATTTTTTGAGTAGTGCATTTGCAATTATGGCCTTTTTTGTGTATTCATTTTTTGCGTTTCATCCGGCATTAAGTGCAGGAGAATTAGGTCAGTACGTATTCGTAAGTATGTCTTTTGCACAGTCTATTATTTACTTATTTACATTCTTCTTTATTTTATATTCGATGGGAATGTTTTTAAAAACGAGAAAGCGTGAACTAGGAATTTTAATGATGCTAGGTATGACGAAATATCAATTAAAGCGTCTGATCTTTTTTGAAAATATTATGATTGGAATAGGGGCAATTATTTTTGGTATTCTTTCAGGTATGTTATTTTCAGGGGTATTACTATTTGTCGCTCCAATGATATTGAAACTAGATATCTCCTTATCCTATTACATACCGATGAAAGCAATTGTTGTAACGGGTATTATGTTTTTTATTTTATTTATGATCATATCATTGTTTAGTGCAGGAATGATTCGTAAAAATAAGATTATGAAGTTGTTTAGAGGATCAGCAGAGGCGAAACCGGAACCGAAAGCATCAATCATTTCTTCAATATTAGCAGTAGTATTGCTTAGTGCTGGCTATGTAGGAGCTCTTCTATCACATGGAGCAATGGTATTTATTATGATGATTCCTGTTACAACGGTAGTTATTATCGGGACGTATTTGTTGTACAAGCAGCTGAGTGTCTTTATTATTCGATTATGTAAAAAAAGTAAACGTTTCTATTGGACACAGACTAATATTATTACGTTATCAGATTTAGCGTATCGTATGAGAGATAACGCAAGAATGTTCTTTATTGTAACCATTATTTCTACTGTAGCATTTTCCGCAATAGGGACATTAGTAGGCTTCGCATCCATGACGAAAGGGATAATGGAGAGACCAATTGCGTTTCATTACCATTCTAAGCAAGGGAATAGTAACGAATCACAACATATACAAATGATTGACAAAGGATTAAAGAAACATAATATAGCAGCTTCAAAAACTAATATTTCGACAAAGAAAACGGAGGAACAGTCGTTAAGAAGCGCCACTTTTATAAAAGAATCAGACTATAAGGAATATGCAAAGTTAACGGGAGAACCATTTAATACTGTAGCAAATAAAGAGGTTGTATTTTTGTCAGCTGATATACCAGGGCCAGCGATGAAAGAAAGAAAAGAAATTACTTTACCTAATATGAATGAAAGTTTAAAGGTGAAAAAAGTTACTTCATCTTCATTGGGGAAAATATTAAGAGGAAATGTTTATGTAATCTCTAATGATCAATATGATTCATTACAAGATGGATTTATAGAGACAAAAGATTATATGTATAAAACTGAAAGAACGAAAGATGAGATTGAAATTGGTAAAGAGCTTACGCATCAAATTAAACCGTATCAAGAATATTCAACGTTTAGTGCGGAAGAGTACGAGCAAAACCAAAGTTTACAAATTGCAGGACCGATTTTATTTGTAGGTTTCTTTATTGGTATAGTATTTTTCGTTTGCGCAGGAAGTTTCCTTTACTTCCGTTTATTCTCCGATTTGGAGGATGATGTTCGCTTGTTCGAAATGATTCGAAAAGTTGGATTGACAAGCAGTGAATTATCGAAGGTAGTTACAATTCGATTGGCGCTTTTATTCTTCGTTCCAATTGGTGTTGCAACATTACATGGGGCAGTAGCCTTAACGGCGTTAGGGCAAATGTTTGAGTACTCATTGTTTAAAGAAAATACAGTTGTATTAAGTATTTTCATAGGTATTCAAGTTGTATACTTCTTACTTATAAGATCCCGTTATGTAAAACAATTGAAAGAGAGATTACGTATGCATTAAATGTGTTTTTTTAACTCGAGTACAAAATTTTCTAAAAAGAGGCAAGTATTGCCAAAAAGTGATAAAATGGAAAAAGTGAGGTGAAAAAAATTAATAGAGAGAAAGGGGGGAGAAATATGAAAGCAACAGGAGTTATTCGAAAAGTAGACGAATTAGGACGAATTGTTATCCCTAAAGAATTACGCGATGTATTGGGAATACAAATCAAATCACCGCTTGAAATTTTTGTAGAAGCAGATAAAATCATTTTACAAAAATATCAACCTTACAATGCTTGCCAAATCACAGGTGATGTTTCAGAGCAGAACATATCATTAGCAAATGGAAATATTACTGTTGGGATAGAGGGAGCGGAATATTTAGTAAAAGAAATAGAAAAGTTTTTAAACAAGAGTGAGGTTTAGTCTTAATTTATATTATTTTTCAAATTACATATCATTCTTTTAAAAGACTGTAAGAGGACCATTAATTGGTCCTTTTATTTTGGTTATTAGTTGAATGACCCAGGCTGTTATTTCCTATAAATCATAGGGGAAATACAAAAGTAGTATAGAGTTAGTAAATGATGTTGAGAAATATTTGAAAAGAAGGAAAACAAAAAGAATAAAACGAATGTTACATTTACACGTATTCAAAAGTGGTCTGAAATGAAAATAATACATTTTCAGGAGGGATTACGATGAGTAGTACAGTGAATAAACAAAAAGGTATACAATTGATTCCATTTACCGTAAATAAGGTTGTAGAACAAGTAAATGAAATTCCACCAGGTGTACAACTGATTCACGCTCCGCAAGTATGGGAAAAGAGTGTGAAGGGGCAAGATGTAGTCGTTGCCGTATTAGATACAGGGTGTGATACTAATCATATAGATTTAAAAGATCGTATTATCGGCGGAAGAAATTTCACAAAAGATTATGAAGCTGATCCAAATGTGTATCTTGATAATAACGGACATGGTACTCATGTCGCGGGGACGATTGCAGCAACTGAAAATGGTGTCGGTGTATTAGGAGTTGCACCACTTGCTAAAATGTTAGTATTAAAAGTTTTAGCGGGAGATGGTTCTGGAAGTTACGAGCAAATTATTGAGGCAATTCATTATGCTGTAAATTGGAGAGGGCCGAATCAAGAGAAAGTGAGAATTATTTCAATGTCACTTGGTGGTCCGCAAGATGTTCCAGAATTACATGAAGCAATTCAAAAGGCGGTAAAGCAGGATGTTCTCGTTGTATGTGCTGCTGGGAATAATGGAGATTGTAATGATAATACAGAGGAACTAGATTACCCAGGTGCTTACTCGGAAGTAATTGAAGTCGGCGCTGTCAATTTAGAACGGAAAATCACATGTTTTAGTAATTCAAATCAAGAAATTGATCTAGTAGCGCCAGGTGATGAAATATTATCTACGTATCCAGATGGGAAATATGCAGTGTTAAGTGGAACTTCCATGGCGACGCCGCATGTTGCTGGAGCGCTTGCCTTGCTCATTAAACAGTGTGAGAAAGAATACGGTCGAAAGTTATCAGAGCCGGAAATATATGCACAACTTATTAAAAGAACTGTACCTTTAGGGTATGAACGTACATCCGAAGGTAATGGATTATTAGATTTATTAAAAGAATAGCCATATTAAAAAAACATCTCATATGAATATGAGATGTTTTTTTAATATGGCTCTGTCGCATGTAATACAACTTGTAATAAACCTGGGAATCTAGCATTTAAATCTTCTTCACGAATTGAAATGAAACGTTGTGTTCCTTCAAGGCGCGTGTACATAACACCTGACTCACGTAAAACTTTGAAATGGTGAGATAAAGTTGATTTTGCAACAGGGATGTTTAAAGCACCACAAGATTGTTCATTTTTCTCTAGTAACATATTTACAATTTGTAAACGAATTTGATCGCTAAGTGCATATAAGACAGAAGAAAATTGAATTTCTTCTCGATTTGGATGATAGAGTGTACGCATATTTCACCTACTTGTATAAGTTAAGATATTTGCACTATAACATATAAAGTGGTATATTTCTATTGTTCGAATATGTTCGAACAATAGAAATATAGGGGGAGAAAAAATGAAGTATACAAAATTGCAAAAGGCAGGATTAAATATTTCAAAGTTGGGTTTAGGTACAAATGCAGTAGGGGGACATAATTTATATGCTAATGTGAATGAAGAAGAAGGAAAGCGATTAGTAGAAGAAGCTATTCAGCAAGGGATTACATTTTTTGATACAGCAGATTCATATGGTTTCGGTAGATCAGAGGAATTAGTAGGAGAAGTATTAAAGGGAAAACGTCATGAGTTTATACTTGCTACAAAAGGTGGAATTCAACCGTTGTTAAATGGAGAAACTTATATTAACAATGAACCAAGTTATTTAAGGAATGCTGTGGAAAATAGCTTAAGAAGATTACAGACTGAATATATTGATTTATATTATTTACACTTTACAAATCCTGAAACAAGTTACATAGATTCAATCGGAGAGCTTACTCATTTAAAAGAAGAAGGGAAAATTCGTTCAATTGGAATATCGAACGTAAACATAGAACAATTAAAAGAAGCGAACCAACATGGTCATATAGATGTTGTACAATCACCGTACAATATGTTAGAACGTACGGCTGAGGAAGAACTTTTGCCGTATTGTATAGAAGCGGGTATTTCATTTATTCCATATGGACCTCTTGCTTTTGGAATGTTAGGTGGAAAATATACAGAATATTTCAAATTGAATGAAGTCGATTGGCGCCAAAGTGTAAATCTATTTGAAGAAAATACATATAAGAGTAACTTTAAGAAAGTGGAAAAGTTAAAAGGGCTAGCTAAAGAAAATGATATTGAAGTGTCTCATTTAGCATTAGCATGGTTATTAAATAAAGAAGGAATTGATACTGTTATACCTGGTGGAAAGCGGGCAGAGCAGGTAAGAGAAAGTGTGAAAGCGGTAGACGTTGCATTGAATGAAAGAGTCATGAAAGAAATCCAATCTATTTTAGAAGATTAGTTAAACAGAGGGAGAGTACCCTCTGTTTATATAAGGAGAAGGTCTAAATGAACAGAGTACTAGCTGTATTTTTTATGATAATGTTTATGATCGGTACAGATACTTTCTTAATTTCACCACTGTTGCCGACATTGCAACAGGTGTATCATGTTTCAACTGAGTTGTCAGGATGGATGGTGAGTTCGTATGCTTTAGGGTATGCTGGATTTGCGCTTATTGCTGGTCCTATATCAGATGGATTAAACAGAAAAAAAGTGATGGTACTAGGTATGAGTTTTTTTGCAATAAGTACGTTTTTGTGTGGAATTGCACCGAGTTTTTTATGGATGCTAACATTTAGATTTTTAGCAGGTGTAAGTGCAGCTTTTGTATCTCCACAAGTGTGGGCATCTATTCCGCTCCTTATAGAGAAGAAGCAAATTGTGAAAGCAATTGGGGTTGCAACAGCAGGGTTATCAATCTCTCAAATTTTAGGGCTGCCACTGGGAGCTTATTTAGCAACGATACATTATACAATCCCATTCTATTTCATTGGTATATTATCAGCACTACTTGTCATTCTTATTTATGTTGTATTACCAGAAATACAGTCGGTTCATATAGGTGGAAATAAAAAAGCGATTTTACAGCGTTATAAACAATTACTTACAGATTCAAAGGTTTCACTTTCTTATTTTGCATACTTTGTTTTTCAAACCGGAAATTTTGCTGCATTTTCATTTTTTGGTGTATGGCTTTCCATTCAATTTGGCTTACAAGTTCATGAAGTAGGTACAGCTATGCTCGTATTAGGGTTAGGAAATTTAACTGGTAATATTTTTGGTCCTAGAATCGTAAATAAAATTGGTTATAACCTTTCTTTCTATGGTGGAATTATATTTACAGCAGTGCTATATGTATTACTTCCACATGTAAAGAACATTGTATTGGTGGAGTTATCGTTCTTTGCTTTGTTTTTTTGGACAGGAATTTTGTTTGTATTAATGATGAGGCACTTACAAAACATATCTAGTGCAGCAAGAGGAACAGGAGCCGCGCTTGCAAATGCTTCTATGTATATTGGTCAAATGATTGGTGCGGCAATAGCAGGAATGTTATTTGCAGTATCTCACAATTTTATACTTATAGGTAGTTTTACTGCGTTACTATATATAGGAGCTTTATTTTTGTTTAGAAAAAGTGAAAAACTTACTGAAAATAGTGAAACAGGAATTGCATCATAAAGCTTGTATAAATATTTCGCAAATCAGAATTAATAAGAGTGTGAATACATGAATGTGCTTTTAATTAAAGTAGTTACTAAAAGTATAGAAATAGTAGAAGAAATGTATTGTAACAAAGTTATGAGGAATCAAAAAATAAAAATCCCTATAAAGATAGGGATTTATATATCGGCATATAGTTCCTTGGAAAAGGATATACTTAGTTTAGCATATCGGACTACTTATATTTGTGAAATAGATGTGAAAGTAATGTGAAAAATGCCGAAGGAAAAAACTATTTAAATAGAGGGCAATTTAGATGGGGATATGGATTTTACATAAATGTTGTGTTATATTTCTACTTATCTGTTAATAATTACATATTTTAATTTTATTAGGGATAAAAGGGAGAGGTTTAAATGCAATGGTATTTGAAAGCTCTAAAGAATTATGGGAATTTTAGTGGTAGAGCTACGCGAAAAGAGTACTGGATTTTTAGTTTATCCAATATCGTAATTTTTTGGCTACTGTTATTTTTATCATCATTTTCAGAGGTGTTAGTTGCTATTATTGCGTTGCTATTTATGTTAGTAATGATTATACCAAGTTTTTCGGTTGGTGCACGACGATTACATGATATTGGGAAAACGGGATGGTGGCAACTATTAAATTTTGTACCGTTTGGTAGCGTTGTTTTACTTGTATTTTTTATCATTGAAAGTGAAGAAAATGACAATCAATACGGACCAAATCCGCATTCAGATTTAAAAGAAGCGATTTAATAAACTTATTTAGTTTGTAGCATTACTAGTTCAATTATTTTATCTATTATTAAAATGGTTTGCGTGGGCTAATATTATTAGGTTGATCTTTAGGTCTAGATGACTTTTGAAACTGTAAAAATGGAAAGATAAAGGCGGAGAGAATATAGCATGGAAAGAAAAAAATTCTAAATAAAAAGCACTGTTTTAGCTAATGTAGCTAAAACAGTGCTTTTCTCTTTGATTGAACAGTTGCAGCATTTTCATCATGTATACCTGCATCTTTAATAATTCGTTGTTTTGCTTTATTTAATAGATGGTTTACTGCTTCACCAAAATAGTTAGCTTCGCTTTTTGTGCGGGCTTCTCGTAAACATTTATAGTTTTCTAGCAGTTCCTCTTTTTCGGAGTTTGTTAAGAAATCTTCTATTTTCTTTTTTGTCATACGAAACACCCTTTCTCCTGACAAACGACGCAATAGAAAATATTTATTTCTCATTATAACAATAATTTTAAAAGAAAGTATACACTAACGTCGCAATAATTTGTCAATTTCTTGAATCTTCTCATCAGCTTTCCCAATTTGCGTATTTTTAGCCTGTTCGCCACCAAGAGCTTGATGTAGTAAGAAAGTTTGGCCAGAAATAGCAGTTACAATGGATACTTTTATAATTTCTTTTATCGCGGTGACATCGAATAAAACGAGCCCAAGAAGTGCGGCTAGGCTACCAGTAAAAATATCAGTTAAAAATCCAAAATGAAAAAATGTTTTCAAACGGCGTGGAAGCAATAACTTACCTTGGTTATTGATTAGATGGGAAACGAAGCCGGTAATGCCACCAACGAGAACAGCGGTTAGCCATTGATACATTTCCATCGAATCCACTCCTTTTAGTGAATAAGATTCGATTATTTTATATTGATTCCTTTTAATATTTCATATAAGCATATTGAGAAAGTTTGTTTGAGTATATTTTGTATTCAATTTAATTATAACAGAAAATTTCGAAAGGTTTCAGTCTATTATATGAATCATTTTTACAATAATATGAATGCAGAAAGGGGTGCGTGATATGAAGATAGATTATCGAATAAGAAGTGTAGATGGTTATACAAAAAATATAGGGGAATTAGTAAGCATGCTGGAGCATACGAGAGCTGTAACATTAGGCGAAGTAAAAAATTTATCAGTTGAGCAATTAGATTTAATTATGCAGAGCAGCGGAAATTCAATTGGCGCCTTATTAAAGCATATAGCAGCTATTGAAAAAGTTCATCAGCTTATTTCATTTCAAAATCGTGACTTTACAAAAGAAGAATTAGAAATATGGGAAGATGCACTGTATTTAGGGGAAGCGGGTAGAGCGATCCGTGGTCATGAAATACAGTATTATGTACAACTTCTACAAAGTGTTCGAGAAGAATCTCTGAAGTATTTAAGTGAACAAGGTAATGAGTGGCTCATGTCAGAAAGAAAGTGGCCTAACGGTGTAGTATATAACCAGCACTATCTTTGGTTTCATGTGCTAGAAGATGAAATTAGTCACCGAGGACAAATTAGAATGCTCAAAAACAAGTTGTTTGAAAATTACGTTAAATGATGTAGCTTTTTATAGGAGAATTCCATATAATGAGGGTAATTAAAATAAGAACGGGGTGATGTATTATGGCGAAAATAACTTATATGAATAATAAACCAAATACAAAGGTGGATGGAAAGGGCGAAACGATATAAGTGAGCGCACTATCCTTCCACTTAGCTTACACTAGGGAGGATATCAATTTGAATCAAAATATTTTAGAATCGTATGGCTGGGATTCTTTTTTTGAGGAACAAGCTGTAGAGAACTTTGAAGTAGGGCGTATTTTACTTGAGCATAAGCATATATATCGAATTATTTGTAATGATGGTGAATATATGGCAGAACTGTCTGGGAAGTTTCGGCATGAAGCAGTTACGAAAGGCGATTATCCAGCAGTTGGTGATTGGGTGTATATAAAGAAAATAGAAGATGAAAAGAAAGCGATTATTCATCGTATTTTCCAGCGAAGAAGCTCTTTCTCAAGACAAGAGGCTGGAACAAGAACAGAAGAACAGATTATAGCAGCAAATGTAGATTATTTATTTTTAGTGAATGCACTTAATCATGATTTTAATGTTAGAAGGATGGAACGTTATTTATTATTAGCGTATGAAAGTGGCGCTATGCCAGTTATTGTTTTAACAAAGAGTAGTATATGTAATGATATAGAACAAAAAATTGTAGAAACGGAAGCTATAGCAATTGGTGTTCCTATTTTTGTTGTTGATAGTTTAGAGCATACAGGTATTGATTCGTTGAAACAATTCGTTTCTTCAGGGAAAACAATTGCTTTAGTTGGGTCATCAGGGGTAGGAAAGTCAACTTTGTTAAATGCGCTAATAGGAATTGAGGTAGCAAAAACGGGAGATATACGTGAGGAGGATAGTAGGGGAAGGCATACGACAACGCATCGAGAGTTATTTCAATTGCCAAGTGGCGCTCTCGTAATTGATACTCCCGGTATGAGGGAATTGCAACTTTGGGAAGGAAGCGAAGCGATTCAAACAACATTCTCTGATATTGAAGAACTTGCGACAACATGCCGTTTCCGTGATTGTAAGCATGAGAATGAACCAGGGTGCGCGGTGTATAGTGCAATTGAAAACGGACTTATTACGATAGATCGTTTGAAAAGCTATAAAAAATTACAAAGAGAACTGGCGTATTTTATAAGAAAACAAGATGCAATCCTTGCCAGAGCAGAGCGTGATAAGTGGAAAAAACTTTCTAAACAACATAAAAAAATGTAAAAACCAAAGGGTGCCCCTTTGGTTTTTTCTATTTGTAAATTTTATAATAATATTATTTATATATATAGACAAAGGGAAATTAATTGTTTAAACTTTACAAAGTATTCATCATAATAGGTTATGAAAATAATAATTAGGGATTGGGAAATATTCATAATTAACTCAATTTAACTTTTAAATTTGAAAATTAGGAGGTTCATAATGGGTAAACTATTAAATTTGTTTCGTGATATGAAAGTAGCAAAAAAGCTATTAATTTCATTCTTTGTAATTTTAATTGCGGCTGTGTCTATTATCGGAGGCATGTCTTATCAAACAGCCAAAAAGAATTTTGAATCGCAAATTAAGAGTAGTGCCAACGACAATATAAAAATACTGGATAATTTAATCAATCAAATGATTGATGCAAAATTTAATGATGTGAATAATTTTGCACGGGTGATTCAGGGGAATATGTATCAAGGAGATAATCAGGATGAATTAAGAAAAATGTTATCTCAATATATAAATTTAAATAAAGATATTGAACAAGTATATGTTGCCGGAAATGATAAAAAATTTGTACAAGAACCAAATATACAAATGGCAGCAGACTATGATCCAACAGAGCGTTCTTGGTATAAAGATGCGGTTGCAAAACAAGGTGGTATTGTTGTTACTGAGCCATATAAGGCAAAAGGAAATGGACATATTGTCGTAACAATCGCAAAACAAACAGAAGATAAAAATGGAGTTGTTGCGCTAGATTTAAGTTTAGATAATTTATTAAAAACATCAAAGTTAATTAATATTGGTAAAAAAGGATATGCCTTCATTTTAGATGGAAAGCAAAAAATAATTGCTCATCCACAAGAAAAATCAGGGGAAAAAGCGGCTGATTCTTGGGCAAAGAAAATTTATGAAGATAATCACGGTGCTTTTTCATATTCTTATGGCGGTAGTGAAAAGAATATGGTATTTGCTACAAATGTAAAAACAGGTTGGAAAATTGGTGGGACGATGTACTCAAGTGAAGTAATTGAAGCTGCTCAACCTGTATTTTATAATATGTTAATTGTTATGCTTATCTCATTAGTAGTAGGCGGGGCACTTATTTATTTTGTAACACTTTCAATTACGAAGCCTTTAAAGAGATTAGTTGTTACCTCTAAAGAAATAAGCGAAGGGGATTTAACGCAAACAATTGAAATTCATTCTAATGATGAAATCGGCCAACTTGCTAAAGGCTTTAATGAGATGACGAATTCGTTACGGACGTTAATTGGAAGAATTAACGATTCAGCTGGGCATGTTGCAGCGGCATCAGAAGAGCTAACTGCAAGTGTAAGGCAAGCGAGTGAAGCGACTGAGCAAATCACAATCGCAATGGATGAAATATCAAGTGGGGCAACGACGCAAACAACAAGCGTAGAAAATGGCGCTATGTTACTGTTTGATGTAACGGAAGGAATTCAACATGTAGCAAATAGTTCATCATCTATTAATACGGCTTCTGCACATACTCGTGAAAAAGCAGAAGATGGTGGGAAACTAGTAGGAAGAACAGTAAACCAGATGCAGTCTATTGCAGAATCGGTTTCACAATCAGATGCAGTTATACAATTACTAAATAATAAATCAAAACAAATTGGTGATATTTTAGAAGTAATTCAAAATATTGCAGATCAAACAAACCTTCTAGCTCTAAATGCGGCGATTGAAGCCGCAAGAGCCGGTGAGCATGGAAGAGGTTTCGCAATTGTTGCAGATGAAGTGCGTAAATTGGCAGAGCAGTCTAGCGTATCTTCTAGTGAAATTAGTAAATTAATATGTGAAATACAAGATGATATGGGTAAGACAGTCAAATCTATGAATCATGTAAATGAGGAAGTTCAATCTGGACTTGTTATCGCAAATGAAACGAAGCAAAACTTTGCTGAAATCTTACAATCTACAAATGAAATAGCTAATCAAATTAAGACGATGGTTGAAACGGCTAATGGAATGTCAAAAGGGGCAAATGAAGTATCTATTTCGGTAGGACAAATTGCAATGACAGCACAAAATAATGCGACAAGCACACAAAATGTTGCGGCTTCAGCTGAAGAACAGCTAGCTTCGATGGAGGAAATTGGATCTGCAGCAGGCACGTTATCTCAAATGGCTGAAGAGTTGCAAGGACTAATTGAGAGATTTAAAGTTTAATAGAGAACAGACTATCCCCTAGTAGCATTATGCCAATAGAGGGTAGTCTGTTTTATTGTGTAAAATCAAATGGAGATGTAAACTTCCTTTATGACGTTTAAAATGGTATTTTGCATAATGTTTGTCGAAAAATAGAGGTATTTGTTAGCTTTGTGTATAATTATTAACGTATAGAATACAAATAAAAGGAGAGTATTATGGGAGTGTATTGGGGGACAAAAAGACATTCTTGGCTTAGTTACGTCTCATTTTGGCTAAGTATTTCATTTTTTATTGTTTTTCTAATTGAAGTGTTTATATTAAAAACACTTTCGAATAGCTCGGTGCAAATTGTTAAATATTTTTATTTTATATTTGTACCAGTAAATATTTTTCTTAGTTTAAAGTTACTATTTAAGAAGAATGAAAAGAAAGCGTTACCTATTTTTAGTTTCATTGTCTCATTATTATTTGCAATTTTAATAATCGTATTAGTTTTAGCAGCTATAGGGAAGGTCTTTTGAGGGGAGTGGTATAAGTCACTCTCCTTTTTTATTTGTGGTAGTCTTACTATATGTAAAAGTGTGAATGCTGTGAACTAATAAAAGCAGAGAGTAGACAATATTTGCATGGATTAAAGTCTGTCGTTATTTGAACTTGTAAGAGTGTATGGAGTAATGAGGTAATATACATAATAATGGAGATAGAATTAGTTATTTTATAAGTATGTATGAAGCAAATGAATACGGTAAGAACGTTGATATATGGTACAATAGCTATGGATAGTGATAGAGATAAAGGGTATATAAAATACTCATCGTTTTTTAGTAAGAGAGGGGTTATCTTATGCTATACGAGGATTTGGAGACATTATTTCAAACAGCTCCGAAAGAAGATAGAGGCGGATGGAAATATATAATCCAAGAACAAAATAATACATTTAAAATTGTTGATGAAATACTGAAAAATCAAATGAGTGTCGAATTATATTTTAATGAATACGATGAGGTGAAAATCACTTTATATAAAGATGGAATTCCCATTACGACTATGCAAAGAATTGCGATTTCAAAAGTTGAATTAGACGAAGATGAAGAAGGTATTCACTTTGTTTTAGAGCGCATGCCTAGTCGAATGATTCGGTTGCAGTTAAAGCCATATTTAGCATTAGAAATGGGACCGTATTGGGAAGTATGTGATGATTGTGAATGAGCATAAAAAAGCATCCAATAACATGGATGCTTTTTTATGTTTTTTGAAGTTGTTTAAACGCAATGATTGGCAGTATAACAATACTTACCCATCCGATGATAGGATATAGAATGTGAAGTAAGTCACTGTAACCGATGTAGCTAAAGCAATAACTAATTAGTAAAATGAAGAAAATAATATTGTTATTTTTCCACCCAGTAATAGATTGCATCTGTTTTGTCATTCCGAACACATTACCAACTAAAGTTGTGAAAACTTCACCGAAAATAATGAGAACGAAAAAGAAGTGAAAAGTTGCATTAAATCTTCTTATGACTTCAGCCATTGGGATGTTATATTGGTAAAATTGATCGACTGATAAGATTGCTAAATGGCTGCATAATAAAATTAAAGAAAGTCCAGCACCACCTAAAATCCCACCCCAAAAAATAGCTTTTCGATCCTTTACTTCACTGGCTAATGGGACGAGAACACTTTGGGCGAGAGAAAGATTTAAGGCGACATATGTAATAGGGCTAGTAATCCATTTCATATTCCAGCTCTCTGCAGGAATAGTGTTGTTAATAGGAGTTGTACCGTGAAAAAAGGTTGTAATAGCAAGTCCGATAATAAAAATCATCATAATAGGTACGACAAGTGTATTTACTTCAAAAACACCTTGTAATCCGCGGCTACTTATAATGAGACAAGCGATAACTGTAATAAGAATACCGAGTTGTCTTGGTAAGCGAAGTTGCTCTTCAAATACTGCACCAGCCCCTGATAACATAACGCTCGTTACGCCGAATAAAACGAGTAATAATAATGTGTTTACAACATTCCCAAATACATCCCCAAATAAATATTTGTTAAATTCTTGCGCTGAAAATGCCCCGATTTGTGATGAAAGTAACATCATCTTTGTGCCAAGCCAAATAAAAAAAAATCCACTTACACATATGCCAATTGTCCCGTATAATCCATTCACTGTGAAAAATTCAACAATTTCTCGTCCAGTAGCAAATCCAGCTCCAACGACAGTTCCGATATAAGTAGCGGCTACTTTCTTTGCTACTTGCCATTGTTGATTGTCCATGTTATCCCTCTTTCTACTATGATGAGCTTGATGTACTATTATGCATATGTATGAGCTTGGACAATTAGACGTATGAAGTGTTTGAAAAAATACATGAATTTAATGATATTAGGGAAGCATTAAAGGTGTTAAAACTTTGTTACATATAAGCCAATTGTTCGAAAGGAAAGGGAATGTATGGTAAAATGTAATTAGGTTATTAAAAGATAAACATTACAAAATGATAAGAGGAGTGATTGTATGAGTACGAAAACAAATGTTGTTGAAGTATTAAACAAGCAGGTAGCAAACTGGAATGTGTTATATGTGAAACTACATAATTATCACTGGTATGTGACAGGGCCACACTTCTTTACATTACATGAGAAATTTGAAGAGTTTTATAATGAGGCTGGAACGTATATTGATGAGTTAGCAGAACGTATTTTAGCTTTAGAAGGTAAACCATTAGCGACAATGAAAGAATATCTCGCAACATCTAGTGTCAGCGAAGGGACAAGCAAAGAATCTGCAGAAGAAATGGTGCAAACATTAGTGAATGATTATTCTGCACTTATTCAAGAATTAAAAGAAGGTATGGAAGTTGCAGGTGAAGCTGGCGATGAAACATCAGCTGACATGCTGTTAGCAATTCATACAACATTAGAACAGCATGTATGGATGCTAAGTGCATTCTTAAAATAACGATAAATATAATAGAAACCCATTGAAAAATTATTTCAATGGGTTTTTTTATGATTTTTCAGTTTTCTTTTATGCTATAATATAGTAAAAAGGAGGCGATGCGATGTTTCGCTTTTTCAGAACTGGAAAAGAAGAGCGGGAAATTACGAAAGATGAATTAGAACAAGCGATGGCTCAGTTTTTAGAAACGAATGCTAATATCGTTTATACAGTATTAGTAAATGAAGATTATACAGTAAATTATGATTTGTTAAAACCGTATTTACCTGCATTTCCAACAAATGATTTTCTCATAACGAAGGAAACGCTTGAGGTATTTGAACATACAGCAGAAAATTTAAGCCTAGTGAAAGAAATTGATGTCGTACAAAAAGCAGTAGACCAATACGTAACAGAAAAAGAAATGTTCCCAATTGTTGAAGGTAGCGAAGATCGCCTCATATGCGGAATGAAGCTAGGACCTTACTTAAATCGTAGCTTAAAAAGAGACTTATATATTTCAGAAAAACATTATTTAGTTTCAAGTAAACCAGATAGAAAAAAACAAAAGAGCGGGTAGATGTAATGAAAACAACAATACATATATTGTTGTCTTTTTTTGTTTGTTAAAATATTGATTTTTCAGTCTATTATTATTTATACTAAATGTATTGGACAGGGAAGAGTAACTATTAAGCATCATTTTGAGAATAAGGTATTGTTAGCGTGGGTTATACAAAGTGGTATAAAGATTCGCAAAAAATATTATAAAAGGTTTCGGGGGAATTGGTACATGAAAAATAGCATGACTTACATTCAATTATTAAATGAAACGTTACGTTGTTATGCAAATAAAGGAAGTTTTGAAGCGTACAATTATATAATGGAAAACGCTACAGGTGTAATAGGGAATGAGGCGCAAATATATAATTTTAAGTATGCACTCGCAAGTGCATCGGGACTTGAAAAAGAAGCATTACATTTAATGAGAGAGGCCATTATAGAAAAGGGATTCTGGTATGGAAATGAGTATTTAATTTCCGACGAAGATTTAAAATCACTACATAAATTTGAAGAATTTCATACAATGGTGCAATTATGTAAAGAAAGAGAAGAATTAGCACATAAAAAGGAAAGACCAGATGTGAAATATATATACAGCAAGAAAGAGGGAAATCTACTACTTACATTGCACGGTGACCAAGAAAATATACAAATAGTAGAACCATATTGGAAATCTGTGTTGACACAAGATTATATGTTAGCTTTACCACAGTCTTCACAAATTGAGTTTTCAGATGGATTTGTTTGGGATGATATAGAGAGAGGAAAAGAGGAATTAAAAGAGCATTACAATAAGTTTATAGAAAATCATACAGTAGAAAGTGTAATCATTGGTGGTTTTTCTGCAGGGGCGAGAGTAGCTTTATATACGATTTTACAACAAGATATAAATGTAGATGGTTTTGTTTTTATGGCACCATGGCTTCCCGAGATTGAAGAATGGGATGAGTTGTTAAGAGTGCTGCAGGATAAACATATAAAAGGATATATAGTATGCGGGGATCAAGATGAAGATTGTTTCGAATCCACGCAGCAATTTGTACAACTATTAAGAGAGAAGAATATAGAACATAAGTATAAAGTTGTGCCTGACTTAGATCATGATTATCCTATTAACTTTGAAGAGCTATTAAAAGAAGCTATTGAATATATAGGAAATGAAAACAATAAGTAGTAAGAAAAAGAGATGCATCACATGTGATGCATCTCTTTTTAGAATTATAAATTAAAAGCATTTGCTAATAAGCGATAAGACTTTAATTTATGTTCAAATTGATGAGTAATCGTGACAATCATAAATTCGTCAGTATTGTATGCTTTGCTTAAGTTTATTATTTTTTCTTTTACAGAAGACGGATCACCAACAATCATACGTTGACGATTTTCTTTTATACGGAATAAATCATAAGCGCTGTATGAATAATTTTGAGCAGTTTCAATAGAAGGTGTACCAGTAGTTCGTTTTCCTTGCTCTAATAATAAGATTGATAAATCTAAACTAGAAGCATTTTTTTCCGCTTCTTCATTTGTTTCTCCGCATATAACAAAGATGGCAACGATTGAATTAGGCTTATCTCCTAAAAATGAAGGCTGATATTGTTCTTGGTAAGCCCTCATAACTTCAGGGCCTCCGAAGCCGTTAATAAATTGTGCAAATGCGAAAGAAGCTCCGTTGTTTGCAGCAATTTTAGCGCTCTCTCCGCTAGAACCGAGCATCCACATTTCAGGAGACGTTGGGATAACTGGAGTGGCTTTTAAGTTTGCATAGTGATGGTTTTCTGGTACTTGATCATGTAAGTACATTGCAACGTCTGCAATTTGTTCTGGATATTGATCAAGTGAGACCATTTTCCCTTCTTGAAGTGCGCGAGTTGCTATTGGCATACCACCAGGAGCTCTACCAACACCGAGATCGATGCGGTTCGGATACAATGCTTCTAGAACACGGAAATTCTCAGCAACTTTATATGGGCTATAATGCGGTAACATAACACCACCTGAACCGACTCTAATACGGTCCGTTTTTGCGGCAATATGAGAAATAAGTATTTCTGGACTTGAACCGGCTAAGCTTACGGAATTATGATGTTCGGATACCCAAAAACGTGTGAATCCGAGTTTTTCAACTTCTTGTGCAAGCGTAACTGTATGTGAAAAAGCTTGGGCTGCTGTGCTACCATCTGAAATAGGTGATTGGTCTAATACACTTAACTTGATCATAGAATATACCTCTCAATCTTAATGTACATCCTATTATATATTTACTTATGAAAAATGCGTAGTGAAATGCTCAAAATGAAAAGCGGATAATCTTATTTCCGCTTTTAACGAGAAAATCCGCGTTCATAATGATTCATTTCGACTAGATTTAAAATATATTCATAGTTGTCAATTTCACGTTTTAGTTGTTCACGTTCTTTTTCAGATAGTGTCATATTGCTAAGTTTTTTACATAAGTTTTGTTTCTTTAATTCTAAATGTTTTTTTGTAGCATCATAGTCATAGGTATGTTTCATTTTTAACCACTCCTTCTTTGTAGTTGCTATATTATACGAAGTATAAAGAAAAGTGAGATCTGTCTCTTATGTACTTTTAGTGAATATTCAAATTGCAATGGTGTTATGTTTATGGGGATGTATGAATAAAATGCACTAAACCACTAACGTCCATTTGATGAAGTAAGGGGTGGAATTGTGCAGAAAGATATAATGTATAACACTGAAATGGATGAAGCGTTAAAAGTTATAGATAAAGGATTGAATAAGACGACAAGCCCAAAACAGATTATTGTAGTGGGAGCTGGTATGGCTGGGTTAGTTTCAGCCTCTTTATTAAAGGCTGCAGGACATGATGTGAAAATTTTTGAAGCAAATAACCGGGTAGGTGGCCGTATAGAAACGGTTAGAATGGAAGATACCGGATTATATTTAGATGTTGGAGCAATGAGGATTCCATATTCGCATACATTAACGATGACATATATAAGAAAATTTGGGCTACAGGTGAGACCTTTTATTAATAGGAATGAGACGGATATTATATACGTAAATGGACGGAAAACGACGTTAAAACAATATGAAAAAGATCCAAGTATTCTAAGATATCCTGTGGAAATGAATGAAGTTGGAAAAACGTCAGAGGAATTATTATTGTTAGCGGTACAGCCCATTATAAATTTTATAAAAAAGAACCCAGAAAAAAATTGGGACGTTGTAGTAAAGGATTTTGGAAGATACTCTACTGGGCAATTTTTAAAGTATCATCCTTATCAGTATAATACTTACTTTTCGCCAGTAACAATTGAGATGATTGGTGTTCTATTAGATTTAGAAGGTTTTTTGGAACGATCGTTTGTAGAGACTTTACGCTTTCTATACATTATGCAAGAGGAGAGCGGATTTTGTGAAATTGTGGGCGGGAACGATAGATTGCCAAAGTCATTTTTACCGCAATTAGAAGAGAATATTATATATAATCAAAAATTAATGAAGCTACATCAACACGATAATGGTGTGACAGCTTTCTATCGGAACGAGGAAACTTTTGAATATAGTAGTATTACAGGAGATTTAGTTATTGTTACCATTCCGTTTTCGACAATGCGTTTTGTAGAAGTAGATCCGTTTGATTCTATATCTCATGAAAAATGGAAAGCAATTCGTGAATTACATTATATGCCTGCGACGAAAATAGGAATTCAATTTAAAAGCCGATTTTGGGAAGAACAAGGACAATTAGGCGGCAGAATTATAACAGATTTGCCAATTCGTTATGCCTATTATCCAAGTTATGGAATTGGGCAGAAAGGACCGGCTATGATGTTAGGTAGCTATACATGGTCTTATGACGCGTTGTTATGGGATGGTTTATCAAAAGGTGATCGTATTTATTACGCATTACACAACTTAGCAACAATATTAGGTGGTCAAGTGTATGATGAGTTCATATCTGGAATATCAAAAAGCTGGACATTGGATCCGTATGCGCTTGGAGGATTTGCACTTTTTCAAGCAGGTCAAGAATCTGAGTTGCAACCAGCGATTGTCAAACCAGAGGGGAGAATATTCTTCGCTGGAGATCATACAACGCTATATCACGGATGGATTCAAGGTGCGATTGAATCTGGAATTCGTGTAGCGGTGGAAGTGAATGAGTAAAAGGTTTTCAATTCAGAAAATTCTTTACTATATAACTTGAGATGGATATTATTATATATAAAAGAAATATAGGGAGTGTTTACAGTGAATCCGTTATTATTCGATTTTCCTTCTGAATTTTATACTGACAGGCTTTTTATTCGAATGCCGAAACCAGGAGATGGTAAAGTTGTATATGATGCAATTCAGGCTTCAATAGAAGAACTAAAACCTTGGATGGTGTTTGCACAAAAAGAGCAAACAGAGCAAGAAGTAGAAGAAAGTATTAGAAAATCACATATTCAATTTTTGCAACGTGAGGATTTAAGATTACTAGTATTTTCGAAAGAAACAGGTGAATTTATTGCTTCAGCCGGATTACATCGTATTAATTGGGATATACCTCAATTTGAAATCGGATATTGGATTGATACAAGGTTTAGCGGAAAAGGCTATATGGTAGAGGCTGCGAAAGGTATAACGGATTACGCTTTTTCTGAATTGAAAGCAAACCGTGTAGAAATTCGTTGTGATTCTTTAAATAAGAAGAGTAGAGCGATACCTGAGAAATTAGGTTTTAAGTTAGAAGGTACGTTAGAAAGTGCGAGTGTTGCGGTAGATGGAAACGGATTAAGGGATATGTGTGTATTTGCCATGACTAGAAATACATATGAAAAAGAAGAGCTGTAAGAAAATAGCTCTTCTTTTTATGCATTATGGTACAGGATATCCATTAGAGCTTTCGAAAATTGTAAACCATTGTTGACGGTCTAAGTTAACTTTTGTAGCAAGAGCGGCAGTTTTTACGCGATCTAATTTACCAGAGCCAACGATTGGCATCATATTAGCTGGATGAGCAAGTAACCAAGCATACATAACCGTATCGATATTAGAAACACCTAGCTCAGTAGCAACTTTTTGCACAGTTTCGCGTACACGTACAGCACGTTCTGATTGACCAGTAAAGATCTCACCACCAGCAAGAGGTGACCAAATCATTGGATTGATTCGTTTTTCTTGGCATAAGTCAATTGTTCCTTTTTCAAAATGCTCAAGCTGCAATGCAGAAACTTCAATTTGGTTCGTAATAAGTGGAAAATCTAAGTACGAATTTAACATATTAAATTGTGAAGGTAAGAAGTTAGATACACCGAAGTGACGAACTTTTCCTTCTTGTTTTAATTGTGAAAATGCCTTTGCCACTTCATTTGGATCCATAAAAGGATCGGGACGATGAATAAGTAATACGTCAATATAATCTGTATGTAAATTGTTAAGTGATGCTTCTACACTTTGCATAATATGCTCTGTACTAGTATTGTAGTGAGGGACATATCGTTCTGGAAATTTCGGTGATGGGGGAGCGATTCCACACTTTGTAATAATTTGCATGTTTTCTCGTAAGGAAGGCTTTAATTGTAAAGCTTCGCCAAATAACCCTTCACACGTATATGCGCCGTAAATATCAGCGTGATCAAAAGTAGTAATTCCCATATCCATACAATCTTCAATGAAAGAAAGTAATTCTTGTTTTGTCATATTCCATTCTGCTAAACGCCAAAATCCTTGAATAATACGAGAAAATTCTAGCGTTTCAGCCATTTGAACTCGCTCCATTATAAGTACCCCCTTGATGAATAATAATGTTTTGAAAAGGCTTTCTTACTACATATTATTATATAGTTAATTAGGTGTACAGACAATAAATATGTTTTGCTACAAAAATGATTTTCTCTATATGTTATAATGTAGAAACATATAGCTATAAGGAGATGTACGAAATGATTCCAGTAACAATATTAACTGGTTTTCTTGGATCGGGGAAAACGACATTATTAAATCGTATTTTATCAGAAAATCACGGTAAGAAATTAGCGGTGATTGTAAATGAAATAGGGCAAATTGGCATTGATAATCAGTTGATTATGAATGTGGAAGAAGAAATTATGGAAATGACAAATGGCTGTTTATGCTGTACTGTACGTGAAGACTTACTTGTTGCTTTAAAACAGTTATTGGACGTAAAAGCAGAAGGGAAAATGGATTTTGATGGTTTAGTAATTGAAACGACTGGCCTTGCAAATCCAGGCCCGATTATTCAAACATTCTTTTTAGATCCAGTCATCCAATCTGCTTACCAAATTAACGGTGTTGTAACGGTGGTAGATAGTTATCATATACATAAACATTTTGAAAAAGGATTAGAAGCAAAAGAGCAAATTGCGTTTGCTGATGTTGTTTTAGTAAATAAATTAGATTTAATTGAAGAGAATGAGAAAGAAAATCTCTTGCATGAAATTCAAGGAATTAACCCGACTGCAAAGTTAATTGAGGCGACTAACTGTGAGGTAGATATACCATCTTTATTACAAATCCAAACGTTTAAAACGAAAGATACGTTGCAAATTTACCCTCATAAAGAACATAACCACTTAGAAGGTGTGAAATCATTTGTATTACGTGAAGAACGTCCGCTGGATTTACAAAAGCTTAATGAGTGGATGTCAGCTGTCGTGCAAGAGCTAGGGGAATATTTATATCGTTACAAAGGAATTTTATCGATAGACGGAGTAGATAAACGTATCGTTTTCCAAGGTGTACATACGTTATTTGCTGCTTCGTACGATAGAGAGTGGCAAGAGGGCGAAGAGCGAGTAAGTGAAGTAGTTTTTATCGGAAGAGATATTAATAAAGAGTGGTTCCAAGAACATTTCGAGGAGTGTGTGAAATAAGTCTGCGTAAATTGTAGGCTTATTTTTTATGAGTATTCTATTAGATTGCAAAACAGAATTAAATAAGGGAAAGAAACTAAAAATTGATGACTGTATAATAAAAAGCCTGTTTTCACAGGCTTGTATTTTCGTCTATTAGTAACTCCATTACAACACCTACAACTGGACCTTCATCATCAATATCCCCATTTAAGCGGAAACCAAATGATTCATACAGTCCCATTGCAAGTTTGTTGTCTGGATGTAAACTTAAGTAAATTATTTTACATTCAAATTTTTCTTGTAAGAATTGAATAAGTAAGCGAAGGAAACGTTTTGCGTATCCTTTTCCTTGATATTGTTGGTCAATCATAAAGCGATCGAGCCATACACTTTTATGTTTTACTGAATACCATCCATACATTGCGTATCCTACAAGTGTTTCGCCATCATATAAACCTACTGACGTTCCGTTTCCTTCATATAATGATTCTGCTAAAGAAAACGCGTTACTTTCAATAAATTGTTGCTGATCTTTTGTGACGTCTAAAGCAACTACTGAACGCCAATTTTTTGCTGTTACTTCACAAATGTGAAGATTCATAATTCCAACTCACCTTCTAAATTAATATAGCTTTCAAGCTAATATGGATAATTTTACTTGTTATTTTGGCCAAGTCAAGGATAAATACATAAAAAGGCAGCTGAATAACAGATTCAGCTGCCTAGAAAATATAATGGATTAGTTTGTTGCTTCTTTCAATGTATTTACGTTTTCTTCCATTAAAGTGAAGTAATCTTTATTATTTTTTGCATCATCTTCAGAAATAGTAGCTAAGTGATTTAAGCGTAAAACTTTTGTACCAGTTTCTTTTTGAATTACGGATGCTACTTTTGGAGTAGAGAACGTTTCGAATAAAATATATTTTAGATTATGTTCTTTTACTGTTTTTGTAATGTCAGCAAGCTGCTTTTGAGATGGTTCATCAGAAGCTGAAATTCCAGCGATAGGAATTTGTTTTAGGCCGTATCGTTGTTCCCAGTAACCATAGGCAGCATGAGAAACTAAAATTTCTTTCGTTTTTGCGTTCGCTACAGCTGCCTTAAATCCATCGTCTAAATCAGTAAATTTAGTTTGAAGTGCTGCAAAGTTTTTTTCGAATTCTTTTTTATGTTCAGGTTGTAATTCTACAAGTGCATTTTTAATTTTTTCTGCTTGTTTCATTGCTAGAGTAGGATCTAACCAAACATGTGGGTCTTTATCGTGATGATGTTCATCTTCTTTATGGCCATCTCCATGGTCATGATGCTCTTCTTCAGTAGAAGCACGAAGCTCAATACCTTTAGATGCATTTACAATTTTAACATTTTCTTTTTGTAATGTTTTTTCCATTTTTTCAGCAAATGGTTCTAATTCAGCGCCGTTATAAACAAATAAATCGGCTTTTGCAACTTGTACTGTTTGTTTTTGACTTGGTTCAAATGTATGTGAATCTGCACCAGGTGGGTAAATTGCTTCAACATTTACATAGTCGCCACCAATTTTCTTTGCGAAATCAGCAAGTGGGAAAATCGTTGTATAAACTGTTAGCTTTCCATCTTTCTTGGCATTACTTTCTTTTTTATTTGAGCAGCCAGCGAAAATTAAGGTAAAAATAAGTAAGAATGAAAATATAGTCAATCTTTTAGGCATGAAGTTCTCCTCTTTTCTTTTTTACGGATATATTTTCCCCAATTATAGAAGAAAAATATCATTTTAATACAAAACGGAATAATTACGTTTTAGTTTGCGAACTTAGTATAATACATCTTTAATAAAGTTGCAATAAATAATAATCATTCCGATTTGTTTTTGTTATAAATTTGTCAAATATAGGTGTATTATTTTTGCAAATGCATGCATATGTGACAACGCTGTTTTCATATATTGAAAAGGAGGTAAAGAGGGGGATGAGCGCTTGGGTTACTTAATGGAAGCTATTTTATTAATATTAGCGGTAGTATTGCCATTATCTTTCGTATTAATTTTTTTAAGAAGATTAATAAGTAATTTAGGGGACGCTACAACAATAACGAAATTACAAGAGAGAGATGAGAAAAAAGAGTGAGTAAAACACTATGCGTACGCATAGTGTTTTACTTGTGGTAAAATAAGAGCAGGAAACTCCTAAAGGTTGTATTTTACTGAAGGAGAGAAAAGTAAAATAAGAGGTATATGTATATATGAATAAGCGAACAGCGTTAATACTTGGTGCAAGTGGTTTAGTTGGACAAGAGATAACGCGTCTATTACTTGAATCAGATTACTACGATTCGGTTACTATTTTTGTAAGAGAGCCAATGCAATTGCAACATGAGAAGTTACAGCAGAAACAAGTTGATTTTTTGGTATTAGAGGAATATAAAGAGTTCTTTGCTGTGGATGATGTTTTTAGTTGCTTAGGAACAACAATAAAAAAAGCAAAAACAAAAGCAAATTTTAAAAAAGTAGATTATGAATATACGTTACGAGCTGCTTGTTTAGCTGAAAAACAAGGGGTACAAAATTTTCTTGTCGTGTCTTCTATGGGAGCGAATCCTAAATCATTTTTCTTTTATTCACAAGTGAAAGGGAAAATGGAAGAAGAATTGCAAAAGTTAGTGATCGGTGGTATTCACATTTTTAGACCATCATTATTAGTAGGAAATCGACAAGAATTTCGTTTCGGCGAACAAATGGCTGAAAAGTTATCTCGTATTATTCCTTTTATCTTTAAAGGGGCTTTCAAAAAGTATAAACCAATTTCAGCTAAAGATGTGGCGAAAGGGATGTATATAACCGCGCTGCGAGAAGAATCGGGTATCCATACTTATAATTCAAATGAAATTACAACGATAGAATAAATAAAACCGAGAAGAATGACTTCTCGGTTTTATTTATTCGTATGAATTTTCCCTGGCGCTCGCTCATATTGATACGGTTCTTCTAACTCAAAGCCAAGTTCATTGGCGGCTATTCGTGGAAAGTAAGGATTGCGAAGTAACTCACGTCCGATAAAAATTAAATCTGCTTCGTTATTGTTTAAAATTTGCTCTGCTTGTACTCCGGTCGTAATCAATCCAACTGCACCAGTTGCAATGTTAGCATGCTCTTTAATATGTTTAGCATATTGTACTTGATACCCAGGATAAACATCGATGCTTGCAGGGACAACAGCTCCAGAGCTACAATCGATTAAATCTACTCCTTGTTCTTTCATCCATTTTGTATACTGAACATAATCTTGAACTGTTAACCCTTCAGGATGATAATCATTTGCTGAAATACGGACAAATAACGGTCCGTTCCAAACTTCATTTATCGAGTCAATGATTTCGCGTAAGAAACGATAGCAGTTTTCAGGTGAGCCGCCGTATTCATCCGTCCGTTTATTAGTAAGTGGTGATAGGAATTCATTGATAAGGTAACCGTGAGCGCCATGTATTTCAATAACATCAAATCCAGCTTGTTTTGATCGTACTGCAGCTTGCTGAAAAGCTAATACAGTATTTTTAATTTGGTGTTTGCTCATTTCTATTGGCATTTTCATTGTTTCATTAAATGGAATGGCTGAAGGAGCTAACGCATCTGTTTCTAATTCTGCTTTTCTTCCGGCGTGAGCGAGTTGAATGGCAGCTTTTGCGCCGTTATCATGTATAAAAGTAGTCGTTTTATGTAAGCCTTCAATTAGGTTGTCATCCCAAATACCTAAGTCTTTGTTAGAAATTCGTCCTTCAGCTAACACCGCAGTTGCTTCAACCATAACTAAACCTACTTGGCCAGCAGCGCGAGTTCCATAATGAATGAGATGAAAATTCGTAACGCTGCCATCCTCATTCCCCGAGGAATACATACACATAGGCGACATAACGATACGATTTTTTAGTGTAACGTTCTTAATTGTATAAGGTGAAAAAAGCTTGGAATTCATCAAATAGCCTCCTTGATTGAATTTTCTTATATTTTACCATTCTCTTTTTTGTTTCTCTAATAAAACGCTTATACGAAAAATTTTGTATATTCGTGTTACAATGACTAATATGAACTGAATTGGAGGATGGCATATGTACCAGGCTTATTATGAAAGCGAATTAGGTTTGCTTGAAATTACAGCGAATCAAGAAGGAATTACGTCTGTTATATTTGTTGATGAACGACAAGAAGAAAATAAAAATGAAATGATAGAACAATGTATAAATGAGTTAGATGAATATTTTAAAGGGAAAAGAAAAGAGTTTACGGTCCCGCTGTCTGCGGAGGGAACAGCATTTCAAAAAAATGTATGGGATGCACTTTATACTATTCCATACGGCGTAAGTGCTTCATATTTAGATATTGCAGAGAAAGTTGGAAATATAAAAGCTGTACGGGCAATAGGAGGGGCAAATAGTCGGAATCCAATTTCAATAATTGTTCCATGTCACCGTGTAATAGGAAAGAGTGGAAAGCTTGTTGGATATGCTGGTGGTTTATGGAGGAAAGAGTGGTTATTAAAACACGAAGGTATTTTGAAATGACGTATGGATGGGAAGAGGGATTGTTTTGAAATGTATAAATTGTGGGCAACCTTGCGAGGAGGAACAGTTAAATTGTGCAAGTTGTCAGCGAAACTTGGATAATGAACAAGAGGAAGGTAGCTCGTTAATAGATAAAGAACTGGAAGTATATGTAGGGAGACAATATCCGTATTACAAAAGGAAATGGGATCTTGAGAATAAGCGGATTGCTAGGTGGAGCTGGAATGGTTGGGCTGCTATTTTCAATATAGGCTGGCTAGGATATCGTAAGTATTATGTACCAGCTGCTTTATTTATGTTGTTATTAGTAGCGTGTGATGCATTTTCGTATTATATGGGATTTAATGTAGCGTTGCCAATCATTAATATGGTGCCTCTTACGTTTTTATTACTCATTTTTATTCTGTTTGGAATGGGGATTTTTGCAAATGGATTATACTATCAATTTGCGGAAAGACGTATATACCGAATAAAAGCAAGAGAAATAAAAGATAAATCAGTTGAAAACTATCTAATCAATGATAGCGGCGGAACGAGCAAAATGGGAGCGACAATTGTTACTATTTTAGCAGTTGCTAGCATATTTTTTAGTCATTTCTTTTTTCCGACTGATCGAGACGTTATTCAAAAGGTTCGTACAAGCTCGCTTTATGAATATCCTTTCTTTTCAATAGGTGAATCTTTCGAAAATTATTTTCAAAATTCAGGTTGGATATATTATCGTGGAACGGAAGGGTTAGAATTAGTAGAATTCCAAGGATATAACACCGGAACGCCAAGACAAAAGGTGAAGATTCAATTTGTTGTCGATTATAAATTAGGTGAAGTGGAACCATACTCACTTATGGTTAATGGTGAATCTAAAACTGAAGAAGAGTTTTTAAAGCTGATGGAAGAAATATTTAAAGTTCAAAATCCATTTGATATAGAGGATGGATTACAAGTAAATGCTATTCAAGAAAGCGGCTGGAAAGAAATTTCCGATCGCTTTTTTCTATGTTTGTTAAAATAAATATTTAAAATAATCAGAATCTTTTGTATAATGAAATATATTATATAGGATTTAACTTATACATATAGATTGGGGGAAGGAAGAATGAAGAGAAAGACAACAACAATTGCTGCACTTGCGTTAACGACAAGTGTATTGGTTGCAGGATGTGGGAATGGTGAGAAGGCTTCGACAACGAAGAAAGAATCGAATAAGGGAATGGCCGATAAACAAGTTTTAAATTTGCTAGAAACAGCTGAAATTCCTTCAATGGATACATCTAAATCAACGGATTCTGTATCTTTCCGTGTATTTGTAAATGCAATGGAAGGTTTATATCGTCTAGATAAAGATAATAAACCAACACCAGGTATGGCAAAAGATGTGAAGATTAGTGAAGATAAAAAGACATATACATTTGAATTACGTGATGCGAAATGGTCAAATGGTGATCCAGTTCGAGCACAAGATTTTGTATATGCATGGCAACGTACATTAGATAAAGCATTAGCGGCAGAATATGCATTCATTTTATTTGATGTGAAAAATGCACAGAAAGTAAATAAAGGTGAATTACCAGCAGATCAATTGGGTGTTAAAGCGAAGGATGATAAAACGTTGGTAGTAGAATTAGAGCAACCAGCACCTTATTTTCTTGAGCTTACGTCGTTCCCTACATTTTTCCCATTAAATGAAAAATATGTGAAAGAGCAAGGAGATAAATACGGATTAGAAGCAGATAAATTAGTATATAATGGACCATTTACAATGAGTCAATGGAAACATGAACAAAATTATCAGTTGAAGAAAAATCCTAATTATTGGGATAAAGATACTGTAAAATTAGACGAAATTAATGTAAGTATTGTGAAGGAAACAAGCACGGGAGTAAATTTATATGATAGTGATCAAGCAGATCGAGTTATTTTAACTTCTGAATTTGTTGATAAATATAAAAAGAATAAGCCAGATGAATTTAAAACGAAGTTAGATCCACGCATATATTTCTTGCGTTTTAACCAAAAAAATGCAACATTTAAAAACCAAAAAGTACGTGAAGCGATTGATTTAGCATACGATAAAAAAGGAATTGCTGATGTCATTTTAAATGACGGTTCATTGCCAGCATATTTCTTAGTACCTGAAAAATTCACGACAGGTCCGGATGGAAAAGATTTCCGCTCTGTAAATAAAAACTTCCGTGATAGTAAAGATAATGCAGAGAAAGCAAAAAAATTATGGGAAGAAGCGAAGAAAGAGCTTGGTCAAGATACAATTACGGTTGAATTACTAAACGATGATAACGGTAGCCGGAAAAAAGTAGGCGACTTTATTAAGGAAGAACTAGAGAAGAACTTGCCTGGTATTAAAGTAAATTTGAAACAGCAACCATACAAGCAGAAGCTAGATTTAGAAAAGAAATTCCAATACGAATTCTCATTATCTGCATGGAGCCCTGATTATCCGGATCCAATGACTTATATTGATATGTTTGTTACTGGAAGCTCATTTAATGAAATGGATTATTCTAATCCGAAGTATGATGATTTAGTAGCGAAATCAAAAGGAGAGCTATTAAAAGATGATAAAGCACGCTGGAATGCACTTGCGGAAGCTGAAAAAATCTTAATTGGTCAAGACGCAGCAATTTCTCCTACGTACCAACAAAGTACAGCTTATTTAGAGAAGCCGTTTGTAAAAGGCATTGCTAACCATACGTTTGGCGGGGACTTCAGTTATAAATGGGCATATATTACAAAAAAATAGTATAATGAAAGGTGAGTGAATTTTCGCTCATCTTTTATTTGTATAAGGAGGAATTATAGTTGTTAAGGGGAATCAATCATATTTGTTTTTCGGTATCTAATTTAGAAAACTCTATTATGTTTTATGAAAAAGTATTAGAAGGAGAATTATTAGTTAAAGGAAGAAAATTGGCTTATTTTAACATATGTGGAGTATGGATAGCGCTTAATGAAGAGACGCATATTTCGAGAAATGAGATTCATCAATCTTATACGCACATTGCATTTTCTGTTGAACAAGAAGACTTTAAATGTCTAATACAGCGATTAGAAGAAAATGATGTTCATATTTTACAAGGAAGAGAACGTGATGTAAGAGATTGCGAATCTATATACTTTGTTGATCCTGACGGTCATAAATTTGAGTTTCACTCAGGGACACTGCAAGACCGTTTAAATTATTATAGAGATGAGAAACCTCATATGACATTTTATTAGGGAGGGATAGCATTTGCATGCACTTGTAATTGGTGGAACAGGAATGCTAAAGAAAGTTTCTATGTGGTTTTGTGAGAAAGGATTTTATGTTTCTATTATCGGGCGAGATGAAGTGAAATTAGAAAATGTTAAGCGAATGAGTTCTGCACCAGAAAATATTACATGCCTTTCGTTAGATTATCATAATGATGAAGATGTAAAGCTAGCTATTAAAAGTACAATTGAGAAAAATGGCCCAATCACATTAGTTGTTGCATGGGTACACACAAGTGCAAAGCATGTACTATCAAATATTTGTAAAGAACTAGATTTGTCGTCTAAAACATATAGTTTATTTCATATTTTAGGTAGTAAAGCATCACGTATGCCTGCACAAAAAATAGGGAGTACGCGATGGATTTATCATAGAATTATTTTAGGTTTTATTTTAGAAGATACATATGGAAGATGGCTTACTCATGAAGAGATAGCTGATGGAGTTATAAAAGGGATTGAAAGTAAACGAGCGGAGTGGATTGTAGGGAGAGTTGAACCGTGGGAATTACGACCAACATGGTGAGGGGGAGTAAGAAATGAAAACAACTATATATGTAACAAGGCATGGTGAAACAGAGTGGAATGTAGCGAAGCGAATGCAGGGACGGAAAAATTCTGCTTTAACTGAAAATGGTATAGTTCAGGCGAAACAATTAGGGAATCGAATGAAAGATTTACCAATCCATGCGATCTATAGTAGTCCGAGCGAAAGAACACTTCATACGGCAGAGTTAATAAAGGGGGAACGTGATATACCCATTATAGCGGATGAGCATTTCTATGAAATCAACATGGGTATATGGGAAGGACAAACAATCGCGGATATAGAAAACCAATTTCCAGAAGAAGTGCATCTGTTTTGGAATGAGCCACATCTTTTTCAGTCAACATCAGGCGAAAATTTTGAGGCCGTTTATGAAAGAGTAATTGAAGGGATGCAGCTTCTTTTAGAGAAGCATAAAGGACAAAACATATTGATTGTTTCTCATGCGGCAGCAGCAAAATTACTTGTAGGGCATTTCGCGGGAATTGAAATAGAAAATGTGTGGGATGATCCATTTATGCATAGTGCCAGTTTGAGCATAATAGAATTTGAAGAGGGTATTGGTAAAGTGAAACAATTTGCAGATATAAGTCACTTTCAATAAATGTAAAAAAGGCCGCAAAACGGCCTTTTTTGGGTGGTATAAAAACTAGCAGTTACGTTTTTTATACCAGAAGTGATCGAATTTCTTATTTTTGCAAGATGGGAATTTATGTCCGCCTTTGCAATCATTCCATTTGTGTCCGCTATCGTGACAGTCTTTACCATGATCACATGAATCATCGCAAGAGTGACCGTGTCTGTTAGGGAAGAATTCGCATTTTTTACAGAAACTTCGTTTTGTCCAGAAAAATTTCTTTTCAAAGCGTATGCATTTTGTAATGAATGTACAATGTTTTCTGCGAGTACGTTTTGTAACTAATACGCATTCTTTTCTACGCGTTACTTTCGTAACGAACGTCCATTTTTGAACACGTACACGTGTACATTTCGTAACAAATGTCCATTTTTTTACGTGCGTACATTTTGTAACGAACGTACAATGTTTCACGCGAGTACATCTTGTTCTTGGACATTTACCCCCAGTTGTACATTTACATCCAGTTGTACAATGATGATGAGTGAATTTATCATCATCGCATTCAAAAGTACTTGGATCTTGGTGTAAGAAATCCTCCATCCCAGCACTTTTGATTTCTTCAACAGCTTTTCTAATATCACGTTTCATAGAAATCCTCCTTATCATGTATTAAAGTGAAAAGGTATTCTTTTTCCTTAACATGATATGTATGTAGGCATCTTTCTGAACAGGACAAGAGTGTAATTTTATATAAATAGATGATTGCGGATGTATGGACAAGACAAGGCGCATACATTGAATGAAGAGAACTGAGAAGGGATGAGAAAACATGCTGCCTTCATATGATTTTTTTGTTCATCCAATGTACTTAGTGGAATTGAAAAAGGACATTTGGTCAGATAGTCCAGTGCCAGCAAAATTAACTTATGGAAAAAAGAAGTATGATATTGATATCGTATACCGAGGAGCTCATATTCGCGAATTTGAGAAAAAGTCTTATCATGTTATGTTTTATAAGCCTAAAAAATTTCAAGGTGCGAAAGAGTTTCATTTGAATTCGGAGTTTATGGATCCGTCTCTCATACGAAATAAATTATCTTTAGATTTTTTTCATGATATTGGTGTACTTTCGCCAAAATCACAACATGTATTTATAAAAATTAATGGTCAAATTCAAGGTGTGTATTTACAGTTAGAATCGGTTGATGAAAATTTTTTGAAAAATAGAGGATTACCGAGTGGTTCTATTTATTATGCGATAGATGATGATGCGAATTTTTCATTAATGAGTGAACGAGATAAAGATGTTAAGACAGAGCTCTTTGCGGGTTATGAATTTAAATATTCGAATAAAAATAGTGAAGAACAACTGAGTGAATTTGTATTTCAAGCGAATACTTTGACGAGGGAAGCCTATGAAAAAGAAATTGGGAAGTTTCTACATGTAGATAAATATTTACGATGGTTAGCAGGAGTTATTTTTACGCAAAACTTTGATGGTTTCGTTCATAACTATGCACTATATCATAACGATGAAACAAATTTATTTGAAGTTATACCGTGGGATTATGATGCGACTTGGGGGCGAGATGTACAAGGGAGACCACTTAATCATGAATATATTCGCATTCAAGGGTATAATACGTTAAGTGCAAGATTGCTAGACATACCTGTATTTAGAAAGCAGTATCGAAGTATTTTGGAAGAAATATTAGAAAATCAATTCACAGTTTCGTTTATGAGGCCGAAAGTAGAAGGGTTGTGTGAATTGATTCGCCCATATTTACTACAAGATCCATACATGAAAGAAAAATTAGAAACATTTGATCAAGAGGCTGATATGATTTATGAATATATAAATAAAAGAAGAAAGTATATACAAGACCACTTACATGAATTAGATTAATTTTGAAAGAGATTGAAACGTTATCAATCTCTTTTTTTTGTATAATAAAGATGTATCAATAAAAATGAAGTAATATATTTGATAGAGAATGGGGATGCGGATATATGACGATTAAATGGATTGATTGGGTAAAACAAATACAATCTATAGCTCAAGCGGGTTTAACGTATTCTAAGGATGTGTATGATATTGAGCGTTTCCAGCAATTACGAGATATTTCTATTTCAATGATGTCACATTACACGAAAACAGATTGGGAAGTCGTAGAGAAATTATTTGCACGTGAGACAGGCTATCAAACACCTAAAGTTGATATAAGAGCGGTTGTTTTTCAAAATGAAAAGTTATTATTTGTGAAAGAAAAAAGCGATGGGAAATGGGCATTGCCAGGTGGATGGGCTGATGTCGGTTATACGCCAACCGAAGTTGCAGCAAAAGAGGTTTTCGAAGAGACTGGTTATGAGGTAGATCATTTTAAGTTACTAGCTATATTTGATAAAGAAAAACATCAACCCTCTCCATCGGCGACGCATGTATATAAGATTTTCATTGGATGCGAGATTATTGGTGGAGAAAAGAAAACTAGTATTGAAACAGAAGAGGTGGAGTTTTTTGGTGAAAATGAATTGCCTAATTTATCAATTGCTAGAAATACAGAAGACCAAATTAAAGAGATGTTTGCCTACATGAAGGACCCGCAGAAAGAGAAATTAATAGATTAATCCTGCTTGAATTGTACATATTGTTAAAATGAAGATATTGGCAGATTGCAGCCTTTATGTAATAATGGGATGGTATGTGAAGAAAAAAGGAGATAAAAAAGAACATGTTAGCAAACATAATAGATCAGTTATTGCAATTTTTTGCAAGCTTAGGTTACTTTGGAGTAGCTCTTGCTTTAATGATTGAAGTAATCCCGAGTGAAATTGTACTTTCGTATGCTGGCTTTTTAGTAGCGAATGGTAAAATTAGTTTTGTGGGTGCAGTTATCGCCGGAACGATTGGTGGTACTTTAGCGCAAATCTTTTTATACTGGCTTGGATACTACGGAGGGCGTCCGGTTGTAGAGAAATATGGGAAATATCTACTTATTAATAAACATCATTTAGACATAGCGGAAGGTTGGTTTAAGCGTTATGGAGCAGGCGTAATATTTTCTGCGCGCTTTATCCCAGTAGTACGTCATGCGATCTCTATTCCAGCAGGGCTAGCTAAGATGCCATTAAAACTATTTACACTTTATACGGTTGTAGCGATCATTCCATGGTCAATTCTATTTATATACTTAGGTGAAAAACTTGGTGGGAATTGGCGACAAATTAAAGAGTATGCATCTGATTACACACATTACATAATTATAGGAGCTGTTCTTTTTATTGCTCTATACTTTGGTTTAAAGTATTTCAAAAAGAAAAAAGCAGCGCGTTAAAGTCAATGATTTTTCATTGGCTTTTTTTGTTTGTTTCGGTTCTAAAGAAAAGGAGTTGTCCATAATGTGTAATAATAAAGCGTAGCGGAGGAATGTGATGAAAGGGTCACCGTTTATACGTGGAACGATATTTTTAACGATGGCAACGATGATATCAAAAATGTTAGGGTTTATATATGTTATACCATTTACAGCGATGGTCGGTACGAGTGGTTACGTTCTATACACATATGCATATCGTCCTTATACCATCATGCTCAGTATAGCAACAATGGGATTACCGCTAGCTGTTTCAAAGATGGTATCAAAATATGATCAACTGAATGATTATCATACGGTTAAGAGAGTGTTGAAAAGTGGAATCGTGTTTATGTTTATAATGGGAGTCATTTCGTGTTTTACGTTATATATGCTAGCTCCGCATTTAGCTAAACTTGTCATCGATGGGAATGATCAAACGGGGAATAGTGTAGGAGCGGTTACTACTAATATTCGAATTGTAAGTTTTGCGTTAATACTTGTGCCAGTAATGAGTTTATTAAGGGGCTTCTTTCAAGGATTCCAATCGATGGGGCCTTCTGCATTAAGTGTAGTTGTAGAGCAATTTTTTCGGGTTTTAACCATTTTAATAGGAAGCTTTGTCGTTTTATATGTTTTAAAAGCTTCTGTTTCGCTAGCGGTTGGTATTTCAACGTTCGGTGCATTTATGGGAGCTGTAGGTGGATTAACTGTTTTAAGTGCGTATTATATAAGAAGGAGAAGGCACTTAAAGAAAAAAGAGATGGAAAGTATACCACAAACAACGAAATCTTTTTTCTCATTGTATAAGGAGCTCTTTACATATTCTATGCCTTTTGTTGTGGTGGGCTTAGCAATTCCGTTGTATCAGACGATTGATACATTTACAATTAATAAACTACTTATACAAATAGGGTATATGCAAGGAGAAGCGGAAAAAATTAATGCGATAATTGGTCTTGTTCAAATGGTTGTGCTTATCCCGGTATCCGTTGCAACAGCTTTTAGTATGTCTCTCGTACCAGAGATGACGAAAGCTTACACAGCAGGAAATACGAAGCTATTGTACAAACATTTTACGAGAACAAATGTATTAGTAGTAGCAATTACGGTACCGGCGGCAATTGGAATGATGGTGTTAGCCAAACCTGTATATACTCTTTTATTCGGTGCTGGAAATGATCCAGAGATGGGGAGAATCATTTTACAGTATTATGCTCCTGCTTGCATACTATTTTCTCTTTTTACAGTAACGGCTGCTATGCTACAAGGAATCAATCAACAGCAGAAGACGGTGCTAGGACTAGTGATTGGAATTATTGTGAAGATAGTTTTAAATATTGTATTGCTTCCGTATTTCGATTATGTAAGTTTTATCATTTCAACATACGCGGGCTATACGATTTCAGTCGGGTTTAACTTGTGGATGCTTTCTAAATATGTTATAAAGGCAACATAAGCTTTTAAGGCAGAGAGCACTCTGTCTTTTTCTATGTTTATCCCGCTTTAACGGGCAGTGAGACCCTCACCGCACAATTCAACGAAAGAAAAGAAGTTTGGTTGGGGGCGGATAACCCGTAAAAGCCCGATTTGTAAGGGCTAATAATTAGGGAGGATGAAGCCCCCACTGATTAAAGTTTCACTTTATAATATTTTTCTTATAAAAACGTTTTCAAAATAATTTTTCTATTGAAATTTAAACGTATGTTTCATATGCTGAGAATGGCGGTTTAAAAACTGTGATTTAAGAGAGGTAGATTCCTACATGTAAAAAGAATCGGGGTGATAGTATGTTAAATATATATTTAACAGACCGAAACGGAAAACTACAAGAGATTGAGGAAATGCAAAAGGGGTGCTGGATTAATGTACTTCATCCAACAGAAGAAGAAATTCAATATCTAGTACAAACTTTAAATGTAGACTTAGATTTCATTAAAGACCCTTTGGATGATGAAGAACGCTCTCGTATTGAAAAGGAAGACAATAATACTTTAATTATCGTGGATATTCCGACAGTTAGACATGATGAAGAAGGAAATTCGATTTATGACACGATTCCAATAGGTATGATTGTGATGCCGGATTGTTTTGTTACAATCTGCTTAGAAGAGAATCCAATTTTTGAACGTTTTATTAATCAACGTATTAAAGAATTTTATACGTTTAAGAAGACGCGCTTTGCACTTCAGCTCTTATATACGATTTCTACTTATTATTTAAGATACTTAAAGCAAATAAATCGAAAAACAATTGATTTAGAGCATCAATTAAATCAGTCAATGAAAAATAAAGAGATTTTCACATTGTTAGGCCTTGAGAAAAGTTTAGTATACTTTACAACGTCATTAAAGGCTAATAAAATTGTAATTCAAAAGTTAATGCGTAATAGTACATTTTTAAAAATGTATGAAGACGATCAAGATTTATTAGAAGATGTATTAATTGAAAATAAACAGGCTATTGAAATGGCGGAAATATATAGTCACATTTTAAGTGGAATGATGAATACTTTTAGCTCCGTTATATCAAATAATTTAAATAGTGTTATGAAACTGTTAACGTCAATTACGATCATTTTATCTTTACCGACGATGGTTTCTAGTTTCTTTGGAATGAACGTAAAGGTTCCGTTTGAAGGGGAAGCCCACGGTTTTGTAATTGTACTCATCATATGTGTAACACTATCTTTCACGTTAGCTTTTGTTTTTTGGAAGAAACGTTACTTTTAACGATAAGAAAGCTGCTCTAGCATAGTTATATAACTACGCTAGAGCAGCTTTTTTGCTATGAAATCTCAAATTTTGAATAGAATATAACTTGTACAATGTAATGTATATAAAGGGTATGTATGCCATATAAACCTTGTTCAATTAATGAAATGGGGTTAAAATTACATATTGTTAATGAAAAGTTGGAGGAAATACATCATGGAATTGTTTCAATTACCGAAAGCATTCCTGCAAATGAATACAATTTTTATCTCCATATTGATCGAAGCACTTCCTTTCGTGCTCATTGGTGTATTTATTTCAGGATTCATTCAAATGTTCGTGACAGAAGATATGGTGGCAAAATGGATGCCGAAGAACCGATTTCTGTCTGTTTTATTAGCTACTTTTTTAGGTATGTTGTTTCCGGGTTGTGAATGTGGAATTGTTCCGATTGTAAGACGATTAATCGGAAAAGGCGTTCCACCATACGCAGGGATTGCATTTATGTTAACTGGTCCAATTATTAATCCAGTTGTTTTATTTGCAACATACGTTGCCTTTGGGAGTAGTATGCACATGGTATGGTATCGTTCTATTGTAGCGATTATCGTAGCCATTATCGTTGGAATTATATTATCCTTTATGTTTAAAGAACATCAATTAAGAGATGATCACTTCCCAGAAGTGAATAATAAGCGTCCACTGCGTAAAAAAATGTGGGATGTATGTACACACGCTGTTGAGGAATTCTTCTCAATGGGAAAATATTTAGTACTAGGTGCATTAATTGCAGCAGCGGTACAAACGTTTGTACAAACTTCAACACTTCTTGCTATTGGACAAGGTCCGTTTTCTTCATCAGCTGTTATGATGGGACTTGCTTATATATTATCACTTTGTTCAGAGGCAGATGCATTTATCGCTTCTTCGTTCCAAAGTACGTTTTCAACAGCTTCACTTGTCGCGTTCCTCGTTTATGGACCGATGGTGGATATTAAAAATATGTTTATGATGCTTGCGACATTTAAAACTAAATTTGTAATTGTTGTTATAGTTACAGTTACTCTTGTTGTTTATGCAAGCTCACTACTCATTTATGCGATGGGGTGGTAGGTTATGTTTCGAGCATATATATTATTAGGTTTTACAATATTAATTGCGCAGCTTCATATTTCCGGTAACATTACGAAGTATATCAATATGAAGTATGCCTATTTATCAACAACAGCAGCAATTATTTTAGGTTTCTTAACGATTATACAAATTATCGTCGTTTTCCAAAAAGAGCACCAAAAGGAAAAAGAGAAAAATGATTGCAGTTGTGACCATAGCCATTGCGGGCATGATCATTCAAAAGATGAGAATACATGGTGGAAAAAAGCATTTTCGTACTCCTTGTTTTGTTTTCCAATTATCTCAGGGTTATTTTTCCCAATTGCGACGTTAGATTCGGATATTGTTAAAGCGAAAGGATTTCACTTTCCTGTTGCACAAGCAGAAAGTAAGGATCCATTTATGACAAGACAATTTCTAAGACCTGATACGAGCATTTATTACGGGAAAGAAGGATACCGTGGTGTAATGGAAAAAGGGAAGAAAGAGTTTGTTACGAAAGACAATATTAATTTGAAAGATGAAGACTTCCTAAAGGGTATGGAAACAATTTATAATTATCCTGGCGAGTTTACTGGGAAAAAATTATCTTTTAAAGGGTTTGTTTTTAGGGATGATTCTTCTAAAAAAGAACAATACTTCTTATTCCGTTTCGGTATTATACATTGCGTAGCAGATTCTGGTGTGTATGGTATGTTAGTGAAAAAGCCAGAAGGCGTAGAGTGGAATAATGATGACTGGATTCAAGTAGAAGGAGAGATAACTACTGAGTTTTATCAGCCGTTTCATGCGAATATTCCTGTATTAGAAGTAACAAAATGGAATAAAGTTGAACAGCCGAAAGAACAATATGTATTTAGAGGAGCCGATTGATAAAATCGGTTCTTTTTTGTGGACTAAAAGTTCTGAATGTTGTTAATATTAAACGTGTAGTTCATTTAGTATAGTGATTATTGAAATATTAGGGATAAATCATTAAAGGGGTGATAACAATGACAGAAGTAAAGGGGAAAACAGCCAATGAGTCAAGGGTGTTCAAAACGAGCCGAGTATTCCCAACAGATTTAAATGATCATAACACGCTATTTGGTGGGAAGATATTAGCGGAGATGGATATGGTTGCTTCTATTTCAGCATCCAGACATTCGAGAAAGGAATGTGTCACAGCATCTATGGACTGGGTCGATTTCTTACATCCTGTTCGTTCTTCAGATTGTGTTAGTTATGAATCTTTCGTAATTTGGACGGGAAGAACTTCGATGGAAGTGTTTGTGAAGGTAGTGGCTGAAGATTTAATTTCAGGTGAGAAGCGTATAGCGGCAACGTCATTCGTTACTTTTGTAGCACTTAGTAAGGAAAATAATCCAGTTCCTGTACCGCGTGTTATCCCTGAAACAGAAGAAGAGAAAGAATTACATCGTATTGCTGTGTTACGTGCAGAACAGCGTCATATACGTAAGGCAGAGAGTAAGAAAGTAGCCACATTGTTAACCTTTTGAGATGAATATTTAGCCATTTAAGTTACTATAGTAGGCGGAAATGGTTTTAAAATGAAAAGCGGACACCTAAAAATAGGTGTCCGCTTTTATAGTTTTTTCATCCACATATCATATGACAGTAGCTACTTAGCAGAAGCAAGCAGCACCGACGATGATTAAGAGGATAAATAATACGACTAATAGCGCAAATCCATTACCATGTGCGAAGCCCATTGTTATTTCCTCCTTTTATTTTAAGATACAACATACAATATGCAAATGAGCTATTGTTTGATATGGACATATATCATGCAATGACATATTTTCTTGAATGATAATGTAATAAAAAAGGGAAGATATAGAAATAACAGTAAGTGGAGAAAGGAATTTATCCATGAAGCACTTTTTCGCTATAATCCTTTGTTTAATAGGTGTATTCATTTGGATGAACATCGATGTGGAAATGGGGAAGGAAATGGCTAGTGAATATGAATTAGGACAAGTTCGATTAGGTGAATTTCAATTATATACGAACGGTGAAGAGTTATATAGAAAATTATTTGAGGATATAAACGATGCAGAAAAGTATATATATATCCATTTTTATATTGTAGGAAAAGATGAAATAAGCCAAGAGTTTTTACAGTTATTAGAGAAAAAAGCATCTAGCGGAGTAGAAGTGAAATTGTCAGTCGATCGGATAGGTGGATATAAGCTGAAGAAAAAGGTAATTAGCCGATTAAAGGAAAACGGTGTGAAGTTTACATTTAGTAAAAAACCGAAACTGAAAAATGTGTTCTATTCTTTGCATCAACGGAATCATAGACGTATTGTTACGATAGATGGAAAGGTATCATACGTCGGTGGTTTTAATATCGGAAAGGAGTACCTTGGACAAAATCCAAAGTTTGGGCCATGGCGTGATTATCACGTGCGCATCCATGGTGAGGGTGCAGCGGATATGGAAAGAAAGTTCGCCGAAGATTGGAAAGAAGATACAGGAGAAAAAATGCCTATACATGAAAGTATACCTACATTAGGGAATGTGAAATATCAATATTTATTTTCAAATGGAAAAGGCTTATGGGAAAAGTATGGGGCACTTTTAAAAAAGGCTAAAAAGTCTTTAATTATCGCTACACCATATTTTGTACCAAGTAAAGAAATGGTGAAAGAGTTAAAAGCTGCATTAAATCGTGGTGTTAATGTGAAAATTCTCGTGCCATTTAAAAGTGATGCCATATTGTTAAAACAAGCTGCCTATCCATATTTGAAAGATATGTTACATGCTGGAGCGGAGATTTATCAATATCGAAATGGATTTTTTCATGGGAAAGTAACAATTATTGATGGAGAAATTGTTGATATTGGGACAGCGAATTTTGATAATAGAAGTTTTTATTTAAATTGTGAGTCTAACTGTATCATATATGATAAAACAGTTGTTGATGAAGTATGGAGTCGATTACAGGTAGACTTTCATAAATCAAAACGATTTTCTGAAGAAGATTTTGAGAAAATTAGTAGATGGGATTGGTTTTTAGCGAGAATAGCGAATGTTTTAGCATCATATTTATAGTATATGGACAAAAAAAAGAGAAGGGAGGCGCTTTAATGGACTGTATGAAAGAATTAATGAAATATAGTTATATGCTAATATACAAGGTTGGAGAGTATGCTGGAAAGGTCAGAGACGAAGAATTAAAAAATCTATTACAGCACCATTTACCATATATGTTACAAGCATATAATGAACAAGTAAATTTTCAAGAAGGAGAGAATGTGCAGCATATAACCTGTGAAACAATGGAGTTTGATTTGCATGAAATGGGAAAGGAAACAGTTAGTAAATATACAGGGGATATTCATATTGCAACCAGTTATATTGCGCATTTGAAACGATTAGCTTTAAAGTTTGCTCAAGTTGCAGTGGAAGTTGCTAACCCAGAGTTTCGCTCATTTTTGGAAAATTGTTTCCTGAAAATGAACCGTTACGCTTATAGTGTGTGGCAATATGTTATGAAGAAGGAATATAAGATTACACATCTATATGAAAATGAAAAGTTTGCATGAGAAACTAAGGCGAAATGGTATGCGCCTTAGTTTTTTTACGTCTATTGAGAGAAAAAACTAGTTTTATTGTGTATCGATTGGAAATGAAATATATAAATTAAAATTAGGTTTTGTTATCGGAAAATTTACAAAAATTTACCGTATATTTACTGTTTTTCAATCTCTCCTTTAAAAATAGAGAGTAATATGAGGTTGTACATATTCTATCACAAGGAGGAAACGCAAATGAACAAATGGGTTAAATCATTAACTGCTATGGCACTTGCAAGTTCTTTATTAATGGTAGGTTGTAGTAAAGGTGAGGACAAGAAGAAAGAAGACGACACAACAACACAACAAGAGGACAAAAAGGATAAAGAAACAAGCGGAACCGAGAAGTCTACTGATTCTAAAGAAAAGAAATAAAGTAATAATAAAGCTTCCTCTTATATATGAGGAAGTTTTTTTGTTGTAAATTGACTGAGATTATTGAAAAATAGAAAGAGAATGAAAGAGGGGGAAAACAAATGAAAGTATGTATATTGGGAGCAACAGGACGAGTAGGTTCAAACATAATTAATTTAGCATTAAAGGATTCAGCTGAAGTGACTGCATTAGCGCGTGATTTAAATAGAATAGAAATACAACATGAAAGGTTAAGAGTGATAGAAGGGAATGTATTGAACGAAAATGATATAAAGAAAGCGATAGAAGGAAGTGATATAGTAATTAGTGCACTTGGAACGGATCAAAATGGAACATTAGCGAAGAGTATGCCACAAATTATAAAGGAAATGGAAGAAGATGGGGTTCGTAGGATCATAACAATAGGAACAGCTGGTATTTTACAAGCAAGAACAGATCTAAATTTATATCGTTTTCAATCAACGGAATCAAAACGGAAAACGACAACGGCAGCGGAAGATCATTTGGCTGCATATAAGGTACTAAGTAATAGTAATAATTTATGTTGGACAGTTGTTTGTCCGACACATTTAATAGATGGTGAGGCGACAGAGGTATATCGAACTGAAAAAGATATATTGCCAGAGGGTGGATCAAAAATTACAGTGGGTGATACAGCACACTTTACATGGGATCTATGTAAGAAAAATATATATGAAAATAGTCGAGTAGGTATTGCATATTAAAAAACCATCCCGAAGTCGGGATGGTTAAAAGATGATATAACACAAGAAGATGATAATCATAATGATTTGGAGAATTGCTTTCGCTACTGTACTGCTTAAAAAACCAACTACAGTAGCGACTCCAACTAGAAAAGCATCTTTTGGCGATTTTTTATGTACTAGTTCTGTTATAAATACTGATAAGAACGGTATGATAATAAGTCCGAATGGTGGGAAGAAGAACGAGCCCACAATGATAGAAATCATTCCGACACGTTCGCCCCATTTAGAACTACCGTATTTTTTTAAGAAATATCCATTTGCAATAAAATCAGCAACGAAAATGAAAAGAGTGAAAATGACTTGAATAATCCAAAAAGAAGTTGTTAATTCGCCTCCATTTATACCGAAATGGTAAATCAAATATCCAGCCCAGACAGCTAGTATGCCAGGGATAATTGGATAAATAAAGGCGAGAAATGAAACAACGAAACAGGCAATGATACAAATTGTTAATAAAACAGTCACTTTATAGCTCCTTTTTAATATCTAGTTTATGTACAGCAACTTTTTTGACTTGATGTCCATCAAGTTCTAATACTTTAAATTGAAAACCAGCGTATTCAATGGAATAGCCAGCTTCAATATTTAAGTCAACTGCTTGAGAGAGAAGCCATCCTCCGATTGTATCTAAATCACTATCATCAATATGTAGGCCAAACATATCATTTACTTCAGAAATAAGCACCTTTCCATCTAAAACAGTAAGCTTAGGTGTACGCTTTTCAATCATAGGTGATTCATCAGCATCGAATTCATCTTGAATTTCTCCAATGATTTCTTCAAGAATATCTTCCATCGTTAAAAGTCCGGCAGTACCACCATATTCATCCATAACGATTGCCATCTGAACGCGATTCTTTTGAAGGTGGACTAACGTTTTACGAATTGGAACTGTTTCAAATACAGTTAGAACAGGATGTATATAAGATTCAAGTGGTTTATAAATACCTTTCGTTTGATCATGGAATACTTCTTTCGTATTGATCATCCCAATGATATCATCTTTATCTTTTTCAATGATTGGATAGCGTGTATATTTTTCAGTAGCGACGATATCCATATTTTCTTCTAACGTATTTTCAGTAGACAAGCAAATCATTTCGGTACGAGGAACCATAATTTCTTTCGCAACTCGATCATCAAATTCAAAAATGTTATTTACATATTTATATTCGGTTTGGTTTATTTCACCGCTTTTAAAACTTTCACCTAAAATGAGTCGCAATTCCTCTTCAGAATGAGCAAGTTCACTTTCCTTCGCAGGTTCTAATCCGAGTAGTTTTGTGAAAAATATAGCTGTACTATTGAGTAGCCAAATGAATGGATACATAATTTTATCAAATAAAATAAGCGGTCTTGCAAATTTGAGTGTGATTGCTTCTGCTTTTTGAATTGCGAAAGACTTTGGAACTAATTCACCTAATACAACGTGGAAAAATGTAATAACACTAAAAGCAATAACAAAAGATAAAGTGTTAGCCATTGTTCCAGTAATATTAATTTTTTCAAAGAGCGGTCGTAGTATATGTTCCACAGTCGGTTCACCAAGCCAACCAAGCCCTAAAGAAGTGATTGTAATTCCGAGCTGACAAGCTGATAAATAAACATCTAAATTAGATAGGACGCTTCTTGCAGCTAAAGCTTGTTTATTACCTTCATTTGCAAGTTGGTCAATTCGACTTTTTCGTACTTTTACAACAGCGAATTCTGATGCAACGAAAAAGCCAGAAATAAGAATAAGTACAAAGATGAGAAAAATATTTAATATGTCCAAGCGTGTTCTCCATTCCAAGGTCTGGAATAAAGATGTCACCTCCTGCAATTATGTTATACTTTTATAATAAATCCAAATGAAAAGAATAGTCAAAGGAAAAGGGTAAATATTGGTATGTTTCTGTAATAGTTTTTGAATTTGCTGTTATTTTGTCCGCTATACAAAAGGAATAACCCCCTACTTTTAGATTATAGAGGGTTATTTTAAATTAAGGTTTTGGAACACTTCTCGTTAAAGTGTATGACTGTTGCTTGGAGTAGTTTGTGGTCCATAGTGTTTGAAGGAAAGAAAGTATGCTATATGGGATATAGAGTAGTAATAAGCCGATTGTAACAATTATAGGTGAATTTCCGCCAAATTGAACGATAAATTGTAACAGTCCATTTGCATGAAAAACGCATTCCATAAAAACGAATGAAAGAATAATGGAACCTAAAATTGATTTATGATTTGAAGTAAGCGCTAAAAACAATGTGTCTACAAGAAAAGAATCATGTTTTATTTCATATTCATTTGTGTTTTTTAAGAAAGGAATCCATTTTTTTACTGCTTGCATAACGATAATCATGGAAGTACTACATACGATGATAAATGATGAGTAGTAAGGAAGGTTTATAAATTGTGCGATGTATAGAAGTAGTAATAAGACTGAACATTGTAATACTACAGTGCAAAAAGAGTAAGGTATCCATTTCAATACAGTAGTAAACTTTTTAAACGAGTTAGGTACTTTGAAAAATAAATGGCCGATACCCAAACTTATGAAAAATCCGATCGCAAGGGTAAAAGTAAAACGAACAATCGATATAAAATATATTTCCCATATGTAAGGGAATAATGGTGTTGAATGATTAGAAGTATGTATCATTTGGTTTGCTGAGAAAAAGATAGATTCATGCATCCAATCAACCTTTGGAATTGATATAGAAGAAAGCTGTGCGAAGTTTTGAAAAATGCTAATAAATCCATTTTGATAAGAGTAATTGTGTGTAATAAAAAGAGCTGGAATAGGACTTATGGCAAAAATAAAAATAACACCAATTATAAATTTACATATATGTGAGCGTAATAAGGACATATAACCACCTACTCTTAGAATATTCAGAAAATTCTTATTCTTATTTTAGCTTTTTTTGAAAGAAGTTACAATATATTTTTCATTTAGTAATTCAGAGAGAAGATTTGATAGCAAAAATATACAAGTGAAGGATTCATGAATAAATTATGACAAGAAAATGAATAATTTTCAGAAAAATAAAATAAATTATTTATTTTTTTCTGAAAATATAATATAGTTATGGCACAGAAAGTATTTTAACATAAGGAGGCTTTTTATGAGGATTAAAGGGAATTACGTGCCGAAAAGGGAAGTTTTACTGTGCTCAAGTTCGATTACGATTGGGGAAGCGTTAGAGCATTTAAATAAAACGGGGTATCGTTGTGTACCAGTTTTAGATGAAAAAAAAGAGAAATTTTTAGGGAATATATATAAAGTAGATATTTTAGAATATAAAGGATCACTTGATGAGAGTGTAATACAATTATTAAACGATAAAGAAGGATTTGTGAGAGAAGATTCATCTTTCTTTAAAGTATTTTTTACAATAAAAAAATTGCCTTATTTATCAGTAGTTGATGAAAAAGGGGTTTTCCTTGGAATTTTAACGCATAAAAAAGTTTTTGAGTTATTAGAGGATGCATGGGGCGTTCACTCTAGTAAATACTCTGTCATGATTGGAACGCAAGACTATAATGGAGCAATCCAAAAATTATCGACAGTTTTAAAGAAATACACTGGTATTCAAAGTTTGATGACTTTTGATAATGATGCCTTATTAGTTCGTAGAATTATGTTTACATTAGGAGAAGAGTTTAACGACGGTGAATTAGAGACATTATTGAAAGATTTAGAAGATCACGGATTTAGAGTTGTGTATGTGGAAGAGATGAAAAATCCACGTGAAGTTGAAACGATAGAGTAACATACAAAAGCCATCTAATTATATTATTAGATGGCTTTTGTATGTTACGTGTATAAAGTTATTTGAAAATAACAATTGAATAATAGGTGAGATTGTAACAATATTTGTGTAAGAGAATAAAAAATGTAGATAATTTCGATTTTCAAAAAAATCAATTTGAAAATATGTTTTTATTTTGCAACTAAATATGTTACTATATGTGTGATAAAAACAAAGAGGTCTGACATCTACACTCCACGTAATAACACTCTAATGATTTGAAAATTCAAAAAAATCAAAATTCAAAATAATAATTGTATTAATGATTAGAGTAAAAATAAGGGGAATGGAGAAATTATGGAGAAAGACACTGCTTTGTAAGGGGCATATTTTATCATCTTGAGCAGAGAGGAGGATGCATAGCATATTGTAAAATATAGAGATAAACAATGAAAAAGTGCTATGCAAATGAAGAGCATGAAGGGACGTTTAAGGCCAGGTGATACGGTAGCAATTGGTTTAATGCTATTTGCATTATTTTTAGGAGCAGGAAATTTAATTTTTCCGCCAGTTTTAGGTCAACAAGCAGGAGAGAATGTTTGGATTGCTACAATAGGATTCCTTGTAACGGGAGTCGGATTACCCCTACTAGCTGTAACAGCTGTCGCGTTTGTAGAGGGGGACTTGAAAGCGCTATCTTCTAGAGTCCACCCTATATTTGCGTTTATTTTCCCATTGATTAGTTATTTAGCAATTGGACCATTTTTCGCGATTCCTCGTACTGGAGCTGTTTCGTTTGAAATGGGTATGAAGCCGTTTTTATCAGAGGCAATGGTTTCAGAGTGGTACATGCTATTTCTTTTCACGATAGTTTTCTTCGGAATAACGTGGTATTTATCATTAAATCCATCTAAATTAGTGGATTGGTTCGGAAAGTTTCTTACACCATTATTAGTATTAATTGTCGCTGTTATTGTCGGAAAGGCAATTATTGATCCAATTGGAGAGCCAGCTGCGCCGTTAGCTGCTTACAAAGAAAATGCTTTCTTTGGTGGATTTATTCAAGGATATTTAACGATGGATGCAATTAGCGCGCTTGTATTCGGAATTGTCGTTGTACAAGTTATCCGCTCTAAAGGGATAAAAGAGAGTAGTCAAATTGCAAAAATAACAGTAGTATCAGGTATTATTGCTGTACTTGGTTTAACGTTAATTTATTTATCACTTGCTTATCTTGGTTCAACAAGTACATCACTTGGTATCTCAGAAAACGGTGGCCTTATTTTAACGAATGTTGTAAATGAGCTATATGGGACGAGTGGTAAAATTTTATTAGGGCTTGTTATTATACTCGCTTGTTTAACAACTTCTGTTGGGTTAACATCTGCGTGTGCAGGTTTCTTTACAAACTTATTCCCAAAACTTTCGCATAAAACGATTGTAACAATGGTATGTGTATTTAGTTTAATTGTATCTAACCTAGGTTTAACACAATTAATCGCAGTAACATTACCTGTGTTAATGATCATTTATCCAGTTGCAATTGTATTAATCGTACTTTCGTATTTCCATAAGTGGATTGGGAAGCGTAATACAATTTATATTGGAGCTATTTTAGGTGCATTGTTAATTAGTTTCTTTAACGGTTTAGAAAGTGCGAAAATTAAAATTGACGCGATTTCTAATGTACTACAAATGTTACCGTTATATAACGAAGGAATCGGATGGTTAATTCCATCATGTATTGGCGGGATTCTCGGTTTCTTCTTCTATAAATCAAATGAATCAAGTGAATTACAAAAGAAAGGTGCTTAGGCACCTTTCTTTTTTTGAAGGGGATTTTTGTATTTTGTCTAAGTAATAATTGGGGGGAATGATAAATGGCTAATTTTGAAGATTTTTTAAATTTGGATTTGAGAATTGGAACTGTAATACATGCAGAGGAATTTAAAGAAGCGAGAGTACCAGCGATTAAACTAGCAATAGATTTTGGAGAAATCGGGATAAAGCAGTCAAGTGCTCAAATTACGAAAAGGTATATTCCAGAAGATTTAATCGGTCAACAAATCGTTGCTGTTGTAAACTTTCCACCAAAGCGTGTAGCTGGATTCAAATCAGAAGTGCTTGTGCTTGGTGGTGTTCCTGAAGCTGATGATGTTGTGTTACTTCAGCCTAATATGGAATTGCCAAATGGAACAAAAATTAGCTAGGGTGAAGGTAGGGGCTAATATGGATATCGGACGAGAATATTTGCAATGTGCGATTTCGAACTTTAAAGCAACAAAGAAACAAGGGGAACGGGCACTTTCTCAATTATCATATGAACAAATACAATGGTTTTCTCATGAAGAAACAAATAGTATAGAGATTATTATTAAGCATCTGCACGGTAATATGCGTTCTAGATGGACGGATTTTTTAACGTCTGATGGTGAAAAAACAGATCGTAATCGAGATGGTGAATTTGAAGGATGCTATCATTCAAAAGAAGAAACCCTTATAGCTTGGCAAGAAGGATGGAAATATGTTTTTAATACGATGAATACTTTAACGCCGGAACACTTATTGAAGACGGTATACATTCGCGGTGAAGCACATACTGTCATGCAAGCAATTGAAAGGCAAATTTCTCATTATGCATTGCATATTGGTCAGATTATTTACATTGGGAAGATGTTAAAAGAAAATGAGTGGGAATGTTTAAGTATTCCGAGAGGTCAGTCTGCGCGTTATGTAGAGAAAAAACGTTCAACATAATAATAAGAAAGAAACCGATAAAAAATAGGAAAAAAGAAAGTCAGCCAAATAATAGATGGTTCTGTAATCATAAGAATACTGCCAAAAATAAGTCCATATATAATAAGAAAGAAATTGAAAAGTGTATTCACAGGGAGAAATCGTGAGATGAACACTTGCTGTCGTTTAAAACAATCACTGTGAAATAAATAAAAGCGGAAGTACCATGTGGCTGTAATAAGGTCTTTCTTTCTCACAATTCTTTTTTTGCATGTATGACAGATAAATGGTGGTTGCATTTCATTACGCTCCATTTTTTATTTTCATAATAATGTGAGACAAAAGTAGGTACAAAGTGTATGTTCCTATATACGCTCCTGCAATAAGGAAAAATGGATTCAGTAAAATTCCATGAATGCTCGTCATGAAAACTAAATCTTGTATTAAAACATCGTATATATTAATGGAAATAATTGTACCAAGTGCATATAGTGCCAAGTACGCAGAAATATGTAGCACAATAGAGATTTTTGGTTGCTTAGCGGACAAATAAAAAATGAATGATAGAGCGATTGGTAATATTCCTATTAATAGCTTCAATTCATTTCACCTCATTAACAATATAGCCGAAATTTTAACGGTCTATTCTCTAGGGCTTGTACATAACTTGAAATAGAGAGGTGATAGTATGAATCGGGGCTTTTTTTTTATGAAGTTTACAAATATGCGTAAGTTAGTTTTATTTGTTATTACTACAGTGCTAGCGACTTTTTTTCTTATTAGTCTGATGGTAACCTCTATGAAAGAGACAAAGTCAACGTATTTATATAATTGGTTAAATGAGTTATCGATGAATGGTTACATGTATGTACTTGGAAAAGAGAATCATTATTTTACACAGGAGTATCGAAATTTGAATCAAGATTTTTCAATTTCTTCTTTTCTCTTTTCTATGGCTACAAATATTCGCTTTAATGATGTACGCAGTTTTGTCGGGAAAGAGCTCCCGGGATTTGGTAAGTACGATACAGAAATTGTAATTGCGGGTGAGGGTACAAATTATTCTAACTTACCGATAGAGTCGAGTGTTCCTCTTGAAGAAGTAGTGAAGGAACGGACTAGTGGAACTGGACAAGCACCTAAACAAGATACGAATAAAGAGAAAAAACAGCCGTCCCAAACGACTGGGAAGAGACAAGTTGCGTTTATTTATCATACACATAGCTGGGAATCTTATTTACCTTTACTTAACTTAACGAATGACCCGAATCCGAATAAAGCAACGAGTTCTGTGTCGAATATTTCTATATTAGGAGATCGTTTCCGTGAACAACTAGAAGGTGAAGGGATTGGAGCTACTAACGATAAGAGTGATGTTGGTCAAAAGTTAATAAGTAAAGGTTTAAACAGTAATAGTTCGTATAAAATGTCACGAGAAATTGTGCAGCAAGCTATGGCTGGAAATAAAGATCTTCAATACTTTTTTGATTTGCATCGTGATAGTGCCCGAAAGAATGTAACGACAAAAACAATTGGAGATAAATCATATGCAAAGCTTGCATTTGTAGTAGGGAAAGGAAATAAAAACTATGAAAAAAACTTACAATTAGCGACAGCTTTACATGAGGCGATTAATAAGAAATATCCAGGAGTGAGCCGTGGGGTCATTCAAAAAGGGTTCCAGACAGGAAATGGAATCTATAATCAAGACCTATCAGGACAAGCGATATTAATAGAAGTTGGCGGTGTAGATAATACAGAGGAAGAATTGAATCGATCAATTGATGCACTTGCTAAAGCATTTGGTGAATATTTTTGGCAGGCAGAAAAAGTGAATGGATAAAGTGAAATTTAAATTGGTGAGAGACCTCACCTGATGAGGAGGAATTCACAGTATTTTTGAAAAAACGTAAGTGTAATGCTTGCGTTTTTTCTTTGTAATGATGAGACGTCACAGAATAGACATAATTTGTCGTTGTTATAGTAATATCGAAATTTGTCAATTTATAGCAGGAGATTTACAAAGGGATTTTCAGGGAAGTAGAGAAAATCTTTTTATAAGGAAAACTTTTTATGATGAAACTGGTAGGGTGATTGAAGTGATTAGGGAGATCGAAATAGAAGATGCATCATCATTTTTGCAATTAAGTAAGCAATTAGATGAAGAAACGAAGTTTATGTTATATGAACCAGGAGAAAGAAAAACTACAGCTGAGCAACAAGAAAAAATGATCCATCGCTTTATAGAAAATGAATATGCAACAATATTTGTAGCAGTTGAAGATGAGAGGATAGTAGGTTTTATATTAGTGAATGGAAATAACATTCAAAGAAAGAGGCATGTGGCAACCATTGTAATTGGTATTTTACAAGAGTATAACGGGCGAGGTATTGGGACGAGATTGTTTAAAGAGGTTGAGAAGTGGGCAAAATTACATGATGTATGGCGTTTAGAATTAACAGTAATGGCCCACAATACAAGAGCTCAGGCACTATATAAAAAAGCTGGATTTGAGAAAGAAGGTGTCAAAAAAGCTGCTCTTATTATCGATGGAAAGGGCATCGATGAGTATGAAATGGCCAAATTATTAAAATAAGAGGTCGTTATATGAAAAAAAGATGGGCACTACTTGGTATTGTAGCTGCAATAATTATTATTGGAGTAGCAGGAATCAATTATAAAATGTATAAGGATAAGCAGGCGCGGGAAGTAAGTGTAAATAGCATATTTCCGAAAGCGAAAGAAACGATTGCTAATATGGATGGGGATATTGCGGTAATTAATAATCCGAATTCAATGCTTGTACTTGTAAATAAAAGTAGGCGTTTACCAGATGGGTATAGACCGCCAGATTTAGTTATTCCGAAAGTGCGCTACTCTAGTGAAGGTGATCAAGAAAAGAAAAAGATGAGAAAAGAGGCAGCGAGGGCGCTTGAGGATATGTTTCAGCAGGCTGACAACGAGCGTATTTTTCTTTTTGCAGTTTCTGGATTTAGATCTTTTGATCGACAAAAAGCATTAAATACGATGTATAAAAAACAAGACGGGGAAGCAAAAACAGCAATGTCTAGCGCGGTTCCTGGCACAAGTGAGCATCAAACTGGACTAGCTATGGATATTACGTCTCAATCTGCTAAATTTCAGTTAGAGACAGTTTTTGGGGAAACGAAAGAAGGTCAGTGGCTTTCTGAAAATGCCCATAAATTTGGTTTTGTGGTTCGATACACAAAAGCGAAAGAAACGATTACGGGCTATCGGTATGAACCATGGCACGTAAGGTATGTGGGAAATCCACAAGCTACATATTTGTATGATAATCAACTGACACTTGAAGAAGTAACAGAGTGAACAATTGAGGGGAGAGACGTACAATGACGATGTTATATAAGAAAAAAGTACATGCATATATTACAAGAGAACAAGAGGGGGTTATGCAATTACTTGTTTTTAAACATCGTGATATACATGAAGCTGGTATTCAAGTGCCAGGGGGAACGGTTGATGAAGGTGAAACGTTAGAAGCTGCTATATTGCGTGAAGTACAGGAAGAATCCGGATTGCGTCATTTATGCATAGAGCGTTTTTTAGCAGATTACATTATACATATGAAAGAAAAACAGGAGTATGAAAAACGCCACTTTTTCCATGTAACTTTACTAACAGATGTAAAGGATACTTGGGAACATATTGTAAGTGCTGGTGAGGAAGATAAAGGATTAGTATTTTGCTACGAATGGCTTGATATTGCAAAATGCCCTGAATTAGCTGGAAAACAAGGTGAGTTTTTACATTTATTAGATGAAGTATACGCACAGTAATGTAAGAGTCTGAAGCGAAGGTTAATCCGTTTCAGACTTTTTTTATTTTTCGGGAAATTAAAGGTGTTTAAATAAGGATATTGAATTTCTTTAAAGGGATATTAATTAAATTAGCTTATGCTTTTGAACAAGCGACAAAGCATAGAAAAATCCCCAACTTATCATGAATATAATAAACAAAGAGGACAGGAATCCCTGTCCTCTTTGTTTTAGTGATTAAATTGAAATATCGTTCTGCTCTGTCTTATGATATTTTAATAAACTAAAAGATAAACAAGCGGAACATAAAATAAGAATAGAAGCGATGATATAAATTGTACGAACACCGAACATATCAGTAATAATGCCAATGATAAGCATAGATAGTCCAGAGGCTGTTGAAAGAAGTGCGCCATGTGCTGTATACATTTTTGATAATAAAGAAGGGGCGACACTTGATTGTAAAACAGTCGTTTGGGAAATATCTCTAATTTGATAACATGGTCCCATTAGAACACATAGAAAAAGAGCAATAAATCCGCTGCTTGTCATACCATATAAAAATGTAAGAATGCTAAATATAAGAGAGCTAATCGACATAGATCGTATTAAATTGTTTTGAATATAGGAACTCATTTTCCATGCTAATAGACCACCGATTAACGTGCCAACATAATAACTTGTATTAATATATCCCCACCATTCTTCGCCCTTATGAAGGATAGTCGTAACGTATGCCATCGTAATAGCGCCAATCCATATTGTCCCTGCGAAAGTTTCGATTAAGTCCATATATGTAACGGTACGGAGAGAAGGATTTTGAAATAGGAGTTTCCAACCTTCCAATAAAACAGTACTTTTGGAAGCGGGAGAATCTGCTATTCTTTCAGTATGTATGGAACGTAATGAAAAATGTAATGCAATGCATCCGAAAATCATTAAAATGTTATTAATCATGATTGTAGAAGTAGCGCCAATGAGAAGAACGACAATACTCGTAAATGAATAAGCAACGGCTTGCACAATTTGTGTTGAAAAGGAAAAGATACTATTTACTTTTACTAATTTTTCTTTCGGTGTAAGGCGCGGAAGAATACCGTATAATAATGGAGCACTCCACCCGCTACATAATGAAATGACAAAAATAAAAGTTAATAGAGCTATAATGTTTGTGGATAAGACCGGGAACCAAATCATTAATAATAGTAAAAAGACTGTTTTCAACCATTGGAGCGTATATAACAGCGTATAAGATGGAAAACGATTTATTATAAGTGGTGCAGAGATGTTAGCAATTAGATTTGTGATAACTTGTAATAATGGAAAAAGAGCAGTAATAGTAGCTGATTTAGTTGCTATATAAATATGAGTTGTAATAATCATTACATATACGATGTCAGCGAGAGTAATGCATATTTTGGAACCTAAATAGTAGATTAGTGACAGGTTTCTCAATAAGAATATCACCTCTATAAAAAATAGTATTTAGTAATTGTAATAATTGTAATTTAAAAATTAAAATTTTTAAAGAATTTAATTTTTTGTCACTTTTTGAAAGGGATTTTCATGTATAATGAAGAATATATTGATATAGTATTATATTAATGATCATTGTAACGGTGAATATGTACAATAGCTTGTAGCAAACGCCCAAGTGTAAGAAAGGGCGGATAAACCATTCTTTTCTTCATATACATATAGAAAATGAGAAAGAAAGTGAGGGTTGCATATGGCTGCTTGGGTAATTTGGTTTATAATAGCTGGTATTTTATTTATCGCGGAAATGTTGTCGATTACATTTTACATGCTTTGGCTTGGAATTGGAGCTGTTGTCGGAGGTCTTATTGCTTTGTTTGCTCCTGATACACTACTGTTACAAGTTACTGTTGGTGCAATTGTAAGTTTAACTTTGACATTCTTTACGAAAAGAATTTCAAAAAACTTTCGAGAAGCAAAAGGTTTTACTGATACAGTAGATATGCTTGTTGGTAAAAGAGGGATTGTTATGCAAGCGATTACAAATGAAGCGAATGGTATTGTGAAGGTGGATGGAGATACTTGGACAGCTATTGCAGATTCTTCAATTGATGCTGGAGAAAAAGTCGTTGTTATAAAGAGGCATAGTACTATATTACAAGTGAAAAAGGAGAGTGAATAAATATGGTAGCATTAACGTTAACGATTATATTCGCACTAATTGTAGTTACATTTATCGCATTAACAATTAAAATTATTCCTCAGCAAAAAGTTGGGGTTGTTGAAAGATTTGGTAAGTTTCAACGTATAATGCACCCAGGGTTAAATATTTTAATACCAATTGTAGATCGTGTTCGTGTATATCATGACTTACGCATTCAACAAACGAATGTACCACCGCAAAAGGTAATTACGAAAGATAATGTTCAAGTAGAGATTGATACAATTATTTTCTATCAAATTGTTGAACCAGAACTTGCGACATATGGTATTTCAAACTATGAATATGGTGTTCGTAATATTACTTCAGCAACGATGCGTCAAATCATCGGTAAAATGGAACTGGATGAAACGTTATCTGGTCGTGAAAAAATTTCAACAGAAATCCGTTTAGCGCTTGATGAAGCAACAGAAAAATGGGGCGTACGTATTGAACGTGTCGAAGTTGTTGATATTAACCCGCCAAAAGATGTGCAAGCATCAATGGAAAAACAAATGAAGGCTGAGCGTAATAAACGTGCGATTATTTTAGAAGCTGAAGCAGCAAAACAAGATAAAGTCCTTCGCGCTGAAGGGGAAAAGCAAAGTAAAATCTTGATGGCTGAAGGGGATAAAGAAGCGCGTATTCGCGAAGCTGAAGGTATAAAAGAAGCAAAAGAATTAGAAGCACAAGGGGAAGCACGAGCAATTGAAGAAATTGCAAAAGCAGAACAAAATCGTATTGAATTGCTTCGTGAAGCGAATTTGGATGAGCGTATACTTGCTTACAAATCATTTGAATCATTAGCTGAAGTTGCAAAAGGACCAGCAAATAAAGTCTTTATTCCGTCTAATGCAATTGAAACACTTGGTACTCTTGGGGCAATTGGAGAAATATTTAAAGAAAAACAAGCGAAGAAACTACTTTCAAATGATACAGGAAAAGAACAATAAAAGTGAGGAAGAGAAATGGTATACCATTTCTCTTTTTTTGTGCGTATATTCTGAAAAGCTTGTACATATCCATGTATAAAGAAGGTGATGCAGTGAAAAAGTATGCAACTCGAATACATGGGAAGAAACTGATTTCGTTACTCCTTTTATATGCGCTAATAGTAATTATGATAGCGTCGATTTTGACGTCATTTTTACATACAATGAAATCGAATTATGCAAATCAATGGTTTGGAAAAGTATCGATGCAAGGTTTTGTTCAAATGATAGAAAGTGAGAATCGCTATTACGGATTTGATTATTTTAAGAAGAATAAAAGAGAGTCAGTTGGGAATTTAATGTTCTCTATCGCGACAGATTTGAAAATTAAAGATTTAAGAACATTCGTCGGTAAAGAAGTACCTGGTATGTCAAAGTATTATTCTAATATTATCGTAGCTGGGGAAGGGACAAACTTGACGAATATCCCAAATGAATCTAGTGTACCGATTGAAGAAGTAACGAAAGAACGGGAAATAGCAAAAGATAAAGTTACAGAAGCGGAAAAGAATAATCCGGTTCAGAAAAAGAACGGAGCGAAAAAAGGTGAAAGTGCAGTATATATTTATCATACACATAGCTGGGAATCCTTCTTTCCATTATTACCAGGGGCAACTGATCCATCTAGCCCAGATGTAAATGTGTCTTTACTAGGGAAACGTATGAAAGAGCAACTTGAAGGACAAGGAATTCCGGTAGTTCATGATAAAACGAATATGGGTGATTTATTAGCGAGTAAAAAGTGGGTATGGTATCAGTCATATAAAGCGTCTCATGAATATGTAAAAGAAGCATTAGCACAAAATAATAAAATTGCGTTTCCGATAGATATACACCGTGACGATCAGCGTAAGAAAGTAACAACAAAAGTAATTAACGGAAAATCGTATGCAAGATTATATTTTATAATTGGGATGGAAAATGAAGGCCGTGCTGAAAATGAAAAAATTGCAAGAGCGATCAATAGTTATTTAGATGAAAACTATTACGGATTAAGTAGAGGGATTTTTCCAAAGTATAAAAAAGATGGAAATGGCGTTTATAACCAAGATTTATCGAAAAATGCGATGTTAATTGAAGTTGGTGGTGTTGATAATACGTTAGATGAATTATATAACACAATTGATGTGTTAACAGAAGCGTTTAGTAAATATTATTGGAATGATGCGGAAAAAGTGAATGGATGAGGGACGGGAGACCGTTCCTTTTTTATTTTGGAATCTTAAAATGTGATATAATGGAATTTTATGAATATTAAATAAAGGGAGAGAGAAACATGCAAATACTACTAATACGCCACGGAGAATCAGAAGCTGATATTTTACATGTGCATGAAGGTCGAGCTGATTTTGAGTTAACTGACAAAGGGAGACAACAAGTACAAAGACTTGTACAGAAAGTGAAAAAAGATTTTTCACCAGATTTCATTTGGGCAAGCACATTAAAACGCGCTCGTGAAACGGGTGAAACATTAGCAGAAGCAATTGGTTGTCCAATTCAATTAGAAGAGGAATTAATGGAGTTTAATAATGGAGTGCAAGCAGGCTTATCATTTGAAGAAGCAAAGAAATATCCAGAGCCAAAGTTTCTTCATGATCGTTTTGAAAACGGGGAATCGTTTATTGAGTTTCGAATGAGAATAGAAGGAATCTTTTCTAAAATCTTGACAGAGAATACATATGACCGAATTGCAATTGTTGCCCATGGAGGCGTAATTAATAGTCTATTACGTGCATTTTTCAAAATGTCAATTTCAATGGACTACTATTTCAAAATGGGAGATACGGGAATAAGTTTAATTGAAATTGAGGGTGAACAAAAAACGGTGCATTTCATTAATGATACGAATCATTTGGACGGGATGTAAAGACTTATGTACAAAGTTGTATTTTTCGATGTTGACGGTACGTTATTAAGTGAGATTGATAGAAGCATGCACGAAAGTACAAAAGAAGCGGTACAAAGATTAATAGATAAAGGAATTCACGTAGTTGTTACAACTGGAAGACCATATAGTTTATGCTCACAATTTAAGGAACTAGGTATAAATACGTTTATTTCAGCAAATGGTGCACATATAAAATGTGGGAAAGAAGTTATACATAAATCAGTACTTTCAAGCGAAATCGTTCATGATATTTCAAATTTTGCTGAATTACATGGTCACAGTGTTTCTTACTTTACAGAAGAATTTGCAATGAATAATATTGCTTCCAAAGATGAACGTGTCATGCGAGCGTTAAATGAAACTTTAAATTTAGAGCAGTATCCTGACAAAGTTAGAAACTTATCAGATGAAATGTATTGCATATGTCTGTATGCTGATGACACAGAAGCTCAAAAATTCATTGAAAGATATCCAGCACTTACGTTTGAGCGTTTTCATGGTTACGTTATAAATGTATTGGAAGATAGTAAAGTATCGAAGCTAACTGCAATTCAAAAAGTATTGGAACATTTAAATATTAGTAAATCAGAAGCCATTGCCTTTGGCGATGGTGGAAATGATATTGAAATGTTGCAGTATGTAGGATTAGGAGTTGCGATGGGAAATGGTGGAGAGGAGTTGAAGAGAAGGGCTGATTTCCTTACAACGAAGGCGAGTGAAGGCGGAATTTCTTATGCGTTAAAGAAGTTGCGCATTATTTAAAACTAATAGTTAGTCAGTGTGAAAAATCCTGTTTTAATAATGGCTTTTGTTAATATGTATACTGTTTTAGGGAATTATTTGAGCTCTCCTACTTACAATTTAACTGCAGAACAAATCCTTTATTTTCGCTTAGCAGGGCTGTTTGGTATGTTGCTGTCACCACTTGCAGGTCGTTTAACAAAGAGGTTTGAAGTAAGGAAAGTTCTTCAAGGAGGATTGTTGATTGCTATTTTTAGTCTAAGTTCAATGGGCTTTGTTTCGTATCTATCTCTACTTGTAATGATGAGTGTCTGTTTTGTAATAGGTATTGCTATATCCGTTCCGTCTTTAGTTTCTCTTGTAGGTCAATTAGGAGGGAAAGCAAGGGGAATAGCAGTATCTATTTATACTTTTATTTTATTTTTAGGTACTAGTATAGGACCTATCATTTCTATTTATCTTATGAAAATAGGCGGTTATGCTCAAACATTTATTTTATTAGGAATGATACTTTTTATTGGTTTTGTAGCTTCTCTATTTATAATTAATGAATGAGTGGAAAATCACTCAAATAAAGGAATGCGAGGATCTTTCATATGCTCGCATAATAAAATATGAATTTGTCCACGATGATGATAAAAGTGTGCAACGATTTCAAGTAACCATTCAAAGCGCGAATAAGAAATACCCCAATAGGCAGTCATAACTTCTGCTAATTCTATTTGGGAGTAGGAAAGAAATGTTTTAGAGAGAAGGTTGTATCCTTCAATCATCGTTTGTTGCATGTGAGCAACTGTTACGGGCGTATGTTCTATATAAAAGGTATGTAATTCTTTTTCTGAAATACCATTTAAAATGAGTAAATCAGCATGACAAATAAGAGAAAGATGTGCACACATTTCAAATAATGATCGTTTTGAGTGAATCGGTTGTATTTTTAAATCGTTTTCACTATATTGGTTAAGCATATAAATAGAAGTATCAATAGCAACTTTTAGTTGATGCAATGCAGATTGAACAAACATTGTAATTCTCCTCGTCTCCGTATATAATAGTTTCTTGAGGATATTATATCATACTCAAAATTCCGAAAATTCTAGTAGTTTGACTAGCATAATGAAAAGTATTATATTGTAAAAGGTCATATGAAACGTGAAATAGAATGGAATGCAATTATTGAGTTAGGAGTTAGACCAATGAGTTTGAAATATGGAAGAGATACAATTGTAGAAATTGACTTAAATGCTGTAAAACATAATGTAAAAGAATTTAAAAAACATGTAAATGATGAAGAAATTAAGATGATGGCTGCTGTAAAAGCGAATGGGTATGGCCATGGGGCAGTTGAAGTTGCCAAAGCTGCAATTGAAGCTGGGATACATCAACTTGCAGTTGCATTTGTAGATGAAGCAATAGAATTAAGAGAAGCAGGAATTACTGTGCCGATTTTAATTTTAGGATACACACCAGTAGCGGCTGTAGAAGATGTAATTCAATATGACGTTATGATGACTGTTTATAGAGTAGAAGATTTACATGGTATAAATGAAATTGCAAACCGTCTTCAAAAGAAAGTACAAATTCAAGTGAAAATTGATACAGGAATGAGTCGTATCGGTTTACAAGAAGAAGAAGTTAAACCATTTTTAGAAGAATTAAACCGTATGGAGTATGTAGAGGTAGTAGGGATATTTACGCATTACTCTACGGCAGATGAAATCGATAAATCATATACGAATATGCAAACAAGTTTATTTGAAAAGGCTGTTAATACAGCGAAAGAATTAGGAATTCAAATACCATATATTCATAGTTCAAATAGTGCGGGATCAATGGAATTAAGTAACACATTTCAAAATATGGTACGCGTTGGAATAGGCGTGTACGGTATGTATCCGTCAAAAGAAGTGGATCATTCAGTCGTTTCTTTACAGCCTGCGTTGTCGTTAAAATCAAAAGTAGCTCATATTAAACATGCGAAGAAGAATCGTGGTGTAAGTTATGGGAATACGTATGTAACAACTGGTGAAGAATGGATTGCGACTGTACCAATTGGTTATGCTGATGGTTATAACCGTCAATTATCTAATAAAGGCTATGCGTTAATTAACGGGGTTCGAGTACCTGTTATTGGCCGTGTTTGTATGGATCAGTTAATGTTGGATGTTTCAAAAGCGATGCCAGTACAAGTAGGAGACGAAGTAGTATTCTACGGTAAACAAGGTGAAGAAAATATCGCAGTAGAAGAAATAGCGGATATGTTAGGTACAATAAACTATGAAGTTACATGTATGCTAGATAGAAGAATTCCGCGTGTCTATAAAGAAAATGACGAAACAACTGCAGTTGTAAATATATTAAGAAAAAACTGAATCATTTCGATTCAGTTTTTTTATTCATATCAAATGCGAATATACCCTCGTTATGTAATACGGAGTAAACTTTGTGAAACACACTTTTTAGTTCATCTAAATTAAACTATCACCGGCAGAGATGACCAGTCCCGCAACAAAGATCTAATATACGAGAGTAGGGAAGAGCATCTTGTAAAACGAGGCTGGGTAGGAGTGTTAAACAAAATGTCTCCAATGTTTATTATAGATGTTTGCTAAAATATCATAATTAGAATAAATTGTTTTTTTAACATATGTATTCACCTAAAAATTCATTAAATTATAATAGTCATGCCTCGTTTTAATTTCAAAACCACATTGTGTATATAGTTTTAAAGCGTGGATATTTTTCGTTTCGACGTCTAACTCAATTGTTGAAACTCCTTCTGTAATAAGGGTATGTACTATATTACAAAGAATATCTTTTCCGTATCCTTTACCTTGATAAGAAGGATGAACGGCGAATCCTGATAGTGTAGTAGATTGCTCTTGTTTAGAAACTGTAATTGTTCCTATCACTTTTTCAGCAATAAGGGCACTGTAAACTTGATGGGAAGATGAATTCATCATTTTTTGTAACCATGTAGCCGTATTTTCTACTGAATCACCAAAAGCTTTACTAGAAATTTTAATAAGGTCAAGAAGTGATTCTGAAGGTGCAAGAGTAAGCTGTATATTATTATCTGTTGTTTTTTGAATTTCGTTTGTTTTGAACGCCATACTATATTCACTATATAAATATGGTAACTTCATATGTTTTACAAATGCATTCCCAGAAATAGAATCCCCATTAATAATAAGAAGAGCTTCATCTGTCGCTCTATTTTGTATTTCTTTCATTGCAGTTTGTAAAAGGATAGTTCCGAAATGTTGTTTTCTAAAATGAGGATGTACAAAGCCTATTAGTTCAAGCTTTGTTGGTCTTTCGAAATCATACATATTTAAAGCGCCAATTAATTGAGTACCGTTATAAAGAAGAAAAACGTTTATATAATCTTCATTTCGATTTTTTAAAAAGTTGATATGTAAATCTGAAGAGTAATCAAGATTATCTTGTTGTCCGCAAATATAAGCTAAATCCTTCATTTGCTGTATTTCACTTTCTGTTACAGAACGCTTTTTCTGAATATCCATTGTATACTCCCTCTCATTTGTATTTAAAAATAGGATGGGTGACTTAACCATTTCTTTAATTCCACATTACCTTGCACAGATAACAGTCGGTATAAATAACGATAAGGCTATCTATATTCTTCTAAGTGAGGAATAGACATAATTGTTTCGTAACCACTTTTAAAGGCATGTGCTTCTTTTTCGGTAAGTACATATTCTAGTCCGATAAAATCAAACTCTCGCGGAGCAACAGCGTAAGCTTCAGTATCTACTAAACCCGTAATAGTTGTACCGTCAGATAAAAATTGAGTAGGATCCATATCAATTAAGACGAGTGTAGATTCCTTTGGTACGGACAGGGAAGAAAGTTGTGATTCAAAGGTAGGGAATGCATTTTTTATGCTTTCATCATCGGAATAAAACATATTCACAAGCTCTTTACTCACGTTTAAAATATGTGATTGGAATTCATCTAGTGGAACTTGGAACGTGCCAGACGGATTTCCTATGAAATCGGCTTTGAATTTATGTATTTCTGCAAGTCCTTTTCCTAGGCTGAATAAAATAGAATCTGGTTGCTCGATAAAAGATTGAACTGTGTTACCTACTAACTTTTCGACCACCACAAATTCACGGCTATTTAAAACATGTTTTTCTAATATTGTTGGGATAGGAAGATTCGTATGTTCTTGCAGCAATGTATGTACAGTTTCTAAATGATGGACGTTCCTTGGATCAATTCCAAATAGATTTTTACATCCCCACCAAAAATCATTATTTGGTTCTTCATTCATTTTAGAAGCACGAACGATAACTTCTGTATCTTCTGTTTGAACGAGAAAAACATCACTTGCATGATCTTCATAACCTGGGTGCAAGGCTTGAACGGATAGAATAGGTGAATTGAATAGTTGTTGTAACATGAAAAGACTCCTTTTTCTGTAAATTCCATAAATTCATTATATAACAGATGATGAGTTATGAGGATAAAGATAAAAAGATTGAAAGCATACTTACATTTATAGTGAAAACTCATTAAAAATATTATATTTCTCTATTTTTGTATGAATTGTCTAAAAATAATGGTGGTAATACTTGAATGTAAGACTCGTATCTTTAAATCTATGAAGAGTAAAAGTAAAATTAAGCATTCATTTATAAGATTGTGAATCACAATAATGTAGACTATAGAAAATATTTCTCAATAATAAAATGAAGAGAAAAGCATGAAGAAGTAGAATGCATTCATTTATAATAGACTTAAATTAATTAATATAATTAATTGTTAATTTTATTATATTAATTGGATAGGAGAGAATGTTATGGCAAATGTACTCGTAATAAATTTTCCTGGGGAAGGTCATATTAATCCGACTTTAGCTATTGTAAGTGAGTTAATTCAGCGAGGGGAAACAGTTGTTTCTTATTGTATTGAAGATTATAGAAAGAAGGTTGAAGCAACAGGTGCGGAATTCCGAGTGTTTGAGAATTTTCTCTCTCAAATTAATATTATGGAACGAGTAAATGAAGGTGGGAGCCCTTTGACGATGCTATCTCATATGATTGAAGCATCAGAGCGTATTGTTACTCAAATTGTAGAAGAAACAAAAGAGGAAAAATACGATTATTTAATATATGATAATCATTTTCCAGTAGGACGTATTATAGCGAATATTTTACACTTACCAAGTGTTTCATCCTGTACAACGTTTGCTGTTAATCAGTACATTAATTTTCATGATGAGCAAGAATCGAGACAAGTAGATGAAATGGATCCATTATATCAATCTTGTTTAGCGGGAATGGAAAGATGGAATAAGCAGTATGGAATGAAATGTAATAGTATGTATGATATTATGAACCATCCTGGTGATATTACGATTGTATATACTTCAAAAGAATATCAGCCACGTTCAGAGGTATTTGATGAATCGTATAAATTTGTAGGTCCATCAATTGCTACTCGAAAAGAAGTGGGGAGTTTTCCTACCGAAGATTTAAAAAATGAAAAAGTGATTTTCATTTCTATGGGAACAGTTTTTAATGAACAACCTGCTTTGTATGAAAAATGTTTTGAAGCTTTTAAAGATGTTGATGCGACAGTCGTATTAGTCGTTGGTAAGAAGATAAATATAAGTCAATTTGAAAATATCCCGAAAAACTTTAAGTTGTATAATTATGTCCCGCAATTAGAAGTTTTACAGCATGCTGATGTATTCGTGACACATGGTGGTATGAATAGTTCGAGTGAAGCGTTATATTACGGTGTTCCATTAGTTGTAATTCCGGTAACAGGAGATCAGCCATTCGTTGCAAAACGATTGACTGAAGTAGGGGCAGGAATAAGACTTAATCGCAACGAGTTAACTTCTGAATTGTTACGTGAGGCTGTAAAGAAAGTAATGGATGATGTGACGTTTAAGGAGAATAGTCGTAAAGTGGGAGAGTCGCTTAGAAATGCCGGTGGATATCAAAGGGCAGTTGAGGAAATATTCAAATTAAAAATGAAGCCGTACGTAAAGATTAAATAGATGTTAAAAACACACTTACTTTTAATTTGTAAGTGTGTTTTTAGTATTACGCGTTACATGTGTTACATAAAAATAGCGATAAAGGAGAAACTTTTCTGTATATAAATCGATACCTTTGAATTAGTAGTAAAATTACGTTAAAATAATACTAAGAAAATATATAAGTTTTGGGGGTAATGAATGAAGAAAGTATTTGAATACGTATTATTAACAATTGGCTCAATTATAGTAGCAGGTTCATTAGAGCTTATTTTAGCACCTAATGGATTAGTAGATGGCGGGGTAACGGCTATTGCTATTATGGCAAATAAAGTCGCAGGATTGCCGCTTTATGGTGTGTTCTTAGGAATTAATATCCCAATTTTATTATTTACTGCAAAAGTAATGGGAAAGAAATTTTTTATCCGTACATCTTATGCGAATGTAGTTACAACACTCGGATTAATTTATTTAAAACCATTTCCAGCAATTACGACTTCTGAGTTATTAATTGTACTTTATGGTGGAGTACTGTTTGGAATTGGTGTTGGGATTGTTGTTAAAATGGGTGGAGCAATTGACGGTTCGGAAATGTTGGCAGTTTGGATGAATAAACACTTTAATGTACCGATTAGTACATTTTTACTTGCAGTAAATGCAGTTATTTTCATTTTTGTTGCCATTTTATTTTCAATCGAACAAGCGATGTTCTCGTTAGCAATTTTCTATATTGTTACGAAGATGATTGATTTTATACTAGATGGTATTAATCAAGGTAAGAGCGTTATGATTATTTCTGGTAAGAATAAAGAAATAGGCGATTTACTTATGAAAGAATTGCAACTATCTGTTACGTATCTACATGGAGAAGGTGGTTTTTTAGGGGAGCATAAGAGAATCATTTATTGCATTACAAACCGATTCATTTATCCGAAAATGAAAGATCTCGTTCTCTCTGTAGATCCAACCGCTATAATTGAAGCTTCCTATTCAACAGAAACGACTGGTGTGAAACGTCCGGGAAGGAAAGTTAGGTCAGGTGAATAACTAGAAGAAGGCTGTCCAAAAAGTTATTTTGGAACAGCCTTCTTTTTTATTTTGTTGAATTGTTAACATGTTACAAGTTAAACCCAATGTTAACAAGTTTCCTTGCAACTAGGAAACCAAGCGTCTTTCAATAATATAGCCAACGTTTCAATTTTATTTTCCGGAATACTACCAAAGCCGAGTAATACGTATGATTCCTTACGTAAATCATTCACGAAATCATATGGAGAAAGTGGGTATAATTTAACGCTTTGTTTTTTAGCGGATTCAATCAGTTCATTTTCATTCATACTGTTATTTACACATAAAACAATATGAAGTCCGGACTGTTCGCCAAGAATTTGAACATTAGCCCCCATTTCTTTCGTAATGGATTTTACTAACGTATGATGTTTTCTTTTATATAGTGTACGACTCCGATTAAGGTGACGTTCCCAATTCCCGTTTTGTATAAAGTTAGCAAAAGCAAGTTGTTGTATTGTAGAGACTGTTTGTTTGAAAATTCCATGCAGTTCTTGATATGTTTTTAAAAGATGTGGTGGTAAAACAACATATCCCATTCGTAAAGAAGGTAAAAAAGATTTTGAGAAAGTTCCCATATAAATAACGCGTTCATTTGAATCAAGACTTTGTAAAGAAGGAATCGGCTTACCAGCGTAGCGAAACTCTCCGTCATAGTCATCTTCAATAATGTATCCATTGCAATCATTAGCCCACTTTAACAATTCTAATCTTCTAGATAAAGGCATAATAATCCCGAGTGGAAATTGGTGTGATGGTGTAACGTATGCGACATTGGAATTTGTATTGTATAAACTAGAAATATCAATCCCTTTTTCATCCAATAGTATGGGATGAATTTGTCTATCACAGCTTTTAATAATTGCGTGTATACGGTGAAATCCAGGGTTTTCAATGCCGTATTCTTTTGTAGGGCCAAGCAGTTGAAGTAGTAGCCAGAGAAGTGGCTGTGTTCCGGCGCCGATCACAATTTGATCAGGTGAAGAATGTACACCGCGAGAATGATATAAATATGTTGATATATGCTCTCGAAGAGCGAATTCACCTTGAGGATCTTCTTTGGCAAATAGTGCATTTTCGTATGTAAGTATGGATTCTTGTAATGCTCGTTTCCAATTTGTAATCGGAAATGCATTTTGATCAATAAGCCCTTGGCTACAATCATATTCAAATTTTTCTTCTATCAAATTGTTCGTCTTCTTTGCTGCATTTCGTTTTTTATTTGGGATAACGTCAATATCGAAATTTGCTACAAAAATACCACGTTTCGGTTTACTTTCTGCATAACCTTCAGCTAATAACTGTTGATAAGCTGATTCAACAGTAATGCGGCTAATATTAAGTTGTGATGCTAAATTTCTGTGTGAGGGTAGACGTGTGCCAACAGAAATAGTCCCTTGTATAATTTCAGCTTTTATATATTCGTAAATTTGCAAGTAAATAGGTGTGTTACTTTGTAATTGCAATGGGATAATAAAATCCATATAAAACTCTCCTTTAAAACTGGCCTTATAAAAAACACTTAAACTGCCACTTAAGTAAAGGGCAGTTTCTTTCTATAATAATGATATAACATTTAGAAAATTATTTAAATAGTTAAGGGAGAGTTAAAAATGAATGTTAAAGAAGTAGTAACAGAAGAGCAATTACATGAAGTATTACCTGTTTTACAGCAATTAAGAACGAAACTTTCAAAAGAGGAAACAAGCTCTTTATTTCGAAATATGAAAGAAGAAAATTATAAACTATTTTCGCTGCGTAATGAGGATGGTGAAGTTGTTAGCCTTGCAGGTGTAGCAATTTGTACGAACTTTTATAATAAGAAACACGTTTTCGTATATGACCTTGTAACAGCAGAAGCACATCGTTCAAAAAGACATGGGAAAGTATTACTTTCGTATATAGAGAACTGGGGAAAGGAAAACGAATGTGAGTCTATCGTCCTCACGTCAGCATTTTCAAGAATTGATGCTCATCGTTTTTATGAAAGAGAAGGGTATGATAAGGTGAGTTATTCTTTTCATAAAGAATTATAAAAAATAAGAAGAAGTTGTCCCGCAAAAGTTGGGAACAGCTTCTTCTTATTTTTTAAGTTATTATTAAACCGTAAATAGGTTGTAAGTTATGGTATATGTATTTGAAAAGGTTATATAGTGTATTTTGTCGAATTGTTTTAATTTAATAAAGAGAATGATTGGAGCGCTTATACTTGAAAAAAATAAAGAAACTATCAATCCCTAATGATGCTAGAGTTATCGTCATATCTGATATTCATGGAGAATTAAATCTTTTAAAAGAAGCACTACATAAAGTTAACTTTAAAGATGAAGATTATTTAATTATTAATGGAGATCTTTGCGAGAAAGGACGAGATAGCGTAGGCGTAGTAAACTACGTTATGAATCTTGTAAAGAACAATTCAAAGGTTCACGTTGTTGAAGGGAATTGTGAAGTTATAGTTGATGCTCTTCTAAATGAAAATCCTGATCTTATTAATTATTTATGTATGAGAAAGCACTCGATTTTTAATGAATGGCTAGAGCAATTGGGTTTTTCAGTTCATGAGGGCACTTCAATTCGTGAAGTGAAAGAAGCATTGTTAAGTGAATTTTCACAAGAACTATATTGGCTAACAGAGTTGCCAACAGCGATTGAAACAGAAGATTATATTTTTGTGCATGCCGGTCTAGAAGATAGAGTAGATTGGAAACAAACTGAGCGCAAAAATGCGATAGCAATGCCACAGTTTTTTAATAAATCACATAAAGCAAATAAGTATGTAATAGTTGGTCATTGGCCTGTCGTGAACTATTCTGAAGAAGCACCGTCTAACAATCCAGTTATTGATAAGGAGAAAAAAATTATTGCAATTGATGGAGGAAATGCAATTAAAGAAGCAGGGCAATTAAACGTATTTATTATTCAGAGGAAACAAACGGGCGATACGTTTTCTTATACATATGTAGACTATTTTCCAGAGTACGAAGTAATAGCGGATTTTAATGCGAATTCAGAAATGCAGGGCGGAGTGACATATCCGTATTATTACATAGAGCCTATCGAGAAGATGCAAGATTACACCGTATGTAAACAAAAGGAAACGAATAATGTGCTCACTGTAAAAAATGAATATATGAAACAACTTAAGTCAGGTGAATATACAGTGAAAACCGATATTTCTTGTGCGCAAATAAGCGTTAGGAAGGGAGATATCGTTTCTCTCATTGATGATAGTTGTTCAGGATATGATTTAATTAAAAAAGATGGCGTAGAGGGTTGGATAGAGAAAGGGATTTTAGTTGAGATAGAAAAAGTGAAAAATAAAACATTAAGCTGAAATAGGAGGGATATAACCTCCTATTTTTTTAAAGGAGTAGATTGCTTGCTGTCTTTAATAAGTAAATAAATCGTACTCGGCAGAATGATAAGCGTCATTCCTAAAAGAATTGCTAGTATAGCATAACCTCTATAGGGAGCAGAAACGATAAAAGGAAGTATCGCTAAAAAAATACCTGCTATCATCATTGAAATACTACTAATATTTGAAGCTCTTTTTTCAAGGTGCTTATCATTCCATTCTAATGAAACGGTTGATTTAGTCGTATCAATTTTGGAACTGAAATAACCTATTAATATAAATAAAAGCCCTAATGCTAAAAATATGAAATGATCAAGAGGAAGTGAAAAGCCAAGAGCAATGAGGGCGATGACAATATCGACAAAAAATAAGAATAGTAACATTGTGTTGCCGATCCAATGGAGAAATTTCTGGTTATTCGCTACTTTAGATAAAGCTAAAAATACAAAGAATAAGAAGGAACATATAATTATATTTACGATTACAAAAGTGCTTTTATCCATTGTTGATGTAGGCGTTCCATTGAAGTCCCATTTCGTAACAATATTTGATGGTAAGAAGAAATATAGAATAATATTTGTCGTAATAATAGTGAGAAATAAAGCAATACTAAATCGATTATTCACTAAATCACCAGCTTTCTAAATCAATAATTGGTATCTAATAACAAAATTATACAATATAATAAATGATATTAGTTTTGATTTTTCTGAAAAAATATTATAATTATATATGAAATAAAGAGGAATGCAGGAGGGAATTATGCAAAACGTTATATTAAAGGGGAAGAAAGTTACAATTCGTACAATAGAAGAATCAGATATAAAAACATTATGGAATATCGTATTTAAAGAAGAAAGCCCAGAATGGAAGAAATGGGATGCGCCATATTTCCCGTTCTCAATGCAAGAATACGCTTCCTATAAAGAGAAGGTGCAAACTCGTTTGCAAGAAGAACCACTGTCAAATTTAATTATAGAAAATAACGGTCAAATTATAGGGACGGTCGGATTTTATTGGGAGCATAAACCGACGCGTTGGCTGGAGATGGGAATTGTTATTTATAATCCAACTTACTGGAATGGTGGATACGGTACAGAAGCGTTAACGTTATATCGAGATTTATTATTTGAAAAGATGGAAATTGGTAGAGTAGGGCTCACGACTTGGTCTGGTAATGAACGAATGATGAAAGTAGCGGAGAAAATAGGAATGAGCTTAGAAGGTAGAATGCGAAAGTGTCGTTATTATAACGGAACATACTATGATTCTATTCGAATGGGCATGATTCGTGAAGAATGGGAAGCGCTATGTGTAACGAAGGGGTGAGAAAGATTGTACGCTATTATTGCTACATTTGATCGTGTGTTTACTCATAAAATTACAGAACTGCAAAATGAATTAACAAATGTAATTGGAACAAATCAATTAGCTGGAGTAGAACCTCATATAACGATTGCGGATTATAATGAGTTAGATGTTCATTTGTATACGGAGAAACTAGGGGAGTTTGTAGCTATTCGAGAAAATATAGACGCAGTAACTTTTCCTTCTGTTGGAATTTTTCCTACTAATGGAACGGTCTTTCTAGCGCCGACCGTTACCGATGAATTGTTAAAACTTCATTATTCTTATCATGATTATTTTAAAACTTTTCATGACAACCCAAATTCATATTACGTACCGGGAAAATGGGTTCCGCATTGTACAATTGCAAATAGATTACATACAAAGCAGTTTTTAAGTGTAATGGAATATATTTATGGAAAGTTTAATTTTGCAACAGCTTCAATTGAGAAATTAAAATTAATTAAGGTGAATTATGAAAATGGTTTTGCCGTTTCTTCTAGTATATTAGCAGAATATAATTTAAAGAGAATGGAGACATCGAGATGACATATATAATTAGAGAAATGAAGCAAGAAGACATTCACGCTGTACAATCAGTAGCAAAAATAGCTTGGCATGATACATATGAAGGCATTATTCCGAGAGAAATTCAAGATAGTTTTTTAGACGAGGCATATTCTGATGAAAAAATGAAATATCGTCTTAAAAATACGCATTTATTCGTTGCGGAAGAAGAGGGTGAAGTAATAGGGTTTGCGAACTTTTCACCTGTTAGACTACAAAACGAAGCGGAATTAGGTGCGATTTATTTGTTACCAGATCAGCAAGGAAAAGGGATCGGAAGTGCTTTATTACAAAAAGGAATTAAAGCATTAAATGGGATACGGAAATTGTACATACATGTAGAAGCAGCAAATAAAAAAGGAAAACGCTTTTATGAAGCGAAAGGTTTTGCTGAATTAGAGCAATTTGAAGAAGACTTTGAAGGACATATGATGCAGACAGTAAGGATGGTTTTATACGTATAAGGAGAACTAGTAATGAAAATTTTTGATTTTAGTGAAAAAGTAGGAAAGCACCTATCAGTATTTCAATCTAATTTCATCATGTCGAAAATATTAAACCATCGAGGAAATATACATATCGGTGCTATGCATTTACACGAGAATGGAATCATCGGTAATCATGAAGCAGTTGTATCTCAACTGCTTCTTATTGTGGACGGGACAGGATATGTATGTGGAGTAAATAAAGAAAAGATAAAGATAGAGGCGGGACAAGCTGTGTTTTGGGAAAAGGGAGAGCTCCATGAAACAAGTACAGAACATGGATTAACGGCAATTGTTATGGAAGCGGAGAATCTTGAACAAGCGATAGTAATGCCTATTATTCAAGGGGAGTTGTGAAAAATGATAATTAAGGCGAATCAAGAAGATACCAATGAAATATTAAAATATGCGGCTCAATCGCTTTTTGAAGGGACGAGAGGCAATTGTCAATTAAGTACCAAGAAAGCAATTGAGATTACAAAGCCGATTGTAGAAAAAGGAGCATACTATTTAATTATTAAAGAAGAAAATAAAGTAATGGGATGGATATTAATAGGGGAAAATACAGACTATTTTTCTCGTGAAAAACTTGGATTTATATATGAATTGTACGTTTTCCCAAAATATCGCGGGAGAGGATTATCGCGAGAACTGATGGAAGCTGGTATTAAGGAATTAAAGGAGAAGTATTCAGAAATTCGGTTGAATGTATTTGCTGGGAATTTTGCAAAAGAGATGTACGAAGAGTTTGGGTTTGTTGAAAGGCAGGTAATTATGACTTTGAAGTGAGTATTATAGTCTGAATGAGAGAAGAGAAAATAATGATTTAGTGGCTACTTTATCGCTGGAATTTAAAGCGATAAAGTATAAAATAGATGGTTTGCCTTTATTTTATAGTCGATTTATAGAGTGTGCTTAAAAAACAAATAAATTAGTATTATACAATATATCGTTATTATAGTAAAAGAGAAATTTTGGAAAAATATCATTTTTTTGTTTAGAAATTTTTAAATTATTGATATAATCAATTTGTAGAATTGATTATTGGTTAATTTTACTATTTTTTAATTTTAAGGGGGATTTAATAATGGCAGGACAAATTCGTATGTCACCAGAGGAGCTTAAATCGAAAGCGACTCGATATGGACAAGGTGCAAATCAAATTGAGGACATTTTACGTCAACTACAAAACTTACAAAATGAATTAAGAGGAGAATGGGAAGGTCGTGCTTTCGAAGGTTTTGACCAACAGTTCAATCAATTAAAGCCAAAAGTACAAAACTTCGCACAGCTATTACAAGAAATTAATATGCAGCTTAATAAAACTGCAGAAGCTGTTGCTAGACATGACGAAGATCTTTCTCGTAATTTCGGTCTACAATAAGACAGATAAAAAGAAATATATAATTTAGCCATGCAACCATACGTTGTATGGCTAAATTACTTTAAAACTAGAGTAAGATACGAAGTCTTTCATTAGATAGACTCGCAGTCGCAGGAGTGATAAGTAGTGAAAAAGTTCAAATGGAGCATCTTGTTGTTTATTATTTTAGCTCTTGTACTATCGACAGGGGTCTCCTATTTAGCATTAAATCAAAATGTTAAGAAAGCTAATGAGAATACTACACCAAAAATGACAGTTGCGTTGGTAAATGAAGATCAAGGCACTGTATTTGAGGGCAATAAAATAGCGTTTGGAGATCAATTTGTTAAAAATGTAAATAAAAATACGAAACAAGAATGGTACGTAGTTAGTCGCGGGGTAGCGGAAAATGGATTGAAAAATAATAATTACAATATGATGATTGTTATTCCAAATGATTTTTCTAGGAAGGCAGTTGCGATTGATTCAGAGATTCCAGAGAAATTAACGTTAAACTACAAAGTAAATGCAACTGGGAATAAGGATTTGAAAGCTGAGGCAGAAAATACAGCTTCTGTTATTTTAGAAGATTTCAATAAGCAAATAATCGACGTTTATTTTGCGAGTATTATCGGTAAGCTACAAGGTGCACAAGATAATATAGGTAAAATAATTGAAAAAGGAAACGTTCAAACAACTATGTATAAAAAAGATATACATAGTCCGTTAGCGAATTACACAAATCAATTTAAAACAGTACAAGATTATACAGGTGTTTCTGTTAATAGTTTCAAAGGATTTCAGGATGTTTTAAAAGGTTTCGGTCAAGCGTTAGATGAAGGGAATAAATCTAACAGTACGTACTTAGATGGTTTTAATAACTTTCAAAAAATGCAAACTGATAACAATTTGTTAGCGAATAATTTCACAAATCAATTCAATCAATATATGAATGATATGAATACAGGCGATGCTTTAAAGCAATTAAGTGCATTGGAATCCGCTAATAAAATTATTTCAAATCAATTTACGTTTTCAGAGAAAGAACCAAATATTTTAACTGATGCTTCAGCAATTCAAAAATATTTAGCAGATGTAAAAAAACAAGTGTCTGAATATGATACAGAACTTGCAGGGAAGTTAGAAAGTGATATTCAAGAGACGGTAATTAAGAAATTAAAGCAATCTATGTCGAATGATGGAAAGCAAGAAATCTTCATAAATACATTAATGAAACAACCAGATGCTCGAATAAAGAAACAAATCGAGAATTTAATTGCGAAATTACCTAGTTTAAACATGGAAGAAATCGGTCAAAGTGATTTGCCAGATACAACGAAATTACAACTGCAAAATGTAATTCAATTTACAAAAAAATATAATAAAGAAAATAATTTTTATTATGATCCTGTAAATAAAATATCTTTAGGAAACGCAATTAAAGAAGTAAAGGATAGACTTTATACAGAGGGAATTACATTTAGTGATACTGCTAAAGTAATTAAAATGGAATCTCCGCAAATTTTGAAGATAAAGATTCCAGAAGAATTTAAACTAGATGGAAGTACAGGATTCTTACATATTGATGATGTGGATCGTACAAGTGACTTTCTTCAAAGCGAAGCAGGAGAAATTACAATAGCTCCTCGTAATGAAGGGGATATAAAGATTAGCTTGGATGTGAAGTTAAAAGATCCAAACATCAATATAGATGTTTTCTCTCCTGTAACATGGCAGTGGGAATTGAGTGGGACTCATAAAAAAGAAACTAGTCCTGAAAAAGAAAAACCTAACAAAGAAGATAAAGGAACACAAACGGAAAATAGCAATGTGGAAAATGTGGTTCATAAATCACAGTATGGCATAATGCCGTTAGTACACAATGCTAAAACGCCTATTATTCAAAAAACAGAACAGAGTAATAATGGTGACAGTGTCAAGCCTGATGCAGGAGGAAAACCTGATACGGGAGGAAATCCAGACACAGGAGGAAAACCTGATACAGGAGGAAAACCTGATACGGGAGGAAAACCTGATACAGGAGGAAAACCTGATACGGGAGGAAAACCTGATACAGGAGGAAAACCTGATACAGGAGGAAATCCAGACACAGGGGGGAAACCTGATACAGGAGGAAATCCAGACACAGGAGGGAAACCTGATACAGGAGGGAAACCTGATACAGGAGGAAATCCAGACACAGGAGGGAAACCTGATACAGGAGGAAATCCAGACACAGGAGGAAATCCAGACACAGGAGGAAAACCTGATACAGGAGGAAATCCAGACGCAGGAGGAAATCCAGACACGGGAGGAAAACCTGACACAGGAGAGAAGCCAGACACTGGGACAGATAACGGTAGCAATTCAAAAACTATTGAAAGTACAACGAATCAAGTTGTACATCAAAAAGCAGAAGTATTAACAAAAAATATATCTAGTTTATTAATTAAAGAAGCAGTAGATACAGTCGAAAGTTATCAAGGTTTAATGAGCCTTTACGAAATGTATTATGGGATTGATTTAAGAACGAAAGATGTAGGCCCTAAGTTAGAAGAGGGAAGTTTAGATGCAATTGCGACGGATCAATCTTTGTACTACGTATTAAATAAACAAAGCTTAATTGATTTAATTTCAAATCTTGTTTCATCAAGTATTACTACAGAAATAAAGCAAGATATGTCAGGTTTAAAACAAAAAATAAACTCTTATCAACAATCTATTACTAGTGCGGATCAAAATTCTATGCTACTAGCGGAGAAATTAAATGGAACGACGCAACAAGCAACTAGTATGAATGAAAATTTAGGAGAGTATTTAAAAGGTTTAGCGAAATGGCGTGAGAATAGCTTAAAGCTAGTTGAAGAGCAGCAAGTATTAACAACAAATCATGCTGGTGAGCAAACAGCTATTTTATCGTTAGATTCTGGTATTAAATCATTAATGATGCAAAGTCAGTCATTGGTCGAAAGTTCGAAGCATAGTTTAGCAACTTCAGACGATGTATATAAAACATTTGATCAAATTAATGGACAAGCAAAAGAAATTCAAGACAGCGGAACGACAATTGTTTCAAAAGCTGATCTATTATTAAATGACTTTACGAAGAAAATGGAAGATGATAAATCATTCTCCAAAAACTTTACGAAAATTTTAGCGAATAGCCGTATTGGAGATCGTCAAAATGAGATGCTATATGACTTTTTAGCTAGTCCAGTTCAAAAGCAAAATGATGGAGTAATTGTAGCAGGAAATGCTTTTACACCGTACTTAATTGTATTAACTTGTTTCATTGTTGCATTATTTACAGCATACGCAATTGCGAATCAAGAAAAGAAACGAATGCAATCAGATCATTTTGAAGAGAAATTCTCATTAATTGATATGAATGTACCAACTACAGTAGTAGCTTTCGGTATATCAATTGTGGAAGGGATTAGTATAGGTATCATTTCTGGGCGTCTTTTAAAGTTCGGTCAGGATCAAAGTTTACTATGGATTGCGTTCATCACATTTATTATGATGGCGTTTGTATTGGTCTCAACCTACTTATTACGACAAATAAAAATGGTAGGAATGTTTATACTATTAGTATTTTTAAGCATGTACCTATTTTTAACTGAGGCAGTTGGAAGTAAAGTAGATCAAATGTCGTCTGTCGGAAAGATACGTCAATTCTCACCGCTTCAGTATATAGAAAGTTTTCTAAATGATTTTATTAGTGGTAAAGATACTGGGAAAGTTATTTTTGTCGTATTGTTTGTAATTGCCATTATTGGATTGGTTAGTAATCTATTTGTATGGCATAAGAAATGGGAGGAAAAAGAAGTAAATGATCAAACAATGGAGCATAGTGGCTAAGTTATCATTTCTCTCTATCCTTTTACTGTTTGTCGCGCTACCGATAAGGAGCGCGGCTGACAGTTATCTTGGTGATGATGGGAAGATTAAGTTTAAAGTGGATCGACTTGAAGAAAGCGACCAAGAAAAAAATAAAAAGGAACATAAAGAAACAGAATTAGATAAAGCATCGATTGAGTTATTTAACAAAGATATAGAGGAAGAAATTGAGAAAAAGAAAAAGAAAGAACAAAAAGATATGGAAGCTTTGCGAGATTCTCTTTTTACAAAAACAAAAGAGAATAATAGTGTTAAAGATACGAAAAATAGTTTGTTTAGCAGTGAATACATTGTCAGAAAAAGTGCAGATGAAGTAGCGAGTAATGAAACAATGAATGAAGAGCCAATTAGTATAACAATAATATTATTATTTGGCGGCGGCATTCTACTTATTTGCATCGGTATTTATACAGTTCTTCGTAAAAGTTGGAGGTAAAGCGATGGCAATACAAACACATATCAATGTGACAGTAGATTTTAGTAAATGGAATGGAAATACATATGATTTGCGTATTCCGAATCATCAATCTATTAAATATTTATTAAAAAACTTATTAGATACGCTAAAGATTGATAATCATGAAGGTTCACATTTTGTAATTAAAGTGAAAAATAAGTCAATTGTTTTAACAGATAATGATCGTTTAATTGATCACCAAATAACAGATGGAGATATTTTGCAAGTTTTATAAAGAATATTTTTTACTTTTAGTTATTTGAAAATAAGTTATTACGGGTTATAAAGAAAAGGAGAAGAGGATAAACATGACGGAAAAAATAATTCAAATTGATGCAATGAACTATCAATTTCAAATAGAAAAAGAAAATTGGAAATTGGAGATGACCAAATCTCAAACACGTATAAAAGACTTCCGTCAATTCGATATAATTACGGGCGAATCATCTGAATTTGTACCATTAACAATAGAAGAAACGGATGATATGTTTACGTTTCTATATCAAGTAGATAAAAAATTATATAAGTGGGACGATCTTAGCCGTTTTGGAAGAAATGAGAAATTAAGACTACTTCGGAATGTTGCGCAGTTTCGTAAATATTTAAATAAACGAATCACGTTCTTTTTACATCCAGACAATATAGTTTTTAATGCTAATTTAATACCAAGTATTATACATAGAGGAATTCGAGATATTGTTCCGCCAACCCCGTTATTAGAAGAGCAATTTTTAACACAATATAAGTGTCTAATTATTGCTTTATTCTCCCAAAAACATAACTTTGATGATTTGTATGCTGGGTTACTAAAAGATGCAAAAGAAACAACATTTGAACAGACCGTTGCTCAAATGGAAAGCTTAGATGCATTACTGCAGTTTCTTGATGACAGCTTTGAGAAGGAACAAACAAAAACAGAAAAAAATATGCAGTTAGTACCTAAAAAAAGCTATAAATCGTTTAAATACTTAGCTTTTTCCTTCATAGCGGCAACAGTTATTTTAGCTGCTCCTTTAATATATTTCACTTTTATAAAATTTCCTTACCAAAATAAATTGTTAGAAGCAAATGCAAGTTTTATAGCAACTGATTATGACAAAGTCATTACGCAATTGAATGAAGAGGAGTTTGAATCATTACCGATTGCATCTAAATATGAGTTAGCATTTGCATACATTACAGCTGAAAAACTAGGTGAAGCTCAAAAGAAATCAATTATGAAAAATATTAGTTTGAAAAGTGATGAAAAGTATTTGCTGTATTGGATGTATAACGGAAAAGGTAATTTTGATAAATCATTAGATTTAGCTAAGACACTTGATGATCCTCAGCTTATTATGTACGGCCTTGTTAAACAAATTGAATCACTGAAAAATAATCCAGATTTATCAGGGGAAGAACGTGATCAAAAGTTAAAAACATATGAGCAACAATTAGATGAATATAAAAAGAAATATGGCAATTCATCAAACGATAAAAATTTGTCGGACACAGAGAAAAAAGAGTAAGCAATTGATGAGACAGTTGAAAAGGAGCAGTGAACACGGATGGAGCAACTATTAGTATTGACTTATGGAGACAAAATATATAAGTGCACATTACATCCAAATGAGCAATCAATAGTGTCGATTGGAAAAGAGTGGACAAATGATATTACGAATCCAAGTTTAGAACAAGAAGTAGAGTTAAAGTGGAATAATGAAGTAAATGCTTGGATGGTACAGGATCAATTAATAGAATTCAATAAGGAAATTGAGATTGGGAAAACAAGAGATGTGAGCTTGAAAATCTTTATATCTATTGTTGGCACAACTAAAGTGTTTGATATTGGAACGAAACATTCTCTTACAGTGAGTCAAAACGATTACGATGATATTTCTATTACCGGGACTAGTGTAGATTTAATGCTATCTCGCGAAACGTTGTACGATTCTTTTAAAGTGAACGTGTATGGCGGGGATGTATTTCATAATTATACGAAGTTAAAAGATAGCGTTATGTTGGAATCAGGAGACGTATTATATTTTGATGGTATTTTATTGGAGATTGGTAGTGAAGACATTCAAGTACTTTCTTCAGAAGATAAAGTGAAATCTGCGTTACCTATTTTAGTAGAATCAGAAACGAATTATCAAAGTGGTTATCCAGACTATCATCGTTCACCACGTATTATTTACCGTGAACCAGAAGAGAAAATGACAATTGCAAAGCCTTCAAGTATGCCATCAAAACCAACGGAGCATTTAGCAAGAATCATTGCACCTTCACTTGTCATGATTGTCGTAACTGTATTACTTGCTATTTTCATGAAATATGGAATGTTTATTATCGCATCGATTGCGATGACATTAGTAACAATCATTGTTTCTGTCACATCGTATATTAAAAATTTGAAGCAATATAAAGTCGACATTGTTGAACGAGATAAAAGCTATAGAGAGTATATAAAACAAAAAACGAAAGATTTACATGCAGAAAGTGAAAAACAGCGTCACGCATTACATTATCACAATCCAAATGTAGAAGTAATACGTAATATGGCAGTTCAAGTAAATCCTCGAATTTATGAAAAAACAATGTTACATCATGATTTCTTAACATTTAGCGTTGGAACAGGACAAGCTAATACGAGTTTTGAAATTCAATTTAATGAAGAAGAATTTAGTCAAACGAAAGATGAATTAATTGATATAGCACGTGAACTAAGACAGCGTTATCTATCGTTGGAAGATGTACCAGTTGTAACAGATTTAATGAATGGACCAGTCGGTTATATTGGTCAACGCTCTTTAGTGTTAGAGCAATTACAATTATTAGTTGCACAAACGGCTTTATTCCATAGTTATTATGACTTGCAGTTTATTACTATTTTTCCGGAAGAAGAAAAAGAAAAATGGGATTGGATGCGCTGGTTACCTCATGGAAGTGTTCGCGATATAAATGTACGTGGATTTGTATACCATGATCGTAGCCGTGATCAAGTGTTAAATAGTTTGTATCAAATATTGAAAGAACGAAAATTAAAACTAGATGAAAAAAGTTCTACTAATGAAAAAATGTACTTTGCACCGCACTATGTCGTTCTCATTACAGATGAAAAACTAATATTAGACCATGTTGTTATGGAATTCTTTAATGATGATCCGAGTCAATTAGGTGTATCACTCGTATTTGTACAAGATGTTATGCAAAGTTTACCGGAGCATGTGAAAACGGTAATAGATATAAGAGATGCAAAACAAGGGAACATCATCTTAGAGCAAGGAGAACTTGTTAACCGTCAATTTAAACTAAATCATGTGCCAAAAGGATTCAATTTAGAAGATATTTCACGGGCATTAGCACCATTAAATCATTTGCAAAACTTAAAAAATAGTATTCCAGAAAGCGTAACATTTTTAGAAATGTATGGCGTTGAAAAAGTAAAAGAACTGAATATTACAAGTCGTTGGGAGAAAAATGCAGCGCATAAATCTTTAGCTGTACCACTTGGATTACGTGGTAAAGAAGATATCGTAAACTTAAACTTACACGAAAAAGCACACGGACCACACGGATTAATAGCAGGTACAACGGGTTCAGGTAAATCGGAAATTATACAATCGTATATATTATCTCTAGCAGTAAATTTCCACCCGTACGAAGTAGCCTTTTTACTAATTGACTATAAAGGCGGCGGTATGGCGAATTTATTCAAAAACTTACCGCATTTATTAGGAACAATTACGAACTTAGATGGAGCACAAAGTATGAGAGCGCTCGCATCAATTAAAGCTGAATTACAGAAAAGACAACGATTATTTGGTGAAAATGATGTAAACCATATTAATCAGTATCAAAAACTGTATAAAGAAGGCTTAGTAAGTGAGCCGATGCCGCATCTATTTTTAATTAGTGATGAATTCGCGGAATTGAAGTCAGAACAACCAGAATTTATGAAAGAGTTAGTTTCAACAGCGCGTATCGGTCGTTCACTCGGAATCCATTTAATATTAGCTACGCAAAAACCGAGTGGTGTTGTAGATGATCAAATTTGGAGTAACTCGAAATTCAAACTAGCACTAAAAGTTCAAAATACGTCAGATAGTAATGAAATTTTAAAAACGCCAGATGCTGCTGAAATTACATTACCAGGACGTGCTTACTTACAAGTTGGGAATAATGAAATTTATGAACTATTCCAATCAGCTTGGAGCGGAGCAGACTATGTAGAAAATAAAGAGGATAAAGAACATTTAGATGCAACAATCTATGCAATAAATGATCTAGGACAATATGAAATATTAAGTGAAGACTTAAGTGGACTTGGTAGCAGTAAAGAAGTAATAAGCGTACCGTCTGAACTGGATGCTGTTATTGACTACATTCACGATTACGCAGAAATAAATGAAATTGAAGCATTAGCAAGACCGTGGTTACCACCACTTCCAGAAAGCGTATATTTACAAGACTTACATGCTATTCAGTTCAAAGAAGCATGGACGAAAGAAAAGAAACCATTACAAGCAACAATTGGTCTACTAGATCAGCCTGAATTACAATCACAAACACCATTAACACTAGATATTAGTAAAGACGGACACGTAGCGGTCTTCTCAAGCCCAGGCTACGGAAAATCAACATTCTTACAATCAGTCATTATGGATGTAGCTCGTCAGCATAGTCCGGAGCATTTGCATGTGTATTTATTAGACTTCGGAACGAACGGTTTAATGCCATTAAAATCATTACCGCATGTGGCAGACATCATTACATTAGATCAAGTTGAAAAATGCGAGAAATTTCTTCGTCGCATAGAAGACCTATTAAAAGATAGAAAGCAATTGCTAAGTAAATATGGTGTTGCGAGTCTTGAAATGTATGAGAGAGCTAGTAAAGAAGTATTACCAACAATATTAATTACGTTAGATAACTATGATGCTGTTAGAGAAGCTGGATTTGTCGAAGACTTTGAACGCATTATTGCACAAATTGTACGTGAAGGGGCAGCAGTAGGAATTCATTTAATGCTTACGGCTACACGTCAAAATGCATTGAGAGTACAAGTAAATACAAATATTAAACTACAAATTGCTCTATATATGATAGATGAGGCAGAATCTAGAGCTATTGTAGGAAGAACAGAGTTAAAAATTGAAGAATTAGCAGGCCGTGGTTTAGTTAAAATTGACGAACCAACAATCTTCCAAACAGCTTTACCGACAAATGGAGAAGAGGTCCTTACTCGAATTGAAAATATACAAGCTGAAGGAAAAGAGATGGATTCCTTCTGGGATGGAGAAAGACCGAAAGCAATTCCTATGGTACCTGAAGTTCTGGAATACAAGGAATTCATTGCATGGCCAGAAACAAGAAAAATTATTGAAGCAGGCAAACTAACATTTGGTGTAGAGACAGAAAACGTTACGCCTCTCGAATTAGATTTAACGGAAGCGTCTAATATTGTTGTAGGGGGAATTAAGAAAGATGAAGTTGAAAATGTAGTTCATCAATTCCTTCAACAGTTAGCAGGCAGTGGACACTTTGACCTAGGTTTAATTGATACAAGAACACGAAATTTCTCAAACTATAGAGAGAGCGCTGCTTTATATGTAGCTGAAAAAACAGGAATTGAGAAAACGATTAAACAAGTTACAAACGCTTATAAATCGAGAGAAGCGGCGTTTAAAGAGGAGCAGGAAGCATCAAGTGAAACAGTGAACCCGGCAGAATTTATTAAGAAATTTAAGCCGATTGTAATCGTAATTGCAGATGTAAATGATATTTTAAGTAATTTAGAAGATAGCGATATATATAGTTTAGCGGAATTAATAACAAATGGTGCATTTATGGGCATCCACTTCGTAATTGGCTGTGATGTTGATTCAATTGACAGTCGATATGACTTAGTTTCAAAAACAATAAAAACGCAATCTCATGTTATTTTACTTAGAAAATCATCAGGCCAAATGGTCTTCGATGTATCTAATAAAGATTTAAGTAGTACAAAATTAAATCCATTTGAAGGGTATTTTGTTGAAAATCGTTTTGCTACTAGAATTAAAGTGCCAACTATTTAAGGGGGGATTTGCATGGGGATAGAGGAATTAAATAGTCAAAAATCGGGTTTATTAAGTAGTATAAGTCATCAACAAGGGCAATTGGCTGAATTACAAATGAAACTACGAAGGCTAATAACTGCTAAGGGGAAATTTGTAAATAATCTTGAAGCAATTAAACAAAATCAAGAGCAGTTTAAGTCTTTAGAAATAAACGAGAGTAGTTGGAAAGGGCAAAGAGCAACTACTTTTAAAGAAACATATGAACAACAAGTCATTTCGAATTTAGGGAAGTTTATTGGAGAACTAGGGAGAGTGCAAGAAGACATCGATCAAGCTATACGGCGGCTTGAAAGAGAAATCGCTACATGTGAGTCTAGTATTCTTTCTCTAAGTAGAAGTGTTTCAATGGTTGACGCTAATATTCAAGTAGAAGTACAGAAGGCGGGGAAATGATAAATGGGGGAAATTAAATTAAATAAAGGGGTATTTGATGCGAAAGTAAGTGATTTGAAAAGTGGTGCTAGTGATTTAGGTAAGACTAAATTTAATGGTATGCAGTTACATCGTACTAATTTAAGTAAACTGAAAAAATATTGTGAAGCGATTGAAAAACTTTCTCAGAAAGTTCAGCGATATGAGAAATTGTTAGAAAATGATATAAGTAGAGTGCAAGAAATTGGAGCAAAAATGGTAGAGAAAGATGCAAAACTTGGGCAAGAACTAAAAGTTGGTATACAGCAGCACTAGAAAACATTCTACGTAAAAATGAAATAAGGGGAGAGAAACGTGGATAAAAATATTGAATTACAAGAAGTAAACGAATTACAAAAAAGATTTCAAACAAGTGCTGACGAACTAAATCAATATTTTGAAACCTTATTAGGGAAAATAGATGATTTGAACCAACTTAATTCTTTTCAAGGGAAAGCAGCAGATGAAATAAAGAGGTATTTTTCTAGAGTACATGGTACTACGATTGCTGGATTTCAAATTGCAGCGGAAGAGTTGAAAAATGAATTTCAAAAAGCAATAGAGAGTTTTAATAGTACAGTTGATAGTGATAGTGACACAAAGATTTATGGGAACTATTTAGATAATGTAAAGAAAAAAATTAATGGGTACAGCAATGAATTTGATCGTTCTAATGAAGAAGCAAAACAAACTATATCGACTATAGCAGACATTGTCCCAACTCAGTATCCATCATCTTCAGGAATATCTGAAGGAATCCAAAAAAGTCAAAAGGAAATTAGTGATACGCTAGAAAAATTAGAAACGTATAATAGTCAGCAAAATGAACTTCAACATTTTAATGAAATGTTAAGTTCATTAGACAAGGGGATGAAAGAAATACAGGCAGCCAATGGAGATTTTTCTAGTAAGATAGTCGAAAAAATTATGGCTGGTGGATGGAATGGAAACTTAATAAATGGTATTTCTGAGAGCATGACGACGTTTGATATTCGACAAAAGGGTGGTAAATTTTTGGTGGCCGCTTTTGCTCGTATGTATTATGCCAAAAAGAACTATGATTTAAGTGTTTTATTTGATTCTAATGGTCGAAAAGGAAAAGGAAAGTTTACACTATCAACACGTCAAAAAGAAGATTTAGTGGAAGTGTATAGATTACTTAAGATGGATAGTAGTGATGATAGTATATTTCGTTATTTAAAAAATGGACTTAAATTGGATGGTGTAGAAAATGCGAGAATCACGAATGAACAAGTAAGAAAAGCAAGAAAAGGGATCTATAAATTACCGGAATTTCAAGATTTTCAAAAGTTCCAACAGGATTGGAGTAACAAAGGGTTACCTACTGCAATTAAAGAAAGAGGATGGAGTTCGTTTAAAACGGAGTATGTAAAAGGGTTAAAAGATTTACATCCTGGGCAATGGAAAGAAGCATTTAAAGAACTTGGAAATACTGGTAAGCTTTTGAAAGGAGCGGCCATATTTGGAGCGGTTGTGTCAGTTGGAAATAACATTGCTGAAGCTCAAAAAGATGGATGGCAATTACATGATGTAGCAGATATAGCAACAGATTCAGCAGTAGATGTTGGAGCAACTGCTGGGGCGGCTGCAGCTGGTGCTGTAGCGGGATCGTTTTTCCTTCCGCCTATTGGAACTGTTGTAGGAGCTGGCGTTGGGGTAGTTATTACGGTAGGATTAAATACGAAAACGAGTATATTTGGGGGAGACAGTGCAATTGATGCTACTAAAAAAGGAGTAAAAAAAATAACAACAAAACTTAGGGATCTATTTTGGTAATTCGGCTACAAGAAAGGTGCAGATAGAGTATGTGGAACATAAAAGAAGAAGAGTTAGAGGAATTTAGAAAAACATGCGGAAGGCGTTTAAGTCCTGAAGGTGCGACGGGATTTATGCTAGGAACAATAATTATCGATTCATTAATGATGCTATTTATTATAGGAGCATTGGTGAAGTTTGGTTGGGGTTTTTATACTACTATGTTTGAAAAAACACTGGTTAGTATTGAACTTGTGTTGTATGGCTTGCAGATAATTTTTCTAATACTATATTCCTTTCCAAAAGCACGTTATAAATTTCAGAAGTTACAAACGCTCGTTGTATTATTATATGCATTTCAATTAGGAACAATTACATTTACAATGTTAGTTCTTCCTGGAATGACTGACTATTCAATTGATCGAATGACTTTAATTTGTGTAGGGTTATTATTTATAGGAGCAGTGATATTTCATATTGTGACAACAATTGATACGTTTAAGCAAGCAAGTGAAGGTGCGTTTAGCATGGATGAGAGGTCTCGTTCATTTTTTAGTGAAACAAAAGGAAGAATGATAAAAGGTAGCATGATATATATATCAGTTCTTCTTATAATCATTTATTTTCATAATGATTATAACTTTAATACATTAATTTTATATGTAGTAGGGACAATTTTAATGTATGCAGTGGCCATAGGTGCAGCTGAATTCCAACTTTTAGTGTACTGTAGATTCAAATTTAAATCATTTAATATGACATGGGAAGAGAATGAGAGAGAACGACAGAAATTTAGAAAATATAATAAAAAAAACAAGTCGAAAAGTAGATAATAAAAGAAATGAATTTTTGCTATAGCATAAGTTGTTAATTTATGTGTATGAAATGAGAAATTGCACGTTTCTATTCGAGTTAGAAAGAAATAAAGATTAAGGGGAGTAGATGTTGTGAAAGTTCAATATAAAGCATTATCATTATTAAATTTAATTAGTATTACTCAAGTCGTTAAAAAAGAAGATTGGTTACTACCTGCTATTGCGCTGAGAAATCAAGTTATCCGTAATGGAATTTATGCAGTAGGACCGGTTCTCTTTAAATATAAACCACTTGAAAATGAACCAGCATATGGTGAATATACATATTGTGTGCCAGTAAATGAACGTGTGGAATTAGGGGAAGATTCTGCATATGAATACATTGATGGTTTAATAATTGAAGATGCTTTAAGTGTGCGTTTTACGGATGAAGATGGTGATATTGAAGATGTGTATAAGTTAATACATGAGGTGGCAAATCAAAACCATATTAAATTAGATAGTAGTTTTTATCATGTATGCTTAGATGTATACGGCGATACTTGGTTAGATATTTACGCTCCTATTATAGAAGTAGGTGAAACCGTAAAATGATTATAGAAGGTCAAAGTATTGCATATACAAATGTTGTTTCAAAAGAATACTATATTCATTATACCTATATGAAAGATTCGATTGAGGATTTTATGCTAGAAATAGAAAAAGCGAACTTAACAGCAAAAGGTCCACTATTTTATGCATTGAAAAATGTTCCTTCAGATGAAAATATGTATATTGAATTATTTATGCCGATATATGAGGATAAAGTTCCACCATTAGAAACAATGAAATTTAGAAGCTATTACTATGTAGATGACATGCTTGTGAAACGATTGACAGGAGATTATGAAACATTAACCGAGTATGCATATGCTGAGATGCTTCAGTATATGGAAGATAATGAACTTGATATGATTTCACCTATTTATCATATTTTTAGCGGTGATGAAGAGCTACGGTATGTTGAAATAAAAATTGCAGTGGATACACAATAATAATTTAGTGTACTTTTAGTTCTGGAAATATGAAAAGTAAAAATCAGATTTTAGTTTCGTTTTATAGAAGAATAATATAAAGGTATTCTTGAATTAAGAGTTTTAATTGTTGTTTTTAGTAGGAAGGGAGTCTACATATGTGGCTATTTTCAAAAGAAAAAACTGTGTATTTTCAACAAGATTGTGAGGATAAAACTGGGGAATTAATTAAGCAGCAAATATTGGAGAAAGTATCAGTAGATGATTGCATAATAGCTGCTGAAATGATTGATGTATTGTTTATATACCCTGAACTTGCAGAAGAACTTGCAAGGGTTTTGTATATGAGTAATAAAGAATTATTCCGAACGGTTGCTATGTTTGTTGGCACATTTGAAATTTTTGTACAAGTCTCAAACACAACGAAAGTTATTATCCAATGTATTCCGGTAGATGAAGAAATGGAAGAAGAAGTGTTTTCGGATATGAAAGTGATCGGTTTTAAATATAAGAAAAAGTCCACTGATGAAGAGATAGAAGAAATAGCAGAGTGGATGCTGGAATATAAAAAGATGTGTAAAAAAATAGCAGAGCACTATGAAATAGCTTAAAAAGAATCATTATTATAATGTAACAATATCTGAGATTAATAGAACCTTCTCTTTTCATCAAAATGAGAAGGTTTTTATTTTTAATCTACATGATTTAAGGGAATGTAGTTAAGGGTGGGACAATTGGATGTGGAACATAAAAGAAGAAGATTTAGATGAATTTAAAATAACATGTAGACATCGTTTAAGCCCTGAAGGAGCTATGTTGTTTATGTTTGGTGGAATGCTTTATGGTTCGTTATTGATGCTTTTTATTTTTGTAGCATTAATTAGATTTGGCTGGGATTACTATCCGACTCTTTTTGACACAGTAATAGTTAGAATGGAATTGGTGTTATATAGCCTACAAGTAATCTTTTTTATTATATATCTGATCCCTAAGGTACGTTTTAAATTTCAAAAGCTCCAGACATTGGTGATATTATTATATGCGTTTCAGTTAGGTACTATAGGTCTTACGGCATTTGTTCTTCCAGGGATGAGTAATTATTCTATTAATTTTATTACGCTTATTTATGTAGGTTTACTAGTATTAGGAGCAATACTTGTTCATGGTGTAACAACAGTTGATACTTTTAAACAAGCAAGTAAAGGTGCATTTAGTATGGGAGAAAAATCTACTTCATTTTTTAATAAGGCAAAGAAAAATGTAATGTTGGGAGTGGTAATTTATGTACTAATTCTTTTTGTTTTAATTTATATACAAAATAATTACTCATTGAGCATAATGTTTGGTTACTTTATATTTACGTTCATCATGTACGCGATAGCAATAGGCGCAGCTGAGTTCCAACTACTAGCCTATTGTAGATTTAAGTTTCCGTCATTTTATATTTCGTGGGAGGAACACGAAAGGGGACGTCAGAAAAGACTAAAGCTTTATAAAGAGAAGGAAAAAAGAAAACTAAAGAAATAAAATAAGTTTTGTGTCGAAATGAGGAAAGATGAATGCTTAAAATAAAGGAAGAAGATTTAGGATTTTTTCAAATTACAAATAAAAACCGATTAAGTCCTGATGGTGTAATGGCCTTTTTAGTTGGAGTTTTTGTATACGCTTCATTACCGATGTTTTTTATTATTTTGGGTTTTTTACAACTTGGTTGGGAGACTTATCCAAAATCTTTTGAACGAATAATTGTTTCTGTAGAGTTAGCATTATATATTCTGCAAATCCTTTTTTTGATAATCTATTCATTTCCGAAATTAAGATTTAAATTACAAAAGTTACAAGCCGTTGTAATTGTTTTTAACTCGTTTCAGGTTGCAACGGTAGGTTATGCATATGTATTAATTGAAGCAATATTTGGATATTCTTGTGAAAATCTAACAGTATTTTATGTAGGTCTATTATTATTAGGAGCGATAATTACTCATATTGTAATAACAATCCATACTTTTAAAAAAGCAAAATATGGAGGCTATAAGTTAAAAGGGGAGTCAGCCTCATTTTTTACTAATACAAAACTTTGGATGTTAATTGGAATGTTTATTTATATAGTTGTCCTTTTGATATTAATCTTTGTAAGTATTCATTTTGCGCTAAAGCCAATGGTGTTCTATTTTTTACAAACAATAATATTATATGTATTTGCCGTTGCATCAGCAGAATTCGTCCTATTAGTGTATTGTCGCTTTAAATTTCCAACATTTAATATTACGTGGGAACAACATGAAAAGGAACGCCAAGAATTTATAGCAAATAGAAAAAGAATAAGAGAGAAAGAACAAAAGCGAAACAAAAACTGAAAAGAAAGTTATAAATGATACTCGTAAACTTATATTGAAGATAGAATGAATACATTATTCATAAATTAACTAGTAAAGGGAGGAATGTAATATCTTGAATAAAGATTCTAAAGCTGTAAAAAAAGAAAAAGGTTTATTTGAAAGTGTAATAGCACCTATTATTGTCGGATTATGTTTATTTTTTTATACCAGAAAGAATATGGAGGTGTATTGGTTTGTGGAATAGGCTTAATACTAATGCTATCGCTGTATTTTGTGTTTGTTAAAAAAAGTAAAAAAGGTTAGTTTAATATGAAATACCAAAAACATTTATTTACTCTCAGTTTGTCTACAAAAATAGAGTTATTACATGATTTTAGAAAAGATGGTGTAATTATATGTGGAATATAAAAGAAAAAGATTTAGATGAATTTAAAATAACATGTAGAAATCGCTTAAGCCCAGAAGATTCTATGGTGTTTATGTTTGGAGGAATAGTTTATAGTTCATTATTCATGCTTTTTATTTTGGTAGCATTAATTAAGATTGGCTGGGGTTACTATCCAACTCTCTTTGACAAAATAATTGTTAGTATTGAATTAGTGTTATATGGTTTGCAAGTAATCTTTTTCATTCTATATCTAATTCCAAAAGCTCGTTTCAAATATCAAAAGTTGCAAGCATTTGTGATATTATTATTTGCATTTCAGCTAGGAACTATAGGATTCACATTATTTATACTTCCAGCAATTTCAAATTATTCAATTGATCAAATTACATTATTGTATGTGGGTTTATTATTCCTAGGAGCAGTTTTTGTTCATCTGGTGACAACGATTGATACCTTTAAACAAGCAGAGAGTGGAGCATTTAGTATGGATGAAAGAGCAACTTCATTTTTTAGTAAAATAAAAAACAATACAATGATTGGTATTACGATATATGTACTAACCCTTCTTATTTTAATTTATTTTCATAATAATTATGAAACAGGGGTTTTAGTGGGGTATATGGCAGGAACCCTTGTAATGTACACAGTAGCCATAGGTGCAGCAGAGTTCCAATTATTAGCCTATTGTAGATTTAAATTTCCATCATTTTATATTTCGTGGGAGGAACACGAAACGGAGCGTCAGGAATTCTTAAAGCGTTATAAAGAGAGAGAAGAAAAGAAAGAAAAAGAAATAAAATAAGTTTTGCATCGAAATGAGGAAAGATGAATGCTTAAAATAAAGGAAGAAGATTTAGGTTTTTTCAAAATTGCAAATAAAAATGGATTAAGTCCGGATTATATAAGAATCTTTTATGTAGGAGTTTTTGCATATACTTCTATACCAATGCTCATCATGTTTTTAGGTGTTTTGCTGAACGGTGATAAGATTTCTTTAACACCTTTTGAAACATTTTTGGTACGATCTGAGGTAAAGTTATACATTTTGGAGTTGATTTTTTTAATAATTTTCATGTCTTCAAAGGTTGCTTTTAAATTACAGAAACTACAAACAATCGTAACTGTATTTTATGCTTTTCAGTTAGCGACATTACCTTTCATAGTTATGGTTGTTGAAGGAATATATGATTTTCCATGTGACAATAAAACATTGGTTTATATCGGTTTAATACTATTAGGAGCAATCTGTACCCACATTGTAGCAACGATCGATGTTTTTAGAAAAGCAAAGCATGGAGGATATAAATTAGAAGGACCGGCTGTCTCATTTTTTACTAACACGAAATTATATTTATTGATCGGAATAACGATCGGTGTAATAGTTCTACTTGTATTAATTTTTTTAAACCTTAATTATACATTTGATGAAATGGCAATTTATGTGACACAAACAATAATATTATATATATTCGCTGTAGTATCAGCAGAATTCGTCCTATTGGTGTATTGTCGCTTTAAATTTCCATCATTTAATATTACGTGGGAACAACATGAAAAGGAACGCCAAGAATTTATAGCAAATAGAAAAAGAATAAGAGAGAAAGAACAAAAGCGAAACAAAAACTGAAAAGAAAGTTATAAATGATACTCGTAAACTTATATTGAAGATAGAATGAATACATTATTCATAAATTAACTAGTAAAGGGAGGAATGTAATATCTTGAATAAAGATTCTAAAGCTGTAAAAAAAGAAAAAGGTTTATTTGAAAGTGTAATAGCACCTATTATTGTTGGGATTATATTTATCTTTTTAATTCTATATAAAGTAGTAGAGTTTCTGGGGAAGTGGATTGTTATCTTCTGAATAATATTTTTTATTGGTAGTATATTTCTTGCATATATCTAGAAGAATATGGAGGGGTGTTGGGCGGTGGGACAGGGTTAATATCGATGTTATTGTTATATTTTATGTTTATTAGAAAAAGTAAAAAAGGCTAGTTTAATATGAAATGCCAAAAAATTTATTCACTCCTAGTTTGTTTACAAATATAGAGTTATTACATGATTTTAGAAAAGATGGTGTAATTATATGTGGAAAATAAAAGAAGAAGATTTAGATGAATTTAGGATGACATGTAATAATCGTTTAAGTCCTGAGGGTGCTATGGTTTTCTTTATTGGAGGGATAGTTTATACTTCAGTATTTATGTTTTTTATTTTTATGGAGGGCTTGGAGTATTATAATGCTTTCTTTGACAAAACAATTGTTAAAATTGAAATTGTTTTATATAGCTTACAATTCATCTTTTTAATTCTATATTCATTTCCAAAAGCACGTTCTCATTTTTCAGTAAAACAAAAGGCAATGTGATGAAGTGGGCTACAATATATGCGCTAATCCTGCTTATTTTGATATATATTCATAATGGTTATGGAATTGATGTTTTAGTTCTTTATGCGGTAGGTATTGTTTTACTATATACAGTAGCCATTGGTGCAACTGAATTTCAGCTATTAATGTATTGTAGATTTAAATTCAAGTCATTTCATATGTCATGGGAAGAGAATGAGAGAATGCGTGGGAGAATTCGAAAGCGAAATAAGAAATTCAAAACGAAAAATAAATAAGAGTGAAATAGAATTGAAGTGAATGAAAATTATTTAAACTGTATAGAAGGTGAAATGTCAGGGTGTGGAATATAAAAGAAGAAGATTTAGATAAGTTTCGAATGACATGTCAAGGGCGTTTAAGTCCTGAAGGTGCTGCGGGTTTTATGCTCGGAACGATATTTTATACTTCATTATTTATGGTTATTATTTTTGTGGGAGGAATAGATTATTATACTACCTTGTTTGATAAGGTAATTGTTAGGGTTGAATTAGTGTTATATGGTTTGCAAGTAATGTTTTTAATACTATATTTATTCCCTAAAGTTCGTTATAAATTTCAAAAATTACAAACGCTCGTGATATTATTATATGCATTTCAACTTGGAACTATCGGATGCACGTTATTTGTTCTTTCTGGGATGATAGAGCATTCAATTGATCTCCATACACGTGTTTATGTAGGGCTATTAGTATTAGGTGGAATTATTGTTCATATTGTGACAACAGTTGATACATTTAAACAAGCGAGCGAGGGTGCATTTAGTAGTGGGGACAAATCAGCTTCATTTTTTAGTAAAACAAAGGGACATGTTATACGAGGTGCTGTAATTTATGTGTTAATTCTTCTTGTTTTGATTTATATAAATAATAATTACTCATTAAACACAATGTTTGGTTATGTTATATGTAATGTTGTTATGTATGCAGTAGCAATAGGAGCGGCAGAGTTCCAGCTCTTAGTGTATTGCAGATTCAAATTCAAGTCATTTAATATAACGTGGGAAGAGAATGAGAGAATGCGTGGGAGAATTCGAAAGCGAAATACAAAATCCAAAACGAAAAGTAAGTAAGAGTGAAATAGAATTAAGTGTATGAGGATTATTTAAACTGTATAGAGGGTGAAGAGTCAGGATGTGGGATATAAAAGAAGAAGATTTAGATAAGTTTCGAATAACATGTCAAGGACGTTTAAGTCCTGAAGGTGCTACGGGTTTTATGCTTGGAACAATATTTTATATTTCAATATTTATGTTTATTATTTTTGTAGGTGATTTGAATTACTACAACAATTTTTTTGATAGAGCAATTGTTAAAACTGAAATTGTGTTATTTAGTATTCAAATTATATTTTTAATTATATATCTATTTCCGAAAGCATGTTTTAAATTTCAAAAGTTACAAACGCTAATCGTATTACTATATGCGTTTCAACTTGGAACAATATTATTGGTAGTTTCGATTGTTTCTGAAATGGCTGACAATTCAATTGGTAGGATGTATACCGGGCTACTAGTTGTAGGAGCAGTTATTATCCATATTGTAGCAACGCTAGATACATTTAAACAAGCAAGTAAAGGTGCATTTAGTAGTGATGAAAGATCCACATCGTTTTTTAGTAAGACAAAAGGGGCTATGATAAAGGGAGCTATAATATATATATTCATACTACTTATTTTGATGTATTTTCAAAATGATTATTCAATTGATTTTTTTGTTATGTATGGAGTAGGAACTGTATTAATGTATGCGGTTGCAATCGGAGCGGCAGAATTCCAACTATTGGCGTACTGTAGATTCAAATTTAAGTCATTTCATATGACGTGGGAAGAGAATAAGAGAATGCGTGGGAGAATTCGAAAGCGAAATAAGAAATTCAAAACGAAAAATAAAGTGAAACTTTAATCAGTGGGGGGGTTCTTCATCCCCCACTGATTATTAGTTGAACCAATCGGACTTTTATGGGCAGTTGATCCCCCACCTAACTTCTTTGCTTTCGCTGCATTTTGAGGTGGGGGTCTTACTGCCCATTAAAGCGGGATAAATAATATATTAATAGAATTTTAGTGCGCGAAAAATAATTGAAACGTATAGAAGGTGAAGGGCCAGGATGTGGAATATAAAAGAAGAAGATTTAGATAAGTTTAGGATGACATGTAATGATCGTTTAAGTCCTGAGGGTGCTACAGGATTTATGTTTGGAGGAATACTTTATAGTTCAATAGCTGTTTTTTCTATTATTGTATCAGGTGATTGGGATTACTGTATGGTCCTCCTTAATATAGGAATTGTTAAGCTGGAAGTGTTGTTATATGCTCTGCAAGTAATTTTTTTCATTCTATATTTATTTCCAAAAGCTCAATTTAAATTTCAAAAGCTACAAACACTTGTTGTATTATTAAATGCATTTCAAATGGCAATAATCTTACTCGTAGTTTTGATTGGTACTAAAATGGCTAATAATTCAATTGATCAGATTACATTACTGTATGCAGGATTGTTATTTTTAGGAGCAGTTGTTGTTCATATTGTTACAACGCTTGATACACTTAAGCAAGCGAGTGAAGGTGCGTTTAGTATGGATGAAAGATCCGCTTCCTTTTTTAGTAAAGGAAAAGGAAAGATGATGAAGTGGGCTACACTATACGCAGTAACTATTCTTATTTTGATATATTTTCATAACGATTATGGGTTTGATGATTTATTTATGTATGTAGTAGGGACCTTTTTAATGTATACGATAGCAATCGGTGCAGCTGAATTTCAGCTATTAGCATATTGCAGATTTAAATTTCCATCATTTAATAAAACGTGGGAGCAACATAAAAGAGAGACTCCAAGATATCGAAAGAAAAATAAAAAAGGTAAATCGAAACGTAAGGCATAAAAAAAGTGCGTATTGTACGTTTTGATGATAGAAAAGTAATTATTTACAGGAGAGTATTTTCACTTCTAAAAGAAAATTTAATTATGTAAGGTGATTAAAGTGATTAGAAGGTTATCTGATCGAAAATGTAGAGTGGGTAGTGTGATGATGAAATGAACAAAAAAAGTGTTTCTAAAATAATTCCGATCATAATAGCAATCAGCCTACTACAAGCATGTAGTTTTTTTGAAGAAAAGATAGAGTATGAGCCATTTGTTAAGGCATTGGATGAAGGTGACATGAGAAAGGTTATGTCTGCGAGTGATGATGGATATGCGTATGTGAAACAAAGAGGTATATATAGTACATATGAGCAAAAGGAAGATGGAGAGCATAGAAAAACAATCTATCAAACTTCGGAAGGGATATATAATACGAAAGATAAAAGTTTATATGGAAATACAACACAAGAGGTTACTTCAGCAGTAGACAGCAAAGATAATAAAGAAGAAGTTGTTTATCGTACCAATATTATGTATAAAAATGGACAGGTACAAAGTCCGGAATCGAATCTGGATGTTTCATATGTGAACTTAATTGTAGATCGTTTAAAAGGGATAGGGAAACTAAAGATGAAGCCCGGGGATGATATAAAAAAGTTTGATCAGCCTAGTACTGTTGGATACAAACTAACTGAATTAGAGTTTCAGAGTATCATTAATGATAAGTTGAAAATACAATATGATGAATATGATGGTGGATCAATCGCATTGCATATTGATTCTAAAAATGGTTCAAAGCAGATATTGGAAGTAAGTATTGTAATAAATTATAAGAAAAGAAATGATGAAGGCAAGTTAGTAAAATACATATCACAAATACATACATCTTTTGATAGTCACCAAGGTAATAACCAAGATGCGAAACAGGAATATATTGATTTTAAAGCAAAGTATAATAAGACGCAGTAATATTTAGAAGGGCATTTGTACGTAAAGATAATAGCGACATAAGTGTGATAAATGTTTCATAAATATAGTGGAAAGAATTTGAGGATAAACGCCCCAATTGCTGGAGTAGATGCAACAACTGGGGCGTTTATCTGTCTAAATTTAGCTTGAATACATGACATGTTTTAGTTAGGGGCACGGCTTTACAAGTAGTTTCTCCATCTTCATAATAACGGTGTGAGTTATTTTGTAATTTGCTTGTATTACTAAGTTACGACTATTTCCTCTTATAGAGTTACTTCTTATTATCGATACATCGTCCACATTCCAATGTCTTTAAATCCTAGTCGTTTATAAATTCGTCCAGCAACTGGATTGTTATAAAATAAACAAAGTGTTCGGCTTTCTTTCGTAAAGTCTTGAATCATTTTTTGTAATATGAGTGAAGCAAATCCATTTCCACGATAATTCGGGTGTGTACATACACCAACTACCATAGCGGATAATGAATTTTCAGCGGAAGTAGAGGTGGATGCGATGATCACGCCGTCTTTTTCAATATAGTATGTGCGTCCTGTATTCGTTTCGATAGCCTGCCTTAATATTTTCTCTGATTCATTGGTAGTCGGAAATTCAGCAATGTCACTTCGTAATTTCATAATTCGTTCTATATCATCGAGTGACGCAAGTTTAATCGTTTCATGAATAGGCGTGTCAGGTAAGTTGTTGTCATTTAGACATTCACAAAAATACATTTCATTTTTGACGCCTAATTGTAGACTTGGAGCAGTTTCAAACTTTTCTACAATGGTTGACTTACCAGAGAGTTTAAGTGGCTTATATGCGGAAAGAAGTGCCTCATAATCAGTGGTAACAAAGTCTTCTTTACTATATGGTATAAATGAATCGTGGAATCGGAGTAAAATTGATTTTAATGTTCCATTCTCTTTAAATACTCCCCATAGTTCTTGAAAATCTGTGTCATAACCGAAAGCTTCAATATCTCCAATAATAAACAAGTTAAGGGCTGCTTCTTCTTTTAGATAAGCGAATACTTGTTCATGATCTTTCTTTGTTAATTTTCGCATCATAACGAATCGACCTCTTTTTTTATTTTTCTAAATATTACAACTTAAGTTTTTTGAAATCAATATAAAATTTTATGTTTAGTTCACAAACTTTCGGAAAAACTAGGAAAGATATGACAAAGGAGGTTATGAACGGTGGATCATCCAATTCAAGGGTTAATGAAAGCAGCAATGGAAAATTTAAAAGAAATGGTTGATGTAAATACGATTGTTGGAGAGCCTGTTCAAACGGCTGACGGTGGTGTGGTGTTAACGGTTTCTAAAGTAGCGTTCGGTTTTGGAGCAGGAGGTTCTGATTTCAAAACGAATGATGGACAAAGAGCAAACGGTAACGCTGCATTTGGTGGCGGTAGCGCGGGTGGTGTTTCTATTACACCAGTAGCATTTCTTGTGGTGAATAAAGATGGAGTAAATATTCTTCATTTACAAAATGCGACACATTTAGCAGAAAAAATGATTGAATTAGCTCCACAAACAATTGATAAAATTCAATCGATGTTCCAAAAAGAAGAAAAGAAAGAGGGAAATCATCATCCTCAAAACCCTGATGAAATCCTTTAAAAACGCCTGCTTATGAGCAGGCGTTTTTTCTTGTAATCACTATGTAATAAAACACATGAAATTGTAAATAGTTTTTGAAGTTTTTTCTATGTTTCTAAAATTTTTCATGTTAAAATATGCTATAGAATTGAAACATATAAAACGAAGGTGGCTAGGTGCTTTGTCTGGAGGATCTGACCAAGTAAAGAATATGATATATATTAATGGTAATCGTCGAGGTCATTGTTTTATTACATCAGGAATTACGTTTAAAGAGTTTGCGAGTAACATCCCTTCACCGCTTCATCAAGTGTTGCTTTTGAAGCACAACTTTGAATGGACGGATTTTCATTATCATACTTTATTTGAATATGTTGAGGAAGAAAATATACATAAGTTAATTCAAGCAGAGATTGATGAATTTGATGAATTTTGTTGGGTAGATTTTGATGATGCAAGCGATTTAGATGAATTAGAGCCGAAAGAAATTGCAGAATTATTATATTTGGCTCACAAAAAAGAACCACTTGCAAGAACATTCTTTCCGCTGTTGAAAAATAGATTTGTTTATTTTTCACATGATGACGGATGGTACAACAAAGTGTATTATCGTAGAATTGCTGATTTTGTAGGAATGTTAAGTAAAGTCATTCCGTATAAACTCGGTGCTTTCGGTAAGAAACGTTTTTCTTTCTTCCAAAAATCAAAAATTTTCCCAGCGATTTCAAAAGAATTGATTATGGGACTTATTCCACTAATGGAAGATGGTCTTTACATAGATTTAGCAGGGAAGATTGAGTCAAGAAGAGGTCTTGAAATTCCGGTATATGTAGTTGGTTCGTATGAAAGTACGGATGAGGTGTTAGATAATATCGATGAATTGAAAGAGGAAGCAACAGAAACAGGTTGGCTCATTTTTGATAAGAAAGAACAAGAGTGGCAATGGGTTGTTGACTAAGAAAACTTGGCGTATGAAGTCAAGTTTTCTTGTCATTTGAAAGGAGTACAAATGAAGAAATATTATACAATTGTGGGTATTATAAGTATTATTCTCGTGGCAATATTACTTATAACTTGTCCGAAAGAATCAGATTTTAAAGTGTATGTACAGGATAAGTATGCGTTGAATTGTAATGAGAGTAGTTTTGAATGCACGCAAAATGTAGATGGTAAAAAAGAAAAACTACAATTTGAAAGTACAGATGCACGAAATGGTGTATTCTTTATGACTGTAAAGCAAACATTTAAAACAGAAGCTGGTGTTTCAAAAGAATATAGCGGAGTAGGAATGTTTGGTACATTTCTTTTTGTTTCAGAGAAGACTTTCTAGTAATAGAAGGTCTTTTTTTTATGCTTATGTTCATATAGATGAAGTAAGACAAGCATAGGAGGGGTATTGATGAAGAACACATGTATTGTTTGTGGCGGTGAGGAGTTTTTTTCCTCAACGTTATATGCACGTACGAAACAAGATTGGGCATATGCACCAAACATGTATCGATTTGAAAAAGTATTTATTGAGCATCGAGATGAAGAAAATTATCCAGTGTTTCAAGAAATTACAGCGAAACATTGTTGTGGATGCGGCCATATTATGTTGTATCATGAATGAACACACCAAGCATAACTTGGTGTGTTTTTTTAAAACGCTGACAAAGCAAACGGATAAAATAAAGTGAATAAAACAGAAAAACTACCAAAACCAATTGCTGTATATCCAAGTGTTCTTGCTCCGAAATTGACAGCTAATAGGCCAACTAAAATTGCTAGGGAGCCGAGCGTAACTGGATAAAAAGCAATGGAGAATAACGAAAGAAATAAAGCGACATAGCCTACCATTGTGCCGGTATTTGTACCTTCTATCTCATTTACAATTTCTTTACGCTTATGTCTAATTGGAATGCCAGCTGGTGATATTTCAGCTGCATACTCTTCGTTTTTTTCACCACTTTTAAAATGATGATTTCTCTTTCTTCGCATGTACATCCCTCTCTTTCAATTGGGTGTACCTATAGTATCTTTCATAAAGAGAAGAACATGAGTATGAGTTAAACCCAAGTAAAGCAAAAATTGGAGAATAAAGATTCCTTCATTAGCATGTATATCTCCTTATGAAGATAAAACAGGAGTTTTGGAAAATGATGTAGAATGAAATGAGTGATAAAGCGTGAAGGTAGGGGAATGTATGACGAAATTTAATTGGCATGAATCAGCAGAAAAGAAATGGGATAGTAGCGCAGAGTTTTGGAATCAAAATAGTCAAGAGATGTGGGACAGTGGTAGCAGAAGTACAATTATTCCGTTTTTTGAACAATACGTGAAGAAAGAAGCACAAGTGCTCGATGTTGGTTGTGGTGATGGGTACGGTACATATAAATTAAGTAGCGCAGGCTATAAAGCAGTGGGAGTAGATTTATCGGAAGTGATGATTCAAAAAGGTAAGGAGCGCGGAGAAGGACCGAATTTATCTTTTATAAAAGGAGATCTTTCTGCATTACCATTTGAAAATGAGCGATTTGAATCAATTATGGCAATTAATTCTTTAGAATGGACGGAAGAGCCATTACGAGCGTTAAATGAAATAAAGCGTGTGTTAAAGAAAGATGGATATGCATGTATTGCAATTTTAGGACCGACAGCAAAGCCACGAGAGAACAGTTATCCTCGCTTGTATGGAAAAGACGTTGTTTGTAATACGATGATGCCTTGGGAATTCGAACAGTTAGCGAAAGAACAAGGTTTTAAAGTTGTAGATGGCATCGGCGTATATAAGCGCGGAGTAAATGAGAAGATGTTAGGTCAACTACCTACAGAGTTACAACAATCGTTAACATTCTTATGGGTATTTATGTTAAAAAACGTATAAAGAAATGAAAGAATTTTTAGGAGGTAAATAAGTGCAGAAAATACAAAAAACTGATACAATATCATCAGAACCAATTAAAGGGGGACTAGGGTATATGACAACTACTACAACAGTGAAATCCGATATTGAAATCGCACAAGAAGCGAGTATGAAGAAGATTCAAGAAATTGCAGCTGATTTAAATATTTTAGAAGATGAATTAGAGCCATACGGGCATTATAAAGGTAAGTTATCTCTTGATATTTTTAAGCGCTTACAAGATGAGAAAGACGGTAAAGTTGTTTTAGTAACAGCGATTAACCCAACTCCAGCTGGAGAAGGTAAATCAACAGTAACAGTTGGTTTAGGTCAAGCTTTTAATAAAATTGGTAAGAAAACAGTAATTGCACTTCGCGAACCATCTCTTGGACCAACGATGGGATTAAAAGGTGGAGCAGCAGGTGGCGGTTTTTCACAAGTCGTACCAATGGAAGACATTAACCTTCACTTTACTGGAGATATCCATGCGATCACAACTGCCAATAACGCATTAGCAGCGTTTATTGATAATCATATCCAACAAGGAAACACACTTGGAATTGATACGCGTAAAATTGTTTGGAAACGCTGTGTTGACTTAAATGATCGTGCCCTTCGTAACGTAGTAATTGGTCTTGGTGGACCTGTACAAGGTGTACCACGTGAAGACGGTTTTGACATTACAGTCGCATCTGAAATTATGGCCGTATTCTGCCTTGCAACAGATATTCAAGACTTAAAAGCGCGTCTATCTCGCATCGTAGTTGCTTATAACTTTACAAATCAACCTGTAACGGTTAAAGATTTAGGTGTAGAAGGTGCGTTAACACTATTATTAAAAGACGCATTAAAGCCGAACTTAGTACAAACGTTAGAAAATACACCAGCTATCATTCATGGCGGACCATTTGCGAATATCGCTCACGGTTGTAACAGTGTTATCGCTACAACAATGGCAGCAAAATTAGGTGATTATGTTATTACAGAAGCTGGATTCGGTGCTGATTTAGGCGCTGAGAAGTTTTTAGATATTAAAGCTCGTGCAGCTGGCATTAAACCAGAAGCAGTTGTTATTGTTGCGACGATTCGTGCGCTTAAAATGCATGGCGGCGTTGCAAAAGATCAATTAAAAGAAGAAAATGTAGATGCATTAGCAAAAGGTATGGAAAACTTACAGAAGCATGTTGAAACAATTCAAAGCTTCGGTGTGCCTTTCGTAATTGCAATTAATAAATTCATTACAGATACAGATGCAGAAGTTACATACTTACAAGAGTGGTGTAATGAGCGTGGCTATGCAGTATCCTTAACAGAAGTTTGGGAGAAAGGTGGCCAAGGCGGAGTTGACCTTGCTGAAAAAGTACTAAAAGAAATCGAAAAAGGTGAAAACAACTACGCACCACTTTATGAATTAGAATTACCATTAGAAGAAAAAATTCGTACAATTGCTCAAAAAGTATATGGCGCAAAAGATATTGAATTTGCTCCGAAAGCACGTAAGCAATTAGCTCAATATGAAGGAGAAGGTTGGAGTAATCTACCAGTTTGTATGGCGAAAACACAATACTCTCTTTCTGACGATGCAACAAAATTAGGTCGTCCATCTGACTTTATCATTACAATTCGTGAGTTAAAACCATCTATCGGTGCAGGCTTTATCGTTGCGTTAACAGGTACAATGTTAACAATGCCAGGTCTTCCAAAACAGCCAGCAGCACTTCAAATGGATGTAAATGAAGATGGAAAAGCAGTAGGTTTATTCTAAAAGGTTGTAATTCATCTCGTTTATCTGTAAACTATATATACATCAAGTGGCGCCTTTCCATCGAAAGGCGCCTGTTTTTTGGAGGAAATTATGTTTGATCCAACTGCTTTTGACAATTTAAAAGTAATCGTAGAAGGTGCTGTGTATGATTTTGATCTACATGGAGATATTCTTGTAACAGATCGAAAAGATATGATGGATCTTGCTTCATTAAGTCGTATATATCATATCTCATTTCAATTAACAGAACCGTTTGAACCATTAGTAGAAGCAACATTTTCATTATCTGTGGATGCAAAGAACTTGTCTGGTGAAATACTAGAAGTGCCTCAGTTTACACCAGGTTGTGAAATGAAGCTAGCATTTTCATTCCTGTTAGAACAACCAGAAGTAAAATGCGAAGAAATTGAAACATTAATGCGTTCTATATGGGGAAAAGAAAGAATGATTATGCAGAAAGTTTCATACGAATATAATAAGCAAGCGATTTCATATCATAATAAGGTAGAGGTTCTATTTCAAAAAGCGATTACAGAAGACCATGTTGATGATTTAATAGCTGTTATTTCACACATGATAGAAACGGTGCGAACAATACAGCATTTTCTTCAAAAATAGAGATAAAGGAGAAAAACAAATGATAAAAGATATGCAACCATTTTTACAACAAGCTTGGGAGAAGGCTGGTTTTAAAGAGTTAACTGAAATTCAAAAACAAGCGATTCCAACTATTTTAGAAGGACAAGACGTTATAGCTGAATCTCCAACTGGAACAGGAAAAACATTAGCGTACTTATTACCACTTTTACATAAAATTAATCCTGAAGTAAAACAGCCACAAGTTGTTGTTTTAGCGCCAACACGTGAACTTGTAATGCAAATTCATGAAGAGGTTCAAAAGTTTACAGCAGGAACTGAAATTTCAGGTGCATCTTTAATTGGTGGTGCAGATATTAAGCGCCAAGTTGAAAAATTAAAGAAACACCCAAGAGTAATTGTCGGTTCACCAGGCCGTATTTTAGAATTAATTCGTATGAAAAAGCTAAAAATGCATGAAGTAAAAACAATTGTATTTGATGAGTTTGATCAAATTGTAAAGCAAAAAATGATGGGCGCAGTGCAAGATGTAATTAAATCAACGATGCGCGATCGTCAATTAGTATTCTTCTCGGCGACAATGACAAAAGCGGCAGAAGATGCGGCACGTGATTTAGCAGTTGAACCACAATTAGTACGTGTAACACGTGCAGAATCAAAAAGCTTAGTTGAGCATACGTATATCATTTGTGAGCGACGCGAAAAAAATGATTACGTAAGAAGAATTATGCATATGGACGATGTAAAAGCAGTTGCGTTCTTAAACGACCCATTCCGTTTAGATGAAATTACTGAGAAATTGAAATTCCGTAAAATGAAAGCAGCAGCTCTTCATGCAGAAGCAAGTAAACAAGAGCGTGAAGCGACAATGCGTGCTTTCCGCGGAGGGAAATTAGAAATTCTACTTGCTACTGATATTGCAGCACGCGGTATCGATATTGACGATTTAACACACGTAATTCATTTAGAGTTACCAGACACAGTAGACCAATATATTCACCGCTCAGGACGTACGGGACGTATGGGTAAAGAAGGAACTGTCGTGTCTCTTGTAACACCACAAGAAGAGCGTAAATTACTGCAATTTGCGAAAAAACTAGGCATCGTATTTACGAAGCAAGAAATGTTCAAAGGATCATTCGTAGAAACGAAACCGAAAGCACCAAAGAAAAAGAAACCAGCATTTACTGGGAAGAAAAAGCTTAGATAAATGATGGAGAAGGCGTAACTATTTGTAGTTACGTCTTTTTTGTTTGTAAACAAGTGATAATGGGAATTGTATTAGTGTTTTTAATGTGCCTATCATATATATGCTTCTACTGGGAGTATCGAAAAAAGGGTAGTTTATTTATTTGGTTTATACGAGGAAATAATATAAAAAAGTCGAATATTAAACTGACACGAAATAATAAAAAGAAGGTACACATATGGATAGGAAATTAGGAATGTTTTTGAATACGAAATATATTGAAGTAAACGAAGGAATAAAAAAGGCGAGAGAATGGGAGTTAGAATATATTCAATTGTATGCTATGAATCCGACTTTCAACTTAGCTAACATCTCAAAGATACAATGGAATACATTAAAAGAAAACTTATCTTTTAATGAGATTCAAGTCCCATCATTAGCAATTAGCTTCGGAGAAAATGGAATAATAGGAACTGAAGCTGAATGTGTAATAGAGAGTTTTAAATATATTACTGATAAAGGGTTAAGGTTAGGAGCTAACATAGTAACAGCTCATATTGGGAAAGTTCCAGATGATGAAAAAAGTGCCTACTATGATAAAATGGTACGGGTTTGTTATGAGATAGGGGAATTAGCGTTCAAATTTGGGGGATTCTTTGCTATTGAGACGGGATCTGAAAAAGCAATAGTATTAAAACGATTTTTAGAAACTGCAAACTCGAAAGGACTAGCTGTTAACTTTGACCCAGCAAATTTAATAAGTGATGTAAATGAAAATCCGGGAGAAGGTTTATTACTATTAAAAGATTATATAGTACAAACTCATATTAAAGATTGTAAAGAAGTGAAAAGTGATCGTTCAACTAAGTATATAGAAGTAGCAGCAGGAAATGGTGAAGTGGATTTCGATATATTCTTCAAAGTATTAGATGAAATCGGATTCGATGGATATAACATGATTGAAAGAAATGATTATTTTGACGAACTGGATGGGATGAGTCAGTCGATAAATTTTGCAAAGAAGTACATACCAACTCAAAAGGAATAACGATAGCATCTATAGAAAGTTACATAGAATATAAAAACAATAGGAGGAATACAAATGATTCATAAGGTCGGACAAATTATGTTATATGTAAATAATCAAGATGAGGCAGTAAATTTTTGGACGGAGAAGGTAGGGTTTCATGTAGTTGCAGAGGAAGATAATAAGCAAGGAATAAGATGGATTGAAATCGCTCCGAAAAGCGGTGCGGAAACGAGCATTATATTACATAATAAAGAAGTTATTTCGAAAATGAGCCCAGAATTGAATCTTGGTACACCGTCCTTAATGTTCTTCTCAGAAAATCTTGATCAATTATATACAGATTTAACAAATAAAAATGTTACTGTTGGAGAAATGGTAACTATGCCTTCTAGTAAAGTATTTAACTTTGCTGATAGCGAAGGGAATTATTTTGCAGTTATGGAGAAGAACCAATAATAATATTGCTATGTGAAAATCCCCCTCAAATATATTTGAGGGGGATTACATTTTTGAAGTGGATTTTTCATTAGAGAGTTGTTTAATAAAAAATACTCCTTTTTCAATAGCTGTCTCAATATAGCCAATGATTTGGTCAAACGTAAATACTTGTAAGTCTTCATGCAAATGTTGCTTTGGATATAACATATCTTCAAAAAGATACTTTCGAAATTCTAAAACGTTTTCTTTAGAAACCTCTTCAATATCCACAATGTGAGCCTCTCGATTGAGAAGAGAGAAAAGCTGTTGTTCTTGATCGTAATGATGAAGCAACTTTGCATTTAACAATTTAAAATCGTTATAGTACAGGGGTGCGATAGTTTCGTCATTCTCTATTCTATTTTTTAGCCAAGGTAGAAAGAATCCACTTAGCCAATTATCATCGGCGATGAGATGGGTATAATAGCCTAAAATAAATGGGGAATCTATATGTGATTCATATTTATGAAAAAATGAATCATAATCTATTCTTCTCGTATAGTTCTTCGTTGTACCGGCATAAAAATGTGAGGTTCCTTTTTCTTTTTTTGAATGAACAGCATCAGGGGCTACAGCTCCAAGTAAGAAAGAAGTCTTATCGTGAATAGATAGTTTCTCAGCAATACCGTTAGCGATAATAACATGCATAATTCGTGATCCCATGAATGCCACCTCTGTTTCCAGTATTCATTTCAGGAAGAGGACTGAACAGTTAGTATTACTTTCCCTGTACTTTTTCTACTTTCGACCCATTCATGTGCTTTCCCTGCATCTTGAAGTGGAAAAGATTTCGTAGCCTTAATTTGTAAACGTCCGTCACGCAAATAACGGAAAACTTCATTTGCAGTTTCTTGGAGCAGTTCAGGACGCTTTTTTCGTGTGGTTCCAAAGCTAAAACCGAGTATAGAGCGGCAACTTGCATGTAAATCTTTCGTTTGAAAGTTACCAATTTCACCGCTAGCATTACCGAAATGAACGAGGCGACCGTAAAAAGCAAGGCAGTTTAAACTTCTTTCAGAAACAGTTCCAGAAATAGAGTCCAAAATAATATTCACTCCTTCTCCGTTTGTCAGCTCATTGACTTTCTCTACAAAATCTTCAGTTTGATGACAAATTACATAATCAGCTCCAGCATCTAAAGCGATTTTTCTTTTCGTTTCACTTCCGATAGTACCGATAACTGTTCTAGCCCCTAATAGTTTTGCAAGTTGAATTGCGGTAGTACCAATCCCGCCAGCAGCTGCATGAATGAGTACAGATTCACCTTTTTGAATTCTTGCAACATTTGCGAGTAAATTATAGCTTGTAAAGGATACGATTGGACAAGCGGCTGCAGCTTGAAAGTCAACTTCATGGGGTAATACGAAAGTAAGATTTTCATTTGCAACAACGTATTCTGCGTAAGATCCATTTTGAGGAAAAGCAATGACACGTTGTCCAGGGTGAATATTTTTCACATGAGAACCGACACGTTCTACAATACCAGTGGCATCTATACCTGGAATAAAAGGTAGTGCTTTATTTCCTTTTTTGCCATAACGTGATTTAATATCAGCGAAATTTACACTAGTAGCAACTACGCGAATTAAAACTTGATCTTCTGAAATAGCCGGTATATCAAAATCTGTATATTTCATCACTTCAGGACCACCGAACGACGTTACAACGATAGCTTTCATTATATGTCCTCCTAAATTTGACTATATAAATTATTTTAAATCTTTATCAGAAATTGGAAAATTATATAATAGTTATGTGTGGTTATAAGTGAAGCTTATGAACTCAGTGGATCATTATATTAATTTATATAAAAAACTTTTTCGGAAAAATCGAACGAAATATGAATTACCTGCCAATATATAGTGTAAGACAAAGGAGGGCTGGAATATGAAGGGTGAAATAGATTACGCACATTTAATTCAATTAACTTTATCAGGCAATAAAGAAGCGTATAGCGAATTGTATGATGTAACGATTCAAGAAGTATATAAAACAGCACATTTTTTAATTGAAGATAAAATGGATGTAGATGATGTCGTTCAAGAAGTATACATACAGCTATATGAATCGCTTCGTAAATATGATAGCGAGAAGCCATTTCGCCCTTGGCTAATTGGGCTTGCGATTAAACAAATTCATTCTTATAGAAGAAAGAGGTGGATGCGACTACGAATTATAAAAAAAGCAGAAGAGCAAAGAAAGCCAGTGCAAATTGATTTTTCTAACGATGTTGTAAGTAAAATATCAAACCAAAAACTAATCGAACTCATTCATAAATTACCGTATAAATTGAAACAAGTTATTATCTTAAGATACTTACACGATTATTCACAAGAAGAAGTAGCACAAATATTACATATTCCAATCGGTACAGTGAAATCTAGAATTCATGCGGCATTAAAGAAACTACGTCAAAAAGAGCAAGTAGAAGAAATTTTTTTAGGAGAGGTAGGGAATGTGAAATGAGTTTAGATTGTAGAGTTAGGGAATCTATACAAGAAGAAGCAAAGGGTATTGTTGCCCCGCCGGAGTTAAAAGAAAAAATAATTGTTCAAATCAAAATGAATCGCGGGGGAAGTAAGGTGAAGAGACGCCTTATCGCCGGAGTGCTTGCAGCAGCATTTTTAATCCCTACGACCGGTTTTGCATATCAATCTATTATGGCGGATGGTATATACGGATCTTTTGAGAATTTAAAAAAACACGCCGGAGCGATGACGTTAGAAGCGTATATGCGTTTTAATGCAAAGTTATCAGAAGCGAAAGATGAAATGGGCACGAAGGAATATGAGGAGTTTACAAAAGAACTAAAAAAATTAACAAATGCAAAGCTTGCGTACGGAGATTCGAATGGTAATATAGATTATGATGGATTATCACCAGCAAAAAGAGAAGAAATGAAAAAGGTAAGTATGGGCCTTCAACCATACTTTGATAAATTAAATGGTCATAAATCTAGTAAAGAAGTATTAACGCAAGAAGAGTTTGATCGCTATATGGAAGCTTTAATGACACATGAAATAGTACGAGTGAAGACAAAATCAACTGGTGCAATAAAAATAGAAGAAGTACCTGAGGCGTACAAAGAAAGATTTATTAAAGCGGAGCAGTTTATGGAGTATGTAGATGAAAAGGTGAGATAAGTAAAAAAGCTCAAAGCTTTAGCTTTGAGCTTTCTTTATTAAAAGAAAATAGAGCATTCAATTATATTTTTTCATCGTTGCATTGTCCTTTTGTATAAAACAATCTAAAAGGGAATAACCAGCTATTAAACTAATAATCGTAACAAAAGTTGTATTTATTAGAATAATATTAACTAAATAAGGTAGGTATTCGGCAAGTGGTGAAAAGAGTAGTGCTGGGGAAAAGGAAATGAATAGTGTAGGCACTGTAATAGCAATAAATTTATCCGGTTGAAAGCTCCAGTTTTGTTTACTCGTTTCGCGATTAATAGATTGAAGAAAGCGTAATAAAATGCCAACTATAAGAGGGAAGAGTGTAAAGTAGAATAATCTTGGATAAACGTTAAAGTTCACTTGTGCATCTGTATCTAAATAAAATTGAATTTTTACTCCTACAAATAATAATAAGACGATAAATAATGTGAAGCAGAGGTATAGCATCACTTTTTGCATTATATTCCACCATCCTTTACTCAAAATATATTCAAAAAAAGAAGAGATATACAATAACTACTGTTGTATATCTCTTCTTTTACTGTTAGTTAATAGTGGAGTTTGCTTTTTCTTGCTTCGTGAAATAATCAATAATGCCCATTGCGCTAATTTCTATATCTAAATGTAAAATATTATAAACGGAATGATCTGATGGAACGTTTAACTTTGTAAGATGAGAAGAGATTTTATCCATTAACAAAGTTTGTAAAGCTTTAGTCGCTTCATCGAAATCATTATACTTTTCAAAGACTTCCTTACCAGTCTGAACGAAAATAGGTAGCCAATGTTCCAGTTGATTGTATACTTCTGTAACATGAGAGGATGCGCCGTAATGACCGAAATAAATAGTATCTACATCCATACTTTGAATATGATTTTTAGAAGCAATCATCGCATCTGGTTGAAATTGTGAAGGGGACGTTGATGGTAGATACAGTTCTACACCAACGTTTGCGAGTTCTCTATAATAAATTCCAATTGTATCACCAGTGAAAATCCCGTTTGTTAATGAATCGTGAATGCTAATATGGTGCTTCGCATGTCCTGGTGTATCGTAAAATGTAAGGGTGCGGTCTTTTGCAATTTTTAACGTATCACCATGTTGTACAATATGAACACGTTCTTCTTCAATTGGAAGAATTGGATCAAAGAGTTTATTGAAATCTTCTTTGTAGACAGCTTTTGCACCTAAAATGAGTTTTGTTGGATCAATCATATGACGAGCACCACGAGAATGCACATATAACGTAGCATTTGGGCACTTCTCCATCATTAAACCAGCTGCGCCAGCGTGATCTAAATGCACATGTGTAACGATAATGTTTTTAACATCGTTTAAATCAATATGTAATTGTTGTAAGCCGTCTAAAATATACGGAAGAGAAGGGGCTGCACAAGTTTCAATTAAAGTAATATCGTCACCTAATAAAACGTACGTACCTGTTCGTTCATTATGCTGTAAATCGAAATCATCAATAAGATATAGGTGAGAAGATAATTGCTCTACTTTTTTCATATTTACCACTCCTTATATACTGCATGTTTCTATTATACGCTAAAATAGAAAAAGGCAGAAAACGAAAGCTCGTCTTCTGCCTTTTTAAAGTGTTGTTATTTCGTTTGTTCTCTATTGATAGACATAACGAACAGTCCAACTATGCCACCAACGATTGGAAGCATAATCTCTCCTGCTAAATTAAAGTAGGAGCTTAAAAATAAACCATTTACATCGATTACCCAGCCAGTAACATACAATAACATCATATATAGTACGAAATAAAACTCGCGATTTGAAATCGTTTCATGTTGTGCAGTTTTCATAATGAACACCATCCTTTTCTTTTATAATGGAATATAAACTGTCACATTTTGTTCACAATTTAATTGTAAAACTTTCCATCATAAAAGTCTAGTGGTATGTGTCGAATTTTGAATGGAAATAAAGCGCTATCATTATATCTTATAAGTACGTAATAAGAGCTGTATATTCACGAATATAGTATAGTATAAATATAGAATGATAATGAAGAGAGGGGCAAAGACAATGACAGTTTATGATTTTTCAGCTAAAACAATTACAGGTGAAGAAAAATCGTTAAAAGATTACGAAGGAAAAGCACTTCTTATTGTCAATGTAGCTAGCAAATGTGGTTTTACACCACAATATAAAGGATTACAAGAGGTGTATGATAAATATAAAGACCAAGGACTCGAAATACTCGGATTCCCTTGTAACCAATTCGGGGGACAAGAACCAGGTACAGAAGCGGATATTACTAGTTTTTGTGAATTAAACTACGGTGTAAACTTCCCAATGTTTGCAAAGGTTGATGTGAAAGGTGATAAGGCTCATCCTTTATATACATACATGACAGAACAAGCACCAGGTTTACTCGGTATGAAAGCAGTGAAATGGAATTTTACGAAGTTTTTAATCGGAAAAGACGGGAAAGTAGTAGGGCGTTTTGCGCCGCAGACGAAGCCGGTAGATTTAGAAGTTGAGATTGAGAAGGTACTTGGAGAATAATTAGGAGCTTCACTTTATTAAAAAACGTCTCAAAGAACAATGTAGTTCTTTGAGACGTTTTCTTTAAACTCACATTTTCAAGATTAAATAACTGTATCAAAGCCATCTGATTTAGGTAGAGAAGCTGCTTTTTTCATAAGCACTTCCCATAAGTGTACAGATTTCTTCCATTCTTCTGCAGCCTGCTCCTGTTTATACATAGCGTTCTCATAACTGGCAGTAAGTTGTTGCATATCGGCCGAGTTGTAAAGTGTATCGATATGGAGAGCGTATTCTCGGAATGTTTGACTTTCACTCCGTGGTATGCCAATTCTCGCAAATTGTTTTAAAAGTGCACCGTAAGCTTTTTGATAAACAGCATCATTTTTTCGGTATTTATAGAAATGAATAATAAGAAATGTCATCCATTTCATTCTAGTTGTGAAGAGAATGTATCCTATAATACTAATTAGTATCGTAGAGAGGAATACGTACCACCAAGAAAAGCTAGTTTTAGAATTTGTGACCTTTTTAGTAGAAGCTTCTTCTGTATTTTCTATTAAACTTTTAAGTTTTGCTTCATTATTTCGTTGTTGTATTTGCTCGTTATTAGAATTATTTGCTTCGCTATTTTGTGAAATAGGAGCAGGCGTATTATTTATAAAATTATAGGGATTGGTAAATCCTTTTGTTGGTTCGAATGGAATCCATCCGTATCCTGGGAAATATACTTCGACCCAAGAGTGTGCGTTATCGTTCGTGATTGTATAAACATCCGCACCTTCTGCAGAGGCAAGCGTATTGTCAAGAGTTCCTTCTGTATAGCCTTTTACCCAGCGAGCAGGAATCCCGGCAGAACGAAGTAGTACAATCATAGACGTCGAAAAATTATTACAGTAGCCGCTTTTTGTATCGAAAAGGAATTGATCTACATAATCTTGGCTTTTGGCAGGGAATAAGACATTCGTTGATTCGTATGTAAAAGAGTTGTCTGTGAAGTAATTTTCAATAGCTAATACTTTATCATATCGGTTGTCTTTATCATTTGTAAGATTGACAGCCAAGTCTTTTACGCGCTGTGGTAATGACTCGGGAAGTTGTGTGTACTTTGTCATAAAATAAGGGTTTGTTTCTTGACCTTCATTTGTTTTTACAGCTTTCAAGTTTTCTATGGAAAACTCAGAGATCTCATATGTTACTTTATACGAATGTAAAGTAGTAGAAGAGTCTCCATTCATTGTATAAATTTTTTCTGAAAACGGGTCAACACTGTATGATACATCAGAAGAAGCCTCAACTGATACTAATCCTGCTGGATAGGTAAGGTGAGGGTAACTTTTTTGCATGGTAATTGTTGCCTCAGTCGTTTCCGTTTTTGTATTTTGTTCGTACCAGCTTACGACGTCGTTTTTATTTTTAAAAGAAATCTTTTTCGGATTTCCAGAAATTTCCCAGCCTTTTCCTGTATAGAAATCTTTTGTTTCTACTCTCCAATATTGTTTGTTTTGCGTTCGTGCTGTGAAAACAATTGTAGGATCCGCCTTAAAAGGACCACCTAATCGCGAGTCATCTAAACCATACCCAATTGTAGAAACTTTTTGTTCTTTACTTGCTTCAGATGTGTTGAATTTTAAAAAATCCATTGGGTTTGGCCATTGAGGGCCAAATTTTGGAGCAAAGTATGCGATGGTTGCTAAGAATACAATAAATATTGTAAGTGGTCTAAGTAATTTTGAGATTTCCCTAGCATAATTTTGTAAGTGTTCACGCTCTTTTATTCGTTCTACTTGAAGAAGACTAAGCATAAAAAATCCGATGACAACAGTTCGAATAATAGCGTAGTTTGCATTGTATAAATGTAAGTTATGAAAAGTTGCGATATAAATAATAGTCAATACAAGAAATAGAAACCCACGTTTTTTATGAATAATCCAAAATGAAGTGAAAGAACTCAAAAACCAAAATGAGAGAAAAAATAAAACCGTCGGAAAAACTGGAGAAATATCTAGTAAATTCCCTTGGAAAAATAGGGAGGAATTTCGAGACATATCAGAAAAGAATGTTGTTAGCCAAGATGGATTTATAAAAGCATTTTTATAATATAGGGAATGAATGATAAATAGGACTGTGACAATTTTTATTGGAATCTGCCACCTCGTTTGAAAAAAAGAGAGAGCGAAGCAAATTCCTATAAATGTTACGAAAATATCTAATCTACCTACATTTGTAATACCTATAAGAGGTCTTAGCCATTCTAGTAAAAGAAGAAATACACACGCATGCATAAAGAATCTGTTCGTATCCCACTTGTATTTTGTTTGTAATGTTATCATTTGCTCACCTCAAAAAACACGTTTGTATACCGGTTTTCATAAACCGTGTTTACAAATATTTGTCGTTTTTTTAGAGTTTCTATTATACTGATTTCTCGGTGTGAAAGTTGATTCGCTTTTTCTTTCACGACAAAAACCATACATTTTCTATTTTTTATAGCAGCACAATCAGCCGCCTTTTGAATATCGGGAGAAAGATTACTGGTCACGAGTATAACCGTGACGGGCTCATAAATTTTTCTTAGTTCCATGTCTACACTCTGGGAGAGCGGGAATACACTGTCTGCTTGCACTTTTGCTAAATGAAAAAGGATTTGTTGTAACTGCGTATCTCCATTGTCTAAAGGGAAAATAGTTTGTTCTTTTCCGATAGACACGAATGATGCTGGTGAATTTTGTTTCAAGACAGCCCTTACGATAGAGGCAGTAAATGTGACGACTGATTCGAATAGAGGAGACTCGGTTCTGTCTATGAATATCATGACATTATGGCTGCGCTGTTGTTCAAACTCTTTTGTCATAATATTGCTTGTTCGTGCAGTTGCTTTCCAATCAATCCATGAAAAGCGATCACCAGGTTTATAGTCTCTGACACCGACAGAGATTGTAGAGTCTTTTGCGGAATTTATATTTGCTGAAAGCGCTCCTTGTTCGAAATGATTTTCCAATTGTCGATATGCTATATCTACATACTGGGGATAGACTAAAAATGTATCTGGAACTGAAAAAGTTACTTCTTTCTCTATCATGCCGAATAAATCGCCAGTTTTGACACGAACGCTTGAAAAAGTGTGCTCGCCTCTAGGGATTGTGTCAATAACATATTGAAACGAAATATTTCGTTTCAATCCTGGGAAGAGTACTACCTTATTCATCTTTGTTTGTTTACAACTTATAAATTGTGGTGGCAGTTCATCTTCTATAACTAAATAAAGTAAGGGAAAAGGAAATTTTCTTTTTATTGTAATCGTGCTTACAAATTGTTCTCCTACTACATATCCATTCTGGTTTGTTATTCGCTTTACTTCAGCGTCCCGTAAAGCGTAGAAGGGGAGTAGTAGCGAATAAAGAGCAATGGGAATTATGCTGTAAAACAAAAACCAACTGACAAACCCGCCTTGAAACATAGCGTACATAAATGTTAAGACTAGGCATAAAGGGAGTAGCAATAACTTCATAACGTGATATAGCGCTCGCAGCATTCGTTTCATCAAGGGTTCATCGTCCTTTGAGTAGGCACGGTAGTTCGTGCAACGATTTTTGCGATAACTTGTTCGCCAGTTATTCCTTCAAATTTTGCTTCCATTTTTAGAATGAGTCTATGTGCTAAAACGTAAGGAGCTAAAAATTTAACATCGTCTGGAATAACATAATTCCTGCCATGGATAAATGCATAAGCTTGTGAAGCTTTCATTAAAGCAATCGAGCCACGTGGACTTGCACCTAACTGTATAGAACTGTACGTACGAGTCTGATTAACAAGCTTTACAATGTAATGCTTAATTGCTTTGTCCATACTTACTACCTGTACGCTTTGTTGTAAATAAAGTAAATCTTCTATTGTAGTAATGGTTTGTAATTGAGAGAGTGGATTTGTTTTTTCCATCCGGTTTAAAATTTCAAATTCTTCCTCTGGTGTAGGATATCCCATTTTTAGTTTCAATAAGAAACGATCGAGCTGAGCTTCTGGTAGAGAATATGTTCCTTCATATTCGACTGGATTTTGTGTAGCCATGACAAAGAACGGCTTTGGTAAAGGTCTTGTAATACCATCTATTGTAATATTGCCTTCTTCCATACATTCAAGTAAAGCAGATTGTGTCTTTGGAGATGTACGATTAATTTCATCAGCAAGTACAAAATTCCCCATAATTGGTCCAGGCTTGAACTCAAATTGGAGCTCTTTCGGATTATAAATAGAAACTCCTGTTACATCTGACGGCAATAAATCAGGTGTAAATTGAATTCGCTTATAATCAGCATCAATGGATTTAGAAAGAGCACGTACTAGCATTGTTTTCCCGACACCAGGAACATCTTCTAATAGCACATGACCTTCAGCTAAGAGAGCTGTCAAAGCTAAGATTGTTTCTTTTCGTTTTCCGACCATTATTTTTTCAATATTATTGATTATTTTTTCTACAGTGGGATGTAATGAATCAAGCTGGGGCATCGTAATCCTCCTAATGTTATTATCGTTTTCTAATCAATTTAGTGGACATATTTCTAATTCTATATGTAGATAGTAAAAGGTCTACCTTAAATTCTGAGAATATTCAGATTATTTATTTCGATTACATCTAGTATAATTGTTTCCGTAACTAAGGGCAATACAGTAAATAATGATTTGTAGTTTTATGTAAAATCAGACTCAATATAAAATAATAACATTAGGAAAAAATTTCTTACATACAATTTATACTCTTTTCCTTATGGCAGTTTTGAAATAATATCAAAACTCTTTTTCTTTTGCAAAATAGTCGATACCTCAAAATAGCATTCTCCTAATAATTAAGATTAACCATAATCTTCACAACGGAACACAAGATTTTCTCACAAACTTATTTTCTACTGAATTTTTGACAATCTCTTGAACTGTGCGAAATGTCACATCTGTATTTTACAACCTCTCTTATAGTAAGGGTATGTAAGAGAGACGTATTAAAGGAGTGAACAGTATGAAGAAAAAAACTTCAGCACTAATGAGACGTTTAAAATATTTTTCACCAATAGATCGTTATAACGATAATCATACACAAGAAACATATGAAGATCGCGAATGGGAAAATGTGTACAGAAAGCGTTGGCAGCATGATAAAGTAATTCGTTCTACACACGGCGTGAACTGTACTGGTTCATGTAGCTGGAATATATATGTGAAAGATGGAATTGTAACTTGGGAAGGGCAGGAGCTTAACTATCCGACTACAGGTCCTGATATGCCAGATTTTGAACCGCGAGGATGCCCACGTGGAGCAAGTTTTTCTTGGTACATTTATAGTCCACTTCGTGTGAAATACCCGTATGTACGTGGTGTTCTTTGGAATATGTGGCAAGAAGAATTGCAAAATAACGAGTCACCATTAGAGGCTTGGAAAAGCATTGTGGAAAACCGTGAAAAGGCACGTACGTATAAGCAGGCGCGTGGTAAAGGGGGATTCATTCGTGCGAATTGGGATGAAGTGTTACAACTCGTTTCAGCTTCATTACTGTACACAGTAATGAAATACGGTCCAGACCGAAATGTTGGCTTTTCACCAATTCCAGCTATGTCGATGCTAAGTCATGCTGCTGGTAGTCGCTTTATGCAACTTATGGGTGGACCGATGCTTAGCTTCTATGATTGGTATGCGGATTTACCACCAGCTTCTCCTCAAATTTGGGGTGATCAAACAGATGTACCAGAAAGTAGTGACTGGTATAACTCTGGTTACATTATGACATGGGGTTCAAATGTACCAATGACGAGAACACCAGATGCACACTTTTTAGCAGAGGTTCGATATAAAGGAACGAAAGTTGTTTCTGTCAGTCCTGATTTCGCTGAATCAACAAAGTTTGCGGATGATTGGATTAGTGTGAAACAAGGTACAGACGGTGCACTTGCGATGGCAATGGGGCACGTAATCTTACAAGAATTTTACGTAGATAATCAAGTGGAATATTTCACAAAGTATGCGAAGCAATATACTGATTTTCCTTTCTTTGTCACATTGAAACAAAAAGGAGATCAATTCGTTGCTGATCGGTTCTTAAATGCTTCTGATATTGGACGAGAAACGAAGTTAGGGGAATGGAAACCTGTTCTTTGGAACGAGAATACGAATGATTTTGCAACACCTCACGGCACAATGGGGTCACGTTGGGATAATGAAAAGAAATGGAACTTGCGTTTAGAAGATGAAGAAACAGGTGAAAAGATTGATCCACGTCTTTCTTTACTTGGAATGGAAGAAGCGATTGGAACTGTACAAATTCCGTACTTCTCTGATGATGGAAACAAAGTATTAGAACGTACGATTCCAGTGAAAAAGGTTATGACAGAAGAGGGCGAAATGTTCGTTACAACTGTATACGACTTAACGTTAGCAAATTACGGTGTGAACAGAGGGCTTGGCGGACAAGAACCGAAAGACTTCAATGATGATATGCCGTTTACACCTGCATGGCAAGAGAAAATGACAGGAGTAAAACGTGAGCTTATTATTCAAATCGCTCGTGAGTTCGCACAAAATGCTGTTGATACGAATGGTCGCTCAATGATAATTGTTGGAGCAGGTATTAACCATTGGTTTAACTCTGATACGATTTATCGCGCCGTTTTAAATCTTGTTCTTCTCGTTGGAGCACAAGGTGTAAACGGCGGTGGTTGGGCTCATTATGTTGGTCAAGAAAAATTAAGACCAGCAGAAGGATGGCAAACAATCGCGATGGCAAAAGATTGGCAAGGGCCGCCAAAATTACAAAACGGTACATCTTTCTTCTATTTCGTAACAGATCAATGGCGTTATGAAGATACACCTGTTGGACATTTAGCATCTCCAGTTGAAGGCAACTCTCGTTATCAACATCACGGTGATTACAACGTATTAGCTGCACGACTTGGCTGGTTACCTTCTTATCCAACATTCGAGAAAAATGGAATTGAATTATATAAAGAGGCTGTTGCTGCTGGTGCAACAAAGCAAGAAGAAATCGGAAAATATGTTGCACAAAAATTAAAAGAAAAAGAACTGAAATTTGCGATTGAAGATCCAGATAACAAAAACAACTTCCCGCGCAACTTATTCGTATGGCGTGCGAATTTAATTTCGAGTTCTGGTAAAGGACATGAATATTTCTTAAAACATTTATTAGGTACAACAAACGGGTTAATGAATGACGACAGTGATTCATTACGACCAGAAGAAATAAAGTGGCATGAAGAAGCGCCAGAAGGAAAGCTTGATTTACTCATTAATTTAGATTTCCGTATGGCTGGAACAGCACTGTATTCTGATATCGTCTTACCTGCTTCAACTTGGTACGAAAAACACGATTTGAGCAGTACAGATATGCATCCATTTGTACATCCATTTAATCCGGCAATCGGTTCACCGTGGGAAGCGCGCTCTGACTGGGATATTTTCACTTCACTTTCTAAAGCTGTGTCAGATTTAGCGAAGAAAATTGATCTTGAACCAATGAAAGAAGTTGTTGCAACACCACTTCTTCATGATACACCGCAAGAATTAGCGCAACCACTTGGCAAGATTAAAGATTGGAGTAAAGGTGAATGTGAACCAATCCCGGGTAAAACGATGCCACAAATTCATGTTGTCGAAAGAGATTATAAAACGATTTATGACAAAATGACTGCGCTTGGACCGAATGTCGGAAAACAACCGATTGGTACGAAAGGGATCTCTTGGTCTGCGGAAAAAGAATATGAGCAATTAAAGAGCAAATTAGGAGTTGTTCGAACGGATTCTATCGCGAAAGATTGCCCAGACATAAAAGAAGCAATCAATGCTGCTGAAGCGGTATTAACACTATCTTCTACAACAAACGGTCATATGGCAGTAAAAGCATGGGAAGCACTTGAAAAACAAACAGATCTAAAATTACGTGATTTAGCAGAAGAACGTGAAGAGGAATGCTTCACATTCGAACAAATTACAGCACAGCCGAAAACAGTAATTACTTCTCCAGCATTTACAGGTTCAGAAAAAGGTGGACGCCGTTACTCACCGTTTACAACAAACGTGGAACGTCTTATCCCTTGGAGAACGATAACTGGTCGACAATCTTTCTACTTAGACCATGACATGATGAAAGAATTTGGTGAAACGATGGCAACATTTAAACCAATTCTGCAACATAAACCGTTCCGTAAATCACGGCCCGAAGTAGAAGGGAAAGAGATTACACTAAACTATTTAACACCGCATAATAAGTGGTCGATTCATAGTATGTACTTCGATTCATTACCGATGTTAACGCTATTTAGAGGTGGTCCAACTGTTTGGATGAATAAAGAGGACGCTGCTGAAGCGGGTGTTGCAGATAATGATTGGATTGAGTGCTTTAATCGTAACGGTGTTGTTGTAGCGCGTGCTGTTGTAACGCATCGTATACCGAGAGGAATGGCATTTATGCACCATGCGCAAGATCGTCACATTAACGTACCTGGTACGAAATTAACAAGTAACCGCGGGGGAACGCATAATAGTCCAACTCGAATTCACGTAAAACCGACACATATGATTGGTGGATACGGTCAATTAAGTTATGGATTTAACTATTATGGTCCGACTGGGAACCAGCGCGATTTAAACGTTGTAATTCGCAAACTGAAGGAGGTAGATTGGCTTGAAGATTAAAGCACAAGTCGGAATGGTAATGAACCTAGATAAATGCATCGGCTGCCATACTTGTAGCGTAACGTGCAAAAACACCTGGACAAATCGTCCAGGTGCTGAATATATGTATTTCAATAACGTAGAAACAAAACCTGGAATTGGTTATCCGAAACAATGGGAAGATCAGGATAAATATAAAGGCGGCTGGGAATTGAAAAATGGTGAAATTCAGCTGAAATCTGGTTCGAAAATGAAGCGTCTTATGAACATTTTCCACAATCCAGATCAACCAACAATTGATGATTACTTTGAACCTTGGAATTATGATTATGAAACATTAACAAATAGCCCACAGCGTAAGCATCAACCAGTTGCTCGTCCGAAATCAGCAATTACAGGCGAATTTATCGACAAAATTGAATGGGGTCCAAACTGGGAGGACGATTTAGCAGGCGGACATATAACAGGATTGCAAGATCCGAACGTAAAGAAAATGGAAGAAGAAATTAAAACTGATTTTGAAAACGTCTTTATGATGTATTTACCACGCATATGCGAACATTGTATGAATCCATCGTGCGTATCATCTTGTCCATCTGGTGCAATGTATAAACGTGAAGAAGACGGGATTGTACTTGTGGATCAAAATGCATGTCGTGCTTGGAGATTCTGCGTATCATCTTGCCCATATAAAAAAGTGTATTTTAACTGGCAAACGAATAAAGCTGAAAAATGTACAATGTGTTTCCCACGTATTGAAGCTGGTATGCCAACAATTTGTTCAGAAACATGTGTAGGACGTATCAGGTATATTGGGGTAATGCTATATGACGCTGATAAAGTAAAAGAAGCAGCTTCTGTTGAAGACGAAAAAGATTTATATGAATCTCAGCTTACTGTTTTCCTAGATCCAAATGATCCAGAAATAGCAGCTGAAGCGAAAAAACAAGGCATTCCTGAAGAATGGATTAAAGCGGCACAACAGTCACCAATCTATAAAATGATTATCGATTGGAAAATTGCTCTGCCTCTTCATCCAGAGTATCGTACAATGCCGATGGTTTGGTATATTCCGCCGCTTAGCCCAATTATGAATATGGTGGAAGGGAAAGGCAGTAACTGGCAAGCAGAAGAGATTTTCCCTGCTATCGATAATATGCGTATTCCAATTCAATATTTAGCGAATTTACTCACTGCAGGAGATGAATCACACATTCGTCTTACATTAAAGAAAATGGCTGTTATGCGAACGCATATGAGAGCGCTGCAAATTAATAAAGAGCCAAATGAAGCTGTATTAAAAGAACTTGGTTTAACAAAACAGGATGTAGAAGATATGTACCGTCTTCTTGCTATTGCGAAATATAAAGATCGCTTCGTCATTCCAGGCACTCACCGTGAACAAGTGGCAGATTTATATAGCGAACAAGGAAGCTGTGGTTTATCATTCGCAGGTGGTCCAGGCTCTTGTATGACAATTTCTTAAATAAAGGAGGCAGAAAATGATGAAACAAAGTTTACAAACTGCTTTTTCTTGTTCTTCTTTTCTTCTCTCCTATCCTGAACTAGGGTGGAGAGAAGCTGTAACTGAATTGCAAGAAGAGATTGAAACGATAGAAAAGGAAGAAGTTAAAGCATCACTTACAGCCTTTATAAAACAAGCGCTAAATAAAACGAATGATCAACTCATTGATAGTTACGTATATACATTCGATTTTGGTAAGAAAACAAATATGTATCTTACTTATATGAACACTGGTGAACAAAGAGAAAGAGGTATTGAATTACTGGAGTTAAAACAGCATTATAAAAAATCTGGTTTTGAAGTAACAGATAAAGAACTACCTGATTATTTACCGCTATTGCTTGAGTTTTTTGCAAATGCAAATGAGATAGACATTGAACCAATTATGAGTAAATACAAGGAGAACATCCAAGCATTACACGTTCAGTTAAAAGAAGCAGGTAGTATGTATGAACCAATTCTTGCGGCTGTTCTACTCGCTATCGATACATGGGGTGTACAGACAAATTAGAAAGGAGAGTTGTTAAAATGATGGATCAATTTCTATGGGTATTGTTTCCCTATATCATTTTTGCAATCTTTATCGGTGGACATATTTTTAGATACAACTATGATCAATTTGGATGGACATCAAAATCTAGTGAACTATTAGAAAAGAAAATGCTCCGAATCGGAAGTCTATTATTTCACTTTGGGATTATGTTCGTAATTGGCGGTCATGTTATGGGGATTTTAATTCCAGAAGCTGTATACCGTTCAATAGGTATTTCTGAGCATATGTATCATGTAATAGCAATTAGTTTTGGGCTTCCGGCAGGTGTTGCTTCTATCATCGGTTTAATTATATTAACGTACCGCCGCGTAACTGTAAAACGTATCATTGCAACGAGTACAAAGGGAGATTATATTGCGCTTATTTTATTACTTATCGTAATGCTAGCAGGACTTTCTTCAACATTTTTAAATATCGATTCAAAAGGATTTGATTATCGTACAACAATTGGCCCTTGGTTCCGAAGTCTCTTTATTTTCCAACCGAAAGTTGAATATATGATGGAAGTACCAGTATGGTTTAAAATTCATATTCTTGCAGGGATGGGTTTATTCGCAGTATGGCCATTTACAAGACTAGTACATGTATTTAGTGCCCCAATTAAATATGTAAGCCGTAGTTATGTAATTTACAGAAGACGTATTCCTAATGAGTTGAAAAAATAATACTGCTGTAAACGGATAGGAGCTAATGGTTAAAACGAAACGAGGTCTAATATGGAAGGCCTCGTTTTTGTTTACATAGGGAATAACCGTTAATAAATAGCTTAAATTGAAAAAAGATTAGCATCTAAATAAGATGCTAATCAATGCTACAAACAGAAGCAGAGCAATCTTCACAAGCAATTTCACATTTTAAAAATTGTAAATCGTGGATTGTAATCTTTCCTTTATGAATTGAAATTGTACCTTGCTTTTTTAATTCATTTAACATTCGATTTACACTTTCACGTGAAGTTGCACAGAAATTAGCAAGTTCTTGATTTGTTAATGGTAAATCGATGAGAATCCCATTTTCTTTTAATATACCGTAACTATTTGTCATTCGTATAAGGGTAGAATACAGGGCACCTTTTTTGCCGTGTAATACTAAATCTCGGAACTTCGTTTGCATTCTTCTTAAATGTTCACTAATCCATTTCATAAATTCAAATACGAGTGCAGGTTTTTGGAGTAATGCTTTTTCTAACGCTTCACGCTTTATAACGCCTACTTCCACATCCTCAAGACATTTTGAATTTAATAAGTATTTTGCATTGTCCGTGAACAATGTTAATTCTCCAATAATGTCATATTCTGAACAAATTCGAAGTGTTAATTCTTGTCCGTCAGCACTTAGTTTACTAATTTGTACTTTTCCTGAGTGGATGATATAGAGCTCTGTTGCCTCCATACCTTCTTGAAAAATAAAACTACCTTTTTTTATCTGCATTTTATATTCAACAGATGCAAGTAATTCTTTTAAATCTTGAGATAATGTCATACTGTTTGCCACAGTGATCACCTTTCTTCTTATAAGCAATACATTTCCTATTTTGAGTGTAAATATGATGAAAATGCAAGAGCTATTTTAAAAATAAATTGAAATTTCAATGACCGTAAGGGGAAGAGATTTTCAGTTTTTAGTTTGAAAAATTCAATAGACAAAGTAGATGAGATTAAAGATGTGAACAAAATTCGAACGGATTTGTGAAAAAATTTTGAATGGGGAAAGTAATGTGAGAAAAGTCACATTGAATATGTAGCTTCTTTTTTATAATAAAGGCAAATAAAAAAATGAAAGCTTACTAAGGATTGCAGCAGAAAAGAAGGGATATAGATGCACGAGAACATAAAAGATTCTTTAAAGCGGCCACTTCAAGATTTACGTATTTCAGTTATTGATCGTTGTAATTTTAGGTGTACATACTGTATGCCTGCAGAAGTGTTCGGACCTGATTACGCTTTTTTAAAGGAAGAGCTTTTATTAACGTTCGATGAAATAGAAAGGTTAGCGAGATTATTTATAAGTATGGGAGTTAATAAAATTAGGCTTACTGGCGGTGAACCTTTATTGCGTAAAGACTTATCGACGTTAATTGCAAGACTTACAAATCTAGAAGGCTTACAAGATATTGGACTCACAACAAACGGAATTCATTTAGCAAAACAAGCTAAGGCGCTAAAAGACGCAGGATTAAAGCGAGTAAATATTAGTTTAGATGCAATAGAGGATCATGTCTTCCAAAAAATTAATGGAAGAAATATAAGTACGAAACCTGTATTGAAAGGAGTTCAAGCAGCGAAGGCAGCTGGATTAGAAGTAAAGGTAAATATGGTCGTAAAAAAAGGGATGAATGATAGTCAAATTCTTCCTATGGCTCAGTATTTTAAAGAACAAGAAATACAGTTACGTTTCATTGAGTTTATGGATGTAGGCAGTACGAACGGATGGAACTTTGAACAAGTCGTTACGAAGGAACAATTAATAGAAAAAATTAATCGTGTATATCCAATTGAACTTGTTAAACCTCGTTACTTTGGAGAAGTTGCGAAATTGTATCGATATGTAGGAAGCGATGCCGAAGTTGGATTTATTACTTCAGTCTCTGATTCATTCTGTTCTTTTTGTACGAGAGCCCGTATTTCGGCAGACGGCAAGTTTTATACATGCTTATTTGGAGAAAAAGGAACGGATTTGCGAACGCTTCTTAGAGAAAATATTTCGGATGCCTCACTACTAAAAATTCTCCAACATACATGGCGATATAGAACAGATCGATATTCAGATGAAAGAACGGTGGAAAGTACAAATAAACGTCAAAAAGTTGAAATGTCGTATATTGGCGGGTAGTGAAAGGAGGATTCCTTATGCAAGAGCGATATTCAAGGCAAGTGTTGTTTTCTAGAATTGGTGAAATGGGACAAAGAAAAATAAGAAAGAAACATGTGCTCCTAATCGGTGCGGGTGCACTAGGAGCTGCGAATGCGGAAGCACTCGTTAGGATGGGAATTGGGAAATTGACAATTGCCGATCGTGACTATGTCGAATGGAGTAATTTACAGCGGCAACAGTTATATACAGAAGAAGATGCAAAACAATGCAAACCAAAAGCAATTGCAGCGGCAGAACATGTAAGAAAGATTAATTCTGAGGTGGAAATTGTACCAGTTGTAACGGATGTCACAATGAAAGAAATGGAAGAGTTAACGAAAGAAGTGGATCTCATATTAGATGCGACTGACAATTTTGATACGCGTCTACTTATAAATGATATTTCACAAAAAGAAAATATACCTTGGGTATACGGTGGATGCATTGGAAGTTACGGTGTAACGTACACAATTCTTCCAGGAAAAACACCATGTTTTCGATGCTTAATGGATCAACCTATGGGCGGTGCAACATGTGATACAGCGGGAGTTATTCAGCCAGCTGTACAGGTGGTTGTTGCTCACCAAGTGACAGAAGCAATGAAAATATTGGTGGATGATTTCGAGGCGCTAAGAGGAACAATGTTATCATTTGATATTTGGAACAATCAATTTCTCTCATTAAAAGTAAATAAACAGAAAAAAAGTACATGTCCATCTTGCGGAAATACACGTACGTATCCAAGTTTAACATTTGAAGCGCAGATGAAAACGGAAGTATTATGCGGACGGAATACAGTCCAAATCCGTCCAGGAATAAAGAGAGTTCTAAATTTAAACGAAATCAAAAAAAGATTACAAAAAATTGTACATGTCCAAAAAACGCCGTACTTACTAGCATTTCTAATTGATGAATATCGTTTCGTTTTATTTACAGACGGTAGGGCATTTATTCATGGGACAAATGATGTGAAAATAGCAAAACGATTGTACGCAAAATATATAGGCTGAATAGAAAGTGAGTTTCACTTTCCAAAAACGAGGTGAAAAAGAATGGTATTAAAACGTAATCCAATTCCAGTGGCAGAAGCAGTTGCACGAGTAATGGAATATGCTTATCAGGGTGAAATAGAAGAGGTTTCTCTTATAGAAAGCTACGGTAGAACGCTTGGAAAAGATGTTATTGCAGATCATGATGTCCCGCATTTTGATCGCTCTCCGTACGACGGGTTTGCGATTCGAGCAGAAGATACGAAAGAAGCAAGTAGTAGTAACCCTATTCAGTTTGAAGTGATTGGTGAAATTGGAGCAGGGGTTGTTTTTACAGAAGAAGTGAAAGCATTTCAAGCTGTCCGTATTATGACAGGAGCCGCAATTCCGAGAGGGTGTAATGCGGTTGTTATGTTAGAACTAACGGAAGGATTTGAAGAAAACGAAAAGATTTATATGGTATTAAAACGTTCTTTCTCTTCTGGCGATAACATTTCTTTTAAAGGAGAAGATGTAAACCAAAATAGCATTCTTGTGAAAAAAGGGACTGTTATTAATCCTGGAGTAGCAGCGCTTCTTGCTACGTTTGGTTATAGTTCCGTACATGTTATAAAACAGCCGGTTATTGGAATTGTAACGACAGGAAGCGAACTGCTTGAAGTACATGAACAATTAAAGCCAGGGAAGATTCGAAATAGTAACTCTTATATGATTGCTGCTCAAATTGAACGAGCCGGCGGAGTTGTACAGTATTATGGGCAATTCGCTGACGATTTAGAGACGTGTTATAACACTGTAAAAAAAGCGATGAAAGAAGTCGATATTTTAATTACAACTGGTGGCGTTTCAGTAGGGGACTATGATTATTTACCGGCTATTTATGAGAAATTACAAGCAAATGTACTTTTCAACAAAATAGCGATGCGACCAGGAAGTGTGACAACTGTAGCTGAGGTAGAAGGAAAATTACTATTTGGTCTATCTGGTAATCCTTCTGCTTGTTATGTCGGTTGTGAATTATATGTTAGACCAGTGATTGGAAAATACTTGCATAGGGAAGATTCGCACATATATCGTGCAGAGGCAATTTTACAAAAAGACTTTCCGAAAGCAAACCCATTTACTCGTTTTGTAAGAGGGCGAGTAGAAATTATAGATGGTCAATTACAAGTTACACCAGTTGGTTTAGATAAATCTAGCGCAATTTCTTCACTTGCAGAAGCGAATGCATTTATCGTTTTACCAGGGGGAACGAGAGGATTTGAAGCTGGAATTACTGTTTCGGTACTGTTATTAGAATCAAACAACGGAAGTGAGTGGCCGTGGGAAGAACCGCTTCGATCATACAAGTAATAGAAAAAGGGATTGCTAACTTATATAAGGATCAGAGGTGCAAGATGACATATACGTATTATGAAGTAATTGATACACCTATTTCAATTGAGGAAGTTACAAACAAAGTAATTCGTCGTGAGTGTGGCGCAGTTACTACTTTCGTTGGTACTGTTAGAGAATTTACAAAAGGGCGTCGTACACTTTGTTTAGAGTATGTAGCTTATAAGACAATGGCGGAGAAACAGCTTGAGAGAATTAGCATTGAAGTAGGAGAGAAGTGGCCGGGGACATATGTCGCTATTACACATCGCATTGGTACATTACAAATTTCTGATCTTGCTGTCGTTGTCGCTGTGTCTACACCACATCGGAAAGCGGCCTATGAGGCGAATGAATATATTATGGAGCGCATAAAACAAATTGTTCCTATTTGGAAAAAAGAGTTTTGGGAAGATGGAGAGTGGTGGATAGGTGATCAGTTAGAGAAAACAGCATATGGTAATGGCGAGCCTGGAAAGGAGATGAGAATATGATTGAAGTACTATTATTTGCACATTTGCAAGAAGGAGCAAGTAAGCCGGCTTTGCATATAGACTATGAAAATATTACAGTTGCGGAATTAAAGGAAGTCCTCACTAAGAAATACAACATAGCAATTTCAAACGAGATTATGGTCGCGATAAATGAAGAATACGCAAATGAGGATGACATCATCCAAATTGGTGATGTCGTAGCAATGATTCCGCCAGTAAGTGGTGGTTGATTCTTTTCAGCCTAATGATGTTAGGACGTGATTGGGCTGGAGAGAATGAATTTAACTATGCATACATAGGAGGGAACAGGATGAAAAGTCCTAATTTTCAATTAAGTTTACAAACTTCTAATCTAATTATCGGTTTTATGGTATGGGTCATTTTATCATCATTAATGCCTTATATTAAAGCGGATATTCCATTAACTGCGGGACAAATTTCTATGGTCACAGCAGTACCTGTTATTTTAGGCTCTATTCTTCGCATTCCAATTGGTTATTGGACAAATCGTTTCGGAGCAAGAAAATTATTCTATATTAGTTTTATTCTATTATTATTTCCTGTTTTTTATATTAGTGTTGCCAATTCTATGATGGATTTAATTATTGGTGGATTATTTGTAGGAATCGGTGGTGCTGTATTCTCTGTAGGAGTAACTTCTTTACCAAAATACTTTCCGAAAGAGAGTCACGGTTTTGTAAATGGTATTTACGGTGTCGGTAACGCCGGAACAGCAATTACTTCGTTTTTAGCACCTGTCATTGCAACTTCAGTTGGCTGGAGAACGACAGTACAATGTTATTTAGTTTTACTTGCAGCGTTTGCACTTATGAACTTTTTATTAGGTGATCGTAAAGAGAAAAAAGTGAATACACCACTAATGGAACAAATAAAAGGTGTATATAAAAATGAGAAACTTTGGTTTTTATGTATCTTTTACTTTTTAACTTTCGGATCATTTGTCGCATTTACCGTATACTTACCAAACTTTCTAGTATCTCATTTCGGATTAGAGAAAGTAGATGCTGGTATGCGGACAGCCGGATTCATCGTACTCGCAACAATTATGCGTCCGATTGGTGGGTGGCTCGGTGATAAGTTTAATCCATTTAAAATATTAATCTTTGTATTTATCGGTTTAACACTATCAGGTATTATTTTATCATTTATGCCTAGTATGAACGTGTATACATTTGGTTGCTTACTAGTCGCATTTTGTGCAGGGATTGGTAATGGTACAATCTTCAAACTCGTTCCAATGTATTTCTCAGAACAAGCTGGTATTGTAAATGGTCTCGTATCAGCTTTAGGTGGACTAGGAGGATTCTTCCCACCGCTAATTTTAACATTACTATTCCAATTAACAGGTCATTATGCAATTGGATTTATGGCGCTATCAGAAGTCGCACTTGCTTGTTTAATCATTACAGTATGGATGTATAGCCAAGAGAAATTGTTAGTGATGTTAAAGAATCATTAATAAGGAAAAAGAACCATCCCAAAGTATATTGGGATGGTTCTTTTAGTAATAGGCTTCAACATGTTTTTATTGATATCTCAACAAACGCTCGTTTTCTAAAAGAATGTGCTTTTAAAATGAAAAACAGAAGGTTTATGGAATTTTATTTTAAAATATAGAAGTCAAAAGTTATTCAATTAAAGGGTAGATTAGTGAAGGAAATCTTAAATCTATTCTAAAGATCGAACTCATTTTTAGAATGCAAATATTTAATTGAATCGGGATGTTTAGATGAAAAAAATATAAGTCCACTCAAGATAAACAAGTATCAGGTGTGTTAGGTAGTTTAAGCGACAAGTATGGGATTGATGTAAGTATTCTTCGCATAGTAACTGCAGTATCAGATTTTTGTAGGGCCAAATTTTTTTGGTAAGGCTAACGGATATTGTGAAAAAAGTACTACACTAAAGAATACAGTTTAGTTCGATAAGATAAAATTATGAATTTGTATAAATAATCCATAATTTTCTTTATGAGTTATATTTGATATGTTAAAGAAAAGAGAGGAGAGGGGAATGAAATAAGAATTTTTGATGAGCATTTTCATATTATTGATTTCAGTTTTCTGATTATTGAGAACTAATGGTGTTTTCCGATGAATGAAATGTGTCCATATTTAGTAAAGCGTTTAATCCAACTAAAATATATTTAGAATGAGGTTTTACATGTTTGTATTTATTATATTAGACGTAATATTACCGATATTAATATTGATGCTAATTGGTGCAATCTTACAAAGAAAGTTCCAATTTAACTTAAAGCAGCTTTCTACACTTATTACGTATTGCTTAATGCCAGCGGCGGTATTTGTGAATATATATGATATTCGTATAGAAACAGGTTTGTTGCTCCAGATAATATACTATTTAATGCTTTATAGTCTGAGTCTGATCATAGTAAGTCATTTCATTTCAAAAATATTGAAGTTAGAAAAAGGAGAAAGTGCAGCTCTAAAAAATAGCATTTCGTTAATGAATTCCGGTAATTATGGGTTACCAGTAAGTCAATTGATTTTCGGTCACAATCCAGTGGGGGTTTCCATTCAAATTTTTATTGTTATTTTCCAGAATCTTTTAACTTATTCATATGGGATATATAACTTACTATCAGCAACAAAAACAATCGGAGGTATTATTCGATCATTTCTAAGACTGCCTGTATTTCATGCGCTCGTATTAGGGGTTCTCTTTCAATCTTTTAAAATTCAAATACCTAATTCTATCTTGCTACCTCTTAATCAGCTTGCGAATGGTTTTGTTGCAATAGCACTCATATTGCTAGGGGCACAATTATCTAACATTAAACTTAATTTTTTCCATCGAGTCATAACATGGGCTTTAATTGGAAGATTACTGATGGGACCATTATTAGCACTTGCCGTAATATACATACTAAACATCGATGGTATTGTTGCACAATCGTTATTTATTGCAAGTTCTTTTCCTACTTCAAGAAATACATCAACCATTGCTATGGAATATCAAATAGAGCCTGAATTACATGCACAAATCGTTTTATTTTCAACACTTTTCAGTATTATTACAGTAACTGTTGTTATTTATTTGTCATATATTTTGTTTTGAATATACGTGCAAAAACGAATAGATTTGAGGCGGTAAATGATGGACGGAAACCCCATCGATATGAGAAGAAAACAGTCTATGATATATGGGGGGCGTTTACAATTGTACCGTGTCTGATAATCAAGTGGCTTAATTCAAAAAAAGGAAACTCGTTACGGGTTATTTCGTATGAAAATCTTTAAAGCATCTACATATAGACTTGCGAAAAAAGACACAATTTCGCTTATAATTGACGTTACATGAGCTTAGTTTGATAGCGGTGGGGTGGGAGCATCAAGTAAGAGTTTTTTCTTTATTGATTTTATGCGGTTTTTCCGCAAAATTGTAACTAAGGGGGGATTCCAAGTTGAGTAAACAGAATATCAGCACAACAGTTTCAGGAGATATAATTGTTACCCATCTAGTTGGCAATATAAAAACAGATGATGTGTATGAATGGTTTAATGGTTTTGAGCAGGTTTGTCAACAATTCATTTCTGAAGGGCGGAAATACAAATTGTTGGTGGATAGAAAAGGATACACGCCAAATCATTTTTCTGTTCAAAAAGTATGGAAAGAGAAGTTCTTCAATGAAATCATTTTGAATAACAGTAAGGCAATTGCATTTCTCCTTGAAGAGGGGCAGATAATGGATTATTTACAACAATCTAACACGAAAGAATCTGTGAGATTTTTTGATGATTATGAACAAGCGCTAATTTGGTTGAATGAATATCCAATATAAAACCTGTATTGAAGCCGTTGCTCTCAAGCAACTGCTTTTTTGTCCGTAATTGTTGCCGTTATTTTTCTTCACAGATTCTTGTCCAATTGTTTGTCTGATCCTAAAAAACGAAACTAAAGCAAAAAGAACAAACGCCTCTAAAAAACGTTTGTTCACAGTTAATTCCTATTTTAGCTAAGTGATAGATTACATTTTATGAGTACGAGAAAGTCTTTTTATAAGTTTAGGAAGGACAGAAGTTAATTCCTGTTTCATACGCTTCGTAAACGATGGGGCCTTACCTGAAGTCGAAATAGTGACAACATATTCATCATTTCGAATGACACCAGGTGTGTGAAACGATGATGCTGTACCATCACTTACAACGTTAACCCACTGGAAATCATGAGCGGCCTGTTTGACCATCATATTTACAGCATGTTGATTTGTAGCTGCATAAATTAGATGAGCATCTTTAATATCATCATTACTAAAAGTTTTTTGCTTCCAAGTAATATAAGAAAGTTCCTTCATTTCCTCGCAAATTTCTGGGCTGACAACAGTGACGAAAGCGCCTGTATCTTTTAATCCAGACGCTTTTCGATATGCAATTTTACCTCCACCAATGATAATGACAACTTTATTTTGTAGATTAAACATAAGAGGGTACATGTTATACATATATGCATTCCTCCATTCGTTCTAATAATGTTAGTTTCATATATGTATCAAACTGAAGACAGTTACAGGGCGTAACATGATTATATTTTTTTGTATGCAATTTAATTTTTTGAAGTAATAATCCGGTAAAGAGAAGGTACGGCATGACATATACATGGGACGCAGTCGATGTTATAGCCTTGAGCTCAGCAGCAAAAGAGGGAGTTCCTTTCGTTAAAAAGGAACAGGATACTGGCATACCAAGTTTTCGTTCGACAGCTGCTCCGATTTGTTGTAATTCATGTATCGGTTGTGGATCACTACTGCCTCGCCCTACGAGTAAAATACTACTATTTTGCATTGGCATAGCTTCACGTATTCTTTTCACTACAAGTTCCACCATATGTGGATGTGTACTAAAAGGAGGTACAACTGAAAATGTTATTTGTGGATATTTCTTTTGTAGTTGTTCTATTTCAAAAGGAATATCACGTTTATAGTGAGCTGCTGCAAATAATAAAACAGGTACAATCATTATTTCAGTTACTCCCTCTATTATCGTTTCTGTAACTGCATCCGAAATAGTAGGTGTCGTTAGTTCTAGAAAAGCTATTTTTTGAATTCTTTCGTTTCGCTCTTTCATAACAGATTGAATAAATTGAATGAATTGTTCATTACCTTCTTGTAGCTGGCTCCCATGTCCAACATATACAATTCCTTTCATTGTCTCACCATGTCTTTCTTCATAAGAGTTTCTTGTAATTGATGATCTACGTTATGAAACCCAACTTTATTTGCATAGTGTAAAGTTGGAACGTCGGTATACGAGAATGGGAGAGTAAGAATATTGATAAAGCCAAGGCGTTTTATTTCTGCTAGAAACGTATCAATAGAAGCACGACCTTCAAATACAATGCTATCCCATGAGAATTCAGAAAGAATACGTGAATGAATTTCATCGAAGCGATGATCAATTGTGTACTCATGAGTCATCATATAGGAACCAGCACCAATTTTTTCTTGAATAACAGCAATTCGGTTAATGTTTCGTCCTAAATAAATCGTTGAATTCGAAGAAAATTGCGCAGGTTTACTGAACAATCCATATTGCATGAGCTTTTCTTGAATAGAAAGGTTCATATACTGAAGTTCTGCCTGTAAGGAACGAATATCTTTATGATATTTACTGCATGATTGCATTAAGATGTCTACACTGTCAGCGGAACAAAATACAAGACGATCAACGTTAAAAATCTTATTGATTTGTTCAGAGGTTAATGTGTATTCTTTCTTTTTGAAAGTTGGAATTTGATATATTTCTGCACCGGACTCTTGTAACTTTTGCTTTATTGCGCTTTTTTTATTTGTTGCAGCTGCAAATAAAACTTTCTTGCCGTGCAATGGTTTACGTTCTTTCCAAGAGATTTGATTCCGCAAAGTAACAACATCACCAACAATTGTCATAGAAGGATTAGAAATATTTTCGTTTTTGACAATAGAAACAATGGTAGACAGTGTCCCAGTGACAACGCGCTGTTTACCAGTTGTACCCCATTCAATGACTGCTACTGGCGTATCTTCTTTTTTTCCTGCTTGTAGTAAGTTTTTACAAATTATAGGTAAGTTTTTTATACCCATGTAGTAGGCAATCGTGTCGCTATTGTGAGATGAATTATATTTTCCATGATCGGTTAAGGGACCTTTTGCATGTCCGGTTAATAAAGTGACACTATTACTGTAGTCACGGTGAGTGAGGGGAATACCTGCATAGCTACTAGCGGCGATGCTAGATGTAATGCCTGGTACAATTTCATATGGAATATTTGCTGCTGCTAAAGTTTCTGCTTCTTCACCAACACGGCCAAAAATAGATGGATCTCCGCCTTTTAATCGGACAACAATTTTGCCCTCTTTCGCAAATTGAAGAAGGTGTGCGTTAATTATTTCTTGTCGCATAATATGATTCTTTGGCATTTTTCCGCAATACATAAGTTCACATGTTTGTTTTGTATAGCTAAGAAAGAAAGGGTTTAGTAAACGGTCATATAAAACAATATCTGCACGTTTTAAACACTCTATCGCTTTTTTTGTAATAAGCCCTTCATCACCTGGTCCTGCACCAACTAAATATACATATCCGTTCATAATTGCACCTCATCAATTTTTATTTAAAAGGAAGCCAGAGGAGGCTTCCTTTCGAAAATTACATGTATAAATAAATGTCACCGTCAATAACTTCTACTTCGTATGTTTGAATACAGCCGTCATCAGGTTTTTGAACTTCACCTGTTAGTAGTGAGATTTTCCAATCATGCAGTGGACAAAAGACGAATTCTCCAGACACAATCCCTTCTGCTAACGGTCCGTTTTTATGAGGACAACGATTTTCTACAGCTCGAATATCGCCATTTGAAAGGCGGAATAGGGCGATAGACATACCTTTCATTTGCACTTCTTTACCGATTTGAATAGCAAGATCTTCCGCACGCATAACTTTTATTTTTTCTTTCGTTTGTATCATTTAGATCACAGCTCCTTATTTCACAGTTTCTACTTCATACATCGCTTTTAATGATTTCGTTTCTAGTGCTTGTCCCCATGCTTCCGTATATGTTCTACGAGCTGTTTGGAAACGTTCATTTAACGTAGTAACCATACTTGCATCTTGTAGTATTTCTTTTATATGATCGAAGCCTAAACGTTCTGTCCAGTAGGCGGTACGCTCTCCGTAAATACCAGTTTCACGATAATATTGCATGTAAGCTGCAGCGATGCGAAGGACATCATCTTCAGTAGGGACAATCATTACAAAATCAGCTTCACGTACTTCTGTACCACCATTTCCGCCAATATAAAGTTGATATCCATTTTCGACACAAACAACGCCAAAATCTTTCGTCAGTACTTCCGCACAGTTACGCGGACAACCGGTTACACCCATTTTCATTTTATGAGGTGTATCTACCATTTCTAATGATTGTTCAAGCAACATACCAAGTCCTAATGAATCTTTCGTACCGAAACGGCAAAAACGAGAGCCAACACATGATTTTACATTACGAAGAGACTTTGAATACGCATATCCAGAAGTCATATGTAAGTCAGCCCATACGTTAGGTAAATCTTGTTTCTTAACACCGTATAAGCCAATTCGGCTTGCACCGGTAATTTTCACAAGTGGAACATCATACTTCTTCGCAACTTCAGCAATTTTCATTAAATCATCAGCTGTTGTAACGCCTCCGTACATACGTGGAATAACAGAGAATGTACCATCGTGCTGGATGTTACCATTCATTCTTTCATTAACGAAACGGGACGATTTATCATCTTCATATTCTTCTGGAATCGCCATACGTAAATAGTAGTTTAAAGCAGGGCGGCATTTCGAACAGCCGTCTTCATGTGCAAAACCAAGAACATTTCGTACTTCTTTTGGAGATTTTAAGCCTTTCTCGTGAATGGCCGCTACGACTTCATCACGGGATAAAGGTGTACATCCACACATACCGGCAGATTGCGCTGAGGCATCAAAAGCATCTCCAAGTGTATGAGATAAAACTTGTTCCACAAGTGGACGACATTTACCACAAGAACCTGCGGCTTTCGTACAGCTTTTAACTTCTTCAAAAGTCGTTAACTCTTGTTCTAAAATGGCGTGAACGATTGTACCTTTCGTAACACCATTACATCCGCAAATCGTGTCATCCGCACTCATAGTAGCAACGTCAAGTTCACATTCTTCACCAGCTTTGTGAAGAATGGAAGCTGGTGTATATTCTTGTATATCTTCTTCTTTCTTTAACATGCTAAAGAGGCGTGTACCGTCAGCTGTATCACCGTATAAAACGATACCGACGACTTTATTATCACGAATTAATACTTTTTTATAGGAACGTTTACATTCATTAAAGATGGATATTGCTTTCGTTTGATCATCTTCATAAATTTGGCCAGCAGAGAATAAATCACAACCAGCAACTTTTAATTGTGTACCGACGATACTGCCCGAATATCCATCAGTTTGTAAATTTGTTATATGTTTTGCTAATATCGCACCTTGTTCATAAAGAGGAGCAACAAGTCCATATGCGATACCGTCATGCTCTGCACATTCTCCAACTGCATAAATGGACTCATCATTTGTTAGCATATAGTCATTGACTACAATACCGCGATTTACAATTAGACCAGCATCTTTTGCTATTTGCGTATTTGGGCGTATTCCGACAGCCATTACGATTAAATCACAATCTACAACTTCACCGTCTTCAAATTGAATGCCCTCAACATGGTCTGTACCAAGAATTTTTACAGTTTTCTTTTCCATTAAAAACTTCATGCCTTGTGCTTCTAAATCTTCACGCAGAAGAGCAGCTGCTTTCGTATCTAGTTGTTGCTCCATTAAGCTAGGCATTAAATGAACAACATGTACGTCCATTCCTAAATCAATTAGGCCTCTTGCGGCTTCTAAACCGAGTAACCCGCCACCAATGACAACGGCCTTTTTCTTTTCTTTAGCGGTATCTATCATAAATTGTGTATCTTCAATAGTTCGAAATCCTGTTACACCAGAAAGTGCGGAACCTTCAACAGGTAAAATAAAAGCACTAGAACCTGTTGCGATAATGAGCTTGTCGTATGTAAGAGTACGCTTCTTTTCTGTAATAATAATTTTTTCTTCTCGGTTAATACTTTGAACTCTTTCATCCGTATACAAAGTTATTTCGTTTTCTTCATACCAACTGTATTCATTCATAATGATATCTTGCATATTTGTTTTGCCTTGTAAAACATGAGAGAGCATAATGCGGTTGTAGTTTGGATGCGGTTCATCTCCAAAAATAGTAATCTCATATGAATCACTATCATGTTTTAAGATTTCTTCCATACAGCGAATGCCAGCCATACCATTTCCGATCATAACTAAACGTTTTTTCATTTTCGTTTCCCCTTTTTATGTGAAATATTGAACAAAGGATTATATTTTTATTATAGAAAATCAAATAAGGGGGAGATGTGATATTTATCACATTTTTATAATGATTCACAAATTGTTAAAATTCGGTTTTATGTGAAGGGGATGTGAATATTTTTCGCGAAACGAAAAAGCAGGCCATAAGTATTTACACTCATGTCCTGCACTTGATTTATGCTTTCGTAATGGCACGCGGAAATAAAATATTATTTTCTAAATGAATATGCTCAAATAAATCAGACTCTAGCGCTTCGAGGCGTTGGTAAACAAGTCGATAAGTACCGCAAGCACCTTCTGGAGGAGTAAAGTCATTTGTCACTTTACGAAGTTCTTTTATAATATTTCCAGCATGATTGTGCTCATTTTCTAGTTCATTTACTACTTTACGTAACTTAGCATAGTTTTCATTAGTTGGATTTTGTTCAAATTCTAAAATTAATGGAAAATCTTCCATTTCTTCTTTAATTAAATGCTGTTCTAATTCCATTTTAAGTTCATGAAATAGCTTATGAATTTGAGCTAAATGAGGCTGACTTGCCCCATGAACACGTAATACTTTTGTCACATATGGACTTAACTGTGGTAATTCTTCATTTAAATAGCGGTGATGCTTATTTATAACATAATCAATCAATTCACGATAAGAAGCATTTTTCCAATCAATTTCCGATTCATTTAATCGTTTCGTATTATGATAAAGCGTATTTAACTCTGTAAGCACTTCAGTAGCTGATAAATTTCTTTCATGAATTGCATCAATAAGTGGCTTATTACCGCCACAACAAAAATCTATTCTATATGATTTAAAAAGATCACTAGCTTTCGGAAATTGTGTAACAATCTCACCAACAATTGAAGTTTCAGTAAATGTATGTTCCATATGAATGCCTCCATAAAGTTTTAATGTAATATCTGAATTAAGAATAGCGATAAATTAAAATCTATGTAGTGATTGAAATCACTTATTCTGTGTCGTTTTTGAGAATAATAAGAAGAATGTTATTAAAATAAGGGGGAAAGTAATAAGTGGTAATATTTTACGTTAATAAAAAAGAAGCTTAGTAAAAGCTTCTTTTTTATTACTATTTTTCACATGCAATTCCATCGCCATCACGATCAAGATGAGAGCTATAACCTGGTTGCCCTTTATGTAAAGGAGCTTTCCCAGCTGCTCTAACTGCAGCACAATTTTTGTAGTATGCACTATCAGTATTACCATTAGCTGGTTGTGTTTGAGCTTGCTGTGCTTTTTGTTCTTCTTGTTGTTTACGAGCTTGTTCATCAGCCTGACGTTTTTGTTCTTCTTGTTGTTTACGAGCTTGTTCATCAGCCTGACGTTTTTGTTCTTCTTGTTGTTTACGAGCTTGTTCATCAGCCTGACGTTTTTGTTCTTCTTGTTGTTTGCGAGCTTGTTCATCAGCCTGACGTTTTTCATCCTCTTGCTTACGAGCTTGTTCTTCGGCTAGACGCTTCTCATCTTCTTGCTTTTGAGTTTTTTCGTCCGCCTCTTTCTTTTCTAGCTCTTTTTTCTGTTCGCTATCTTTTGGCTCTTCATTATTAGAGGCAACTTTTGTACTAGTTGCTGTCGTTTTTTCAGAAGAAGGAGCTGAAATACCTAATAACGCAACAAAAATGACAAATAATACAGCTGTAATAATAAATTGTTTTTTCGCTACACCTGTTTTCTTAATAACAGATAAGATTGCTAGAACAAGGAAGAATATAAATAGAATGAAACTTAAAGTAGAAAAAAACTCGACGACGGGGTGTTCCGATTTTGTTGTACCGGCCGTTATTAATATAATAGAAATCATAAAAAGAATAACGGTAGGACGTCCATATTGTTTTGCTTTTCCATTTTTCTTAAAGAATGAAATGATACATAAGATTAAAAGAATAAAAGCAATAAAAAATAAAGCTGCACCAATATTACTTAAAATCGACATTTTCATACCTCCATTTGTAAGATTCTTCTTATTGATTATATAGGAATTTATTGGATATTACACGTTTTGTATAAATTTAGAAAATTAATATTTTTAATAGACTCATAAACATTTATTTTATATATAAGGAAAAATGGATATATTTCCTATTACTTTTTGAAAGAGATTTCATAAATTATAGTATATCGATTGAAAGGAGGAGATTTGAATGGAATTTCAATTGTTGGTAACTTGTATATTACAAGAAGGTAATGCTTACTTTTTAGTAACGAAGGTAGATGATGTTATTACGTTAAAAGTACCGATTACTGCGGGAGTAGCAGGTTTATTTTTAGCTTTAGGTGTACCAAGATGTTCTTAATTTAAATCTCTATAGTAGAAGAGGAAGGGACATGCCTTCCTTTCCTACTATTACATAATATAATTATGTAAACTTAAATATCATATTTGTGATAGCACGTTTGAAATGGACATGCATATACTATAATGTTTCATTGGATGTTAGCGGTGAAAGGTAGTTTTAATAAGTGCATCCAGTGATATTTTTAAGCTATGAAAATAAAAGAGGTGCTATTATATATGAAAAGAAAAACATTGGATATTCCAGTTACATTGCGAAGAGAGTGGTTTTTAATAGAGTTAGCTCATTTAACGAAAAAATATGGAATTGAAATTGCAACTAGTAAAATGGATGCTGCACCGTTTTTAAGAGATCAAGTTACGGAGTCAAAGATAGGGAAAGGGCTACAATACGATAAATATGATGATGAGTATATAATTGAAAATTAAAGGGTAACAACAAAATTAAATTAATTTATAACAAAATATAAAATAAAGCAGATTCTAAATATAGAATCTGCTTTATTATGAAATACTTGTAGTCAACTAGCCTCTTTCTAGTGTTTTTCCTACATATTTCTCTTGCGTTATTCCAAAAGAGTCACGAAGAATGCGAGCATAATCTTTAGATTCTATTGGTCGTTTATTTTTGGTGCCTTTAAAGGTTTCTGTATAATTTTTATTTGTTAATGATATGTGACCATAAGTAGTTAATTTACAAGTGATAGCTCCTTTATTAAAAGGAGATTCTTTATGCTCTACAATCACTTTTTGAATCTTATTCACTTTTTTCTCATCTATTGGATCTACAGTGAAAGCATAGCCTATTTTCCATTCGTTTGAAGGTTCAGATTGTAAGAAACTTGTAGATTCCCCGTTAGCTCCTTTTCTCATTTCTAAAATATGCGTACCTTTTCGAGTATTTCGCTTACGAATTCGATATTCTCCTGTTTGAGAGGAGATGACTTCTCCGTTAAAAGGGACTGGATGTAAAGGGAGATGAGATGCAAAACCTGCATCCACAACATAATCTTTATCCTCATGACTTAATATGATAATGACATGACCATCATCGGGTTTCCATTTATTATCGTAAAGGTCATAAACAGTACCGGCTACTTTGTATACTTGAAACCCACAATCAATTAAAAAATAATACAATAGGGAGTTTAATTCATAACAAAGTCCACCTCGTTTTTGAATAAGTAACTTTTCTATTAAGTTATCTTTTGAGATATTTTTAATAGTACCAGCCATAATATCAAGATTTTCATAGGGGAGAATCATTCCCATTTTTAAGAGAATTTCATCTAAATCATCAAATGTTATTTCTTTTGCAGGAATTTCTAAGCGTTTAAAAAACTCCTTTTGTAATTTGGTCATCATAAAGTATTCTCCTTTCTTTTTACAGAATTTTCTTCTGCTCACCGATAGGTTAGTACTTCTAAAAAGTTAATTCAAGTGTGCGGAAATTATCATAATATATGTTTCTGGAAATATGATTTTCTATTCGGAAATTTCAGTTTAATTTTTAATCGTAGGAAAGTCTTATAATACAAGCTCCTTTAAAATTAGTTTGTATTTAATGAAAAGAAAGTACATATCTTTATTATATTTTTAAATAACTAACTAGTAATAAAATGTTTTTTTACTAAAATTTTTTCAAGATTTGTATGCTTTATATAAACAATAATGATTTAAAAAATATCTGGGTGTAGCGAAGTTAACAATTATTGAGAAACTTTTTTGTCGTATTCTATCAAAAGGAAGAGGTAGAAACAAAGAGAATAACGAGAGTTAAGGAAGAGGGTATACAACTAGTAACCTTCTAAAAATAGGGCTAACATCTTTTAAAAATAAAAGATTAGCTATTATTAAGGAAGGGAAAATATAAAATATTATAAAGAACACCTTCTTTCAAAAAAATAGGGGGAGTAATATGCGACTGATGAGAAGATGTGTGGCCTTACTAATTGTATTTTTTATCATGGCTCCAACGATTAGCACAAATGTACAGGCAGAAGTTGTAAAAGAGCTTGGAAAGGGGTTTCCTGATACAGAAGTATTCACACCTGGAGAATGGTTTTTAGGCCAAAAACCTGCTAATTATGATGAGAATAAACCGCCAATTCTCTTTGTACAAGGAAGAAATGGTAATGCTGATAGTTGGTATGGAAAGACAGTATATCATGATATAAATGATATGTATGATTATGCTTTAAAAGCAGGCTATCAAACAGTGTTTATACAATTGTATGATGCAGCGGGGAAAGGTTCGGCTAGTCAGTGGGATAACGGAAAATTGTTGGCACAAAAACTTGAAGAAATATATAATCATTTCGGTAAGAAAGTTAATATTGTAGCGCATAGTAAAGGTGGAATTGATACACAAGCTGCATTAGTTGAATATGGTGCGAATCGATTTGTTGGAAATGTTATTACACTTGCTACACCGCATCATGGCTCAAATTTAGCAGATTTGTCATATAGTTGGTGGGCAGGGTGGCTTGCTTCTATATTAGGTCAAAAAGATGATGGTACGTATTCGTTACAAATAGGTGAAATGGCAAAGTTTCGTTCAATAATAGATAACAACCCAGCAGCTAAATTAAACCGTTACTATACGGCTACTGGGACTAGCTGGGGACCAATATTTTCTGCATTATCTATGGGCGGGTTATATTTATCATCGTACGGTTCAAATGATGGACTAGTAAATGAATGGAGTGCGAAGCTATCGTACGGTACACATTTATTTACAGATTCCAGATTTGATCATGACAATATAAGAAAAGGATCAGCTGTTTTTGCACGAATTGAACCATATTTACGTACGACAAATGTGGGGTTACCAGCTTTAGTAGCATCCAGCACTAGTTCAAATGAAAATCTAGAACAATTAAATACAACTTCAAATCAAAATATTTTAGGAGGCGAATTACCACAAAATCAGTGGATAGAGCAAAGTATTTCTGTTGATAAAAAGGCTGAAGGAATAGTTTCTGTACTAACTGCTTCTTCTGATGTAGAAGTACAAATGGTATCTCCAAAAGGAGAAATCTATGCAAACAAAGATAGCGCTATAACTACTGGTGAAGGCGAATCTTTCTTTAATGGGGCGACAATTAGAACATTTAAGTTTGATAGATTGGAAGTAGGCGAATGGAAAATCAAAATGATGGCGAAGCAGTCGAAAGATGCATATTTAGTTGTAAGCGATTACAATAATAGCGCGCCATTTGTTCTTCAAATGCCTACAAAAGTTAAAGTAAATAAACCTGAGTATAAACTGAAAAAATCACCAGTGGCACCTGAAATGAAAGGGGATCTTTCCATAACAGTAAGAGTCGTTAATAAAGAAGGTAAGTTAGTCTCTGAATTTAATGAATTACAAAATGTTAATACGAATACATTTACAGGTGCTTTGAAAGATATAAAACAACCGGGAGTATATAACGTTACGATGGATATAAAAGGGATGAATAAAGAAGGAAAACCATATAATCGTACGATTGTTAAGTCGGTTTATGTAGAGAAATAAGGAAGAATAAATAAGCATAATATAAAAGTGCAGAAATCTTGTGTTAGAAAGAATTCTGCACTTTTTTTGCGTGATGAAAGATAATAAAAGTCGAAGAAAACTGTTATTCAATAAAAAAAGATGCTGAAATAGCATCTGAATGTAAAGAAATAATATTAACTTAGTTTTGTAACTGTTAATTCAACTGAATTTATACCATTGTCACAAGTTACAATACTTTGACGATTAAAGCCACTATTATTTCTAAGTTGAAGAGTTGAATTAGCTGGCACTGTAACAATCGTTTCGCCAATGAGTTGAAGACATTCGTTATTTGATGAAGTATTCATTTGAATAGCGAAGTCACCTTGACTATTAGCAAGTGGATTGTTATTTAAAAATATAGTTATGACTGGGATATGTGGAAATACAGGATTTAAAGTAGTATTAATACTGGAAATGAACGAAACTCTATAATCACCAGCTTGTCTAAATTGTATAGTAGTAGGGTTTAGTAAGGAAACGCCTCCTGCTAAAGGTCCAACGTGATTAAATGGAAAAGGGTTGCCAAAAGGAACAGTTATAAATTCAGTTTGCCAAAAAGTTCCGTATGCAGGACAGCTTCGTTTATGCGAATGGTCACATGAACATTTTTTATTTGAACTGGAAGAAGATTTACATGAGCATTTTTTATACGAGTTTGAAGAATGATAGTATGAACCCAATATATTACCTCCTATTCTTAATAAATGTAAAACACATAATAGTTTATGAAAATGAATCAAAATTGGCGTGTATGCTTGTACTATAAAAGGAGATAGATGTGGAATATAAAGTGCTCAAATGATGAAATATAGTATTGGGGTATTACCTGTAACACTTTTTGAAGATGATAAGGTTCATGATTTGATAGAAAAATGAATGGGATTTCTAAATGGATTAAAGTAACGAGGAAACGTTTATCCCGCTATTTTCCGAGCAGTAAGACCCCACCTCAAAATTCAGTGAAAGCAAAGAAGTTAGTTGGGGGATGAACAAAACCCCCACTGAGTAAAGTTTCACTTTACTATATTAATTTCGTCTGACAAACAGCAATATTATCTTTTGCTGTATGGATGTTATTGTTTGGTGAAGTTATGATATTTAATCGTATATATATTAGATTATTTAGTTTATTTTTTTATTTGTGTAGCTGGGCAGGAAGAAGTCAGAAAATATAGAATAAATGTACATATGAAGCATCGTTTGTTTTTGGTGTGAATAGTAATTAAAGATACGCTAAAATATTTAAAATTGTAACGAAAGAGAGATTAAATAATAGAAGGAGCAACTTACATGGAAAATATATTAAAGGTATCTTCAAAATCAAGCCCAAATTCAGTCGCGGGTGCAATAGCAGGAGTGCTAAGAACAAGTGGTAATGTGGAAATTCAAGCGATTGGGGCTGGAGCTATAAATCAAGCGATTAAAGCAATTGCGATTGCAAGAGGGTTCGTCGCTCCAAGTGGTATTGACTTAGCCTTCGTACCAGCATTTCAAGAGATTTCTATCAATAATGAAGAAAGAACAGCGATTAAATTAATTGTAGGTCCTAGAAAGAAAAGGTCTTAGTAGAAGAGAGTGTTACTATAAGGGGAAAAGACCAATAGACTTCCCATGTTAGATACGTTATTTTATGTAACCGATCCTTGGGTGTGGACACGGCATTATGCCGGACGCATGTCTGTTAATTTCTCCTTAAATTTAGCGTGTGTTCTAGATACTTAAAAATGCCAAATCCTTTGTGATATAAGGGATTTGGTATTTTTGATGTTTTTAAAAATAAACAACCCTAAAACTGCTCATTTAGAAGATTTAGTTTTAGTAGCGGCCATTGAACGTTTTTATGATAGTTTACCTGATAAATAGAAGAGTTTACCAATGAAAAGTAACTGGGGGATTCAAAAAATGAATCAAACTATTTTAGAGAAAGTCCTAAAATTTCGGGATGATAGGAACTGGAAGCAGTTCCACAATCCTAAAGATTTAGCTATTTCTCTTTCTTTAGAGGCGAGTGAGTTGTTGGAGAATTTTCAGTGGAAAAGCAGTGAGGAAGCTGTAGAAACAAAAAAAGAAGACATGAAAGATGAGTTGGCAGATCAATTGGATATTGACTTAGAAGAGATTATTATAAACAAAATAGAAAAAATAATAAAAAATATCCAGTAGAGAAATCTCGAGACTCTAAAAAGAAATATAATGAAATTTAAAAAAGGTGGAATTAAATATGTTATATCTTTTTACTGCAAGTAATGATAGTGCTATAAAAAATTTGGAAGCTACTATTGAAAAAACATATCCTATTTCTACATGTTTAGCAGATTTAGATGCCGATACAGTAACTAAACTTAAAGATAATGAATTACATGAGAATGTATGTATGTGGGGAGCAACTCCTGGTTCTTCAAATGTTGATAGATAGGAAAAGTTAAAAGAGGGTGACGGGATTTTAGCATATTCTAAAGGGGAATTTAAGTTTTTCGGGACAATTTTTGCTAAGACTCATAACCCAGATGTGGCTAGAAAAATTTAGAAAACAAACGATAATGATGAAACTTGGGAATACATCTATTTTATTAAGGACCTAAAACCTGTAAACATTAAAGCAATCGAATTCGCAGCTTTCTTTGGCTACAAATTGAACCATACACCACAAGGATTTACTAATATTGATTCGGATTTTAGTAAAGTAAAGATTGCAGAAGAAGAGAAATCGGAAAATCGAAAAAAAACTAAAATGGAATCTGGTAGGGAAGTATGGCCTCGTGATCCGAAAAAAGCTAAACAAGCTATTAAACAGGCAGAATTTAAATGTGAAATAGATGACACACATGAAACATTTGTATCGGAAGCCAGCTGAAAAAATTATATGGAGGCCCATCATCTAATACCGTTAAGAATGCAACATGATTTTGAAAATAGTTTAGATGTTGTTGGAAGTATAGTTAGTATATGTCCGAACTGTCATAGGTTGATTCATTATGGAAGAGACAAAGATAAGAAAAAAGTTTTAGAACTTCTCTTTGAATAAAGAAAAGATTCTTTGAAGAAGTTCGGTATTGAGGTATTTCTCAAAGAGCTATTTGGATACTATGAAATTCTAAAATAAGAATATTCATAGCTATAGGGAAGGTAGAATGTTTCATACTTAAACATAGGTATTATTGTGATGGAAATTTAAATTTCGTCTTTTGAAAGTATCAATAATTTGTATTATTTTTATAGGGTTATATATTTTTCTTTTGCTCTGCTGTATAGCAGAGCTCTTTTTTTGTCGTACAAAAGCCACTTCAGTCCTGTCGGGCGGCTTCTTTTAATTTATATTCACCAATTCATCAAACTTAAACTTAGTATTCAAACCAAAAGCATCTGTACAATATATAGTTTTCGTCATCGGTTCAATATGTAATACATTTATGTACATGTCTTGCACCATTCCATCACGATAGTATGAGATATGTATTTCTTCTTCCTCGTGAAAAGATTGCATTAACGCTCTTTCTATTCGTTCCATAGTATCTTGTGTTAAAAAAGGTTTAGGTACTTTATATTGTTCCTCAAACATTCTATGTATTTCCTCGTATTGCTCCGGTATTGAAGCAAACGGATTCCATTTCACCATACCTCTTCCACGTACTACAGGAAAGCCGTTATATTCCATGATGTAATACCTCACTTTTGTTTTTTTAACTCCACTACAAACAAACGTGTGTTCTTTTTTGGTTTGAAAAGGGACCATTTTGTTAACATGAATATTCAAAAATAATTTTTTCAAGTTAGAATATTCAAAAACTTATTTATGCAAACAAGCATGTCATGATAACATTTAACAAAAGGGGGTAGAAGTAGATGAGTGTTGACATTATTTCTAAAGAAGAAATCACAAAATTATTAAACGACTGGTATCAAGCTATGATTTCACAACGTGTATTACAGTCTCAGAAAATAAAAGAAGATATTGCAAATAAAATCAATAATATTAAGGAAGACCAAACAATATTAGTCTACTACGCTTTATTGAATGCACGGTATAAACTGCTAATTCGGGATATGGATAGTACAAAAGATATTCTGGACAAAATCGAGCCTTTACCAGAGTCTACAGAAACATTTTTAGAGTACTATCATCATTTATTTAAAGCAATTTACGCTATTAATAAAGCAAACCATAGTGAAGCAAGAATGCAATTTGAAAAAGCTGAAACGTTTTTAGAGTACATGCATGATGAAATTGAAAAAGCTGAATTTAATTATTGGCTTGCAGTCCATTACTATCACGTATTAAAACCGATCCTAGCAGTTCAATTTGCTACAAAGGCGAATGAAGTATTTTCAATTAGTCCAGGGTATGAATTAAAAACTGCAGCATGCTTAAATACTTTAGGAATGGCACACATTCGACTAAATGAATTCGAAAGTGCAGAGGAATATTTACTTTCAGCACTAGGTACCTTCCAAAAATCTAATGATGAACTTCTTATTAAACGAGTTAAGCATAATTTAGGACTTTTATACGCAAGTCAAAACATGCCAGAGTTAGCAATTAAACACTTAGAGGATTCATTAGAAAATAACGCTAAAACTATGTTTCTTTTAGCAAGAGAACATTTTAAGTTAGGTTATAGTCATATCGCTAATGAATATATTGAGAATGGCTATAAGATTAGCGACTTATGTTATCGTCATCATTTCCGAATTTTAAAAGCAGTACATAACTATGTACCGCAAGAAGAATTAGAAAATGTGGTTATAGAAGGTATTTCGTATTTTGAAAAAGAAGAATTATATGATTGGGTAAAAGAATATGCTTCTCTTTTAGGTGAAATATTCTATGGTTCAGAAAATCATAGAAAAGCAAGCAAGTATTTGCACATCGCTTTAGATGCAGACAAAAAGAGCATAGAAAGAAGGGCGCTAAAATGAAAAAAGCAATCTTATTAATGATGATGTTATCCGCTGTTTTTACTTTTGGTCTTACTAATGCAAAAGACATACCACAAAACGAAGCAATTGAAGTGTTTATGGATCATGGAGAACATATTTAAAACCTAAGGAAGAGGGCGCTTATAGTGTCCTCTTTTTAATATCTATTATTTATATGATGAGGTTGCAGGTACGTCTTTTGGTTATTGTTTGATAAACTTAAGATGTTTCTAAAAATGTGTATACAAAGGTGTATTTTTGTACTGTATATGTTCACGTACTATATAAAAAAGTATGAAAATCTATAAAAATAATTATTTCAATAAAATTTGTTTTAGATATTAAAAAGTGCCGAAACCCTTGTGGTATAAGGGGTTTGGCACTTTTGTGTTTTTTATATTTTATCAAATAAACAACCCTAAAACTGCTCATTCTTCTCCCAAGATTCAACGATATAATGTGCAATCGTCGGATTGAAGCCTTTACCAACTAAAAACATAATCGCAGCAACTTCTGTTAATGCGTGTTCGTGTGATGTATGTTTTGCTTCATTTAAACCGTAATCTACCCATGGTTTTACGAAATCTAGTACAGGTTTCTTGAAAGGTAAAAATTGTGTACCGACAACTTGTTGAATTTGTTGTTGTGTTGGTTCAGTAATTGGTCCAGGTGGTAAGATTTGTGGTTGTGTAATGTCTAGTGTTGGTCCGGGCGGTAAAATTTGTGGTTGTGTTGGATCTATTGTTGGTGGTTTAGGTGGTGAGACACGTGCGTCGTAGTTTGGTTGATACATTTGTTGTTGATATTGCGGTTGTTGCGGCTGAGTTGTGTATGGGTTTTGTGGTGCTACATATGGATTTTGTGGATATTGTTGTTCTTGGTTTTGTGGTGCTACATATGGATTTTGTGGATATTGTTGTTCTTGGTTTTGTGGTGCTACATATGGATTTTGTGGATATTGTTGTTCTTGGTTTTGTGGTATTACATATGGATTTTGAGGATATCGCTGTTCTTGATTTTGTGGTGCTGCATATGGATTTTGAGGATATTCATAATTTGGACGTGTGTCATATGGATTTTGTTGAAATTCAGTTTCTTGGTTTTGCGTTGTTGCATATGGGTTTTCGTCATGTTGTTGCTCTTGCTGTTGTAACTCTTGTTCTTCGTATTGTTCTGTGTATCTCTGTTCTTGTTGTTGAGGATACAATGGTTGCCTTGGATAAGGCGGTTGATTATTATAGAACATGTTTATTCCTCCTTCATGATGATGCCTACCACCTAGTGTATGGGCGGACAAGAAAATATGTGATGAAAAAATGCGGGCGTGTTACAATAAGTAACTGGGTGAAGATAAAATGACAAAACAAGAAAAAATTCAAAAAACAATTACTTTTGTAAAACATATTTTAGAAAAAGATGCGAGTGGGCATGATTGGTATCATATTGAACGTGTACATAAAATGGCGATTTCTTTATCTGAGCAAGAAGGTGGAAATCGTTTTATAATTGAAATGGCAGCATTACTTCACGATGTGGCAGATGAAAAGCTAAATGAAAGTGAAGAAGCAGGAATGAAAAAAGTTTCTGATTGGTTAGAAGAGCTACGTGTTGAAGAAGAGGAAAGTAAACATATTCTTCATATCATCGCCAATATGTCTTATAAAGGTGGCCATGGCGGCACAGTAGAGTCACTTGAAGGGAAAATTGTTCAAGATGCGGATCGTTTAGATGCTCTTGGTGCAATAGGAATTGCTCGTACATTTGCATATGGCGGGGCGAAAGGGAGATTAATGTATGACCCAACTATTCCGCCGCGTGAAGAAATGACGAAAGAAGAGTATAGAAAAAATAATGATCCATCTTTAAATCATTTTTATGAAAAACTTTTGAAATTAAAAGATTTAATGAATACGAATGCAGCAAAACAAGAGGCTGAAATTCGTCATCTTTATATGGAACAGTTTATTGAACAATTTATGAAAGAGTGGAATGCACAAATATGAAAATGTTAACTGTGGAGAACTTATCAAAATCATATGGAGAAAAGCCGTTATTTGATGGATTATCATGTAGTATTACAGAAGGACAACGTGTCGGAATTATTGGTGTAAACGGAACTGGTAAATCGACATTATTAAAAATTATTGCGGGATTAGAAACTCCTGATACAGGTGATATGACGCATTCACGTGGGTATACAATTAGTTATTTATCACAGCAACCAGAGTTTGATGAAAAACTGACAGTATTAGAGCAAGTGTTCCATGGCGATACACCTTTAATTCGTCTTCTTCGTGATTATGAAAAAGCACTATTAAATATTGAAAAAGATCCAAGTAATGAAAAAGTACAGGAACAATTATTTGCAGTGCAGCAACGTATGGATGCAATGAGTGCATGGGAAGCAAATGCAAATGCGAAATCTCTTTTAACGAAATTAGGAATTACGGACTTCACTGCAATTGTTGGGAATTTATCTGGTGGACAGAAAAAACGTATCGCAATGGCACAATGTTTTATTGAAACACCGGATTTATTAATTTTAGACGAGCCTACGAACCATCTTGACCACGAGACAGTTGAATGGTTAGAAGAATATTTAGCGAGATATACAGGTTCGGTATTACTTGTAACCCATGATCGTTATTTCTTAGATCGTGTGACGAATCGTATTTTTGAATTAGATAATGGTAAACTATATAGCTACGAAGGAAACTATAGTACATTTTTAGAAGCGAAAGCACTTCGTGAAGAGCAAGAATTGGCACAAGAATCGAAACGCCAAAATTTATATCGTCGTGAACTTGCTTGGATTCGTCGTGGTGCAAAAGCCCGTTCTACGAAACAAAAGGCGCGTATTCAGCGTTTTGATGAGCTAAAGGCACAAGAAGGACCAGCTGCAAAACAGTCAGTTGATATTGCACTAAGCGGAAGTCGTCTAGGAAAGAAAGTACTTGAGTTAAAAGATGTAACGAAAAAATTTGGCGATAAGACGGTATTACATAATTTTAATCATATTGTGAAACCGGGTGATCGTATCGGAATTATTGGGGCGAATGGAAGCGGGAAATCTTCCCTATTAAATATGCTTGCAGGTAAGTTATCTCCTGATAGTGGTGAAGTGGAAGTAGGACAAACTGTAAAAGTTGCTTATTATACGCAAGAAAATGAAGAGATGAATTTAAATCAGCGTATGATTGAATACATTAAAGAGATTGCAGAAGTTATTCATACGACAGATGGAAAAGTAATTGGTGCATCTCAAATGTTAGAACGTTTCTTATTCCCGACTCATTCACATGGTACACCGCTTGGTAAACTATCTGGTGGTGAAAGAAGACGTTTATATTTATTACGTATTTTAATGGGAGAACCAAACGTACTTTTACTTGATGAACCTACGAATGATCTAGATACACAAACATTAACAGTACTAGAAGATTATTTAGAAGATTTCCCAGGTGTCGTTTTAACTGTATCGCATGACCGTTACTTCTTAGATAAAGTAGTAGATGAACTGTTCATCTTTACTGGCGGAGGCGAAGTGCGTGAGTTTCTAGGTAGTTATACAGATTATTTAGAAATGGAAAAAACGAGAGAACTTATGGAGAAAGCGGAAGTTCAAAAAGAGAAAAAAGTTGTAGAAGAAGCGCCAAAACAACAACGTAAACGTAAACTTTCATACAATGAACAGCGTGAATGGGAAACGATTGAAGATACAATTGCCGAACTTGAAGAGAAAATTGAGTCAATTGGAGAAGAACTTGCGAAAGTTGGATCTGACTTCACAAAGGCACAAGAATTATCTGAAGCACAGCAGAAAACAGAAGAAGAGCTAGAAAAAAAGATGGAAAGATGGAGTGAACTATCAGACATCGTTGAAGGATTAAAATAAAAACAAGCTGCATATATTGAAAAGTAAAGAGAAAAACTTTACACTATTGGTAGAACCTATTTTAGGAGGGAAAAAATGAGAACATCTAATCCAATGTTGAAAAAAGAGGCATTCCGTAAAGAGGGAGCAAGTGCTTCTGCGATGACGATTGGCGGAACAGTAGGCAAAACGTTCATTATGCTTATCTTGCTACTTGCAACGTCTGTCTATTCATACATACAGATGATGCAGGGGACGATGAAGATGCCAGTATTAATTGGTGCTTTAATCGTTGCGGCAATCATCGCATTTGCGTCTATGTTCTTCCCACGTATTTCACCTTTTGGTGCACCAATCTATGCAGCGGTAGAAGGGGTTGTGTTAGGAAGTATTTCAGCAGTGTATACAATGAAATTTGGCGATTCTATCGTTTTAAATGCTGTATTACTAACAATCTCAATTCTATTTGCAATGTTAGTGTTATATGCAACACGCGTAGTAAAAGTAACGGATAAATTCCGTACAGGCGTGATGGCAGCAACACTTGGAATTATGGTTATGTATTTAGTCGTATTCCTACTAAATATGTTTGGTGTAACTGTTCCATACATTCACCAAGGTGGTACAATCGGTATTATTATTAGTGCAGTTGTTATTGTAGTTGCTGCATTAAACTTATTACTAGATTTCGATTTAATCGAAAATGGTGTACGTAGTCAAGCTCCGAAATATATGGAGTGGTATACTGCGATGGGACTAATGCTTACATTAGTATGGTTATACTTAGAAATTCTTCGTTTCGTTTCTTACTTTACGAAAAATGACTAATAAAAAAATCCTGCATGAAAAATGCAGGATTTTTTTATTTTCAAAGATATATTGAATGTATGGTATAATATGGATGATAGCAACTTGAAGTGAAGGAGATGGAATATGATGAAAGAGAAGAAGGGGATTATGAAAAAACTATTTTCTAAAAGTTTTTTCATAGAACTAGATGAAGCTTTAACGTATCCATCATCAAAAGTTATTACTTCAGCGATTGAAGGATATGCAGCTGAATGCAATGAAAGACTAAAATTTGAGAGTAAAGTTAAACCGATTACTTTCTACTTAGAAAATGCAATGTACCGTGCTGAAATAAAGATGGCTCGCGGAGGATATTACATATCTTGTACTGAAGTGTAATAAATTTTGAAACCATACATGTTTGAACTATGTATGGTTTCTTTTTTTGTTTTGTAAGGTCTAAAATAATACTTTTTATTTACGGATATATCATTTTGTGCTTTTTACCATTCAAACATTTCTCCTTACAATGAAGAAAAACATGTGAGGTGGTATAACTTATGATGAATCGAGTTGTATTAATCGGTAGATTGACAAAGGAGCCAGAATTATACTACACAAAACAAGGCGTCGCTTATGCACGAATATGTGTTGCGGTGAATAGAGGATTTCGAAATAGTTTAGGTGAACAACAAGTCGATTTTATTAATTGTGTCGTTTGGCGCAAATCGGCTGAGAATGTAACTGAATATTGTAAAAAGGGATCACTCGTTGGGATTACAGGGCGTATTCAGACTAGTAATTACGATAATGAACAAGGCAAGAGAATATATAGAACTGAAGTTGTGATTGAGAGTATTACCTTTTTGGAGAGAAGGCGGGAGGGGGCATCGTAATAAAAGGTGATTTGAAGTAATAGCTTCGGAAAAAATTGTGGAAAGTATTTTAATAAACTTAAAGAGGGGATACCGCCAGCTTTTTTGAAAAAACAAGTAAAGAGTATACAAAATTTTATAACGTTTTTTGGCTAATCCAGTAACAAACGAGAACCGTAAAACCCATCACAGGATAGGAATGTATAAAAAGATGAATCGAGTGATAGAAAATAAAAAAGGGATTCCTTCTGAGAGTAAGGAATCCTCCTTTTTGTTGCTACCGATAACGAAAATTATGTAAATAAGCTATCCATATGGATAGCTTAATATATTTTTTTGCTTAGCGTTTTTTTTTTTATACTGGTGGTACCTCAAGAAATGGATAAAAAATAAAAATCATCGGAAACGAAAGCTTTTAAAATCCCGTTCCTAATTTAAAATGTAAAAAGAATGAAATAGTATGGTAGCGGGAAGAAAGTAGTAAAATTAAGCATCCCAGTAGGAGTATAGAGTGATAACATGTTACAATACAGCTAAGAACACGCAATAAAGGAGAGTTTTTTACGTGAAGATTAAAGCAATTGAACCGACGCCAAGTCCAAATACAATGAAAGTTATTTTGAATGAAGTATTACCATCAGGAGCACGTAATAATTATACAAATGAAAATAAAGAACAAGCACCAATGCAAGTGCAAGAAATTTTGAAAATTGAAGGCATTAAAGGTGTATATCATGTAGCCGACTTTTTAGCAGTGGAGCGAAATGCGAAGTATGACTGGAAAGTTTTATTACAACAAGTTCGTGCTGTTTTCGGCGAAGAAGTATTGGAAGAAAGTGAAGAACAACAACTGTCTCATTTTGGAGAAGTGAAAGTGTTTGTTCAAATGTTTTTTACAATTCCAATGCAAGTAAAGTTAACAGATGGAACATCGGAAGAACGTGTTGGCTTACCAGATCGTTTTAAAGAATCAATTATGAAAGTGCAAATGTCTGCACCAAACGTTGTAAAAGAGCGTAAATGGGTAGAACAAAGTACACGTTACGGTAATTTTGAAGAAATTGGGAAAGAAGTAGTGGAAGAGATTGTTGCTGCTTATTCAGAAGAACGTGTAAATGAAACGGTTAAAGAATTATTAAATCAAGCAGGTGCTGTTGAAGTAACGATTCAAAAGCGTGAGCCATATAAAGTAACAGAAGAGATGATGAAAGATTCTGACTGGAAAAATCGTTTTGCAGCATTAGAACAAATGGATCCTACTGAAGAAGATATTCCAGTGTTGAAGATGGCGTTAGATGATGAAAAAGTTTCAATACGCCGTTTAGCAACAGCTTATTTAGGTATGGTAAAAGGTGATGAAGTATTACCGTTATTATATAAAGCTTTGTTAGATCGCTCTGTAAGTGTTCGCCGTACTGCAGGAGATTGTTTATCAGATGTAGGTGATCCGGCAGCGATGTTCGTTATGATTAAATCTCTGAAAGATCCAAGTAAATTAGTACGCTGGCGTGCAGCGATGTTCTTATTTGAACTTGGAGATGAAAGTGCGATTCCAGCATTAAAAGCAGCGCAAGATGATCCAGAGTTTGAAGTAGCCATGCAAGCACGTCTAGCATTAGAGCGTATTGAAGGCGGAGAAGAAGCAAAAGGTTCTGTATGGAAACAAATGACGGAGTCTCGTAAAGGGGAATAATGTATGATTGTTTTCTATGATAGTTGGTGTCCGATGTGTACGGCCGTTGCAGAACGTACGAAAAAATTAGATAAAAAGGGTAAGATGAAATTTGTTTCATTTCGAAATGAAGATGTAGTTGAGAAGTATGAGCTTTCTCAAGAACTACAAAGTAAGATGGAACAAAGACTGTATATTTTTAAAAATAATAAGTGGTATGACGGTATTCAGAGCATAGATGTATTAGCAAAGGCCGTTCCATCTTATTGGTTTGCAGTTCCTTTTATAAAGCTATCTATCGTACTTGGTTTTGGAAGTAAAGTATACGATTATATCGCTAATAATAGAAAACTTGTTCCAGTGGGACATTGCCGCGGTGGGGTTTGTGAAATCCCTACAAAAAAATGAAATCATCGTTATCTTTCTTTTGCACCTATTAATAGAGCGTGATATGATGAATTTGGAATGAAAGTTGAAGGAGAGATTACAAGATGTCAAATGCTTATGAAGAATACATGCGCCAAATGGTAATCCCAATGCGCCAAGAGTTAGTGCGTTCTGGGTTTGAAGAGTTAACTACAGAAGAAGCTGTAACAGAATTTATGGAAAATACATCAGGTACAACTTTAGTAGTTGTAAACTCTGTTTGTGGTTGTGCAGCTGGTTTAGCACGTCCATCAGCAGGTCAAGCGGTTGTTCGTGCTGAAAAACAACCTGATCATCTTGTAACTGTATTCGCAGGTCAAGATAAAGATGCTACTGCAAAAATGCGTGAATACTTCGGAGAAATTCCTCCATCTTCACCATCTATGGCATTATTAAAAGGAAAAGAAGTTGTTCACTTTATTCACCGTCATGAAATTGAAGGTGCAACTATGGACGAAATTATTACGAACTTAGAACAAGCTTTCGAAAAGAATTGCTAAAGAAGGGGGAGAGTAAATCTCCCTCTTTTCTTTATATAGAGGTGAAACAATGATCGTAACAACAGCAGGAAGAACGAACAAAGAAATGACAGATTATGCAAACGAGGTAGCAGCAGAATTAAATGCTTCTTTCGTTAAACGTAATGACATACCGGTACATAAGCTACATGAGCAGTATGAACAAGATGTGCTTGTCGTAGGGAAGAACCGATTAGCTATTTATCCAAAAGGTACGGAAGAATCGTTTTTCTTTCATCCGAACTCAGCGATGTTTCGTGTGAAAAGGTTAATGCGTGGAGAACACGATCCGTTTGTACAAGCCACGCAATTAGAGAGAGGAATGACAGTGTTAGATTGTACGCTCGGGATGGCATCAGATAGTATTGTAGCTAGTTATGTTGTTGGGGAAAGCGGAAAAGTAACAGGACTTGAAGGCAATGAGTATATGGCTTATATTATGGAAAATGGTTTGAAAACATGGTCTTCATCTGTTTCTGAAATTGATGAAGCAATGCAAAGAATCCAAGTAAAGCAAACGGAGCATTTTTCATTTTTAGCGCAATGTGAAGACAATAGTTACGATGTCGTTTACCTTGATCCGATGTTTGAAGAAACTGTCATAGAATCCGATGGAATTAAAGGATTAAAACACTTCGCTTTGTATCATGATATTACTGACGAAACAATTGCGGAGGCAAAACGAGTGGCGAGAAAACGTGTCGTTTTAAAAGATCATTTTCGTAGTTCTAGATTTGAAAAACACAATTTTTATGTATACAAAAGAAAAAGTGCTAAGTTTCACTTTGGTGTAATTGACCCTTGCTAATTGTTTGAAAAGATGTATAATAAGCAATAATTAATTAAATATACTGTCTGTGATGAAGAGAGTAGTCTTTTTTAGAAGGAAAGCGAGCTAGGGATGGTGTGAGCCTAGTACGGAAGAAAAAGATGAAGCGCACTTCGGAGATGCTTCTTGAACGAATAGTAGAGAAAGCCGAGGCCCCCTGTCCTCGTTATAAACGGGAAAGTGGTTCGTAACGAACAACAAGGGTGGTACCACGGGTTAAAACTCGTCTCTTTTTTAGAGACGAGTTTTTTGTGTTTTAAAAAATAAGGAGGTTGTATCATGGATTATAAAATGCAGTTTGCGGAAAGTTTATCTAATATTTTCACGAATGAATTAACGCAAAAACAAATTTTAGATTTAATTGAAACACCGAAACAAGATGAATTTGGAGATGCAGCGTTCCCATGCTTTTCATTAGCGAAGCAATATAAAAAAGCACCAGCTCTTATCGCAAAGGAAGTTGCTGAGAAATTCAATGATCCGTTTTTTACGAAAGTAGAAGCCGTTGGTCCTTATGTAAATGTATTTTTCAATCGTGAAACTGTAAGTGATGCAGTATTAAAAACAGTTTTAGCGGAGAAAGAAGAGTTCGGTCAAAACCACTTTGGCTGTGAAAAAACAGTAGTAATTGATTATTCCTCTCCTAATATCGCGAAACCTTTTTCGATGGGGCATTTACGTTCTACAATGATAGGAAATTCGCTGAAACATATCGCTGAAAAATGTGGCTATGAAGTTGTAGGGATTAATTATATAGGAGATTGGGGAACACAGTTTGGAAAGTTAATTACGGCTTATAAAAAATGGGGAAATGAAGCAGTAGTTAAAGAAGATCCAATACGTGAGCTATTTAAGTTATATGTCCAATTCCATGAAGAGGTAAAAGACGACGAAGAACTAGAAGAAGAAGGACGTGCTTGGTTTAAGAAACTAGAAGAAGGTGATGAAGAAGCGGTAGAACTTTGGAATTGGTTTCGTCATGAGTCCCTTAAAGAATTTTCTCGCATTTATGAACTTCTCGGCGTAGAATTTACTAATTTTCAGGGAGAAGCATTTTATAATAATTTAATGGAAGATTTTATTGGGATTTTAGAAGAACATGAGTTGCTTGAACAATCAGAAGGTGCATTAGTCGTTAATTTAGAAGAAGAAGGAATGCCGCCTTGTTTAATTAGAAAATCAGATGGTGCGACGATTTATGCAACGCGTGACTTAACGGCAGCTTTATATCGTCAAAACACTTATGGGTTTGATAAAGCGCTATATGTTGTTGGTCCAGAACAAAGCTTACATTTCAATCAATTTTTCACCGTATTAAAAAAACTTGGCTATACTTGGGTTGATGGTATGGAACACGTACCGTTTGGCTTCATTTTAAAAGATGGTAAGAAAATGTCGACACGTAAAGGAAGAGTTATTTTACTTGAAGAAGTACTCGAAGAAGCAATCGAACTTGCAAAACAAAATATTGAAGAGAAAAATCCAAACTTAAAACAGAAAGAAGAAGTAGCAAAGCAAGTCGGTGTTGGTGCAGTCATCTTCCACGATTTAAAAAATGAGCGTATGCATAATATCGAATTCTCATTAGAAAATATGCTGAAATTTGAAGGAGAAACAGGACCTTACGTACAGTACACACATGCACGTGCTTGTTCTATTTTAAGAAAAGAAAGTGTAGAATTTGAAACATGTACATTTGCTTTAAAAGACGATCATAGCTGGAGTGTCGTAAAATTACTAAATAAATTCCCGCAAATAATTGAAGCAGCTTTCAATAAAAATGAGCCATCGATTATTTCGAAATATATATTAGATGTAGCACAATCATTCAATAAATATTACGGTAATGTTCGTATATTAGAAGAGAGCAAAGAAAAAGACAGCAGACTCGCATTGGTTTATGCTGTGACGGTTGTATTAAAAGAAGGATTACGTTTACTTGGGGTGGAGGCACCTGAGGAAATGTAACATAGTAGTAAACTGACAAACTGGGTCTAGTATAAACCTGGTTTGTTTTTTTATTGGATATATATTTTTTTTGCAAAATCAATTAAAATCTTTTTAGAGAGGGTGATTCATATTGATTCGAACTTTTATTTTACAAATTCCTTGTCATAGAAGATTAGATAGGAGTTTTTTTAAACTACAAAAGTACATACCTTTATGTGCGCGTTGTACAGGCATGCTTATTGGTATTTTAATGTTTCCAATTTATTTTTATATGACACCTTCATTTCTTTTGGCAATCATACTATCATTTTTCGCTCAAATTCCGTTACTTATCGATGGGTTCACCCAAAAGTGGAAATGGAGAAGTAGCTCAAATTTGCTAAGAATAACTACTGGTGTATTAAGCGGTAATGGTATGGGATTATTCATTTCCTCTAGTGTTATATGGATATTATCTTAAGATATATAGTAATGGAGGTATTTACATAGATGTTCTGGATTTACTTAATTCTAATTTTTATTTCAGGCGGAAGTGGAATTGGTTTTATGATTCAAAATAAGTATACAGAAGCAATAATAGCTTTTGTTATTTGTATACTATTGTTTGGGCTACTGTATTATTATCTTAAAAGAAACAAAAGAAAGAGAAAAGCAGATTGTGACGATTTAGACTGTACGGATTGTTTTGATTGTGATTGTACTTGTTAAATTTTTCTTCCAAATAAAAAGCTAGTGTATTATTAAAAATACACTAGCTTTTTTGCTTTGAAATTTTAAGAAAAGTGTAGGAATACGGCTATTATATAGAGAACTTTAGTTTTGTATATAAAAGGAGGCGTTAGATGTTGGAAACGTATAATTGGAACAATAAACTAACATATTTAAAAAACACGAGAGATTTATATTACAACGACGATTATGTAAGCTTTTTAGTAAATACAGTTTGGAAGATTACTAAGCCTGTACATATCGTTGATTACGGTTGTGGATATGGTTATTTAGGATTAGTATTAATGCCATTACTCCCAGAAGGTTCAAAGTATACAGGTATTGATAGTGGAGAAACATTATTAGCTGAAGCCAGAGAGTTGTTTCGTTTACTTCCGTATGATTCAGAATTTCTTGAAGGAGATGCTACAGAAATTGAACTGAACGATAAATACGATATAGCAATCTGTCATGCTTTCTTATTACATATGACTACTCCAGAAACAATGCTAGAAAAAATGATACATTCAGTTAAAAAGGGTGGAAAAATAATCTGTTTTGAACCACATTGGATTTCTAATATGGCTTCTTATTTACTAGATGGGGAGAAACAATCGGAATTTATTCAGCTAGGTGTTTTGCAGAAATTATTTGAAAGTGATACGCAAAGAAATGGTAAAGATGGCAATATAGGCATGAAAATACCGATATATTTAAGTGAATTAGGTGTGAAAAATATTGAATGTAGAGTAAGCGATAAAGTGAACTTTTTAGATTCAAATATGCATCACAATGATAAAAACGATTTGTATCAATCATTAAAAGAAGAGGGGATTGCAGGTGATCCGGGTGATAAGCAACAATTTGTAGAACGTTTAATAGCCAGAGGATTAACATATGATAATGCGCTAGCTCAATATGAAGCTGAACTACGATTTTTTAACATATTTCATGTGTATTCTTCTTTTGTATACGCTCCCAATATGAAAATTACATTTGGTGACATAGTTTGTTAAAAGGTATGATGTATAAGGATTGTCGTTTAATGTCGATAAGTCGATATTCGACATATAATCGCTGATAAATGTTAAGAATCGGTCGATATAATTTGAAAATCGCCGATAAAATGAAAGAATCGCTGATATATTTGAATTATGGCCGATATAATTTTATGTACTAATTTCAGCTTCTACAAGATAAAAACCGCATGTTACGTTATTCCATATAATTAAACAAAATACGGAGAAAAACAATCGTTTTTACTATATTTTGTTATAAATTTGAATAATATTAATTAATACCATCCATTTTAAGAGATTTTAGTTGAATACATACTATATGGTGTGTAAAATCTAAGCAAGTAGCAGTTTAAATATAAATTCGAGGTGAATGCATGCTAGATTTTAAGCAATTAGAAACTTGTTTAAAAGACAAGAGATTTGTAGATGGATTACAGGAAATAAATAATGAAATTGCATATATAAAAGAAACGAATACTTTATCCTATGTGAAGAATTGGCTTGCCAATATTCCTTCGCATAAGGAGTTCGATATATTAATTCGCCTTACTGATGAAGGGCTTATGCACCAATACAGTTCATTCCTCATTCGTTACGCTTATAAAAAATTCCCAAATATGAGAACGCTCTCTTTATATTGTGATGAGTTAATTGATGAGCGGAAAATTCTTGAAGCAGAGCAGTTGTTAAAATCTTCTTTAGAAGAGTTAAGTAAAGAAGAAATAGATGCAGATTTTTTAGCGAAAACATATTTTACGTTAGTACGATGTCTTTTAGAAATGAAACGAAACGAAGAAGCGTTAATGTATATGCAAAAAGCAGAGGAGTACAGTGCGCGCGCAGTGTTTGATAAATGGGGCTACGTTTATATGCATACAGGTGAATGGGAGAAAGCGGAAGAACAATTTATTGCTGGCATGCAGCATGAAGATTGTGAAGAGTTATCTACCTATTTATTATCACAATTGTATGCGAATAAAGGAGAACAAAAACGCGCGATACAGTTAATCGATGATGCGATTGTAAAATTCCCACAAGTACCATATTTTCATTTTGAGAAGATAAAGTATTTATTAGATTTAGAGCAATATGAAGAGATGTTAGCGGTAATAGATAATATAAATACTCAGCTGCCATATCATGCCTATAATACTTACTTTGTACATTTACGTGCAGAAGCGCTGTACAAAATGAATAAATTTGCAGATTTACAAAAACTATTAAAAGAAGAAAAGAGTTTAAAAGAATCTTTATATCATAATTTAGAAAAAAATCCGGATGGAAAAAAGGTTCACTTGCCGATAGTTCCTATTGTACAAAAGGATAATTATTGTGTTCCGACAAGCTTAGAGATGATGTTGCGTATATGGGGAGAGAAACGTACACAAGATGAAATAGCAGAGTTTATTTTTGATATGACAGGATCGAAGTTTTCAGATACTGTTTCTTATTTAGAAGAATTAGGTTATGAATATCGTTATTTTAAAGGGAATGAAGAGAATTATAAGAGACTGATTGACGAAGGAATTCCTGTTTTATTAAGTATAGATATTGAGCATGCTTCACACGTACAAGTTCTATCTGGATATGATGATACATTGCAAGCTTTCTATGTTCAAGATCCAAACTTTATAGAACCAGTTCTTGTGGAATATAGTAAATTACAAGAAAAATATCGTTATACAGGCTGTTTAGCAATCACGTTTGTTCCGAAAGAAAAGAAGGAGCAACTAGCGTTTCTAAGTGAGGAAGAAAATCGTTACTTTAAATCTATTTTTTCTCTTACGGATCATTTAGATGAACATGACAAAGAGGGAATTAGTAACTTAGTACAATTTTTAAAAGAAACGAGTGATAATCCAAATACGTGGTTATATACGATAAAGCACTTAGATGTTGAAGTAGATAAAGAATTTATTTTATATTGTATCGATAAGTTAATGGAAAAGTTTCCGAACTCGGACTTTGTTAAATTGCATGGTGCACAGTGTTTTATTCGTCTTCAGGAAGTAGAGAAAGCGGAGCAAATGCTGACAAGCGTTGAGAAGAAAAATAATCGTGCTTTATATCATTTAATAAACGGAAGATATGCGTTTGAACAGGAAAGTTATCTAGAAGCGATTTCAAGCTTTCGTTTATCGTTACAATTAGACGCAGATCAGCCTATTGCTTGGAGTTTTCTCGCTTTATCCTATATGTATATTGATCAATCTGAAAAAGCATTGCAATACTCTCAAGTTGCGTTAGAGCGTAGTCCTGAAAGGTTCACTTTAACAAATCACGGTTTAATATTAATAGATTTAGAAAGATATGAAGAAGCATATGAAATCTTTAATGACTTGTTAAAAGAGTACAAATATGAAGCGCATGTATGGTATGAACGAGCGAGATGTGCACATCAACTAGGGAAATTATATTTAGCAATAAAAGGGCTTAAAGTAGCAATTCATTTGGATAGTAATGCACCTTACATTTATACGAAACTTTCGGAAATATACGAATCTGATTTGAAGGATGAGGAAAGTGCGAAAGAAATTTTATTAAACGGTATTGAGAATTGTGATGATAAAGCACCTCTTTACGTAAAATTAGGTGATTATCATTTTCAAAATGATAGCTTGGAAGAAGCAGAAGTATTGTATAAGCGTGCTTTAGAAGAAAATGATGAGGATGTTTATTCTCACTTCGGACTTACACAAGTTTATATGGCAAGAGAACAATATAAGGAAGCAAAAGAATATATACTTGGTCTTGAGAAGCAAATTGAAAAGAGCCAAGATTTCCTCATGAATGCAGGAATGGTTTTATGGGATGCTGAAATTGAACTTGGTGGAAATGAAGAAGGGTTTAAAGTAGCACTATCTAAGTTAGAAAAGGGTATAAAGAAAAGTGATTATAATGTAGCAAGTGCGTTAGATGAATATGTGAATCGAATTAAAGGAACGGAATTTGTACAACGAGGTATAGCATTTTTAAGAACGTTACACAAAGAAAGAAATGAAGTAAGTGAGTACGGTTGTTATGCAGGTATTTTATATGAATCTATTGGACAGTACGGCCAAGCGATGAAAAGATATAATAAGGCGATAGAACAAATGGAAACGGCATTACCGTATTACCGAATTGGTGAAACACTTATGGCATTAGGGCAATTGACGGAAGCAAAACAAGCGTATGAAACATGTTTAGAGCTTGATGGGAATTTCGTAGGTGTACATTTACAGCTTGCGGAAATATACGAAAAAGAAGAAAACCGTTCTAAAGAACAAAGTCATATGGTTCAGGCGATGAAAGAAGAGCCGTTGCATATTAATATGGAATATTTAGCACAGCTTTCAGTAGATATGAATCTTCAGGAAGAATTGCTGACTGAACTAGAACAATTAGCGGACGAAGTACCTGAAATATGGCGTTTAGATGCGATTGCATATGTGTACGGAGCGATGAATGAAATAGATAAAGAACAAGCACAGGTTGAATACGCACTACAATTAGATGGTGAGCATATAGAAGTTCTATATCATTATGCAAAAGTATTAGTGAAAAAAAGAAATGTAAAAGCAATTGAAGTTGCAATGAAAGTAATACAAAAAGATTTTGATAATGAACGTATATTTGATGTTTATGTAAAAGCAGTAGAGCAACATAAAAAATTGTCTAACATACGAGATTTTCTTCATACGTTAAAGGTGAAAAAAGCAGAAAGGAGTACAGCATTCATGTATGCTGCAGCTGCGGTTACGGAAATATGGATTGAACGCCAGCTGCATGAACAGCCAAAACGATCTATCATTACGAGAGCTTTTTATCGTATGAAAAATCGTGCGAAAGAAATTTCAATGGTTACTATGATAATTGATTTATATGAAATCTCTTTAAAGTTAAATCCGAAAAATAGTATGGCAGCACAGCGATTTGCGCTATTTTATGAGAATGTAGAGATGGATAAAGAAGCAATAGAGATTCTGCACACGTCACTAGAAAATAAATGGGATTATGACGTAGCGAAGCAACTTGTAAATCTTTTCGTTGAGTGCGAGGAAGAAGATATGTTAAGAGATGCTTTGGAATTAACGAAACAAATGGTTCGAGAACTACCAGATGATTATGATACTCTTCTTCTGCAAGCACAAGTATTCTTTAAAGCAGGGGAAGAAAGAAAAGCAGAAAAGATTATCTTACAATTAACAGAGCAAACACCGTTTGTAAGTAGAGCATTTCTTGCTTTAGGAGAAATATATCAAAGTCAAGAAAGGTTTGAAGAGGCAATTCATGTATTAGAAAATGCTTCTATACATCATCCAAATGAAACAGCAATTCTTCTTTCTTTAGCATCTTCATATCATGGTGCCGGCCAAACGATACAGGCAGAAAAAATAACAAATGAAGTATTAATAATTGACGCGAGTGATTTGTTAGCAAGATATGATCGTGCTTGTTATTTAGCGCAGTTAAATAGAAATGAAGAGGCGAAGGAAGAGCTTGAATTTGTCCTTCGTGAGGATGAATCGGGATTCTTTGCTGAACTTATTGAGGATGATGAAAATTTAGCAGCATTGCGAGAATTTGAAAAGTAATTGTATAAGAATAGGGAAAAAAGATAAGGATATATTTTGAATTAGTTGACAATTAGTTGCTAAATGGCATAAAATAACTTTTAACAAAGTATACAAATCTGAAGACGAGAAAGAGTAAAATAGTGAGCTGTTCTCCAGAGAGCCGGTATATTGCTGAAAGCCGGTGTGCAGACGTTATTTGAAAATCATCTCCGAGGAGCCGAGGCTGAAAGTAAGTAAGCCCGGACGGATGTCTACCGTTACAAAGAACACGTATGATAGTACGTTGCTAAGTGCTATTAGTGAAAATGCTAATAGAATTAGGGTGGTATCGCGGGTAAACCCGTCCCTACTTTATAGGGACGGGTTTTTTGTGTGCTTTAAAATATTCAAAGGAGTGATTGTATATGGAAAAAGTAGATGTAAAAGAATCAGCTGTAGGAAGAGAAATGCGAATTCGCAAACAGTGGAACGAACAAAATATTTTCGAACAATCAATTCAGAATCGAGAAAGCGCACAGTCTTTCGTATTTTATGAAGGACCACCAACGGCGAACGGACTACCGCATGTAGGTCATGCACTTGGACGAACAATTAAAGATTTAGTAGCAAGATATAAAACGATGGCTGGTTATAAAGTGTTAAGAAAAGCGGGATGGGATACACATGGTTTACCTGTAGAATTAGGCGTTGAGAAGCAACTTGGTATTTCTGGTAAACATGAGATCGAAGAATATGGTATTGAACCATTTATTCAAAAGTGTAAAGAGAGTGTTTTCACATATGAGAAGCAGTGGCGTGAATTCACTGAAAGTATTGGTTATTGGGTAGATATGGATGATCCATATGTAACTTTAAAGAATCCATATATCGAAAGTGTATGGCATATTTTGGGGACAATCCATGAAAAAGGATTGTTATATAAAGGACATAGAGTTTCACCATACTGCCCAAGCTGCCAAACCTCATTGAGCTCACATGAGGTTGCACAAGGGTATAAAACAGTAAAAGATTTAAGTGCAACTGTGAAGTTTAAAGTGAAAGATAGTGAAAATGAGTATTTCTTAGGTTGGACCACAACACCTTGGACACTTCCAGCAAACGTTGCGCTTGCTGTCCATCCAAATATGGAATACGTTAAAGCAAAACAAGAAAGTCATGTATACATTGTTGCGAAAGAACGTGTACAAGAAGTATTAAAAGAGAACTATGAAGTATTATCTGTTCATAAAGGCGAAGAATTATTAAACACATCTTATACAGCGCCATTTCCGATGAAAGAAGTTACAAATGGTTACCGCGTTATTGCAGCAGATTTTGTAACGGGAGATAGTGGTACAGGACTTGTTCATATTGCTCCAGCATATGGAGAGGACGATTATAGAGTTGTTCAAAGTGAAGGATTGTCATTCTTGCACGTTGTAGATGAAAAAGGTGAGTATACAGAGGCAGTACCATTTTTGAAAGGGAAATTTGTAAAAGATTGTGACGTGGATATCGTTCGTTATTTAGCGAAGGAAGGTTTACTGTATCATAAAGAAAAATATGAACATAGCTATCCGCATTGCTGGCGTTGTGATTCACCACTACTTTATTATGCAGGAGAAAGTTGGTTAATCCGAACAACTGCAATTAAAGATACATTTTTACAAAATAATGATTCTGTTACTTGGTATCCGGATCATATGAAACATGGGCGCTTTGGTAAGTTTTTAGAAAATATGGTGGACTGGAATATTAGCCGAAATAGATATTGGGGAACGCCATTAAACGTGTGGGAATGTGAAAGTTGTGATCATCAGTTCGCACCGAAAAGCATTGCCGAATTAAGAAAGCATAGTACGAAAGAAACACCGGAAGATTTGGAATTGCATAAGCCGTATGTAGATGAAGTGCAAGTCTGCTGCGAGAAATGCGGAGGAACAATGAATCGTACACCAGAAGTAATTGATGTTTGGTTTGATAGTGGTTCTATGCCATTTGCACAATATCATTACCCATTTGAAAATAAAGAGTTATTTGAAGAGCAGTTTCCAGCGGATGTTATTGCAGAAGGAATTGATCAAACACGCGGCTGGTTTTATAGTTTATTAGCAGTCTCAGCACTATATACAGGAAAAGTACCGTATAAACGAGTGTTATCATTAGGGCATGTCTTAGATGAAGAAGGACAGAAAATGTCTAAAAGTAAAGGGAATGCACTAGACCCAGTTGATTTAGTAGATAAGTTTGGTGCAGATGCGCTAAGATGGGCTTTACTTGTTGATAGTGCCCCGTGGAATGCGAAGCGTTTTTCTGAAAGAACAGTACTGGAAGCGAAATCTAAATTTGTAGATACATTAGTCAATGTGTATAGCTTCTACGTTTTATATGCAAATTTAGATGAATATAATCCGAAAGAAACGTATGATGTAAGGCTTACAAAATTAGACGAATGGGTATTATCAAGATTGCATAGTACAACGAAAAAAGTAAGAACTGCACTTGATGATTATCAATTTACGAATGCAGCTCGTGAAATTGCAGCACTTGTAGATGAAGTGAGTAACTGGTATGTAAGACGCTCACGTAATCGTTTCTGGGAATCTGGTATGAACGCTGAGAAAGCAGCTGCGTATGAGACACTTCATGAAGTGCTTGTAACAATTAGTAAATTAATTGCACCATTTACACCGTTTGTCGCGGAAGACATTCATCTAAATTTAGAAGGAGGCAGCGTTCATTTAGCTGATTATCCAGTTGTAAATGAATCACTACTTCAACCGAAATTAGAAGCGGAAATGGATGCTGTTTTACAAGTTGTTGAACTTGGAAGAAGTAACCGTAATCAGCATTCTTTAAAAGTAAAACAGCCGCTAGCAGAACTTGTATTACTTGAGCATAACGAGAATGATATGGATTGGGAATCTTATCGTGATATCGTTATGGATGAGTTAAATGTAAAAGCATTCCATGTTGAACTCGATGAAACAAAATACACATCATATCAATTGAAGCTTAATTTTAAAACAGCGGGGCCGAAATTCGGTAAAAATGTGAATGCAGTGAATGGTTGGCTAAAACAATTATCACAAGAAGAAGTACAAAACTTTGTATCAACAGGAAGAGCAGTTTACGAAGCAACGCCAGGAGAAGAAGTAGTTGTAACTGCTGAAGATGTGTTAGTTGAGAAAGTTGCAAAATCAGGATTCTCTAATACGACTAACGGACAATATACGGTTATGTTAGATACGAATGTAACGGAAGAATTGTTGCAAGAAGGAGTAGCGCGTGAATTCATTCGTGCGGTTCAAGAATATCGTAAACAGTTGAATTTACCAGTTAATTTACGAGTGGATGTTATTCTTGATACAGAAGTAGAGCTACAGCGAACGTTAACGAACCATAAAGATTTATTGGAAGAAAACTTACTCGTTAAACAATTTACATTTGGTCACTTAACGAACGAAGACGATGAACTTTCTTTAGGTGAAACGAAAGTTCGAATTAAATTAAGCGCGGCTCATTAAAGGAGAAGGAAGTTGGAATGATTCCAACTTCCTTTTTGTATGATGGAAATTTATCCGGCTAATTTCCTCATAATCCATTCGATAGGACCTCTAGAAAATTTCTTTCTCCATAACACACTAATTAAAATGCTGAAAATGAAAAATGCAGTAGCAAATAATAAAACGAATAGTAGTGATTGATTTTCCATTCTATTTAATAGAATTAATGTCCCAATACCGATAAATACATGACTGACATAATGAGTTAATGTTAATTGTCCTGTTTGTACAATGGAAGTGACAAACCAATTATTTCTATATTTTTCAGCAATATAGAGGCAAATGATTAATATAGCAATAGAGGATCCTGTAGCAGATAAAATATATAATACATTTGGTAAGATGGGTCCTGTATTAAATAAAAATGTGGCGGCCTCTCTGCCGATGTATGGAATAAAAAAGTGTGTAAGTCCTTTTGATAAAAGTTCTGTCAATATTGTGATTGTAATACCGAGTAAGAGTAATCTTTTTTTTATTTTTTTATTATGAAGATCTAACCTGCCAATTAACATACCGATTAAGAAGAACGAGAACCAAGGGAAAATAGGGTGATAGCCATTAAAGAATAAGTTGCGAAGAAAACCCTTTATTGTCCAGAAGTCTACATAATTTATAAATGGAGTTGGACCTACCCAACCCTCGAAAGTATTGAAAGTAAGCTGAAGAGATTGTGCGAACAATAAAATAATGATAGAAAGAAAAAGTAATAGTTTTTTGCGTACTGTCATGAGTAATGCAGCAACGAAAAGGTAAACACCATAGTAGTGTAATATATCCCCAGTCCACTCCATTACATATAGTAGTAATCCTAAAATAAATAAGAAAAGTGATCGTTTCCATATGGTCTTTCGGCTATTAGAAATTTTTATTTGTTCATTGCTAGCAACGGCTGACCTAGTCATTAAAGTTATACCGATGCCAGCAAGTATAACAAACAAAGCAGAGGCTCTACCTTCAAATAGTGACATGAAGGTTATTAAAAAAGGGGGACCATTTCCTTCTGCACCTGTTATCACCATGAAATTAACAAGTAGCATACCAAACATCGCCCAAGCTCTAGCAAAATCTAAGCCGATAATGCGTTTTTTTATATTCACTTCAACCCCTTCTTTCAAAAATGTTATTTACAGCTTCAATCCAAATTTGTTTATAATCTATCTTTGCATCAATCATCATAAAATTTCCGATATTATCAAGCACTAATGCTAACATATGAGCTTTTGAAACTAGATTTTTATTTTCAATTAATTGAAGTTCATTTGCTTTTGTAAGGAGTACTTCAAATCCATGTAAATATTCTGTTTGCACAGTTAGTAATCGATCTTTGTACATCTTGTTTCTTGAAGATAGTAATACATATTCTTGTAGCACTCGGTTAAAATAAGGGTCGTTTCGCTGTTCATCAATTATTTTAAGGCCAATTGCAATACATTTTTCAATAAAATTTGATTTTGTAAACTCTTCTGTATGGAAATACGAAGAGAACTGCATAGCTTTACATAATTCAGTAAAAATACATTCAATTAAAGCATCTTTAGACTTAAAGTAGTAATATATAGATGGTTTTGCGATACCAACCTCCTCACCAATCATTGTATAAGTTGTTTTAACAATACCGTACGTAGCAAAAAGGCGATAACTTGCTTCCATTATTGAAGAGAGTGTTTCTTCACTTTTACTCATATAGATCCTCCTAAAAAAAGGTTATTTAAATCGTATCATTTACAAGTGATTTTTTCAACCTACCGTTAGGTAAAAAATAGCCTGTTTTTTTAAACAGTAATATGAAAAGCTTTAGGGATAAGGAATGGATTTAGAAATTTCTTTCTAAAGTATTGTGTTCACTTTACACATAAATATTGAGAAAATTTCACTTACCCTAAATGGAAAGGTAATAGAAGTGTTCATAGAGAATTACTCGTAGATTCAATTTTTATCCATCCGTTTTGCGGGGAATCATTGCCTAGTGGTAATGGGATAAGGTTGAGCTACTTTATTAGGGGGAGTGGTTCTATGTTTAATAAAAAAATGGTGGCAATGGCAATGACTGTGCCGTTAGTAATGGGGACAATTTCTACGGTTTCGGCATTGGAAAAACAACAGCAAGTAAAGTTAGAAGCTTATTCGCCACAGAAAAAAGCAACTGAATATTTAAAAGAAAATGCTGCGCAGTATGGATTGAAAACAGATCTTTCAGACTTGCAATATATTTCTACAACAGAAACGTCAGTAGCTTCATATGTTAGGTTCCAACAAGTTGTTAATGGTGCACCTGTATTTTCAAAACAAATAACAGTTACGCTTAACGGAGAGGGAAAGGGAGTACTCGCTGTTTCTGATTATCAGCCTGTTACAGGTGTGAAGGAAGTAACGACAAAAATTAGTGAAAAAGATGCAATACAAAAATCAATGGCGTATGTTGGAGAAGCAAGTGAGCAAAATTTATGGGCTCCTACAGATAAAGAGTTCGGATATATTGTTGAAGAAGGAATTGCTCGTCCAGTATATAAAGTTGTAGTCCATTCTAATAATCCATTTGGTGCATGGGAAACATTTATTGATGCAGAAAATGGAAAGTTAATTAAAAAGGTTGATATAAACCGAAAAGCTGAAGGGTCAGGAAAAGTATTTTTACCTAACCCAGTCGTATCTAGCGGTAGTAAAGTAGGCTTAAAAGATAATAACGATGCAGATTCAACAGCTCTAACGAACCAACTGAAAACTGTTACGTTAAAAGGTTTAGATGGAACAGGATTTTTAATTGGAGAATATGTAACGATTTCTTCAAAAGCGAAAACAAAATCTACGAATTTACAATTTAACTATACACGCGCAAATGATAGCTTTGAAGATGTTATGTCGTACTATCATATCGACACATTGCAACGTTACATTCAAAGTCTAGGTTTTAAAAATATTAATAACCGTTCGATAAAAGTGAATGTTAATGGTACAACTGATGATAACTCATTCTATTCTCCATCAACAAAAGCTTTGACTTTCGGTACTGGCGGTGTTGATGATGCAGAAGATGCTGGTATTATCGCACATGAATATGGGCATTCGATTCAAGATAACCAAGTTCCTGGCTTTGGTAGTTCAGCAGAAGGTGGAGCGATGGGAGAAGGATTTGGCGACTTCTTAGGTGCTACATATGAAGATGCAGTATCGACTACTGGATATGGTAAAGCATGTGTTGGAGAATGGGATGCGACAGCTTATTCTAGTTCAGATCCAACATGCTTACGCCGATTAGATACGAATAAAGTATATCCGAAAGATATAACGAATGAAGTGCATGATGATGGTGAAATTTGGGCTCAAGGCCAATACGAAATGGCACAAGCTTTTGGCCGTGATGTAGCAACAAAAATCATTTTACAATCACACTGGTCATTAACACCAAACTCTAAATTCAGTGATGGAGCGAAAGCGATTAAGCAAGCGGATGCTCTTTTATATGGCGGACAACATGCTGCTGATATCGATCGCATTTGGGCAGCGAGAGGCATTAGTACGAATTAATATAAAAAGTCGTGGCATTATAAGCCACGACTTTTTAATTTGCTTACGAACTGGTACTAGTAAATAAAGCTATATCAATGATAGTGTGAATATATCCGTATCCCATTTACTTTTTAGCTTCTTTAAAAACAAAATGCTCTTTAAATTTTCTAGATTCAACTTTTTGACCATTTCGCATCGATTGGAATGGGTGTTCTTGCCATGTAATAATAACATCAACTTCATCTGCTTTTGTAGCAACGGGTAAATTAGCGTGTTCAAATCCAGTTTTTCCACTTGCCAAACGACTTTCCTTTAGGGAAAAGAGTTCATATTTCGTTTTCTTATTTGGTTCGTTGCGGAATACTTCGACGTTTACATTATATACTTCACTATTCCCGACATTCTTTACTGAAAAATGATATGTTTGAAATTCATCTTTTTTAGCTTGAAGCATATTCTTGTTTGTTTTTTTCGGTTTATCAATATTCACTTGCCATTGATCAGAGTTTTGAGAGATTGGTAAAGATTTTGGTGAATAGGCATACGTTTCGTTTACTACAATTAAGCAAAACAAAAGGAGAAAGAAACTAATTGCTTTTTGCATATACACACCTCGCTTTAAAATTTTTATTAATATGCGTAAATGAATTAGTTTTTATGTAAAAATTGGAAAATATTAAAGGTGTAATTTTGGATTTAATACATAAGAATATGTATTACAAAATTAACTTTTCACAATTTAGAAGAAGTTAGGAGTTATAAAACCAGAATGTTTCAAAAAAAGCTTGCGTTTTATAAGGTGAGGAGTTAGAATACTCTGTAAATATAAAAAGTGATGATCAGGAAAAGTACATGGTGCAAAGGTCTACAGAGAGCAGCCGATTGCTGGGAAGGTTGCGATACCGCATGATGGAAAGACACCTGTGAGTGTTGCTTTGAACGTGATTATTAGTAAAAGCAAACGGTACCTACCGTTATCAGGGCTAAGATGGTCAATATGACAATTTGGGTGGTACCGCGGAAAAAATCCGTCCCTATTTATAGGGGCGGATTTTTGTATTCTTTGAAAGGGGGTGAGTGACCGTGGATGATGACGATGACAACAATAACGTAAATAAATATAAAATTACTGGAGGGAAAAATAATGGATTCAATAATGAAGCGTTCACTCACAAAAGAATGTACAAAGCAAAGTGGAAAGGTTGTATTACTTCAAGGATGGGTAAAAAAAATTCGGCACCTTGGAAATGTTAGTTTTTTATTATTACGGGACAGAACAGGAGTAATTCAATGTGTATTAGAAAATGAATTGGCCGGATATAAAGTTGATGTAGAAAGTGTTGTCCATGTAATCGGTGAGATAGTCGAGACGTCGAAAACGGAATTGGGTGTTGAAGTACTTGCTCATGAAGTGAAAGTAATAAACGGTGCAGAGCCACTTCCATTTGAAATAAATAAAAAGAAGTTACAAGTTGGCTTAGATCAACTACTTAATGAGCGGGTAATATCATTAAGGCATGAGCGAACTGCAGCGATTTTTAAAGTGAAATCTACACTCGTTCAGAGCTTTAGTGAATTTCTAATAGAGAACGATTTCACACGTATATTTACTCCGAAAATTGTTTCGCAAGGGGCAGAAGGAGGAGCAAATGTTTTTAAGCTTCCATACTTCCAAAAAGAAGCTTATTTAGCACAATCACCACAGTTCTACAAACAAATGATGGTAGCGGGTGGACTAGAACGAGTTTTTGAAATTGCACCTGTATATAGAGCGGAACATCATAACTCTTCCCGTCATTTGAATGAATATATCTCGTTAGACGTAGAACTTGGATTTATTCATGATTTTTATGAAGTGATGCAACTAGAAACGGATGTTTTACGATATATATTTCAACAAGTAGCGAAAAAATGTGAAATAGAACTACAACTATTACAAATAGAAGTACCTGTTATTACTGAAATACCTAAAATTACATTGTTAGAAGCACAAGAAATTTTGAAAAGTAAGTATCGTAAAGAATCTCCTGTAGGGGATTTAGATACAGAAGGTGAAAAGTTACTAGGGAAATATGTAAAGGAAACATATAATAGTGAATTTGTTTTCATTACACATTATCCGAAAGAAGCGAGACCGATGTATACGATGCAAAATAAAGAGAATCCAGCTATTACTGATTCATTCGACTTATTATATAAAGGGTTAGAAATAACGTCAGGGGCACAGCGAATTCATAATTATGAAATGTTACTCGCTTCGTTTAAAGAAAAAGGATTACACCCAGAGAAATTTCAATCTTATTTAAATACATTCCGATACGGTTGTCCCCCGCATGGAGGTTTCGGAATTGGGTTAGAAAGGATTGTATATAAACTATTAGAATTAACAAATGTACGAGAGGCGAGTGCTTTTCCGAGAGATTGTACTCGTCTTATACCGTAAAAAGAATCTTCGCGATTATCGCGAAGATTCTTTTTTATAGTTCGTTTGAAAAGGTGAAAATATAGACTCTTTCTTTTTATAATAAGTTTAGTAAAAGTCAGTTGAAATATGAACCATTTCGACAAAAAAATAATATACCCCTTGACAGTTACAAATATAACAGATATACTTCATATTAATTTCAAAAGAAAATATATTCTAAATATTAAAATGTGTTGAATAGGAGTAGTAAGGTCATGTATTTGTACAGAGAGCTATGGGTTGGTGTGACATAGTCAAATGACATCCTGAACTCGCCTAGGAGCAGTAAGGTGGAACGGAATTACATTCTTAGTAAATCTTAACGGTTAACCTTCGATATTAGGTTTGTAATCAAACGATTACTACTAAGGTGGATTCATAATGGAATCAATAAGGGTGGTACCGCGTTAAGTAAATGGCTTAGCGTCTCTTTATATAGAGATGCTAGGCCATTTTTTTATTATATGGAAGAAGAAATGGAGGGTATATTTGGATAGGTCTATAAAATTTATTTATTTATATAAAAAGATTTAATTAGGAGGAAAATGAGATGAAACAGACGGAGCAATGGACTTCGAAATTAGGTTTTATAATGGCAGCAGCCGGATCAGCAATTGGACTTGGTGCGATATGGAAGTTTCCTTATATCGCTGGGAAGAGTGGGGGAGGAGCGTTCTTTTTAATCTTTATATTATTTACTGTTTTAATTGGACTACCGCTACTTATAGCTGAATTTATGATTGGACGCAGTACGCAGAAACAAGCAGTTGGAGCATTTAAAAGCATCGCACCAAATACAGGATGGCACTGGATCGGACGCCTTGGCGTTGGAACGTGTTTTATACTACTTTCGTTTTATAGTGTTGTAGGTGGATGGGTATTAATTTATTTATTCAGAGGAATAACTGGACAACTGATTACTCCAGGACAAAATTACGGTGCGTTATTTACTGAAACAATTGGGAATCCTGCTTGGGCTATTATGGGACATTTCGCTTTTATGTTCATTACGATATGGGTTGTATCAAAGGGTGTACAAAACGGAATTGAAAAAGCAAGTAAATATATGTTGCCAGCATTGTTCGTTTTATTTGTCGCTCTTATTGTTCGTTCGTTAACACTTGATGATGCAATGAAAGGTGTGAAGTTTTTCTTACAACCAGATTTCTCAAAGATTACTTCGGAAAGTATTTTGTTCGCAATGGGGCAATCATTCTTTGCAATTAGTATCGGGATTTCAATTATGGTTACGTATAGTTCCTATTTAAATAAAAAAGAAAGTTTACCAAAATCAGCAATAACAATTGTTGGATTGAATTTATTTGTTTCTTTATTTGCGGGTCTTGCCATTTTTCCGGCCGTATTTTCATTAGGAATGGAGCCGACAGAAGGACCTGGATTACTATTTATCGTATTACCATCTGTATTTAGTCAAATTCCATTTGGTGGGTTTTTCTTAACAGTATTCCTTGCACTATTTACATTTGCGACATTAACATCGGCATTTTCTCTACTAGAAACTGTTGTTTCAGCATTAGCAAATGGTGAACAAGAAAGAAGAACGAAACTATCATGGATCATTGGTTTCTGTATTTTCTTAGTAGGTATACCATCTGCGTTATCATTTGGAGTATGGAGTGATATTACGATTTTTGGAAAGAATATTTTTGATGCGGTAGACTTTTTATCTAGTAATATATTAATGCCACTTGGAGCACTATTTATTAGTATTTTCGTTTCATTCAAAATGGAGAAGAAGGTACTAGAAGCAGAGTTTTTTGTAGGTGGTAATTATGGAAAGAAAGTATTTACTTGTTGGGCATTTTTACTTCGATTTGTAGCACCACTTGCAATAATTATCGTCTTCTTAAATGTAATAGGGATTATTTAACATTAAATGTTATAATATTCAGTAAAAAAGGGGAGGTGATGATCATAAAGGCAAATTTGATAGAAGCAGGGAGATACATGAATATTAGAGGGAAAAAGCTATACGTTGAAACGCATGGAAATCCTAAAGATAAACCAGTCTTATATTTGCATGGTGGACCAGGAGAGAGTTGCTATGATTTTTCATTTCATCAAGCGGAACGTTTAAAAGATTCTCTATATGTAATTATGATAGATCAAAGGGGTGTTTGTCGCTCAGAAGAAATTACTGAGGATGAAGCTTTTGGATTAAATGATTTAATTGAAGACTGTGAGGAACTAAGAAAAGCATTACAAATTGAAAAGTGGTCTGTAATTGGACATTCTTTCGGTGGCTATTTAGCATTGTTATATGCGTCGATATATCCAAGTTCAATAGAGAAAATAATATTTGAAGGGCCAACTTTCGACTTTGCATTAACAAGTAGAGCTTTATTACAAAAGACAGGGCATTTATTAAAAAAGCATGAAAAAGAAGAAGTAGCAAAAGAGTGCTTTGCTTATTCATCTAGCTATGCTAGTTCAGAAGAGTTGTTAGAAGCCTATATAAGATTAAGCGCTGAATTAGAAGAAAAAAGAATGGAGATTTACAATTATAAGGAAGATGAGACAGACTATAGTTTATATAGCGATGAAGAGTGGGAAGTATTTTCAAATCGCTCTCAAATTCATTTTGATAGATTAAAATTAGAGGGTGCATGTCATAAATCATTATTATATAAAATAAAAGAAGTACAGAATCCAATGTTATTAATTGTAGGAAAACATGATGTAGTAACGTGTGAAGAACAAATTAAAACATTTAATAAAGATGCCCGAAACGGCAAGTATATCGTATTTGAAGAGAGCGGTCATTCACCTCATTATGAGGAAGCAGATAGGTTTGCAGAAACAGTCATACATTTTTTGAAATGAAGAAAAGGGTGCTTCTATAAATGAGAGGCACCCTTTCTATATTTCTGGATATGTGATTGTGATGTTAGGCCACTTACTTTGCCAATTCTTTTTTATAACTCTGTTTTTGTACATATGTAATCGTTCTTTCGATTCAAGAAAATGAGCTGTTGGTCTCACTTGTAAGGAAAGGACATCTTCAATACCACATGGGGCTGTTAATATGACGTTGTTTAGTTCATCAAGTGTAACTCCTAATGCCGTTGCTGTTTCAGGAAATTTAGAAATAGCATCAACAGAAGAAGAATATGGTGGCATATTATTCACTACATGCATACGAGCTTGATTTTTTACAGACCAAGGGATAGTAGCATCAATATTCATTAATTTCGTTTCTAATGATTGTTCGTATATCTCATCTTGATGTAGACTATCATAATAAATTACATCAACATCAGGCATAGCCGTTTTAGCTTCATAGTCATGTAAAGTATCCCAAATTTTAGAACGAACAAATCCGGCACAAATCCACCAATCAGGTAACTCTAGTGATTTTGCCATTTGTAATACATTCATCATCCATTCGTCGTTTTCTATTAAGCGAATGATATCTTGTTCTGTTTGTATAGTCATTTGTTATCTCACCTGCTTTTTTTTAGAGAGTAAATTTAATTCATAAGCTTTATAATCCATGTAATCCAGTAAGCACCTGGTATGAATAACAGTTGAGCAAGTAATGTACCAAAAAGTCTAGAAATCATTAGCCAAGCATACATTTTACTCATTGCTTCAGCACCTTCTTCTGATTGAAGAGCTCGCTCTGTTAAAAGAGCAATACGTGGATCTAGTAGCACTGTTAATAAAATAGTAGCAAAACCATTAATAAGACCAGAAGCTGTAGTGGCTTTTGTTGCGAAAGCTGGAATTAAAAAAGAAGCATATAGTGCGGAAAGAACTCCCGCTGTATAAATTGCAGTAGCGAACATGTTAATAAGCATTATACGCTTTGGAATACCGCCGATACGCAGTCTATGAATCATTTCTAACTTTGGAAAGCGGACATATTTTTTTGTGTACTTTAATTTTTGAATGTTATTCGTTTTCATCATTCGAATGAAAGAACCGTCTGTTTCAAAGTTTTGAATGACATATCCAAATAGTTTTGTCAAAGTTGGATACAGTATAATCGCAAGCAATGTACCGATAGAAGCAGATAATAGTACAAGACGTATAATATGCTCTAAATCAATAGAAGGATCTAGTTTTGCTTCGTCCACAATCCCGCCAAGTAAAAAGGCTTGTAGTAAGTTTGACGTTCTTGAAATGAGTAATACGATTCCTACGACGGATAATGCGACAGCAATCTTCTTTAAACGAACCCCCGCTAATCGAATACTATAAGAGCTTGTTTCAACTGCGTGGATTACAATTGTGAAAGCCATTATAAAAATTAACGTAATTGACATTTGTTTCACCAGTTTCTATTAAAATAATTGTAACTTTTTTACTGTATCATATCTATCGTATTTTGTAACTGAAAGTATGTGACATATGGAAATTGATTTTTCGAAAAAATAGATAATGATAGTATAATAGGGAGAAGTGGAAGAGATGTTAGCAGTTATTTATACAGCAAATTAAGTGGAGGAATGAAACATGTATAAAACATTTCTATTTGATTTAGATGGAACTTTAACGGATCCGAAAGAAGGGATTGTAAACTCGGTTTTATATGCGTTAAAAAAAGTAGGAATTGAAGAAGTACATGTAAGTGAGTTAGATTCATTTATAGGTCCTCCTATTCAGCAATCATTCATAGAGAGATATAATATGAGTGAAGGAGAGCTTGAACGTGCTGTTTTTTATTTCCGTGAGTATTTAAAGCAGCGTGGATTGTTTGAAAATAATGTATATGAGGGGATTCTGAAGCTCTTGCAACAATTAAAAAGTTCAGGGAATCGCATATTTGTAGCAACTTCAAAGCCCACTGTATTTGCGAAACAAGTTATAGAGCATTTTCAATTGACGAATTATTTCGAAGATATCATTGGAAGTAATTTAGATGGTACAAGAATAAAAAAAGATGAAATAATTGCTCATATTTTACAAACAAATGAAGAACTAAATAAAGAAGAAATGATAATGATCGGTGATAGAAAGCACGATATAATAGGTGCGAATCAGAATGGAATTGCTTCAATTGGTGTTTTATATGGCTATGGCTGTGAGAAAGAACTGACTGAAGTTAGTGCGACTTACATAGTGAAAGATGTTGAAGAACTGTATCATTTTTGTGTAGAAAAAAGTTTAATAAATTAGTAAATATAGATTCTAGCAATCCCTTTATAACGTATGACGATGAATTCGTTTCTGTTTAAAGGGATTTTTCATATGTAATCGAATAATTATAATTAGACATTTTTAGCATAAAAATTTGTATGAATAAGAGGAGGGATGTCAGAATTAAAAGGTTAGTAGAAATTTATCAATAAAATTTAGAATATTCTGTTTAATGGAGGGGTAAAATTGGAGTTAGTTATTATATTATTAGCACTAAGTTTACTTATGTTCGTAGCATACAGAGGTTTTTCTGTTATTTTATTCGCGCCGATATTTGCATTATTTGCAGTATTTTTGACAGAACCTAGTTATGTATTACCTTTCTTTTCTAATATCTTTATGGAGAAAATGGTTGGATTTATAAAATTATATTTTCCTGTGTTTTTATTAGGAGCAATATTTGGGAAAGTAGTGGAAATGTCAGGAATTGCAGATTCTATCGCAAAAACGATTATTGAGTTAGTTGGTGAAAAACGTACTATATTAGCGATTGTATTAATGGGGGCTATTTTAACGTATAGTGGTGTTAGTGTGTATGTAGTAGTGTTTGCTGTTTATCCGTTCGCAGCTAAGTTGTTTCGACAAGCTAATATTCCAAAGCGTTTAATCCCTGGAACGATTGTTCTTGGAGCAGTAACGTTTACAATGGATGCGTTACCTGGATCACCACAAATTCAAAATGTAATACCTACAACATTTTTTAAAACGGATATTTATGCTGCACCGATACTTGGGATTGTAGGAGCAATTTTTGTTCTTACATTAGGTTTACTATATTTAGAGAGTAGACGTAAGAAGGCAAAAGCGGCAGGTGAAGGATACTTTGGTTTTAATGATGGAAATACTGAAATGGCAGCATCTTTGCAAGTAGAAAAAAAAAATATGCCATTAATTAATAACATTGAAATCACAAGAGCACAACAACTTATTGCATTTATACCACTTATTTTAGTAGGTGTAATGAATAAAGTGTTTACTATTATGATACCGAAGTGGTATCCAAGCGGTTTTGATTTTTCTGCAATTGGTATGAAAGCATTTGGAAAAGTAGAATTAAGTGCAGTAGTAGGAATTTGGTCTGTAGAATTGGCACTTATTATAGGGATCTTAACAACGTTATTATTATATTGGAAGCGAGTAGTAACAGGTTTCCAAGCTGGATTGAATACAAGTATTGGTGGAGCGCTACTTGCAACGATGAATACAGGAGCTGAGTTTGGATTCGGTGGTGTCATTGCAGCACTTCCAGGTTTCGCAATTATGAGAGATGGCATCTCTGCTACTTTCACAAATCCGTTAGTGAATGGTGCAGTAACGACGAATATTTTAGCTGGAATTACAGGCTCGGCATCAGGAGGAATGGGAATAGTATTAAGTGCAATGGGAGATAAATTTATTGCAGCGGCCAATCAATTTGATATTCCATTAGAAGTTATGCACCGTATCGTATCAATGGCATCAGGAGGAATGGATACACTACCACATAACGGGGCTATTATTACTATTCTTACAGTAACAGGATTAACACATAAACAGTCATATAAAGATATATTTGCTATTACAATTTTGAAAACGGTTGCTGTATTTTTAGTTATCGCATTCTATACTTTAACAGGACTCTATTAAAAAATTTGAATCGTAAAGATTCATCAAATCGATAATTTATGTTATAAAATATTAATTAGGATAAGAAGGGGTGGGGGACTTGCAAGAGGTTTCTGAGTTTCGTATGCCAAAGTCGGTATTATATGGAAGGAATTCGCTTGAAAAACTGGGAGAACAATCAAAAAAGTTAGGGAAAAGAGCTTTTATAGTTACTGATACAATTATGGAAAAATTAGGATATGTTGAAAAGTGTATGCAACAATTAAATAAGAAAGGTATTACTGTTAGTACATATAATAAAGTGGATGCTGAGCCTACAAATATACACGTATTAGAAGCGTTATCTCTTTGTAAAGAGGAAAAGTGCGATTTTATTATCGGTATTGGTGGTGGAAGTTGTATTGATGCTGCGAAAGCGGTAGCGGTTTTATATACAAATGGTGGAGAAGTTGAGGATTATGTCCAAAAGGATATTAAAATAGAAAACAATCCACTACCACTTATTGCAATTCCAACAACTTCTGGTACTGGATCGGAAGTTACAAGTGTAGCAGTAATTACGAATAAAAAAACAGATGTAAAAATGATGATGAAGCATCCTAGTTTTATACCGAAAGTAGCAATTATAGATCCAGTTTTGACAAGTTCGTTACCCCCACAAATTACGGCAGCAACAGGAATAGATGCGTTATGTCATGCGATTGAAGCGTATATTTCTAAAGTTTCACAACCACTTACAGATGTACTTGCTCTTTCAGCTATTGAAAGTATTATGAAATATTTACGTATAGCATATGAAGATGGACGTAATATGGAGGCAAGAGAAGCGATGATGATTGCTTCCTTACAAGCTGGAATTGCATTTTCTAATGCATCAGTTACATTAGTTCATGGAATGTCAAGGCCAGTGGGAGCATTATTTCATGTACCGCATGGAATATCAAATGCCATACTATTACCTACAGTGTTAGAGTTTACAAAAACAAGTGCAATGAAAAGGTTAGCAAAAATTGGACGTAGTTTAAATAAGGATTTGTATTCGAATTCTGATGAGGAAGTAGCAGACTACACACTTGGTGAAATAAAAAAACTTTGCTTTGATCTTCGTATTCCAAATTTAAAAGAATACGGAATCGATGAAATTGAATTTGAAAATGCTATTTCTAAAATGGCATCAGATGCAATTGAAAGTGGTAGCCCAGCTAATAACCCACGTGTTCCATCATATGATGAAATCAAAGAGTTGTATCGAGAGTGTTTTAATTATAAGTATAAAGAATTTATAAAAACATCAGATTGTTAATTTCAGAATATTCTATAAAAATTTCCTTGGAAATGAAAGTAGAATTATTATTTATTATTCCGTTAAAACAAGACTTTATATTCCAAACTTAAAGTCTTGTTTTATTATGTATAATATACATAATAAAACATTGTTATTAGTTTTATAAAAATAGTTTAGGTAGGTGTTTATATGAAAACGATAGGTCTTATAGGTGGTATGAGTTGGGAATCAACTTCTGAATATTATCGAATTATTAATGAAGAAATAAAAGAGAGATTAGGAGGGCTACATTCAGCAAAATGTTTGATTAATAGTGTGGATTTTGAAGAGATTGAACGATGTCAGTCTAGCGGAGATTGGGATGGTGCTGGAGAAATTCTAGGGAATGCGGCATATTCATTACAAAAGGGGGGAGCAGACTTTATAATCATTTGTACAAATACAATGCATAAGGTAGTTGGAAAAATAAAGGCGAAAATTGATATTCCAGTCTTACATATTGCTGATGCAACTGCAAAAGAAATTAAAAGAAAAGACATTCAAAAGGTTGGTCTGCTTGGAACTAAATATACAATGGAGCAAGATTTCTATAAGTCACGTATTGAAGAGCATGATATAAAAGTAATAGTACCATCAGAAAAAAATAGAAAAGAAATAAATAAAGTAATATATACAGAATTATGTTTAGGAAAAATAGTATCTCAATCTAGAGAATATTATAAAAGAGTCATCGAAGAGTTAGTGCAAAAAGGAGCACAGGGAATCATATTAGGTTGTACAGAAATAGGGTTATTAATAAAGCAAGAAAACGTATCTGTCCCGATATTTGATACGACTCATATACATGCAATTGAAGCAGTCAAGGTAGCTCTAGATAAATAGATTATAATTATATTATGTAAACTTAATTCATATATCTGGAAAACATTCAGAAAATATTTTATAATGTAAGTGGTTACATTTAAGGGGGAATGCGTATGTTTTCAGTTCAACCAATCGCATTTGTACATAATGAAAGAAAGGAAATAAAAGATGATGAGTGGGGAGAAGTAAGATCCCGTATAACTTTAACTGAAATGTATGCAGAAGAAAGTATACAAGGGATTGAAGATTTTTCCCATATTGAAGTTGTTTTTTATTTTCATAAAGTAACTGACGAGCAAATTCAGTATTTTGCTAGACATCCTAGAAATAATAAAGATTATCCTGAAGTAGGTATTTTTGCACAGCGCGGAAAAAATCGCCCGAATCGCATAGGTGTAACAATTGTAAAGGTGATCAAAAGAGAAGGTAAATCAATTATTGTTGAGGGATTAGATGCTATTAATGGTACTCCTATATTGGATATAAAACCAATAATGAAAGAGTTTATGCCGAAAGAAGAAATACACCAGCCTAAATGGGCAACGGATATAATGAGACAGTATTGGAAGGGGAATGGAGTAAAATGAGAATATATGAGGCAACAATTGCAGATTTAGATGGACTAGCATCAGTTTTTAATAACTATCGCATGTTTTATAGGCAGGATTCTGATTTAGAAGGTGCAAAAGTATTTTTACGAAATCGAATTGAGAAAAAAGAGTCCGTTATTTTCGTAGCAGTTGAAGACGGCGAATATATTGGGTTCACACAACTATATCCATCATTTTCTTCCATTTCAATGAAAGAATTATGGATTTTAAATGATTTATTTGTACAAGCGGCGAAGCGTGGAGCCGGAACAGGTAAAAAATTATTAGAAGCTGCTAAAGGATACGCATTAGAGAATGGAGCAAAAGGTGTAAAATTGCAAACAGAGATTGATAATTTATCAGCACAACGATTATATGCTGAAAATGGTTATTTGAGAGATAATCGTTATTTCCATTACGAATTAACGTTTTAAAAAATTAAGTTGAAAGAGACATTTTCAAGAAAAAGAATTTCTTTGTAATGAGAAATTCTTTTTTATTTTTGCCTAAATTAAACATGACGAAAACGATATTTATTTATTGTTAAACGATAAACGATATGATAAAATTATGTTATCATTAAATAAATGAGGTATTGTAAATGAATCTTAAACGAAGTTCAACAACGTTCTTAAAAGTAATTATTTTTCTTGTTGGAATTGCAGTACTTGCTTTATGCATATTTTTAGTGCCGGAAATGGCGAATTTCGCAGCGAATTTGTATCCTAATATTACTCTGATAAAATATCTTGTTTTCATTGTGATGTATGGAGCAGCTGTGCCTTTTTACGTTGCTCTTTATCAGGCTTTCAATCTTTTACAGTACATTGATGAGAACACAGCGTTCTCGGAGTTATCTGTAAAGGCGTTAAAGAATATAAAGCGCTGTGCAGTTACAATCAGTGGTTTGTATGTATTAGGTTTACCACTTTTTCATTTTATAGCGAAAAAAATGGACCCTCCTATTGGGTTAGTGGGACTTATTATCGTTTTTGCTTCGCTCGTTATCGCTGTTTTTGCTGCTATTCTTCAACGCCTTCTACAAGAAGCAATTAACATAAAATCAGAAAATGATTTGACGGTCTGAGGTGGCGGATATGACAATTATTATTAATATTGACGTCATGTTAGCAAAACGAAAGATGAGTGTAACGGAGCTTTCGGAGAAGGTTGGAATTACGATGGCGAATCTTTCTATTTTGAAAAATGGGAAAGCAAAAGCGGTTCGTTTTTCAACATTAGAAGCGATATGTAAAGCTTTGGAGTGTCAGCCAGGGGATATTTTGGAGTATAAAAACGATGAGAATACTCAATAAAAAAAGATAACAAATGTAAATAATAGAAGTCAATAAAGAAGGGATAGCCACTAAGCTATTCCTTCTTTACGTTAATTGCTGTTACTAATAAAAAATAAAATTTGAATTGCAATGTTTGCGTATCAAAAGGGAACTTGCTACCTTTTGAGGTGATCCGTTTTATGGAAGACAATTATTTTCCAAAAAGGCTATTTTAACTATGTTTTAAATTATTTTGAGTGAATCAAAATCTTCATTTGTATTATAGTTGATTTAAAACCCAGTTTGTTGCATCTTCAAAGTTATCTGCAATGTAGTTTGGTTCAATATGTGCCCATTTGTCTCGGTACGTATGCAAAGCATCATACCCAGCGCCTGTTCGGACTAGAATTGTTGTCGCATTTACTTTTGCTCCTGCAACAATATCAGTCCAGCGATCACCAACTACAGCACATTGTGTTAAATCAAGCCCATGTTTTTTTGCTGCTTTAAGCAGCATGCCTGTACTTGGTTTACGGCATTCACAATCATCACCGTGTTTATGAGGACATACATAAATATCATCAAAACCGAAGCCTTCTAATTCTTGTACAAAATCGGCTACAGTTGCTATTCCATCTGCGATACCAGGTTGATTTGTGAAAGAGAAAATTTTTATATTTTTAGCTTTTAGTTTTTGCAAGGATGTTTTTGTGAATGGAAATAATGTAAAGGATCCTGGATAATGTATTGTAGTGTCACCACCAATTGTACCGTCACGATCAATGAAAATTGCTTTAATGTTTGTCATAGTTATAGTCCCTTCAATTATAAGTAGTTTAAAAATGTTTTACAAATCGGTAGCCATTTACTTCATATCCTAATTTTTTGTAAAAAGGATGAGCTTCTACTCTTTTTGTTCCACTAACTAGCCATGTGCCAATGCAATTATGTTTCTTTGCTAATTGCTCTGCATAATCCATCAATACTTGTCCAATGCCTTTCCGCCGTATGTTAGAATCGACGCTAATAATTGAAATCTCTCCATAACGTGTTACATCTTCTAAATTTTCACGTATACGAAATCCAAGTAATCCAAATATAGCTTCTTCTTCCTCGTAAACATATAAAAAATCAAACGGACTCATTTGTACGAATTGTAATCGGTTGTTCATATCTTCATAGGAAATAGAGGAACCTTTTAATTCTTTCGTTAAAGAACAAAGTGCGTCTATATCATCTATCGTTGCTTCACGAATTTGAAAAGACATATTATCCACCCCAATAAAATGTAATCAAACATTTAATATTCTGTTAAAAAATGTTTTTTCCTGCTATGAAAATAAATATTTTATAATGATATATAGATAGTTATATGTTATTCTTTTCCTTGATTGTATTGGAAATGGAAAGAGGGGAAATGCATGTTAGAAGTAAATATCCGCTCAGCCGGATATGAAATAGGCGAAAAAACAATTCATGATATAGCTTTTTCTATCGAAAAAGGTGAACTAGTTGCTCTTATTGGAGCAAATGGTGCTGGGAAGAGTACGACGATAAAAACGATGCTCGGATTACTTGTAAATATGGACGGTGAAATATCATTCGGTGAAAAGAAAAATCCGTATGCATACGTGCCAGAACATCCAACATACTATGATTACTTGACGCTCTGGGAACATATTGAATTATTAATGGCTGCTCGTGGAAGTGAAATGGGAAGCTGGGAAGAACGAGCGGAACAATTATTACATACTTTTCGAATGGATAAGCATAAACATGAGTATTTATCAAAGTTTTCAAAAGGTATGAAACAAAAATCGATGCTAATATTGGCGTTTTTAACTGAGCCAGATTTTTATATCATTGATGAACCCTTTATCGGTTTAGATCCAGTAGCTACGAAAGAGTTTTTAAGTTATTTATATAAAGAAAAAGAGCGCGGAGCAGGAATTTTACTTTGTACGCACGTATTGGATACTGCTGAAAAAATTTGTGAAAGATTTTTACTCATTTCACAAGGTACATTAGTCGCAGATGGACATTTAGAATCTATTCAAATGTTAGCGGAAATGCCGGGTAGCTCATTACTAGACTGCTTTGATGTAATCGTAAGGCGTGAACAACATGATTAAACAACAATTTTATAAAAGATTACGCCATGAGCTTCAGCGGAAGTGGAAGTCTATACGTTCGGTAACAGATTGGACAGTCGCATTATATATTATTATACCAGCACTTATATTTATGGGAATCTATTATAGGTCACTATGGATAAATGAATTATCAACGGAAGAGACGATTTATTTCGGATTAGGATTACTCGCATTTTATCTAGTAACATATCCGAGAGGAGTTCGTTCATTTTTTGAGCAAGCGGATAGTTTATTTTTAATTTCGTATGCAACACATATGCAAAAATTAGTCCAGTATGGCATGATGTACACATTTGTTCGAATAGCGATAACGAATATAATATTAGTCGTTATTATGTTACCGGTGTTGATGAAAAGTATCGGAGTAACAGAGATACAAGTCCTATTATTTTGGGTATTCTTTACTATATTTCGATTTATGATGTCGTTGTTAACGAGATTTATTCATGTACATGCGGAGAAACGATGGGTTTTATGGATTGTAAAAAATGTAGTATTTTCTATAAGCGTGTCCTTTTTTGGAATTAGTTTATTTTTTATTTATAAAAATTCATTTTATTCAATTCTATTTATCGGTTTAGTAATTTTCTTAAGTAGTGTATTAGTAAAAGCGAAAATGAATTATAAAAAGTTCTTTTTTAAAGAAATTGAGAAAGAAAAGGAGGAAAGCATGCGCTGGACGAGCGGAATTATGCAAGTTGGTGGTCATGCGGCTAAACCGAGTAGTTCGAATAAAAAACCGTGGATGTTTCCGTACTCTAAAAGACTTTTAGGAAAAAAAGCTGATTCTCGTATTGTCGAATCTTTTTTGAAAGAATTTTTCCGTACAAGTACTGCACGAATATTTTATATTCAAATTGTATGTATCAGTACTGCAAGTATAATTATGACTCCTAGGTGGATTGCAGCTATTGTTCTCGTATTTGCTGTAGTTGCAATTTCTCGCTATGCACGTGATTATTGGAATGAATTTACGAATAAGATGTTTCTTCATTTATATTGTGATGAAGGGAACTTACTTTTGTTAAGATGGAAGGCAAATCGTTATTTACTACTACCAGCAATACTTTTGTATGGAATAGTTATACTTGCCCAGTTTTATTTATTGCCAGCTGTGATTGGTGGCATTATTTTTATTTTATTAATTGTATGGATTGTATTTTTACCATTAAAAAAGAGCCATTGACGGCTCTTTTTCTAGTCTGTAACACATTGATAAATAAAATATACTAAAACGAGTATGCTTGCGGCGGAATACATGACATCTAAAGTCATCTGATCGCCTCCTTATTATTGTTGTATTTTTATTGTATGAAACCTTACAATTTCATATTCAAGTGAAAAATATGTGAACGTTAACAAAATTGTAAAGTGCAAAAATTACAATCATTTTGTATAATAGAAGAAACCACCGTTATATAAAAAATAATGAGTGAAAGGGGAGGGAACATAAATGCCAAATTGGTTTAGAAAAACCTTAGTCGCATTAATTACCGTGTTTACATTTGGTTTAGTGACGCCTCCTTCCATATTACTTGATAATGCCAAAGCTGCGGACAAGCCTACGAGCACAGCTGGGCAACAAAGTTTGGAGAGCACGTCCTATACATATGAAGAAACGAATGACAGGTTAACCACCGATACTTTTATTACTTATGCAATGCAAGAAGCAGAGAAGCAGTCGATGCAAAAGTTTGGTACTAAAATTGGTCCAGTAATTGAAGATGAGTTTAAAGATGTAATATTACCGAAAATTGAAGAGGCAATTGCTGAGCTTGCTAGTGATGTACCAGAAGATTCACTACAATCATTAGCGATTTCTCAAAAACCAGCTGGTGGAAATAATGAGAAGATTTTTCACGTCTACGATACGAAATCTGGAAATGATTTATTGCGTTTCCATGTAAGAAGAGATCATCCACCGCAAGATGGTTATTATTTTAATTTCCATTACCACCGTTTTGATGATGGATACTCTGGACATCATGAGTTAGGAAATATTTATTGGAATACGAATGTACCACCGAAATGGTTGTCTTAAAAAGAACAAGAGAAAATCTTGTTCTTTTTTATTTTTATAGAAGGGACAGACAACTATGTTGTTGAATAACATAGGTTTAGAAAAAAGAAGCAAAGGGAGTATGGGAATGCAAAAATATATTGTTTTTGACTTTGATGGCACATTAGTAGATTCACAAAATATATTTGTACCGATTTATAATCAACTTGCTGAAAAACATGGGTATAAAGCAGTAAAGGAAGACGAAATTGAACATTTACGTAAATTAACGATGCCAGAGAGATGTAAACAACTTAATGTACCACTGTATAAACTACCGATATTAGCGTTGGAATTTTATAAATTATATCAGCCTGCTATAAAAAATCTCGTTTTGTTCCATGGGATGAAAGAAGTATTAGATGAACTACATAAAAAAGGCTACGGAATTGCAGTCATATCATCGAACTCAGAAGAGCATATTCGGGCGTTTTTACACAAGAATGGTATCGAAAATATTCAAGAAGTGTATTGTTCTAAAAATTTGTTTGGTAAAGATAAAATGATAAAAAGATTTTTGAAATCAAAAAAAATAACAGAGAAAGATATGTTATATGTCGGTGATGAACAGCGAGACGTAGCAGCGTGTAAAAAGGCTGGAGTGAACGTAATTTGGGTATCTTGGGGATATGATGTTATTGAAACAGTGAAAAAAGATGCACCAGATTACATGGTTCATAAGCCGATGGAAATTGTGCAAGTAGTACAAGGAGCGTATTCTTAATATGAATACACTGCGAGCAGGCATTCATCATATTGAATTTTGGGTAGCAAATTTAGAGGAATCCATTTCTTTTTATAATAAGTTGTTTTCCATAATTGGGTGGAGAAAGTTAAATGAAGTAGCATATAGCACAGGAGAAAGTGAAATATACTTTAAAGAAGTAGATGAGGAAATTGTAAGGACGTTAGGGCCTAGACATATTTGTTATCAAGCTATTCATAGAGAAGTAGTTGATGAAGTAGCAGATTTTCTTTCTAGTACGAAAGTGAAGGTAATACGTGGTCCAATTGAAATGGATCATTATTCGGAAGGTTATTATACGATTGATTTTTACGATCCGAATGGATTTATTGTAGAAGTTGCCTATACACCAAATGCAGAAATGTAAGGGGAATAGATATGAAGATAATTACAGCATGGCAAAATAATATACAAATAGTAAAAGATGCAGTGGATATTAAAGAAATTTCTAAAGGTTTTTCGCCTGATAAGAAATATATAATTACGAGTACGAATAATGAAAAATATTTATTGCGGACAGGCGATATAAAAGAGTATGAAAGAAAGAAAATAGAGTTTCAAATTTTAAATGAAATGCAAAATCGTAGTGTGCAAGCACAAAAACCAATTGAAATGGGTTTGTTGGCAGAAGAAGGTTTATGCTATGGCATTTTTTCATATTTAGAAGGGGAGGATGCGAAGAAGCTATTGCCTACGTATTCACCAAAAGAACAATATGATATTGGTATAGAGGCAGGAAAAGATTTAGCAAAAATGCATACATATGAAGCTCCTAATAATATACTTCCATGGTATGAAAGAGCAATGAAAAAACATAGTAAATATTTAGAGGCATATAAAACATGTGGAATAAACATAAAAAATGATGATAAAATCATAAAGTTTATTGAAGAAAATGAAATATCTTTAAAGAACCGCCCAAATCGATTTCAACACGATGATTTTCATTTAGAAAATATAATTGTACGGGATGGAAAATATGTAGGTGTTGTTGATTTTAATGGCTACGACTGGGGCGACCCACTTCATGATTTTGTGAAAATTGCACTGTTTGCAAGGGACATTAGTATTCCGTATTCAATCGGACAAATAGAAGGATACTTTAATAGGAAAATACCAGAGGAGTTCTGGAAATTATACACAGTGTACGTTGGCATGACAGTTTTCTCCTCAGTTGTCTGGACATTACGAGCAGCACCGCATATGTTAGAGGATATGTTAGAGCGTCTTACTATAGTTTTAGAGGATCATAATAACTTTGAGTTATCGAAGCCAATTTGGTTTCAACCAGATAAGATTGATATGAAATAGAAAAGGTAGGTGTGATTCGCACCTACCTTTATTTTTTACCATCAAAATACTTATTTAATTTTCTTAAATGTAAGCGGCTGAGTACTTAATGTAGCTGGTACATGTAACTGAAGGGATGGGAATTCACCACTTACATTCATTTCATAAGCGAATAATAAGCTCATTTTCATTTGGAATAAGTCAACTTTTGCAGAGAAGATGTCGTAATGATGATGCCCTAATTGAATATCCATTTCCATAAATTGTGCATATAACGAATCATCTCGTTTGTATACTTGTAATGTTCCGTATGCAGGATGTTCAAAAGTACCAGTATAATCCTCTAACTTGTGCGAAGGTGTAGTCCCTTTAATTTGTTCAGGGAGGGATTCAGTTGCTTCTTTCATCATTTCCTTCATTTTTTTAGTATCTTCTACAGCACGTTTATGCCAATCAATGGATTCTAATTCAAGTAGTTCGTCATAAATTTGATTAGCGAGATAAGTAGGAAGTAATGTTCCTCCAGCATTCGTTAAAATGACAAGGCCTATGTTTTCTGTTGGTATGAATGAAACAAGCGCTGAAAATCCATCGATATTACCGCCATGATGAATCACTTTTTTACCACGATAAGCGCTAATAAACCAACCAAGACCGTAACTATTTAATGGAGATTCAGGGAGTGATAAAACCGGTTGGTCTGGAATTGAATTGTGTGGTGTATACATTTGTTGTAATAATTCAGAGGAGATTAATTCATGATCTCCAAATTTTCCTTCATTTAAGTGGAGAAGTACCCAATGTGCCATATCTTCAATTGTGGAATTAATACACCCAGCAGCGCCAACTGTATCGATGTTACGGAATGGAACTGCTTTTATTTCACCGTCATTTTCAATGTAAGGTAAAGCATAATCATCTGTAGTTTGTGAATCGTTAACAGAGAAGTTTGTATGTCTCATATTTAAAGGTTCTAAAATATGTTCTGTAGTGTACTGCTCCCACGTTTGATTTGTAATGTTTTCAACAATGTAGCTAATTGTTGCATACATTAAGTTGTTATATAGAAATGCAGTCCGGAACGGTGCATCAAGTGGTAAATGTTTTATTTTTTCAACGAGATCTTTTCGAGATAAGGAAGAACTGTACCAAAGAGCCTCATGACGACTCACTCCAGTTCGATGAGAAGCTAAATCCCGTCCTGTAACTTGTGAGCTAGCAAGTAGTTCAGATAAAGTAAAGTTAGGTATATAAGACTGGATAGGGGTATCCCAATTAAACTTTTTTTGCTGTGCTAACAAGCTTAATGAAAGTGTGCCAAATGCTTTCGTTGAGGAACCGATTGCGAATCGAGTATTCGGTGTAACAGCCTCTTTTGTTTCTATATTACGATAGCCAAAACCTTCTGAAATAATAACTTCACCGTCTTTTATAACAGCGACAGCAGCACCAGGAACATTTAAATCCTTCATCATTTTTTCAACCGTTGTTTGTAAAGAAGTCATAACAGGCGTTTCAATTTTAGACATACTTCTAACCTCCAAATATAAATTTTGTTCTACCGCACTATACTTTCGGTAATAGAAAATGAAAACCTTTTTATATTCGGAAAGTTAATAATTTTGTAAGAATTAGCGCAAGAAATTTTATTAATTAGGATTATTAAATTTATCATTTTTCATGTTATGATAAATTGCATATACGATTGAAAGAAGGTTTTCCTACATATGAAACATGCTGAAAATGAATACTTAAATTTATGCCGCCATGTAATGGAACATGGTACGAAGAAAGAAGACCGTACAGGGACAGGCACTGTATCTGTATTTGGATATCAAATGCGTTTTGATCTAAGTAAAGGTTTTCCTTTATTAACAACAAAGAGAGTACCGTTTCGCCTTGTAGCAAGTGAACTGCTTTGGTTTATGAAAGGTGATACAAATATTCGCTATTTATTGCAGCATAATAATAACATTTGGAATGAATGGGCTTTTAAGAGCTGGGTAGAAAGTGATGAGTATACTGGTCCTGACATGACTGATTTTGGTCTTCGCTCACAACAAGATGAAGAATTTAAAGTACAGTACGACGAGCAAATGGAATTGTTTAAAAAGAACGTTTTAGAAGATGATGAGTTCTCAAATAAATATGGTTATTTAGGAGACGTTTACGGTAAACAGTGGCGTGCTTGGAAAACGACAGCTGGTGAGACACTTGATCAATTAAAAGATGTAATTGAAATGATTAAAAAAACACCAGACTCACGTCGTTTAATCGTTTCTGCTTGGAATCCAGAAGATGTGCCAAGTATGGCCTTACCGCCTTGTCATACGCTATTCCAGTTTTATGTAGCAGATGGAAAGCTTTCTTGTCAGTTATATCAAAGAAGTGGTGACATATTCCTTGGAATTCCATTTAACATTGCAAGTTACTCACTACTAACACATTTAATTGCACATGAATGCGGACTTGAAGTGGGAGAATTTGTTCATACAATTGGTGATGCACACATTTATACAAATCATTTTGAACAAGTAGAAAAGCAATTGGCACGTGAACCACGTCCATTCCCGAAACTTACATTAAATCCAGATGTGAAATCTGTTTTCGATTTTGAAATGGAAGATTTAACGATTGAAGGATACGATCCGCATCCAGCAATTAAAGCACCGGTTGCAGTATAATTGTAGAGGAGATGAAAAAATGATTGTTTCATTTATGGTCGCTATGGACGAAAATAGAGTAATTGGTAAAGATAATAATTTACCTTGGCGTTTACCGAGTGAATTACAATACGTGAAGAAAACAACGATGGGTCACCCGCTTATTATGGGAAGAAAGAACTATGAAGCGATTGGTAGACCACTGCCTGGAAGACGTAATATTATTGTAACTCGTAATGAAGGGTATCATGTTGAAGGCTGTGAAGTTGTTCATTCTGTAGAAGAAGTGTTTGAACTATGTAAAAATGAAGAAGAGATTTTTATTTTTGGTGGAGCGCAAATTTACGATCTCTTTTTACCTTATGTAGACAAGTTATATATAACAAAAATCCATCATGCATTTGAAGGAGATACATTCTTCCCAGAAATAGATATGACAAATTGGAAAGAGATTTTTGTAGAAAAAGGTTTAACGGATGAAAAAAACCCATATACGTATTATTACCATGTATATGAGAAACAACAATAATAAAAAAGATTGATGTGAGAATTCGCATCAATCTTTTTATTTATATTCACTAATATAAGTTTATAGATGAGATTCGATAGTGCTATAATGATAGGTAGCATGTAAAAATGCTAAAATTTTCAAAAGTACTAATATAGAAAGAGGAGGAGAATCGATTGAGAAAGATATGGGGGATTCTTTTTCTTTGCTTAACATTCATGTTAGTTGGATGTGGTAAAGAAGAAAAACCACAAGAATCGTTTGATACATATGTAAAAGCGTGGAATAAACAAAAATTTGCAGATATGTATGATCAACTATCAAAAAATGCAAAAAAAGATATTTCAAAGAAAGAGTTTACTGAGAAATATGAAAAAATTTATTCTGGTATCGAAGTGAAAGACTTAAAGGTAGAAACAGGGGAAGTAAAAGAAGATAAAAAAGATGAAGGCCCTGTTCCTTTTAAAGTAAGCATGGATACAGTTGGTGGTAAAATTACATTTGGTCATGAAGCAAAAATGGTGAAAGAAAAAGATGGAGATAAAGAATCTTGGAAAATAGATTGGACTCCTGATTTTATTTTCCCAGGCATGACGAAAGATAGTAAAGTGCGTATGCAGACAACACAGCCAAAACGTGGTGAAATATACGATCGTAATGGAAAAGGTCTTGCAACGAATGGGAAAGCTTCTGAAATCGGATTGATTCCTGAAAAGTTAGGCGATACTGCTCCGCAAACGAAAGAAACAGTAGCGAAGTTATTAAATATGTCTGTAGAAGAAATTGATCAAAAATTAGCTGCTAAATGGGTAAAACCAGGGTATCTCGTACCAATTGGAATTTTGCCTGAAGGGGCAACACAAAATACGTACATTGATTTACCAGGTGTTTCAACAAAACCTGTAAATGTTCGTACATATCCGTTAGGGGAAGCGGCAGCTCATCTGACTGGTTATATTGGAAAGGTAAATGCTGAAGATTTAAAAACGCTACAAAAGAAAGGCTATCAAGCTGATGACCCAGTTGGGAAAGCTGGTTTAGAGCAAGTATTAGAGGAAAAGTTACGCGGTAAAAAAGGTGGCCGTGTCTTTGTAGAAGATGCGCAAGGAAAAGAAATTAAAAACTTGGCAAAAACAGATGCTGTTGATGGAGAAAATGTAACTTTAACTATTGATAGTGCTGTTCAAGAAAAAACGTATAATGAAATGAAGGGTGAAGCTGGTTCAAGTGCAGCAATTAATCCGAAAAGTGGAGAAACAATTGCACTAGTAAGTAGTCCAGCATATGATCCTAATATAATTGCACGAGGGACATCGAAGGCACAACGCGAAGCTTGGAATAATGATCCGAAAAAACCAATGACAAATCGCTTTACACAATTGTCGGTACCAGGTTCTGTATTTAAACCTATTACAGCTGCAATTGGTCTTGAAACGAAAACGATTGATCCAAAAGAAGAGTTGAAAATTGAAGGATTAAAATGGACAAAAGATTCTTCTTGGGGTAATTACTATGTAACGCGTGTGAAAGATGCAAATCCGATTGATCTTGATAAGGCGATGAAATACTCGGATAATATTTACTTCGCACAAGAAGCTTTGAAAATCGGAAAAGACAAGTTTATGAGTGAAGCAAAAAAATTCGGATTCGATGAGAAACTACCAATTGAATATGGATTCCCTGCTTCTAAAATTGCAAATGACGGCATTAAAAATGATATTCAAATGGCAGATACGGGATATGGACAAGGACAAGTATTAATGACTCCTCTTCATTTAGCTTTAACGTATGCGCCAATTGTAAATGATGGAACGATTCCGTCACCGTATATTATTAAAACAGATAAACAACCCAAAGCTTGGAAAGAAAATGTAATTTCTAAAGGAAATCAGGATATATTAAAAACTGCAATGACGAAAGTAATTAATGATCCAGATGGTACAGGGAAAATTGCTAAAATTGATGGCATGACTCTTGCTGGAAAAACAGGTACAGCGGAATTAAAAGTATCAAAAGAGGCCGAAGGAAAAGAACTAGGTTGGTTCGCTGCATTTGATTTAAATTCCCCAGATATGGTCATTACAATGATGATTGAAGATGTAAAAGGTAGAGGCGGAAGTAATATTCCAGCTGAAAAAGTAAAACATGTATTTCAAAAATAATATGTAATAGTAGGCTATCTCTATAAGTTGTAGAGGTAGCCTATTTATATGAAAGAGTTTGTAATATCCGTATACTAAATTTTAAGGAAACAAAGTAAATCATTAACTTACGAAAAAAAAGTAGCTATTTTTTATTGACATTGATTAAAACTTTTTGTATTATACTTACATAAGGTAAGTTGTTAACTTTTGAAAAATAAATCTTGAATTAAAGATAAAGAGAAAAAAGGGAGAGAATACAATGACAAAAGTACTATTTATCACAGCAAATCCAAATTCAGCAGAAGGTTCTTTCGGAATGGCAGTAGGGGAAGCTTTCATCGAAGCTTATAAAAACGAACATCCACAAGACGAAGTTGTAACAATTGATTTATTCAACACTACAGTACCAGCAATTGATGCAGATGTATTTGCTGCTTGGGGTAAATTTGCAGCAGGTGAAGGCTTTGAAGCTTTAACTGAAGTTCAACAACAAAAAGTAGCAGCAATGAACACAAACTTAGAAACATTTATGAATGCAGATCGTTATGTATTCGTAACTCCAATGTGGAACTTTAGCTATCCACCAGTAGTAAAAGCATACTTAGATAACGTAGCAATCGCAGGTAAAACATTCAAATATACTGAAAATGGTCCAGTCGGCTTATTAGAAGGTAAAAAAGCGCTTCACATTCAAGCAACAGGTGGCGTATATTCTGAAGGAGCATACGCAGCTGTAGACTTCGGTCGCAATCACTTAAAGACTGTATTAGGATTTGTCGGTGTAAATGATACTGAATATATTGCAGTTGAAGGTATGAATGCAAACCCTGAAAAAGCACAAGAAATTAAAGAAGCAGCAATTGCTAATGCTCGTGAATTAGCAAAACGTTTCTAATATAGAATGCTTGAAAAGTCCGAACACTTGCTGTTTGGACTTTTTTTCTTCTTTTTCCTTCGTTTGTCTAGTATAATGAAGGTCGGAATGATAATAGGTGGGGGTTCTGTATGATTCAAACGTTTTTTAAAATCTTTTATTTAATTTTAATCGTAATTGCGATTACACCGAGAATGTGGCGTCTTAAAAGACAAGTAAATACGATGGCGCCAAAAGAAAAAGACAATGCTGTGTATAAAACGACAAATTGGTTTGGTAAGAAAATGGTACGTGTAGCTGGAGGGGCAGTAGAAGTGAAAGGACTTGAAAATGTTCCGAAAGACAAGCCAGTACTAGTTGTAAGTAATCACCAAAGTAATATGGATATCCCTGTTTTACTAGGTTACTTAAATAAACCAATTGGATTCGTTTCAAAAGCAGAGATTAAAAAGTTCCCAGTTGTACCAACTTGGATGGAACTGATGAATTGTGTATTTATGGATCGTAGCGATCGTCGTCAATCTCTTCAAGCGATTAAAGATGGAATTGAACTATTAAAGAATGGACATTCTATCGTAATTTTCCCTGAAGGAACGAGAAGTAAGGGTGGCGAAGTTGGAGAGTTTAAGGCTGGTAGTTTTCATCTGGCAGTAAAGTCAGGTGTAGCAATTTTACCTGTAACATTAGATGGTACATATAAGATGTTTGAAGCGAATGGAAATCGTATGAAGCCAGCTCATGCAACAGTAACAATTTCTAAGCCGATTACACCTGAAGATTATGCGAATATGGATATTAAAGAATTAACGAAGCATACACAGGAAGTTATTGCCTCACAATTACATAAGTAATAAAAAAGGATTCAGCTTATCGTAAGCTGAATCCTTTTTTATTATGCTGTAGGTAAGACATAAAAGAGTACACAGAAGAACATCATCGCACTACCACCTAAAACGAACAGGTGCCATATGGCATGGTTGAAAGGTAGCTTTTCCCAAAGGAAGAATATAGCTCCAACAGAATATAAAATTCCACCTGCTAAAAGTAGTGAAAAACCATGTCCAGTTAGATTTTCATAAAGTGGTTTAATAGCAACGATTATGAGCCATCCCATAATGATGTAACATAAAGTTGAAGCCTTTATAAAGCGACGTACAAAGAAAATTTTGAAGACGATACCTCCGATTGCTAGTGTCCATATTATAGCAAGCAACGTCCATCCTAATGGGCCACGAAGTGTAATAAGTAGAAAAGGAGTATACGTGCCAGCAATCAATAAGTAAATGGCTGAATGATCTAAAATAGTAAATATTTTTTCTACTTTAGGATGATGAATGCTATGTAGCAATGTTGAAAACAAGTACAGTAAGAACATACTTACACCATAAACAGTAAATGCAACTACGGCTGATGCGGTACCGTGCTTAGAAGCATGAATAATCAATATGATTAAGGCAGGGATGCTTAAAATGGCACCGATACCATGTGTAATTGCATTTGCAATTTCTTCTTTTACAAATTGGGTCATTCGTGTCATTTTTTCAGTCATAATGCAAATCCTTTCTACTATCATAAAATAATATGTCATTTCCCTTACCATATCATACACAAGAGCAATAGAAAATGAAATTTGTATAATTGATTATATTTTTGAATTTTTTTGACAAAAGACAATGGATTTGTTGACGTTTTCAAACTTTTTTGACAAAATAAAATTATGTAATAGTAGGACAAGGAAACTACTAATAAAGGGGATGGGGAAATGTTTTCAAATATTGGCTTTCCAGGGTTAATTTTAATTTTAGTAGCAGTACTCATTTTATTTGGACCTAAAAAATTGCCGGAAATCGGGAAGGCTTTAGGGGAAACGTTAAAAGAGTTTAAAAAATCAACGAAAGAATTGACAGATGACGCATTTCAAGAAAAGGAAAAGAAAGAAAAAATGTAGTGTATTTTCCTTGTAATGGATAAATAAAGTGTGGTGAACGAGATGGAAAATCGGGAAATGAGCGTAGTAGAACATATTGTTGAGCTTCGAAAAAGAGTAATATATACGGTGTTATCCTTTGTACTATTTTTAATTATTGGATTTACTTTTACAAAGGATATTTATTTTTGGCTTGTAAAAGATTTACCAATGAAATTAACTGTTCTCGGTCCAAGTGATGTATTGTGGATTTTTTTCTCGATTGCTACAGTATTTGCTATCGTTTGTACAATTCCTTTTGCTGCTATACAAATTTGGTTATTTGTAAAACCGGGTTTACATCCAAATGAACAAAAGATGACAATAATGTATATACCGGTATTGTCTATATTATTTATCGCAGGTTTATGTTTTGGATACTTTATTGTAATGCCGTTTCTATTTCACTTTTTAACTACGATAGGTAATGAAATGTTTAATACGATGTTTACGACAGAAAAGTATTTTCATTTTGTACTTAATTTAACAGTTCCATTTGCTGTGATTTTTGAATTGCCAGTCGTTGTAATGTTTTTAACTAGTATTGGAATACTTACGGCGGAATTTTTAATAAAAATAAGAAGGTATGCTTACGTAGCATTAATTATCATTGCATCTTGTATATCACCGCCAGACTTTTTATCTCATAGTTTAGTTGCAGTGCCGCTTATTTGTATTTATGAAGTAAGTATTGCGTTATCAAAGGTTGTTAGTAAGAGGAAAAAGAAAAGAGAAGAAATGCAGTCGAAAAGTGCCTCGTTATAAAGGCACTTTTTTATTTATTTGTTATACTATAGCTATAAACGTATACAATATATAGAAGAAAAAAATTATAGAATCTCCAAAATTTAGACAAACTTTGCGCTTTTATAAGCTTATACTAAATGTATTAAACAATTGATGGATAATGAGATTCCCGTCTCAGAGATATTTAGAACGGGAAGGTGAATTAGGTGGAGATGAATAGAGTATAAATCTTCTAGCCATAAGGACTACAGAAATCATATAAGTCTGATTTTACTCCACTTTAAACAACGTGTTACAGCGCAAAGTAGAGGAAGTTCAAAAATCCAATGAAAAAGAGGATTGATATTGTGATTACGAAAAGTTTTTATTTCACTCATTCAACAGGGGATTGCATTAAAATATTTGAAATCCCTGTCCTACAGGCACAGCATCCATTATCGTTTCTAATTCAGTCTCGTCTTCAATTATTTATTGCAAAAATTCAAAAACAAAAACACCCAAGATTTTCGTATTCTTTCCGTGAATATTTACAAAATTGTTTGAAGTGGAATGATTATTTAAATGTATATAAAACAAATACCCTTGAAAAAAATGCATGATACGAAGTACGGACAGGGTTAGTAAACTCTGTCTTTTTCATTTTAGATATGAAAATATAATTAATTTGATGAAATTTCGTTCCAAATTGTTGAAAGCAATGGGAATACTAGTATAATAACAAGGAGAGCGTATTGGAAAGGGAAGAAGTATAGTATGCAAAAAATTAAAATTGTAACAGATTCAACGGCAGATTTATCACAAGACGTAATCGAAAAGTATGACATTCATGTTTTACCATTATCAATCTCTGTAAATGGACAAACATATTTAGATCGCGTTGATTTACAACCTGACGAATTTATTGAAGAAATGATTAAATCAGAGGAATTACCAAAAACATCACAACCAGCTATGGGTACATTTGTAGAAATGTATGACAAGCTAGGGGAAGATGGAAGCGAAGTCCTTTCTATCCATATGACAAGTGGAATGAGCGGTACTGTAGCAACTGCAAATAGCGCTGCATCAATGACTGATACAAAAGTAACAGTTGTTGATTCTCAATTTATTACACATGCTTTAGCATATCAAGTAATTGAAGCTGCAAAAATGGCAAATGACGGACGCTCACTAGAAGAAATTTTAAAACGTGTAGATGAAGTAAGAAAGAATACTCGTTTATATGTAGTAGTGGATACATTAGAAAACTTAGTGAAGGGTGGACGTATCGGTAAAGGAAAAGCGTTTATCGGTTCGCTACTTAATATAAAGCCAATTGCTAGTCTTGAAGACGGTGTTTATAATCCTGTAACGAAAGTTCGTAGCCAAGGCCAAATTGTAAAAACATTAGCTAAGTTATTTGAGCAAGATACGGCTGGAAAAGTCGTAAAAGCTGTTGCAATTCCGCATGCGAAAGCAATTCCTTTAGCTGAAAGTATGAAAGCGGCGGTTGAAAAAGTGAGTGGATTTGCTCAATCAGAAATTTTCTATACAACGCCTATTATTAGTACTCATACAGGTCCGGGCGCAATCGGATTTATGTATTTAGCAGAGTAATAAAAAAGCTACTTGAAAATATATTTCAAGTAGCTTTTTTATGTAAATAGAAAGTAAGAAATAAGAAGAGCTACACAGGCACTACCGCTAATGATATAGCGAGTCTGTAAATATTCATTCATAGAAAACACCCTTTATCCCGCTATTTGCGGACAGTAAAACTCTCTACCTCAAATTTAGCTGGAGCAAAGAGGTTAGGTAGCGGGCTGCCCGTAAAAGCTTGATTGGTGAAGGCAAATAATCAGTGGGGATGAAGAAAACCCACTAATTAAATTTTCACTATAGGATTTTCTATATTATATGTTGGATATAGAAAATCAGTCATTACGTTACACATGTAAAGTTTCAATTTTTTCGTTTATTTGCTTATTATTTGTTGCGTTACTATAAATAAAAGTTTGACCTAAAAAGAGTACATGCAGTTGTTCCCACGGTAACATGCGCAAATTCCAATTATTTCGAAGTCTAGTTATTGCTTCACGAGGTGTTTCATCGGCGAGTGCAAAAGCTCCGTAATGCATTGGTATAAAATGCGTAGCGTTTAAATCTAAATAAGCTTGCACGGCCTCTTCAGGTGAAACATGAGATACTTTCATAAACCATTCTGGTTCATAAGCGCCAATGGGCATAAGAGCAATATCAATTAAAAAGCGTTCACCAATTTCTTTGAAACCTTGGAAATAGCCACTGTCACCACAAAAATATATGGTTTCCATAGTCGTTTCATTATCAATAATCCATCCACCCCAGTGAGACGTATTCATATCAAATAAGAATCTTCTCGTCCAGTGCTGAGCAGGTACGAAGTGAAAAGAAACTTCGTTCATTATCGTACTTTCCCACCATTTATACTCTTCTACATGTTTAAATTTCTTACGAGTAAATAATTTTTTTAATCCAATAGGTACAAGATATAGAACATCATCATTCAACTGACGAAGAGTTGAAAAATCTAAATGATCATAATGACCATGTGAAATAAGGACAATATCAATTTTAGGTAGTGCTTCTATAGAGAGTCCAGGTTCTGTAAGTCTTGGAACTAGCTTTAATTTATTAGCCCATACTGGATCTGTTAATATATTAAGTCCATTCGTTTGGATAAGAAAAGTGGAATGCCCAATCCATGTGATAGTCGTTTTTTCAACATTACTTTGCAAAAATGCACTTTGTTTAACGGGTGATTGTTCTACTAAGAAAGAAAAATCTTTTTTGTTTTGCTTTCGTTCTTTACGCCAGCGTAAAAAAGAGCGAATTGATTTTTTTGTACTAACATTATCCATATTTTCATAGCGCTTTGCCATGAACATCACCTCATTTAAAATCGTTGTATTTGTATTGTACCGAAATGTTGTTAAGGAATACAGTGTAAAACATGGATTAATGTTTAAGGAATTGTTAAAAAATAGGGAGAGGTATTTACAAAAGTAACAATAAAATTAGTTTTATCACTTTTATTTATAGAAATAATAGTAAAAAAATATATTTTGTCTAGTAATTCGCTTGAAATAAAGAAGTAACATACGTAAATTCGTACGATTTCGTGAACAAATGTAGTAAACAATTTTCTCGTAGTGTTAACTTTTGTTATTATAAACATAACCTATTTAAATTTAGGATAGAGAAAAGAGGTTTATAAATGAAGCGTTATCAAAAAATAATTGGTCTTATGGTTGTATTTTGTCTCTTTGTACTTGCTGGATGTAGTGAATCAGGTTCAAAGCTTCGTAAACCATTAAATTGGGATTTAGAAACCTTCCAATTTACAAATCAAGATGGAAAGCAATTTGGTACAAAAGATTTAAAAGGGAAAGTTTGGGTTGCAGATTTTATGTTCACAAATTGTCAGACAGTTTGTCCACCAATGACTGCAAATATGGCCAAGCTTCAAAAGATGGCAAAAGAAGAGAAATTAGACGTTCAGTTTGTTTCATTTAGTGTAGATCCAGACCTCGATAAGCCAGAAAATCTGAAAGCTTTTATTCAAAAGTTTACAGAGGATACTAGTAACTGGAATTTATTAACGGGGTATTCGTTAGAAGATATTACAAAGTTTTCAAAAGATAATTTCCAATCACTTGTAGATAAGCCGGAGAACGGTCAGGTCATGCATGGTACATCATTTTATTTAATTGATCAAAACGGAAAAGTAATGAAAAAGTATAGTGGCATTAGTAATACGCCATACGAAGACATTATACGTGATATGAAGCGATTAGTGGGTTAAAAATAAGGGTGCATAGCACCCTTATTTTTTTGCATTAGTCTATCGATAAAATGTCATGTTGCTGGGGAAGTTTCGGCGCCCGAATTTCTAATACGCCGTTTTGATAAGAAGCTTTTGCCGCTTTTTTATTAATTGAATACGGCAATTTAATCAATCTTGATGCTTCTGAAATGGAACGTTCTCGGCGATAATAGTTATGGGATGTTTGTTCTTCTTCCTCTTCAAGTATCTCTTCTTTTACAGAGACTTTTAAGTATTCACTTTGTATTTCAATTTGGATTTGTTCTTTTTGTATACCTGGTAGTTCAGCTGTAACAACGAGTTCTTCACCAACTTCATATAAATCTACAGGGAATGTTAATAAACGGTTTCCTTTTTGGAAAAAATGATTTAAATCAGCGATTACATTGCGAAGAGGTGTTTGCTCGAAGAAATCATCAATTTGCTTTAAGTAATTACGAACCGGTGGGCGAGAAGAATCTTTTTTTTCTTCACTCATGGTATTCCCTCCTAGAAATCAATTTGCAATATCATATGACAAAAGCGGAGAAAGGTGAGTGCCTAGTTTTCATGTTTTCATAAAAAATTGTTAAAAATGTGAAATGGAGTGATTTTTTTATAGTTTTTGGTCGCCATATTCAGTTGATTATGCTAGTATAAATAGGGTTGATATAGTAGTATAGAGACAGAATGAAAACTGAAAGAGGGTAAGAAGTATGTGTGGTTTTGTAGGATGTTTATGTGAAAACCCTAGAGAGTTTTCAGAAACAGAAAAACATCAATTTGAAAATATGAACACGATGATTTTCCACCGTGGTCCAGATGACGAAGGATATTTTCGTGATGAACATGTACAATTTGGCTTCCGCCGTTTAAGCATCATTGACTTAGAGGCAGGACATCAGCCGCTAACTTATGAAAATGATCGATATGTAATTATTTTTAATGGTGAAATTTACAACTATGTAGAATTACGTGAAATGTTACTTGAAAAAGGTGCAACGTTTGCAACGCAATCTGATACAGAAGTTATCATTGCATTGTATGCACATATGAAAGAAAAATGTGTAGATTACCTTCGTGGTATGTTTGCATTTATGATTTGGGATCGTGAAGAAAAGAAACTTTTCGGTGCACGTGACCACTTCGGTATTAAACCTTTATACATCGCACAACAAGGTGATACTACATTCTTCGCATCTGAGAAGAAAAGTATTATGCATGTGATGGAAGATAAAGGCGTTAATCCAACGTCACTACAACATTACTTTACGTACCAATATGGTCCAGAGCCAGAAACTTTAACAATTGATGTTAATAAAATCGAGCCTGGTCATTATTTCGTAAAAGAAATCGGTAAAGAGATGGAAATCCATCGCTACTGGAAACCTTATTTCAACGCTTCAAGTGCAACGAAAGAGGAGCATATCCAAGCAATTCGTGATGTGTTATATGATTCAGTAAAAGTGCATATGCGTAGTGATGTACCAGTAGGTTCATTCTTATCTGGTGGTATCGATTCATCTATCATCGCTTCTATCGCAAGAGAAATGAATCCAAATCTTTTAACATTCTCTGTTGGTTTTGAGCAACGTGGTTTCAGTGAAGTTGATGTTGCGAAAGAAACTGCTGAGAAATTAGGCGTTAAAAACCATAACGTATTCATTTCAGCGAAAGAATTTATGGATGAGTTCCCAAAAATCATTTGGCATATGGATGATCCTTTAGCTGATCCAGCAGCTGTACCATTGTACTTCGTTGCGAAAGAAGCACGTAAACATGTAACAGTTGTTCTTTCTGGTGAAGGCGCAGACGAGCTATTTGGTGGTTATAACATTTACCGTGAGCCAAATTCACTAAAAATGTTCTCTTACATTCCTAGCCCAGGTAAGAGCGTTCTAAAAGCATTAAGTGGTGCTCTTAAAGAAGGATTTAAAGGTAAGAGCTTCCTAGAGCGTGGATGTACACCAATTGAAGAGCGTTACTATGGAAATGCTAAAATCTTCCGTGAAGAAGAAAAAGCTGAATTAATGAAGTATTACAATGAAAGTGTTAACTATATGGATATCACGAAACCATTGTATAACGAGATTAAAGATTATGATGATGTAAGTAAAATGCAGTACATTGACATGTTCACATGGTTACGCGGTGACATTTTATTAAAAGCTGATAAAATGACAATGGCAAACTCATTAGAACTTCGTGTACCGTTCTTAGATAAAGAAGTATTCGATGTTGCATCTAAAATTCCAACTGAATTTAAGATTGCTAACGGAACTACGAAAGCTATTTTACGTGAAGCAGCACGCGGAATCGTTCCAGATCACGTATTAGATCGTAAAAAACTTGGATTCCCAGTACCAATTCGTCACTGGTTAAAAGACGAAATGCATGATTGGGCTATAAATATTATAAACGAAAGTAAGACAGAGCATTTAATCGACAAACAGTATGTATTAAACTTACTGGAAGCACATTGTGCAGATAAAGGCGATTATAGCCGTAAAATTTGGACTGTACTTGCGTTTATGGTATGGCACCAAATTTATGTTGAGCATAAATACGATACGAATAAGTTCCATGAAGAAACAAAACGTGCGTATAGCTTAGTTTAATTAGAAAAACCTTAAGATCGCATACGGTCTTAAGGTTTTTTTCATAAATAGGAAGTATTATTGATACAATAATAGTAAAAGGATGGACAACATATGATTACGTTTGAGAAAGTTACTGTAGAAAATGAAAGCGTTGTTAAAGAAATGTTTAAATCGCATAGTTTAGGTGAGAAAAAGGTACAGTACTGTGTGAAAGTTGATGATACATATATTGGTGTAATAGATTATAGTGTACAAGAGGAACGGGCTGTTTTATCACAGCTAATTATTCATTTTGATTACCAAGGTTACGGTTATGGTACAAATACGTATTTTACATTTGAAGAAATGATGAAACAAAGAAATGTGAAAGAAATAAAAGTGCTACAAGAGAAATTAACAGAAAAGGCGAAGTCTTTCATAGAGAGTTTTGGTTTTACTTCAGAAGATGAAGAGTATGTAAAGAAAATATAACGATGATTATTTATGCGATACAATAAATATAAGGCAGGTGGATGTATGACGATGACTTCTGGTCTTGTATTAATTGGAGGGTGCTTTATAGTAGCAGAATTATGTCATATAATCATTCGGAAAAGAATGATTAAGAAAAAAAAGCCGTATGAATTACAATACGTCCCTGTCTTTTTCATTATGTTTTGTATGCTTAGTACATTACAAAATCTAATAAACTTTCCACCACTTGTAAATGTTTTTTTAAAGTTCGGTTTACTTTATAGTGGTGTTGGAATAGCACTTTTATTTATTTTATTTTGCATACGTTATGTTCACTATCAATCGTATATATTTATTTTAAATTGGTTAAAGCAAGATGATAGAAACCGCCTTACATAAGGCGGTTTTTTATTTGCAATTGTAACAGAACTTGTACATTTCACATAAAATAGGACGAGTAGAAATGCAAACATATTACAAGAAAGGGGCGGGGCAATAAAATGAAACTTGTTATAGACGCAGGGCACGGTGGATATGATTCTGGTGCTGTTGGTAATGGTTTAGTAGAAAAAAACTTAACACTTCAAATTGCTAGACGCGTTCGAGACATTTTAACGGTAAATTACCCAATTACAATTAAAATGACACGTGATAGTGATGTGTTTATTTCTTTATCTGAACGTGCTAATATTGCTAATGCTTTCAGTGCGGATTATTTTATTTCATTTCATATTAATAGCGGCGGGGGTACAGGTTTTGAAAGTTATATTTATAATGCGTTATCCAATAGCAGCACTGCATATGCAAAGCAACAAAAAATGCATACAGCTGTCAATCCTGTATTAACAAAATATGGTCTTCGTGATCGAGGAGCAAAAAAAGAAAATTATGCGGTATTAAGAGAAACCGCAATGGATGCAATTTTAACTGAGACTGCTTTTATTGATACAGCTTTTGATGCAAATTTATTAAAAAATCCACAATTTATTGAAGATCTAAGTCAAGCGTATGCAAATGGAATAGCAGCTATTTTTGGAGTAACTCCAAATCCACAACCTCCTAACCCACAACCGACACCTCAAACGAAGGGAATCGCTTATGTTCTTGGGAAAAATGTAAATTTAAGAAATGGTCCATCAACTTCTTCCTCAGTTATTCGTCAATTAAATTCTCCAGAATCTTACGTTGTATATCAAGAAAGTAATGGATGGCTAGATTTGGGGAATGGACAATGGGTGTATAATGATTCTTCTTACATTAATTTTGTAAAGACAAGCAATAGTGATGGAAGCCCGATTGGGGTTGCATATATACAAGGGATGAATGTAAATTTAAGAAGTGGTCCATCAACTACATTTGCAGTTATCCGCCAATTAAATTCTCCAGAATCTTATTTAGTATATATAAATGAAAATGGTTGGTTAAACCTTGGGGGAAATCAGTGGGTATATAATGACTCAGCGTATATTAAGTATACTCAATATTAGGAATTAAAATGATAGTGCAATATGGATGCGTATCCTTGTTATGTATAACAAGGGTACGCATTTTAATAACAACATTTTTTTTCATACTTATGCACTATGTTTTAAAAAGAAACATTAGAAAAGCGGATAGAATCTAAATAGTATATATTAAAAAAGTTTTCTGATATACATTGACAATGTATGTAAGATACATTAATCTTTAAATGTTAATGATAATCGATTTCATCTAGGGAGGACATATGATACATACTAAAAAACTAATTATGTTCTGCATTATGATACTCATGGTTGTAATTGCAGGATGTAGTAAAGAAGAGAAAAAAGAAAATAATATATCAGCGAAAGCAAAAGATTCATATACGGTAAAGCATGCAATGGGTGAAACGACAGTAAATGGTACACCTAAAAAAGTTGTTGTTTTAACAAATGAAGGCGCAGAGGCTCTCCTAGCTGTGGGCGTAACGCCAGTGGGGACTACGAAACCACGTGCTAGTGATGAATGGTATCCTCATTTAGCGAAAGAGTTAAAAAACACGGAAGTTGTAGGAACTGAACGTGATATTAATTTAGAGGCTGTAATGAAGCTTAAGCCAGATTTAATTATCGGAAATAAAATGCGTCATGAAAAAATATATGATCAGCTAAAAGAAATCGCACCAACTGTTTATGCAGAAACATTACGCGGTGATTGGAAAGAAAACTTTACACTTTATACAAAAGCTGTAAATAAAGAAAAAGAAGGGCAAAAAGCTCTTGATGATTATAAAAAACGCATTGAAGGAATGAAAGAGAAGTTGGGCGATAAATTGAATTCTAAAGTTTCTATTATTCGTTTCGTGCCAGGTGATGTTCGTATTTATCAAAAAAACTCATTCTCGGGCGTTGTTTTAAATGATATTGGATTTAAACGACCACCATTACAAGATAAAGATGATTTTGCGATAAAAGGAATTACAAAAGAGCAGATTCCAAATATGGACGGAGACTACTTATTCTATTTCACGTCTGATAAAGATGCAGATAAGAATAATGAAGGAAATTCGTTAGCGAAGGAATGGACAGAAGATCCACTCTTTAAGCAACTACAGGCTTCTAAAAATAATAAAGTATTCCAAGTAGATGAGGTAATTTGGAATACAGCAGGCGGTATTAAAGCTGCGAACCTTATGTTAGATGATATTGAAAAATATTTCCTTAAATAAATGATAAAATACATCACTTTTACGAAGTGATGTATTTTTAGTTTGTAAAAATACAGAAAATTCCTTCTTTCAGGGTGTCATAAGTTGTACAATAAAATCAATCATGTGATAAAGGAGTGGGGAAGAATGAAAGCTATTCATAAAGATTGGATCTTGTTTAATGGGAGAATGATTAATACGAAAGAAGAACAGCCGATGGTAGCATTAGAAGAGCGAGGCTTCCAATTTGGTGATGGGATTTATGAAGTATTTAGACTATACGATGGCAAGCCTCATTTATTAGATTTACATTTGGAACGATTCTTTAACTCTATGGCAGAAATAAAACTAATTCCACCATTTACGAAGGAAGAATTAGTAGAAGAGTTATATCAAATGATTGAAAAAAATCAATTTCAAGAAGATGGGAATGTATATTTACAAATATCAAGAGGTGCACAACCGCGCAATCATTTATATGAATCAGATTTACAACCGACATATTTTGCAAATCTTGTTTCGTTCCCAAGACCAGTTGCTTCAATGGAGGCAGGGATTAAGGTGACAGTAGAAGAGGACATCAGGTGGAAGTTTTGCCATATAAAATCTTTAAATTTGCTTCCTAATATCATGATCAAAAACAAAATAAATGAACAAGGGTATCAAGAAGCAATATTAGTACGAGATGGTATTGTGACTGAAGGGTGTCATTCCAATTTCTTTATCGTGAAGAATAATAAGTTGATTACACATCCAGCGGATCATTTCATTTTACATGGTATTACACGTCACTATGTAATTACATTAGCGAAAGAGTTACATATCGATGTAGAGGAGCGAGAGTTTTCATTACAAGAAGTATATGAGGCTGAGGAGTGCTTCTTTACAGCGACGCCACTTGAAATATTCCCAGTCGTTCAAATTGGTGATGAACAGTTCGGGGCTGGTGAAAGAGGAACAATTACGAAAAAACTACAAGCTGCATACGAAGAGAGTATTCGTTTGTTGAAAGTGACAAATTAATCATGAAGAAAAAAGCTGGTATTCTTCCAGCTTTTTTTCATGATATAATTCAAGCATAGGACAAGTTTTGAAAACGCTGTAAAAAGGGGATTTAATATATGAATTATGAAGATTTTAAAGAAGTAATTCACGGAAGACGAAGTGTTAGAAAGTTTACAGATCAAGAAGTATCTACTAATGATATAAAAGAAATAATTGATTGTGCTCGTTACGCACCAAGTGATACGAATTCACAAACGTGGGAATTCTTAGTTATCATGAATCGAGAGAAGATTAAAGAAATTGAACAAATGACGTGGGATGCATTACATAAACTTGCGGCAAAAGCAGCAGAAAATGGAGAAGAGAAAGCAGGGAAATTACTTACACGTTCTTTCGGACCATATGCAACAGCTTTCTCGGAGGCACCAGTATTAATCGTATGTTTGGCAACACCATATGAATCAAAGTTCCGTGAAAAGATATTTGATCCAATTGCTTTTGTTCCAGATTCAGTTTGGGAAGAAGAAGGCATTAAGAGTAGCTGTTTAGCGGCACAAAACTTAATGTTAGCTGCACATGCAAAGGGACTTGGTACTTGTCCAATGACAGGGCCAGTATTGCTAGCTCAAGATGAACTGCGCCAATATTTACAAATTGAGCCTGAAAAACAAATAAATATGGTTATTTCACTCGGATTTCCGAAAGATAAACCGAAGAAACTTCCAAGAAAAGAAGTAGATGAGATTACAACGTTTGTTTTTTAATTGCTGTATAGAAAAGACATTGAATTAACAATGTCTTTTTATTTTTGAGGGTATGTAATTCATATGTTGGGCTAAAATGATAGATAAGAGGGAATTACTATTTATTTCATAAAAAAAATTAATGTTCTATTAAGGAAAGTATGATACATTAATCGTGAGCAGGATTCTATTTGTTCATGAAAGTGTTGAATGTAGTCTCAAAATTTAAAAGTTATTTTTGTATAATAAATTATAATGAAGTTACAGGGGGGATGAATTTTGAAAAAATTCATAATCACTGGATTGTCTGTATTGTTATTAGTTGGTTGCGGTGCTCCACAGGAAAAAGAGGACGCGCAATCAAAACAGGAAGAACAAGTTGTAAACGCAAGTGATGAGAATATGGTTGTATTTCCTGAAGGAGCAATGTCAATTGGAGAAGGGAAAGTAAAAGTTATTACTCCAGATGGTACTTCTGAAAACGGCAATATACCGACTGTATTCATCAAAAAGGATACGTTAATTCAGCAAGTTGAATTAGAACTTTCTAATTTTCAAAGTGATAAAGAAACATTCGTATTTGTAGATCAAATGTATACAGATAAACATCAAGTAACTAGTACAACGCAGACAACAGTGCAGTTAAAAGAAAAAACGCTGGAAACAGGTAGTCATACAATTACTGCAGTTCAGTATGAAAACAATGATCCGAAAGGAAAGGTTATTAGTTTTAATCAAGCAACATTTGAGACAAAACCTGCGTCTTAATAAGAATAAAAAGTACATTACTCAAAAAGTAGTGTACTTTTTTGTTTGGACTAGAGTGTGCAAGAGTGAATAACTTATTTCATTTTCTAATACGATTAAATAGGAAGTAATCACTTGTTACTACTATGACAGAGAAAGAGGTTGAATACGTGAATTGGTGTATTCGTATCATTTTGATTAGCCTAATGATGGCAGTAATTTGGTTTACGATACAAGAGTTTATGCAAATAACGCTCAATTATCAAATTCATGACTTGTTAATAGGAGTTATTTGTTTTACCATTGTTTATCTATTATATGATAAACTCGGACTAAGGTAAGTTTCAGAAGAAAAATGTAGGTATTTCATTTGAAATGTCGAATAGTACATACGATGTCGTAATAACAAATTTTCTATTGTTTACTGTGAAACAGAAGAAGGAGAGATAGTGGTTATGAAACGAGCTCTTATTAATATTGATTATACATATGATTTTGTAGCGGAAAAGGGGGCTTTAACTTGCGGGAAACCAGGACAGGAAATTGAGAAGGAAATTGTACATATAACGAAGCAATATATTGAAAATGGAGATTACGTTGTCTTTGCTATTGATAAACATGAAGAAAATGATGTATATCATCCAGAATCAAAGTTATTCCCGCCCCATAATATAGCTGGTACAAGTGGAAGAGATTTGTTTGGTGAATTACAAGATGTGTACGAAACATATAAAAATGCAGAGAATGTATATTATATGGATAAAACACGGTATAGTGCATTTGCTGGAACGGATTTAGATATGAAGCTAAGAGAAAGAGGAATAGAAGAAGTTCATCTTGTAGGTGTTTGTACCGATATTTGTGTTCTTCATACAGCAGTAGATGCTTATAATAAAGGGTTTAAAATTGTTGTTTATGAAAAGGCGGTTGCATCTTTTAATGCACAAGGGCATGAATATGCACTTGGACATTTTAAGTCATGCTTACATGCAGAAGTGAAGTGAAAAAAGAGGCCTTTAAAAAAGGTCTCTTTTATTTGTCCTTGTTCATTGAAAACAGCTACAGCAACTCCTGCTAGATTGAGTGGTCTTGATCCGACAACTTTTCTAAGTTCTTCAATATATCCCATTGTATGTAACCTCCGTAAGAAAAAATAAGAGCAAATAAACTATTCGTTATTATGTAGATATATTCCTCTTTATAAGGGGAGAGATGACATATAACTTATTTGTTTTATTTGGTAAAATATACATCAAAAAAGGTCAAACAAAAACTTTGACCTTTTTTGACCAAATGTTATAATAAAGGCAGAAAGAGATAATCTTTCATTCATAAATAATAAGGAGGAAAAAATATGCGTAATTTATTTCCAGAGATAACAAAACGTCAAAATGGCATTTTTGATTTTGGGCCTTCTTTATTAGAAGGGATGACAGATGCTTTCTTTAAGCCACTGAACATGGATACTTTTAAAGTAGATGTTCATGAGCAATCTGGTAAATATACTGTGAAAGCAGATTTACCAGGTTTTCAAAAAGAAAACATTCAAGTTGATTTTGAACAAGATATATTAACGATCCAAGCAACGAATCATAATGAAGTAGAAGAAAAAGACGAGAATGGCACATATATTCGTAAAGAACGTTCTATAGGTTCTGTAACTCGACGCTTTAATTTTAAACAAGTTGAGGAAGAAAATGTTAAAGCAAATTATAAAGATGGCGTATTGACAATTGAATTGCCAAAATTGAAAGAAGAAAAAAGTAGTAAGACAACAATTAATATTGAATAAAAGAGCTGATAAATTCAGCTCTTTTTTTACGTAGTTAATGAATAAATGAGTTGAAATCGTAATGAGATGAATAAAGTTTTAACGTATAAAAAAATTTCACGATTTGCTCCCCCCTTAGGTTATTAAAAAGGGTATATTTAAAGGGAAAGGAAAAAGAACACCTAGACATACTGTTTAAGGTGAATTAGTAATAGAGTCAAAATACATAGTAAGGATAGTGGCATTTTAGATTAGGATAATAGATTTTTCTGGAACAAACTTAGGCGATTATGAATTTTTTAATTAGTAAGGAAGTGGTTAAATGAGCTTATTAACGTATACTGAAGAATTTTTTAATTATGTAAGAGAGTTTTTACTTTTAAGATTTTTACTATTTGCTTTAGTTTTAATCATTATTTCTTTTGTAATAAACCGTATTATTGATTGGTTTTTTAGGAAATCAAGCTTTTTTGATGAAGAGGTAGAGCAGACGATTCAAAGTGTAATTCGATCTATTTTTAGATATATCATTATCATCAGTCTTATCATATATTTAATTAGCCAATTTGTAGATATAAAAAGTATTATTGCAGGTGCAGGGATAGCTGGAGTTGTCATCGGTTTTGCTGCACAACAGATGCTAAAAGATGTTATATTAGGCTTTGCAAGATTAGCGGACAAAGAGTTTCGGGTTGGTGATTTTGTAACTTTTAACGGAACAAATTCAGGAACTATTGAAGAGATTAGTATTCGTTTTATGCAAATTCGTGAATGGTCAGGAAAACTACTTACCATCCCGCACGGAGAGATTAGAACGATACAAAATTTTAATAAAGGATGGATGCGTGTAATTGAACGCATCACGGTAAGTTATCAGGAAGATCCAACAAGAGTGAAGGAATTGTTAGAAGAAGTATGTATTATATGTAATGAAGAATTGAATCAAACTCTTTATAGAGTAGAGGATGAGGCTGTTGAACCATTTAAATACGTCGGTGTTACAGACTTAAATCCTAACTTGAAATATGTTGGCTATGAATTTTGTATTACAGGTTTAATAAAGCCAGAAGATTATTTTGAAACTTCTAGACAAGTAAGATTTGAATTAATGTCTATGTTCCATAAGAATCAAGTGCAAATGCCAGCAGCGAATATGGTTGTTACTACTGAAGGTTTACAGCATATCCATGGTGGACAATCTTTATCGGACAGCTAAAGTAGAATCGTTTGTTAACAAAAATTCTGCTTCCAACATTGGATAGAATAACAATAATAAAATGATTGATATAAAGAAAGGGCTGAAGGAATTCGGTTCTTTTTTTATTTATAGAATTTAGAAATTTCTTAATGTTATAATTGTAGTTGGTGATGAGAATGAACTTTGAAGAAAAAGAGATGCGTCGTTTAGAAGCATTAAAAGAAATTGCTGAATTATTAAATGAAGCAACAAACTTACAGCATATGTTGGAAAAAGTGTTGCATACATTGTTACAAGTAATGAATTTACAAACAGGGTGGATATTCTTTATTGATGAAAGTGGAAAGCACAGCATGCTTGTAGACGAAAATTTACCAGAGGCTCTTACGTGGCAAAAGAAGAAGCCGATGTGTGAAGGAAACTGTTGGTGTGTAGAACGTTTTGTGAATGGGAGATTGGAAAAAGCGACTAATATTATTGAATGTAAGCGAATAGAAGATGCAATTGAATGTAATTGGGGAGAGACAGAAGATGTTACACATCATGCGACAATTCCGCTTAGGTCTGGATCAGAAAAATTTGGTCTACTAAATGTGGCTGCACCTCATAAGACTCATTTTTCTGAGGAAGAGTTAGCATTATTAGAATCAATTGCATTTCAAATTGGAACGACAATACAACGTATTCAATTAGTTGAGAAAGAACGTAAATATGTAGTGGTAGCGGAAAGAAATCGCCTTGCACGTGATTTACATGATTCAGTAAAACAATTGTTATTTTCTATTATGCTAACGGCGAAAGGTACTCTGAATATGACGCAAGATAGAGAATTGCAAGAGATGTTAAGTTATATTGGGGAATTATCACAAGAAGCATTACAAGAGATGACGCTATTAATTTGGCAATTAAGACCTGAAGGATTGGAGAAAGGATTAGCAGAAGCAATTCAAAATTACGGGAAGTTATTAGGAGTTCAAGTGGAAGTTCGAATTGATGGGATGGTTTCAATTGGGGATGAAATAGAAGAAGTTTTATGGCGTATTAGCCAAGAGGCGCTACATAATTGTAAAAAGCATGCTTCGTGTGAAAAGGTACATATTCTTTTGAAAATAGAAAATAACCAGTTACATTTTTACATAGAAGACAATGGAATAGGATTTATACAAGAACATGTAAGGGAATCAGCACTTGGCCTGAAAAGTATGAAGGAACGTATTCAGTTAATGAAGGGATCGTTTCAAATTATAACAGAGCTGAAAAAGGGTACAAAAATAGAAATTCAATTGCCGATTTGAAGGGGAGAATAAGGTTGAAGATTAAACTGCTACTAGTTGAGGATCATCATATCGTTCGAAGAGGACTTGTATTCTTTTTGAAAACGAGAGAAGAATTTGAAATTATTGGGGAAGCGGAAAATGGCGAAGAGGCATTACATTTCGTGCAAAAAGAAAGACCAGATGTCGTACTAATGGATGTATCGATGCCGAAAATGGATGGAATTGAGGCAACAAAACGTCTAAAGCAATATGATGAGACAATAAAGGTACTTATATTAAGTAGTTTTTCAGAGCAAGATTATGTTATACCAGCACTTGAAGCTGGAGCAGATGGTTATCAATTAAAAGAAGTACAACCTGAGCAACTTGTCGCTTCTATTATTGCAGTACATCAAGGAAATGCGAATTTTCACCCGAAAGTAACACCTGCATTAATGGGGCGTTCTGCAGTAAAGAAGGAAGTAGAAAATCCTTTTTCAATGTTAACGAAAAGAGAGCAAGAGGTACTTCGCGAAATTGCGAAAGGAAGAAGCAACAAGGAGATTGCAGCAGAACTTCATATTACAGAACAAACTGTGAAAACACACGTTTCAAACGTTTTAGCTAAATTGGAAGTGGATGATCGTACGCAAGCCGCATTATACGCAGTGAAACATGGAGAGAATTATTCATAAGCATGAATAATTCTGTTATATCGTATGACAGAATACATAGGAGCAATTAAAATTTATAGTAATCCCTAATATAGGTTTTTCTTCTTTCGATAATTAGGTACAATAAAGTGAAACTCTAATCAGTGGGGGACCATCCCCACTGATGATTAGTTTAACTAATCGGTTTTTACAGGATAAAGCTACGATGGAAGGGGAGGATATGCTATGCCTGGTACAAGAAGTGGGATTGGAAAGATTCAGGCTTCGTTAAATGGTTTATCACCGAAATTGCGAAGTATTGCCGAACATATTTTGAAACATCCACAAGATGTTGTACATAAATCTATTACAGAATTAGCTGAAGTTACGAATAGTTCCGAAGCTACGATATTCCGCTTATGTAAAAACCTTGGTTTGCAAGGTTTTCAAGATTTAAAGATTACATTAGCTCGTGAAATTGTACATACACCGATGCAAAATATCCATGAAGAGGTATCAGCAGAAGATAGTATGGTAACTGTTGCTAAAAAAGTTTTTCATTCGCATATTACAGGACTGCAAGATACTTTACATTTGCTTAATGAAACGGCACTTGAGCAGGCTGTACGAGCCTTACAAGAAGCAAGTCGAATTGAGTTTTATGGAAATGGTGGCTCTGGTATTATTGCAATGGATGCGTATCATAAGTTTATGAGAACGGGTATTTCTTGTATCGCTCATACTGATTCGCATTTTCAAATTATGGGAGCAGGTTTACTCTCGGAAAATTCAGTTGTTATTGGTATTTCTCATTCTGGTAGCAATAAAGGATTACTTGAAGCGTTAGAAGTAGCGAAAGCAAGAGGGGCCAAAATTATTGCGATTACGAGCTATAAGAAATCAGCATTAAGTCAACTTGCTGATATAACGTTATATACATCAACACGTGAGACTGAATTCCGCACAGAAGCAAGTTCATCACGATTAGCACAGTTAAGCTTATTAGATACTTTGTATGTAGGGTTGTCGTTGCAGCGACAAGAGGAAACTCTAAAAAATTTACAAAGTATACGTGAAACGATTTCGATGAAGCGAATATAAAAAAAGCTCTTCAAATGAAGAGCTTTCAGACTGTAGACAAACTATTTTTGGAGAGTTCAAATGCTAAAAATAGTTTGTTTCTTATTTTAGGGATAATTTATCCAATGGAATTTATATGTAGTGCTTTCTATACTATAATTTACTATAAGTGAGGAAGATGTCTTATGAAAATATCTGTTTATGTTGCAAGTGCATTTAGCAAGGATCATAAAGGCGGAAATAAAGCAGGAGTGGTATTTATTGAGAATACAAATACATTGACCACTACTCAAAAAATGGAAATAGCCAAACAACTGGGTTATGCGGAAACCGCATTTATATCAGAATCTGAACTTGCTGATTATAAATTTGAGTATTTTACTCCAAAAGAAGAAGTTGATTTATGTGGTCATGCCACAATTGGCTCTTTCGCGATACTGATGCATTTAAATAAACTTTTCAGGAATCGCTATACGATTGAAACGAACAGCGGTGTTCTTACTATTACTATAACAGATGACATCATATTCATGGAACAAAATAAACCGATATTCTATGATGTTGTATCTCCAAATGAGTTCACCGACTGTTTTGATAGTAAAGATATAGACAATAAATACCCAATTCAAATTGTCTCCACGGGCTTAAAAGATATTTTAATTCCTATAAAAAGCGAAATACAATTATATGCACTGCAACCTAATTTTGAAAAAATTAAAGAAATCAGCAAGTATTATAATGTTGTCGGGATGCATTTATATACTTTTAATGACAATCGAATTATATGCAGAAATTTTGCTCCGCTATACGACATCAATGAAGAAGCAGCGACTGGAACTTCGAACGGTGCATTAGCTTGCTACCTTTATGAACAGGACTACTTGAAAAAAGAAGTCTATGTATTTGAACAAGGTTATTCTCTACACTCGCCTTCTGAAATATTAGTTAAATTAGCAACCAATAGCAAAAATAAAATAGAAAAAGTTTATGTTGGTGGCAAAGGATATTACTGTGAAACTAAGTGTTTACATGTAGAAAATATTGAGTGAAGAGCTTTTTTATCGGTGAGAAGTTTGTTACTTTATTTTGTTTTAGAAATATGTGACTTACTTATAGTCAATGATAAACTCTCATTTTTAAAAATTTAAAATAAAGACCGATTTGTGTAATAATTCAAATATTGTTCATAATTTCACAAGTTGTTTATGAAGTGTCATGTTATGATGAAGATGTAATGATGATTGAACACTTAAATTTGGTACAATAACTAGCCAAAGTAGTGAAGAAAGTAGTTGTGAGATAAACTCATTAAAATGCTAAAACACTAAAGGGGAGATCACATATGAAAGCAGTAGTGGTTAATAAAAACAGCAAAGCAAACATCGAAGTGATTGAAAAAGAATTACGTCCGTTACACTCAGGTGAAGCGTTAGTAGATGTAGAGTATTGTGGAGTGTGCCACACTGATTTACACGTTGCGAATCATGATTTTGGTAACACTGATGGCCGTATTCTTGGTCATGAGGGTGTAGGTATTGTTACGAAAATAGCTGATGATGTTACTTCACTAAAGATAGGTGACCGTGTAAGTATTGCATGGATGTTCCAATCTTGTGGACGTTGTGAATATTGTGTAACTGGTAGAGAAACATTTTGCCGTGAAGTTAAAAACGCTGGTTATTCAGTGGATGGTGGTATGGCTGAACAATGTATCGTTACAGCTGATTATGCGGTAAAAGTACCAGAAGGATTAGATCCTGCTCAAGCATCATCAATTACTTGTGCTGGTGTAACTACATATAAAGCTATTAAAGTATCAGATATTAAACCTAGTCAACCTATTGTAATCTATGGCTGCGGTGGATTAGGTAACTTAGCTATCCAATATGCTAAAAATGTATTTGGTGCAAAGGTAATCGCAGTAGACATTAATGACGACAAATTAGCCTTAGCGAAAGAAGTTGGTGCTGATATGACTATCAATCCAATTTCTCAAGGTCCTGCTGATAAAATTGTGCAAGAGGAGTTTGGTGGCGCTTATGCTGCGGTAGTAACAGCAGTCTCTAAAGTAGCCTTTAACTCAGCAGTTGATGCAGTACGTGCTTGCGGTAAAGTAGTTGCAGTAGGGCTACCAGTAGAAACAATGGACTTAAACATCCCACGACTTGTACTGGATGGAATTGAAGTAGTTGGTTCTCTAGTTGGTACTCGTAAAGATTTGGAAGAGGCGTTTATGTTCGGGGCAGAAGGAAAAGTAGTGCCAGTTGTTCAAACTTGTTCTCTAGATAAAGTACAAAATGTATTCGAAGAAATGGAACAAGGTAGAATTCAAGGGCGTATGGTAATTGATTTTAAAAAACATAATTGTGATTGCAAATAATTCACTTTAAATATAAAAAGCATGAGTCTAGCAAAGGACATGTAAAAAAGCTAGACAGCATAAGAAGATGATCCCTGTATTTAATAGGGATCATCTTCTTTATTTTCTACTAATATCGATGCCAATTAATACTTGATTAATGAGAAATGATTAAAGGTTTACTTTATTGGCAAACGAAAAGGAATCTTTATGTTTAACAAATTTTTTATGATCTGGAACGTTTTGAATTGCTACAATTTGCGAATCTCTTGCTTTCAGTGCATCTTGAATCCCGATGGTCATAAGCTTAATAAATAGAATCGTAATAAAGAATGAAGCGAGAGTATAAAAAATAATCCACCATGAAAGATTCATTTCATTACGATTTAATCCAATAAGACCTGCCCAATCATTAGATAGAGAAACAGGTTTGAGCACTCCGTCATAGAGTTCACGCATTTGTATGCCGCCAATTACAATGTTAAGCAGCGCTAAATGGATAACGAGTATGAGTGTTTGGACGATATGTTCCATAAATAATACAAATAAGCGGTCAAGTAATAAGACTCGTAAGTGTTTTTTAATAATATGAAAACGACTAGCCCCCAGTAATTGTGAACTTAAGATGTAATCTTGTTTCATAAATTCATCAACCTCTGAGGATATGTATAAAGAAAGTGTAGGCAGAGCGACGAAAATAAGTACGAGTACTTGATAAAACGTAAATGAAATATTTGGATCTACCCCATCAGCATTTGATGTGATTATAATATTAACGGGCGTGATGAGTATGAATGCGATAAATAGAGTTGGAATATAATAAAAAACTTCTGAGCATGACTGGAAAAATCTTTTGAGTTTTGGAGCAAATAAACTTAAGAGGATTCCTATACATGTTCCGCATAAAATTCGAAAGAAGCTAATTGCCATGGCTAATAAAATAGTGAATTTTGCTCCTTCTACAATTTGTAAGAAAACAGACTCTCCAAAACGATCAGATCCAAAAGGTGGAATTAACGATGGCGGAAAGGGGGCCTTTCCAAGTAATTCGTTATTGTCATTGTAAAGTAACTGAGGAGGTTTTGGGATGTTATCTTTAAAGAACCAACTATAAATAAAACTAGCTGAAATAAGTATGAATAGATAAGTAAAGCCGATTAAAAAGCGTTTTGATTTCCAAATAGATTTCATAATGATACTCCTTTCAATTGCTTTTTCCATCTATTCATCATGAATGAGACTATTTGGAAAATAGCATAAAATGGTAAAATAATCATAACAAGTATGATAAATGCAGCTGGAGGTGAAACAAACGCCTTATTAAATAAAAATTGAATAATGCCTTCCATATTAAAAACAAATTCTAAAATGAATAAATTAGAAAGTAAGAAAACAAAAATCGTTTTTAAATGGTGGAAGAAGTGGATAGATATATTTTTGAATAAATGAATGCATAGTATATAACTTGATGAAAGGCCTTTTCCATATGCAACCTCTACGTAATGTTTTCCTTGCTCTTCTTTTATGTATAACACCATCATCCGAAACATTTGTAATGTAGGTAAGACAGCTAATGATAAAATAGGGAGTAAATAAGCTCGATTTTCATTAAAGGAAATAATAGTGACAGGAGATTCCCCAAATTTCTGAAGTACCCATATGAAAAAAATTTGCAAACAAATCATCATCATCATATCAGGGACAGCTTCTAATATGAACACAATTCGGTTTATCCATTTTTTTATATAATCTTTTGCTAAAAAATAAAAAAATGCCATGCTAGATGATAAAAAGAGAGCAAGAAAAAAGGCTAAAAATAATATAGTAAATGAATATAGGTAAGGTTCTAAAACAGTTGGAAATAATGGTGTTTTTTTGAAATGGCCAAACTTCGGGTCTGATCCTATAATCACTAATGATTCAGGGGAAAAAACCTGTTTTAACATAGTAACGGTCTGATTAAAAAAATAAATTGGTTGAAAGGTAAATCCGTGTTGAGTAATAAATAAATAAGGTAAATTTAATAATAGTAAGAGTGATAAAAGAATTGATGAAAGCTTAATTGTGAATTGAGATATTTTATTTAACATTAAATCCCTCCGACATCTTTTTACAACATTATACAATAAATTTCGTGTTATTGTTTTTATTTTTCTGAAAAATAAAAATACTTTTCGATTTTATAGTATGCAAGATATATTTACAAGATAAAAAAGTGATAATAGGGGGTCACGCTCTATGTTTATCAAGATAAAAGACTAGTGAACCTAAAACAATAAATAAGAGTAAAATGCACAGAATTCTCATTCTGCGGTTAGTTACTTTTCTTGGTTTGATGGTGATGTTACGTGACCGCTAAAAATAAATATTGCTTTTCAACTCTTTCTTCAAGCAAATAAGTAGAACGTATGGAGGACTATGTATGTGTTGTTAATGAGAGAAAAGAGTGTATTGCGTAACGAATATAACGTAATTTTACCGCATGGAAAAGCTAAATTTAGTATATAAGTGAAATGGAATGAGGGGATTTATTTTTTGATATGAAAAAAATTTTCTTTTTATAACTTGATAAACGAAAAAATATTTTATATACTAATTCATGTAAACGGTTTACTAAATCGTATTTTGCTAGAAATGAAGGGAAGATTCGCATGGAAACAAGGGGGAGAGTAATCGGGATTGATATCGGTACCACAAGTACAAAAACGGTTGTGTTCACAGAAAAAGGAAAAGTCATTGCATCACATGCAATCGATTACCCAATTATTCAACCGAATGTAGGATGGGCTGAGCAAGATCCTGATGTAATATGTGCCGCTGTATACAAAAGTGTAAGCGTTGCCATTGAAAAAGGTAATGTATTACCAGAAGATATTTCTTCAATCGGTATTAGTACAGCTATGCACGCATTAATTGCAGTAGATGAAAATGGTGCGCCATTAACGCGTTCTATCATTTGGGCAGATAATCGAAGTACGAAGCAATCAGAAAAATTATTACAACAAATGAATGGGCATGAGATTTATAGACGTACAGGTACACCGATTCATCCAATGTCACCACTTTCTAAATTGTTATGGATGAAAGAAGAGGAACCAGAGTTATATACAAGTGCCTATAAATTCATTTCCATTAAAGAGTATGTGATTTACCAATTATTTTCACGCTACGTAGTTGATTATTCGATTGCTTCTGCTACGGGGTTATTTAATTTAGAAACATTAAACTGGGATGAAGATGTTTTAACTATGTTACATATGTCACCAGAACAATTATCAACCCCTGTACCAACTACATATATTTTATCAGGTATGAAGCCAGAATTAGCACAGAAGATGGGGATAAGTGCAGAAACACCAATTGTCATCGGAGCAAGTGATGGGGTTCTTGCAAATGTAGGAGTTGGTGCGATATCACCGGGTGCGGCTGCAATTACGATTGGAACGAGTGGTGCGGTTCGAACAATCTCATCAAATATAAATACAGATGAGAAAGGGAGAACGTTTTGTTACGCATTAACAGATGAGCACTGGGTAATCGGTGGTCCAACGAATAACGGCGGAATATTACTGAGATGGTTACGTGATGAATTTGGTAGTCCAGAGCAAGAAGTAGCAAGAAAGCTCGGCATTGATCCTTATGATTTATTAATTAAATATGCAGAAAGCGTACCAGCTGGAGCGGATGGGCTATTGTTCTTACCTTTCTTATCTGGAGAACGCGCACCTTACTGGAATGCAAATGCTCGTGGTACATTCTTTGGAATCAATCTTCAACATAAGCGAGAACATTTTATACGTGCAGTGATGGAAGGTGTTTGTATGAGTGTATATTCAGTAGCACTCGCAATCAGGGATTGTACAGGGCCACTTACTGAAATACGAGTTTCAGGAGGGTTTGCAAAATCTGCATTTTGGAGACAAATGTTGTCCGATATGATGGGAAAAGAATTGCTTGTACCTGAAAGTCATGAAGCATCTGCGCTTGGGGCAGCGGCAGTTGCTTTATATGCTGTAGGAAAAATTGATTCTCTTGAAGAGGTAAAGGATTGGATTGATATTGTCCATCACCATGTACCGAATAAAGAAAATACGGCTATATATTTAGAAATGTTTTATATGTATGAACGACTTTACAATCGCTTGAAAGAAGAATTTGATTGTATAGCTGCTTTCCAACGTAAACAATAGGGGGATTGGGAGAAATGGTAGTTGGGATCGTACTAGCGGCAGTTGTCATACTACTTTTACTTATTACGGTAGTAAAATGGCATCCATTTGTCGCATTAATTTTAACAGCAATTGGTGTAGGATTAGCAATGGGAATGCCTTTAATTGGAACTTCACCAAAAGATCCAGGGATTATTGATTCTATTAAACTAGGGCTTGGTAATACGTTAGGGTTTTTAGCGATAGTTTTAGCACTAGGAACGATGCTTGGAAAAATGATGGCCGAATCTGGTGGTGCTGAACGTATCGCTAACACATTAATTAATCGTTTTGGGAAGAAACGAGTTCACTGGGCGATGATGTTCGTTGCATTTTTAGTAGGGATTCCGGTATTTTTCCAAGTTGGATTTGTACTATTAATTCCGTTAGTATTTACAATTGCGTTAGAAACTGGGGTATCACTTATTACAATTGGTATTCCGCTAGTAGCAGGACTGTCAGTCGTACACGGACTTGTTCCACCGCATCCAGCGGCAATGGCGGCAGTTGGTATTTTTAAAGCAGATGTAGGGAAGACAATTTTATATGCGTTAATTGTCGGACTTCCAACTGCAATTATTTCAGGTCCACTTTACGGGAAATGGATTGGTGCTCGTATACATAAGGAAGTACCATTAGATATAGCGGAGCAATTTGTTGAAAAAGATAATAAAAAAGAGCTTCCTAGCTTTTGGAATACATTGTTTACAATTTTACTTCCAGTATTTCTTATGCTTGGTGCATCAATAGCAGAAGTTGCATTAAATAAAACGAGTCAACTAGCACAAGTATTACACTTTATTGGAGATCCGATTGTGGCTTTATTAATTGCAACCATTTACTCTTTCTTTAGTCTTGGATATGCAAAAGGTTTCTCAAAAGATAAAGTGTTACAATTTACAAATGATTGCCTTGGACCTATTGCAAACATATTGTTAGTGATTGGTGCAGGCGGCGCATTTAATAAAGTATTATTAGATTCTGGAATTGGAACGACAATTGCAGATATGGCGAAAGAATCACATATTTCACCGATATTATTAGGGTGGGGAATTGCGGCACTAATCCGAATTGCAACTGGATCGGCAACTGTTTCTATGATGACAGCAGCTGGTATTGTTGCGCCGATTGCAGCAAGCACACCAGGTGTAAATGTTGAATTATTAGCACTTGCAACTGGTGCAGGGTCATTAATTTTATCACACGTGAATGATTCAGGATTTTGGATGATTAAAGAGTATTTCGGAATGACTGTGAAAGAAACATTATTAACATGGACTGCAATGGAGACTATATTATCTGTAGTAGCACTTGGGCTAATTTCGATATTAAATATATTTGTATAGAATAGGAGATTGATTAATATGAAACTAGGATTAATTGGATTAGGAAAAATGGGATTCCCATTAGCTGAACACTTATATGAAGACAAGCATGAAGTAGTTGTATACGATGTAAATAAAGAGCTTGTTGAAAAGGCAGGAAAACTAGGAATTACTGCACGTCATACATTAAAAGAAATGATTGCTGAACTAGAAGCTCCTCGTACAATTTGGGTAATGGTGCCTGCAGGAGAAGTTGTAGAGTCAGTATTAAAAGATGTGTATCCGTTATTAGATGAAGGTGATATCGTTATTGAAGGTGGAAATTCATTCTATAAAGATACGTTACGCCGTGCTGAAGAAGCAAAAAGCTTCGGATTACATTATGTAGATATCGGTACATCAGGCGGTGTAGAAGGAGCTAGATACGGTGCTTGCTTAATGGTTGGTGGAGAAAAAGAAATTTACGACCAATTAGAACCTTTATTTAAAGATTTAGCAGTAGAAAATGGCTATTCTTATGCTGGCCGTGTTGGTAGTGGTCATTTCTTGAAAATGGTTCATAACGGTATTGAGTACGGCATGATGCAAGCAATCGCTGAAGGATTTGAAGTACTAGATAAGAGTGACTTTGATTTCAATTATGAAGATGTTGCAAAAGTATGGGCTAACGGATCAGTTATCCGTGGTTGGTTAATGGACTTAACTGAAAAAGCATTTGCAGAAGATCCGAAACTAGATGGCATTAAAGGTGTAATGAACTCTTCAGGAGAAGGAAAATGGACTGTTGAAACTGCACTTGAACTTCAAGCTGCAGCACCAGTTATCGCTATGTCATTATTTATGCGCTATCGTTCTCAGGAAGATGATACATTCCATGGAAAAGTAGTTTCAGCATTACGTAATCAGTTCGGTGGACATGAAGTTGTGAAAAAATAAGGATGTTTTAAAAAAGAAACTTGTGTATAAGCGCAAGTTTCTTTTTTATAGTTTAAGAAATTACTAATTTAAAAATACCAATCAATCATCGTTTTTTTGTCACAAATGATAGCTTCAACGTTCATTGAATGAACAATATATTCTATATTTTCTTCTTTAGCTAATAATAAGGTTGTAAAGGAATCGTATATACTCATAAACGCATACTTATTATCTTCGCCAGTAATAATTAACTCATTATTGCTAATGTCCCAAATATCTAATGGAGTAGTATTATTTACCTGTAATAATCCGTTTGTATCAAGAATTGGTTCAGAGAAATATAGATTTTTTGCACCTTTAGAACCGAGGAGTTTAAGTAATTTGTGTAATAAAAATATAGACGTATAATCTTCTGTTGGATAATAAAGATCTTTTTTTAAGTTTGAATGTAGCTTTTCAGCTAAATCCTCTCTTTTATATTCTTCTGAAAGGGCACTAATGGAAGTCAACATGGCCATTGCTAGGTCTGCGTATGAATGTAATCCACTACAAGACATCATTTCCTTCCAAGAAACGGATTTCCCATTATAAATGATTTCTTCAGCGCTAGGATAGATGTGCTCATATGGTCTTTTTCTCACAGACTTTTCCCATCCTAAAGGCATTTGGATAAAAGGATGTAGCAATATAGCTGCAGATTTAAAGTTTCTTGGTAGTTGTTCTAAAATTGGTGATTTGTCATCTAGCCAAATGTAATCCAACAAAATATAACCTCCTCTTAGACTTTGAAATGTACGGATTCCCGTATTCTGTTTTTTGTATTGATTGTATCAAATATAAAGCGAAGCATGAAATATGTCCCAACATAAAAGTAAGAATAAATAAAATGAAGTTTTCATAAATAGTAAAAGGGTGCTTATGTCATCAGTATAGCTAAGAAATGTTGTTACATATGAGAAGAGCGTGTTAATAAAATATGAGGTGGTTAAATGGGAAATGAGCAAGTGAAGTCTGTAAAGGAAGAAAAAAAGTTATGTCTTTGTATGATCGTTAAAAATGAGTCTAGAATTATGGAAAGATGTTTAAATGCAACAAAATCAATTGTAGACTTTGTTTCTATTTGTGATACTGGATCGACGGATAATACGCCTGAAATTATTGAAAATTGGTGTAAGGAAAATGAGATACCTGGGACGGTTCATCATGAGCCGTTTAAAAACTTTGGTTATAACAGAAGCTTAGCTGTTTCGTTAGCGCAAAAAACATACCCAGAAGCAGATTATTTATTAATATTAGATGCGGATATGATTTTAGAGGTTGATCCGAATTTCGATAAAACGAGCTTAACGGAAGATCATTATCTTACATTACAATATGATGTTCATATTAAATATTGGCTTACACGTCTTTTAAAAGCTTCTTTACCATGGAAATCTGTCGGTGTTACTCATGAGTATTGGGATATAGATCGTTCAAAAGTTGGAGCGAATTACAATACGAGGGTAGCTCGGTTAGAGACTCTTGTCGTGAATGATCCCGGAGATGGCGGGAGCAAAGCTGATAAATTTGAAAGAGATGAGAGGTTGTTGTTACAGGGAATAAACGACCCAGAAACAACGCCAGATTTGCATATAAGATATTTATTTTATTTAGCTCAGACTTATTTTCATTTAAGTCAATTTGAGAATTCAATTAAATGGTATAAAAAACGTGTGGAAGCAGGAGGATGGGTTGAAGAGGTATTCTATTCGTTATTGCGAATAGGATTTTGTTATGAGCAGTTAGCAAATCGTTCAGCAAATAAACAAAATGAAGTGACAGATGCTGATGAAAAAGAAACTGTTAAAGGGCAAGAAGAGCAATATTTAGCGTTAGCTGTTTTTTATTTTCAAAAAGCTTGGGAATATAGACCAACCCGGGCTGAACCATTATACCAACTTGCAAGGTTGTATCGATTACGATCTCAAAACAATATTGCTTTGATGTATGCTCTGCAAGGGAAGGAAATTCCTTTTCCAAAGGATGATCTACTATTTGTAGATTATCATGTGTATGATTACTTATTTGACTATGAAATTTCTATTAGTGCTTTCTATATACCTCATAAAAAGCATTTAGGGGCGGTGTCGCAAAAGTATTTGGAATCGATAAAAGAAAAGATTCCATTTCATATAGCAAATATAGTAGAGAATAATGCGAAATTTTATTAAATACATTTTCGATTAAAGGAGTAGTGGAGTAATCATGGAATTAATACGATGGGCGATTGAACTAGGAGAATCGGTGCATGGAAATACGTATGAAGAATTGATGCCACTACTAGACTATTATTATGATCGTGATCATTTAAAAGCGTATTGTATCGCAAATCTTCTTTTAAACATGGATGTATTAGATGAGGACCGGGAAAGAATCGAATTAAGAAGATGCATCGCTGCTTATTATGCTGGATTATATAAAGTAGCAAGAAAACATGCAAATGAGTTGGTACTTAAACATCCGGATGTAGATCTATATAAAAATAATTTAAGATTAATGGAAGTTTATTTGAATAAAGAATATGATTATTGTCTTTTTATATGCCCAAAGACATACGGTAGTTTCATAGATGTTGCGCGAGCTTTAAAGTGGAGGTTGGAGCAGGAGGGAAATACAGTAATTATATCAGAAACAATACTGGAAAATGTAAAGAATACAGTTGTTTTTGGAGCACATACATATGCATATAACCCGAACCTTCTTCCGAAAGATGCAATTGTTTATAATTTAGAACAGCTATACGAAGGAAGTCCATATGCGCACCCCCTTTATTTAATATTATTAAAAGATAGAGTGATTTGGGATTATAGTAAACAAAATATAAAATGGCTTAAACAAAAAGGGGTAGGAAAAGAAATAAAACATGTAGAAATGAACTATGCTCCAACTTTGGAAATAAAAAAAGATGCGTTTGAAGATGAAATTATTGAAGATATTGATATTCTGTTTATAGGTGCTCTTAATCCGAGGCGACAAGCTATTTTTGATTATCTAAAAGCGATTGCCCCGAATTTAAATATAGTTTTTAAAAATAATGCGTGGGGAATTGTTAGAAATGAATTGATTGCTAGAGCTAAAATTATATTAAATATTCATTTTTATTTATCAGGAATTCTTGAAACACCTCGCGTGTCTTATGCAGTCGCAAATAAGAAATTTATTATTTCCGAAAATAGTAATCCAGAAGATGAGGTAGAGTGGCCAGGAATTGTGTTTACTCCGTACGAAAAAATAATTGAAAACGTAATGAAATATATAGAATTACCAGAAGAACGGAAAAGATTAGCGGAAAAAGCATATAATCATTTTGAAGCAAATGAAAGTTTAGGTACATTGAGCATGAGAGATGAAACAAAGTAATTGTACAAAACTCATACGAAAGTATGAGTTCTTTTTTGTTTATCATACTATTTTATGAAACAAGTTAACTCTTTATATTGTGTTTTGTATAGAAATTTCTGATAATATATAAGTAGAACTTGAAAACAAAGGGGAGAAATAATCATGAAACTAGTCGTTATTAACGGTACACCAAGAAAATTTGGTCGAACTCGTGTGGTGGCAAAATATATTGCGGATCAATTTGAAGGGGAATTATATGATTTAGCAATTGAGGAGTTACCTTTATACAATGGAGAAGAGTCACAACGTGATTTAGAGGCAGTAAAAAAATTAAAAACGTTAGTGAAAGCTGCGGATGGGGTTGTATTATGTACACCAGAATATCATAATGCGATGAGCGGTGCGCTGAAAAACTCTTTAGATTACTTAAGTAGTAGTGAATTTATTCATAAACCAGTTGCATTGTTAGCGGTTGCTGGTGGCGGTAAAGGTGGAATAAATGCATTAAACAGCATGCGAACGGTCGCTAGAGGTGTTTATGCAAATGCAATTCCAAAACAAGTTGTGCTTGATGGATTACATGTGCAAGATGGTGAACTTGGAGAAGATGCAAAACCATTAATTCATGATGTAGTTAAAGAATTAAAAGCATATATGAGCGTATATAAAGAGGTGAAAAAACAACTAGGAGTGGAATGATATGTCCTCACTTTATCATGATTCTCGCTTGTATTACATTCTAGGAGCCAATAGTCTATCTGCTATTGGTTCCGGAATGGTTATGATAACGATTCCTTGGCTGTTAATTAAAGAGAGTGGAGGAGAGACAACATTTGGTTATGTTTCTATCATTGCAACCCTCATTATGTTTTTATTAACACCATTCATTGGGCAAAGTATTGATCGTTTTTCAAGAAAATCTTTATTGCTATGTAACGAAGGAATCGGAATAGCCGTAATCGGAATAATGGTTATATGGGGATTTGCTGGGCAACCTTATCATTCTATTCACTATATTCTTATTTATATAGCCGGATCATTCTACTATTTATTGTTTTATCCTACAATATTTGCGTTCAACCAAGAGATATTTCAAGCAGAACATTATAAAAGTTTAAGTGGAACGATGGAAATACAAGGACAGTTAACACAAGTTATTTCTGGAGCGGCTGCGAGCTTCTTAATTGAAATTGTATCTTTGAAGTGGATTTTGTTAGTAGACATGTTAACTTTTGCTGGAGCATTTTTTCTTTTCTTATGTATACCGTACGTAAAGAAAAAAGAAGTGAAAAGAAAAATAACATTTAAGAAGCAATTGTTTGAAGGAATTCACTTTATGAAAAAACGTCCTAAGCTCTTTTGGTTCTTACTGGCCACTTATATGCCGTTTATAGGTGTTATGATGGCAAATTATTTAATACCAGTTTATATTTCGGATATACTTAAAGCCAATGCCTCTGTATACGCAATAGAGGGCACGATGTACGGTGTCGGAGCGGTTGTTGCAGGAATCTGTATTCCACTCATAATGAAATATGTAAAAACAGAAGTTTCAATCGTTATGACGATGTTCATTTATGTAATTTCAATTACCGCAATGATTATTGAACCTTCCGTAATTTTCTTATATGGACTTGCAATTTTTCATGCAGTTGGAAATGCGGGTACAAGAGTGGCGAGAAATGTATTGATGATGGAGGAAATTCCAAACGAAATAATGGGACGTGTAGACAGCTTATTTCGCCTAATTGGTACTGGAATACGAATTGTATTATTAATGCTGTTTACAGCGGGTGTATCTAAAGCCGGAGTAATGCTTCCGTTTTACGTATTAAGCTGCATATTGATCTTCTCATTAGGAATCGCTATTTATTATGTACTATCACAACGTAAAGTAGCGGCGAATGTTTCTAATAAATCAATCGTTTAAAAAACACTTCTGCCGCCCTTTCTTTTTCTGTATAATAAAAAGAAAGGGAGTGCAAACTTATTTATGAACAAATGGATCTTTCTTATCATTTTATTATTACCGCCACTATACATCATTTATATGACGTTTAGAATGAACAAAGTTGCTCGTGAAAAGTTGAGCTATCACTCTCCGTACGTTCTTATACTGGGTGCAAAGTTATTTGGAGATAGACCGTCTTTATCTCTTCAAAATCGTTTGGATGTAGCGGTGGAGTATTTATTTTCCCATCCTGAAGCGAAAGTAATTGTTTCAGGTGGTCAAGGAGAAGATGAAGATATACCGGAAGCTCACAGCATGAGAAACTATTTAATGGTACACGGTATAGATGAGAGTCGTATTTTAATAGAAGATCAATCTACAAATACGTATGAAAACTTAAAGTTTAGTATGGATTTATATAATGTGAAACATGCAGTAGTTGTAAGTAATACGTATCATTTATATCGAACGAAAATAATTGCAAAGCGTTTAGGCATGAAGATGGAGGCACTAGCTGCTGAAACACCAATTCGTTCTAAGAGAAAAATGTATGTTCGCGAATATGCTGCTATTATGAAAACAATATTGTTCGACCGTTAGAGCTCAAATGTGAGCTCTTTTTTAATTTAAAAGCGTATCATTTGAAATGAATGCCATATTCCATCAAAATAAAGGAAACAACATTAAAGGAGTTGTATTTGTGATTCAATTTAATCATGTGTCAAAATCGTATGAAGATGGCACGAAAGCAGTGGATTCATTGCATTTAGAAATTAATAAGGGAGAATTTTTTGTTCTCATCGGTCCGAGTGGATGCGGGAAAACAACGACAATGAAGATGATTAATCGTTTAATCGAAACGACTGAAGGATCGATTTTAATCGATGGAAAAGATATTCAACAATATAATATAAACGAATTACGTTGGGATATAGGATACGTGTTGCAACAGATTGCTTTGTTTCCTCATATGACAATTGCTGAAAATATTGCAATTGTTCCTGAAATGAGGCAATGGAGCAAAAAAGAAATTAAAGCACGCGTCGATGAATTGTTACATATGGTTGGATTAGATCCGGATATTTATCGAAATCGTATGCCTGATGAATTGTCAGGAGGACAAAAACAACGTGTCGGTGTCGTGCGAGCATTAGCTGCAAACCCGAAAATCGTTCTTATGGATGAACCATTTAGTGCGTTAGATCCATTAAGTAGGGAACAGCTTCAGAAGGATATTGTACAGTTGCAAAAAAAGATTCAAAAAACAATCGTATTTGTAACACATGATATGCAAGAAGCATTATCACTTGGAGATCGCATTTGTATTATGAAAGAAGGAAAAGTTGTTCAACTAGATACACCAGAAGGAATTATACATAATCCGAAAAATGAATTTGTAGAGGAGTTTATTGGAAATCGCGGACGAACTTGGTATCAGGGGAAAAGTATAGCAGATGTATTGCCGCTTGATCAAAGTGTGCAATTAGAAGGGCAGGCGCTATCATTACATTCTTCTTTACAAGAAGCGTTAGTTCGTGTGCGTGATGAGGAGGTCGTTCCAGTTGAAAAAAACGGTCAATATATTGGAGCGTTAACAAGTCGTCATATTGTCAATTACATTGTTGAACAAATGAAGGAAAGAGGCTAAACAGTGACTAATTTTATACAAACGTTCCAAGAACGAAAAATAGAATTACTAACTGCATTAAGTGAGCATTTACAAATATCGCTTATTTCATTATTTTTTGCAGTAATTATAGCGGTGCCACTTGGCATCTTATTAACAAGAAAAGAACGAATGGCTGAATTTATAATAGGAACTTCTGCAGTAATGCAGACAGTGCCATCACTTGCATTACTCGGACTATTAATTCCATTAGTAGGAATCGGAAAACTTCCAGCGATTATCGCATTAGTTGTGTATGCACTATTACCTATTTTACGAAATACATATACAGGAATAAGGGAATTAGATGAATCTCTAATAGAAGCCGCGAAAGCTATGGGGATGAATAGTTGGAGAAGATTGTGGAAGGTAGAACTTCCTCTTGCATTGCCTATCATTATGGCCGGTATTCGTACAGCGATGGTATTAATTGTTGGAACGGCTACATTAGCAGCTCTCATTGGTGCTGGTGGGCTCGGTAAGCTTATACTATTAGGTATAGATCGAAATGATCATGCACTTATCATTTTAGGGGCCGTACCAGCCGCGTTACTCGCTTTATTCTTTGATATAGTACTTCGCATACTTGAACGACCGAAACGCTCTTCTAAGCGTGTTATATTGACGATATGTATTGTTTGTATAATGATTGCTTCTCCATTTCTTTGGAGTACAGAAAAGAAAGATATTGTTATTGCGGGCAAACTTGGATCAGAACCTGAAATTTTAATTCAAATGTATAAGCAGCTTATTGAACAAGATACAGATTTACACGTACAATTAAAACCAGGTCTTGGAAAAACAGCATTTGTATTTGAAGCGTTGAAATCAGGGGAAGTAGATATATATCCAGAATTTTCAGGAACAGCTTTATCTACTTTCGTGAAAGAAGAACCAAAGAGTACAAATCGTGATGAAGTATATGAGCAGGCTCGCATTGGAATGGAAAAGAAATATAATATGATTATGTTGAAGCCAATGGAGTATAACAATACATATGCACTAGCTATGCCGAAAAAAATAGCAGATCAAAAGAATATAAATACAATTTCTGATTTAGGGAATGTTGCACAGGAAGCCAAAGTAGGATTTACATTGGAATTTGCTGATCGTGAAGATGGTTATAAAGGAATGCAAAAATTATATAACTATAAGTTCTCGAATGTTAAAACGATGGAGCCGAAGCTGCGTTATAGCGCAATTGAATCTGGAGATGTTAACGTAATTGATGCATATTCAACAGATAGTGAATTGGAGCAATACGGACTGAAAGTGCTGAAAGATGATAAAGGGTTATTCCCACCTTATCAAGGAGCACCATTATTAAGAAAAGAAACGTTACAGAAATATCCTGAACTTGAAAAGGTATTAAATAAATTATCTGGAAAGATTACAGATGAAGAAATGCGAAAAATGAATTATGAAGTTAACGTAAATGGTAAAAGTAGTGAAGAAGTCGCAAAACAATTTTTACAAAAAGAGAAGTTACTTCGTTAAATTTACAAGAAATATACAAATTTATATGTTTGAAATGACCGTTCATTACAAAATGAGCGGTTTTTTTGTGCATACTTATACATTTTTTCAAAAAAGTATTCCATTTTTGCTCATTTTCTTTTAGAATAAGTAATGTTTTCCTGAAAAAATATAAGAGAAACGTCTATTAGAGAAAAAGGTGACTTTAATAGTTGAACGAACATAACACCTAGAATGACAGATGGGGTGGTACAAATAGAAAAGAAGTTAGGATTTTTTCCATTAATCGCATTAGTAGTTGGAACAATGGTTGGTGGCGGTGTTTTTAGTTTACCGCATGATTTAGCAGTAGGAGCAAACAGTGGTGCAATAATAATTGGCTGGTGTATTACAGCGATGGGAATGATTCCACTTGCGCTCGTATATCAAACGTTAGCAAGACAAAAACCGGAACTTGAAGGTGGAATTTATAGTTATGCACGTGCTGGTTTCGGTGAATATATTGGATTTAATAGTGCTTGGGGATATTGGCTAGCAGGAATCTTAGGTAATGTCGCAACAATTATGTTACTGTTTAGTACATTAGGTTATTTCTTTCCAATTTTCAAAGGAGGAAATAATGTTGCGTCTATCGTTGGGGCATCACTTTTATTATGGACACTTCATTTTTTAATTTTATTTGGAATCCGTGAAGCTTCTATTATGAATGTGATCGCAACAATAGGGAAGTTAGTTCCAATCGTTTTATTTATTGTTGTAATGGTAACAGCCTTTCGCTGGGACACATTTACACATGATTTTTGGGGAGAAGGAACGATCTCACTTTCCGCTATACTTGGTCAAGTGAAAAATACAATGCTTGTAACACTTTGGGTTTTCATTGGAGTTGAAGGAGCGGTTGTATTATCTGGAAGAGCGAAGAATAGTCGAGATGTTGGTAAGGCAACAGTATTGGGACTTATTTTAGTAATGTCCATTTATATTTTAATTTCTGTCCTGTCAATGGGAGCTATGACAAGAGGCGAACTTTCTGTGTTAGAAACTCCGTCCATGGGACATGTATTAGAGCACGTTGTTGGTCCATGGGGTGCAGTTGCGATTAACATCGGATTAGTTGCTTCACTTGTCGGTACATTAATTGGCTGGTTTTTACTTGTTTCTGAAATTTCTCATGTAGCAGGAAAAGATGGCGTATTTCCGAAAGTCTTTACGAAAACAAATAAGAAGCAAACACCGCACATGGCATTATGGATTTCAAATGGTGTTGCCCAAATTATATTTATCATCGTTTTGTTTTCGGAATCAACATATCAAATTATGTATTTCATTGCATCAACATCAATTTTATTACCATATTTATTATCAGCGTTATTCCAATTTAAATTAGTCATTACAAACGAACTAAAAGACGCTAAATTAAAAAACGGAGCGTTAGCTTTAATTGCTTCTATTTACTCTGTATGGCTTCTTTATGCAGCTGGTTTAAAGAATTTACTACTCGTTTCAATTGTGTATGGAATTGGAATTATTGTTTACACGTTTGCAAGAAAAGAACAAGGGAACCGTTGCTTTGTAGGTGCAGAGAAGTATGTGATGTGGGCAATTATTGTTGCGGCTATCACATCAATATATATGTTATTAACTGGAAATATAAAAATGTAAAAAGTCCTTTTCATTTAAAGGGCTTTTTTCTTTGTTTAGAGAATATTTACTACATAAGATATTCAGGAGGGATGAGAATGGAAGAAAAAGAACAGTTGTCTAGAATAATTGATTTAGCTAGTGAGTTAAGGAAAGTATTAGTGCAAGAATCTTTTTTTAATCATCATCCTGAACTAAGAGGAGTCATTGAAAATTTAGCAAGTTCTGTTGAAAATTTGGCGGAATTACAAATAAGTAAAGATGAAAACGCTGAAGATCGATTACGTTACGTACTTGCGAAAATGAAAATTGCTCATAATGCAATTTTACAAGAGAAAAAAGCATTTCCTTCTCATTAATATAAGTTTTTATTTTGAACCTGGCGGATAACGTCAGGTTTTTTATTTCTAGTTTTTCGTTTCTTTCATACACTAAGAATAGTATGAAAAAAGAAGGTGACTAAGGTGAAATTACATAAAGCTCTTCAGCCAAGTTTTATAAAACGAATGTACTATATGAGATTTTTAGGGAAATTTACAAAAGCTGAGAAAGAGAAGAGTGGAGAGAATTTCTTTGTACACTGCTTATCGCCAATACCATTCACTTTACAGGAACAATTTACAAATGAACCATATGTATTTGAAGGGTTATGTAGCAATAAAAAGAATGAAAAAATCTTTTCGGAATTAAAGAAGAGGAAATTAGAAAAGCAATTAGTAATGTTTCGTCTTTATTATGAAAGAGGAAATGTATACGTGGAGTTAATATGTACAGAAGAACCGAAAGAAATAGCAAGCAGCTATAAAATGATTCCGGCACCTAAAGTTACAAATCATAAAAAAAGAGAATCTTTAGAGCGAAAACTTAGCAACGGTTATTTATCATTTCTTATGCCAAAATTTCCGAAAGACTTTGAGCCTCCCGAATTATTGTGGCACGATGGAAGACTGTACGGAAACATATCCCTAAAGTCATCAATTAGCTCAATCGCCTATTTTGAACAGAAACGTGAATGTAAATATATAAACTGCAGTGACTGGACGAAGTATGTAGAAATAGCGGTAGAAGATCAATTATATTTTGTAAGTGATTATGTATATGAGCAATTAAAAAAACGAATGCATGAAGAAGGTAAGCTAGTTGAAGTAGAGGATATAAAAATACAAAAAGATGAATGGGAATGGGATGAGCGTGAATCGTCCTTTTTACAGTATGTACAAAGTATGGTGCATAATAAAGGGTTATATTTGGATGAAACGGATATTTATAATTTCCATATAAGTGTAAAAACAAATATGTTAACGATTCTTGGTGGTATACCGGGCGTTGGGAAATCACGTTTTGTGCAAACTTATGCAGAAGCATTAGGGTTACAGTATGGGGAAGAGTTGGTTTGGATTCCAATTTCGCCATCGTATCAAGAACCACATGATTTACTTGGTTACCTTCATCCAAATGGTACTTTTATTGAATCTGAAGCGAAGTTAGTTAGGACGTTAATGAAGGCGAAAGAAAATCCAAATCAACTGTATATAATCGTTTTTGATGAAATGAACATGTCTCATATTGAGCATTGGTTTACTCCGTTTCTATCTGTTCTTGAACTTGAAACAAAAAATCGTATTTTAAACTTGTATGAGGGTGTACAGGACATAGAGAATTCAATTCCATCAACAATTGAAATTGGAGAAAATATTATATTTGTAGGTACTGTAAATTTTGATGAAACAACGAAAGAGCTCTCTGATCGATTATTAGACCGAACGAACCTAATAACGTTACAGAAAATTCCGTTTTGTGAGATGGGCATGGAACAGGGGAAAGTCGTATTACATCCACCTTTGAAAGTAACGGCGGGAGAATTTCGGATAAATTGGATGAGAAATAAAGCGATGATTGAAGTGTTTTCTGAAGAAGAATTAGAGCTATTAGATAAGTTGCATGTCGTATTGTCATCACATGACGCGTCTAAGGGAATTTCTTTCCGATGTGCAAATGCAATTGCGACTTATTTGCAAAACATACCGTTTCAAAATAACCATACCTATATGATTAGTAGAGAAGAGGGGTTTGATTTACAAATAAAGCAGCGTGTATTGACGAAAATCAGAGGGACCGAAATGATGGTTGGGCCTTTACTTTCTGAAGAAGCAAAAAGGGGGGCGACCTTAGTACCTCTTTTGCAATCTACACTTGCAAACAGAGTATCTACATTTGAACACTCTTTAGCATATATACGAGAAAAACGTAGAGAACTGGAGTTGTATGGATATGCAAAATGAAGGGCGTTATGAAACAAAAATCGTTGATACGAATGAAACGCTCCCTTTTGTATTAAAGTTAATCATTGGAAATGAGGGGAAAGGAGATTATATTTTATTAAATCGTCTTTGTACATCTACTACAGCATTAGTTCAATGTATTTATAAAGTACAAGAATTAAAACCAATAAGATTGCAGTACAATTATGAAATCCCAATGAATATTACTTTTATATGGAATAAAGTATATGAGGGACAGAAAAATATAAAAGAGGCTCAATATGAAATAAATGAAAAAAAACAAAGAGTATTAATATATGAACACGGGAAAACAGAATTCTTTTATCCATGGCGCTGTGGTCTATACCATTTTGAAGTGCGTATAGAAGATACAACGTATTATGGCGCATTTCAAATCGTACCGAAAAACTTTTTTGATGATCAATTTGAAATGATTCAAGACTATGTGAAGTCAATTTTAAATGAGTTGATTTTGGATAGAGGTTACTATAAAAAAACCTTCTCTGCACTTAGCGATATTGAGGATTCTTCTTATTTAGTGTTACTTAGAAAGTTACCGCAAAAAATGAAAATGATAAAGCAAATCTTTAAGAAAATAGAATCAAGCTCAAAATTTATAAATGAATATAAATGGGAAGGAAAAGAGCGAAAGCCAACAAGAAAAGGAACTATAGTGGCAGAACGAAAACCTTATGCCAAACATTATAATCGTAAGTTTATGGAACAAAAAAATAGTAAGGAAAATGCATTTCTTAAATATAAAGCGATGCAATTTTATCATTATTTAATTGAAGCTAAAAGTTTTTTACGTCAAACAATTGAAATATTAGAAAGAGAAAAAAAGAAAAAATCAGAAGAGTTTCAAGCTGTAAAAACGATTATACAAACAATTGAGCGTAATGGATCAGTAACCGATAGAGAGAAGCAAAAATATAAAAATATACATTTACTAAAAGAAGCCGATTTACGAAAGAGCTCAATGAAAATACAAGAATATAAAATATTGGCGCATATTGTGCATGAAAATGTACAATACTTTCAAATGTTAATGCACTCTTCATTTTGGAGGGAAGTTACTGAAACAAGTAACATGAACTTACATGATTTACCGATACCACATCAACAATTACTACATCATTTAGAAGTACTCCCGCAATATACGGATCAATCTCCATCATTATTATTTGTTTATAAGCCAACGTTTTTAGTGTATGAATATTACGCTTTTTTTATCGTTATTTCACTTTTAGAGCAAATTGGTTTTGAGGCTAGAAACTCCATACGTGAACAAATACAAGAACATTTTTATGTAGATGGATTACAAGATGGAACGACAGTAGTTTTAGAACGAGATGATATAAAGGTGCATGTCGCATTTAATGACTTAATTGAAACACATCCTCTTATTGCATTAAGTAAAGGTAGTAATTTTTACAATGGTGAGGATACGAAGAAGCCAGATATTCGCTTAGACTGTTATGTAAAAGAAGATGGGAAATACGTATATAAATCTTCTATTATTATTGAAGTGAAGTATAGTCCAATGTACAATATTTTTCAGCACGTCGGAAATACGAAAGCAACTGAGCAAATGTATAAGTACTGGTCTATAAAGTATGTAGAAGAACAGGATGGAAAGCGAGTCTATTATCGAAGGTCAATTTATGAAGTCATTTGTGTATATCCAGGAAGCCATATGCATAGTAAAAAAATTGAGTCTGGATGCGGTGTTTTCTTGCAGTTATATCCATATAAGACGAAACAAGGGGAAGAGAAATTAGCTGGAAAACATGGGATGGTACAAATTTTTGAAAAATGGCTAAAAAGCATTAAGAAGTAAAAGAAATCCTTTTTCATAAAGGATTTCTTTAGATTAAGAAGAATTATATGCTGTATGGAAAGAAACGCAGTGTAATTTAGATTTGAAAAGTGCTACAAATGTGTTATTAAAAGGAATGTGAGCGCGGGATAAAAGTCGATTAAATTGGAATCTAATTCATTTTGCAGAATATAATAAGTCATAAATATTTTTAGTTGCATACGAAGATTTGTTCTTATATGATAGATAGTGAAAGCGTTATCAAAAAAAACAGAGCGGCGATGGGAAAGGCGGTTAAATATGTTCCAGCGTGTTCAAACAAAGGAAGAACATTTTGGGTTCGAGCAACTATGGGGAGATTTTTGTGAAGAAAGAAACTTAATGTTCGTAGAACGTAATTTAAATCCATCACGATTTTTATTAATAGAAGATGAACATCCTATTGGTACAGTAGAATGTATTAAGTATACGGTACCTGAACAATCGAATTCTGAGTTTTTCTATCCGTTTTCTAAAAATGATTTAGTAAAAGATTTGAAGAATGTATATGAAATAGGCAAGTTAAGTATTTCGAAAACGTCTCGTGGAAGAGGACATTTCAAAAGGCTAACAGCTATTTTATTTATACATGCGTTAGAAACAAAAGCTGAATGGTACATTGCAGCAGTAACAAAAAGAATGTATATGTATTTACTTACACTTGGTTTTCCAATTGAACCAATAGATAATCCTTTTCAGTTTCATGATACTTTACAAGGTGTACCAGTAAGAATTCATGCTCGAAAAGGGGTTACGCATTTGTATTCTTTAAAAGAATTTCGTGATGTGATTCAAGGGAATGCTCATGCACAGGCATTAATTACAGAATACAGTAAAAATATTATGTTAACGAAATAAAGCGAAGTGAATATGTATAATAAAGAGAATAATATTTGTATAGGATATAACTCTTCATTAAAAAAGACCCTTATTATTTTAATAAGGGTCTAAAAATTATAATCCAAATATACTAAAAATCATTTTGCGGCGCTTCGGTTTCTTTTCTCGTTCATATGTTGGTTTTGAATCCGGAGTAATATAAATGGGTTCTTCTTTCGTTAGGGCAGCTTCTAACTTTTGAATTCGCTCTAACATTTCCTCCATTTCACGACGGTGTTGTAAAAGTTGGTACGTGACGACATCATTTGCCTTATCTTGCATTTGTTCTTCCATTCGATCAAGTCTTCTCGTAATAGTGTTTAATTGATTAGCTAATTGCTCAAAATCATTCGATGATATGTTTTGAACAATTGTATTAACTTGAGTTTTTAATTCCTCAACTTCATTTGAGGAAGCCTTTTGAGTAGATTGAGAATTTTGAGATTGCTCTATTTGAAATCGATGGTGTTCTAACATTTGATCGACATCCTCTTGTGTGAAAATAAAGTGGCCATATTTGTTTTTCTCTATCGTAAGATTTAATTGTTGCGCGATCCGGACAACAGCCTTTGGGCTAACACCTAATTTCTTTGCGATAAATGGTGTTTTATATTCCAAAATAATCCCCCCTATATATATCCTGTTGAATGATTTCGAGCTATGAAGTAAGTTCCCTTCTAGTGCGACAAAAGAAGTGTGGAATCGGCAAAGAAAGTGTTTTTTCACGAAATTGAGTTGAGGAGAATAGTTCTTTTAAATAAAAATGTCTTATCGTAACATTTAGAATAATTTGACGAGTGTAAATGAATTAGATTATCATAATGATAAATATCTTTTTTATGTATGCATATAATATATAAAAAGGTGGTTGCTAATGTAGAATTTTGTTAGAGTATTAGAATGCTTACTTCACTTGAATAAAATTAAGTAGGAGGTGGCTTCCTTGCTTACAAAGTAAGTAAGTAAGGAAAAGTATTTGGACATATATAGTATAAGTATAGTGATTGTTTTAATTGCCTTAACGGCATTTTTCGTTGCAGCAGAATTTGCAATTGTTAAAGTGAGAAGTTCAAGAATTGACTATTTAATTGCAGAAGGAAATAATCGTGCAACATCGGTCAAAACAGTCATTACAAACTTAGACGAATATTTATCTGCTTGTCAGTTAGGAATTACTGTTACAGCTTTAGGAATTGGGTGGTTTGGTAAACCTGCGTTAAAGCAAATGTTTGATACGCTTTTTGCAAATTGGAATATCTCTACTCAACTAGCAGACATTTTTGCTGTAACTTTAGTATTTTTGTTAATTACTTTTTTACATGTTGTAATAGGGGAATTGGCCCCAAAAACATTTGCAATTCAAAAATCTGAACAAGTGAGTTTGCTTGTTTCTAAGCCGTTAATTTTCTTTTATCGTATTGCATTCCCATTCATTTGGCTATTAAATGGTTCAGCTCGAATCATTACGAAGCTGCTAGGGCTGAAACCGCCGAAGGGGCATGATGAGGTTCATTCAGAAGAAGAATTACGGTTGTTAGTTTCAGAAAGTTATAAAAATGGTGAGATTAATCAATCTGAATATAAATATGTAAATAAAATTTTTGAATTTGATGATCGGATTGCAAAAGAAATAATGGTACCTCGAACTGAAATGAATATTATAAGTAAAGAAATGCCTGCTGAAGAAGCTTTGCAAAAAATGTCTCGCGAAAAATATACAAGGTATCCAGTTGTTGATGGCGACAAAGACCACGTAATAGGTTTTGTGAATTTTAAAGATATTTTTACTGAGTTTGTACAACATAAAGCTGTTAATAAGAAGACAGTAGAGCAATATGTGAGACCAATTATTTTAGTTATCGATTCTATTCCAATTCATGATTTGTTTTTAAAAATGCAAAAAGAAAGAACACATATTGCTATATTGATAGATGAATATGGTGGGACATCTGGACTTGTTACTGTTGAAGATATTTTGGAAGAAATTGTTGGAGATATTCAGGATGAGTTTGATACGGATGAGCAGCCAGAAATTCAAAAGGTTAGTGAAACGAAGACGATACTAGAGGGAAAAGTACTTGTTAGTGAAGTGAATACGTTATTTGGTTTAGGGATTGATGATGATGGTGTTGATACAATCGGTGGTTGGATTTTAACGAAGAATATAGAGATTGCTGAAGAGGATTCCATTGAAATTGAAAATTATAAGTTTTGTGTGAAAGAATTAGATGGACATTATATAAAAAGATTAGAAGTTACAAAGATAGTAGAATCGATTGTTATTTTAGAAGATGAAAAACAAATTTCGTTACAAGAGCAAATTAGCTCGTAAACTCTGCTATATAGCAGAGTTTTTTTGAGCATAATGTTTTTTGAGGGATAGGGGGTATGATACAATGACATAAGTTGAACCTTTCACTAGGTGAAGTATTGTTGTATACATATATTTGGAAGGAGAAGAAGTATGAAAAAGCATTTATATATAAACGGAAGTTGGAAATCTGTAAACACGTATAAACCATTATACGCACCATATTCTGAAGAAACATTAGCGGAAATTGCACAAGGAACGGAAGAAGATGTAAAAGAGGCTGTTACTGCTGCAAAAAATGCAATGACAAAAATGAATACATTATCTGCATATGATCGTGCGACTATTTTAGAGAAAGTTGCACAAAAAATGGATGAAAGAAGAGAAGAATTTGCAGAGATTATTGCAAAAGAAGCTGCAAAACCAATACGTGCTGCAAGGGGAGAAGTAGATCGTACTGTTCAAACGTACAAATTTGCAGCTGAAGAAGCGAAGCGTATATATGGTGAGACATTGCCATTAGACGCCGCACCTGGTGCAGATGGGCGTATTGCATATACAATCCGAAAGCCGATTGGGGTTATAGGGGCTATTACACCATTTAATTTCCCATTAAATTTAGTAGCGCATAAAGTTGGACCAGCAATCGCTGCCGGAAATACAGTTGTATTAAAGCCAGCTGATCAAACGCCATTATCATCTTATGCATTAGTTGAGTTATTTGAAGAGGCAGGATTGCCAAATGGAGCTTTAAATATCATTTCTGGCCCTGGCCCCACGGTTGGTGAGGCAATCGTCAAAAATGATTACGTTGCTTCTATTACTTTTACCGGAAGTCCAAAAGTTGGAATCGGAATAAAACAAAAGGCTGGGCTAAAACGAGTTACGTTAGAACTAGGCTCAAATGCTGCTGTTATTATTGATGAAGATGTAGAGTTAACAGATGAAATAATTGAACGTGTAAAATGGGGAGCATTTGTTAATAATGGGCAAGTTTGTATTTCAGTACAACGTGTTTTTGTACATGAAACGAAAATACATGAATTTCTCTCAAAGCTAAAGAAAGCGATGGAATCAGTTGTTGTTGGTGATCCATTGCTTGAGGAAACGGATGTATCAGCTTTAATTTCAAAAAAAGATGTAGAGCGAATTGATATGTGGGTTCAAGAAGCAATTAAGGAAGGAGCAACTGTTTTATGTGGTGGTAAGAAGCAGGATGCAAGAATTTTTGAACCGACTGTATTAACAAATGTTCCAGATCATGTATCTGTGCAGTGCCAAGAAGTATTCGGTCCACTCATGACAGTAAATACATTTAAAGAATTTGATGAAGCGATTGAGCAAGTAAATAATTCGCGTTACGGCTTACAGGCAGGAGTATTTACAAATAATTTATTTAAAGCAATGCGTGCAATTGATGAGCTAGAGGTTGGTGGTGTCATGATTAATGATATTCCAACGTTCAGAGTAGATCATATGCCTTATGGTGGTGTGAAAGAAAGTGGCACGGGACGCGAAGGAATTAAATATGCAATAGAAGAAATGACAGAAATGAAATTAGTATGTATTAAAAAATAAAGTGGAAAAACTTAAAACTTGCACTAAAAAACGAGTAGGAAATGTTTACGATTCCATACTCGTTTTTTACGCTTCTAGTAACTATTTAATTAAGTGTAACTTTTACTTCATTTCTTGTTTGAAAATAGTATCTTCTACATAAATTTGTTCTTTATCTATAGCAGTAGCATGAGTTAATACTAAACCGATTGGTGTTTTTGTATCTTTATTTTGAACAATTGTAAAAGGAACATTTTTTTCGTTTGCTAATTTAATGTATTTTGATAAATGTGGGTAAGCAATGCCACCATTTAGGAGGAGTTGTAATGATTGAGAAGAGCGCATGCTACCCGCCACTTCAGAGTATACATTACTTTGCATTACTTGACCGATTGTTAAAGCGATTTCCACACGCTCACGTAATGTAGTTAAATACATATTACGTTCTTCTGGTTTGTTTTGCTTTTGGCCGTAAATGCCTTCTTGGAGATAATCTTCCACATTTTTATTTACCATATTTTTCACACCTTTCATTTTCTATTGTACGCAAGAAGTAAAAATGATGCAAAAAAAAGTCGTTTTGACTACGGAAATAATGAAAATATGTGAAGGAAAAAGGGGATTTGTATACAATTAGTTAAATAAGAAAGAAAAAATAATTTTATCAACAGAAATTAACAAAATGTGACAAAAATCTATTAACGAATCGTATTTTTTGTGTTAATATTCAAAATATAAAGGGTATTCGTCGTATGGAAATGGAGGGAATGGAGGTTTTTCCAATCGATAAGGATATTAAAGAAATATTTTGTTCACACTTGAAAAACAATAGGCACCAATTCGTAGAGAACTGGAAAAACAAAATGATAATTTCCGAAAAAGATCCATTTAAACTAGAAGTAGTTCAAAATGGAGAGGATTTACTAGAGTTAATTATCGAACTTACTATGGAAGATAAAGATATAAATTATCTTCAACCGTTATGTGAGAAAATTGCTATTGAACGTGCTGGAGCAGATGCGAATATTGGAGATTTTGTTTATAACGCAAACGTGGGAAGAAATGAACTTTTCGAAGCGATGTGTGAATTAGATGTTAGCGCTCGTGAATTGAAACCAATTATGGCAAAAATACATACTTGTTTTGACAAATTAATTTATTATACCGTTTTAAAATACTCGGAAATTATATCGAAGAATTTAGAGGAAAAACAGCAATATATTAACGAAACACATAAAGAAAGGCTGACGATTTTAGGGCAAATGTCAGCTAGTTTTGTACATGAATTTCGTAATCCGCTTACTTCCATTATGGGGTTTGTTAAATTATTAAAGGCGGATCATCCGAGTTTATCGTATTTAGATATTATTTCTCATGAATTAGATCAATTAAATTTTCGTATTTCGCAATTTTTACTCGTATCGAAAAAAGAAATGTGGAATGAATCGGAACGGTTTTGGCTTAATGACTTGTTTCAAGACATTATACAATTCTTATATCCGAGTTTGGTCAATGCGAATGTTTTGATTGAAAAGAATTTACCGTATCCAATTCCGCTTGTTGGTTATCGGAGTGAAGTGAGACAAGTATTTTTAAACATATTAATGAATTCAATTGATGCTCTTGAATCAATGAAAGAAGAACGAAAAATTATCATTGATGTATTTGAAGAAGATCAAGCTATTCGAATTGTGATAAAAAATAATGGACCAATGATTCCAGCTGAAAATGTAGAAACGATTTTTGAACCATTTGTAACTACTAAAAAGTTAGGAACTGGTATTGGATTATTTGTATGTAAACAAATTGTGGAAAAACATAATGGATCCATTATGTGTCGATCAGATAACGATTGGACAGAATTTCAAATTGCATTTCAAAAATAAACAGTCTACACCAAATGAATGGTGTAGACTGTTTTAATTTGTGAGTATAACGGCTTCTAATTTAGGATCTTTAGTTGAATAACCTACTATTGAAATTGTATAAATAACATTTGGTTCAACATTGAATTTTGGTATAGTCAATAAAACGTTTTTATTATCTGCGAGTGAAATTTCAATATCTGCTGTACCAGGGCTAACTTGCAAAAAATCTGTTATTTGTTTAAAGAGTACATTTTCAAATAAATGATCCCCATCTTTTAAATCTACGTTTACAACAGGGGTATCTGGAGAGAAATGTGCAAACCGTATTTTGGCTTGACCAGCTGGTAAATGTGTATTATCAAGTATAGGCTGTAATTGTAGGTGATTATCACTATTTATTGCAGCAAGAGTATAAGTATGATTTCCCATTATTGGTACCAACGCTGAAAAGATTGGAGTTTCATTTCCGACAGGAACAATATCTATACGGTATTTACCTTGCACTAATGATAAATAAGGGCTGAATTGCTTAAATGAAATATTTTTAATAACCTTTTGTCCGTTTACTAAAATGTCAACCGCTGGTATATTTGGATCGGCATGAAAAATTCTTATATGTGACGGTAAAGCAGCTTCTTGTGAGTCTCTTGTTTCATACGCCTGTACAAGTTTTGATAGTGCATCGTAATATTTCATATATAATTCTATATATTTTTTAGGATTACGAAACTGATAGTAACGTGCGAGTTGTTCGTATTGTGTAACTTCTTGTCCATATTTTTCGATTTCAGATTGAGACATGAACATTCCTCCTTTGTCATCATTAAAACTATATGCGAAGCAAGAAAGCGGTTATGCAAAAAAAATGATTTTATAAAGGGAAAATTAAAAATTGACAACAAATATGTTTTCATAAAGAGGTGCTGGTGCTTACGAGAATTTCGCAGAGTAAAGCAGTACATATGACTGTACGAAAGTAAAATAAATGCCAAATTGAAAGTGCATTTCAATTAACATATTGAATACATGTCCAAAAATCGCTAGAAAACTAGGGATTTTTTTAATTATAGGCAAATACACATACAAAGTGATAATTGTCCTACATAAATTATAAAGGAAAGATACTTTGAATCTGAGGAAAGGAGTGCCACTTCGGGATAGGGATATCCCGATAGTAATTGTGAATGAAGTTATGAAAAGGTTTTGTGTTATAGGCTGTAGGATGAATTTGTAAACTTCATTTTTCTATTTATTTTAGCAATTGACAGTATTAACCCATAAGAGAGCGTCATGACGAACTGATTAGTGTGGTTAATCGGTTCTTTTTTTATAGTTTAAAACTGAAAAGTTTACATAATGAATAGGAATCTGAATTGATTAGTAAGGTGGGTGTCGAAATTTGTTTTAAAATATGCAATTTAAAGTAGGATAATAGGAAGGAGTTTAACGGGAGTTCCGTCGAAGTGTACAGAATGTCGGCATTTAAGGACAGTTGGCATTATGCTATAAAAACATTTGGTGATGTAGTCATTTCATATAAAAAGGAGGGTTATTTGGGCGTATAGAAAAGGGTTGGTCTTCGATTTTTTAGTTCTGAATTTTCTGTTTTATAAAAATTTTTAAGCACTCATTTGTATATTTTATAATAGTTTTTTGATAAATTCACTGCTTTTGCAGAGGATTCTTTTTTATGAAAGAAACGTCAATTTTCTTCATATATATATACAAATTGGAGAAATGGGGGAGCGCTATGCGCGATTACTTAATTAAACCACTTGTTGGTCAGCCGTATCCAATGATTTCACATGGAAAAGGTGTTTATTTGTATGATCAAAATGGCAATAAATATTTTGATGGTTCGTCAGGAGCAATTACGGCAGGTATTGGGCATGGCGTAAAGGAGATTGCAGACGTTATTAAAAAGCAAGCTGAGGAGATTGCTTTCGTTTATAGATCACAGTTTACGAGTGAACCAGCTGAAAAATTAGCGAAGAAGTTAAGTGATTTAAGTGTAGGAGATTTGAACTGGAGTTTTTTTGTAAATAGTGGCACGGAAGCGAATGAAACAGCTATGAAAATTGCAATTCAGCATTTTCAAGAGCGAGGTATTCAAGGGAAACATAAAATTTTATCAAGATGGATGAGTTATCACGGTATTACGATGGGTGCTTTATCGATGTCTGGGCATCCACTACGTAGACAACGTTTCGTATCTATTTTGGAAGATTATCCGACTATACCAGCTCCATATTGTTTCAGATGTCCTGTTCAAAAGGTATATCCAACTTGTCAGCTGGCATGTGCGACTGAACTAGAAAGATCAATTGAAAGAATTGGTGCAGAGCATATTGCTGCTTTTATTGCTGAGCCGATTATCGGAGCAGCTGGAGGCGCGGTTGTTCCGCCGAAAGACTATTATAAAGTCATTAAAGAGATTTGCGACCATTACGATATTTTATTTATTGCGGATGAAGTAATGACTGGGCTCGGTCGTACTGGAGCATGGTTTGCGATGGAGCATTGGGGCGTAGAGCCGGATATTATGACACTTGGTAAAGGGTTAGGAGCGGGATATACACCGATGGCAGCGACAGTTGTAAGTGATCGTGTTATGGAACCAATATTACGTGGATCACGTTCAGTAATGAGCGGTCATACGTTAAGTGCAAATCCATTGTCTGCAGCAACGGCTTTAGCTGTTATTGAATATATGGAGAAACATAATCTTCCTGAAAAAACAGCAGAAAAGGGAGAGTATTTAATAAAAGGCTTACAGAAAGTTCAGCAACAATCGACAATCATTGCTGATGTGCGCGGAAAAGGGTTGCTAATCGGGGTAGAATTGCAACCGTTTACAAAAGCGTCAGAGCTTATTTCAGTTGCAGCTAAAAATGGTCTGCTGTTATACCAAGCAGTTTCAGGGCAAGCAGGAAAAGAAGATAGTGCACTGCTTGTAGCACCGCCAATGACAACTACATATTCCGAGTTAGATGAATTACTTTCAATTTTCTCTAAAAGTGTGGAAGAGATGATGCAAAAAGGAGGGCATAGTATCGCATGACAACTATTACAAATACATTCGGTAAATTAAAAGAAATTGAGGAAGTAATTTCTTTGTTCCATGATGATATGACATTGATGTTTGGGGGATTTGGAGGGATTGGATCCCCTCCATCTTTAATACAGGCAATTTTAGAAAAAGGCGTTACAAATTTAAATTTAATTGGAAATGACACTGGATTTCCTGATGTAGGTATCGGTCGTCTTGTTACAAATGAAAGAGTTAAATCAATAATTACTTCTCACATTGGCTCCAATCCAAATGCAGGAAGGCAACTAAACGAGGGAAGGTTACAAATTGAGTTTTCTCCGCAGGGAACATTAGCAGAGCGTATTCGCGCTGGTGGCGTTGGTCTTGGTGGTGTTTTAGTTGATGTTGGTGTTGATACGATTGTGGAAGAGGGAAAACGAACAGTTGAAATGAATGGTAAGACCTACTTAGTTGAAACAGCATTAACTGCTGAAGTTTCAATTGTATATGCGAAAAAGGCAGATCCGTTTGGTAACCTTGTATTTGACAAAAGTGCACGAAATATGAATCCCCATGTAGCTATGGCTGGGGATATAACAATTGTAGAAGCAGAAGAAATAGTCCCGCTTGGAAGTTTAGATCCAGAGGAAATTGTCGTTCCAGGTGTTTTCGTAAATTATATTGTACCGTCGGAAGGAGTGAACTGGAAATGGGTATGGGCGTAGAAGTGAGGGATAAGATTGCTAGGCGTGCGGCGAAAGAAATACAAAATGGTATGATTGTAAATTTAGGTATTGGCATACCATCGCTTGTACCAAATCATTTGCCTGAAGATATAAATGTTATGTTTCATGCGGAAAATGGAATCGTCGGCATGGGACCAACGCCAAGTAAAGGGAATGAAGATGAAAATTTGTGTAATGCAGCAGGTTTACCAACTTCTCTTATAACAGGAGCGAGTTATTTCGATAGCTGCACAGCGTTTGGGATGATTCGAAAAGGTTTGCTAGACATAACGATTCTTGGTTCATTACAAGTAAGTGAAAATGGTGATTTAGCAAACTGGATTGTACCTGGAAAACGTGTTCCAGGTATTGGTGGAGCAATGGATTTAGCACAAAAAGCGAAGCGGGTCGTTGTTGTGATGAATCATGTTGATAAGTACGGAAATGCAAAAATTGTTTCAGAGTGTACATTGCCATTAACTTCAAAGAAATGTGTAGATTTAATTATTACTGATATGGCAGTCATGGAGGTAACTCCGAGTGGACTTATATTACAAGAATTAATGAGCCCATACACAGTAGAAGATGTAAAACGACATACAGAAGCTGATTTTCAAATTAGTTCTAACTTACTAGTAATTGAATGAAGGGAGATGTAATATATGGAGCAATTAAAAAAGCAAGTTTGTGATTATATTGAGAGCCATGAAGAGGAAAGTGTGAAATTTTTAAAACGATTAATTCAAGAAAAGAGCGTATCTGGTGATGAAAGCGGTGCGCAGGCAATTGTGATTGAAAAATTACGTGAATTAGGTTTAGAGCTCGATATATGGGAGCCTTCTTTTTCTAAAATGAAAGATCATCCTTATTTTGTATCACCCCGTACAAGTTTTTCAGATAGCCCAAATATTGTAGCAACTTTAAAAGGAAGTGGCGACGGGAAATCTATGATATTGAATGGGCATATTGATGTAGTTCCAGAAGGGGATGTGAATCAGTGGGAACATCATCCTTATAGCGGTGAGAAAATCGGAAATCGTATATATGGCCGTGGAACGACGGATATGAAGGGCGGAAATGTCGCACTTATGCTTGCGATGGAAGCGATTATTGAATCTAACATTGAATTAAAAGGAGACATCTATTTTCAAAGTGTAATAGAAGAGGAAAGTGGCGGAGCAGGGACATTAGCAACTATATTACGAGGATATAAGGCAGATGGTGTCATTATTCCGGAGCCTACTAATATGAAGTTTTTCCCGAAACAACAAGGTTCCATGTGGTTTCGTCTACGTGTAAAAGGGAAAGCTGCACACGGTGGAACGCGCTATGAAGGGGTTAGTGCAATTGAAAAAAGTATGTTTGTTATAGAACATGTAAGAAAGCTAGAGGAGAAAAGAAATAGTCGAATTACAGATCCGTTATTTAAAGAAATTCCGATTCCAATTCCAATTAACATTGGGAAAATTGAAGGAGGGAGTTGGCCAAGTTCTGTTCCCGATGAATTAATTTTAGAAGGAAGATGCGGTGTTGCGCCGAATGAGACTATAGAGGCGGCAAAAGAAGAGTTTGAGAATTGGATTGCTGAATTAAATGATGTGGACAATTGGTTTGTTGAAAATCCAGTAGAAGTAGAATGGTTTGGAGCGAGATGGGTTCCTGGTGAACTAGAAGAGAATCATGAACTCATTACGACACTTCATCACAACTTTGTTGAAATCGAAGGGAACGAACCAATTATTGAAGCATCTCCGTGGGGGACTGATGGAGGTTTATTTACACAAATTGCAAACGTACCAACAATAGTATTTGGTCCAGGAGAGACGAAAGTAGCACACTATCCAAACGAATATATAGAAGTTGATAAAATGATAGCTGCCGCAAAAATTATTGCATGTACATTACTAGATTGGTGTGAGGTGAAAAAATGAAATACTATGAATCTTTTAGAGAACAGACGAATTGTTATACAGTAGAAGGTGTTTTAGATTATTTTAATAAGCGTATTCGGGTAGATCACTATACAGGAAATGTTGAAAGTATTATACAGACAATTGACGAACTAGCAGAGAAACATTCTTTCACTAAATGTATTATTAAAGGAAAGGGAGAGCATGTTTCAACATGGCTCTCTTTCGGTTTTTTGTTGGAAGCAACGATACCTCATTATTTTCAAGGACACGATGCATACTTTTTTGTGAAATATAATAATGATGAAAGACGAAATAGTATGCATTGGATTGAGGAAGATACTATATTAAGCGGTGTAAAAGGAAAAGAAATAAAAGAAAAAGTAGTTCCAGAGAAATTTTTGCTGAGAAAAGCGACTGAAGAAGATGCAGAAGAATTAGCAACTGTATTCGGAAAAGTATTTGAAGTGTATCCGACACCTTTAAATGAAGCGAGTTATGTATTACAGACGATAAAAGAAGACGATACAATTTACTACGTGTATGAATTTGAGGGGAAAATTATTAGTACAGCATCTGCAGAAATGAACATAAAGGAAGGGAATGCAGAATTAACGAATTGTGCTACTTTACCTGAATACCGTAAACATGGATTTATGAAAAGTTTACTAATTAAATTAGAGGAAGAACTTCAAGAAAGATCTATTTTCTGCTCCTATACAATTGCTCGATCGCTTTCTTTCGGAATGAATGCTGCCTTTCATCAATTAGGCTATACGTATACAGGAAGACTGGCGAATAATTGCTACATTTTCGATAAGTTGGAAGATATGAATATATGGGTGAAAGATCTATCTAGCTATTCGAAAGCAGTAAAACTTCCGCCTCAAAATTTGGCTGTAAAGCAAAACAGTTAGGTGGAGCTGGGTGTTTGAAAAAGCCGTACTAATTAGAGTTTCGAGTTATCTAATGAAAATATGAAATTGATTAAAATTATAGAACGGAATAGTCATGCTTACAATCGCACATAGGTGTGCCGAAAATTCGGCATGTAATTGCTGGATTTTCGGCAAGAGGGGGGATGACATTGCTAGCAGTTTCGACACAAGAAGTCATTGAAGCGATTTTGGGCAGTATTGATGAGGCTATACACGCTGTAGATGAAAATGGAATTACAATATTTTATAATTCTGTAGCTGCAAAACACGATGGATCGAAGATTGAAAAAGTGTTAGGGAAACATCTGTTAGAAGCGTTCCCGTCTTTATCAAGGGAAACGAGTACATTGATGAAAGTACTAGATACAAAAAAACCTATCGTACATCAGGTACAACATTATCAAAATTTAAATGGTGAAGATGTTTGTACAGTAAATACGACGTTACCTATTTTTATAGATGGGAATATTGCTGGGGCTGTTGAAATTGCAAAGGATTACTCTACAATTCAAAAGCTTACTGACACAATTGTTGACTTACAGTCGAAAATAAAGCGATCATCTAGAAAAAAAGTGATTAAAAAGCACGCTGCATTTGAGACGATAGTGACAAATGATACGCGGTTTAAACAGACGAAAGAGTTAGCACAAAAAGTAGCACCAACAGACGCGAATGTTTTAATATATGGTGAAACAGGAACAGGAAAAGAACTGTTCGTACAAGCAATTCATGAAGCTTCTAAAAGAAAAAACAAGCCATTTATTGCACAAAACTGTGCAGCTTTACCAGAGTCGCTATTAGAAAGTTTATTGTTTGGAACGACAAAAGGAAGCTATACGGGAGCGATTGAAAGAGCTGGGCTATTTGAACTTGTTGATGGTGGTACATTATTTTTAGATGAACTGAATTCAATGCCTCTTGATTTGCAGGCAAAAATGTTACGAGTGTTAGAAGATGGAGTCATTAGAAGAATTGGTGATAATAAGACGAGAAAAGTAGATGTTCGTGTTATTACCGCGATGAACCAGCCTCCAGAAATATGTTTACGAGAGAATAAAATTCGCACTGATTTATATTATCGCTTAAACGTATTTTCATTATATATCCCACCGCTTCGTGAAAGAACTGAGGATGTACTATTATTAGCATCTTATTTTTTGAAAGAATATAATAAAAGTTATAAAAAAGGTGTACTTCAAATTGATGAGGAAGCGAAAGATAGACTGCAAGCTTATCAGTGGCCTGGAAATGTACGGGAGTTAAAACATACGATTGAACATGCTGTTATTATTGCAGAAGGGAATACATTAACAGCCAATTGTTTACCACGTACATTTCGGAAAGAGAAGTTTTCGAAGAAGAAGGGTATAATGCCACTTAGAGAAGCACTTCATCAAACAGAAAAAGAATTAATAGATCAAGCGTTGATTGAAACGGAAGGGAATATATTACAAGCCGCAAAAATGTTGGGTATCCCTCGTCAAACGCTTCAATATAAACTGAGCAAGTACGACAAAACCGCCGAATAATCGGCGGTTTTTGTGTGTTTGCACCAATAAAAGAGCGTTTACATATATAAAAAGTAATGAATATGATGTTAAGTATTGATTTCATACAACGCTTAAAAATATTTTTTCGCTTATGTAATAGGGTTCTCCGCACATTTACTTATCAACAATGTAAAGTTGGCATAACTATTGCTTATATAAAGGATGAGCGTATAAAAAGGGGGAATAGCAATGTTACATGATGTATACAAACCAAATCGTCACTGGAAGGATATCGAATTATGGAAAGATGTTACTGAAGAGCAATGGAATGATTGGGTTTGGCAATTAACGAATACGATCAAAACGTTAGATGACTTAAGAAAAGTAATTAACTTAACACCTGAAGAAGAAGAGGGCGTTAAAATTTCAACGAAAACGATCCCGTTAAACATTACACCGTACTATGCTTGGCTAATGAATCCTGATGATCCACGCTGTCCGATTCGGATGCAATCAGTACCGATTTCGGAAGAGTTATATAAAACAAAATATGATTTAGAAGACCCACTTCACGAAGACGAAGATTCACCAGTTCCAGGGCTAACACATCGTTATCCGGACCGTGTACTATTCTTAGTAACAAATCAATGTTCTATGTATTGTCGTTACTGTACACGTCGTCGTTTTAGTGGACAAATTGGAATGGGTGTACCGAAGAAACAATTAGATGATGCAATTGCTTATATTCGTGAAACGCCACAAGTACGAGATGTATTAATCTCCGGTGGTGACGGACTTCTAATTAACGATAAAATTTTAGAATATGTATTAAAAAATTTACGAGAGATTCCGCATGTTGAGATTATTCGTATCGGAACGAGAGCACCAGTAGTATTCCCACAACGTATTACAGAAAACTTATGTAACATTATTAAAAAATACCATCCAGTATGGTTAAATACACATTTCAATACATCTATTGAAATTACTGAAGAATCGAAAAAGGCATGTGAAATGTTAGCGAATGCTGGTGTTCCAGTCGGAAACCAAGCAGTAATTTTAGCTGGTATTAACGACAGCGTTCCAATTATGAAAAAACTTATGCATGACTTAGTAAAAATCCGTGTACGTCCATACTACATTTATCAATGTGACTTATCTGAAGGTATCGGTCACTTCCGTGCACCAGTATCTAAAGGTCTTGAAATTATTGAAGGTTTACGTGGACACACATCTGGTTATGCTGTTCCGACATTCGTTGTTGATGCGCCAGGTGGAGGCGGTAAAATTGCACTTCAGCCAAACTATTTAATCTCACAAAGTGCAGATAAAGTTGTGCTTCGTAACTTTGAAGGTGTTATTACGACGTATCCAGAGCCAGAGAGCTATATTCCAGGAAGAGCGGAAGGATACTTTAAAGAGATTTATCCGAACTACGAAGAAAAACGTTCAGATGTTGGTATCGCAGGTCTTATGAGCGATAAGAAATTTAACCTCGTTCCAGACGACTTACAGCGTATGAACCGTCGTAAAGACTACGAAGATAATGATACTCATGCATCTTTAAAAGATAAACGTGATAAGCGCGATCAATTAAAAGATAAAAAATATCAAGCACAAATGGCTAAGTTAGAAGAAAACGACAAAAAAACTGAGGGTGATGCAGTATGAATTGTATGTGGTGTGACAGTACAGAAGCGAAAGAAAGCTTGAATACTGTATATTGGGAATTACCAGATGGTACGAAAGCCATTGAAATCCAAGAGACACCATGTATTTCTTGTTCCTCGTGCGGGATGGACTATCAATCAGACCATACAGTAAAAGAAATTGAAGATCAATTATTCTTAATTTACACGAAAGATTTACCAAAACAACTAACATATGAAGAATTAATGGGAAGACCGCGTCTATTAAAAAGAAATTATTTCGACTTTTAACCAGCTTTTATGCTGGTTTTTTTCTTTTTTGCCTTGTATAATGTACCCAAGTTAGAAAGGTAGGGAATATTTTTGAAAAAGACATTTTACCATTATATGATGAAGCATCGTGCAGCTTTATTTAGAAATGAAATTTCAGATTTAGCAGAGGCGATGTATGATGATTTAAGTTTTCCGAAGCAATCTGAAGACTATGATGAAATTAGTTCATACTTAGAGTTGAGCGGAATGCTAGAAAGTATGTCTATATTTGATGAAGCCTGGGATTTATACATACAAGATAGATAAAAACTATTTGAAAACATACAGAATACGTTACTTTATTTAAAGTGAAGTATTCTGTATGTTTTTTATTATGAAATTTGTTGATTTGAAGCTAGTCTAGTTACTAGCTTTTTTTTGAGTGCAATGTAAATTTTATAAGATTATATTTTTTATTGAAAAAATTTATGAATATAAGCTTCTGTGATAAGCGTTTTTATGTAGGTTGCATATACTGATATCAAAATCACGACGTCAAAAAAAGGAGAGATAGAGATGGCAAGAAAAAAACAACCTAAATACAACGTAGGGGACATAGTCGTGATTACGCTATATGGAACCGTTGGGAAAATCACAAATATGAAGGTTTTAGATGGAGTTTATGTATACGAAGTCAATAATCACGATGGATTTTACGTAGAGCAAACATTGCAGCACGTTACAGAGCAAGATATGAAAAAGGGCGATACGGAGTGGATTGAATTAAATTACAATTTCACGTTTGGTGATCTTGTGCAAGTAACTGGATATGATAAAGATGTTTTCCGTATTGTTGGTTTTCGTACAGAAGTATGGAGATATAAGAATGACGCATGGGAAGATACAATTTATGAATTGTCACGGATTACGGATGGTGAATGGTTAGAAGCGGATGAATCAGATTTAACGTTACTCGCCAATGCTCAAACGGCAAATGCAATTTTGAAGAAAATGAAACAAGATAAAGCAGGTATGAATAAATTAGATTTAGGAAAGTTAAAGTCAATTAACAACTCGAAAAAAGTGAGTGTTAAGACGAATCGTCAAGAAATCATTGATGGATTACTTGATATTTATAACGATTATCAATTATTGTTCGATACATTTAAAGATGAAGAATATAAAATTGTAATGGATGTTGTTCATAATTATTTAGTTAAATTGACAGAGAAAAAATAGTTAACTAGAAAGAGAGAATAAATTGAACAACAACATATGCAGTATAAGGTATGCCTACAACTATTAAAAAAATAAAAAGCCACTTTATAAGAGAGTCTGCCCATTGATCTTCATGCATGAACTCTTCTTTTGTTTGTCCTACTTCATATTGATTTTCCATTATTATTTCCCCCTTTGAATAGCTTGTACTACAATCGTATGCATCTCGTCCAAAGCTTATGACCTATAAAAAAATAAAATCTATTTTTCTAATCTCATATACATAATTTTGAGATTTTTTCATAAAACAGAAATAAAGGAGTGATGCTCATGAAGGAAATTGAAGTCGTGATTGATACGGAAGAGATTGCGGAGTTTTTTTATGAGCAACTAATTGAAAGAGGGTACGTCCCAAAACGAGAAGAAATTGAAGATCTCGCAGATATTACATTTGAGTATTTATTAGAGAAATGCATGATTGATGAAGTTTTTGATGAAGAGGATGAATGAAAGTAACGACGGGCATAACTCGTCGTTTTTTACTCTTTACAAACCTGTCACAAATATAGTCAATAATTATTGGTATAATGAAAAGGAAATTTTACTCAAGAGGTGAAGGAATGTTCAAAAAAATTATTGATTCTTTATTAGGAAAGAAAAAATATCGTTCGTATTCAAGTAGTGATTATCGTCGTAGAGGGCGCTCGTATTCAAGTAGCGATTATAAACGACGTTCATCTGGTTATGGACATCAACATTATAAAAGAAAACGTAAAAGCCGTAGCTTCTTTTCAAGTAGCTGATGAAATGGCGTCGTGTACTAGCATTATTTGATAGACCACTGCGAAAAAATACAATTGTTGCAGAGCGTTATAAAATTGAATCAGTAATTGGAATGGGCAGTTATGGGGTTACATATGTCGTTAATGATTTACAAATAAATAGATATAAAGTCTTAAAACAATTAAGACAAAATAAACAAAGATATGAGTCTGGTAGAAAATCATTTGAACAAGAGAAAATGATCTTACAAACATTAAATCATCATGCAATTCCTAGTCTATATGATCATTTCCTATGGGAGAAAAAGAGCTTCTTTGTGATGGAGTACATGCCTGGTAAAAATTTTGAAGATTATATTTTCATAGATGGGTATGTATATACAGAACGTGAAGTTTTTGAGATTTTATATGAAATATTAGAAATTGTATCGGTGTTTCATAGTGAAGGCATTATTCATCGAGATTTACGCATTCCAAACATACTAATGAAAGAAAATCAAATTAGTATTATTGATTTTGGATTGGCTAAATGGAAAGGTGAGGATGATGAGCGAGCTACAACTTACGAAGGTGAACAAGCTTTGATGCGAGAAGTTCACTTTCGTAGCGACTTTTATGCGCTCGGTCATTTCTCATTATTTTTATTATATGCAGGATATGAATCTAATGAAAAACAGGAAAAACCATGGTACGAAGAATTAACTTTGGAACATTATAATCGTGAAATGCTTATGCGAATGTTACAAATAAAAACGCCGTACTATGAGAATGTACAAGATTTAAAACAAGATGTAGCTTCTGCTTTAGAAAGGATGGAGACTCCATGTTTCAAAAGTTTTTAGCAAGCGTTGGTATTGGAAGTGCAAAGGTAGATACTGTTCTTGAAAAAGATGAGTATATTGTTGGGGAAGAAATAGTTGGAAAGGTTCATATAACTGGAGGTTCAGTTAGCCAACAAATTGAAAGCATTTACTTAACATTATCGACGTCGTATGTACGAGAAGTGGATGATAAAAAAGTAACAGCAACATATGATTTAGAGCGAGTGCGCTTAACAGAACCTTTTTCTGTAGAACCGAATGAAAAAGTTGAAATTCCATTTTCTTTTCCAATGCCAATTGAAGCACCACTTACACTTGGTATGAAAACGGTTTGGATTCATACAGGTCTTGATATTAAACGTAGTATAGACCCAAGTGACCGCGACTACGTTCAAGTGTTACCTAATGCATTATTAAGTAGTGTTTTAGATAGTGTAAATGAATTAGGGTTTAAAGCACGTCATATAGAATGTGAAGAATTACCGCATCGATTACGTAAGCAAGTTCCATTCGCACAAGAATTTGAGTTTATTCCGGTTTCTGGAGAGCATTATGGGAAATTAGATGAATTAGAATTATTAATCTTGCCACGTGCATACGACCGACTAGAAATTATTATGGAAGTAGATAGAAAATCCCGTGGTTTAGCTGGATTATTCGCTGAGGCGCTTGATCTTGATGAGAAGGTGATTCGTTTTACCGTAACAAGAGAAGATATCCCTGAGATGAAGCAAAAAATTAATAATTATATTTTTTAATAAACTATGCATAAAAAAGAAATGGAGAGGAAAACTAAAACAACCGCTCCATTTTTTTGCATAGTGAGGTTATGTATGTGAAACGATATCGACATTTATACTTGCTAAGTTTTACGTTACTCATTTGTTTTGTCGTATTATCACTTTCGTATCATACCGCTTGTATTGAGAACTTTGACAATATAGTCGCACATTTTATTCAAAGCTTTCGAAACGATTATTTGACGACCTATTTTACTTGGGTGTCTTTTATCGGTTCCAAAAGAATATATTTTCCATTACTCATTATTCTTGTAATGTATTTTCTCGTTAGAAAAAAGTTACTTAGTGCGTTACTTCTAACAATTAATTACTACGGATCTCGTTATTTAAACAGTATGCTTAAACTATGGTACGAACGAGCAAGACCTGATGTCACGCAGCTTGTTACTGCAACTGGATATAGTTTTCCGAGCGGTCATACGATGAATGCTACTGCTTTTTTAGGATTTATTGCATACGTCACAATTACTGAAGAGCGTATTTCGTTGCATAAAAAATTGTTAATTATTCTTATAGCAAGCTTTGTTGTATTATCTATTTCAGTTAGCCGAATATATCTTGGCGTGCACTATCCATCTGACATATTAGCAGGATGGGCAGCTGGCGGTAGCTGGCTCGTTTTATGTGTTATATTCCATAAAACGTTCATAAAAAAAGAACCTATGTCATAATAGGTTCTTTTTTCATTGGCTCAACATGAATGTGTGCATGGTAAATTCCAAATTTTTTGCGCAGCATAGCTTCGATGTTGTCGGTAATACAGTGACTTTCTCCAACATCCATGCGAGCATCTACTTCAATTGTAATATCAACGTACGTTTGATTCCCATACATACGTGCTCGAATATCTACAATGTTTTCCACACCGCCAATATGCTCAATAGCATCAGCGTATTCTTCCATTTTATCAGGATCAATTCCATCTGTTAGCATATGAGAAGATTCTACGAAAATCTCCCATGCAGTTTTACAAATAATAAGACCGACAATTAAAGCGGCAATAGGGTCTAAAATAGGCATTTGGAACTGAGAACCGACAATACCTACTACGGTACCAATACTTACGAGTGCATCTGATAAATTATCCTTTGCAGCGGCTTCTAATGATTTACTTTTTGTTCGTGCTGCAATTTTTTTCGTATACAAATACACGCAGTACATAACGACAGCAGAAAATAAAGCAACCCATGCAGCGAGTACATTAGGCGCTGCTTGTTTCGGATTTAAGAAAGATTGAATGGCACTAATAACAACTTCTAATCCGACTGTTGCCATAATGAAGGACGCAACAAGTGATGCGATTTGTTCGGCACGCGAATGCCCATACGGATGATCTGGGTCACGAGGTTTACGAGATATTTTTAGACCAATTAATATCGCTAAAGAAGCACCGATATCCGTTAAGTTATTTAAACCGTCAGCGCGTAATGCGCTAGAGAGGGTAATATAACTGATGATGATTTTCATAGAGGATAAAAATATGTAGGCCATAATGCTGACAATAGCACCTTTATCAGCTTCTTTATGAGAAAGAGTATCCATTTTAATCACTCACCTTTCTTTAAAGGAATTTCTTTCTATAAATAGAGTATCAAACGAAAGTCGTGTGGGTCTATACAAACATTGTTGACGTTTTATAGCTTTTTAAGAAGGGGATAACAAAGTTTCGTAAAGGAAAAATATGTTGAAAAGTACAAAGTCAAGGTGTGAACCTAATTGGAGTTTATTTACTAAAGAGATAGGAGGGTAGATGGATGAGGAAACGAATACTTTTCTTACTAGGTATTATTCTTATCATGACAAGGTGTAATTCATTAAACGATGAAAAACTTCAAAAGATAATTGTGAAAATAGATGAAAACCCTCTGAAAAATATTTTCCAGAGGGCTTTCATTTTAGTATGCTTCTAAAAACTCAGTAACTTGCTCTTCTGTTTTTGCATTAGCACTATGTAAGTGGCCTAGCTTCTCACCGTTTTGGTATACAAGTAAACTTGGAATACCCATTACTTGATACTCTTCAGCGATACTTGGAAACTCATCTTTATTGATAGAGTACCATTCAAATTTATTGAACTCTTCCATTACATCTCCGATAAAGTTGTCCATACGTACGCAATCTGGGCACCATGTAGTAAAGAACTTAACAACTACAGGCTCCTCGCTTGCGATGATGTCTTTGAATTCTTGTTCTGTTTTAATTTCTTTCATAAGTAAAACTCCTTTCAATATCACACGAATTTATATGCAAAATTCGTATTTGCAAACATGTTGCAAACTTATTATTTGTTTTTTAGTTTTGTAGTTCGTTCACACTTATAAAATTATATGTAACATGACTGCGCTACTAAGTGTGAAAATAATGGAACCTCACTTTTCTTTATAAGCTTTTTCCAGGATTGTGTCAAACTTTTGAATTTTATACAGAAATTAAAGAAGCCCACACTTTGATTGAGTATGGGCAGAGTGACTAAAATTAATCGCTTATTAATTTCGAATAGATATTTAAATCGATAAGCTTTCCAGCTGATTTTTCGCTCTTTCTCAGAATCCCTTCTAGATTAATTAACTTTTATTATACAAGAAAATAACTACATTGAACAAAAGCGTTAATTGGAGGTAACGAAATGACAAACTCATCAATTGAATATTGCGTTCAGTGTGATTAAGAAAGTGGTGTATAAAGATGGGACGAGATGAGAGTTACTTCCGAGCTAAAAAAAGAGTAGATAATTTAAAATCATTTTACATGCATTTAACCATCTACATACTAGTCAATCTGATGCTTTTTTTACTTTTTAAGTAGTGAATTAGCTATTTTTTATTTTAATTACAAAAATTGAATAAGGTTAGAAATTATATGGTTGTAATGGGAATTGAGGGATATGAATAAAAAAATTTTATCCCGCTATTTGTCGGGCAGTAAATACCCCCACCTCAAAATTCAGCGGAAGCAAAGAAGTTAGGTGGGGTCGGGCTGCCAGTAAAAGCCCGATTGGTGAGAGCTGATTAAAGTTTCACTTTATTAGGGATTTGCCTTAAACATTTATTGCAGTCAAGAATATTTATAATAATATGAACTAAAAAAGGTCCAATTTTTGTAATGTTGGAGGGGATTATTGTGGACATAACTCAAAGCGTATCAAGAATAGTGGTTAATGGGAAAGACCTTTCTTTCACTTCAGTTCAAACCTCTGCATGGAATCATGGACCTGTAAATGATTTAATCGTTACGACGAATCAGAGAGTGAATGAGCTTTATCAATTCATGTGGTCGCAAGTACCGGTTACGATTTCGGTATATTTCCTTCAAGGAGCGGATTTACTTAGGTTCGTTAGGGTTGCGGGAATTAATGAGCGTGTAACAGGAGAATATGTATATCATTTCATTTGGTGATAAGAAGGAGTCAAAGTAGTCTAGCAGCTACTTTTTTATTTTGTCATTTGAATATAAGCGAGCGGACTAGCTTTATAGTACCCACTGAAATAAAGAATCATAATATAATTTGTAATAAATTATACGGGAAGGGAGCTGAAAATCATGTTTTATTCATATTTTAATTCTGAAACTGGTATGCGACCAGCATATGGTACATCTATAACGTATAGTGGAGCACAAAGTACAGTCCAAGCTATTCAACAAGCATTGCAAATGCAACAACAAATGCAAATGCAGCAGCAAGGAGTACAACCATATTACTCATCCGTAGAGTATTTTTACCCAGTACATCATGTTACACCGTACGGAAGTTCTTTTCTTACTATTCCATATGGAACTATATACAACTTATAACTAGTAAGGAATGAAGTGGTGTATATAAATAAGGGTGCAGATTAATAGCGCCCTTATGAATAATAAAAATAGCTAGTCCAAACCTTATAAATCAATCTTACATAATATATAGTAATAAGTTTGAAAGGGGAATCAGTATGTCTTGTTATTACTACTGTAAGTATTGTAAAGAGTATAAAAAGAAGCATCATGATTGTTGTAAGAACACTTGTAAGTGCCATGATAACAAGGACAATCTTGTTAGAGCATCGGCATTTAGAGCTAGAAATACTGTGAATCAAAATGTTCCTGCTAATACTTTTGTGAAAGTGTTATTTCAAAATGAACAATTTGATTTAGCGAATGAGTATAATCCAGCAACATCTATTTTTATGCCGAAGACTAAAGGTGTATATTCTATTATTGGAACGATTGGTTTCTTTCCAAACGATCCAACTTTAAATTATAGAGCGCGTGTAGAAATTCGTGTGAATGGAAACGCAGCGATAGCTATAGATAATGACTTTTTTGGTCCAATAAGTTTTGGAAATGTCGTAAGTGTTTCGACGATTGTTCAATTGAATGCAGGGGATGAAGTTGAGATTTATGCACAAAGTAGTATAGATGGAGTTTTAAGTCCTTTAGAAGATGGTGCACATTTTGAAGCAGCAAGATTTCCTTCTCCAACTAAATAAAACTGATCATTAAATGTTTTTTAGTAGGTTTAGTTAATCCCCTTACCAAATGGTAGGGGATTATTATTGTTTTTTCTAAAATATATAAGTAAATAGGTAAAGCGTAGTTTAATTTGTAGGGGCTTCAACCTTCTTCAGATAATAAACAGAATAATAAGTAACATGCTTGTAAAAACGCATTGTTAGTAAGTTTACTAGTTTTCTTATAGAACAAGAAAGACGGAATACATAAAAGATCGTATCATTATGTTTTTTCTTTACCATATAGAAATTATATATTGAACATAGATTTGTGTAGGGAATGCTAATACACTGAAAAGAATAGCATAAAGGCGATTACACTATATAAAAACAAAATCAATCCTAAGATGAGTAGTATTGGATGCAACTTGAACATATTTGACCTCCTTGAGTATATAAAGAATTTTAATATATTGTTGGTCAATTTAGAAGGGGGACGGTTACATAAAAAAAGAGCATACATAAAAAGTACGCTCCAAAGAAAGATAGGTTTTATGAGTGGATAATCTCCATACGATAATATATGTTCTTTTCATAAAAACGTGTAAAAAATCAATGAATTATCAATGGAATATCATAACATGAGTAATTTTAGTCTAGGAATGCAGTTATTTTCTTTCTCGGTTATTTTAGGTAATAAAGTTGTGAAAATCGTGCATTATGCGGACTAACAACGGGATAGCGATCGTACTTCCGTTACATATTTCTTAAAGTCTGGGTATTGCGTGATAGTTTGACATTTAGGGGTGCATAGTTGATTAATTATAGACACATTTGTAATTACTTCGTTACAAGGACCGAAAAATGTAATTTTTAGCTTTGAATTTGGTGGGATTTTGAACACGATAGGTTTTTTTTCCATGAAATCAGCTCTTAATATTGAGTATTATAATTTAATGGATATAGAGTCGTATTAGTATAATATGAAATTTCAGTGGATTTGCTTATAATAAAGAATTTTATAGTAGTAAAAGTGCTTAAAGATGTAAAGGGGAAATTGAGAATGGAAAATAAAATGTTTAATTAATATAATCAATAAATACGCAAACGGTTAATATAACTAATGCATTTTTTTGTTTGTTACATATTATGTTAGTAAGAATGGTATAAGGGGGTAGTATAAAATAGTGGAAGAAAATGTACAAGCTCAGCTTTCGCCACCGTGGATCACATATTTTAATGAATTAAAAAATTCAATAGGTGCTGATCCAACTGTTACAGTTGGGCCGCTTATTCCTGTTGGTGGTAATTATATTATTTTAGTGCATGCGTTAAGCAACGAAAAAGCGAGAGCATTAGCAACGCTTTTAAAATCTTTTGTACAATTTGGGAATGTAAGTGTGACAGTTATTGTAACGAATAATGAGAATGAAATTGTAAATCCATTTCCTTGTCCACTAGATGCATTTGAAATAGCTCATTTATTTCAAGTAGCACTAGAAAATAATCCTTATTTTGAACAAGTTGTGGTACAGCCTCAGTTCCCTGGCGGACCGAATGTTGTTTTTCCGGTTTTCGCTGCGGAAGTCATTCAGTTTTTCAATGACGATATTTCTAACTTATGTCAAACGTTTACAGGTGTTGCGGCCAATGTGTTTCGTGATGTAATGAATGATGAGGTTTGTGGTATCCCAATTCTATTTTCCACAAGTTGTGTTATGAGCAGTGAAAACTCACAATTACAAAATACAGATTTAGCACCAAAGTTGTTTTATTAAACTGTAAAAAGACATTTTCAGTAATAGAAAATGTCTTTTTTATGCACCAATAGTGTTCAGGTTGGAAAATTGCAATTTAATAGGAGTAAACTTCAATTAATTAAAATTTTTCTAAATCTCAAATTTCATGTAGAGGTAGTAATTTTGACTTAAGAATATATAGAAAATGAGGGATGAAATTTTTTAGTTGAAAGGAAATCGATACTGAAAGTTATAATTTAATAATACAGGAGATTTTTTTAATATCTGTAAAAATGATTGATAGGACGAGATTACATAATAAATGAATAGTAGGGTATATTTCGAATGTTTTATGTGGCATACATGTTAAAGTTGATAGAAATATTTCTGAAAGAGAATATATTTTGAAAAACAGTAAAGATTCTTTTTATTTATATTATAGATAGCTAGTTTTAGAGAGAGGAGGCTTACAATAAAACAAGCTATGAATAAGACATTCAAAAGGAGCTGGAATGTATGGGGTATATTGTAGATATTTCAAAATGGAATGGAACTATTAATTGGGATATTGCAGCATCTCAGCTAGATTTAGTGATTGCTAGAGTTCAAGATGGCTCTAATACGGTGGATTTTATGTATCAAAATTATGTTAGTGAAATGAAAAAGCATAGTATCCCATTCGGTAATTATGCTTTTTGCCGTTTTATATCTATTGCTGATGCAAAGAAAGAGGCACAAGATTTTTGGAATCGTGGTGATCAATCTGCTAAGTTTTGGGTAGCGGACATAGAAGTTCAAACGATGGTAGATATGCAAGGCGGGACACAGGCATTTATTGATGAATTACGCCGTTTAGGTGCGGAAAAAGTAGGATTATACGTAGGGCATCACACGTATTTATCATTTGGAGCATGTAATATTGAAGCTGATTTCGTATGGATCCCTCGTTATGGAGGGAATAAGCCAGCATATCCATGCGATATGTGGCAATATACGGATTCAGGGAATGTTCCTGGGATTGGGAAATGTGATCTGAATCGATTAGTAGGAAATAAGTCACTTTCTTGGTTTATAGATTCCAACAAAGCAAATCAATCTAACATAGTGTATACACAGCAACCGAATGGCATTGGTATTGCAGTTTCGAAATATCCTGATGGATACGGAATAAATTTATATGAAACTCCCATGACCCCTCAATTTACAGGTGCACTCACTCAGAAAATTCCATATTTAATCTTAACAGGTTATTGGGGAGGCGGTGAGCAAGATATGATTTGTTTAGAGAACGATAAGCAGTGGGCATATTTAAAACATTTTAATGTGAAATGGTTTTATGCAACTTCGAAATATCCTGTCGGTTACGGAGTAAATTATTATGAAGAGCCTGAATGTATGAATTATAAAGGGAATATAGATGGATCGACATCTTTTCGAGTGTGGGGTAGAGTGGGAAATGCGGTAGATATCGGGCAGAATAGTTGGATACCTGAAAAACATGTAATTATTAAGTAACTATAGCGGCAGTATTGTTTTTAAGGAGTATGTAAAGAGTCTTCTTACTATACATAATAGTAAGAAGACTCTTTACGTTTAAAAATGAAAATACATGATACATAGTCTACTCATATGAAATGAATTACATGTAGAAAACACACTGTTTTCACAATGACTGTGTATAGTTAATTTGTATAATGATAAAAGTGAGGTATTTGAATTGAAAAAGAAAAAAATATTTATTGGAACAATTATTTCATGCGTGATGCTAGCATTATCTGCATGTGGTTCCTCAGACAACGTAGTAACATCAAAAGTAGGGAATGTTACAGAGAAAGAATTAAGTAAAGAATTACGACAACAATATGGAGAAAGTACTTTATATCAAATGATGTTAAGTAAGGCATTGTTAGATAAATATAAAGTTTCAGATGAGGAAGCAAAAAAGAAAGTAGAAGAAGCAAAAGATAAAATGGGTGAGAACTTTAAATCGACTTTAGAACAACTTGGATTGAAAAACGAAGATGAATTAAAAGAAAAAATGAAGCCAGAAATTGCATTTGAGAAAGCGATTAAAGCAACAGTTACAGATAAAGATGTGAAAAATAACTATAAACCAGAAATGAAAGTAAGTCACATTTTAGTGAAAGATGAAAAAACGGCTAAAGAAATAAAGGAGAAAGTAAATAATGGTGAAGATTTTGCTGCCTTAGCAAAACAGTATTCAGAGGATACTGGTTCAAAGGAACAGGGCGGGGAAATATCTGGTTTTGCTCCTGGGCAAACAGTGAAAGAATTTGAGGAAGCTGCGTATAAATTAGATGCAGGCCAAGTAAGTGATCCGGTTAAAACAACTTACGGTTACCATATTATTAAAGTGACGGATAAAAAAGAATTGAAGCCATTTGATGAAGTAAAGGATAAAATTCGTAAAGATATAGAACAACAAAGACTACAAGATACGACAGGTAAATGGAAACAACAAGTAGTCAATGATTTATTGAAAGATGCTGATATTAAAGTGAATAATAAAGAATTTAAAGATACATTTAAATTTCTAGAAAAGAAATAATGACTGTAATCATAATTAGAAAAGGGAACTCATATAGAGTTCCCTTTTCTAATTAGTGTGTGAGTTATAAATAGATAGTAAGACAATACAATATTACATTTAAATATTAAGAATTACAATGGGAAATTATGGTTTATAATTATTTCAACGAAAGTGGATATTTTACGGTTTTCATTATGCAAGTTTATTACATATATTTACTCTTTAATAATGAATATCGAACATAATTTAAAAAATAATACATATAATGTTTTTGAATAAATATTTAACATGGATAATTAGTAAAAAGCTGAGCATTCGATTGGAAAGGATGTTCTTTTTGTTGTGAAAATTTTAGGATAAAGAATGAATCGTTTTAAACGCATCATTTACCACATCAATAAATTAAGGTGGGGAGAATATATGAAAGTAATCTTTCAAGGAGAGGGCGGAGCGAAAATTTTTGAGTCATATGATGAAAATATAAGTGATTTATTAGTTATATTAAAAGAAACGAAAGGGATTAAAATTGGGATGGTTGAGTATAAAGTGTTAAAGTACGAACTTAATTATTTTCGTCATCCGAAAAAAGCGGATACAGAGAGAGAGTTACATATAATAGTACAACCTAAGTATATGTAATAAAATATAATAATAAAAATCACTGATTCAGTTTTGTAAAGTTCCATAGAGTATGTAAGAAAAGAGAGTGTTGTAAATGCTCTCTTTTCTTATGCTTTGTGAGTTCGTTCATCATAGTATATGTTTTCAGTTATAGATGGTTAATAAACGATAAAAATTTAAAACTTTTTCGTTTAGGCAGGGATTTTATATTTGAGTAAATAAATATACTATGAAGTATTTTTTATACGAATATTGAAGGAGTATAAAATGAGTTTAGCAAGTTACACAGGCTGTAATGTAGAAATTCCGTTAACGGATCCAGATTCTAATGATGTAATTGTTTTTGGACCGTGTTTTTCAGATGAAAGTATGCTTGAAATTGTACAAGATTATCAATTCCAAACAAATTACACATATGAGGTTTCAACTAATTGGGGAATTGAACTTGTCGAGTGGCAAAATGTAAAGGAAAAAAAAGAAGCGAAAGAAAAACTTTTAACTTTATGCAAGATTATGGAAAGTTATTTGGAAGATGGAGACTATTTCGAATTATTTAGTTGTTGGGTTGGTGATGAAGATAAGGAACGAGTAGGGGAATTGAACTTAAAAATAAATCATTTTAATATAGATGAATTATGTATTCCAGAAAGAACATTAGTTAGGATAGAAAAATAAGCTTTGAATATTTTTTAGAAAAAGGCGATTTCACTTTGTGTGAAGTCGCCTTTTAGTTTTTATATGCATTTTATATAAGAAATGAAAAGTTTATTTGATAAAGGAAAAAATATGGAGATAAATAAAATTATGTTTTTTGTTAAGAAATAATAAGTATAGCTCTTCTCAAAGGAACGTAAGTTCGTGTATAATAAGAACGAATGTTCTTTTGAGAGGTAACCTAATTATAGTTTAGAAGTAAATTCGAGTTTAGTAAGTATTAAAAATAACTAAGTGATAGCATGAATAAATAAATGTATAAATGATCAAGGAGATAAAAAATGAACGATGTAAAGATACAAAAAGAAGAAAGAGAGTGGGTTCCGTTTACAGTAATGTCCGAACAACTTTTAAATATGAGAAAGATTATTGGAGAGAAATTAAAAGTACAAAAACCGCTTTTAACAAATGAAGCAAAAGAGAGGATTTCTGATAAATTATTAACGTCATTACTGTCTGAGAAAGAAATATTGGTAACATATTTTGAAGATGGTTACATATTAACAAGCTACATGACTGTTGTACATATCAATCCGGTAAAACAAATTGTAATTTGTACAGACGCCTTTTATAAAACTTACGTATTTAACGCTATGGATATTATTGAAATAATGTAAAAGAAGCTGAATATTTAAATGGCAGCTTTTTTTATTTCTGATTTATGAGACAAATAATATAAGAAAAAGCAGCTAGCTTTGTGCTAGCTGCTGAGCCCCAGGGAAAGGGAGAAAAAGATAGGGTACTCCAAAATCGATAAGAGCTGTCAAACAGCCTGATTATAGTATAGACAAATTAAAATTTTCTATACAAAAAGTTGAACATAAGATTAGGCTGTACCCACTTGGTTTTGATCTGCAAGGTCAGAATCAAATGTATTGGTCGCGCTAACACCGCTAAAAGTATTAACAACAAAACCAACGTTTGATGCGCCGGAACCATTATAAGCTTTCGTATTTTCTTTCGGAGAAACGTTGTAGAAATCACCTAAGTTAAATGATCCATTACTATTTTGTACAACTAAATTTCCTACAACTGATGGCATAATTTTCACCTGCTTTATAATAAGTTGTTAACATTACTATATGGAGTTATAGTCCAGATGGTTCATATAATAAAAATTGTGGAATAGTAAAACGTTTGGAGCATGGATTTCAATAAAAGTGTGTTAAAATTAATATAATAAAGTTGAGTAATTTTTTAAAAAAATTTGTATAATCGATATATATGAAAATAAAGGAGGCAAAATGTAATGAAAGATATTATGAAAAAAGTTGATTTAACAGATGCCAAATCAAGTAATCTTGTTGCACTAATTTATAGTAATGAAGTTATATTAGTTGAAGACGCATTTTGTCCAAATGAAATAAAATTAAAGTTTAATGAAATTGCAATTTTATCTGCAATTAAAACAGCTCATATTGCGAAAGTGTCTATTAGGAAAGAACTTGAAGCGCTTTTTCATGATACGGGTGTTATATTAGTGAAACAAAATGTTGATTATGGTAGTAGCCAATCTATTACCATGCATTTTGAGCAATTTAAAAAGTTGCAAGATGAGATTGAACATTTAAATAAAAGTATGTAATAAAGCAGCTAAATAAAGGTTCTATCATAAAGGTGGAATGTGTTGTGTTGAAAAAGTGGTTTAAAAATTATTTGGGTGAATCGCATTGTAAACATAAATATGTTTTTATTAAGATGCAGGATAATGAGGATTTTAAAAAAGGTACATTAGGTGTAGTTTATATTTACCAGTGTGAGAAATGTGGAAAAGAGAAGTTGAAATGTAAAAACAATAATGAAATAAACAATGAATTTTTAGATATATAGCAAAAAGTAACCATGATGGTTACTTTTTTGGTTTATGTATACAATATCAAAACCATTACTAAAGTATGAGTTGAGTTGATACTATAGTAAATCGCTGAATAAAAATGAAGAGAGTAAGATATAGGAAAGGAGGATGAGAGAAATGAAGCGAAAAGAAATTAGTAAATCTGTAATTATTACAGGCGTGACACAAGGGCTAGGGCGTGCGATGGTTGATCGATTTCATGAATTAGGGTGGAACATATATGGTTGTGGACGTTCAAAAGATAAAATTGAAGAACTAAAAAAACAGTACAGTAAAATACATGATTTCCAAGTAATTGATGTTTCAGATTCTCAGCAAGTTAACAATTGGGCAAATTATATACTTAATACACATACAGCTCCCGATATGATAATAAATAATGCATCGATTGTAAATCAAAATGCACAACTTTGGAAAATTACGGCTCAAGAATTCGAAAATGTAATGAATGTAAACGTGAATGGTGTAGTAAATGTAATAAGAGCATTTGTTCCAGCGATGGTAGCTAGGAAAGAAGGAATTATCATTAATATGAGTTCTAGTTGGGGGAGAGAAGGTGAGGCTGAGCTTGCGCCATATTGTGCCTCGAAATTTGCTATTGAAGGTATCACTAAATCTATGGCCCTGGAATTACCCCATGGCATGGCTGTAGTTGCTTTAGATCCTGGAGGGAGTATTAGTACTCCAATGCTGAAGTCATGTGCGCCACAATATATAAATGAATCGCCTACACCTGAAACTTGGTCACATAAAGCAATTGAATATATATTGAATATAACAATAGATAAAAATGGAGATTCATTGACATGCCCAGCATGCATATAAAAAGCACCTTTAAGGTGCTTTTATATTAGTAGCACATTATATCATTCACAAAATTACATCTAAAAAATAAAATAAAAGATTAAGGGTGAGATTTGTTTGTTTTGAAAGCTTTAGAAAATATTTAAATAGGTGATAAAAATGAATCCAAGCAGTTTAAAAGTGACAGGGGCATGGTTTCAAGTGGGAGGGAATCTTACAGCTGCTATTGGAACGACAAGAGGATTTATTGGAGAAGAGAAAGTTGAATCGGATCTTGTTATTGTAGGAAGCTCATTACAAGCCCTCGGATATATATTACAAATCATTGCGAGCAATTATGATGATGGGGAAGAAAAAAGAGAAAATCAAAATATAGGCTTAGAGAATCAAAGTAAATTACTTGATCAAATAGGAATTGAGTTATTAGCATTAGGCAATATATCAAATGTAATAGGAACATATTTTAATATAAATGAACAATTGAAAGAAAATGATTATCTTATCATTACAGGGAACAGTTTACAATCGATCGGTGCTTTTTTAGGAGTAGAAGCAGCTTTGTTGGATATAAATGTATTACAGAAAATTATTATACTGGGTAACTCCATGCAAAGTTTAGGGGCTGGATTACAAGCGTATCAAGGTGTTTCAAATGTATTGAAAGATGAGAGAGAAAATGAAGATAGTATTTTTGATAAGAAGGATGAGAGAATCATTGCACTCATTGGTATTTGGATACAAGCGATAGGAACGTTAATTTCTGCAATTGGAGTAACTGCAATAGAGGAAGAAAATAGGCTAGAAAACAATAAAAAGTCTGAAATACTTATTTAAATAGAAGGAGATACATTGATTTTAGAGGTAGGTTAAGATTAAAATGGTAGTAGGTTTTTTTGCGTATATTTTGAAAAGTGATATATAAAATACAAAATAAGGAGTTTTCAAGGGATGATGTATTTATTAGCAATTCTTCTTCCACCTGTTGCTGTATTATTTTGTGGAAAACCAATTCAGGCAATCATAAATTTCATATTAACATTAATATTTTGGGTTCCAGGAGTTATACATGCAATTCTTGTAGTGCATGATAAAAAAGCTGATCGGCGTTTGAAAAAACAAATTCAAGCATATGATGAAATTAATAAGAGGAATCGAAGATAATTCATCTGCAAAATGTTTTTAAAAGAAAGGAGGAGTAACCTCCTTTCTTTTTTAGTGGGTGTTAAGTTTAGATTTTTGTGTGGCGGAAAGAATTTTTAATGTAAGTATTATGATAATAACTTTTAGATTGTGCATGTAATAGGCCAGTATAAATACTTTCTGGTACATTAAAGAAATCGTACATACCATTCTTTAATTGGATTCGCAAAATCATAGAAAAAGGATTATAACCAACAGCAACTATATTTTTTGAAATTACGGGAGATAGCTTCATCATTACGCAACTCCTCACTTTTTATTTTTAATACTTTTTTGTAGATGTTGAGGTTGTGATGTTGAAATCCTTATAATTTAAGAGGTATTATACTTATATGCAATATATTAAATGTTTGTTATACGTAATTATAAGGAAGTTCACACGAAGTACATATCGTTGTGCTATTTTTATTTCACCTTTGATTTATAAATAAGAAAATATTGACCATTTGAAAAAAAGGTATATTATTTATACGAGGTATTAAAAATTCACTTTTTACATTCTATGCTTCAAGGGGCAGCGTTATTAGGAAAAATAGAAGTGAAAATAGTTTGTATAAGAAGTATTCTAAAATTTATAATCTGTGAATTGGGAAAATATTGAATGCTCCAGGTCAATATACTTTCTTAATCAAATTTATTTTAGAAAGTGACCTCAATATTTTTAAGTAAATCAACGGGAGAATTGAAAGGCAGGAGAAAGTAACATGTCAGAAAATTATCGTTCTCGAGAGGAACGACGACAAGTTAAAAAGAAAAAACAACCAGCTTCTAAAACACAAAAGCCAAAAGGTAAAACATCATTCTTTCGCAAGTTTTTAATTACTTGTTTATTACTTGGTATTGTTGGTTTAGTGGCGGGGGTTGCTACCTTTTTCGTAATGATTAAGGATGCACCAAAACTTGAGAAAGCAAAACTTGTTAATCCGTTATCCTCAAAAATTTATGATAAAAACGGGGATTTGGTATATGAATATGGAAAAGAAAAAAGGACGAATGTTACGTATGAGCAAATACCTAAATTAGTAGAAAATGCATTTTTAGCGACAGAAGATTCACGTTTTTATGAGCATAGCGGAGTAGATTTTAAAGGTACTGCCCGTGCTGTTCTAGTAAGTCTTAAAGGGGATTATGGTTCTCAAGGTGGAAGTACGATAACACAGCAAGTTATTAAAAACTACTTCTTATCAATGGACAAAACACCAAAGCGTAAAGCGCAAGAAATATATTTAGCTTATAAGCTAGAACAACAGTATTCAAAACATGAAATATTAGAGATGTACTTAAATAAAATTAACTTAGGAAACCGTTCATACGGAATCGCAACAGCAGCACAAAACTACTATGGTAAAGAATTGAAGGACTTAACATTACCAGAAGTTGCGATGCTTGCAGGTTTACCGAAAGCACCGAATAACTATGATCCAACGAAAAAAGAAAATGTTCAAAAAGCAACAGAAAGAAGAAATGTTGTTCTAAACTTAATGAACCGACATGGATATATAACAAAACAGGAAATGGAAGAAGCATCAAAAGTTGACGTAGAAAAGGGGCTTAAGCCTGCAGCTCAACTACAAACAATGCCATACCCTGCATTTATGGATGCAGTTGTGAAAGAAGTAGAAAAAGAATTACCAGATGCTAATATCGGTTCTGACGGTTTAGAAATTTATACAACGTTAGATCCGAAAGCACAGAAACTTGCTGATAATATTTTAAATAATAATATCATTGATTATCCGAACGATAAATTCCAAGGTGCATTCACATTTATGGATACGAAAACAGGAGAAGTTCGTGCTATAGGTAGTGGCCGTGGAGAAAATAAAGCTGTATTTAAAGGGCATAATATGGCAATTGAATTAGATCGTGCAGCTGGTTCAACGATGAAGCCGATTTTCGACTACGCTCCTGCAATTGAATATTTAAAATGGGCTACGTACCATCAAATTGATGACTCTCCATTTAAGTATTCAACGGGACAAGAAGTACGAAATGCAGATAGAAGTCATATGGGTCCAATTACAATGCGTGAAGCATTAAAAATGTCGCGTAATATTCCTGCAATTAAAACTGCAAAAGAAGTAGGGATTAGTAAATCGAAAGAATTCTCTGAGAAACTAGGTATTACATTTAATACAGCACCGACAGAATCGACAGCGATTGGTACAAATGAAGTATCGCCAACTGAAATAGCGGGTGCTTATGCGGCATTTGGTAATGAAGGTAAATATACGAAACCGCATTTTGTTAAGAAAGTCGTTTATCCAGACGGTAAGTCACAAAGTTTTGGACAAAAACCAAAACAAGTTATGACAGATTCTACCGCATACATGATTACTGATATGCTTCGTTCTGTAGTTACATCAGGTACTGGTACATCGGCAAATGTAGGCTCTTTAGATGTAGCTGGTAAAACGGGTACGACAAACTATTCATCAAAGCAATTAGCTCAATATAAAATTCCAGAAAGTGCAACTCGTGATAGTTGGTTCGCTGGATATACACCGCAATATACGATGGCAGTATGGACTGGGTATATGAAAGATGGTAAAGACGAGTATATTAGTAGTAAAAATACGAAAATTGCACAGTTGATCTTTAAAGAAATGATGAGCGAAATGGCTACAGATAAATCACGCTTTAAAATGCCAAGTAGTGTTATTCAAGAAGGTAGTGAGCTACGTATAAAAGGTGAAAAACGTGATTCATCGCCAAATACTAGCGTACCGGATACAACGGAGCAACCAAAACAAGATCAACAGCAAAAAACTGAAGAAGAGAAAAAGCAAGAAGAATTAAAGAAACAAGAAGAACTGAAAAAACAAGAAGAACAAAAGAAACAAGAGGAACTTAAGAAGCAAGAAGAACAAAAGAAACTAGAAGAGCAAAAGAAACAAGAAGAACAAAATAATGGAAATGGCCAAGGAACGACACCTCCAGCAAATAACGGAGGAGGTCAAGGAAATACGACACCTCCAGCAAATAATGGAGGAGGTCAAGGAAATGCGACACCTCCAGCAAATAATGGAGGAGGTCAAGGAAATACGACACCTCCAGCAAATAATGGAGGTCAAGGAAATACGACACCTCCAGCAAATAACGGAGGAGGTCAAGGAAATACAACTCCACCAGCGACCACACAACCAGAGACTGGCGGTAATGCAGGAGAGACCCCTGCTAATAATGGGCAATAAGAAAAATTTATAAAAAATATTAAAAAGCACTTAAGATTTGTGAAAATTACAATCTTAAGTGCTTTTTTCGTTTAAATGTAGTAGCTATGAAATGATGTGTTTTAAATGTTAAACGTACCATAAAAATTTTGAAAATAAATTGATGGGAAATGATAAAAGACTTGAGCCTGAGGTAGTGGAGCGTGGCTAGGATGATAAAAGGTAGTGCTACTTGGATGGGCACCATGATGCCAAAATGAAGGGGTAGCTTGACCTGGTGATTGGTATTGTTGCCAAATTGCTGGAAGTTCAATGCCGACATCGGAACTTGCTGTATGAACGGCGGGGGCATGTATTTCGGGTATCGAAGGAACCGCGACAGTTACTCTTGATGATAATACCCACATAAAATAATCACTCCTAAGTTGTGATAATAAATTAGTATATTCTTTTCACACGTATAAAGGTACATATATAGGACTTTCGTTTAAAATATGCGTACAAAGTCTTAAGACTAATGTAAGCTGATGGTGGACTATTTAATATGAAAAGATACGTCTATTTGCGGAGGGAAAAGAGATAAAAAAAATATACAATGAGGGTGTTAATCGTAATATTTTACGAGTGTATGGAGGTATTTTTATGGAACGATTATGGACGAAATCATTTATTCAAATGACTTTCGCAATGTTATTTTTATTTACAGGATTTTATTTACTTGTTCCAACGCTCCCGCTCTTTATTAAAGAGATAGGTGGCAATGAATCGCAAGTTGGACTTATGATGGGGATGTTTACAATAGCTGCTGTTGTAATACGACCGATTATTGGAGGAATGTTAGATCAATATGGTAGAAGATCCTTTATTATTTTCGGACTCATCTTTTTTGGCTTAACGATGTATTCCTATAATATAGCATCGACTATTGTCCTTTTAGCTGTTTTACGTGTTATTCACGGAGTAACATGGGCTGTTTCTACAACAGCTGTTGGAACAGCAATAACGGATATTATTCCAGATTCACGCCGCGGTGAAGGTATGGGTTGGTACGGGATGGCGATGACAATTGCAATGGCGATCGGACCTATGGTTGGATTATGGGTTGTGCAAAATTATTCATTTGATGGTCTATTTTTATTAGCGACGTTGTTATCTTTTATGGCAGTCGTATTATCATTAATAACGAAGATCCCATTTACGCCACAAAAAGAAAAAGGGAAAATTCAGCTATTTGAGAAATCCGTATTAACAATCACGATTGTAGTATTCTTTTTATCGTTTGCATATGGAGGAATAACAACCTTTTTACCGTTATTTGCATCATCAATTCATGTAAACCCGGGAACTTTCTTTCTTGTATATGCAATTGCATTAACAATTGTAAGACCAATTTCAGGGAAACTATTAGATAAGTATGGAGAAGTATTCATCATACTTCCAGCATTATGTATTACTATTTTAGCTATAGTTGTTTTAACTATTTCAAATGGTTTGATAGGTGTAATTATCGCAGCAACATTATACGGTATTGGATTTGGTTCAGCGCAGCCAGCTTTGCAAGCGGCAATGCTTACAATTGTCGATCCGAGTAAAAGAGGAGTTGCAAATGCTTCATTTTTTACAGCGTTTGATTTAGGAATCGGGTTAGGTGCTATTTTACTTGGAGTTGTTTCACAAATGTTTGGTTATCGTATTTTATTTTCAGGGAGTGCAATTTCAGAGCATTGATAGCCTTAATTATTTTCGTCTTCTTTGTAAAACAACGATTAGGAAAAAAAGAGTTTGCGTAAACTGGAGGAATAAAGATGAGAATTTCAATTGATCGTAAAGCTCTGCAATGGTTCCAGGAAGAATTACGTATAAAGCACGGTGAATCTGTACGTTTTACTGTAAGGTACGGAGGGGATAGTTCAATTCAGCCCGGATATTCTTTAGGGGTTGTTGCTGAGAAACCCGATGGCGAAATAGTGTCAGTTGAGAAGGAAGGTATTATATTTTTTGTAGATTCTGATGATCTTTGGTATTTTCAAAACTATGATTTATTTGTAAGTTATCATGAGGAAATGGAAGAAATTCAATTTAATTATGTAAAATAATAACTTTATTAAAAATGAATAAGTTTTATATAAAAATTATATTTAAGAGATAGTGAAATAAATATCATATAGTAACGAGCTGTATTTATGTACAGCTCGTTTTTTCTATTTCTCAAATAAAATTAGAATAATTGTATATTTGGCGGTGTTATATGAAAAATCTTTATATCTTGTTTTTGAAAATACGCAAAGAAGTCTATCCTTTCTTTATAAAATATAAGAATTATTTTCAAAAAATTGTATTGTTACAGTAAGAAAAGTGTAGGAAACTTATCATTATAAAATAAATTGAAATCTTCTAAAAACTCTGATACATTGAAATAGAAATGTAGTTTCACAATATTGTAAAGGCTTACAGTTATGTGCACGAAGATCTATTAGGATTGGAGGAAATAATGATGAAAGCTGAAGAGAAATTTTCCCCGGGATTAGATGGTATAGTGGCAGCGGAGACGAAAATCTCGTTTCTTGACACAGTAAAAGGTGAAATTGTAATTCAAGGGTATGACTTAATCGAACTCTCAAAAACAAAAGAGTATTTAGACATTGTGCACCTTTTATTGGAGGAACACCTACCGAATGAAGATGAAAAAGTAACACTTGAAAAGAAATTAAAAGAAGAATATGCAGTACCAGAAGGTGTATTCAACGTACTAAAGGCATTGCCTAAAGAGACGCATCCCATGGATGGATTACGTACAGGTGTGTCAGCGTTAGCTGGTTACGATAATGATATCGAAAACCGCTCGTTAGAAGTGAATAAAAGCCGAGGGTACAAGCTGCTAAGTAAAGTGCCAAACATTGTAGCGAATAGCTATCATATTTTAAATAATGAGGAGCCAATTGAACCTCTTAAAGAATTATCTTATAGTGCGAATTTCTTCTATATGTTAACTGGTAAAAAACCAACTGAACTTGAGGAAAAGATCTTTGATCGTTCCCTTGTTTTATATAGTGAGCATGAAATGCCAAACTCTACATTTACAGCTCGCGTTATTGCATCAACACAATCAGATTTATACGGTGCCTTAACAGGTGCAGTTGCATCTTTAAAAGGAAGTTTACATGGCGGTGCAAATGAAGCGGTTATGTACATGCTTTTAGAAGCTGGTAATGTTGAGAAATTTGAAGAGTTATTACAGAAGAAACTATATAACAAAGAAAAAATTATGGGCTTTGGACACCGTGTTTATATGAAGAAGATGGATCCAAGAGCACTTATGATGAAGGAAGCTTTAAAACAGTTATGTGATGTAAAAGGTGATTATACACTATATGAAATGTGTGAAGCTGGAGAAAAGATTATGGAAAAAGAAAAAGGAATTTATCCAAATCTTGATTATTATGCAGCTCCAGTATATTGGATGCTAGGTATTCCAATTCAACTTTACACACCAATCTTCTTTAGCTCTAGAACAGTGGGGTTATGTGCGCACGTTATTGAGCAACATGCAAATAATCGTTTGTTCCGTCCTCGTGTAAATTATATTGGCGAGCGACATGTACTTAGTAAATAAGAACAACTGGGGAGTTGTTAGCGCCGCCCGCCAGATGGGTGTTTGACCGACACCCATCATTAATAATAACGAATTTTCGACAGAAAGGGAAGAATAGCATGATTAAAACAAATGAAATTAAGCAAAAAGATGCATTATTAGAAGAGATTACCGATTATGTATTAAATAAAGAGGTTACTAGTGCAGAAGCATTCAGTACAGCTCGTTACGTATTACTTGATACACTTGGATGTGGAATTTTAGCACTGCAATATCCAGAATGTACGAAATTACTAGGACCAGTTGTGCCAGGAACAATCGTGCCAAATGGTACACGTGTACCAGGTACGTCTTATGTACTAGATCCAGTAAAAGGTGCATTTAATATCGGATGTATGATCCGTTGGTTAGACTATAACGATACTTGGCTTGCAGCAGAGTGGGGACATCCATCTGATAACCTAGGCGGAATTTTAGCAGTTGCAGATTATATTAGCCGTGTTCGTATTTCAGAAGGAAAAGAAGCTTTAAAAGTACGTGAAGTATTAGAAATGATGATTAAAGCACATGAAATTCAAGGCGTGCTTGCTTTAGAAAACAGCTTAAACAGAGTTGGTCTTGACCATGTATTATATGTAAAAGTAGCAACAACTGCAGTAGTTGCGAAAATGCTTGGCGGAACACGTGAAGAAATCTTTAATGCATTATCACATGCGTGGATTGATAATTCTAGTCTTCGTACATATCGTCATGCTCCAAATACGGGCTCACGTAAATCATGGGCTGCAGGTGACGCAACGAGCCGCGGTGTTCATCTTGCAATGACTGCTCTAAAAGGTGAAATGGGTTATCCAACAGCATTATCTGCGCCAGGATGGGGATTCCAAGATGTATTATTCAATAAACAAGAATTAAAATTAGCAAGACCACTAGAGTCATATGTAATGGAAAATGTATTATTTAAAGTGTCATATCCAGCAGAATTCCATGCACAAACGGCTGCAGAATGTGCAGTGAAGTTGCATCCGGAAATTAAAGAGAGATTAGATGAAATTGACCGTATTACAATTACAACTCATGAATCAGCAATTCGTATTATTGATAAAGAAGGTCCATTAAATAACCCAGCTGATCGTGATCATTGCTTACAATACATTACGGCAATTGGTTTATTAAAAGGAGATATCGTTGCAGACGATTATGAAGATGCAGTAGCAAACGATCCACGTGTAGATGAATTACGTAATAAGATGGTTGTTGTTGAAAACAAACAGTACAGTTTAGATTACCTTGACCCGAACAAGCGCTCAATCGCCAACGCTGTTCAAGTTCACTTTAAAGATGGCACAGTAACAGAAAATGTGGAATGTGAATATCCGCTTGGTCACCGCTTCCGTAGAGACGAAGCAATTCCAAAAGTTGTTCAAAAATTCACTGCAAATATGGCAGGTCATTATTCTAGTAAGCAACAAGAACAAATTCATGAAGTTTGTTTAAATGAAGAAAAACTAGAAAATATGAATGTAAACGAATTTGTAGATCTATTCTTAATTTAATAATAGGGGGGAATTTAGAATGGCTTGGGTTGTGAAAAAACAGTCAACACAAGAGGAGCTTGCGAATCGATTCCGAGCTTTAGTAGAAGCAAATGAAATTTTGCAAATTCCAGGTGCTCATGATGCAATGGCAGCTCTTGTTGCGAAAAATACAGGTTTTTCAGCTCTTTATTTATCAGGAGCTGCTTATACTGCAAGTAAAGGTTTACCAGATTTAGGTATCGTGACGTCTACTGAAGTGGCTGAGAGAGCAAGAGATTTAGTAAGAGCTACAGACTTACCTGTTCTTGTTGACATTGATACAGGATTTGGTGGTGTACTAAATGTGGCGAGAACAGCTGTAGAAATGGTGGAAGCGAAAGTAGCAGCTGTCCAAATTGAAGATCAGCAATTACCAAAAAAATGTGGACATTTAAATGGTAAGAAACTTGTTACTACAGAAGAATTGGTTCAAAAAATTAAAGCGATTAAAGAAGTTGCACCGAGCTTATACATTGTAGCACGTACTGATGCTCGTGGCGTTGAAGGATTAGATGAAGCAATTGAAAGAGCAAATGCATATGTAAAAGCAGGTGCAGACGCAATTTTCCCTGAAGCGCTTCAATCAGAGGAAGAATTCCGTCTATTTAATAGTAAGGTAAATGCACCTTTGCTTGCGAATATGACTGAATTCGGAAAAACTCCATATTATAGTGCAGAGGAATTTGCGAATATGGGTTTCCAAATGGTTATTTATCCTGTAACTTCACTTCGCGTTGCAGCGAAAGCGTATGAAAATGTGTTTGCTTTAATTAAAGAAACAGGTTCTCAAAAAGATGCACTTTCTAATATGCAAACGAGAAGTGAATTATACGAAACAATTTCATATCATGACTTTGAAGAGTTAGATACTGGTATTGCAAAAACAGTATTATCAGAAGATCAATAGATAAAGCAGCGAAGGCGATGAAAATACATCTTTGGCAAAATAAAATGCTTGATGTGAAAAATCATCGCCTTCTATTTTCAAAAAAGATATTCCACTCATCGTAGACGAGCATAAGCAAAAAGCTATGAAAGCCGAATGATAGGGGGATACATATGGAGAAAACGAAGTTACCATGGGATGAATTCTTTTCACTTAATAAAGATATAAATCATACTTACTTTACACCAGAAGATTTTTCAGGTGATGAAGATTTAATCGCAAAAACGACAGAACAATTCGTTAAACAAGAAATTGTTCCACAAATGGAGAATATTGAACAACATAACTATAAAGTTTCTCGTCAATTATTTGAGAAAGCTGGGGAACTTGGATTATTAGGCATTGAGGTACCAGAAGATTATGGCGGGTTCGAGTTAGGAAAGGCTGTCTCAGGTCTTGTAGCAGAGAAAATGGGTTACGCTGGTGCGTTTAGCGTTTCTTTTAATATACACGCTGGTGTCGGTACATTGCCTTACATATATTATGGAACGAAAGAGCAAAAAGAAAAATATTTACCGAAAATCGCATCGGGAGAATGGATTGGGGCTTATGCTTTAACAGAGCCAAATGCTGGTTCGGATGCATTAAGTGCAAAAACAAGCGCCGTATTGAATGAAGAGGGAACAGCTTGGAAGTTAAATGGTGAGAAGCAATGGATTACAAATGCTCATATGGCAGATGTATACGTTGTTTTTGCGAAGACAAATAAAGGAATGACAGCGTTTATTGTCGAAAGAACATGTGAAGGTGTATCTATTGGATTAGAAGAAAAGAAAATGGGGATTAAAGGTTCTTCAACAGCGACTCTTATTTTAGAAGATGTTGTCATCCCTGCTGAAAATGTTTTAGGGGAAGTTGGGAAAGGGCATCACGTAGCCCTTAATATTCTTAACTTTGCTAGACTTAAACTTGCTTTTGGAAATATTGGAACAGCAAAACAAGCAATTGGTTTGTCGGTTCAATATGGAAAAGAGCGAAAACAGTTCCAAACGGAATTAGTAGACTTTACGATGATTCAAGAGAAAATTGCAAATATGATCATTGCTACATATGGAGCCGAAAGTGCAGCTTATCGTACGGCAGGTGTAATCGATGAAGCAATTCATGAGAGCGATGAAGATCTTATGAAGAAAATGTCCCAATTTGCAATTGAATGTGCACTGAATAAAGTAAATGCTTCTGAAACACTTGCTTATATCGTAGATGAAGCTGTACAAATTCATGGTGGTTACGGTTATATGCAAGAGTATGAGGTAGAACGATTATATCGTGATGCTAGAATTAGTCGTATTTTTGAAGGAACGAACGAAATTAATAGATTAACAGTTGCCAAAATGTTAATGAAGCAAATCGAACAATTAGAAGATACTGAAGTAGAAAGTGATGTAGCAAATGTAGAAAGAAACCATCGTTACATTTTATTAGCGAAAAAATTGTTGAAACAATCTTTGAAAACGCTCTCTAAAACTCCAGGCCTAAAAATTGACCAAGAACAAGAATATTCACGTGTAATTTCAAATATGTTGACGGACGTGTACGTCATGGAATCAGCGTTTTTACGTACGAGAAAAGCGGTAAGTAAAAATGGTGAGGAAAAAGAACGTACGAAGCAATTAATAACGGATGTTATTTGTGAAGAAGGATACCGTAAAGTAGAAGAAGCGGCGATTTCTGTACTTTCAGCGGCTGTCACAGAAGAACAAGATAGACATGTGATTTTAGCTGAAATCCGTCAATTATTAGTGCCTTTATACACGAACGTATTTACGAAGAAGAGAGAAATTGCGAAAGCTATTATAAATCGCGGGAAATATATTGTGTAAATAGGAGGAAAGCGATATGAAAAAGATTGGTTTTATCGGTTTAGGTAACATGGGCCTTCCAATGTCAAAAAATCTAGTTAAATCAGGTTACACAGTATATGGCGTGGACTTAAATAAAGAGGCGGAAGCGTCCTTTGAAAAAGAAGGCGGAATTATCGGTCTATCAATCTCAAAACTAGCAGAAACATGTGATGTAGTTTTTACAAGTTTACCTTCACCTCGCGCTGTTGAAGCGGTATATTTTGGAGCAGAAGGATTATTTGAAAATGGTCACTCGAATGTAGTTTTCATTGATACAAGTACGGTATCGCCGCAGTTAAACAAACAGTTAGAGGAAGCTGCAAAGGAAAAGAAAGTAGACTTTTTAGCAGCACCTGTGAGCGGTGGTGTAATAGGAGCCGAAAACCGTACATTAACGTTTATGGTTGGTGGATCGAAAGACGTATATGAGAAAACGGAATCTATCATGGGCGTACTAGGCGCGAACATTTTCCACGTTAGTGAGCAGATTGATAGTGGTACAACTGTTAAGTTAATTAATAACTTATTAATTGGTTTTTATACAGCTGGTGTGAGTGAAGCTTTAACATTAGCGAAAAAGAATAATATGGATTTAGATAAAATGTTTGATATTTTAAATGTAAGTTACGGTCAAAGTAGAATTTATGAACGTAACTATAAAAGTTTTATAGCACCTGAAAACTACGAGCCAGGATTTACTGTGAACTTATTGAAGAAAGATTTAGGATTTGCAGTTGACTTAGCTAAGGAAAGCGAACTCCATTTACCGGTAAGCGAAATGTTATTAAACGTATATGACGAAGCGAGTCAAGCTGGATATGGTGAAAACGATATGGCTGCTTTATATAAGAAAGTTAGCGAGCAATTAATTTCTAATCAAAAATAAATTATACAAAGGAGAGAATACAATGATTACAACTGAAATTAAACGAGTAAAAAATCACATTAACGGTGAGTGGGTTGAATCGACAGGTACGGAAGTAGAAGCAGTTCCAAATCCAGCGACTGGAAAAATTATCGCTTACGTTCCACTATCTCCAAAAGAAGATGTTGAAAAAGCTGTTGAAGCGGCAAAAGCAGCATTCGAAACATGGTCTAAAGTACCAGTTCCAAATCGTTCAAGAAATTTATATAAATATTTACAGCTATTACAAGAAAACAAAGATGAGCTTGCAAAAATCATTACGCTAGAAAATGGTAAGACGCTAACGGATGCAACAGGTGAAGTACAGCGTGGTATTGAAGCGGTAGAACTTGCAACATCTACGCCAAATTTAATGATGGGTCAAGCACTTCCGAATATCGCTAGCGGAATTGATGGATCGATTTGGCGCTACCCAATCGGAGTTGTTGCTGGTATTACACCGTTTAACTTCCCGATGATGATTCCGTTATGGATGTTCCCACTTGCAATTGCTTGCGGTAATACATTCGTATTAAAAACATCTGAAAGAACGCCACTTTTAGCGGAGCGACTTGTAGAATTATTCTATGAAGCAGGTTTCCCAAAAGGCGTATTAAATTTAGTGCAAGGCGGAAAAGATGTTGTAAATAGCATTTTAGAAAATAAAGATATTCAGGCTGTTTCGTTCGTTGGCTCTGAGCCGGTAGCTCGTTACGTATATGAAACAGGTACGAAACACGGAAAACGTGTACAAGCATTAGCAGGTGCGAAAAACCATGCGATTGTAATGCCAGATTGCAATCTTGAGAAAACAGTACAAGGTGTAATTGGATCTGCATTTGCAAGTAGTGGAGAGCGCTGCATGGCATGCTCAGTAGTAGCAGTAGTGGATGAAATTGCTGATGAATTTATTGATGTATTAGTAGCAGAAACGAAAAAATTAAAAGTAGGCGATGGCTTTAACGAAGATAACTATGTTGGACCATTAATCCGTGAATCTCATAAAGAGCGCGTTTTAGGCTATATTAATAGCGGTGTAGCAGATGGGGCAACTTTATTAGTAGATGGCCGTAAAATTAATGAAGAAGTTGGAGAAGGTTACTTTGTAGGTGCGACAATCTTTGATGGCGTGAATCAAGAAATGAAAATTTGGCAAGATGAAATTTTTGCTCCAGTATTAAGTATTGTACGTGTTAAAGATTTAGAAGAAGGTATTAAACTAACAAATCAATCTAAATTTGCAAATGGTGCGGTTATTTATACGTCAAATGGTAAACATGCACAAACATTCCGTGATAATATCGATGCTGGTATGATTGGTGTAAACGTAAACGTTCCAGCACCAATGGCATTCTTCGCATTTGCAGGAAATAAAGCTTCATTCTTTGGTGATTTAGGTACAAATGGTACAGATGGCGTTCAATTCTATACACGTAAAAAAGTTGTAACTGAGCGCTGGTTTTAATATAGAGTAAACAACCAAATCAGTTATTAGATGAAAACCACCACTATTAATAGTGGTGGTTTTCGTCTTGTTAATTATTTTTTTCAAAAGCTAGTTTAATACCAAATCCAATTAGGACGACTCCTGTTAGCCCTTGAATATAACGTTGCGTCTTCGGTTTTTTCATAAAAGCACTAATTTTATCAATTAAAAATATATAAAATGCAAACCAAATGACTGTTAAAACGAGGTAAGTAAGGCCCATTACAAGAAGTTGAATAAATGTATTATGATTTGGATTTAAAAATTGTGGTAAAAAAGTTAAAAAGAAGACTGCTACTTTAGGATTTAATAAATTTGTAAGAAATCCTTGGCGAAAGCAAGAAGTATGTTCGTTTTCATTATTCAAAGATAGATCATTTGTATCTAAGTTTTCTTTGTTTCTTACTGCTAAAAGGGCTTTAATACCGATATATATTAAATAGAGAGCCCCAACGTACTTGAAAATAGAAAATAAAAGAGCTGACTTTACAATAAGTGCAGAAAGACCAATTACAGCAGCTAAAGTATGAATTAATAGTGCAATACATGTACCAAACACTGTTTTCACTCCACCGACTTTACCAGCAACCAATGTATTTTTCGTAGCCATTGCTGTATCTGGACCAGGTAAAATGATAAGGCAAATAGACATAATGATGAAAAGAAGATAATTTTCTATCATAGCCGCCCCTCCTTTTTATTTTTAGAATATTTGATTAAAATCAGTGTAGCATAAAAATGGATTTAATAAAATTAAATTTTATTAAAAATAATTAAATAAAAAAGGCTATATAGTAGCTGTAATTACACTACTATATAGCCTCGATTTTATACCGCTATTTGCGGGGAGTAAGATTTTCACCGCACAAGATTTAGCTGAAGCAAAGAAGTTAGGTGGGGGATGAACAAAATATCCCCTCATGACAATTTCATTTTATGCATTAAGTAAGTTAAAGAAACGATTCACATCTTCTTCTGAAACGTCACTTAACTGTTTATATTTATAATTCGGATTTTGATCTTTATCAACGACAACGGAGCGTACTCCTTCGAAGAAATCTTCATGTCTCATGAAGTTTTTAGCAAGTATAAGGTCCGTAGCGAAACATTCTTCAACGGATTTATCTTGTCCATCAATAAACTGTTTTAATGTTACTTTTAGTGAAATAGGGGATTTTGATAACAGTGTTTCTTTCGTTTTTAGAGCAAAGGAACTTTCATCTTTCTCCAATGAATGGATGATTTCTTCAATTGTATCGAAAGCAAAATGTGAATTGATTACTTCTAATGAAGGAGCGAGCTCGCTTTCTAAGTTTGGAGCAGTTGCAAATGTACGAATAACTTCTTTTAAATTAGTATGTACATCATCTTCTTTATGCCAATTTACACTTTCAAGTTCAGTAAGAAACTCTGGTAATGAATCAGATGTCATAAAGTAATCTGCAGCATTAATAAATAATACGTCAGAAGCTTTTAAAATAGATGCTGTTAAAGCAACGAATCGTCCTGTATATCCAGGCGCTTTATTTAAGAAATATGCAGCTCCGACGTCTGGGAAGAAGCCGATATTCATCTCTGGCATTGCCCATTTCGTACGCTCAGTTACAATGCGATACTTCGCACCATTTGTAAGACCGACACCACCGCCCATTACAATTCCATCTAAACAAGCAATAATCGGTTTTGTATATTGATAAATATATGTATCAATTTCATACTCTTCTTCAAAAAAACGTTCTGCATGTTGCAATGCCACTTCATTGGAACGCGCTTCATAAAGAGTTTTAATGTCGCCACCTGCACAAAAACCTTTTGTGCCAGCTCCTTTTAACACGATAAGTGCAATACGCTCATCGTGTTCCCACTCTTTAAGTTTTTGTCCGATAGGTTGTAACATGTCATAAGATAAAGAATTAAGTGCTTTTGGACGGTTTAAAGTAATTGTCGCAACGCCGTTTTCACTAACAGAAAATAAAACTTGTTCAGTCATAATGCATCCTCCCTTACATATCTTCTTATTCTTAATTCTTGATATGTACTGAAATGTCCTTTATAAATTTTGTCAAAAGTTGACGGTAAATATTAATTTGGTCCCTGCATATTTTGACGAGTTATCTTTGCAGGATTTCAGAGACTGAGGGGGAATATTACAACATTACTGTAAGTGTAATTATTTGAAGTTATAATGATAAAAGCGCTATTATATAGGTGTGAAATGTTCATTATCAATTCTAAAAGTGTGTTTGAAGAAAAAATAAATCGTACAATTGTAATAAAAAATTTTACATTGAATTAGAAATAGAGAAAGGAGAAATCGGAATGCCAGGACCTTTACTATTGTCGGTTATTATTTTGTCTTTTTTAATGATAGGAATAACGCAGTATTTTCATCATACAGATACGACAGAAGAAGTGAAGGATAAAGTACGTCTCGTATTTCCGATTTTTATAATATCTATTTCATTCTGTATTTTATTAAATAAAGATGGCTACATTGTCGCAGTGTTCTCATTTTTCGTCGCAATCGTCTTAATTACCGTTTTATATTATGTAATGAAAGACTTTATACAAAAATAAAGATGTCACAATAGGCATTTTTATTTTGGGGGAAATGTAAAATTTCACATACCGTATTTTATATAAAATACATAAAGCATATAACAATAGAAAAGTGTGTACTTTGCTGTGTATGTACTTGTCAATCTTGCATAGCCACTATACTATTAAAATGTAGAGATTATAAAAAGGGGTTGTATCTATCATGAAATTTGAGATGCACACAAAAATTATTTCAAATGAAAAAGAAGTAAGATTACATATTGAAGAAAATATATTTCAATTAATATTGGATGGTTACCACTTATTTACAATTAAAGAAATATTGCCTTTATATAAATCAAATGAAGAAAGAATTGGAAGTGCAACGATATTGAAACTAGAGTGGGAGAACGGAAAAACTACAATAAACTATCAACTCGTTTCACTAAAATCAGTAAATTAAAAGGAGTAGAAAAATATGAAGTTATTTCATACAGCGGATTGGCATTTAGGAAAGCTTGTTCATGGCGTGTATATGACTGAAGACCAAAAGATTGTATTAGATCAGTTTGTACAGGCTGTTGAAGAAGAAAAACCAGATGCTGTAATTATTGCAGGGGATTTATATGACCGAGCAATTCCACCTACAGAAGCAGTAGACTTATTAAATGATGTGCTGCAAAAAATAGTTATTGATTTACAAACACCAGTTATTGCAGTAGCTGGTAATCATGATAGTCCGGATCGTATCCATTTTGGAAGTAGTTTAATGAAAAAACAAGGATTACATATTGCAGGTCAATTTCAATTCCCGTACGAACCTGTTGTACTAAATGATGAATATGGAGAGGTTCACTTCCATTTAATACCGTATGCAGACCCAAGCATAGTGAGGCACGTGCTGAAAAATGAAGACGTACGTTCTCATGATGATGCGATGCGCATTTTTATGAATGAGCTCTCTGAAACGATGGATAAAGAAGCTAGACATGTATTTGTTGGACATGCATTTGTAACTTCTTCAGGAGAAGCGGAGGAGAATACAAGTGATGCAGAACGACCACTTTCAATTGGTGGTGCTGAATATGTAAATAGTCATTATTTTGATAAGTTTCATTACACAGCGCTTGGACATTTACATCAAGCGCATTTCGTACGTAATGAGACGATTCGATATTCAGGTTCACCACTTGCCTATTCAATTTCTGAAGAGAAACATAAAAAAGGTTATTACATTGTAGAACTGAATGAAACTGGTGAAGTAGCAATTGAAAAAAGGTTACTTTCACCACGTCGTAAAATGCGAACAGTAGAAGCGAAAATAGATGAATTATTACAGCACCCAGTAAGTGAAGATTACGTATTTGTAAAATTATTAGACGAAAACCCTGTCTTACAGCCAATGGAGAAAATACGATCTGTATATCCAAATGCAATGCACGTTGAAAGAGCGATGCAAAGGCGAGAACTCACAGATACAAATGAAGTAACGGTTTCAAGACATAAAACGGATGATTTATCTCTTTTAAAGGCTTTCTATAAAGAAATGAAAGGGTTAGATTTATCAGAAGAGAAAGAACGCCTATTTATAGATGTATTACAAACAGTGCAAGAACGGGAAGGTGAACGAGGATGAGACCGATTCAGCTTATTATGACAGCATTCGGGCCATATAAACAGAAAGAAGTAATCGATTTTGAAGATCTTGGAGAACATCGTATTTTCGCTATTTCTGGGAATACGGGAGCTGGAAAAACAACGATTTTTGATGCGATTTGTTATGTGTTATATGGTGAGGCTAGTGGAGAAGAACGTAGTGATACGAGCATGCTTCGAAGTCAATTTGCTGATGATAATGTTTATACAAGTGTTGAATTAATCTTTCAGTTAAAAGGGAAACGCTATGAAATAAAACGACAACTTGGACATAAAAAACAAGGGAATAAGACCATTACAGGACATGCAGTAGAATTATATGAAGTTATTGATGGAGAAAACGTTCCAGCCGTCGATCGTTTTCATGTAACAGACGTAAACAAAAAAGTGGAAGATTTAATTGGGTTAAGTAAACATCAATTTAGCCAAATTGTTATGTTACCCCAAGGGGAATTCCGAAAACTATTAACATCTGAGACGGAAAACAAAGAAGAGATTTTACGTCGTATTTTTAAAACGGATCGTTATAAATTAATGCGTGAGTTACTTGATCAAAAGAGAAAACAATGGAAAGATGTCTTGCAAGAAAAACAAAAAGAGAGAGAGCTCTATTTCCGTAATGTTTTTAAATTACCAATCCGTGATGGAGCATTATTAGAGACATTAGTGGCACAAGAACATGTAAATACGCATCAAGTAGTAGAAGCGTTAGAACAAGAAACAACCGTGTATAAAGCAGAGGTTGAGCAATTACAAGTAGAACAAGATGTTCAAACGAAGCAATTAAAGGATGCAGAAACACGTTTTCATGCAGCAAAATCTATAAATGAGAAATTTATAGATTTACAACAAAAGAATGAGAAATATAACACTTTACAAGAGAACCGTGCAGCAATTGAAAGGAAAGAAAAATCCTTTAAACGTGCGGAACAAGCAAAGCGCTTATTACCATTTGAACAATGGTATGAAGAAGCGATGGAAAATGAGCAGAAAGTTGAAAGTTTGTTAAAACAGATAATTGTCAAACAAGAACAGATAATGAACAGCTTTGAACTTGCTAAGGAGAAGTATGAAGTAGTAAAGAATAAAGAAGCTGAACGAGAAGAGGCTAAAAAACTTGTTCAAAGATTAGAAGAGTTACAAGCAATCATTGAATCATTAGCTGAGAGAAAGCTGAATTTACAAAACGCCGAAATTCAAATAGGGAAATTAAAAGAAAGTATGCAAAAGTTAGATCAACAACTAGAAGAGCATACAAACCAAAAACAGAGAATGTCTGATGAATTGCAGCAATTAGAACAAGCACTTGAGCAATATGTAGCTAAAGTAGAAGAACTAACGAATATGCGAGAAGATGCAAAAGTTTTAAAGCAAGCATATGATGTTTGGCAAGAAAAACAAAAATTCGAGCAAGAAAAAGAAGCGGCAACTAATAAAATGCAAGTGGCAGTTCGTGCATATGAAAACATGGAGCGCCGCTGGTTAAGTGAACAAGCTGGTATATTAGCTCTTCATTTACATGACGGTGAATCTTGTCCGGTATGTGGTAGTACGAATCATCCGCAAAAAGCTACAGAGCAAAGTAATGCGATCGATGAAAAAGAGTTAAACAATTTAAGAGATAAGAAGAACATTGCTGAAAAATTACATGTGCAAGTAGAGGAGAAATGGAATTTCTATCGACTACAATATGAACAAGTGATAGAAGAAGTTGTGAAGCGCGGCTACAATTCGGAAAAATTAGCTGAAACATATAGTGCACTTGTTCAAAAAGGAAAACAATTAGCTGCAGACGTGAATACGTTAAAAGCAAGTGAAGAAACACGTAAGCAGATTGCTGCGAATATGAAAAGCGTAGAAGAAAAAATAGAAGAACTTCAGAAACAAAAACGAGAAGTGGAAACAATGCAGCACCGTACAGAAATGGAGTGTATGCAACTTCGTACGTCATATGAACATGATAAACGAAATATTCCAGAAAACTTACAAACAGTACAAGCTTGGAAAGCACAGTTTGACCAAGCTATGCAGGAACTTAGGTTAATGGAGGACGAATGGAAGAAAGTCCAGGAAGCGTATCAGCATTGGCAAAATGAAAATATACGTATTCAAGCAGAACAAAAAGGTGCTTCTAATCAATTTGAAAGTGCAAAATTAAAGAAAGAAGAGACTTTCGCACGCTTTATGAAAGAGCTAGAACAAAGTGGGTTTACAGATGAATTCACGTATAAAGAAGCCAAATTAAGCGATGCCGAGATGGAGATGTTACAAAAAGAAATTCAAGGTTATTATTCATCGCTTGAAGTGCTTGCAAAACAAATCGAAGAGTTAAACTCAGAATTAAAAGATAAAGAGTATATGGATATTACATCTTTAGGTGAACACATAAAAGAACTAGAAATTAATCTCGATATCATTAAAGAAAAACGTCAACGTGCGCAAAATGCGGTAACATATATTTCTGATTTACATGAAAACATTAGACGTATTGACGAACAAATTCACGAGGAAGAAAAAGCCTTCCAAGAACTTGTTGATTTATATGAAGTAATGAAAGGTGATAACGAAAGTCGTATATCATTTGAACGTTACATTTTAATTGAGTATTTAGAACAAATCGTTCAAATCGCAAACGAACGATTACGTAAATTATCAAATGGACAATTTTATTTAAAACGAAGTGAGCGAGTTGAAAAAAGAAACCGTCAAAGTGGATTAGGTTTAGATGTGTACGATGCATACACTGGCCAAACGCGCGATGTAAAAACATTATCCGGCGGAGAGAAATTTAACGCATCACTTTGCTTAGCTCTAGGAATGGCAGATGTCATTCAAGCATATGAAGGTGGTATTTCCATCGAAACGATGTTCATCGATGAAGGGTTCGGTTCATTAGATGAAGAATCATTAACGAAAGCAGTAGATGCTTTAATTGACTTACAAAAATCAGGACGATTTATCGGTGTCATTTCACACGTTCAAGAGCTGAAAAACGCAATGCCAGCTGTATTAGAAGTAACGAAGCAGAAGGATGGGTGTAGTCAGACGCGGTTTGTGGTGAAGTAAGCTTAAAAAATGGAGTAGGGAATCTACCGATACTTTTAGTGTCATATGTATGAATAATAAAACGTCGTCTCTTCATATTGGAGGCGACGTTTTATTTTATAAAATATCTATGAATTATCTGTAGAAGGCGGCGTATTCTCCAAACGATTATAAGCTTTAAAAGCTGAAATTGCTGAGATAACCCCGCCTACTAAAAATAAAGTCGATCCTCCAACTAAGATGATACGACTGACATATGTTTCCCGTGCTTCTTCGACTTCTTCTTGTAACGCTGTAGGCATATAAATCCTCCCTTTATAAAAGTTGTTTTATAAATAGTATATACAAACGCCTAAAATGTGTTAAAATAACTGATGATTTTATGCAGTGGGTAATTAGATGAGTAGGATGCGAGTGGCTAAGTAAATCTTCATCACAAATTTATGTGAACTTCACATAGAGCACATATTAACATTGTATTATGTATATGTACCAAATAAATAAATAAAGTAAATGTAAGTTCTGTTTTCAAAAATTTAAAATCCTTTTATTTCTATATGAAAGTTTTAATCAAGGGTTTTAAAAAATTTGGAAATAGATCTTATGAATATGGAATTCATATAAAAGGGGAATGTCTTATGACAACATATACGAGTGAAATGAGAAAAACTTTAGTTTCAGAAGAAGATGTAGATATTTTAAAAATTATGGCGCATCCAATCCGACTGCAAATTGTAAATGAATTAAGTACGAGAAAAACTTGTAATGTAACACAATTAACAGAGTTACTGAATATTCCGCAATCTACTGTTTCACAACATCTATCAAAAATGAAGGGTAAAGTGTTACGAGCAGAGAGAAGAGGTTTAGAAATTTATTATCATATTAACAATTTAAAAGCGAGTAAGATTGTTAATGTTTTAGGGTATATAAACTAGTGAAATATTTTTATATAAAATAGCCCCTGCTGTTGAGCAGGGGCTATTTTGTGTTGTTTTATGTATTTGTATTTAAAACTTTATAGTTTTTATGATTTACAATTGTTCGATCAAATTCAAAAGTACCACCGCTTACATTTGTAATTTCAACTAAGACCGATTCAGTATAAAGTTTTAATACAGATCCTGTAATCTTTAAATTATTTCGTTGAAAAAGTATAGTATCCCCTACGTTTGCTTTCATAGTACCTCCTCATTAAAGACAGAAATATTTTTTTATTATATATATTAAACCACGGATAGATATATTAGTGAATATTTAGTTTTATTTATTGGAAAAAAATTTGTTCTCTAATTGAAGAGTATAAAGTACTCCTGTGTTAAAAGTTATATTTTATTTAAGTTTATCCCGCTATTTGCTGGGCAGTAAGACCCCCGCCTCAAAATTCAGTGGAAGCAAAGAAGTTAGGCGAGGGCTGATTAAAGTTTCACTGTATTATAAGCAAAGTAAATTGTTTTCAGCATTAGCGAAACTAAATACTGCAGAGAAACAAATTATTCAAAAGACAGACACTATGTAGCACAAAACGTAAAGTAGATAAGTAAAGTTTTTTTCAGGAGTATAAGAAAAATATACGTTTATTAATAAGATCTCTAATTGGTAAAATTCCAATTAAAAACATAGAAAAACTTTAATATAAAAAGGTAATCAATTACAAATGTAGAAGTAATATATACGAAAGGAAAGATTTATATGTCTAAAGGGAAAAAACAAGTTAGTCAACTTAGTTTTCTGGTGAATTTTATGAACGACAAGGGGAGTCTTGTGAAAATTTAATAGTATTATAGTATCCCCTTGTGAAAAAATGGTTGGGGGAATATATAAATGATAACAGAAATGAATATTAAAGTAGTTTGTGAAGAATCGTTTTCAAAAAGAGAAATAAAAATTTTAGAGACGTTTCTTTCAACTTTATCGGGACATTCTAATGCTCTCGTTACAAAAGAGGGGATGTTTTTAAACCCATTAAGTAAAGAGAAGAGTGTGATTTATTATCACAACTTTGTATTTGTAAAATCACTTACAGAACAAATGTGTGCAGAATTAAAAGAAGTTTTAACAAGACGTATTAAAAATGCTTTCATTATGATGGAATTTGTAGAGCCAATTGTTACATTTGAAGAAACAATTATAAACGTATAAAGAAAGTCAGGCTTATGAATTGACCCAATAAAACCGTCTCTTTAATAAATAGTAAAGAGACGGTTTTATTGTTTCACTTTTTAAAAAAGAGTTCAAAAATAAATGTAAATCGATCTTATACAAAAACTACTTATTAAATAACTGTTACGTATTTAATAAGTAGTTTTTGTATTTCATCCTTCGTTTTTTGTAACTGATTCTACGTTTTTGACGCTCTATCTTGTAAGTGCTTACATAAGCGAAAACATCTTATACAATGAAGGTGTCAAATCAAAAGAGGTGACCAAAATGAACATAAAAAAAGTAAATTTAGCGAATAGCATTGAAATAGAAAGAGGAGGCGGAAAGGTATGAAAAAATCAACTGTTAATCCATGGCTTGTTGTCCTTGGCACAGTTATAGTACAAATGGGGCTTGGGACGATATATACATGGAGTTTATTCAATCAGCCTTTAGTTAGTAAATACGGTTGGAGTCTTAACGCTGTTGCGATAACTTTCTCAATTACTAGTCTTTCTTTAGCATTTTCAACTTTATTTGCGAGTAAATTGCAAGAAAAATGGGGACTTCGTAAACTTATTATGATAGCTGGATTAGCATTAGGACTAGGATTAATACTTAGTTCACAAGCATCCTCATTAATATTACTTTATGTACTAGCGGGAGTTGTTGTAGGTTATGCAGATGGTACAGCATATATCACTTCACTATCAAATTTAATAAAGTGGTTTCCAGAGCGTAAAGGTTTAATTGCTGGTATTTCTGTCTCTGCATATGGTTCAGGTAGCTTAATCTTTAAATACGTTAACGCACAGTTGATTGAATCAGTTGGTGTATCGCAAGCATTTATATACTGGGGTTTAATTGTTACAGCTATGATTGTAATTGGTGCTTGTTTAATCCATCAAGCTGCAGATCAAGGAGCAGTTCATGAAACAAAAACTAAGGAATACACAACGAAAGAAATGTTAGGCACAAAACAAGTATACTTATTATTTATCATGTTATTTACATCATGTATGAGTGGCTTATACTTAATTGGTATGGTAAAAGACATTGGTGTTCAACTTGTAGGACTTAGCGCAGCAACAGCAGCTAATGCGGTGGCTATGGTTGCAATCTTCAATACATTAGGCCGTATCATTTTAGGACCATTATCGGATAAAATTGGGCGTTTAAAAATCGTTACTGGTACTTTTGTTGTTATGGCGAGTTCAGTCTTAGTTCTAAGTTTTGTAGATTTAAATTATGGTATTTACTTCGTATGTGTAGCAAGTGTAGCGTTTTGCTTTGGTGGAAATATCACTATTTTCCCAGCTATTGTTGGTGATTTCTTCGGTATGAAAAACCATAGTAAGAACTACGGAATTGTGTATCAAGGATTTGGATTTGGGGCGCTTGCAGGTTCCTTTATCGGTGCACTTCTAGGTGGATTCAAACCAACGTTCATGGTGATCGGTGTATTATGTGTCGTGTCATTCATTATCGCAATTTTAATTCAAGCACCTAAACAGAAAAAAGAAAAAGAAGAAGAGTATCGCAGCGTAGCATAAGTATATAAATCTTCTATAACAATATGATTACGAAAAAGCATCCTATTCTATTAATTAGGATGCTTTTTTATGAGTTATTTTAACAAGGTTAAATTACTTTTGTGATTTTCATAGATGTAAAAGTGAGTGAAATGCCGATTTGGATTATATTGAAATATAATAAATCGATACATCGTATTCGAAATATATATTAAATCTTAAATGACAAAAAAGACATTCATTAGTATTTGTAAGATATATTTTCAGAAAAATATTGAGAAAATATATACTTGAGTTTTTCATAAAGCATTGTAAATGAACGTATCTCTAGTTTAGCTTCTTCAATTTTAAAAAGAGGACTTTGAATTTTATTTATAATATAAGTACTTTTAATGTGTTTACATATGATTTTATTAAGAAGCATTAAAATACTTTATCTGAAAAATAAAAAAAGATTGACAAGTTTATTGAGAAACATTATCATTTCGGTGTAAGATAGTAAATGAAAAACATTATCAATAAAATGGATTTTAAAGTAATGCGCACTTGACCAATTAGTTTAGTAAGTGTATTATTTTTTACAACACAACTGATAATGAAAATCAATATCAGTTGTGTCACTTAATGAAATTAATGTTTATGTGAAAGGATAGAGAAAATGAACTTAGGGGAATTTGATGGGAAAACAGTTTTAGTAACAGGTGCAGCACAAGGCATAGGCAGTGTCGTGGCCAAAATGTTTTTAGAAAGAGGAGCCACAGTTATTGCGGTTGATCAAAATGAAGAGGGATTAAATGTACTCTTAAATCAAAATGAATTAAATAATACACGTATGAAAACGTTTCGTTTAGATGTGAGTCATAGCGCCGCTGTTGAAGACATGGTAAATCATATTGCAAATGAAATAGCGCCAATAGATATTTTAATAAACGTTGCAGGGGTTTTACGTATGGGACCAATTCATTCGTTAAGTGATGAAGATTGGAATAAAACATTCTCTGTAAATACTACAGGGGTTTTCAATATGTCCCGAGCGGTAAGTAAAAATATGATGTTAAGAAAATCAGGGGCAATTGTTACAGTCGGTTCAAATGCGGCAAATACGCCGAGAATGGAGATGGCTGCGTATGCTGCGTCAAAGGCTGCAACGACGATGTTTATGAAATGTTTAGGACTAGAGCTTGCGGCATACAATATACGCTGCAACTTAGTTTCTCCAGGTTCTACTGAAACTGAGATGCAAAGATTACTATGGGCTGATGAGAATGGAGCTAAAAATATAATTGCTGGTTCTCAAAATACATATAGACTCGGAATTCCATTACAAAAAATTGCACAACCTTCAGAAGTTGCTGAAGCCGTGTTATTTTTAGCCTCAGATAGAGCAAGTCATATTACAATGCACAATTTATGTGTCGATGGCGGTGCTACGTTAGGAGTTTAATAAAAATTCAGGAGGTTATTATATTATGAATGAACATATAGCTGTAAAGGAATTGTCAGAAAAACTTTTAGAAGATTATAAGACTGAATCTTCATTCTTTTTTGCTTCACCAACTCGAACGATATTAGCAGAAGGAGAGTTTACTACAGTAAAGCATCGTGAAATTGAAAATTTCCCAGAGCTTGTGCAAGCGACATTAAGTAATGCGAAACAAGCTGGAAATCCAAATCCTATCGTTGTGGGTGCTTTGCCATTTGATCGTAGAAAAGAAGTCCAACTTATCGTACCAGAATATAGTAGGATTTCTGAGCGTTTACAATTGGATACAACAAATCAGCTTGAAACAAATGAGAACGTAACATTTGAAATGACGCCAATGCCAGACCCTGAAGTTTATATGAATGGTGTGAAGCAAGGAATTAAAAAAATACAGGACGGTGATTTAAAGAAAATCGTTCTATCCAGATCGTTAGATGTTAAATCTTCCGAAAAGATTGATAAGCAAAAACTTCTGCGAGAATTAGCAGAACATAATAAGCATGGTTATACATTTGCTGTGAATTTACCGAAAGATGAAAAAGAGAACAGTAAGACGCTAATTGGAGCAAGCCCTGAATTACTTGTTTCACGTAATGGTATGCAAGTTATTTCTAATCCGTTAGCTGGTTCAAGGCCACGTAGTGAGGACCCAGTAGAAGATAAAAGAAGAGCAGAGGAATTACTTTCTTCTCCAAAAGATTTACATGAACATGCGGTAGTAGTGGAAGCGGTTGCGGCTGGACTTCGTCCGTATTGTCATACATTACATGTTCCAGAAAAGCCATCAGTTATTCATAGTGAAGCGATGTGGCATTTGTCTACAGAAGTGAAAGGTGAACTGAAGGATCCAAATACTTCTTCTTTACAATTAGCAATTGCCCTTCATCCAACTCCAGCAGTTTGCGGAACTCCGATGGAAAAAGCAAGAGAGGCTATACAGCATATTGAGCCATTTGACCGCGAGTTCTTTACAGGAATGCTAGGATGGAGCGATTTAAATGGAGATGGAGAATGGATTGTTACAATTCGTTGTGCTGAAGTACAAGAAAATACACTGCGTTTATATGCAGGAGCTGGAGTTGTTGCTGAGTCAAAACCAGAAGATGAGTTAGCAGAAACATCAGCCAAGTTCCAAACAATGCTAAAAGCTTTAGGGCTAAGAGATAGTTCACTTAATGAAAAATAGGGGGAAGAAAGAATGCTAGTAGGTTATACAGAATGGCCAAAAGAATTTGCCGATCGTTACCGAGAAGAAGGATGTTGGCTTGGTAAAACATTTGGAGGAGTGTTAAGAGAGCGGGCTGAGAAATATGGAGATCAAATCGCGGTTGTAAGTGGTAAGAAGCATATAACATATAGTGAACTTAATAAAAAGGTAGATCGTTTAGCAGCAGGTTTACTGAATTTAGGAATAAAGAAAGAGGACAGAGTTGTAATCCAGTTACCTAACATTATCGAGTTTTTCGAAATATGTTTTGCACTATTTCGAATTGGAGCGCTTCCTGTCTTTGCACTGCCGTCACATCGAAGCAGTGAAATTAGTTATTTTTGTGATTTTGGCGAGGCGAGCGCTTACGTTATTTCAGATAAGGCTCTCGGTTTTGATTATCGAAAACTAGCAAGAGAAGTGAAAGAGAAAGTGCCAAATTTACAACATGTAATTGTAGTGGGAGAAGAAGAAGAGTTTGTGAACATAAATGATCTGTATATGGATCCCGTCTCATTACCAGAAGTTCAGCCAAGTGATGTTGCGTTTCTCCAATTATCAGGAGGCACAACAGGTCTTTCTAAATTAATTCCTAGAACACATGATGACTATATTTATAGTTTACGTGTTAGCGCTAAAATTTGTAATTTGAATGCAGAAAGCGTCTATATGGCAGTTCTTCCAGTAGCACACAATTACCCAATGAGTTCTCCAGGGACATTTGGAACTTTCTATGCGGGTGGAAAAGTGGTATTGGCAACTGGTGGTAGTCCAGATGAGGCCTTTGCTCTTATTGAAAAAGAAAAAGTTACAATTACAGCGCTCGTTCCGCCATTAGCAATGATTTGGCTTGATGCTGCATCTTCTCGTAATGCCGATTTATCGAGCTTAGAGGTTATTCAAGTAGGTGGTGCTAAGTTTAGCGCTGAGGTTGCAAGACGTATACGCCCTACATTTGGATGTACGTTACAGCAAGTATTCGGTATGGCGGAAGGATTAGTGAACTATACAAGATTAGACGATCCGGAAGAAATTATTATTCATACACAAGGTAGACCAATGTCTGCACTCGATGAAGTACGAGTTGTTGATGAAAATGACAACGATGTACAACCGGGCGAGGTAGGTAGTTTATTAACACGAGGTCCCTATACAATTCGTGGTTACTATAAAGCTGAAGAGCATAATGCACGATCATTTACAAAGGATGGGTTTTATCGCACAGGTGATCTTGTAAAAGTAAATGAACAAGGATACATCATTGTAGAAGGAAGAGATAAAGATCAAATTAACCGTGGTGGTGAGAAAGTTGCTGCGGAAGAAGTTGAAAATCATCTATTAGCACACGATGCGATCCATGACGTAGCAATCGTATCTATGCCTGACGATTATTTAGGTGAACGCACCTGTGCTTTTGTTATAGTTCGCGGACAAGTTCCGGCAGTAAGTGAATTAAAAATGTTTTTAAGAGAACGTGGTATAGCGGCTTATAAAATTCCAGATCGAATTGAATTTATTGAATCATTCCCGCAAACAGGAGTCGGAAAAGTCAGCAAAAAAGAACTACGTAAAGTCATTGCTCAAAAACTTATTACAGTAAAACAATAATAAAAATCGGAAGGAAGTGATTAGATGGCTATCCCATCTATTTCAGTATATAAAATGCCAATTGAATCAGAACTACCAAAAAATAAAGTGAATTGGACACCAGATCCGAAACGTGCAGTACTTTTAATTCATGACATGCAAGAATACTTTCTTGATGCATATAGCGATAAAGAATCACCAAAAGTAGAACTTATTTCAAATATTAAAATGATAAGAGAAAAATGTAAGGAACTTGGTATACCAGTTGTTTATACAGCACAACCTGGTGGGCAAACGTTAGAACAACGAGGTTTATTACAAGACTTTTGGGGTGACGGTATACCTGCTGGACCAGATAAAAAGAAAATTGTTGATGAACTTACTCCTGATGAGGATGATATATTCATAACAAAATGGAGATATAGTGCATTTAAAAAGACAAATCTATTAGAAATTTTAAATGAACAAGGAAAAGATCAACTCATTATTTGCGGTATTTATGCGCATATTGGCTGTCTTTTAACAGCTTGTGAAGCATTTATGGATGGTATAGAGCCGTTCTTTGTAGCAGATGCAGTTGCTGATTTTTCACTAGAGCATCATAAACAAGCATTGGAGTATGCATCTAATAGATGTGCAGTAACGACATCAACAAACCTACTGTTAAACGATTTACAAAGTGTAAAAGATGATGAGAGTGAAGGAATCACTATACAGGAAGTGCATGAACTAGTTGCACAACTACTTCGTGAGCCAGTAGAGAGTATTGATATTGATGAGGACTTATTAAATAGAGGGCTTGATTCGGTCAGAATTATGAGTTTAGTAGAGAAGTGGCGTCGTGAAGGGAAAGAAATCACTTTTGCAGATTTAGCAGAACATCCAACTGTTGCAGGTTGGTACAGTTTACTATCTTCACAAACAGCACAGGTGCTGTAACAAATAGACTACATAATAAAGGGGTAGTAAAGAATGCCTAACAGTCAAAAGATTCGTCATTCGTTATCATCTGCGCAGTCTGGTATGTGGTTTGCGCAACAATTAGATCCGCTTAATCCAATTTATAATACTGGGGAATATGTAGAAATAAACGGAAATATTCATCAAGACATTTTTGAATTAGCTGTACGTAAAGTTGTAATGGAAACAGAAGCACTTCATGTTCGCTTCGAAGAGGATGAAATTGGCCCATGGCAAGTTATTGAAGAATCACAGTTTCATATGCATTTTATTGACGTTCGTAAAGAAGAAAATCCTGAAGAAGCTGCTAAAGTATGGATGAAAAATGATTTATCTATGCCAGTCGATTTGAAAAAAGATACTTTATTTACTGAAGCACTTATTCAAGTTGAAAATAATCGTTTCTTTTGGTATCAGCGCATCCATCACATTGTGATGGATGGCTATGGATTTTCACTTCTTAGCCAAAAGGTAGCGAATGAGTATACATCACTTATAGAAGAAACAAACAAGAATGAAAAACCATTTGGTTCTCTTGCAAAAGTCGTGCAAGAAGATATTGAGTATCGTGAGTCTAAACAATTTCAGGAAGATCGTATTTTTTGGTTAGAAAAGTATGCAGATGAACCAGAAGTTGTAAGTTTGGCAGAACGAGCACCGAGAACATCAAATGGATTTTCACGAGAAACAGCTTATTTATCTAGTTCTAGCACGAAAATTTTACTAGAAGATATCAATATTTCGTTAACAAGTTGGCCGGAATTCATTGTCGCTATAACAAGTATTTATATGCATAAATTAACAGGTGAAAATGATATTGTTTTAGGTTTACCGATGATGGGACGTCTAGGTTCTGTATCTATTCATACACCAAGTATGGTAATGAATTTAGTTCCACTTCGTATTACAGTAACTCCAAATATAACTCTTGCAGAATTATTGCAACAAGTTTCTAAAGAAATCCGAGATGTACGTCGCCATTATAAATACCGTCATGAGGAATTAAGAAGAGACTTAAAGTTACTAGGTGAAAATCAAAGGTTGTTTGGACCGTTAGTGAATGTTATGCCTTTTGATTACGGGCTTAACTTTGCTGGAAATCGTGGTATTACGCATAACTTATCAGCAGGACCTGTCGATGATTTAGCAATAAATGTATATAAACGTTTTGATCAAAATGAGCTAATGATTCATTTTGATGCGAATCCCGAAGTATATAATGGCGCGGAGCTAGCATTGCATAAAGAAAGATTTATGAATCTATTTGAATTAGTAGTAAATAATTATGAGAAAAACGAGTCGATTGGAAAAATAAACATTACTCTGCCTGAAGAAAATCATAAAGTTTTATTGGAATGGAATGAAACGAAGGAAGACGATGAGTTAATCAGTCTGCCTATATCATTTGAAAAACAAGTGCAAAAAAATCCCAATAAACTAGCGATTACTTGTGACGGTGTAAACCTTACGTATAAAGAGCTAAATGAACGAGCGAATGAACTAGCACATTATTTAGTAGAAGAAGGAATACGACCAAACCAGTTTGTAGCTTTAGTATTCCCTAGATCAATAGAAATGGTAGTTAGTATGCTAGCAGTCTTAAAGGCTGGTGCAGCGTATTTACCAATAGATCCAGAATACCCAGCAGATAGAGTTACTTATATAGTAAATGATGCAAAACCAGTTTGTATCATAACACATTCATCTGTTTCATCTAAGTTAGTTATAGAAAAGGATATGAAAAAAATTGTATTAGATGACGAAGAAACGAAACTAGCGTTACATACATATTCTCGTATGAATATAGCATGTAAGAATGATGTATCACTGTTAAACCCAGCCTATACAATATATACTTCAGGCTCAACAGGAAACCCAAAAGGTGTAATTGTTCCTATGAGAGGTTTAAGTAACTTTTTAATGGCTATGCAACAAAAGTTTTCATTAAATGAAAATGATCATTTATTAGCAGTTACAACGGTTGCATTTGATATTTCTGCACTAGAAATTTATTTACCTCTTATTAGTGGTGCAAGTTTAACAATTGCGCAAAAAGAAGACATACAAGAGCCTTCTGCATTAACGACACTTTTACATGAAGAAAGAGTGACCATTATGCAGGCTACACCGACGCTTTGGCAGGCGTTAGTAACTGATTATCCAGAGAAGCTACAAGGGCTAAGCATACTTGTTGGTGGTGAAGCTCTTCCAGCGCATTTAGCAAATAAATTACGAGAATTAGGTTGCTCAATAACTAATTTATATGGACCAACTGAAACGACGATTTGGTCTACTTTCATGAACATTGATGAAGGTGAAAAGGGTATACCTCCTATTGGAAAACCAATTTGCAATACAGAAGTGTATGTATTGGATGCAGGGTTACAACCAGTTCCACCTGGAGCTATTGGTGAATTATATATTGCAGGGGAAGGACTTGCAAGCGGATATTTAGGAAAACCTGAGTTAACAGCTGAACGGTTTGTTGCAAATCCTTATGGAGAATCAGGGAAGCGCATGTACCGTACAGGAGATCTTGTGAAATGGCGTAGTGATGGTGCGTTAGAGTACATTAGTCGCGCAGATCATCAAATTAAAATTCGTGGATTCCGAATTGAATTAGCTGAAATTGAAACGGTATTACAACGACATAAAAATATTCAACAAGCGGTAGTAATGGTACGAGAAGATCATGCAAATGATAAACGCATCATTGCGTATATCGTTGCAGAAGAAAAGGAACCGATTAATCTTTCAGAAATTCGTTCTTATGTTTCAGAAAGTTTAGCGAATTACATGATACCATCAGCATTTGTTGTGCTAGAAGAATTACCATTAACGCCAAATGGTAAGGTGGATAGAAAGAAATTACCTGCTCCTAATTTTAATGGAATGAACAATGAGAGAGTTGCTAGAAATCCGAAAGAAGAAATATTATGTGATTTATTTGCAGAAGTACTTGGTGTCTCTCGAATTAGCATTGATGATAATTTCTTTGAAATGGGTGGACATTCACTTCTCGCATCTCGTTTAATGGCTAGAATTCGTGAAACGTTAAGTGTGGAATTAGGAATTGGGAAACTATTTGAATCACCAACTGTTGCCGAACTGGCGAAACAATTAAACCATGCAAAAAGCGCAAGACCAGCTATTCAGAAAGCAAGTAGGCCAAATGAAGTTCCACTTTCATTTGCACAGCGCAGGTTATGGTTCTTAAATTGTTTAGAAGGTCCAAGTCCTACTTATAATATTCCGCTAGTCATTCGTATGAATGGAATATTGAATCGGGAAGCATTACAAGGTGCTTTTTATGATGTAGTTGAGAAACATGAAACACTTAGAACAATTTTCCCTAACGTATTAGGTAGTTCCTATCAGAAAATTTTAGATATGGAAAACTTAAATCTAGAAATGGTTATAACTAATACATGTAAAGATGAATTAGAAAGTGTACTTTCAGAGGCGGTAAGATATAGCTTTAACCTCGATTTTGATCCGGCAGTTCGTTTACAACTTTTTACAGTGAGTGAAAACGAACATGTATTATTAATTCTATTACATCATATTGTAGGTGATGGCTGGTCATTACAGCCGTTAACGAGAGATTTTACAGCGGCGTATAAAGCGCGATGTCAAGGGGACAGAATTCAGCTGGAGTCACTTCCAGTTCAATACGCAGATTATGCACTTTGGCAACAGCAATTGCTAGGTGATGAAACGACACCAGAGAGTCTTATTTCAACACAATTAGATTTTTGGAAAGAAGAACTTAAAGGTTTACCAGACCAAATGGAGTTACCTACAGATTTCCAGCGTCCAATTGAGACGAGTTACCGCGGGGAAACAATTCATTTTCATATAGATGAAGGTATGCATAGTAGGTTAGTAGAGCTTGCACGTGAGAATGGAGTTAGTTTGTTTATGGTATTGCAAGCAGGGCTTAGTGCACTATTTACAAGATTAGGTGCAGGCACTGATATACCCATTGGAAGTCCGATTGCTGGAAGAAATGATGATGTACTTTCAGATATTGTTGGTTTATTTGTAAATACATTAGTGTTACGTACAAATACTTCAGGAGATCCAAGTTTTAAAGAATTATTAAATAGAGTGAAGCAGGTAAACCTTGCAGCTTATGAAAATCAAGATGTTCCATTTGAAAGGCTTGTTGAAGTATTAAATCCAGTACGTACTCGAAACAGCCACCCGTTGTTTCAAGTTATGTTAGCTTTTCAAAATACACCAGAAGCAACGTTTCATGTACCAGATTTAGAAGCGAGCCTTGAAATTCAAAGCGTCGGTTCTGCAAAATTTGATTTAACATTTGAAATTAGTGAGAATAACGGAGTTGATGGTACTCCGAACGGTTTACATGGATTACTAGAGTTTAGTACCGATTTATATAAACGTGAAACGGTTCAAAAACTAATAGAACGATTCATTTTGTTATTAGATGATGCAGCTACAAATCCGGATCGATCAATTGGCACATTAGAAATATTAGCTGTAGCAGAGAAAAATACAGTGTTAGAAAAGTGGAATGGTGGTTTTCAAATTGCACCAGAAATGACATTGCCACAATTGTTTGAAAAGCAGGTTCATATAAATCCAAATTCTATTGCTGTTGTCTTTGAAGATAAGAAATTAACTTATGAAGAGTTAAATAGAAAAGCAAATAAAATAGCTCGATTCCTAATAGCAAAAGGGATTGGTCCTGATCAACTCGTTGCTTTAGCGATGCCAAGATCATTAAACATGGTTGTAAGCTTATTAGCTGTTCTTAAAGCTGGTGCTGGATACCTTCCGTTAGATCCAGATTACCCAGCAGACCGTATTTCATTTATGCTACACGATGCGAAACCATCACGTGTTTTAACGAATTCAGAAGTGGAAATTGAATGTGATGAGGCACTAAAAGTTTTAGTTGATGATGTGAAAGTACTAGCAGAAGTTGAGAAATATAGTGAAGAAAATATTGATGAAGTGGAACGAATTAAGCCATTATCTCCATCACATATTGCTTACGTTATTTATACGTCAGGCTCAACGGGTAGACCGAAAGGCGTTATGATACCTCATCAAAATGTAGTAAGACTTTTAGGAGCAACTGATCATTGGTTCCAGTTTGACGGAAACGATGTTTGGACGATGTTCCATTCATACGCTTTTGATTTCTCGGTTTGGGAAATTTGGGGACCTTTATTATACGGAGGGCGTTTAGTTGTAGTTCCACATACTGTAAGTCGCTCGCCGAAAGAATTTTTACAGCTTCTTGTTAAAGAAAAGGTTACGGTTTTAAACCAAACTCCATCAGCGTTCTATCAATTGATGCAAGCAGATCGTGAAAATGAAGAGATCGGCCAAAAATTATCTTTACGATATGTTGTTTTTGGAGGAGAAGCACTTGAGCTAAGTCGCTTAGAAGATTGGTATAGTCGACATCCTCATAACGCACCAAAGCTTATTAATATGTACGGTATTACGGAGACGACAGTGCATGTTAGTTATATTGAATTAGATGAAACTATCGTCTCTTTACGAGCAAATAGTTTAATTGGGTGCAGTATACCTGACCTTAAAGTGTATGTGTTAGACAACTATTTACAACCAGTCCCACCTGGAGTAGTTGGAGAAATGTATGTTGCAGGTGCAGGACTTGCGCGTGGATATTTAGGAAGAGCAGGATTAACGGCTGAACGCTTTATCGCAGATCCATTTAGCAAGCCAGGTACAAGAATGTATCGTACAGGAGACTTAGCTCGCTGGCGTAATGATGGGACGCTAGATTATATAGGACGTGCAGATCATCAAATCAAAATTCGTGGATTCCGAATTGAATTAGGAGAAATAGAAGCAGTCATAATGAAGCACCCTAAAGTTGAGCAAGTAGCCGTTATTGTACGTGAAGATCAACCAGGGGATAAACGGTTAGTTTCTTATATCGTTGCATCAAATAATGAAGCAATTGATACGAATGAAATGCGTCAGTTTGCTAGTGGTAGTTTACCAGATTATATGGTTCCATACGCTTTTGTAGTAGTAAATGAGTTACCTTTAACTCCAAACGGTAAATTAGATAGAAAGGCATTGCCAGCTCCAGAATTTATCGCATCATCTTCTAGTCGTGGTCCAAGAACACCGCAAGAAGAAATGTTATGTGACTTGTTTACAGAAGTGCTAAGTGTACCTCAAATTGGAATTGATGACGGATTCTTTGATCTTGGTGGTCATTCACTCCTTGCAGTGCAGCTTATGAGCCGCATGAAAGAGGCGCTTGGAGTGGAACTAAACATTGGTACTTTATTTGCAGCACCGACTGTTGCAGGGTTAGCTGAAAGACTTGAGATGGGGAATGGTCAAAGTGCACTTGATGTGTTGCTTCCATTACGAGCAAGCGGGGATCAATTACCACTATTTTGTGTACATCCAGCAGGTGGATTAAGTTGGTGCTATGCAGGACTTATGAAATCTTTAGGAACAGATTATCCAATCTATGGTGTACAAGCACGTGGTATTGCTAAAAATGAAGAACTTCCAAAAAGTTTAGAGGAGATGGCGGCGGATTACTTGAAACATGTTCGTGAAGTACAGCCTTATGGACCATATCGTTTATTAGGTTGGTCGCTTGGAGGAAATGTTGTGCATGCAATGGCGGCGCAACTACAAAATGAAGGGGAAGAAGTAGAATTACTCGTTATGCTTGATTCTTATCCTGGACACTTCTTACCAAATACGGAAGCGCCTACTGAAGAGGAAGCGTTAATTGCATTACTTGCTTTAGGCGGATATGCTCCAGATAACATGGATGGTAAACCCCTTACAATGGAAAGTGCAGTTGAAATCCTTCGTAAAGATGGAAGTGCATTAGCAAGTCTTGAAGAAGAGACTATATTGAACTTGAAAGAAACATATGTAAATTCAGTAGGGTTGTTAGGGAAATATGTACCGAAAGTTTATAACGGAGATATCTTATTCTTTAGATCTACTGTTATACCAGACTGGTTTGATCCTATTTCTCCAAATACGTGGCTAAATTATTTAGACGGGCAAATTGTGCAGCACGATATTGATTGTAGACATAAAGATCTATGTCAGCCAGGTCCACTTACGGAAATTGGGCAAGTATTAGCGAAATATTTGCAGAATAAGAAAGGGGTAAGTAGAGTATGACGAATCCATTTGAAAATGATAATTACACATATAAAGTATTAATAAATGAGGAGGGCCAGTATTCTCTCTGGCCTGCTTTTCTCGATGTACCTATTGGCTGGAATGTCGTATATGAAGAAGCTAGTAGGCAGAGCTGCTTAGAATATGTTGAATATAACTGGAAAGATTTGAATCCACAAGGTAATCAAGTTCGCGAAAAAACATTAGTAGGAAAACGATAATGAAAGAAAAACTAAATCCAAAAGTAGTTGTAAGTATCGTTTATATAACTGCGATGTTTATGGCTGCGATGGACGCAACGATTGTAAATGTAGCACTGCAAACGATAAGTAGGGAACTACAAGTACCTGCATCTGCAATGGGGACGGTGAATGTTGGGTATTTAGTTAGTTTAGCTGTTTTCCTTCCGATTTCTGGTTGGTTAGGAGATCGTTTTGGTACGAAAAGAGTATTTTTAATTGCTCTTTTCGTATTTACAATTGCCTCTGCTTTATGCGGAATGGCTAACGATATTACTTCATTGAATATTTTCCGTATCATTCAAGGTGCTGGTGGAGGGCTTTTAACACCGGTCGGAATGGCGATGTTATTCCGAACATTTTCACCAGAGGAAAGACCGAAGATTTCCCGGTTCATTGTACTGCCAATTGCTGTAGCACCAGCAGTTGGTCCTATCATCGGTGGTTTCTTTGTAGATCAAATGTCTTGGCGTTGGGTATTTTATATTAATCTACCGTTTGGAATCGTTGCATTGCTCTTTGGACTTCTATTTTTAGCAGAGCATGTTGAAAAATCAGCTGGTCGCTTTGATTCGCTCGGCTTTATTTTATCAGCACCAGGATTTGCGATGCTCATATATGCACTCAGCCAGGGACCGTCAAAAGGATGGATTTCTCCAGAAATTATGAGTACCGGGGTAGCTGGGGGTGTATTCATTACGTTGTTTATAATCGTAGAACTGAAAGTAAAGCAACCGATGTTAGATTTACGCTTATTAAAAGAACCAGTCTTTAGAAAGATGAGCCTTATATCATTATTTTCATCAGCCGGTTTATTAGGAATGTTATTTGTTTTTCCACTTATGTATCAAAATGTGATAGGAGTTTCCGCGCTAGAATCAGGACTTACGACATTTCCAGAGGCGATTGGATTAATGATTTCTTCACAAATTGTGCCATGGTCATATAAGAAATTAGGAGCTCGAAAGGTAATTTCTATTGGATTAATATGTACGGCGATTATATTTGTTTTATTGAGTTTTGTAAATCACGATACGAATCCGTGGCAAATCCGCGCATTATTGTTTGGTATCGGTATTTTCTTAGGTCAATCTGTCGGTGCGGTTCAATTTTCTGCCTTTAACAATATCACGCCGCCTTCTATGGGGAGAGCTACTACTATATTCAATGTGCAAAATCGACTAGGTTCAGCAATAGGAGTAGCTGTTTTAGCTAGTATACTAGCCGGTTTTGGAAGTAATAACGTTCAATTCGATTTTTTACCATATCAAGCAGCACTAATTGGATCAGCAATATTTTTGCTCATAGCACTACTATTTTCTTTACGTATTTCCGATAAAGAGGTAATGTCAAAGAAGAAAGAAAAAACATTATCTGTATCAGAAAAAGAGAAAGTACTTGTCAATGAATAACAATATACGCATGCTTTCTTATGAAAATTGATATTCGTTGAATAAAGGAGAGTTTACATGATAGAAAGTAAAGTTGTAGATTCTATTCCAACTTTGAATGAGAATGATTGTCAAATATGGTGGGCAAGAATTTCAGATTTACAATCATGGCATTACAATTTACTAAATGATATAGAGCGAGAGAAAGCAAATTCGTATCACCATTCGGCAGATCGAGCTCGTTTTATAATAGGTTGCGTAATAAGTAGATTAGTTCTCGGTAAGATACTTTCTATGTCACCAGTCCAAGTACCAATTGATCGAATGTGCTCAGTATGTAAATTGCAGCATGGAAGACCACAATTACCAGAAGGTATGCCGCAATTATCCGTTTCACATTCAGGTGAGTGGGTTGTCGTTGCTTTTACAAAATCTGCACCTGTTGGCATAGATGTAGAACAAATGAATCCAAATGTAGATGTTATGAAAATGGCAGAAGGTGTATTAACAGACATTGAAATAGCGCAAGTTATGAAACTGCCAAATGAACAGAAAATAGAAGGATTTTTAACATATTGGACTCGAAAAGAAGCGGTGCTGAAAGCGACAGGTGAAGGACTAATGATTCCGCCAGTACATATTACAGTATCAGCTCCAAATGATCCTCCAAACTTGTTGGTTTTTAAGGATAGACAAGAGTTATTAAATAATACAATGATGGAAGATGTAAAGCCTAGTTTAGATTATAGGTCCTCTGTTGCAATATTCAGTAAGGAAGTAACTGAAATTACGCAATTAGATGCGGCAGCACTTTTAAATCTTAAATAAAAAAATTATAGAAGAGGTGTTCCTCATGTTAGTAGCGGAAAATAGAAAGAATGAATTCACTTATAACGTACAAGCAATTAAAAATATTTTATTTTCTGGAGATACATCATCCATTCATGCTTTAGAAAAGCTTTTAAATGATACAGTTCAGTTTGATGTTCTTGAACAAGAGGCACTTGGTAGACAGTACATTCCGAAAGAAGCAAAGAATTTCTTTGATAAAGATGGAACATTTCTTTACCGTGTATCTAATGTTAGTTATAAAGGCAAGGTGTTATCTGAAAATCTAATTTTTGCAGACACTTCGTTTTTACCGGACGCAATAAAGAGTGAATTAGAGAGTGGAAATATTCCTGTTGAAAAGCTTATAGAAAAGATGGAAGTAAGAAGAAATGTATTATATGAAGGATATCAGCCATCTGGAAATATTATTGAATTGTTTGATGGATGTTCTGTTACAGCGAATGTGTATCCAACTAGAAAGTATCAAATTGTAAGTAAATGCAAATGTGTATTTTATATTTGTGAAGTGTATCATGCAGAGAATATAAAGCAATTACTTAAATAAAAACAAGAAACCAGCCTATAAAATGGCTGGTTTCTTGTTTATTTAACAGCTTCTTTTAATTCTTTACCTGCTTTAAATGCAGGAACTTTACCAGCGGCGATTTGAATTTCTTCGCCAGTTTGCGGATTACGTCCTGTACGAGCAGATCTTTCGCGCACTTCAAAAGTTCCAAAACCGATTAGTTGAACTTTATCTCCAGATTGTAATGCATTAGCAATTGTGTCAAATACGGATTGTACAGCTGCAGAAGCGTCCTTTTGAGAAATATCAGCTGATTGAGCTACGTTTTTAATTAATTCTGTTTTGTTCATGTTTTCACCTCATAAAAAAATTTTTGGAATGAATGTTTTAGTATAATAGATAGTAAAGATAAAGCTATCACTATGATTAGATAGAATACTATATAATTATGTTAATTTCGTTGCAAGAGACTGAATCCCTTCTATTATTTAGGGATTAATTAAGAATCGATGCATATAAAAAGCTTTAATATGAGGATGAGGGGGAGTATATGAATGATTTTTCGTGAAAAAAATGAGAAGGAAAGTATATTAATTCGTCAACATGATCATGGTTTTTTAGCTGGAGAGATTGCAAAACATATAAAAGAAGACTTTTTTGAAAGTAAAACATATTTAAAAGAAACAGTTGATGCAATATATGAGCATGACAGAGGATGGATAGAGCTTGATAAAGTACCAATTTTGAATGATGCTAAAAATATTCCATATACATTTATGGATTGTCCAAGCCCATTACGTTTTGTTTTTTATACGATTGGTTTGAATGAAATTGAAAATTCTAATCCATACGGGGCATTGCTTTGTAGTAAACATTTTTTATCATTTCCACTAAACGAGGAAGATGAAGAGATGATGTCATTTTATAAACATGAATTAGAACGACAAAAAAGAATTTTGAAAACGTTAACAAAGGAACAGTTTGCGATGTTCGATAAACATTATAGATTATTAAAGTTTTGTGATGAACTTTCTTTATACGTATGTATGAATAAGCCTGGTGTCAAAAAGAAAGATGAAATTGACTTATTTAAAGATGGTTTTGAAGGAACAGAAATGTTTAATAGTAAAGAGGAGAAACTTATTCAAGCTGAATGGGTGGACGAGGAAACGATTCGGATTACACCATTTCCATTTCAAACGGAATTTTATACGTATGTAAAATATAAAACGATAAATAAGCATGAAATGAAAGAAAAAGGGATTGCAAAGGCTGATAGAGAATCAGAAATGAAGAAACAAACCATTCGTTTCATACAATAAGGAGGTAATATAAGTTGAAAGATTATATATTAAAACAGTGTGATTACCATGCTTGGGCTAATACTAGATTATTCAATCGATTAAAAGAGTTACCAAACTATGAGACGATTTTTAATGAGCAGATACAGAGTGTATTCCCATCCATTAAGGATACTTTTGTGCATATTTATATTACAGATCAAGTGTGGTTACATATATTGCATGGTAAAAGTATGGATGAAGCAATACAAGACCGAGAAGATTTACGAAAACAAATTGAAACTAAATCGTTACATGAATTAGAAAAAATGTTTGAAAACATGGCAAATCAATATAAAGAGTTTTTAATTACAATACAAGATGTGAATGCTGTATTTGTTATTGAGAATCCATATGTAGGGAAATTAGAAACTTCAATTTTAGAATTAGTGCAACATGTCGTAAATCATGGTACATATCATAGAGGAAATATAACAGCGATGATCCGTCAACTTGGTCATTCGTCAACAATGATGGATTTTGTACTGTATTTACATATGGTTAAAAAGCAGGGAGAGTAATATAGTTTGTAAAAAGGAGAGGCTTTAATTGTAGAAGTCTCTCCTTCTATTTTATCCGGCATTAATGGTAGATCGACTGATTAAAATTTTACTTTATTTATTAAGAAGCTTTATTTTCTTGTAATTGCTTAGCGTATTGTACAGCCTTATATGCATTGACTCTACCGTTTTTCCAGTACGTACCTGTACCACTAATTTTATCAGTAGTAGACTCAATAATTTGGCGGATTTGTGTATTGCTATATCCTTGATTTGCTAAAAGAGCTGCGACTCCTGCAACATGAGGTGTTGCCATAGATGTACCACTTAATGATTGATACGTACTTCCTTTATATGTTGAATATATATTTGAACCTGGTGCTGCAACATCTACCCAGCTACCATAAGTAGAGAATGAAGATTTTCTATCTGATTGATCTGTAGAAGCAACTGCAATTACTTCGCTGTAATAAGCAGGGTAATTAGCTTTTGTATTTCCAGCATTTCCAGCAGCTGCAACTATAACAGAGCCTTTATTCCATGCATATTGAACGGCTTGTTGTAATGCAGTACCACCATTTGGAGCTCCTAAACTTAAACTAATTACTTTTGCACCCGAATCAGCAGCTTCTCGAATACCTTGCGCTACAGCATCAAGAGTACCACTTCCTTGATTATCTAATACGCGGACAGCATAAATTGAAGTTTGTGGGGCAACACCAGCAATTCCGACGCTGTTATTCGTAAGTGCTCCAGTAATTCCAGCGCAATGTGTACCATGACCATTACCATCATCAGATGTATTGTCGTTATCAACATAGTCATGCCCGTAAATTACTTTCGAAGCCAAATCAGGGTGTGAGCCTTGAACTCCTGTATCAATAATAGCTACTTTTACACCAGGATCACTTCGTTGGCTATCCCAAGCTTGTGGAGCTTGAATCTTTTGTAATCCATATTGATTATTAAAATATGGGTCGTTTGGAGTCCAAAAGGCGTGAACGTAATAATTCGGTTCTGCATATTCCACATCTGGATTATTTTTATAACTCTTTATTTTTTCTTTTACAGTACCTTTTGAAAATTGTATGACTTCAAAACCTAACTTATCATCTTTAGATAAGACATTAGCTCCGACAGATTTATGAAAAGATTGCACATTACTTAAAGATGCATTTTGTTTGAACTTAACGATTAATTGGTTAGGAACGTAATCAGTAGATGATGTTTCAGCACTTGAAGTATTCGTGTTAAAGAAGAAACCACCAATAATAAATGATAAAACAGATAGGAAAACAATGATTTTGTTTTTCAAAAGATTTTTCCTCCCTTTTCTTGGATGAGTTTTTCAGCGACACTTTAATGTCGCATTCCTTTTCAACTATATAGTTAGACCATACGATTTATGACATTTATGTGAAAAACTTTTGGAGGAATAAAAAGGAGTAAATATTGATATAAATATATTTTTAATGATAGTAATTGAGTAAAAGAGGGGATGAAAAAAGGAATGCTCATCATGTATGAGTCATTCCTTTTTTCATAGATTAACTTGCCTGTTTTTTATTATTTTCTTTCAATTTCTCTGCTTGTAAAAAACGATTCGTTTCAGCAACAACAATACTACTTAATCCAATTAGACCAATCAAGTTTGGAATTGCCATAAGTCCATTTGCAATATCAGCAAATGTCCATACGATTCCTAGCTTTAAATTAGCACCAATTGCAATCATGACAATAAAGATTGCTTTATAATATTTAACTGCACTTTCTCCGAATAAATAAGCTACACATTTTTCTCCATAATACGACCAACCTAAAATAGTAGAGTAGGCAAATAAAATAATTGCGATACCGAGAATCATACTACCAGCAGTACCAAATACAGATTGGAATGCAAGTGTTGTAGCTTCAACGCCAGTTTTACCAGATTTCCAAGCGCCTGTAGTGATTAATACTAGTCCTGTAATTGTACATACAATAAACGTATCTAGAAAAGTACCAGTCATTGAAACTAAAGCTTGCTTTGCAGGCGAATCAGTTTTTGCAGCCGCAGCAGCAATTGGTGCACTCCCTAAACCAGCTTCGTTCGCAAATACACCACGCGCCATTCCGATTTGGATAGCTGATGCAACTGTTGCCCCGATGAAACCACCAGCAGCTGCTGTACCATTAAATGCACCAGAAAAAATAAGTGAAAATGCTTCTGGAATTTGGTCGTAGTGATAGAAAATAATGATAAGACCAGCAATTATATAAAAGAAAGCTTTAATAGGAACGACATATCCCGTCACTTTCCCGATTTTTTTTACACCGCCTAAAATAACAATTGCGATTAAAAATGACATTACTATACCAGTTAAAGCAGGAGGGAAAGAGAAATTAATTCGCATTGCCTCTGCAACTGAATTAGATTGCACCATATTACCAATACCGAAAGAAGCAGTTGTACCAAATATAGCGAATAATATAGCAAGCCATTTCTTACCTAAACCACGCTCTAAATAATACATTGGTCCACCTGAATATTCACCATTTTCATTACTAACACGGTATTTCACTGCAAGTATTGCCTCTGCATACTTTGTTGCCATACCGAATAAAGCGGTAATCCACATCCAAAATATTGCACCAGGACCACCAATTGTAACAGCTGTTGCAACACCGGCTATATTTCCCATACCAATCGTTGCGGCCATAGCTGTCATAAGTGCTTGGAAGTGACTAATATCTCCAGAAGAAGAGGCATCTTCTGATTTTTTAAATGCTAGTTTGTGAGCGTATAATAGTTTACTAAACTGTAAACCTTTTAAACGCACTGTGAGAATGATACCTGTTCCAACGAGTAGCAACAAAGTTGGTAATCCCCACACGTATTGATTCAGTTGTTCTAATACTTTACTTACTGTCTCCATCTTTATTCTCCTTTTTTAGAAAAAATAAAAACCACTTCAAGTAAATGAAATGGTCTCTGGAGAAACAAGGGATAGAAAAATAAACCGATACAATCGGCTTTTTCTTTCGCTTGTCTCTGTCCTTTTACCTGAGAGATTATCCGCTAAAGTAGCGGATTTGCTCCTTCGGTGCTCGTTTTCCTCCGCGCTCTATGAAAGCGAGAGGGAGTCTCTCCAGAGATTCGTCCCCATGCAGTTCTACTTGTAACCAAGACCTGAGAGTTTCAAAGTTGGTATAACAACTTTTTGCCCCGTCGGTAGATCAATAGACCTTCTCCTGAATGGTTCATCCGAATTATAAAATTTATAAACACATTGATTGTAAATCAATAAAAACATTATAGACATACAAATTGTGAATTGCAATCATTTTTTATTTTAAAATAGTAAATAGTTTTATTTTTTTGTAAGTCCTAATTTATCTTCAACTTCATTTAAAGTAGATAAAGCGATGACAATATGTTGATCCGCAAGTCCTAAAGCTTGTTTTGTTTTTTCAATAGTTTCATTGGTTGGAGTAGAGTTATTTGCTCCGTCTATAATTAAATTTGCTGCATTTTTCATGAAATTTGATGCGGATTTAAACTGAGTTGTGAATTGAAGTAGTTGTTTTTGTATATCTATATCTGTTATGTTTTCTTCAATTTTAAGCGTGTCTATTTCGTTCATAATTGTTTCGTACTGTTTGGAAACAGCACTCATTGTAACTAATAGTTTATTTCGATCTACTGAATCTCCATTCGTGTTAATCTCTTCCCAGGCAGGTAACCAATCTTTTTCGATGATGTCATTATAATGAGTAGTCAATTCATTAATTTTAGGTTGTAATTTCGTTTTGAAAGTTTTTGTCTCCGCTGTTTCTACAGTTGCTTTTTCGCTGTTATTATTAACATTAGTAACGTAGAAAATTGTACCAAAAATGATGAAAATAGAAATAATAACTGTCCATTTAGTAAAAAGTAATTTCTGCAATATGTAACGCCTCCAAAATTTAAAAACTTATAATTATAATATATAACAATAATGTTGTTTAAAGTAGAGAAAATAGGTTAGAAATAATTTAAATTATGTCTTTTCTATACGTGAATAATTAAATTTAGTAAAATGATGAAAGTTATATGCGAGAAAAGAGGGTTTTTAGTGAAAATGAATAGAAGAAAACTGGTTTTAAGTATTTCAATGGCTATGTTATTAGTTGGTTTATTTGCACTCATATATGTAGACAAAGAATCTAAAATTAAAGATTTTCCAGTGCCAATGTCAGCAATCCATATTAACGATGATAATGAAGAGGACTATCAATATATAAGTGTAATGCCTATTACAAAGGCAAATGGATGGGAGAACTTAGGGGAAAACGGGCATACTGTTAGTTTTAAAAAAGAGGAGCGGAAGGTAACTGTATTACATTATCCAGGAGAAATTACGTATTATTTATTTGAAAAATAATTGATGATAAGAGAGATAGGGAGTAGATGATAATGTAGGATTGTTTACTTTCTATCTTTTTTGGATTTTAATTCTGAATTGTTTGAATTTAAAATAGTATGCGTATAGAATAAAATAGTATATTTTATTGAATGATATAAATAGTAATACATAATTATATTATGTAAACTATAACTGGGATAAGAAAACAAAGTAAGAGATTTTAATTTTTATATTTTAGATGTATTTTTACACGGTAAGTATTCTCGTAATCAACTTACAACATTTACGGAGGGCATCAAATTTTGATTAAGTAATGGAGTTGATAACAAAAAAATTAATGTTTGTGTATATGGAAAAATAGAAAGTATGGCGAGTGGGAAATGGATTGGATCATAAGGGGGAATTAAAAATGCTACTAAAAACAATCTACTGTAAGGTGGAAGAAGAGAAAAAGGAATTGTTTTCAAATGCGCAAGGAAAATGGCGTGATATACGGCACCTAGATGGGTTTCATGGACAATTTGGTGGATGGTATGAAGATGAGGCATGTGTATTTACTTTATGGGAAGATAGAAGTACATATCAATCATTTATGAATGGTGCTCACGATACAATTTATTTAAATAGTAATCAAGAGGATACGTTTCTTTCATGTGAAATTGAATTATTTCAAACGTTGTATGATATAACTGATACGCATTTGAAAGACGTTGTGACAGAAGGATCATTCGTAAGAATTGCTATATGTGATGTAAAGGTGGAAAAGGAAAATCATTTTTTACAGAAGCAAGAAACAATTTGGAATAAAGGAATGGAAAAAGCAAAAGGAATGTTAGGTGGAGTAGTTGGGAAGTCTTTAAAAAATAAAAATCGTTACATAGTGTTAACGTATTGGAAAGATGAAAAGACGCATCAACATTATGTGGAAGAGATTTTCCCAGGTTTATATAAATTAGCTAATATTCATGAAGAGATAGAAGAGATAAAAGGAAAACAAGCTGTATGTAAGGAAGAATGGCTTGTATATTAAACGCTGAAAAAGTGCATAAATGAATGTATAATAAAGATATTTTTTTATAAACAAGTAATTAATAGAAGACGTTATATACCCTTTCATGTTAATATATTTAAGTTATAATAGGAGGCTTACCCTTTTGTATTGTACGGTAGAAGCAGTGTGAGCTTGAAATTTTTTTTAGAAAAGGATGTGCCTAATTTGCGTATCAATAAATTTATTAGTGAAGCTGGAAAAGCGTCTCGACGTGGAGCGGATAAACTAATTAATGAGAGAAGAGTAATTATTAACGGTAAGGTTGCAAAAATTGGTGACCAAGTGAACCCAGGTGATGATGTACGAGTAAATGGAGAGCAGCTTCGAATTGCTCGAGATCACGTATATATCGCTTTAAATAAACCAGTAGGTATTACATGTACGAGTGAAAAATCAGTAAAAGGTAATATTATCGATTTAGTGAACCATCCTTTACGAATTAGTCACATTGGACGTCTTGATAAAGACTCAGACGGTTTAATTTTGTTAACGAATGATGGTGATATTGTTAATGAAATTTTACGTGCTGAAAACAAACATGAGAAAGAATATATCGTTTCAGTAGATAAGCCAATTACACCTGATTTCTTAGAGAAAATGGCAGCGGGTGTTAAAATTTTAGGAACAAAAACGCTTCCTTGTGAGGTTACACAGTTATCAAAATATGAGTTCCAAATTATTTTAACACAAGGGCTAAATCGTCAAATTCGCCGTATGTGTGAAGCTTTAGGTTATCAAGTATACACGTTAAAACGTACGAGAATTATGAATATCGAATTGAATAATTTACCAGTTGGGCAGTGGAGAGATTTAACGAAGAAAGAGAAAAGACGTCTATTTGCAGACTTAAATTACGAACCACAAGATTGGTAAAATTGTGAAGTGAAACCAAAAAAAATTGGTTTCACTTTTTTAAATTAAATAAATAATTTTTTTAAACACTTGCAAAAATAAAATGAATAAGATATATTAAATAACAATAAATGGATGTTTTACAAAAAGCAAAGAAAAGGACACGAGTTATTTTCCCCGGTTATACAGAGAAGGAAGGAAAGCTGAGAACTTCCTAACGCAGAAAAATAACTTACCACCTTAGAGCTGCACTAGGGAAATGAAGTATCTAGTGCCGTGTATGCAACGTTATCGCAAAAGAAGCCATTATGTTTTTTGTGATGGGAATCTGGGTGGAACCACGGATATAAGCATATTCGTCCCTATATTTAGGGATGAATATGCTTTTTTGCATTCAATTTCATAATAAGCGAAGAAAAGGACACGAGTTATTTTCCCCGGTTATACAGAGAAGGAAGGAAAGCTGAGAACTTCCTAACGCAGAAAAATAACTTACCACCTTAGAGCTGCACTAGGGAAATGAAGTATCTAGTGCCGTGTAAACGACGTTACCGTAAAAGAAGCCATTGTATATTTACAATGGGAATCTGGGTGGAACCACGGGTAAAAGCACGCTCGTCCCTATTTTAGGGATGAGTGTGCTTTTTATTATGAAATGGAGAGATGAAAAATGAAAGAACAAATGATTGAAATTAAATTTCCAGATGGTAGCGTTAAAGAATTTGTAAATGGAGTTACTTTAGAAGAAATTGCTGGATCCATTAGCAGTAGTTTGAAAAAGAAAGCAGTCGCGGGGAAAGTAAATGATGGATTATATGATTTACGCCGAAATATTGAAGAAAATGCGGAAGTGGAAATCATTACTATAGATTCAAATGAAGGGGTAGAAATTGCAAGACACTCCGCGGCACATATTTTAGCGCAAGCTGTAAAAAGATTGTATGGTGATATAAATCTTGGAGTAGGACCTGTTATTGAAAATGGATTTTATTATGATATGGATCTTCCAAGTAGTGTAAACATAGAAGATTTACGGAGAATCGAAAAAGAAATGAAAAAGATCATAAATGAAAATATAAAGATAGAACGAGTTGAGGTTTCTCGAGAAGAAGCAGCTAAACTGTTTCAAGAAATGAACGACCCCTTGAAATTAGAACTTTTAGAAGCAATTCCTAGTGGGGAAAGTGTAACACTATATAAACAAGGTGAATTTGTAGATTTATGTAGAGGACCACATTTACCATCTACAGGTTATTTGAAAGCATTTCAATTAACTCACGTTTCCGGTGCATATTGGCGAGGTGATAGTAATAACCAAGTGCTTCAGCGCATATATGGTGTTGCATTCTCTTCTCAAAAAGAATTAGAAGAGTATTTACATTTCGTTGAAGAAGCAGCAAAAAGAAATCATCGTAAGTTAGGCAGTGAGCTTGAGTTATTTATGTTTTCTGAAGAGGCTCCGGGAATGCCGTTTTATTTACCGAAAGGACAAATGATTCGTAACGAATTGGAAGCATTTTTAAGAGAAATTCAAAAAGAGTACAATTATCAAGAAGTACGCACTCCGTTCATGATGAACCAAGAAGTATGGGAGAGATCAGGGCACTGGGGACATTATAAAGATAATATGTATTTCTCTGAAGTAGATAATAAAAGTTTTGCATTAAAACCGATGAACTGTCCAGGACACATGCTTATGTTTAAAAATAAATTGCATTCTTATCGTGAATTACCGATTCGTATGTGTGAATTTGGTCAAGTACATCGTCATGAATTTAGTGGTGCGTTAAACGGATTATTAAGAGTACGTACTTTCTGCCAAGATGATGCACATTTATTTGTAACTCCAAAACAAATTGAAGATGAAATCAAATCCGTAATGGCGCAAATTGATTACGTATATAAAACTTTTGGATTCGAGTATGAAGTAGAGCTTTCTACTCGTCCAGAAGATTCAATGGGTGATGATAAATTATGGGAGCAAGCAGAAGCGGCATTAGAAAATGTATTACAATCGCTAAATTATAAATATAGACTAAATGAAGGTGATGGCGCATTTTACGGGCCGAAAATTGATTTTCATATTAAAGATGCTTTAAATAGAAGTCACCAGTGCGGAACAATCCAGCTTGATTTCCAAATGCCAGAGAAATTTGATTTAAATTATATAGATGAAAATAATGAAAAGAAAAGACCAGTTGTTATTCACAGGGCAGTTTTAGGGTCATTAGATCGCTTCTTAGCAATATTAATTGAGCACTTTGGAGGTGCGTTCCCGGCATGGGTGGCACCAGTTCAAGTGAAAGTAATTCCAGTTTCAAATGCAGTACATGAACAATATGCCAATGAGATTGCACATAAATTAGCACAAGCTGGAGTTCGTGTTGAACAAGATGCACGAGATGAAAAATTAGGATATAAAATAAGAGAAGCACAAATGCAAAAAGTACCGTATGTTCTTGTTATTGGGGATAAGGAAATGGAAAACGGAGCTGTAAATGTACGTAAATATGGGGAAGAGAAGTCAGAAGTTATTGCGCTAGATGTATTTGTGGCAAGTATTGAAGAAGAAATAAAGAATAGAAAATATTGATTGTAAAGAAAACACACTATTAGAAATTAGTGTGTTTTCTTTTTTATCTTACAAAAATGTAAGGTAAATGTAAGCGAAATCGAGGGAACGAGTTGTAGAAAAATGAGAATATGAAGTAGGAAAAAGGTTCATGTTACAGGTGTAACTCTTCTTAAATGAATAATTAAAAAATTCTTAAGGATTCACATGACAAAATAATAAGAAATATGTGAGAAATTAATTTTATACAAAAGGGATGGAGTGAAAGAGATGTCAACAAATGTAGTTACTGTAGAAAGTGTAGAAAAAACGTATGGGAAAAGAAATGAGAATCAGTCAAAAGCATTAAGGGGTGTATCGTTAAGTATTAAAGAAGGAGAATTTGTCGGGATCATGGGACCTTCTGGGTCTGGAAAAACGACTTTACTTAATGTGATAAGTACACTTGACCAAGCGACAGGTGGTAGTGTGACGATAGCTGGTACAAATATTACTTCTATGAAGGGCAATGCGTTATCTGATTTTCGCTCTCAAAAATTAGGTTTCATTTTTCAAGATTTTAATCTTCTAGAAAACTTATCAATTTATGAAAATATAGCTTTACCACTTTCTTTGCAAGGCGTACCGTCAAGTGAGATTACTGGAAAGGTAAATGACGTTGCGAAGAAATTAGGCATCACCGAAATTTTAACAAAATATCCGACGGCTGTTTCTGGAGGACAAAAGCAAAGAACAGCGGCGGCCAGAGCTTTAGTACATAATCCAGCAATTGTATTAGCAGATGAACCGACAGGTGCGCTTGATAGTAAAAACGCAAAAAGTTTATTAGAAGCGATGCAAGATTTACATGAAAATCACAATGTAAGTATTTTGATGGTTACACACGATGCATTTAGTGCAAGTTATTGTGAGCGTATTTTATTTATTCAAGATGGTCTTCTTTATAAAGAATTAAATCGTCAGGGCACTAGAGAGAATTTCTATCAAGACATTTTAGGTGTGCTCGCTCATATGGGCTCAGCTGCTGAGTCTAAGTAGGGGGCGAAACTATGTTATTTAAATTATCACGTCATAGTATGAAAAAGATGTTAAAAGATTATATGGTTTTACTTATTGGTCTCGTTATTAGCATTAGTATTTTTTACATGTTCCAAACGATGGCGATGAATAGTGAATTTACGAAGGATAATAGTCTTATTAGTAGTATTAGACTCGTATTCTGGGTAGGTGCAATACTATTATCTTTCATTACTGTATTTTATATTATATATGCCAACTCTTTCTTACTCACATTAAGAAGAAAAGAACTCGGTATGTACATGATGCTTGGTGCAAAAAAGAAAAAAGTAGCACAGTTATTATTTATTGAAACATTCGGTATGGGGATTGTCAGTATTATTATCGGTATTTTAGTAGGGATGTTACTTGCAAGTGTAGCAGGAAACTTTTTAATGAATGGAATGGAAATTTCAGCAAAAGGTAGTTATGCATCTGTATACACACCAGCAATTTTAGTTACAGCTATTTTCTTCTTAATGCTATTTTTCATTACTGGCTTAATGAACAGTGTCCGATTGTTACGTAAAACTGAACTAGAGTTAATTCGTGAAGATGAAACACTAGATGAAGTGAAGAAAAGTAAAACTCGCATTATTATAATGACAGTACTTGGTGTATTACTAGTAAGTATAGGGTACTATTTTATGATCAATGTAAAAATATATGCTGAATTAGGTTTTATTATAGCAACCATCGTTACAACACTTGGAACATATTTTATCTTTAGTTCATTACTCCCATTTTTTGTGATGAAAATTAAGGGGAATAAAAAACGAAATGAAACTGGTCTAAATAGTTTTACATATGCACAGCTACGCTTTCGAGTAAATAGTTTATCGAGAGTATTAGGTACTGTAGCGATGTTAATTGCATTAGGGGCAGGTGCGATGACGGCAGGTATGGCTTTCCAAAAAAATGTAGGTATTATGACAGACTTTTCTCGTGTATATGATGTTGTAATTCATGATCCGAATGATCAAGACAAAGCTGCCTTGAAAGAAATGGAAATTGTTGAAGAAAGCAAGTACAAATATAAAGTAGATGGAGAAGCGGTTTATTATTTACGTAACGACTTAACTGCGAAACCACCACTTGTTTCAGACCATTTTGATACAAAAACGTTAAAAGAACCTGTTCGTAAACGTGTGACTGAACCTTTAACAGAACCTATATATTCAGCTTTAGAGGCTCCTGAATTAGTAAAATTCCCTCGTATGCCAAAGGATTGGGAAGACGCAGTTGTAAGAGAGATACAAATTACGCATAATCAATTTAACGGAAAACCAGTAAGAATTGCAGACGAAGAGCATTATAAAGGAATTCAAGGAACAGAACACACTGTAACATTAGCAAAAGTAGATGATATGAAAAAATATAAACTGTTATTGATCGAAATAGACAAGAGACAAAAAGCACAAATTGAAAAAGTAACAGGTGAAAAGGTAGACTTATTTACGAAAATGACAATTTATCAGTTTATGAACAGCTTCATGAGCGGAACAATGTTTATGGGATTTTTCCTCGGAATTGCCTTTTTAGCAATGATGGCGAGTTCCCTTATGTTCAAAATATTAACAGGTGCTTCTCGTGATGTACGCCGTTATGAAATGTTACGAAAAATCGGTGTAAGACGTAGCATGTTAACGAAAAGTATATATAAAGAAATTTCATATTTATTTATCTTCCCAGCGATCATTGGCATTTCTCACGTTTTAGTAGGGCTTAACTTATTCAGCTTTATATTAGTTGACCCGTTTGTAAAAGTGTGGGTGCCAATAGGAATTTTCTTAGTCATTTATTTCATTTATTACTGGATAACTGTTCAACTTTATAAAGGTATGGTAATGCCGAAAGAAGAGGTAGCTAAATAGTTTATGAAAAGAGTCCTTGTGTTGAGAATAAGGGCTCTTTTTTTATGTTTTTTATTAAGAAGGAAAAGATTGGATAATGGTCGAAAAATATAATGTAACTTCCAATAAATGACTAAAACAGTACTATTTTGTCGAGAGAAAGGATACGAAGTATGAAAGAAATGCTACAGTTATTTCGCAACAAAGTGTATGCACGTTTTTTTCTAGCAAATATTTTAGAGCGACTCGGTTCTATGATTGCTGGAATTTCTTTAATGTTTTATTTGCTAGATCAATACGGAAAACAACCAGTTTACGCAACGATGACACAAATTATGATTGCATTACCTGCATTAATCTTTTTTCTATTAGTAGGGACAGTAGTGAATCGTTTTGATAGACAACGTATATGTACAGTAAGTAACATATGTTGTTCGCTCTGTAATATTGGAATCCTAATTTCGCTTTATTACGGGATGATTATACTTGTCTTTATATTTTTATTTTTGGAAAATGCATGTATACAATTTTTCTCTCCATCAGAACAATCGATGATACAGGGAGTAGTTGAATCAGAGCAATACGGTGCAGCAGCGGGTATTAATCAAATGGTAAATAGTTTGTATGCTTTGTTTGGTGTAGGAATTGCAACGATGGTGTACTGGACTTTTGGAATTTATGGGAGCATTTTAGTAAATACACTTACTTTTATTACGAGTGGTATTTTGATTCAAACGATCTCCATTCCAGAAAAAGTTCGTTTACCAAATGGTAGAACAAAATGGAAAGAAGTTAATTTGAAGATGTTAATAACAGAGTTTAAAGAAGGGATTAGGTATATATACCAAAATGAAACTTTAAAAAAATTACTTTTGGGATTTATCGTGTTTGGTTGATTATTTTTTGTTACGTGTTTATTCCAAGCTATTTTACTAAGTGGGAAAAAGCGAATTCAAGGTATGGTTGAAGATGTTTGTTTTTTCTGAATATTCTTTTTTAAAGGGGTAATAGTTATGTTGATGCGAACTGCTAAGTGGTGTGGGATTACTTGTTTACAATTATTCGCTGCAATTCTATGTATAATCTGTTTAGGTGCGCTCCCTCGATTATTTAAGGGATTACAAATTGATTTAATTGGTTTTTGGAACACGATTGTGTTTATTGGAGGAAAGTTACTCCAACCTTGGGAAATTACATATGGATTTCGAGATTCGAGGAAATTATTTCCGCAAATATGGATTCATTATTTAGAGACAATGTTTGTATTTATTTCGGCATTTTTACTGTCATTACTTATTGCGTATGTTCTCGTTGTGTGGGTATTACAACGGTCTCAATCAAAGCAACGAATGTGGAATGGGATTTTTGTTGTACTTGAAAGCATCCCAGATATTTTAATAATTTTATTATCGCAACTTCTAGTCGTAATAATCTTTCAAAAGACAGGCTTTATGCCAGTAAAACTAGCGGGGATTGGGGAGGAAAGGGCTCGCCTATTGCCAATAATATGTCTAACTTTGCCTACAACACTATTATTTATTAAGCTACTACTATTACGTTTCAGAGAAGAATTAGAGAAAGATTATAGTATATTTGCTAAAAGTAAAGGGCTTAGTTTACGACATATTTTAACAAATCATATTTCAAGAAATGTTTTGTTAACAACAATCTATTATGCAAAAACAAATATTTTATTTATGTTATCAAATTTATATATTATTGAATGGATATTTAATACGTACGGTATGTTTGTTTTTGTAAAAGAAAATTCGAAATTAGAAATATTTACAGTAAGTTTAATTATATTATACGTACCGCTTTTTATACTATTTCGTTTATTACATACGTTTTTACAAAATGTAATAAAGGAGCGTGTTTAGCATGTGGCAAGTTGTAAAAAGAGATGTGAGATTTTGGTTTGGTGTTACTTTTTTAAGCGTACTTATGATTGTTAGTATTGGAAATACTTTATTTTTCGATGGGAATATCCGTGAACTTACGATGATGTATAACGAAAAAGGAGAACTAGAGGCTGCTCCATTTTCACCGTCGAATAAATTTTGGTTCGGTAGTGATGAGAAAGGACGCGATCTTTTCCAGCTAATAATAGAAGGAGCGAAATGGACAGTTGGTGCGAGCGTAATTATAGCGATTCTACGAGTTATAGTTGGAGGAGGTATTGGTTTGCTTCTTGGTATGTATAGCAAACGTTCTTTTCCAGTTATAGCATCTTTTTTTGATCCGTTCAGCATTGTACCTATGGTTATGATTTCTTTTTTTGTGTTAAAGGAAGTTTTAGTGTTTGAAAATGGGACAGTACCAGAGCCGTTTCATTTAAGGGTAATATTTCAAATGGTTATCCTTACGTGTTTAGCGGTACCAACAATTATGTTATATACAGCGCAGGAAGTCCGTCGGATAAAAAGAGAAGAATTTATGATGGCAGCAACTGTGCTTGGGGGCAGTAAATGGCATAGAGTGAAAAATCACGTATGGCCACACGTATTACCATCATTTTTTTTACTTGTTGCTCAACAATTTGTGAGTACTTTATTACTTCTCTTGCATCTTGGATTGTTAGAGTTATTTTTTGGTGGAACAATTATCTTTGGTACAGAGGCAGATAGTGTAACAAAAGAATGGACCGGCCTAATTGGTCAAAACTTCCGTCATTTAACTACTCATACATGGATTGTACTTATACCGATTGCTTTTTATAGTATGACAATTTTAGCTGGAAATCTAATTAGTAATAGCATGCAAGATGCGATTAAGTTAGGAAATGTGAGAAAGCTAGAGAGGGAAAGTAAAGAATTACAAGTAGAGAAACAAGTACAACCAACTATGAATGACTTTTCTTTTTATAGAGAGATACAAAAATAAAAAAGATAGCTGAAGACAAATTGTTTTCAGCTATCTTTTTTCGTTTAAAGTGGAGGTAAATCAATCTTACCTTCTTCAAATAATTCTTTTATCATATGCTTCGTATAACCAGCGGCTTGACCAAATGTGATTTTTGCTGGCATTGGTGCTTCGTTAGCATCTACAACTACATCAATAATACACGGTTTATTTTGTTTTACTGCATTTTCGAAAGCGGGAAGGAGTTCATCTAAATTCTCAACACGGTATCCAATACCTCCACACGCCTCTGCATATTTTGCAAAATCAGGGTTCGTTAAATCTGTTTCGAATTCGATATTACCCATAACTTCTTGCTCGAATTTAATCATCGCAATTTTATTATTGTTTAATACGACGACAACGATTGGCAATTTATATTTTACAGCTGTTACGAAGTCATTCATCGTCATTCCAAATCCGCCATCACCACAAACTGCAAATACTTGTTTATCCGGGAATGCAATTTTTCCAGCAAGAGCACCAGGTAAACCGCAACCAAGTGTTGCGAGCCAGCTAGAAATGACAAATTGCTGGTTTGTCATACGGAAGTGTCTTGCGGTCCATACTGTTACATTTCCGACATCGACTGATAGAATTGCGTCATCATGTGCTACTTGCTGCAGAGCATGCATAACGCGTTGTGGTTTAATTGGAATGGAAGAGTCTTCTTCTTGATCGTGTAATTTTTCTTCCCACTTTTTCATCATTTCTTGGTGATGTTCTAAGAAGGAATGGTCTGTGTGTTCTTCAACATTTTCAATTAACCATCGTAATGTTTTATCAGCATCACCAGCTAAACCAATATCTGTCGCATAACGTTTCCCGATTTGGGCAGGATCTGTATCGATATGAATTGTTTTTGCTTTTTCAGGTAAGAAGCCGGTGAACGGATAAGAAGTACCGACCATAATTAAAGTATCTGCATGCTTCATTGCTTCATAAGAAGGTTTCGTTCCAATTAATCCTAATCCACCAATACAAAGAGGGTGTTCATCAGGAATAATTCCTTTAGCTGGTAATGTAAGTACGATTGGAGCACCAATATGTTCTGCCAATGCAAGTAAAGATTCTCTCGCATGTTTTGTTCCTTTTCCAGCTAAAATCACAGGCCTTTTCGCTTCATTTATTGCGAGTTTCGCTGCATCTAAATCGTTTTTTTGTGGAAACAACTCAGGCAAAGTAAAAGAAGTATTTGTAACACGGGCACCATTTTTTACTTCGAATTTAGGGACATCATCTGGAATTGTAAGAACGGATACACCTTTTTTCGTATAAGCCATTCGAATTGCTTGATTCACTACGGCAGGTAGTTGCTCTGCTGACATAATACGCTGGTTATAAACCGCAACATCATCAAACATTCTTTCTAAATTTACTTCTTGGAAAAAGTCCGTTCCAAGTAAATCGGTTTCTACTTGACCTGAAATTGCTAGAACAGGGGCTTTATCGAGTTTCGCATCATATAAACCATTTAATAAATGAATAGCACCAGGTCCTGCAATTGCCATACAAACGCCAAGTTTTCCTGTTAATTTCGCATAGGCAGCCGCTGCTAATGCACCAGCTTCTTCATGGCGAACTTGAATGAATTTAATTTTATCTTGTTTTTTTCTTAAAGCTTCAATGATAGAATTAATGGAATCTCCAGGCATGCCGTATATGTGTTCTACTCCCCAGTCAATTAATAAATCAACTAATGCTTCACCGGCTGTTTTCCCAAACATAATTGTTCCTCCTTATAATAGGTAGATAACATTATGTTTTGGAAAAATAGGAAAAATATACAAATAAGAAAATTTATCTGGTTATTTGTAATCCAAGAATCAGTGTGGGAGGAACAAAAGTTTCACTTTAGCAACTTTAATGATGACCAGCGAATAAAGTGAACACTGTTATTAGTAAAAAACCACTAGTTGCCCACATTAGAAATGTAAGGAAAGAGAGCTGTTTCTTAGCTTTCCAAAGCATTTCATGAATTGTGACATATCCAAGTGAACCAATAGCACTTCCCATAATGAGGCCTTGCAGGTGAAGAGCTTTTCCTTCCATCAAAATGCCAAAAACTGTGCCAGTACCGAGAATAAGAGAAAGTAATAAAGTTGTTAATAAAAAGGAAATATATTTATGTTTTGTAAAAAGAAATGGAATAATTAAAGCTAATCCTTCTGGAATATGGTGAACGACGATTGCTATTAAAAAGGGAATGGCAGAGTCATTATGATTTATAAAAGCTGTACCTAACGCAAATCCACTCGGTATATTATGAATAAATATAGCGAAAGAGAGAAAAAGAAAGGTTTGCCATGCTTGTTGATCTTTTTTATGTATCATTGGATGGTGACAATAGTTATCTAATAAGCCCATAACTAAAATACCGATAGCTATACCAAGTATAGGTCCAATCATTTCATAGCTTGAAAATGTTTCAGGAATAATTTCAAGTGACAATAACCCAAACAAAATACCGACACATAATGCGTATAAACGATGCATCTTTTCTTCAATGAGTTGGCGTGTTGCTACTCCAACAGCACCGCCTAATAGCAATCCACCGAACGAAAAAAATGTTACAATCATTGGGATCCATAAACGTTCCATAGTATCACACTCCGATTCTATTCCCTTATTTTTAGCTTACGAAAAGAAAAGTTAGATTAGTCCAAGTAATTGTGTTTGAGTATAGAGAAAAAAGTAGTGATTCGTTATAATCTATATATTAAACTTAAGTGAGGAAATGAAAAGGGGAATTGGTTATGCAACAAATTAAAAAAATAGGAAACTCATTTTGGTATATGACACCTGTTTCTGAAACAGATAGACCTATATTAGGAATGGTTGTTGGAAAAGAAAAAACGTTAATGATCGATGCAGGGAATTCAGAAGAACATGCACAATTATTTTTAGAAATGTTAAAAGAACAAAATGTATCAAATCCTGATTTTGTAGCACTAACGCATTGGCATTGGGATCATATTTTTGGATTATCTGTATTACGGAATGCATTAACTATTTCGCACGCTGAAACGAAAAAAGAAATGCAGACAATAGTATCTTATGAATGGACAGATGAAGCGTTGGATGCACGCGTAAAAGAGGGTACTGAAATTGAATTTTGTGCGGATTGCATCAAGAAAGAGTTTGAAGAAAAAGCGAGAAATATTAACATTATTCCTCCGGCCTTAACGTTCCAGGATCAAATGGAATTAGATCTTGGTGAGGTGACATGCGTGTTAAAACATGTGGGCGGAGATCATGCACATGATTCAGTTGTTATGTACATAAAAGAAGAAAAGATATTGTTTTTAGGGGACTGTATATATGCAGATATTTTTTCCTCGAAGTGGAACTATACGACGAAAAGAACGTTTGCATTAATAGATGAATTAGAAAAATTTGATGCTGAGACATATATTCTTTCTCATGGGAAAGCGATAAATCGAGAGGAGTTTTTACAAGAGATTCGCTTGTTAAAAGCAGTAGGAACTTATACAGAAGCTCATAAGGGCGATGAAGAGAAGATAAAGGCAGCGTACAAACAAGAACTAGATAGAGAATTAAATGAAGATGAGTTAGAAACAATAACGTATTTTGTCAATGGTTATGAAATGAATAATCTGTAAGACACTACATTAATCAAATATAATTAAATTGCACAAAAAGAGTATTGAAATTTAATTCAATACTCTTTTAAATATTAAGTCCCAAGCAATTTCTAAATTTTTTGGCTGGTTCATCATCTGGATTTATACCACTTTCAAAACTGGTAGTGAAAGGTAACCACTGCCAATCTTCGCATCCTACAAAAGCTACTCTTGACCAATTCTCAATGAATTCAATGAAATTATTCGCAATCTTATACCCATGTCCTTCTCCATCGTCGTGGCTTAGGTAAATTATTGGAGCATCTATATCATCTTTCATATCAAATGCTAAATAATCTCCATTTCCCACTTCACAAAATGCTAATTTGTTGTGCCAAACTACATCATATTCATCATCTAAATTTGAAAAAAACTCGTCAACCAAGTCTTTACGTTCTTTTTCGAATTTAGAAAGACTTTCTAAACTCCAGTGGGGTGTTCCGCAAAAAATATCAGTAAATTCATTTGGTAGCTCTACATCGTCAGGTAAAAACCAGCGTAAGCTAAAATTTCCTGAGAACTCTAAAAGTACTTTTTTGAAGCTATTTGGTAGTTTAATATCCAGTTTTTCTTCTACTTGGATTATTTGTTCAAGGGAAGATGGTTCATCTATATAAACTTCTTGAACTTCACCACCTATGTATTTAATTCTAGAAGTTATAATTTCTATTCGTTCTTTTAGTAACTCATAATCCATCTTATCACCTCATGTTATATTAATTAAAGTATATCATTCTTAATAAATTTTTTTCGTGTTATTGAGGTTTCAAGTAGCAGCTTTTTTAGCTAATTTAGTAATATATTCAAAGAAAACATCGTGTTTTACATCGTAAACGACATTTACAGGTCGTCCATTAGTAGTTTCCTCTGTACGTCCTTGGCTTGGTCCGTATGTATGAACAATACTATTAATTGTTTCAGTTTTTGCAAGGTTAGTGTTTCCGACAAGCGCGGTAGTTAGTACATCCCATAAATAGTAGGTAGAGTTCGTTGAGAAGTGAACGAGAGGGGGAACCATTGCATAGCATTGACCAAGGAAATCCATACCAATATACTTTCGTTCTTTTGCCCACTGTTCACGTATGTTTATAGTTAACGGAACTTGGTTTGTACTTTCTAGTGTCACTAAGTCGATTTTAATTTGTGCATCCCATACACGAGCCACTGCTTCAGGGTCCCAAAACGAATTCCACTCAGCTGTTCCATCATGCTCTGGTTCATGTACATTGCCTGCTGTAAGAAATGTACCACCCATCCAAACGAGACGTTCAATTTTATCTTCGATGATGGGAGTTTCATATAATGCACGAGCAAGGTCAGTTAGGGGCCCGGTAAATAATAAAGTTGTTTTTCCTTCCGTTTGTAGAAGTGTTTCTATTAAATGGTGATGTGCAGGCTTTGCCACCACGGGTGTTACAACTTTTCCAGACTCATTTAAAATTGGTAAAGCATCTACATAAAATGCATGCATCCGCCAGTCTTTCGGAAACGGGTTTTGCCCGCGAGAGTTTGAAGCGGCTACGGCAATATTACCTTTGCCGAAACGATCGATAATTTTACGACTGGCAGACATTGCGGGTTCTAAATAGCAGTCTGCTGGGATAACAGATACACCGGTAAGTTCAACGTTTTCCATTTGAAGTAATAAAAATAATGAAATTAAATCATCTACGCCGCCATCATGATTGAAGTACACTTTTTTCTTCATTGTAATCTCCATCCTATATGATTTAGTTAGAAATTAAATATGAATTGAGGAGAAGTCATCAATAATTTCCACCACTTCAATTTCTCCATTAATCAGTAGCTCAGGAAGCTCATTTCTAATATTTCCTTTCCAATACTCTCTAGCTTGTTCGATTTTTTGAGAAAAAGGAATACCATCTTCTTTCGGTAAAAGATTCCCGTCACCTTCAAAAGAACTTCCGATTACTCGTAGTTTAACAATCTGCAAAACTTCTCGATTGTAAGAATCAAATAGCGCTCTCCATTTCAAAGCATCCTCATAGCTTTTAGCAGCGTATAAACAAGATAATCTGGAAGGGTATTCAGGGAATTCTTGTAGTCTAACCATTTCTACAATTGTTTCTCTAACTGCTCTAATTGTTTGATCCATATAATTCATAACTACTTTAGCATTTTCATTATTTATATGTAATTCGTTATTTTTATAGTGTTTATTTAAAATTTGTATGCTATCTTCACCATTAGCATTTAATTGTTCTCTTTCAAAAAAGAAATGGTATAGAGTATTGTGTTGATTTTTGTTAAAAGGAATGATTTGTCCGATATGCATTTTTTTCCTTGTTACGATGTGATATGCGTAAAATTCTGCTTCATTCATGGTTATCCTCCTAGTAATAATGTAATGCAATGTTAAATTTAGTAATTCAACATTGAAATATATAAAACCTTTATAAGTAAAAGTGAGAATTTGAGTTGAAAGTAAAGAAAATACATGAAAACGTTTTAAATTTGTTCACAAAATGTTCACTTACGAAGGGGGGGGCAATGTCGATATAATGACAAAGACTCAAAGAGAGAGGATGATTAAATTTGCCAACAACAAGAAAGGAAAACCTCCAATTTGGCATGATGATGTGCCTTGGAATGGTTATCGTAATGACGTTTTACAATTTACTAATGAATGAAACAGGAGGATCAATTTATATTAAAGAGATTGCATTAGAACTATTAATTGGCTTTATTATTGCGCTATTAATTGAAATATTTATAGTTGGACCTTGTGCGAAAAAAATTGTATTCATGTTGCCATTTGATAAATCTAAGAAAATAAATATTATCGTTGCAATGGCGACAACTATGGTAATTGGAATGGTGTTCTTTATGTCATTTTTCGGTATGGCTATGATGCATTTACATGGTGGACTAAAAGGAGATTCATTTGTTTCAATTTATTTTTCGATTTTTATTAAAAATTTCATAATGGCATATCCATTACAATTAATTATTATGGGACCGCTTGTACGTTTCTTATTTGCAAAGTTTGTTATGAAAAAGAAATCTTTTAATGTAGCGTAATTTAAATTTATAAAACTTTATATATTAATAATTAACATAAACACATCTCGCATTTTTGAGGTGTGTTTTTTGTTCATTCCAAGTTATTTTCATAGTGATGTGACATTTGTCCTTTTGCGATTATAGGATGATGGTTTTTAATTAAGTCAGAAATAAAGGATGAGGAGATGATTTTTTGAAAGGTATTATATTTGCTGTTTTTGCGGGGATATTTATAACACTTCAAGGAACCTTTAATGCGAAACTTAGTTCACATATCGGTATATGGTCGACGAGTATTATAACCCATTTAATTGGATTCATTATTGCAACAACTGTATTTTTGTTAAAGAAAGAAGAGAAAGTAACAGATTTAAAGAGTGTGAAAAAAGTATATTTAGCAGCGGGTGCATTTGGTGGATTCATTATTTGTGCAGAAACGATGGCGATATATTCACTAGGAGTTACATTGACAGCTGGCACACTAATGGTTGCTCAATTGTTAACGGCAACAGTTATTGAAATGAAAGGACTGTTTCATATAAAAAAGATACAGATGGAGAGATATCATATTGTGGGAACAATAGTAATGATTATAGGTATTGTTGTATTTAATATGTAAATGAAAGGAGAAATGAATATGGAGGATAAATCAGCTTTAATTAAGCATTATTTGAGAACCAATAAAACGCTCGAGATTTTTTCAGAAATAGATACAGCTTATTTTCAATTAAATCACTTTGAAAAAGGCGAGCTTATTTGCAATATAGATGACGAAATGGATCGTTTATATTTTGTTGTTAAAGGTAAAGTAAAAGTTTACACGATTACACCTGAAGGGAAGAAACTAATCCTTCGCTTTATCAATCCATTTGCCATTGTTGGTGATATTGAATTAATTCAAAATAGCAAAGCACATAATGTCGTTGAAGCTTGTTCAGATGTTGTAGCAATCTCTATTTCTAATACGGTTATTAGAAACAAGTTATTACATGATCCTATATTTATGAAGTTCTTGCTTGAAAACATTGCCAACACGTTAAAAATATCGACTCGTTTTACTGCTCTTAATTTACTTTATCCTGTAGAAGTACGTGTAGCTAGTTATTTGCTTTCAATTTCAACAGATAGTAACGGGAATATGTATAAAGGGGATTTGGATGCAACTTCAGTAACGAGTATTGCAGATTTTATAGGGGTAAGTTATAGGCACGTAATTCGGGTATTACAAAGATTTTATAATGAAAAACTAATTGAAAAGAGTAATGGAGTTATTGTAATTAAAGATTTTTCTAGAATGAAGGAAGTCGCTAAAGATAATATATATGAGCAATGAAAGGGAGAGGAAGATTTTGATTGGATTTAGTTTAGCTATATTAGCAGGAATATTAATTAGCGTACAATCTGTTTTTAATGCAAAAGTAAATGAAAATGTAGGACAGTGGTTAACAACTACATGTGTCCTTGGAATAGGTCTCATTAGTTCTATTCTATTTTATATCATTACAGAAAACAGTATTAACATTAAAGTGTATACTACAAATTATTTGTTTTATGTAAGTGGACTGTTTGGTATCGGGTTAATTATTTGTATAATGGGTGCAATAAAGAGCTTAGGCCCAGCATATACGGTGCTAATTAGTCTTATTACTCAATTGGTCGTTGCGTTATGCATTGATACATTCGGATTATTTGGAATGGAGAGTGTTCCATTACAAGTAAATAAATTAGTTGGTATAGGTTTATTAATTGTGGGAGTAGGAATTTTTAAAAATCTATTTTTGAATAAGAAAGCTATTCATATAAATGAGGATAGTGTCTAAAGAATATAAAGGGGAAAAGTGTAAATGGTCAGAACTTATACATTTAGATAGTAATAAGTGAGCGATGAGGAGAGAGGATAAATGAATCAGTTAATGTTGCAAGATGGTATACACTATTTGAAAATCAATGGGATTATGCATTGGTGTAAAGTTGCAGGGACAGCTCATAATACAGTCCCTCTTATTATAGTACATGGTGGTCCAGGTGGTAATCATTATGTATTCGAAAGAACGCTTGGTTTGAAGTTAGAAGGAAATATGACTGTAGTTTATTACGAACAAAGAGGTTGCGGACGAAGTGAGGCACCACAAGATGACAGTGAGTACTCAATCAATACTCTAGTCGAAGATTTAGAGGAATTAAGAAAGCAATTACATGTAGAGAAGATAAATTTGTTAGGATATTCTTTTGGTGGACAACTTTGTTTAGAGTATGCTTTGAAATATCCAAGAAATGTTGAACAAATGGTATTACAAGCACCATCGTTAGATGTTTTAAATGATATGTATACTGTGCAGATAGAAGGTTTTCTACAAGTAACGAAAGGGGAAATGAAAGAACAAATATTGAAAATAAGTAAGTCGAAAATTGCGCTAAAAGAAAAATATAATCAAGTTTGGAGTATAGTTGATACAGAAAATGTAGATCGACTATTGTTTAAAAATGAAGAATTTGCAAAGCTAAATCGGAGTCTTTGGGAGGAAGGTCAGTTAAGTAATACAGGGAAGATGAGCAAAGTTATTTTTGGAACAAAAGCATCTTTACCGCTTATTGAGCGTATTAAAGGTTTAGAAATTGATACGTGTGTCATAGTTGGAGCGCATGACTATAACACGGGTGTAGGAATGAGTTATAGAATAACGAGACAATTGAAAAATGGTAAACTTGTTATATTTGAAAATAGTGGACATTTCCCAGATATCGAGGAGATGGATAAAGTCTGTGAAACGATTATTGAGTTTTTGGAATAAAAGGGGGATATTAAGGTCGAACCGAATTAATAGAGTTGAATTGGCTATTGGGATATTAAATCATGTAATATGCTAATTGTTTACTTGTAATTGAGGAAGAATCAATTAGTGTATTTGGAAAATAAGTAAAAAAGATCTCGTAAGGTGGAGGTCTTTTTTACTTATTATTTAATATTTTGAACTTATATGAACTGAAGTAGAAGAGTATGATAAGCACTTTCAGGGAACGAGAATATAACCGAAAATAAAATATTACTAAACATATATAACTAATGAATACAATGTCTTTTTCAGTTATTAAGTTGTAAATCATTTTATGATAAAATCTTTTACATAATTTAATAAAGGGGTAGTATTCAATGGGTTATTTCTCAAATGGTTTATTAGTTTTGTTTGTGCTAATCGTATGCAGTTGTATATTTTTTGGTTAATAATATAATGAGAGTCTTATATAAAAAGAAGTTATCTTAAGTGAGATAACTTCTTTTTATTTTATATTGAGAAGGAATTCTATCTTTCTTATTGAAGTTTGTTCTAGTTATTTTTACATCGATCAGATTTGTGTAAAGGGAATTTTATGAAATATAAACAAGCCAGAGAATAGGGAGTATTTACATGGGAAATAGTATACGCTACACAAGTGAACATCCTACAGATTTTAATGGATTATTATCCTTATACGAATCTTTAGGATGGAATTCTCTTAAATTAACGGTTAACGAGTTAGAACGAATGTGTAAGCAAAGTTGGTATGCAATTTATGTTTTTGATGATAAGAGGTTAGTAGGGATGGGGCGTGTCATATCAGATAGAGTCATAACAGGCATTATTTGTGGAGTTGGTGTATTGCCAAAATATCAGTCCATTGGTATTGGGAGAGAAATAGTGGAACGATTAATCCAACACTGTGAACAAAACAAGGTTATTCCACAACTTATGTGTGTAGAAAAATTGCAATCTTACTATGAATCTATAGGGTTTGAAGCATTCTCTATTGGGATGACAAAACATATTATAAGATAGAGGTGCTTTATCCCACTATTTGCCGAGTAGTAAAAGCCCCACGGATTAAAGTTTCACTTTATATTTTCAGTTTACTCGTACATATTTTCAAACTTCAACATAAAGGAGAATGGTTGTATGGAGATTGCTAAAGGGATAGAAATGTTACAACTTAAATTTTAAGAATTTGTTATTCATCCAATTCTTTTATGGAATGATGAAGTGGCAGTATTAATAGATACGGGTTTCCCAGGACAAATTGAAGATATACAAGTAGAGATGGAAAAGGTTGGGGTATCATTTGATAAGTTAAAATTCGTGATTTTGACGCATCAGGATATTGATCATATAGGTAGTCTTCCGGAATTGTTGCAGCGCTGTCGAAGTAATATTAAAGTTTATGCGCACGAACTAGATAAGCCATATATCGAGGGGGATTTACCTTTATTGAAAGATGGAAATATAGAGAACCGACCAAAAGGAAAAGTGAGTGACACTGTGATTGACGGGCAAGAACTTCCGTATTGCGGTGGAATACTAATTCTCCATACTCCAGGGCATACTCCGGGGCATATTAGTTTATATTTGAAACAAAGTAAAATTCTTGTCGCTGGAGACTCGATGTATAGTGTGAATGGAGTGTTAGGAGGAGTTCATGCCCCAACAACTTTAAATATTATGGAAGCACGGCAGTCTTTGAAGAAGTATTTAAATCTAGATATTGAATCTGTAGTTTGTTACCATGGGGGATTAAGTAAGGAGAATATAAATGTTCAACTTCAAAATTTGTAAAAGGTAAAGATAATAATTTTTTAATAATGGATGCTAAAGTGTAGTCTAATTGTTGGTATATAAATAAAACACTTAAATGATAAAAAAGCATGTTTGAAAAAATTCAAACATGCTCTTTTATTAAAGCAAATCAGTTTAATATGAATGACCTAATCCGTTCCAATAAAAAGAAACGATTTCTTGTGCTAATTCATCTATATTTGCAAGAATAGGATTGTGATTTTCATCTTTAAAATTCCCAATAGATAATAAAGATACGAAAGCATGAGCCGCAAATTTAGCGTTTCCTTTCGGAATTTCTCCGATGTGCATCGCATTATCGAGTGCTTTTTCTAGTACTTCATACATATTATCTTCAGCATTTTTTAATTGTTTCAATTGTTCTTCAGATAACGACAGTTTTGCATCTTTCATAAAATTTTTCATATCAATATCCATCGTTGCGTGTAAGTAAACTTTAGCGAAGTCTAATAATCTTTCTTCTAAAGTTTTGTTTGTAGAGAGTATTTGAGACATATTCTCACGTATACGTACCATCATTTCGATCATAGTAGCGGTAAATAAATCGGCTTTTGTTGAATAGTAATAGTAGACAGTAGCTTTCGTAACACCACAAACTTTTGCGACCTCATCCATAGAAACGACTTGATAATTTTGTGTAAGAAATAAGCGGGTTGCTACTTCTAAAATGGTTTCTTTTGTAGATTTTGTATTTTTATTTTGACGCGGCCTTCCGAGAGGACGTTGTTTTTGTTCCAAATACATTCGCTCCTGACATTTATGATTGAGATAATTATAACATAATTTTCAATCATTCTTGATTAATTAACCGACCAGTATATATAATTAATAATGGAGGAAAAAAGGAAGGTGGGTTTTTATGAAAAAGCACCCGTTACATATGTTAGGGAGGCTTGTAGCAGGGAGAAATACGCAGTGGATCACTTTATCGGTGTGGGTTCTTATTACATTATTACTTTCATTTACGTTACCACAAGTAAACAGTACGAAAGAACCGAATCCGAAAAATTTACCTGAAACAGCTATGTCACAGCAAGCGGAAGCGCTTATGAAAAAAGAGTTTCCGAATAATGCAGGGAATCCATTGTTAGTAGTATGGTATAGAGATGGTGGATTACAGTCACAGGATTATAAACTCATACAAGATGTTTATAAAGAGTTAAAATCTAGTCCTTTAAAAGAACAATCAACGTTACCATCATTTGATACAATCCCAGAGCAAGTATTATTAAAAAGTGCGTCAAAAGATGGTACATCATTTGTTACACCGGTATTTTTTAATAAATCTGCTGGTACGGATATATTAAAAGGAAATCTTGAAGAGTTTAGAAAAATAGTGAATAGTAAGGTGGATGAAGATCCATTTAAACAAAAAATAAGTGAATCTGGTTTACATGTTCGATTATCAGGACCTGTAGGTATTCAAACGGATGCAGTTAGTTTATTTAGTCAAGCAGATGTGAAATTGTTAGTGGCTACTGTACTACTAGTGTTAGTTTTGTTAATTTTACTGTATCGTTCACCAATTTTAGCGATTTTACCTATACTTGTTGTTGGCTTTGCATACGGTATTATTAGTCCTACACTCGGTTTTTTAGCTGATCACGGATGGATTAAAGTAGATGCCCAAGCGATATCAATTATGACAGTATTATTGTTTGGCGCTGGAACGGACTATTGTCTATTTTTAATTTCGAGATATAGAGAGTACTTGTTAGAAGAAGAAAGTAAATATAAAGCATTGCAACTTGCGATTAAAGCATCTGGCGGTGCAATAATAATGAGTGCGTTAACTGTTGTACTTGGATTAGGAACATTACTACTTGCTCATTATGGTGCCTTTCATCGATTTGCAGTACCATTTAGTGTTGCTGTATTTATAATGGGAATCGCGGCTTTAACGATTTTACCAGCACTATTATTAATTTTCGGTAGAATTGCATTTTTCCCGTTTATACCGAGAACAACTTCAATGAATGAGGAGTTTGCAAGAAAGAAAAAGAGGGCTGTAAAAGTTAAAAAATCAAAAGGCTCCTTTAGTAAAAAACTTGGAGATATTGTAGTACGAAGACCATGGACAATAATTATGCTAACTGTATTTGTATTAGGTGGATTGGCTTCATTCGTACCACGTATTCAATACACATATGACTTATTAGAGTCGTTTCCAAAAGATATGCCTTCACGCGAAGGTTTTACGTTAATTAGTGATCATTTTTCAGCTGGTGAACTAGCACCAATAAAAGTTGTTGTTGATACGAAAGGAAAAGAGCTTCCTATTAAACAAGAACTAGAGAAATTTTCTTTCGTAAATACAGTGAAAGAGCCAAAAGAGGGAAAAGAAAATAAGCAAATAAAAATGTATGAAGTTTCTTTAGCAGAAAATCCATACGCAATTGAAGCATTAGATCAAATCCCTAAATTGAAAAACAGTGTAGAAAAAGTATTAAAAGATGCTGGGATTAGTAATGCTGAAGAGCAATTGTGGATTGGTGGAGAAACAGCTTCATTATATGATACAAAGCAAATTACTGAACGTGATGAATCAGTAATTATTCCAGTAATGATTAGCATTATCGCTTTACTATTACTTGTCTATTTACAATCGGTTGTTGCAATGGTTTATTTAATTGTAACTGTTGTCTTATCATTCTTCTCAGCGTTAGGAGCAGGATGGATATTACTTCATTACGGTATGGGAGCGCCGGCCATTCAAGGTGCGATACCGTTGTACGCATTCGTATTTTTAGTTGCTTTAGGTGAAGATTATAATATCTTTATGGTTTCAGAAATATGGAAAAACAGAAAGACACAAAATCACTTGGATGCAGTAAAAAATGGTGTAATACAAACAGGTAGTGTTATTACATCGGCAGGTTTAATTTTAGCAGGAACTTTTGCAGTGTTAGGTACACTTCCAATTCAAGTATTAGTTCAATTTGGTATTGTAACTGCAATTGGCGTATTACTAGATACATTTATCGTAAGACCGTTACTTGTACCCGCAATTACAGTTGTGTTAGGCCGATTTGCTTTTTGGCCAGGTAAACTTTCAAGAAAGAGTGAAGAAATACAAAAGGTGGATGCATAGTTAAAAAAGCCAAGGATATTTTCCTTGGCTTTTTTCAATGTAGTTAATTAATTTTTTGAAGTTAAATCATCAGCTGCAGCGTGATCAGCATCTTCAATTGTTGTTTCGGGCATTCCGTATAAGCCGTTCATTGCTTGTTCTTCGATAGTAAGGTTTGCAGTATTATTATTTTGAATAGATGTAGCGTTATCAATAACATTTTCTTTTTTATTCATATTTTTGTCATTCATGTATGTATCCTCCAAATTTCATTTGATTTATCTATAGTATGTGGATGTATTTCCAGAAATATGTGAATTGATTCTTACATATGTTATATAATTAAATAAATAATTAGGGTGAAATGTACACTGTTAGGAGTGAACAATTATGGTGAAAGCAAGGGAATTAGCCTTCTAAAATAAAAAGAAAATTTTAGGAGGCTATTAGAATGAAGTTCCATGTAATTGATAGAGAAGATTGGAATAGAGAGCAGTATTTTGAGCATTATTTAAAGTTGAAATGTACATTTAGTATGACTGTGAATGTTGATATCACGATGTTATTAGGGGAAGTATATCAAAAGGGAATAAAATTTTATCCCGTTTTTATATATTTAATTTCTAGAGTAGTAAATAATCATAAAAAATTTCGAACATGTTTTAACGATGAAGGAGTTTTAGGCTATTGGGAGGAAATGATACCGAGTTATACAATCTTTCATAAAGATGATAAGTCTTTTTCAAGTATATGGACGGATTATTCAAGTGATTTCCGCACTTTCTATAATAATTATGAAGACGATATGAGATGCTATGCTAATGTTCATGGTCTTTTCACGAAAGAAAATATTCCGCCTAATGTATTTCCGATTTCTAGCATACCTTGGATTAGTTTTACTGGATTTAATCTTAATATTAATAATGATGAAAATTTTCTATTGCCAATTATAACTTGTGGGAAATATTTTAACGAAGGAAACAAGGTTATGCTACCAGTTTCATTACAAGTACATCATTCGGTTTGTGATGGATATGATGGGAGTCAATTTATAGAAGACTTACAGCAGTTAAGTAATACTTGCAACGAGTGGCTTAAGTAATATCTAATTTTTAATTATATAAAGTGAAACTTTAATCAGTGGGGTGTCAGCCCCCGCTGATTATTAGCCCGACCCCCACCTAATTTCTTTGCTTTCGCTGAATTTTGAGGTGGGGGTCCTACTGCCCGGCAAATAGCGGGATAAAATTGAAAATGAATAAAAGAAGAGAACATGTTTATATTACATGGTCTCTTTTTATTATTCATTAATACTAAGTAATCGTGGAAAATATAGGGTGATTAGTGTTGATTTTCTTTGTTTTTAAAAAAATAAGGATATAAATGTTTTAATAGGGGGTAATAAAGTGAATTGATAATTATGCCATTCACAAAAATGGTTGGTTTGTAATAATGAAGGGGAAAACGAAAATGACGAAAATATCTATAGAAAAAGCTACAATTTTAGATGCTGAGAAATTAACAGAAATAATGAAAAGAACATTTGATGCAGAAGCAAAACAATGGCTATACGGCCAAGATGATGTCATTGATTATAACATTCAACCGCCAGGATATTCTTCAGTTGAAATGATGGAATATTCCATTGAAGAATTGGATTCTTTCAAAGTTGTAATGGATAAAGAAATAATCGGAGGGATAATAGTTACGATTTCTGGTAAGTCGTACGGTCGAATTGATCGTATTTTTGTAGATCCTGTTTATCAAGGAAAAGGAATTGGATCACATGTTATGAAATTAATAGAAAAGGAATATCCGAACATAAAGATTTGGGATCTCGAAACATCTAGTAGACAAATTAACAATCATCACTTTTATAAAAAGATGGGTTACCAAATGATTTTTGAATCGGAAGATGAGTATTGTTACGTGAAAAGAATAAAAACAAGCTCAAACAAAGCGAGTGTAGTTACAAATAAAGATATGAAAAATAGTCAATACGAAAACTGTAATTTAGCAAATACAGAGTATTATCAAGTGAATTTAAAAAACAGTTCATTTGTTGGTAGCAATATAATGAATATGAATATGAGTAATTGTAATGTAAGTCAATCCAAGTTTAGAAATATAAATTTTAGAAGGTCATCATATGCAGATTTAAATCTTTCTGGCAGTAAATTTAATTTGGTGACTTTAGGTGGAGTGCAATTTAAAAATACAAGTCTCGGAGATGAGAAGGAACCTATTGTATTCGATAAATGTGATTTGGAAGGTAGCACTATAAGTAATAGTAATCTGAAAAATATTGAAATAGAAAATTGTGATATAGTCGGCATGAAACTAAATGGTATTCTGATTGAAAATTTGCTTGATTTATATAACAAGGTGAAAAGTTAACCAAATCCATATAGTCGTTAATATTTTTGGAAATCAAGTATTATATCGAAATAATTATGTAAAAATGACATAAAGAAATACGGGCGAGAAGGTCATTCGTGAACGTTTCTAGAATACACACAAATATATTGTTATTTATATGGAGGAGAGAAAGATGGGAATCAACGTTAGAGCAGTAGAAATACAAGATGCTAGAGCAATTCATCGTATATGTATACAGGATGACGTTTTACCGTATATGGTTTTCTTACCTAGCATGCGTGTAGAAGCTATGGAAAATAGAATTCGAAATTTAGCACCAAATCAATTTGAATTTGTTGCAGAACATGATGGAGAAGTTGTTGGGTTTGTAGGTTTAACACAAAGTCCGGGCCGAAGATCTCATTCAGGCGATTTATTCATTGGAGTAGACAGTGAATATCATAATAAAGGAATTGGGAGAGCACTTCTTACGAAGATGCTTGATCTGGCTGATAATTGGTTAATGTTAGAGAGAGTAGAACTAGGTGTGTTAGAAACGAATCCAAAAGCAAAAGCTTTATATGAAAAATTTGGATTTGTAGAAGAGGGAGTAAAGATAGGGAATTTGAAAGCTCATGGAAAGTTTATTAATGAAATTATGATGAGTCGTTTTAGACCGAATGGTTTAATTGTACATAATGAATAGGTAAAAGCATGACAGTATACTGTCATGCTTTTTTATTAGAACTTGGCTGCAATAAAAATAATACTAAACCAATAAAAATAACGGTAATTCCTAGTCCTTGTTGTAAAGAAATGGTCTCATGTAATATAAAGTACGCTAGTATACAAGTGCCAATTGTTTCACCTAAAATACTCATTGAAATTACAGTAGCACTCATCCATTTTAATAACCAATTAAAAATGGTTTGTCCTAAAATTGTAGCAATGAAAGCTAATCCAATAAAGCACAACCAAGTTTGTGTAGAGTAATGGATGAAAGATTCTTGTTGCGTGAAAGCAAATATGCCAAGAAAGCCAGCACTACTTCCATAACTAATTACTGAATAGGGTATAAGTGACAAATCTTTACGAACGTGTTGGCTAATGAAAAAATAAGCAGTAATGATACCGGCAGCAATAAATGCTAAAATATCTCCATATAAAGCTTCTCCACTAATTTGGAAGTCTTGCCAGCCAATGATGATACTACCTGAAATAGCGATGAGGCAACCAATAACCGCTCCTTTCGTAAATCTTTCCTTAAATAAAAAATAACCACCAATCATTGAGAACAAAGGTTGTAACGTTACGATAACTGTAGAGCTTGCTACAGAAGTATATTGTAATGATTCAAACCATAGTACATAATGTGCAGCTAAAAATAGCCCAGATATGAATCCGAATGTCCATTGTTTTTTCGTTAAAGTTTTTAGCTCATTTCGACTATTTTTATTAAATAGTAATAACGGTAACAGGATTAGTGTGGCAAAGAATAATCGGTAAAAAGCAATGATTGTCGCAGGAGCATCTGCCAATTTTACAAAGATTGCTGAAGTTGATAAGGCGAATACACCAAAAAATAAGATGAAATATGAAAGAATAGGTGATTTCAAAGTTTGTCCCTCCGATAGAGTGTTTATTATAATAAACTTAATACGATATAATGTACAAAGGTAAGTATATAAGTCCCGGAGATAATAGGAAAGGATTATTTGCCTTTGTTTAGTATGTCAGCACAAAGACAATGAAATATGCATTATGATGGATGAAAGGAAGTTTTACTATGATACATGATAGGCTTGGACAAACAGTATTAAGTTATCGTAAGAAAAATAATATGACAATTCGTGAATTCGCTGATTATGCAGGGATTAGTACATCACTAATTAGCCAAATTGAAAGAGGACATGCTAATCCTTCTTTAAATGTTTTGGAGTTAATTGCAAAAGCATTAAATGTACCGCTGTTTACACTTTTTATTAATGATATCGATACAGATTCGCTCATTTCTAAGAAAAAAGATCGAAAAAAAGTATATCGGGAAAACAATGATCACATTGTATATGATGTATTAACACCTGATTTTATGAAAGCACGTATTGAAATGTTAATGATGGATTTAAATAAACGAGCAAACACAACAGAAAGCCATTATTCCCATGAAGATAAGGAAGAGATTGCTGTTATTATGAAAGGGGAAGTGTACGTAGAATTGGAGGGAAAAGAATATTTTTTAGAAGAAGGCGATGTTGTACGTATTCCACCGAATGTGAAGCATCGATTTTTGAATAAAAGTGATGAATCGAATCACATTTTATTTGTACTGACACCATCTTTAGGATGAAAATATAGTGATTTTTATTAGGGGTGAAAGAAAATGGAAAAAAGTATTTTGAAAGGCGGCTTAATCTAGTTTCTTTTTTTGTTAGTAGTATATTATTTTTTCAAATATGTAAGATTTTACATGCGTATTTTACTTTTACTAATTATGTAAGTAGGCTATACTGAAATACATACATTTTATTTTTGGAGAGATGTAAAACGACATGGAACTAGCGAAATTGGAAAAAGTAATTGAAATAAAAAAAGAAGAACTTTTATATTTAGTATCGGATTATGGAATTCAACATGAAAAAGTATTGGCATTGAGTCAAGAACTAGACAAATTAATCAATTACTTTATGTTTTTAAAATAAAGAGAACTATGACGGGGTTTGTAAATGTTATAGTTCTTTTTTATTAGGTAATTTGAAAATATATTAAAATATATTGTCTAATTTCTTACAGAATGCGCAACTTGCTAGTCGAATATAAGGACTTTTGGTTATAATAAAAAGGAATTATTAATTGTATCGGTTAGGAGCGCAGCACATATGAAAACAGTTGTTGTTATCGGTGGAGGTATAACGGGACTTTCTACTATGTTTTATTTAGAAAAATTAAAAAAGGATTATAATATCGATTTAAATTTAATTCTTATTGAGAAAGAAGAGTATTTAGGTGGTAAAATCCATAGTGTGGAAGAAAAGGATTTCATTATGGAGTCAGGGGCGGATTCAATCGTTGCTCGTAATGAATATGTTATGCCACTTGTCAAAGATTTAAATTTAGAAGATGAAATGGTATATAATGAAACGGGTATTTCTTACATATATTCTGAAAACATGTTACATCCGATTCCTTCTGATACTATATTTGGGATACCGATGAGCGCCCGGTCGTTGTTTAGCAGTACGCTAGTCTCAACGAAGGGGAAAATCGTAGCTTTAAAAGATTTCATAACGAAAAATAAAGAGTTTACGAAAGATACATCACTTGCTTTATTTTTAGAAAGTTTCTTAGGGAAAGAGTTAGTGGAAAGACAAATTGCTCCTGTGCTTTCAGGCGTATATTCTGGTAAATTGAATGAGCTTACAATGGCATCTACATTACCGTATTTACTGGATTATAAAAATAAGTATGGAAGTATTATTAAAGGTTTTGAAGAGAATAAAAAACAATTTCAATCAGCAGGAAATAAAAAATTCGTATCATTTAAGGGTGGACTATCTACGATAATTAATCGCTTAGAAGAAGTGCTGACTGAAACTGTCGTAAAAAAAGGTGCTATAACGACGGCTGTAAGTAAACAAGAAGATCGATATGAGATTTCTTTTGCAAATCATGAAACAATACAAGCTGATTATGTTGTTTTAGCAGCTCCACATGATATAGCGCAAACTTTATTACAGTCTAATGAGTTAAATGAGCAGTTTAATACATTTAAAAACTCATCTCTTATTAGTATTTATTTAGGATTTGACATACTAGATGAACAACTACCAGCTGACGGTACGGGGTTTATTGTAACGGAAAACAGTGATTTACATTGTGATGCTTGTACATGGACAAGTCGAAAGTGGAAACATACATCGGGTAAACAAAAATTATTAGTTAGAATGTTTTATAAGAGTACCAATCCGGTATATGAAACAATCAAGGATTACAGTGAAGAAGAATTAGTACGAGTAGCTTTATATGATATTGAAAAGAGTCTCGGAATTAAAGGTGAACCAGAAGTAGTTGAAGTTACAAATTGGAAAGATTTAATGCCGAAATATCATTTAGAACATAATCAAGCGGTTCAAGCATTGCAAGAAAAAATGACAAATCTTTATCCAAATGTATATTTAGCTGGTGCCTCATATTACGGTGTTGGAATTGGTGCGTGTATTGGAAATGGAAAGAATATTGCTAATGAAATAATGGCTACATTAAATAAATAATACTGTAGAATAAATAAAAACTGTTCCTTCAGCAAAATGAAGGAACGGTTTTTATTTATTTTATTTGAATGGAAATTTTATTGTTTTTTACATTGTTTTCTTTTATTGTTAATGTTATTTCTCCAGATTCTTTAAATGAATACGGTGATAGTTGATAAATATCTTTTATATCATGTTTTTCTTGTAATTTACTTATCGGTATTAATACGATATTTGGCTTCCATGTTTCTTGTTTTCCTGAAGGATATTCTATAAGTATTACCGGATTTTTTAACTGTATTGTTTTCCAAGAGACGAAATATAGTTGAACTTCTGTATCTTTTTTTAATAATTCTTCGGAGAAATAACCGAATTCGCCTACATTACCGAAAACAGTGTAGTTTTGATTTTTTAATTTAATATCTAAATAACTAGGTTGATATGTTACTGCATGATAAGTTCCATATGAAAGTGAGAGTATGGCAGCGATTAAAATACCGATTGAAAATGTCTTAAAGCTATTGCCTTTAAAGCTAGTCATCATGAATGAGTTTGGTGTGAATTTTTTTGCGAATAAAAAAATAAGTAATATGAGTAAGAGGGATAAACCGATGAATATATACATAGATTTTTACACCTCCACAATAAAATAATGCATTAACTATATTTTACCATAAATGTATGGGAGAGGTTGGTTGTTTAGAAGGAGAAAATGAAGAAACAATTTCCTTACAGTTCTTGATAATTTAAAATTTGATTTATGGAAATTATAGCGTCATGTTTGAGTCGTAATCAGAAGGTATCCAATTCGTGTATATAGAATAAAGAGGGAATGTGCCATTAGAAATGTTTGATTTATGGAACAATAAGGACTTTACTAATTATACATATTTTTTCTGATATAATGAATGAGTAGAGAGAAAGGAGTGATCCTATGGCATTTCCTATATTAGAAACAGAACGCTTACGTTTAGTTGAAATAGAACAATCTTATTGTCAAAAAATATATGAAATCTTTTCATTGGATGAAGTAACGTGTTATTACGGTATGAATTCTTTTACGGAGTTTGGACAAGCTTCACGTATGATTGAATCTTTTTCAAAAAATTACTTTGAGAAAAAGGCAATACGATGGGGAATTGTGTTAAAAGAAACGAACGTTTTAATAGGAACAATTGGACTAAACAATTTACAATTATGGAGTAAACGATCTGAGATTGGATATGATCTGCATCCTCGTTATTGGGGAAATGGTTACGCTTCAGAAGCAGCTCGAGAAATTATTGATTATGGATTTAAAGATTTAGGTTTGTTTAGAATTGGAGCTATTACATATCCTGAAAATGATACTTCTTGTAGAATGTTATCTAAAATTGGCTTCCAAAAGGAAGGTCTATTGCGCGGATATATTCATCAAGGGAATAAGCAACACGATGCATTATTGTATTCTATAGTGCGAACTGATATTGAGGACATAAATTTATAATAAAAAAAACCTCTTAATTAAAAGAGGTTTTTTTTATTATAAATTAACCTAATTTAGGTAATAAACGTTCTCCGCTTTTCATGCTACTTTTACATAAAGGGCATTTAGGCTCTTCTTCAAATGAAAAGTTCTTTCTCATCCATCCTAAACAATCCTCTGATTCACATTCCCAAACAGGGGTTTGTTCTGGTGGTACTTCTGCTACATCGTTCTTTCGATTGCGATACATGTAACCACTCCTTTTATGTAAAAAATTTTAGTTATATATTAAAAAGGTTGTTAACCTTGCTGGTAACAACCTTTTTATTGTTTGAATTATAGCTTTACAACGTTTTTAGCTTGAGGTCCGCGGTTACCTTCTTCAACTTCGAAGCTAACTTCTTGACCTTCGTCAAGAGACTTGAAGCCGTCGCCAGTGATAGCTGAGAAGTGAACGAATACGTCGTTACCGTCTGCAACTTCGATGAAACCGAAACCTTTTTCGCTGTTAAACCATTTTACTTTACCTGTTAATGTCATGGTAATGCCTCCTAAAAGTAGAAAAATTACAATATGATCGGCCTTATTTGAATGAAAATAAAAGTTCACATATTATCAAAAACCCATAAGGAGTACAAAATGTCCCTGATTGATACTTGATAATATGCAAAGAAAATATAGTGTTAAATTGACCTTAATTACTATCTTACAACAAATGGTTGGAAATAGCAAGTGCTGGTAATACCACTGAGTAATCTGGGTGATAATAGTAAAGGCACAAAGGCACCTCTTTTATTTATATATTATTCCTAATTTGGATTTATGCAAAATCATGTAAGAAAAACTTAGAGTAAATATTAATATTGCATTTTTTTATGGTAAAATATGGTTGTTAACTGTTAGTAGTTAAATATTATAAAAGGAGAAAAGAAAGTGAAAAATAATTCATTTATAATAATTGAAGCAGCAAAAGCAGGGAGAAAAAAGGTGCATCCAGTCTTTGCTGTAATATTAGCCATTATATTTTTGACTTTAGGCGAACTTTTTATGTTATTTTTACCAAAAGCTGAAACGATATTCATGAAAGGTATTTATGACAATGTTAGAATGGTGTTAACGTTTGGCGGAGCTATATTTATTTTATTTATATGGGTTCGTTTTGTAGAAAAAAGACCTTTTTCATCCATTGGCTTTTGGAAAGAGAAATGGATGAGAAAGTATTTAAAAGGTGCGTTAATAGGGTTTGTATTTATTTCAACGCCAGTTATTCTACTATTATTAATGGGGAGTGTGAAATTGCAAGTACAACATATTACCTCAACAGTAATAGTAGGAATAGTAGGATCTCTAGTTGCATTTTTAATACAAGGGGCAACGGAAGAAATTATTGTACGAGGTTGGTTATTCCCGGTTCTTTCTGTTAGAAGTCGTATATGGGTTGGAATAATTGTAACTTCATTTTTATTTGGATTTCTTCATCTACTTAATCCGGGAATTACAATATTATCTATATCGAATATAATATTAGTGGGTGTTTTCGCAGCTTTATACGTATTGAAAGAAGATGGTCTGTGGGGAATATGTGCATGGCACTCAATTTGGAACTGGGCTCAATATAATGTATATGGCTTTGCAGTTAGTGGCACAACTATATATTCTACTCCAATTTTTAAGTCTATAACAAATGGACCAGAAACATTGCATGGAGGCACGTTCGGAATTGAAGGTAGTATCATTACAACAATCATGCTCACTATCGCTTCAATTGTTTTATGGAGAAAGTTATGGGGAAGAAAAGCGAAACAACGAAATTTTAGTTAATGAAAGAGGGGGAAACTATGGGGATAATAGCATTTGAGGGAGCAAGCGCTGTTGGTAAAAGTACCACGTGCCGTGAATTAGAAAAGAATTATGGTGCTTATATAATACCTGAAGTGAATTCTTTATTTGAAAGGCCAAAAAATGAACATAGAACATGGTATTTTGAAAAACAAGTTGAGCGCTGGAATATAGCTGTTCAGAAGTCAGAGCAATATGAATTAGTAATACTCGATGGGGATATATATCAACCACTTAGTTATAATTGGTGCTTTCATTTTGATATATTTAATCAGCCATTATCTTTAATAGAAAATTTTTATAAAGAAAAGATGATAAATAGGGAAATTGGTTTTCCGGATCAATATTTTTATTTATATACGAACGATGAAGAACTTAGAAAGCGGAAAGTATCTGATGAGACGAAAAGAAGAAGAAACTTTGAAAAACATTTACATATATCAAAATCGTTTCAGCGTTATTATGAAAATTTAAATACTGTTACAGATGAGTATTGTAAATTAATTGAGGCGAAAAGTGTAAGAAATAATGAATTAGAAATAGTGAGAAACTCAAAAAATTTGAACGTGTGTGAAGAAAGACGTTTTGATGTTTCGAGGTTAGATGCTATTACGAAGTGGTTAAAAGAAAATCGTGCATAAAGTAAAAACAACGAGTGTTGTAGAACGCGCTCGTTGTTTTTTTGTTTCTTTATAAATATAAAGGGAAAATTTGTAGAATATTTTCATTATTTAACAGAATAATCTTTCAATTTTAAAGGAAAAGAAATACAATATGAGCAAGTATATATAAATAATATGATAGGGGATGCGATATTTTGAATGAAGTAACAGTTTTTATATAAGAAATAATTAGGTAGTCAGAACAGAGATATTTGGGAGGAAACAAGCGAGATGAAAACATTTTTGAAAATAATAGGTGTTATAGCTGGTATGGCGGTAATCGGAGTAGGTTTAACATATGGTATGCTGCATTATTTGAATAATAGTAAACCAGCTGCGAAAAAGGCATCACCAGCTGCTCCAGCAGTAGAAGTATTAGCTGATAGTAACGTAAAAGCAGAAGATGCAAAGATTTTAGAAAATGGCAATTATTCATTGCCAAATAGTGGTTTTAATAAAAATTTTAAGTGGACAGATGAGAACATACAGACAGCATTACATGAAATGGCACATCAAAAAGCGAAAGCTGATCAAAAGTGGGGTTATATTTTTATTACACAAGAGCGGATTGAAAGCTTAATTGATATTGTAAAGAGTAATGATCTTGTGCAGGGAAGTACATATGTAGAAATTTTAGAAAGATGGAAACAAGGAAAATATGAAAAGGTTGATGGGGATCACAATAAGATTTGGAAATTACAAAGTGGGAATTTAGGAGAAGGAAAAGGAGTAATGTCGGAAGCTGAGCAAAAAGAATTAATTAATCAAGTGTTTATGAACAAAGGTACATATTCAGGTAGTAAATTAATTGCAGGTGGGGGACAGACTAATAAATAATATACTAATTAATGAAAGAGAGTAATTGCTTATTAGGCAATTACTCTTTTTATATGTATTTCTTAATTTCTTAATCTCGTTCAAGTAAGGAAAGAAACGACTGTAATACCGGGGAAATCCATCTAGATTTATGATAGATTACATGACTTTGAATAACGGATGGAGTTTCGATAGGCTGAAAACATAGTTGTTCTTTTTGGCAACTTTCTTGTACAACGATATAAGGAAGAATTGAAATGCCTAACTCACACATGACGGATTGTTTAATGACTTCAACATTGGAAGTTTCAAATGTTTTATCTGGAATATTCCTGCTTTGACGTAAAAAACAATCTACCATTGGCCTATAGCCGCAGCTTTGTTCTGTAAAAATGAACTGGGTGTCCTGTAATAACTGGAATGGATTTGTATGTGCAGCAGAATAAGCTGGTAAAATCCATCCAAATATTTCATTACTAAAAGTTCGCGTAATAAAATCATTATGTTCTATACTTTCTCCAATTATGAAGACAACGTCTGTTTCTCCTTCACGTAATTTTTGCAATGCTTGTTCATTTGTGTTTGTTTCAAGTACGATATTTACTTTCGGATTTTTCTGTTTGTAAGTACGTAATAACTTTGGTAATCGGTATACCGCTAATGATTCATTAGATGTAATACTTAATGTACCTTCTAAATAATCTGTATTTTGGGGGATTTCTTGCGCTTTTTCATATATTGAAAGTAATTCTAATGCATAAGGATGAAATTGATGACCTGCTTTTGTGAGTAGCACTTTTTTCCCTAACCGATCGAAAAGAGGAATATGTAAATCGTTCTCTAAAGCTTTCATATGTGCTGTAACAGTAGATTGCGCATAACCTAGCGCATGCGCAGCTTTAGAAAAATTACCATACTTCACAATGGCGCAAAATGTTTTAACATGTCTCATTTCCATAAGCGATCCCTCTTTTATTATCATGATTTGTGAATGATTATATCATGTATTTTAATTTTCCAAATGATTAAATTCTGTATAAAATGAAATTGTAGAAATATTCATTCAAGTGATATTGGAGGAGAAAAGATGATCAAAAAGGGCTATCATGTAGCTGTTGTTGGGGCTACAGGTGCGGTAGGGCAAAAAATTATTGAACTGTTAGAGAATGGAATGAAGTTTAATATAGTTGAAGTTACATTGCTTTCGTCAAAACGATCCGCTGGTAAGAAAGTAAGATTCAAAGGACGAGAGATAATTATACAAGAGGCAAAAACAACTAGCTTTGAAGGTGTAGATATTGCCTTTTTTAGCGCTGGGGGAGAAGTATCTAGACAATTTGTAACTCATGCAGTTTCTAGTGGTGCGATTGTAATTGATAACACAAGTGAGTACCGAATGGCGCAAGATGTACCGCTCGTTGTTCCGGAAGTGAATGCGCACACTTTAAAACAGCATAAAGGTATCATTGCAGTTCCAAATTGTTCAGCATTACAGATGGTAACAGCACTTCAGCCGATTCGAAAATCATTCGGTTTAGAAAGAATTATCGTTTCAACATATCAAGCTGTATCGGGTTCTGGCATTCATGCGATTCATGAATTACAAGAGCAGGCTAAGTCTATACTTGCTGGTGAAGAAGTGAAAAGTAATATATTACCGGTGAAAAAAGATAAAAAACATTATCCAATAGCATTTAATGTACTGCCTCAAGTAGATATATTTACAGACAATGATTTTACTTTTGAAGAAGTCAAAATGATTCAAGAAACGAAGAAAATATTAGAAGATGAAAACCTGAAAATGGCAGCTACTTGTGTACGTGTTCCAGTTGTATCGGGGCATTCAGAATCGGTTTATATAGAACTGAAAAAAGAAGCAAGCGTTGCGGAAATCAAGGAAATACTAATGGATGCACCAGGTGTTATTTTGCAGGATAACCCTAGTGAACAGCTGTATCCAATGCCATTATATGCAGAAGGGAAAATAGATACATTTGTCGGAAGAATACGTAAAGATCCTGATACGCCAAACGGATTCCACCTCTGGATTGTTTCCGATAACCTATTAAAAGGTGCGGCTTGGAATTCAGTTCAAATCGCAGAGACTTTAGTGGAAAAGGGGGTACTTTAATATAGTTTAAAAAACTGGGGAATCGTTAATGATTCCCCAGTTTGTATTTCATAATTGTTTTCTTTATTTCGGCCAACTTTAATTAAAATTAGTCGTTATTGAATTTTTATAAATATCTACTTTATGTACAGTGAAGCGTAAGGTTTTGGATTCTGCATGAATTGTAAGATTAATAATAATCGATAACGGCATTTCGACCGCTTTCACAATATCTTCTATAGCAATATACTCATTTTTTGCTTCCTTATAATAAACAACAGAACGAATTACGGCCTCGTCACCTTCAATATCAATTTCACACATCATAGGGAATTTTTCACCATTATGTAAGAATAATTCGCCTAGTACGATTGAACCGTTTAATTCTTCTGTAAAATTAGTAGTTGCCGCTGGTTTTACCCATGTTTCGTCATGTTCTTCGTTTTCCTCTTCATCTATTGCCCATTCCCAAATGGGGTTTTGTTTTAGGTCCTCAATAGTTAATTTATCAATTGGTTTGCAACTACTCATACATAAATTCTCCTTTTATTTTGATAAATAAGTTTTTTGATTTCATGAATTAGATGATTGCTTATAAGTGGGTTTAACAAAGTATTTTGCTCATTTGATATCCAAACTACTTTATTTTGAAATAAAGCTATTACAGCAATATTAACAAAACTTTAATTGTCTAGTAAATAATTATTAGTGGAGATATTAATATGGGATGGTGTTAAAGAAAGATAGTAAAAAACATCAAGGATGAATGGAATCCATTTGGTATGATATGGATATATCCAATGTGAGGGGGATTTGATGTATCAAGTAAAGGGGTATTTTTCATCATTAAAAGGAAGTTATTATGAGATTGGAAAGCAACAAGGGGAATTCGTGAAACAAAATCCATATCTCATCCCGCAATTTATACACGAAGAAAATGTAATATCTAATAACCATTGGACAGAATCGAGAAATATACTAAACAAACATTGTCCAGGCATAAATGAAGAAATTGAAGGGTTTTGTGAAGTGTTAAAAATTCCTTCAAAAAATATGATGTATTACTATCAAACACTATTGAAAGCAGGTTGTAGTCATTGTGCAGTATTACCTAAAAAGACAGATTCAAAACACACATATGTATTAAGAAATTATGATTTGTCACCAGTAATAGATGATATGCGTTTTTGCTCGACGCATGTTGAAGGTGCGTATGCACATAGTGGTTTTTCTACTCAATATTTTGGTCGAACAGAAGGGGTTAACGAACATGGATTATCTGTTACATTTTCAGCATGTGGTCAACCAGTAGGAAACATTGCAGGTTTAAGAAAGCCAATGGTAAATGGTTTACAATGTTTTGCGGTAATTCGATTGTTGTTGGAGAAATGTAAAAATGTGCAGGAAGCTAAGTCACTAATAGAAGAAATACCAATTGCTAGTAATATTAATTTAATAATAGCTGATCCTTTAAGTGCAGCATATATTGAAATATTTGACGGTCATAAATCGACAATAACGATTGATGGTGAAAAACAAGCTTTTATTGTATCAACAAACCATGCAGTTAGTTCATCAATTCAGAAATTAAATAATAGGAAATTAGAACAATCAACAAAGAGATATTACCTTTTACATGAGCATTTAAATAGATATGAACAAGTAAGCATAGAGTCTTTAAAAAAGTTAGTAGAAGAAGAATATCCTGCTGGACTTACTGTGCATAACTATGAAGAATGGTTTGGAACTTTACATTCTGTATTATTCGATTTACATGATTGTACAATGAAGATTTGTTTCGGATCACCACTTTTAAACGACTGGTATTCATTGAAAGTTGGAGGAAGTATGCCGTTTTCTGAGGTGAACGTGAACTTTAAAAATAAAACTTATACTGACTTTTGGAAGGAAGATAAGAATGAATTGATACCTAAAAGATAAATGGGATAAGATTGTGATGTAAAGAGTGCATTTATACTGGAGGGATTATCAATACTAAAGGTTATGTTACCATTTGTTCTTATCTTTTTTCTTGTCATTGCGATGTATATTGCTTATCAAAAGAGAAAAAAGTCTGGGATAAAAGGATTGAAAAGTGCGGTAACTTCTATTTGCTTCTTTTCACTTGCAATCTTAAATATGTTTGCATATTGGTTTCATTTTGGCGGTGCTTTTACTTGGTTATTTTCAATTGTATTATTGCTAGTTGGTGCATATTTTACAAAATATATTCCAATATCTAAAAGGGTACATTAAAGTTTATAGGAGTTAAATATAATGTTTACTTTGTTTTGAAAAGAGATTATTCTACTAAATTGTTGTGAAACGGTTTCATAGGATAATCTCTTTTGTTTAGTTTTGGAAAGAACGTACTGTGATTTTTAGTTGCTCAATAAATTTTCGAGTTGCAGCACACATATATTTATCTTTTCTATAAATTAGCCCTATTTCAATTATTGGAGTAGGGTTTTCTATTTTAATAGCTTGAATGTTTTTATTTTGTAAAAAGTCTATATATGGTTTGGGTAACACTGTAATTCCCATTCCTTTGGAAACCATTTGGATTAAAGATTCCATCGTACTAATTTCTAAAATTGGCCTTGGTTTAAAGTTTAACTTTTGACAATGAGATGTAATTAGTTCGGTTAAAAAGAAATTTTTAGGTAAAAGAATTAAAGGGTAGTTCTGTAATTCAGCAATAGATACATGATTACGTTCAGCTAATCGATGACCAGTGGGCACGACCAATGTAAGATCGCTTTTGTATAGAGGGATGGAGATAATCTCTTTATCTTGCACCGGGAGAAATGTAATTCCAATATCTAGTTCGTTTTGTAATAATTTTTCACGAATATCTCCTGTACGAAGCCCTAATACAGAAAGCTCTATATTAGGATATAAATTATTAAAATTTAAAATAGCTGGTGGTAGTAAATAATTTACGACGGTTAACAAAGCCCCTATTGTTAAGGAACCTTGCTGTAATCCGTTTAGGTCTTGAATAGCTGAACGAGCTTGTTCGACTTCATGAAAAATGGTTTTACTATGTGATAATAAAATCTTCCCTGCTTCAGTTAATGATATTTTTTTACCAATTCGATCGAAAAGTGGCATTCCTACTTCATGCTCTAATGCACGTATTTGTTGACTTAGAGAAGGCTGTGAAATATTTAATTTTTCAGCTGCTTTTGTGAAATGTAATTCTTTTGAAACAGCTAAAAAGTATTCAAGTTGTCGTAATTCGATTGGAATCACCTCAAGTATAATAATAGGTTATACCTATCATTATTATATAAATAATTGAATTGAACAATGATTTTAGAGGTTTTATAATCATCTTTATATAACAGAGAGGTTTGTAAAAATTAATCGAGAGAAAATACATGTAACACCTGTAAAGGAGGAAATAGAATGGCTAATGAATATCAATTATTATCTTTAAATATAGGATTACCAAAAGAGGTTACATACGGCGGAAAAGTAATTCATACAGGCATAAATAAGAAACAAGTAAAGGAACCGGTATATTTATCCTTTGTAAAATTTAATGGGGATGGACAAGCTGACTTAGTTCATCATGGAGGAGTAGATAAAGCAGTTTGTGTTTATACTGGTGATCACTATCCATATTGGAAAAAAGAATTGAATCAAGATTTTGTATATGGGGCTTTCGGAGAAAATATAACAGTTAGTGGTATGCGCGAAGAGGATGTTTGTATTGGTGATACGTTTGAGCTAGGACAGGCAATCGTACAGGTAACACAGCCAAGGCAACCTTGTTTTAAATTAGCAAAAAAATATAATATTCCAAAGTTACCACTATATTTTCAAGAAACAGGATATACAGGATTTTATTTTCGTGTATTAAAAGAAGGATGGGTATCATCAGTCGATACCTTAAAAAAACTACAGTCTGATCCAAAAGGTGTTTCAGTAGCGTTTGCTAATCGTATCATGCATAAGGAAAAACAAAATATTGAAGGGGTAAAAAGGATATTAGAAGTAAATGCACTTTCAAATAGTTGGAGAAAGTCTTTTGAAAAGCGTATAAGTGGAGAAGAAATTAATACGAAGGAAAGACTTGAAGGGATAAAAGAATAAAAATATTTTATTATAAATAGTGTATTTCTATTAGTAAAAGCTAATTAGAAAGCGCTATTTTTATATAATAAACTAATTAATATCCAGAAATCTTAATATTGTTTTATTCGACTTATTTTCAAATAGTCAAAACATAAAATTAATTAGACTTTTTTTTTATGTTTTATGATAGTATATTGATTGGTAAGACCTCTATTTTTAAGAGTAGGTCATATAAGTATATCTAATTTAATGGAATTTAATATTTGGAGGTACAACATGGGGAACGTTGAAAAATTGGCAAGTCTTCTAATAGAAGAACCGAAAAGAGAGCAGTTATTTCCTTTATTTGAAGAAGTGTTTGGAATTAAAACTCAAACATTGAATGATTTTTCGGATAAAGGATATTGGGATGATACATATAAAGCTTTATCGTTTTTACAAGAAGATAAAGTGATTGCAAATGTTGCGGCATTTTCACTCCCATTATTAATTAATGGTGAAAAAATAAATGCAGCGGGTATTCAATCAGTAATGACACACCCTAATTTCCGTAGACAAGGGCTAATGACACAATTAATGGGTAAAATGATAGAAGAAATTGATAAGAAATGTGACTGTGCATTATTGTTTACAGAAAAACCTGAACTATATACAGCATTTGGGTTTAAAGTTGTGCAGGAATATTTGATGACTATACCATATGATAAAAATATTAATAATAACGATTCACTACTTAAAAAGTTAGATTTCTATAATATAGAGAATAGACAGTTAATACATGAAACTATTGATAGTAGCCAAAGACTTTCAAATAGTTTTTCAACTTTAAACTTCCATCCTTCATTTTATTTGAATATGTATGATTCGGAATGGAATGAGAAATTGTATTATTCAGAGAAACTAGATGCTCTAATCGTTTATGAAGTAGACAATGAAAAGTTGAAATTATTTGGAGTATTTGCGCCAGTACTTCCGGTTTTAGATGAATTATGTGGAGAAATCAATGAAAGGTTTACGGAAATCGAATTTTATTTTTCTCCGGATCAATTAGGGATTGAGGATGTACAGTTTACAGAATTACAGTCTAGCAAGTATTTAATGGTTCGAGGTGATAAAGAGTTAGATTTTAAAGGTTATAAATTCCCAGTATTAGCGGAGTTTTAAATGACTATATAAATGCTTTATTATGGAGGAGCTATGAATATATCGTATATACCAGAACGTATTGAGCAACTCACTATAATGAATGTACCTGAGTACTATAAGATTAATGATAATCATGCGTTTATTGTCCGTTCGAAAGCAGAAACCGATTTTTGGCTTAAAACACATTATGGTTTTGAAGTAATGAATGGTCATGTATTTTATAATGAGATGATGACAGACTTTCAAGCTGAAGTTCAGTTACGTATGAATCCAAATTCAAAATTCGATCAAGCAGGTCTTTTTGTTATGATTTCGGAGAACTGTTGGCTAAAAACATCTTTAGAATATATCCCTGAAGGGCCATCTCACTTAGGTGCTGTCGTAACGAATAATGGATATTCTGACTGGTCAACGCAAGATTATCCAACTGAAGCAGCTAAGCAACAACTTTGTTTTCGAATTATTCGAAAACGCGGTGATTATACAATATATGTGAAAAAGAGCCATCAATGGGAACAAATAAGAATCGCTCATTTAATGGAGGATATAGGGAATGAGCCTATTAAAATAGGTTTTTACACGTGTAGTCCTTCTAAAAATAAGGGATTTGAGACTGAGTTTTTAAATTTTACAATTGAAGAAATATAGATGAAAAACCGTATTCTTTTCATTAAGAATGCGGTTTTTGTATTTACATAATATAAAGCACATTTATTGACCAGAAAGTCATTAATACTTATCATTTAATAATGTTAAATATTAATTTACATAATATAATAGAAGTAATGAAGAAATTACAAAATATATCGCTTAAATAAGGAGGGATATGAATTATTCAGTGGTAATTTCATGGGAAAAGGAGACTATGTATGAAATCATTTCGTAAGTTATTACAGTATTTAAAACCATACATGTTCTTCGCTATTATTGGACCGCTATTTATGGTACTTGAGGTTGCGATGGACTTAATTCAACCGACTATTATGCAACATATCATTGATGTTGGGATTGCAAATCGGGATTTAAATTATGTAATAAAAATGGGGCTTCTTATGATAGGAGCAGCAGCACTCGGTTTAGTTGGAGGGCTTGGGTGTATGATGTATTCTACAAAAGCAGCTGTTAATTTCGCTACAGACATACGAAAAGATGTGTTTGCGAAAATAGAAACATTTTCTAGTAATAATCGGGATTCATTTGGAACAGGTAAATTATTAACGATCGTAACAAATGATATCACTTCCATTCAATCAGCAATGACGATGACATTACGTGTTCTCGTTCGTGGTCCACTGTTATTTATCGGAAGTATAATTATTGTTTTTGTAACAGCGCGAGAGTTATTTCCAATATTACTTGTAGTTGTTCCGATTTTATTACTTGCGATTATTTTAATTGCAAGTAAAGCAAGTGGTACATTTAAAAAGGTGCAAGAGGCATTGGACAAAGTGAATACAAAGTTACAAGAAAATTTATCTGGTGTGCGTGTTATAAAAGCGTATGTAAGACAAAAATACGAAATCGCTCAATTTGGAAATGTAAATACAAATTTAACGAAGATAAATATTCGAGCTGTGCAACTTATTTCTTTAATGATGCCAATCATTATGCTAGTTGTAAGTGGCGGGATTGTCGCAACATTATGGATTGGTGGAGAAAAAGTATTCAATGGAACGCTTCAAGTAGGAGCGATTTTGGCATTTATTAATTACTTGAATATCATTTTAATGTCACTTATGTCGATTAGCATGGTATTTATTCAAATTGCGCGAGCTTTTCCATCTGCGGAGCGTGTACAGCAAGTGTTAAATACCGAGGTTGATATTATAAGCGAAGCGAATGCGATCGAACCTGAGAAAATCGAGGGGAATATCGAATTTAAAAATGTTAGTTATAGCTATACGAAAAATAATGAATACGTTTTAAAAGATATTTCGTTTAGCATACAAAAAGGTGAAAAAGTAGGGATTATTGGATCAACTGGAAGTGGTAAATCTACCTTAGCGAAACTGTTACCACATCTATATGATGTGGATCAAGGTGAAATATGTATAGATGGAATAAATGTTAAAACATATGATTTGCAAAAACTCCGTGCTTCAATAGGGTTTGTACCTCAGAAGGCATTGTTGTTCTCAGGTAGTATAGAAGAGAATTTACGTTATGGTAAAGAAGATGCAACACATGATGAGCTGGAAGTAGCAGCTGCATCAGCTTGTGCGACTGAGTTTATCAATAAGCTGGAAGAATCTTATCAATATAATTTAACACAAGGTGCGACAAATCTATCAGGTGGACAAAAACAACGTGTATCAATTGCAAGGGCACTTGTGAGAAAACCGCCGATTCTCATATTAGATGATTCTACATCAGCAGTTGATGCGAAATCAGAGGCTACTATTCAAACAGCTTTAAAAACAAAATATAAAGGCACAACGACTTTATTAATTGCGTCCAAAATTTCTTCCATAATGGATGCGGATAAAATACTTGTATTAGATAATGGTGAATTAGTTGGCAATGGTACACATGAACAATTATTAGAACAAAGTGAGGTTTATCAGGAAATTTATCTTTCCCAAGGTGGTAATTTGCATAAAGAAGGTGGGGAAGAACATGCGTAATTTTCAAGGGCAATTTGCTAATAAAGGTGGACGAAACACGCCAAAGATGGGGAAAGCTAAAAATGCTCAAGGAACTGTAATGCGGATATGGAACTATATGGGCTACCAAAAAGCTGCTCTTATGTTTGTTATATTTCTAGTCGTTGTTACTACTTTACTTGGATTATTAGGTCCCTATTTTATGGGGGTCATTATAGATCAATATATTGTACCGAAAGATTTAAGTGGTACAGCAAGAATGTGTATGTTACTTATCGCGATTTACGGTGTAACTGTACTTTTAACATGGTTACAAACATTTGTCATGATTAACGTTGCATTAAAAACAATTCAAAAAATACGACAAGATATTTTTGAGAAAATCCAAACGCTTTCTTTACGGTTCTTTGATGTGCGTTCCCAAGGTGATTTAATGAGCCGTGTGACAAATGATATAGATAATTTGAATCAAGCTTTGACACAAAGTGTTGTACAAATTATTTCATCAGCGTTAACTTTTATAGGTGTAACGATTGCGATGTTCGCTTTAAATTGGATTTTAGCAATTGTAACTTTAATTACAGTACCTATTATGTTTTACGTTACAAAAAAACTAGTTGCATATAGTGGTAAAAACTTTGCGAAGCGTCAAAAAGATTTAGGTGAATTAAATGGATTTATTGAGGAAGCAATTACAGGTGCGGATGTTACAACGTTGTATGGAAAAGAAAAAGAAACTGTCCAAAATTTCAATAAAATTAATGAACAGCTAAGAGTTTCAGCTACGAAGGCTGATACATTTTCAGCTTTTATTTTTCCAAGTATGAACTTTATTAATAACTTAGGTATGGGGCTTGTCATTGGGACTGGATCAGTTATGGTCTTAAACGGAATGACAACAGTAGGAGTTATTGCGGCTTTTATTAATTATTCTCGTCAATTCTCAAGACCGCTAAGTCAATTTGCGACTTTAATGAATACAATTCAAGCGGCAGTTGCTGGTGGAGAACGTGTTTTTGAGATTATGGATGAGGTACCAGAAATTCAAAATAAAAAAGACGCATTTGTTGTACAAAATTTACAAGGGCATGTTACACTTGAGCATGTTTCATTTGGCTACGCAGAAAATAAAACAATTTTAAAAGAAGTGAGTCTTAAAGCGCAGCCAGGAGAGACAATTGCTTTAGTTGGTCCGACTGGATCAGGGAAAACAACAATCATTAATTTGTTAACTCGCTTTTACGATATACAGCAAGGACAAATTCATATTGATGGAAAAGATATAAAAGATTATGATATTAATTCTTTACGAAGTAAAATTGGAGTAGTTTTACAGGATACGTATTTATTTGCTGGTTCAATTATGGATAATATCCGTTATGGACGCTTAGATGCTACTGATGAAGAAGTTATCACTGCAGCTAAGGCAGCATCTGCACATTCTTTTATTAAGCATTTGCCAAATCAATATGAAACAGAAATTGCTTCAGAAGGATCGAATTTAAGTCAAGGACAAAAACAACTTCTTGCGATTGCACGAGCAATTTTAGCAGATGCAGATATATTAATTCTCGATGAAGCGACATCTAATATTGACACAAGAACAGAATTACAAATACAAGCAGGACTAAATAATTTAATGAGAGGTCGCACAAGTTTTGTGATCGCTCACCGACTTAAAACAATTGAAAAAGCAGATCAAATCCTTGTTATAAAGGATGGGGAAATTTTAGAAAGAGGGAATCATGAATCTCTCATGGAAGATAAAGGGTTTTATTTTGATTTGTATACGAGCCAATTTAAAATTTAATATAAAAAATGAGGTTTCTCTAGAAAAGAGAAGCCTCATTTTTTATATTTGTAAATTTTATGAATCACTTTTCTAACCAAATTAATTATCCGACCTGAAAAATACTTATACTTGCAGATACATTTGTTAAAGAGCCACCATCACTATTTGAGAGAGTGATAGTACCTGCTGAAGAGGTGTTATTTATTAAAGTCAATGTTGAAGGAACAACTGTTACGGTAAAAGCAGCAGTACCTTGATTTATTGTATGTGGTGACCCCGTACCAAAACGTCCACCTGAAATTGGTGTACCATTTAGTTCGAGGGAGAATTGGTTTTCGCGAGAAGCTTGTAATTGAAACTCTGCTACATATGTTCCTAGTGTATTAATTATAATATTTCCAGTACCTGTGATGTGGCTAAGGGCAGTTCCTGTTATAGGTCCATTTGTGTTAAAAGTAACACTACTTCCTACTGCAATTGATTGGTTAGTAGTATCAAAAACATATAGATAGTTTGTTAATCCTACACTAGCCGCCCCAGTAGGCCCGGTGGAACCGGTAGAGCCAGTATGTCCAGTAGCCCCAGTAGAACCGGTGAAGCCAGTAGGCCCGGTGGAACCAGTGAAGCCAGTAGGTCCGGTGGAACCAGTGGAGCCAGTAGAACCGGTAGGTCCAGTGGAGCCAGTAAGTCCAGTAGAACCGGTAGGCCCAGTAGGCCCGGTGGAACCAGTAGAACCGGTAGGCCCAGTAGGCCCGGTGGAACCAGTGAAGCCAGTAGGCCCGGTGGAACCAGTGAAGCCAGTAGGCCCGGTGGAACCAGTGAAGCCAGTAGGCCCGGTGGAACCAGTGAAGCCAGTAGGCCCGGTGGAACCAGTGAAGCCAGTAGGTCCGGTGGAACCAGTGGAGCCAGTAGAACCGGTAGGTCCAGTGGAGCCAGTAAGTCCAGTAGAACCGGTAGGCCCAGTAGGCCCGGTGGAACCAGTAGAACCGGTAGGCCCAGTAGGTCCAGTGGAACCAGTGAAACCAGTGAAACCAGTGAAACCAATGGAGCCAGTAGCCCCAGTAGGCCCGGTAGGCCCAGTAGGCCCAGTAGGTCCAGTGGAACCGGTAGAGCCAGTTGGTCCAGTAGGAGAATGTGGGAGAATAATACGGTTAATATCTAAAAGTGAAAAGTTAATGAACATATCTTTGTTTTGATAATCTATCGAAATCACCTCACTAGCATGTTTAAAGAAATAGTAAAGTAATAATTTTTATAGGTATTTCATTTCTATATTATTAATGCAACTTATTTTGGAAACAGTAAATAGCTATCATGACTATAGGGTATTAATTTTTAACCTAAATTTTAATAAAACCTTTATTAAAGATAAAGAGCGCTTTTAAAGGCGCTCTGAGACAAGTTTCATGTTGAAAAAGGGAATTGAGGATATTATGTGCATGCTGTTTTAGAATGTTGTAAATTTTTAATTAAAAATAAAAAGATCTTATAAAAATTTAAAATTTGTATTATTAGATAGTCACCATACAATAAAATATGCTTGTTTGATATAAATGTGTGTCAAATTTACCAAAATATATTTTGGCATGCATAAGAAAAATAAAATACTTTGTTAGCAAATACTAGCGGCTTCAGTGACAGATGGTAGAAAGAGTTTACGTGGTATTGTAATAATCTCAAGCGCAATTTGCGTTGAATATAGGAGTATTGGAGTTAAATCTAAAGCGAGTGTTAAAAGTATTATGAAGCTTGTAAGAATTACAAAACTACCCCAAAAGAAACTTTTTGAAGTGTTGCGGAAATCTTTTATTAAGGAAAAGAAAGAAAAAGATGCGGTAACAATAAGAATGAAAATTTTATACTTATCAGACATTATAACCCTCCCAAAGAACAGTGACTTATATTATACCGTATTTTTCAATATTATTATAAAAAGATTTTAAAGTGAATAATAAGAAAAAATAAAGCCATAACTTAAAACATTAGTTTAGGTTCTATTGTTTGAATTCTTTATTTTAGAAGGTATATAATTTGAAATTTAAAATTTTCCAAATGAATTACCATTTTTTATTTCTGATCCAACATCAGGTGCTCAATGAAATGGTATGAAAGATTATAGGCTAGTGATACGAGATTAAATAAGAGGAATCTGCGTGCAGCAAGAGTCCTAGCTCAGATTTCTACTAGAGAAAAGTATTTAGTTGGAGTTGGTATGTTAATAAAAAAAGGATGGATGTGGAAACTAAATATTCAAGACATTAAGGATAAAGGTCAGGAAATATAATTTGGTATTCTGGGAATAACCGGAGGTCCGTAGTTAAAGTTGCATAGAATTTGTATTTTGTTTCTAATTTTTCAATTGTTGTTAAGTGATGAGAACCTAGTCCACGCTGTACACTATGTTGAGAAAGAGTCGGCCCAATTTGTAATTTTCGTTTTTTCATTGCATCGTTCCATGGACTATAAAAAAATTTAAAAATAAAAGCAGGTTCTTTGTAAATGTTATAAGGATAATGCGAACCATGTCTCCCGACTCTATAGTTCCCGTGCGAATTATTGTGAATTAATCTACCGTTAAGATATAGTTGATTTGGATTAGGTTGAATTATTATGCCATGGTAACGTTGTTTAACAAGCGGAGAACTATATCTTGGATTAGTGTAGCCATAAGTCGGATCATCAATCATCATAATCATTCTTATTGAAAACATATTGCCGCCCATAGTGTTAAGTGATTTGAAAAATTGTTCTTTATTATAACAGCACAGGAATTCTGTCGTATTTAATACCATTTTCCATCCTGTAAGTTCTCTTTCAATTTCCATAACTTCTTGATCAACTAAATAAGCATCAAATTCGAATGATTTTGAGTTTCGTATTTCCCAATTAGGAGCGAATGTTTTACAGATTTCAACTGAACGATCAGTGGATCCACGGTTAATAAGAATGCCATGATCAAATAGCTTTGTATGGTGCATTAACCACCACGGAAGTAAATATTCTTCATTGTAAAAATGAGAAATTAAAGTAGTCTTAATCAAAATCACCTCCGTATTTAACCTGCTTCTTATTTAATATGATATGGAAGGAAACCTATTGTTAGAAGGTCTCCTCTTAAAAGTTTTAAACCACATAGGGTATGTGGATGGATTAGTATGTAAAGTAGTCTGAATGATAAAGAGTGGTATTAAAAAGTACAAAATCTAAAATGAGCATCGAATTAGTGTATAACGATTGAAACGGCACTGAAAACTAATAAAACAGCCATAATGATGTTAAATAATTGATTATGTTTTAATAAAAATTTTTGGAACATGGAACCAAAAAGGCTCCAACTAAATGTACTCAGTAAACCGACTATACCTAGAAATAATGAGAAAAGTAGAAAACTTGAATATGAATTGTAGTAAGGGAGTATAAAAGTAGAGACTACTGTGAGTCCGAATAATATTCCTTTAGGGTTAATAAATTGAAGGAAAATACCCACTGTAAATAAGTTTTTATTATTTTTTTCATTGTGACCGGCACCGCCTTTACTAGTAATTATTTTAAAGGCTAAATATAGCATATACGCGACACCTAAAATTTTTAAAGGAAATTCAATTATAGGGATAATATTAATTAATACAATATTAAAGAAACTGCATAAAGAAGTGAGGATGAAAAAACCGAATGCTACTCCAAAGCAAAAGTTTATGCTTCTCTTTAATCCATGTTGATTTGCGTATGTCATAGCTAAGAAATTGTTGGGACCAGGTGTGAAGCTACTTATAAATACAAATAACAAAAAAGAAAATATAGGCATTTCAAAACCCCCTATTTTTTGTGTGTTATAATGACCAAAAAGAACAATATAACGTGTGCTTTTTATTATACATAACGGTCGTTATATTGTATACAGTGTAGGAGTGTTTTTTATGGAAGAAATTCAACTTATTCTGGCAAAAAATTTAAAATCAATACGTGAAAAAGAAAAATTAAGTTTAGAAAAGGTCTCTCAATTAACAGGTGTAAGTAAAACAATGATTGGACAGATAGAAAGAGGAGATTCAAGCCCGACACTAACAACAATATGGAAAATTGCTAATGGTTTGAAAGTATCATTTACCTCTTTAATTAATAATCCTCAGCCTGATACGAAAGTGATTTTAAGAAAGGATATTCAAGTATTGTCTGAAGACAATGGAAAATATAAAGTGTATCCTTCTTTCCCTTTTCAAGATGATAGACATTTTGAAATGTATACAGTGGAAATAGAAACAGAAGGGAAATTAAGTTCAGAAGGGCATAAAGAAGGCGCAGAAGAATTTATAACGGTATTTGAAGGTGAATTGACAGTAAAAGTGAATAACTGTCAATATAAATTAAATAGTGGAGATTCAATTCGTTTTAAGGCCGATAGATCACACTCTTATTATAATTTAGGGAAATCTTTGACTCGATTAAGCATGACAATTTATTATCCAACTGCATAAGTTTACATTTATAGTAACAAAAGATAAAACCATCTATAAGAGATGGTTTTTATTTTTTATCATTCACAAAAAAAGACACTCATCTGAGTGTCAACATAGTATTGCTCTCGCGTATAGGATTGGAGTACGTTTCTCAAATACGTATTGAGATGGTTCGTAAAAGAGAAACTGTCTTCATATTTAATGTAACATCGGTGGAAGTCAGTGTAAATTGATAATATATATACGGAAAATTTAGTATAGATAGTTTCTACTATGAATATAGTGCAATTTGTTCTTTAATGCGCCATCACTTTTATGAAATAATTGGGAGGTTTTTATCATGATAGACTTAGTATTTAATAATGTTTATTAGAAAAAGAATGAATCATTTTTTAATCGATTCGTATAATTGTTAGAGAGGCACCTGTTGAACCACCTCCAACCAAATTAACGATGTATAATACGCCGAATAATTGAAGGGAAATTGTATTATCGGCAATTAAATTATTGTTATAATTTGAAGTTGATATAGCGGGAGAAAAAATAGAACCAGGAAGTGGAGTAGAAGCGTTTAATAGTAGTTTTGTTCCAGTGAGTAGAGCAGTTGTCGTATTAACTTGATAGGTTAAATGATATCTTCTGGCTACAGGAATTGTAAATATATCGTTTGAGGCGTTAACTGTAAAATTACCGAGGCTTTGGTTATTAGAAAGAGGAATATTAGTTCCACCTAATACCTAATGTATTATTAGCGAACATAGAGTTTGTTGTAACTATTGACCCAGTACTTCCGGTAGGTCCAGTACTTCCAGTAAGTCTGTATGGAAGAATAATTTCAAGAGCTATTGATACTAGTTCTTCTATTCTTTTTTCATTTTTATCTTGAATTTAAATCACCTCATTTTTAAATTAGAATGCAATAAGTTTCGTGTTTTTGGAATGGAACTATCATTTTATTATATTAATAGTAGTAGTTAAAGCAACGGTAAAATGTTTAATAACTGTATGAATCATTTGGAAAGAAAAAAGAATAGTTATGAAAGTATTCCTTAATAATAGACTCATACTTATGTAAGTTAATTAAAAATATGTGGAATGAGGAATTAAATTGAAGCGGAATGATAAATTATCAATAAATAAAGGTAAGATAGAACCTGAGAATATTGGACCTACATTTCCAGCTCTTCCACCAATATATATTCCAACAGGAGCAACGGGAGCAACAGGAGCAACGGGGGCAACAGGAATAACAGGAGCAACAGGAGCAACGGGGGCAACAGGAATAACAGGAACAACAGGAGCAACGGGGGCAACAGGAGCAACAGGGGCAACAGGAATAACAGGAGCAACGGGAGCAACGGGGGCAACAGGAACAACGGGAGTAACAGGAGTAACAGGAACAACGGGAGTAACAGGAACAACAGGAGCAACGGGGGCAACAGGAATAACAGGAGTAACAGGAACAACGGGAGTAACGGGAGCAACAGGAACAACGGGAGCAACAGGAACAACGGGAGCAACAGGAACAACGGGAGCAACAGGAGTAACAGGAGCAACAGGAGCAACGGGAGCAACGGGAGTAACAGGAACAACGGGAGCAACAGGAATAACAGGAATAACAGGAGCAACAGGAGCAACGGGAGCAACAGGAGCAACGGGGGCAACAGGAATAACAGGAGCAACGGGAGCAACAGGAATAACAGGAGCAACAGGAGCGACAGGAGCAACGGGTGTAACAGGAGCAACAGGTCCTACTGGGGGGATTGGCCCTATAACAACAACTAATTTGTTATTTTACACTTTTTCAGATGGAGAGAAACTTATATATACAGATGCAGATGGCATAGCTCAATATGGTACAACGAATATACTTTCACCTAGTGAGGTTTCGTATATAAATTTGTTTATCAATGGAATTTTGCAACCACAACCATTCTATGAAGTTAGTACTGGTAAACTAACTTTATTGGATAACCAACCACCATCGCAAGGTTCTTCAATTATTTTACAATTTATTATTATTAATTAAAAAAGACAGATTCTTAATGAAAAGGAATCTGTCTTTTTTGTTCTGAATTACATTCGTTAATATTAAGTGACGATAAATTCAATTGTAATTGGAATTCCGCCGTCTAATGCATCCCCACCAGGAATTGTAATAGCACCAGTAGGACCAGTAGTAACACTGGAGTTCACGCTTGGTTGAAGAATACCGTTCACATATAAGTTGTAATACGTGAAAGTCGGAAAAGCGGTTGCAGTAGTACCCGCATCGTTTAAACAAGCTGTGGCAGCAATTGCAAAAGCCGCACCTGTACCTGTGCCGGCTCCTAGTGTAGATGTAAATCTTCTAGATGCCATAAATGGTTGAATGATAGGCAATTAATTTTCACTCCTTACAATATTTTATTAGAACGAAGTATAAAATAACTTGTCCACTATATTGTATGAGAGTTTTTTATAATAGAAACGGCTTCCCCTTTAAAAGGGGAGCCCAATTTTAGTAAAGAAGTGTTCTTTATGTATATGAAAAAATGATGTTGTTACTTGCGGAATATATGTAAATCGTAAATTCGGTTTTTGTATTCAAATTAAAATGTGTCTTTGAACCTAAGAGATAAATGCGGAAAAATAAAATAAACTCTTAAGTTTAGGTATTTAATCTAAGCAGTCAATTATTAAAAACATATAATTAATATGTGAGTCATGAACATAATTAAATAGCGTTTGCAAGTTTAATTATATTTCATGTTTCCTATTTTAAGTCAATATATAACAGATACTCTTTTACAACTTTATGATCCTTATAATAGGAAAAACTCAAATATAAAACAAGTAAGGAGGACATAAATGACAAGTAATAATTGTTTTGGTCATAACCACTGCAATAATCCGATTGTTTTCACTCCAGAATGTTGTAACAATCCACAAACAGTTCCAATTACTAGTGAGCAATTAGGTAGATTAATTACTTTACTAAACTCTTTAATTTCGGCTATTGCAGCGTTTTTTGCAAATCCAAGTGATGCAAACAGATTAGCTTTACTCAATTTGTTTACTCAACTATTGAACTTACTAAATGAATTAGCACCTTCTCCAGAAGGAAACTTCTTAAAACAATTAATTCAAAGTATTATTAATTTACTACAATCTCCTAACCCAAATCTAAGTCAATTACTTTCTTTATTACAACAATTCTACAGTGCTCTTGCACCATTCTTCTTCTCTTTAATTATTGACCCTGCAAGTTTACAACTTTTATTAAACTTATTAACTCAATTAATTGGTGCTACTCCAGGAGGCGGCCCAACAGGCCCAACAGGTCCAACAGGTCCAGGAGGAGGAGCAACAGGTCCAACAGGTCCAACAGGTCCAGGAGGAGGAGCAACAGGTCCAACGGGAGCGACAGGTCCAACAGGCCCAACAGGAGCGACAGGTCCAGCAGGTACTGGTGGCGCAACAGGTTTAACAGGAGCAACAGGCCCAACGGGAGCAACAGGCCCAACGGGAGCAACAGGTTTAACTGGTGCAACAGGCTTAACAGGAGCAACGGGAGCAACAGGAGCAACAGGTCCAACAGGAGCAACAGGTCCAACAGGAGCAACAGGTTTAACTGGTGCAACAGGCTTAACAGGTGCAACTGGTGGCGGAGCTATTATTCCGTTTGCTTCAGGTACAACACCAGCAGCGTTAGTTAATGCGTTAGTAGCTAATACAGGAACTCTTCTTGGATTTGGATTTAGTCAGCCTGGTATAGCATTAACGGGTGGAACAAGTATCACATTAGCATTAGGTGTAGGTGATTATGCATTTGTAGCACCACGCGCAGGGGTTATTACGTCATTAGCAGGTTTCTTTAGTGCAACAGCTGCATTAGCTCCATTATCACCTGTTCAAGTGCAAATACAAATATTAACTGCACCTGCAGCAAGCAATACGTTTACAGTACAAGGCGCACCTCTATTATTAACACCAGCATTTGCCGCAATAGCGATTGGTTCTACAGCATCAGGAATCATACCTGAAGCTATTCCAGTAGCAGCCGGGGATAAAATACTGTTATATGTTTCATTAACAGCAGCAAGTCCAATAGCTGCAGTTGCTGGATTTGTAAGTGCAGGTATTAATATCGTTTAATTTGTTACATTTAGTAGGAAATTAAACAGGGGTTTGTATATAGTCCTTCCTAATAAATTTAGGAAGGACTATATTTTTTGGGGAAATAAGTAATAAATCAATTGAACAATTACTCTTTGTTAAGTTCGTATAAAAAAGTATAAGTTACTCTTTCTTATTTAAGGAATAAGTTATGTAACTTTAAAAATTTCCGGTCAGTAAAAAAAGATGAATTCTTTTAAAAGAATTCATCCATAAAATAAACTATTTATTTTTATTACAGTTACATCCTTTTTTCTTTACATAGCCTTGCTCGGCTAAGTCTCTTTGCGATTGGGAATTGGAAGATTGAGAATTGGAAGATTGAGAGGATGCTGAAGAGCTACTATTTTTATTATAAGAGTAGTTTTTTCGATAGTTATAATTACTCATAGTACTATCACCTCCAATTTAATATATAAATATTATATGTATGTACACTATCAATTGTTACTATTTTTAATAGGAAGAGAAGATACAATAAAAAAATCTCCTTGGTATTTTCCTAGGAGATAAATGATGATTCTTTTGAAAATTTACAAATTAATAGCCCCAGTAAAGAGGAAAGCAATAAGAATCTTGGTGATACGGATTCTGTTGTTGAGCGAGGGGCTGGGTTGGATAATTTTTCATTTCACGGTTTTGATTGCAGTTTGCCGGAGGACCAATTACAGTAGTTGATTGAATAGGGGAAACCGCTTGTTTCCATTGTTGTTCATTGAGACAGTAAGTATGGGCCATCATATGAGCCGGAGTTAACCTTAAAATGTCAGAACCGAAAATAACTTCTGGAGTTGGAGCATTGAAAATAGCTAATAAATGAGTATTATCTGCTGTAGCAATTTCATAATGCCACCACGCTTGTGGAATGTTGGCAACTTGCCCGGGTTTTATCGGTAAGTTTAATATTTGATTCGTAAATGGATTAAGTAAAGAAACAACAGCAGACCCTGAAATACAATAAACAAGTTCAGCTGCATTTTGATGAATATGTGGTTCTACAACATTTCCTGTACTTAAATAAATATCTAATAATGAAGTATTTTCTAAAGTATTTAATTGTTTAATACCAAGTACATTTATATAATTTTGGGCATCTTTCCGAAAAAAATTACTTTTATTTACATCATAAGTAAAATTGGTTGAGGGGGAGGTATAGTCGATGTTTGCAGTCAATTATATTACCCGCCTTTCTATAGGGAAGTTAGGTTACAAAATTAGGATATGTGTCTAGTCTTTGTTTTGTGCTGTTGTCGGTAGCTTAATAAATTCACTTATTCCATAAAGAATAAGGTGTTAAGACTAAACTATATTCGTATTCCCATTCATACTTTGGATTGATGGAAAAAAGTAATGAAAATGTTAATTTAAAATTACATCAATCATTTATAAGGAGTGAATGTTTATGTCATTTAGTGAAATGATTAGAAATGAAGTACTTAGCTGGGCGGGTGTTTCTGAAAAACCGCATCGATTTGGTGGTATTGAAATAAATTATGGCAAGAAAGAACTTGGCCATCTTCATGGTGATAAATTAGCTGATTTACCATTTCCGAAGTTAAAGCGAGATGAATTAGTGAAGCAAGGCTTGGTAAAACCACATCACGTATTACCTGAATCAGGATGGATCAGTTATTATTTAAAGAGTGAAGAGGATATTCCATTTGCAATTGAGTTATTTCGTATGCAATATGACCGAATTAAAAAGTAATGAAATATAGTAGGGTAATAAAAATTTATTTTTATGTCACATCCCTCCTTAATCGTTCGTCTTGTATGTAGAACGATTAAGGAGGGATTTTATTATGAAGAAATTTGATGTAGCAATTGTTGGCGGTGGGCTTGCTGGATTAACAGCATCTATATATTTAGCGAAAGTTGGAAGGAAAGTGATTGTATTAGAAAAGTCCAGTCAATTCGGTGGCCGAGGGATGACTACAAATAAAAATGGAATCTGCATGAATCTTGGTGCACATGCTTTATATAGAGGCGGGGCAGCGTTTATAACTTTTAATGAGCTCGGTTTGAATCTTCCAGGTGGAATACCATCTACAAAAGCACATGGAATATGGAAAGGGGATATATTCACCATCCCAACAGATTTTCGCTCAATTTTATCAACACCACTACTTTCGTGGTCTGCAAAAGTACAATTCTCACGTCTTATGATTCGTTTAGGAAATTTAGATGTAGGAGAAGTTCCGAAAATGAGTCTAACTACATGGGCAGAAAATGAAATAAAAGATCCAATGGTTCGTAATATATTTTATGCGCTATGCCGGACAACAACATATACGTTTGCTCCTACAATACAATTAGCATCATCTGTACTAAAGCAAATACAGCTTTCTATAAAAGAAGGAGTGCTTTATGTAGATGGTGGTTGGGAGACGATAATAACAAAATTAAGAGATTTAGCGAATGATGTCGGGGTAAAATTTTTGGCTAAAAAGCATGTTTTGGAAATAGAGCATTATGAAGATAAACAAAGAATACATTGTGTTGATGATGAGGTTTTTGAAGTAGGTACAGTCATCGTGACGACTCCGCCGAAAGAGGCTTGTAAAATAATAAAAGGTGCAGAAGGAACAAGTTTGCATAAATGGAGTGAACAATCGGTACCGGTTACTGTTGGTGCATTAGATATTGGCTTGAGACAATTACCCAATCCTACACATCAATTTGTATTAGGATTAGATCAACCTATATTTTTCACAAATCAATCGAGAGCAGCTAAATTAAGTGAAGACGGATCAATTGCAGTGAGTCTAATTAAGTACCATAATCCTGTGCTAGAGATGAATCATATTCATGAAGATAAAGAACAGTTGGAAAGTACGATGGAGTTGTTACATCCAAATTGGAAAAGAGAAGTTGTTGCACAGCAATATTTACCGAAAATAACAGTAGTACATGATTTTCCTCATATTGACCGTGTTGAAAAGCCGGGTCCTAATATACCTGAAATGCCAGGTGTTTATGTTGCAGGAGATTGGGCAGGGCATGATGAAATATTAGCTGATGCTGCGGTAGCAAGCGGGAAACGTGCAGCGTTACACATTTTAAAGCAATATGAAAGTGAGGCAGCTCATCATGGAAACGGAGCAGTTATATGAAGCGTATCAACCATTATTATTTTCGTTATCATACAGAATCCTTGGGAGTGTTATGGATGCTGAGGATATCGTTCAGGATGTATTTATCTCGCTAAATAATATAGAAGATCCACAATCTATAGAAAATATGAAAGCATATTTATGTAAGATGGCGACAAATCGTTCAATTGATAAATTACGATCGGCAGCGCATAAACGTAACGTGTATGTAGGGATGTGGTTACCAGAGCCACTTGTAGAAGAGAGTGATGAGCCATCAAAGTCATTTATAATGAAAGAATCCCTTTCCACCACATATTTATTACTTTTACAACAACTATCTGAGGTAGAAAGGATTGTTTTCATATTAAGAGAGGTTTTCAGTTATGAATACGAAGAAATAGCTTCAATTGTTGATAAGAGTAGTGTGAACTGCAGGAAGATCTTTCAACGTGCACGAAAAAGCATGTTAGAGAAACCGAAGCAATCAAAATTAAGCACGGAGAAAATGGCTTCTTATGTTGAAAAGTTTGTAGCATCATTACAGTGTGGGGATACGGAAGGTATGTTGGAAGTATTAAAAACAGATGCTATACTCAAAGCTGATGGTGGCGGTAAAGTTACGACTGCGATCAATCCAATTTATTCTGCAGATCGAATTATACGTTTGTTCTTTGGGATTGCACAACGATTGACAGAAGAGTACACTGTTGATTTCAAAATGGTAAATGGTATACCAGGAGTTATAGTTACAATAAATAATAAAGTAACATATGTTCTTTCGTTTGCATTTGAGGATGAGAAGATTTCAAATATTTATATGATGGTTAATCCTGAAAAACTTATGCATTTAAATGTAAAAATATAAAAAAGCGCATTTCTTCAGAAATGCGTTTTTTATTATTTTTCTAACATTTCAAGAGGTACATCTTTTTCGCCAGCTACCTCAAATTTAATTTCCCCGTCTTCTTCATAAATACGTGTAATAATCGGTATAGTAATCATTAATTTTTTATGCTGCTTTCGTTTTCGAGCAGCATCTAAGCTAATCACGTTCATTTGTAAGCATCCTTTCTTCTGGAAATATATAAACAAAGAAAATGCGTCCGAAAAGGGCGCTTAATTGAATTTGAAATACCGATTCATTTAAATGGGGTTTATATAATTTAATAACTGCAATTTTTATATGAAATAATATGAATGGAATAATTGCACGTAGAAATTAACTTTACCAAAAAACGAAACAATATGCTATAAAAATTATAAATCTTTGTCATATAACAGGAAAAAGGTTTTTGTTTCGCATATAATAAAAAGTAGACGGGCAGCAAGAGCTTTTTCATCATATTGCTTGGAAAGGCGATGAAAAGAATGGATACAGTAGATTCATTATTATTGCAACTTGAACAATATGGAGAAGAGCATGATCGAAATAAAAAAACAAGGGAAGAAAAATTACGGAATGTTTCTCGTGAGATGGGGCAATTTTTATCAATTTTAGTAAAAGGGTGTAATGCAAAAAATATCTTAGAAATTGGAACTTCTAATGGTTATTCTACATTGTGGTTGGCTAATGCGGTAGAAGAAACAAATGGAAATGTAACAACTGTAGAGCTTTCTTCAGAACGAGTTGGAGAGGCACTTGTCAATTTTGAAAAGGCAAACCTGTTACAAAGAATTGATATTCATAATCAAGAAGCAGGGGCATTTTTAGATTCCCAATTAGATCATTCATTTGATTTTATTTTCCTAGATTCAGAGCGCACGCAATACATGTGGTGGTTTGAGCATATAAAACGTATGTTACAACCAAAAGGTTTTCTTGTTGTTGATAATGCAACTTCTCATGCAAGTGAATTAGATGAGTTTATAAAAATGATTGAAGAAGATGATACGTTTGAAACAGTGTTATTAGCGTTTCAAAAGGGAGCATTTGTAGCTCGCAAAAATAAATAGAAGTGAGTGTAATAGAATTATCACATTGAAAACGGGTGAATGTCAAAAGATTGAGTGTAGCACGATTAAAAGAACGTAAATTATTTAGGAAATGTATGAAGAATCCGCCTTCAGCATGTAGTTCTCTAGGTCTTAAGTCTGAGGAAATTTATGTTGATTACAGGTATACTTATAGTAAGAAACAGGGAATGACTGCATAAACAGACATTTCTAAAAAAATCGATTTCAAGCAGTCAGAATGTATATGAAATACGATATAATTGATGAAATATAGTGCATGTAAATTCGCACATATAAATAAAGGAGCGATTTTGTTGACTGAACTCGAGAAAAAAGAACCCGTATCAATTGTGAAAGATAATAATGTAGAAGTAGTAGTTGATACAGTTATAAAAGATGAAGAACTTGATGAATTAAATAAGGAAGCCGATCTTTATGTACAAAAGTTAAATAGCGAGCAAAATACAGATTTATCGAAAGTATTGTCGCAGCTAGGAGATTTGGGGGATAAAGAACAACAAGCAGCAGGACAAACGTTATCAGCTTTAAAACGCCCTGTAACAGCGATGATGAATGGGAAAAATGAAGAAATTCCAAATACATTGTTAGAATTACGAAAAGTGGTATCAGAGCTTGATCCCAATTCACTTAAAGCAAGTGGTATGAAGAAAATAATGTTTAAAGTATTCAAGAAAAATCCACTTGAAACATACGTGCATAAATATCAATCTATAGATAAACAAATTGAGGAAATTATTAGATCCCTTCTAATTGGCCGTGATAACTTACAAGAGGATACAGTTGGTCTTGAAATGTTAAAAGAACAATCGCACGATAAAATTCATGCGCTTGATAAACAAGTATACTTAGGGAAAAAGCTTGCTGGCATGCTTGAAGCTGAGAAACAAAACCCAGAGCGTCAAAGGGATATTCCGTTAATTAACGATGCATTAGAAAAGATACTTGTACGTACACGTAATATGCAGCAAGCGAAAAGTGTATTATTACAATCTATAGCTTCTGTAGACATCATTAAGAAAAATAATGAAAAATTAACAGAGGCGATACGTAATGCGATTACGATGACACAAAACGTTGTAACAGTTTCAGCTGCTATTCAGCTTGCATTAACGAATCAACGGAAAACAATTGATGCCGTAAATGCGACGAATGAAGCAATTGAATCGATGGTATTAAGTAATTCTCAAGCGTTAAAACAAAATACAGAAGAAACGACGAAATTGCTTGAAAACCCTGCTATTAGCATGGATAAATTACGTGAATCATTCCAAAATGTGTTCGCTGCAATTGAAGCATCTGAAAAATCGTCAGAACGTATTATTGAGTCAAGCAAGAAGTTCGTTATTGAACTAGACACATTTAATGATGAGATGAAGCAGAAACTCATTCAGCGTCCAAGGAAATAACGGATTATTAGAGGAGGTGAACAAATGAGTTTCATTCAAACAGTACTATTACTACTCGGTACATTGCTTTTAATAGCATTTACTGTCGTTGTTTTAGTCGTATACTTCGGGCGGAAACTGTATTTTTCATGGACGAAGCCATATAAAAGAGCGCAAGATTCTCTAGATAAGATATCAAACAAATCAATACCGTTTCTACAAGAATTTACACAACATCCACTGTTTTATCGCTGGATTCGCACCGAAGGAAAGAAAGAACAAAATACATTAAATACTCTATTTTGTGCATCAGGTCAACGTACGAGAGAGCAAGTCTTCTCGATGTTACCGAAAGAAAAGCAGAAAAAAGTGCATGTAATGGCAAAAACTACGAAAAAGCTTACGAATGAAGATATTGATGTGGCTGCGATGAAAGTGAAAGATTTCTTAAGACAAGAAACGCAGCAAACTGTAAAACCGACAGACTTATCATTTTACAAATTGTATTTTTATGACCGTTATCCAGACGCATTAAATACAATTCAAGCGTATAAACGCTCAATAAATCCTTCATTACAAAGAACGGTTGATGATATTACAATTTCGGTATTAAATGCACTTCCGTACTATCAAGAGCAACGCATGTTTGAACAACAACATAAACTTGAAACATTCTTAATGAAAGATTTAACGGCCATGTTATCGTTGGTAGTACAATTACCACCTTCACAAAGACCAGAGAAGGAAGAAGAACTGAAGATCTACTTGGAAAATTTCAAAAAAGAAATGGAAGTAGTAGAGCGAGATATTCGCGACTCGATTGATCACGATTTAAATGTGAAGATGAGGGCAGCGACTGAGAAGTTTAAGAATAAATAACAAAAAGCGCCTTAAAAGCTAAGTATCACAGCTTTAAGGCGCTTTTTTTATGAGATTTTATTTTGCTCTAACGGTAGTATGATTAGAAGCCACACTTTCATTATGCAATCGATCAACTGCAGTTACGACATACGTATACGTTTCTCCAGAAGTTGCTGTTTTATCTACATAAATTTCTCCAAGTTTTGTTTTTCTTACAGTAGTAAGTAAATTTTTAGGATTTTGTATATCCACTTCATTTTTCCCATTCACGCGGTAAATAGCGTAATAAGCAGAATCATTATCTCTATTGTCAATGATACCGATTGCAATACCTTCATCTCTTGGAATGGCGCCTTTTAAAGTCGGTTGTTTTGGTGGATCATGATCAAGCCAAGGCATAGGCGGGATTAATGCAGGATGTTTATATATGTTTTTTGAAAGTCTATCTTTAACTCCGAGTGGATTGTTATTAATATCTTTTAAGCTAAAATGCATACTACCTTTTATATCAGGATATAGCCGGTTTAATGCAATTTGTTTTGGATATTCTTCTGGATCAGACCAAGCAGGGACGGAGTTATTATTAATTTTATAGGCCGCTTGACCAATGTATAGGTGAATCGGTTTGTTATTTGTTTCTTTAACCCACCAATCTACTAATATGTCATATGCAGCTGGGGTGAAACCTATATTCCAATATATTTGCGGTGTAATGTAGTCAATATATCCTTTTTGTATCCACTCACGTGTGTCAGCATAAAGGTCATCATAGTTTCTTTGGCCTGCGGTTGTGTTAGAGCCAGTGGGATCGTCAGCTATATTTCGCCATACGCCGAACGGACTAATACCAAACTTTACATATGATTTTTCTTGTTTTATAGCAGTATTTAAATCTTTTACAAGTTCATTTACATTGTTACGTCGCCAATCTTCTATATTTGTAAATCTACCATTATTATATGTTTCGTACGTTTTCTGATCTGGAAATTCTTCACCGGCTACTTTATATGGGTAAAAATAATCATCCATATGCAGCGCATCAATATCGTAATTTTGTACGATTTCTAAAGCGCCTTCTGTTATAAATTTTTTCACTTCCGGAATACCGGGATTGTAATATAACTTTCCGCCATAAGGGACAACCCAATCGGGATGTTGCCTTGCAGGGTGATTATTTGATAATCGATTTATATCGGTGTGATTCATCGTTATTCGGTATGGGTTAATCCAAGCGTGGAATTCTATATTTCTTTTATGAGTTTCTTCAATCATAAATGCGAGCGGGTCATAACCAGGATCTTTTCCTTGTGTTCCTGTAATGTATTCAGACCAAGGACCGTAATTTGAAGGATAGAAAGCATCAGCGGTTGGTTTAATTTGTACAACAACTGCATTCATACCAGTGCTTTTTACATCGTCTAATAATCTTATAAATTCTTGCTTCTGTTTTTCAATAGGTAAGCCAGTTTTTGAGGGCCAATCAATATTCAGAACTGATGCGATCCATACAGCACGTAATTCATGTTTTTTGTACGTAGTATTTACTTCAGCATAAGTAGAGTGAGGGGGAATGAAAGAGAAAGGGATGAACAAGATAACGATACAACATATCATTAATAAACGTTTAACGATCATTTATAAGCCTCCCTATCATATGATTATTTAAAATAATATCTGAGGCGAGGTTGACCTTGCAATAGAGAAAATTGCATATTGAAACATTAATTTAATAGGAAAAATATTTTTAATGAAATTTACTTTCATTATAACTAAATTCATTTACTACTTCATATGCTTGTTAGTAAAGTGAAACTTCCTTTCATTTGAAGGGTAATAAATTATAAGTATAGGAGGATTAATAAATGAAAGTTTTGTTCGTCTGTTCTGGAGGAATGTCCAGTGCAATTGTTGTAAACGCTTTAAAAAAAGAAGCGGAGAAAAATGGTGTGAACATGGAAGTGCATGCAATTGGAACGAATGAGGTAGAGGAAGAAGTAAAGAATGGCTGGGATGTCGTAATGGTGGCACCTCAAATAAGACACCGATTTGACTCTGTAAAAAAATTTGCAGAGGAGGAATCTATTCCGTGTGGCATCATACCGCCGCAAGCATACACACCGCTTGGCGGCCCGACTTTATTAAAAACTGTAAATGAATTAATCAGTTAGGGGGAAACGTTATGAATAAGTTTGTCACGTTTCTTGATAAAAACTTATCTGGACCGATGGCAAGGCTTTCTGAGCAGAGACATTTACAAGCAATCCGTGATGGAGTTATTTCGGCGTTACCATTTATTATAGTAGGAAGCTTCTTTTTAATAGTAGCATTTCCACCACTGCCGAAAGATAGTTTTATATCAGTTTGGGCATTAAAGAATCAAACAAGTATATTGATACCATATCGTTTAACCATGTTTATTATGTCCTTATATATCGCATTTGGAATAGGATATAATTTAGCGAAAAGTTATAAATTAGATGCTTTATCAGGAGCACAGCTCGCGGTATGTTCACTACTTTTAACATTAACGCCTGAGTTAATTGATAAAAAAGGATTCATGCTTCCGATGACAAATCTCGGAGGTCATGGATTATTTGTGACGATGATTGTTTCTATTTTATCCGTAGAGATTTTAAGGTTTTGTAAGAAGAAAAATGTAATGATTAAAATGCCAGAACAAGTACCGCCATCTGTATCGCGTTCATTTGAAGCACTTATACCTGCAGCATTCGTTATTATTATAATGAGTCTAGTAACTGTCGTTTTTAGCATTGATTTACACCATGTTGTTGATAAATTAGCAGCACCATTAGTAAAAGCTGGGGATAGTTACTTCGGTGTAATGATTCCAGTGTTTTTAATTACGTTTTTTTGGTCATTCGGAATCCATGGTGTGTCGGTTGTTGGAACTGTTGCTCGGCCATTATGGGAAGTATACCTAGGGAAAAATGGTGAAGCAGTTGCTAGTGGAGCAGATCAGTTGCCATTTATTTCACCAGAGCCGTTATATCAATGGTTTATATGGATTGGCGGTTCTGGTGCGACGTTAGGGCTTGTATTAGCTATGATTGTATTTGGTCGATCGAAATATTCGAAAGCATTATCAAGAACTTGTATTGTTCCGGGTATTTTTAATATTAATGAACCAGTCATATTCGGATTACCGATTGTACTAAATCCAATTTTAATTATCCCATTTATCATTACACCACTTGTAACAGCAACTGTTGCATATTCAGCAACTGCGATGGGATTTGTAACACCAACGCATATTATGCCGCCATGGACACTACCTGCTCCAATTGGTGCATATTTAGCAACAGGTGGAGATTGGCGTGCGATTGTATTAGTTTTTATAAATATAGCAATATCGTTCCTTATTTATTTACCATTCTTTAAAATGTACGACAAAAATATGCTTGAAATTGAAAAAAATGGTGACGGGGAATCTGTTAATCCTTAATCTGCACGCTGTTATTTTGAGTGATAGACTTTTTGTCTATCACTTCTTTCACATTAAAACTAGAAAGGGGGAAATAGAATGAATATAAAATTTAGTTATAAAGGCGTATTTTTATTATTATTTGGAGTGATTTGTGCAAATTTACTTTTTGTCCCTTTATTAGGCATGCTAAATCTATCACAAATGCATAGTATCTGGCTTGTTACAAGTATTGCGGCAAGCGTTTTGCTTACGGTAGTTGTTTCTTTCATTGATGGATCGTTTGCATCGAAAGCTCAGTTGTTTTTTAGATTTATATTGTTTTCGATTGGTTGTACGTTCGTTACTTACATGATTGTTTTTTAGTAAATAGGAGGTCATGCACGTTATGTATATTGCAGGGGTAATGTCTGGTACTTCATTAGATGGAATAGATGTAGCGCTCGTTCATATAGAAGGAAGTGGTGTAGATTCTAAAATCCAACTCATCCATTTTACTACTGTTCCATTTTGTAATGATATGAAAAATGAGATCCAACAAGCGTTATCAATTGAAACTTCGAATGTCCAACTTATATGTAGTTTAAATTTTAAACTTGGTTTATGCTTCGCCAATGCTGTAAAGGAAGTTTGTAAAGAGGCCAATTTTCCTTTGAGACAATTAGATTTAATAGGCTCTCACGGACAAACGATTTATCATCAGCCAAAGCAAGAAGGGAATATTATTTCTTCAACATTGCAAATTGGGGAACCAGCAGTAATAGCATATGAAACGAACACGACGGTTATCTCGAATTTCCGAACGATGGACATGGCGGCAGGGGGACAAGGTGCACCACTTGTACCATATTCAGAGATTATTTTATATCGGCATCAAACTAAAAATAGACTACTACAAAATATTGGTGGGATTGGTAATGTTACAGTGGTTCCAAGTAAACGAAGTAAAGAGAGTGTTATTGCTTTCGATACTGGACCAGGCAACATGGTAATCGATGAAGTATGTCAAAGATTATTTCATGTACCATATGATCAAAATGGTTGGATTGCAAAGCAGGGGGGAGTTGTAGATGAAATTTTAACATACTGTATGAACCATCCATTTTTGAACATGAAACCACCAAAAACAACAGGTAGAGAACAGTTTGGAGAAGCGTTTGTGACTGAATTATTGAATCGATTTAAAAAGCATAGTAAAGAAAATATATTGGCAACTGTCACGATGTTTACAGCATGTTCAATTGTTCAGCATTATAAGGCGTTTATTTTGCCGTATTATGAAATTGATGAGGTGATTTTAGGTGGTGGTGGAAGTTATAATAATACACTTGTTGAAATGTTACGGAATGGATTAAGAGAAGAGAAATGTAGCATATGTATACAAGAAGATATTGGTCATTCTTCAGCAGCGAAAGAAGCAATTGCATTTGCTATTTTAGCAAACGAAACGTATCATCGTAATCCGAGTAATGTGCCGAGCGCAACAGGTGCTAAGAATTCCGTAATTTTAGGGAATATAACATTCCCTCCATACGCAGATGAAAATGAGGCGAACATATGAAGTATATGATTGGAGTAGATGGCGGGGGAACGAAGACCGAGGCAATTGCATTTGATAAAGACGGAAATGAACTTGTAAGAGCTACCAGTGGTTTTGGAAACATATTAATAGATTTTGAAGAAGCTCTTGTGCATATTATGGAAGCAATTAATCAATGCCAGAAGAGTTTAATAAATGGGCATTGTGTTTGTGTTTGTTTAGGATTAGCTGGTATAAGCGGAGCGAATACAAATGAATTAACATTACGTTTAAAAAAGAAATACGGAACAAAAATTGAAATTTTTAATGATGCAATGATCGCACATGCAGCTGCTTTAAAAGGTAAGGATGGAATATTAACTATAGGTGGTACAGGTGCAATTTGTATAGGAAAAAAAGGAGAAGTATATCAGTATAGCGGTGGATGGGGACATATTTTAGGAGATGAGGGGAGCGGATATTGGATTGCATTACAAGCTTTAAAGAAAATGGCAATTCAGTTCGATCAAGGAATCAGTCTTTGTCCATTGAGTTTGAATATTCAAAGGCAGTTTCAACTTTTGACACCGTCTCATATAAAAAGCTTAGTATATACTTCTTCTAAAGATAAAATTGCAGCAATCGCCCCATTAGTTATTCAGGAAGCGAGAGATGGCAATGATGATGCGCATGAAATTATGATGCAAGCTGGAAAGGAATTAGCAAGGATTACAGTAAATGTTTATAACAAGTTGAACTTTAAGCACTCAACGTCAATTGCAGCAAGTGGCAGTATATTGCGTTTAGTTCCTGAAATATTTGCTGTATTTAAGAAATGCTGTGAAGAAAGTATGAAAGAAATTACATTCGTATCACAGGCAGAAATGGCAGTGAAAGGAACATATTATTTAATTAGGGATATATATTTTTAAAAATAGGTATGAGAATTTTTGTATGATTTGTAAAAATATGATGTTAAAATGTATAAAGGGATGTATGTTAAAAACGTACAATATACGTAGTAATTGAATATTGTATATGTATTCCCATGTAGAAAGTGAATGATTACATGATTAATAGTATGCAGTTTTTATATTTGGTGGCTTCTTATTTAATTGGAAACATATTGACCGCTTATATAGTAACAAAATTGAGATATAACGTTGATATTAGGGATGAAGGAAGCGGAAATCCTGGCGCAAGAAATATGGGGCGCGTATATGGAAAAGGGTATTTCATCGCTACATTTTTAGGTGATGCAATTAAAGGGGCAATCGTTGTTGCTGTAGCAAAATATCTTTTTGAAGATCCTACATTCGTAATGTTAACATTATTGGCCGTTATTATTGGACATATTTATCCAGTTTTATTTAAAGGCAAGGGCGGTAAAGGTATTTCAACATTTATAGGAGGACTAATCGCATTTGATTATTTGATAGCGCTTACCCTCTTAGGCATTTTTATTGTATTTTATTTAATATTTAAAGGGTTTACGAAGCCAGGACTAATTACGATTGCTTGTTTACCAATTTGTATGATTCTTTATTCTTATTCTATTGTTACCACTATATTAAGTGGAATAATTATTGTACTTCTTCTATATGTAAATCGAGAATAAAATGAGTGTTTAATAAGTGGGGATAATCTCCACTTATCATTTTTTATTAAATAGATAAAGGAGATAAGGCATGGGGTTAATTTATAAAGTTGCTGATCAAGATTGGGAATTTGAAAGTATACATAAATTGAATTATAAAACTTTTGTAGAAGAGATTCCGCAACATGAAGAAACGAAATACCGCTTTCGTATAGATCGGTTTCATGAAGAAAATACATATTTAATTTGTTTAGATGAGGATAAATTAGTAGGTATGGTCGCAGTGCGGGGAAAACGACCATTTTCGTTAGATTATAAAATTTCAAATTTAGATGTTTATTTGCAAGAGCATGGAGAAAAAGTGTATGAAATTCGTTTACTTTCAGTAGAACGTGAATATAGAAATGGAAGAGCGTTATTAGGGTTAATTCGTTTTCTACATCGTTATTTGCTTCTAAATGGATATGAATTGGCACTCATTTCTGCTACAACGCGTGAACTCCCTTTATATGAGCAAATGGGATTCAAAGCTTTCCATACGTTAGTTGGTACAGAAGAAGCAGCTTTCCAGCCAATGTATGTTACCCCTGCTATGTTTGAAGAGTCGAGTGTTGGGGGGATTATGACGAAAGAATATACGTTTTTACCTGGTCCAGTAGATATTGAAGAGAACGTTCGAAAGGCATTTTCTACGCGACCTATTTCCCATCGCTCTAAGTCATTTCAAGTGATGATGGACAATGTGAAAAAACGGTTACTTCACATGACAAAACAAAACATGTACAGCTTATGTTAGGAACAGGGACGTTAGCAAATGATGCGATTGCTTTACAGTTACGTTCTTTAAAAGGGAAAGGACTAGTATTAACAAATGGGGAATTTGGTAATAGATTAGTTGGACATGCAAAACGAGCACGGTTACATTTTGATACTTATAAAAAGGAAATGGGAGATCCATTTATTTATACCGAATTAGAAGAAATTATGACAACTGGAAATTATGAATGGATTTGGTTTGTTCATCATGAAACATCTACTGGAATGTTAAACGATTTAAACGAGCTAAATACTCTTTGTAACGAGAATCAAATGAAACTGTGTGTAGATTGCATAAGCTCAATTGGAGCAATACCATTAGACTTGAAGGATGTGTATTTTGCAAGTGGTGTTAGCGGTAAAGCGATTAAATCATATACAGGAATTTCTTTCGTTTTTCATAACCACATTGTAAAAATAAACGAGGCTGTGCCGGCCTATATGGACATTGGCATGTATGAAGAAAATGAAAGTATTCCATACTCACAATCATGGAATTTAATTTATGCATTGCAAGAAGCGTTGAAGAGATTTGAAGATGAAAAGGCATTTGTAAAAATTAAAGAGACATATGATTATGTTGAAGAAGTTATTACTGATATGGGTTTAAGGCTTGTTTCACCTAAAGAACATGCCGCGCCAATTATACTTACTATTGTATTGAGCGAAGATTATTCTTCTAAAGTAGTAGGCGATACATTAGCATTACAAGGATACATCGTTCATTATGAGTCATCTTATTTACAAAAGAATAATTGGATCCAAATTGCATGTTTAAATCATTATAAAGAACGCGATATGAAGAGGATGTTAAATTGTTTGCAAATGTGTTTATTTCAGAGTGGGGTACATATATAAAGACTTTTTCTTTTCGTATAAAGGAGCTACGACTTACGAAAACTTAGGAATAGAACATTGGAAGAGGTGTCAGTATGATAACTAGAAAACTACCATTACATATAGACGATATTAAAAAAGCTCACAAAATTCTAGATAGAAATGCTCGTAAAACGCCATTAGTAAAATCTTTTTACTTGACTAGTAAAACGGGTGGAGAAATTCATTTGAAATTAGAAAATATGCAATTAACGGGTTCTTTTAAATTTCGTGGCGCATTTAATAAAATGTCGCGGCTCACGGATCAAGAAAAAGAAAGAGGTGTAATTGCATGTTCAGCAGGTAATCATGCACAAGGAGTTGCATTATCTGCTCATTTACTTGGTATTAAGAGTAAAATTGTTATGCCAATTTCTGCACCGCAGGCGAAAGTTGAAGCAACTAAAGGATATGGATCTGAAGTGATTTTACATGGTGAAACCTTTGATGATGCAAAGGCAAAATGTGAAGAAATTATAAGAGAAACAGGTGAAACATACTTACATCCATATGATGATGTAGAGGTAATGGCTGGTCAAGGTACAATTGGATTAGATATTCTTGATGATATGTGGGATGTAGATACTGTCATTGTACCAATTGGTGGAGGCGGAATTATTTCTGGCATTTCTGTAGCATTGAAATCTTTTAATCCATCCATTAATATAATTGGTGTCCAAGCAGATAATGTTCATGGAATGAAGGCATCTTACGATAAAGGAGCAATCGTAGAACACTATGAGGCGCCTACTATTGCAGATGGTTGCGCAGTTAAAATACCAGGTGAATTAACATTTGAAATTGTAAAAGAATTAGTAGATGATATTGTAACTGTATCAGAAAAAGAGCTGGAAGTAGCGATGAAAGATTTATTACAACGTGGGAAAGCTGTTGTAGAAGGTGCAGGTGCATTAGCAACTGCTGCACTTCTTGCAGGGAAAGTTGATAGTTATATAAAAGGGAAAAAAGTAGTGGCTGTTATATCTGGTGGGAACGTGGACTTACAGCGCATATCAAGTGTATGTGAGCACTTTTTTGTCGCTAATGAAGTGAAATAGTTTTATGAAAGAAGAGCTAAGAGAAATGATCTTAGCTCTTACTTTTTGTCTACCGTTTACTGTAAGTAGAAATAAACTTGCAAAATTTACTGTTTAAAAATTATTTTATTTACGCGCCTATTTTTACACATATCTTTAATGTTATAATAATTATTTCAATATTGTCGAAACGTAAGCAGAAATTTAATATAATAGTTTTAATGTGCTAATGAGCGGTGAGGAGGGTAGGGCATGAATAAAGAAGAACAGGTCATGAACGGTTTCAGGGAATTATATAATAAGCTGGTTTGGCTTAATAAAGATAAGATGGAAGAGGGTCTTAAAGGTTTTAAGTCTTCTGAAGTCCACTGCATTGAATATATTGAAAACAATGCAGATTCTAACGTGACACAACTCGCAGAGGCTTTTTATGTGACTCGCGGTGCTATAAGTAGAATGACTAAGAAGCTCATACAAAAAGGCCTTGTTGAAAGCTACCAAAAGTCAGAAAATAAGAAAGAAATTTATTTTAGGCTTACCGAACAAGGGAAAGAAATTTATAAAATCCATGAAAATCTGCACAAAGAGTTTCAAGAGCGAGATAAAGCTGTATTTGAACAAGTAACTGAAGAAGAATTCAACAGTATAATTAGCTTTGTGGAAAAGTATAGTAGACATTTGGATGCGGAAATAAAGAAACAAGGTATACATATTAAATCGTAATATATTTTAATAATAAAGTGAAACTTTAATCAGTGGGGGGCTTCATCTCCACTGATTATCAGCCCTCACCAATCGGGCTTTTACGGGCAGCCTTACTCTAATGAGAATAGGCTGCTTTTTTATTATTTTATTTTTGTTGACTAATCAACAAAATAGAGTTATTATTTTGTTGACAAAGCAACAATTTTTTTAGGAGAGAAGTTAAATGTCTATATTTAGATTGAAAAATGAAAGGGGAACTGAAAAAAGCATAGATAAACATGCTTTACTATTCGGACTTATTTCTGTATTTCTTTGTGGTATAGGTTTCAGTATCATCATGCCTGTAGTTCCATTCTTAGTACAGCCATATATAAGTAATTCAGAAGAACAAGCATTAGTTGTTACACTACTAACTTCCGTATATGCGGCTTGCGTGTTTTTTGCTGCCCCAGTACTCGGAGCTTTAAGCGATAAATATGGGCGTCGTCCATTACTTTTAATATGCTTATTTGGTTCTGCAATTGGGTACTTAGTTTTTGGTATAGGAGGAGCTTTATGGGTACTATTTGCTGGACGCATAATAGAAGGAATAACAGGCGGGAGCATAAGTACTATCTTCGCATATTTTGCAGACATTATTCCAAAAGAGCAGAGAACGAAATACTTTGGATGGGTGAGTGCAGTTGTAGGTGCGGGAACTATCATTGGCCCAACCCTTGGAGGATTACTTGCCAAGTTTGGTGATACTGTACCTATGTATTTTGGTGCAATCATAACGTTAATAAATGTTGTATATGGGATGAAATATATGCCTGAGAGCCTTGAAAAAAATAATAGGTTGAAAGAGATTACGTTTGTAAGGTTAAATCCTTTTGTACAGCTAGCAAACATACTTTCCATGAAAAATTTAAAGTGGTTACTTGTCTCAGCGTTTTTACTTTGGATACCTAACGGATCTTTACAAGCAATTTTCACGCAATTTACAATGGATACTTTCAGTTGGAAACCTGCATTAATCGGACTTATGTTTTCAATTTTGGGCTTTCAAGACATTGTTTCACAAAGTTTTATCATGCCAAAGCTTTTGATCAAGCTTAGTGATAAACAAATAGCAATTCTTGGGATGGTTTCGGAGATTATAGGATACAGTTTTATTGCGGCATCAGCTTTGTTTTCACTCTATCCACTACTTATCGTTGGGATGCTGATGTATGGTTTTGGGGATTCAATTTTCGGACCTTCATTCAACGGGATGCTTTCAAAGTCTGTCAGTTCTAGTGAACAAGGAAGGATTCAAGGTGGAAGCCAATCTATTCAAGCTTTAGCAAGAATGATTGGTCCTATTCTTGGAGGACAAATCTATGTATCACTTGGTCATGCCGCACCTGCTTTTATGGGTATGATTCTTATAGTAGCGGCAATAGCAGTTTTATATAAGGGAACGCATGAAACTGTATAACAGATAGATATAAGAATAAATAAAAGGGAGTCAGAACTTAGGAACAAGTGCTGATTCCCTATTTGTTTACGGTTTGAGGACTAAGAGAAATTCTTTTACTGTTTAGGAATTTATTCTGCAATGCTCTCATGGTAAATGACTAGATAGTTTCATTATGCTTGTGCTGAAGTAAATAATGACTCCATCTTTACTTTGCTCTTCTCTCGAATTTCAGCATCTGCGGTATGCTTATAGGGACAAAAATTATAAACCGAGAAGACAAATAGTCTCCCATTACCCTGAAGTATAATGGGGGAAGTTTCTTGTTGGGATTCTGAAAAATTTAGAAAAAACTTTCTCAACATTGTGTGAGAAAAGAGTGAAACGAATGTTCTAAATTTTATGATAAGATGAAAATAATAAAAAAGAGCAAAAAGACCCACGGCGTTACAGTAGTGCGGTAACACAACTGTGACGTTTTACCCTAGCGAATGTAGGTAAAACTTTCCATGAGTCAGCCTCAAGTATATCATACTTCAAATAGTTTTAAATCCATATGGAACGTTTTCTTGTTGAGAAAATCAGGGGCTGTGTCTTGTGTTCTATTTAGGAGGATACGGATGAGGGCTTTGATGAATGAACTGAATAACACAATTCAGTCAAAAAACATGAGTACAAGAAAGTTAGCGAAAGATACAGGTATTAGTAGAACAACAATTACAAATGGTCTGTCCTTTGTAACTGGAGAAATGAAATTTGATGTTTTTGAAAAATTGGTTCGTCATGTGTATAAAAGTCCCATAGAACAAACAAGAAGGATTAAAGATTTTATTTTAAAGTGTGGAACTAGCTTGAATGTAAGAAAAGCATTGAGCTATTGCCAGGTAGCAGGAGAATACGATCTTATAGATATGTTAATCGAAAAGTTCAAAATGGAAACAAAAGATCCAGATTTCAAGAAGCTTCAAAAAGATGTACGTAAATATTTAAATGTATACAATCTATATAACCATCGGAATATGAATCGAAAAAAAGGACAAAGTCTTCTGGAAGAAATATACAAAACACGTGTTTCATCAGATTTGGAATGTCAGGTATTATTAAATACATTACTAATGGCAGCAGAATATGATAAACAAAGGTATAGCGCTATGTCATCATACGCGGACGCGGCAGAAGCTTATGTCGCTAAGATGGATAACGGTTATATTAAAGATTGTTTATGCATGCAGCATATGGAACGAATTGCGTACACTCAGTTGCATTCCAATGAAATTGATAGCTGTAGAGCTACGTGCTATGCGATTATAAATTCCGAATTGAATTTTACAGTAGTAAAAGCTACAGCATATTGTTGTTTAGGTGAAAGTTATATTTTTGAGAATCCATTAATGGCAGAAAAATATATCTTGAAAGCTATTCAATGCCTTGAAGGTATAAGTTCACCGAAAGGAACTCAAAAATACAACTCTTTTAAAACGACTCTTGCCTTTTTATATATTGAGTTCGGATTTAATTTAGATAATATTGATTTTGATTTTATTAGTGATGGTGATCTTGCTTATTATGAGTGTTTATATGGTGATAAGCAAAATGGTTATAGAATTTTTGAAAGGTTAAAAGATCAAGGTCTATCTGCTTTCCAAATGTACTATCTTTCTAGAATTGAAAATGATACAATTATCGCGAGGGAATCTTTAGAAAAATTTGAAAAAACGGGAAGTATAATATATGCGCAACTTCCGAAGCGCATTTTAATAACTGAAGGAGTGTTGTAAAATGAAAAGAATTTTAGTCACTACATTATGCGCACTTGCGTTATCAATTGGGGTTATCGGTGCTGGTGCAGATCAGACTAAAGATTTAGGTAAAGAAAAAGCTACTGTACATACTAAAGAAGTACAATTAATGATGGTCGATCCCGGTGGGATGTAATATAAATGAATAGTTAAAAAGACGCTACTTATAGTAGCGTCTTTCGTCTTTTATAGGCGTGTCACGTTTTTGGAGGTTTTGGAAAAATTATACCACTTGATACATATTTCACAAATTGGTAAGGATGAAGGGGAGGAAATAAGGTGAAAAAAGAGACGGCCAAACAAGAAACAAAACGCTTAATTAGGGAGTTGTTCGGAGCTGAAAAAGTAAGTTGTGATATGAATTATCTAATGGAGGAGTTGTATAAGCAAGGACAGATTACTCCGGAACAGTACAAACAAATTACAGCTATATTGCAACAAAAAAAGGAATAGCATCTGGCTAATCCTTTTTTACTTATTGCTGCTTTCTTTGTAGGAGTTGTCTTAATAAAACATTAGCAATTTCAGCTTGCTCATCCGTAATTTCTACCCCATCAGAATGAAGTCTGCCTTGATCTAAAAAGTCTTTTACATTAAAGTTAAGACCGTTTGGATTTTCTGTTCTTCCTAAGATGAAGTCTGTAGTAGTATCAAATATGTCTGCTAGCTGTACAAGAACCTCAGCGTTTGGTTTTCTTTTATTTGTCTCATATCCACTATACGTAGAATCATTTTTACCAATACGATCTGCGACTTCTTGCATTGTCCAACCACGTCTATTTCGTAAGAATTTTAATTGAGCTCCTATATCCATACTTTTTACCCCCGTTAAATTCTTTTTTATATTTTTCATCGATTTTATTTTTTATAAATTTTATAAAAATATATAAAACGTTTTTTATTTTTTTATTGTTATCTATATATAAGATAACACTTTATTGGACAATTACACAATGGTAAATACACGCATATTGCAAGTAAAAGTAGGTAGGTGTTTATGAAAAAGTTGAAAAATCACTTTACTTACTTGCAAAAAGCCAGTATAATAAAAATCATTAAAGGTTGTCTGGAGGTGGACATATGAAAAGGACTTGGTTAGCGGATTTACGTGGAAAAAAACGTATGTCGCAGGCGGCTCTAGCGGATAAGGTTAGTGTGACTCCTGGTCATATAGCAGATTTAGAGACTGGTAGACGCGATCCGGGTGGGAAATTAGCCTTGCAAATCGCAATTGTACTTGGGTTCCCTATGGAACATTTTTATTTACCCTCTTACTTGCAAAACGCCAGTAAAAAAGAAATTAGACAATCGTTTGAACTGGGATTTCCACCAGAAGAAGAATTTTTAGAGCATTATCCTCATTACGTAGAAAAAACTGTAGGGGGCTGAGGAGTGTGGGGAAAAAGACATCCGGCTTATACATCCGTAACGAGTACTACGGTACAGAGAAAAAGGAAGTTCTATTTCAAGAAGTTTACGAAAAATATTTAGGTGTTAAAGTAACGGTCACAAGAAAGAAAAAAACAGAAGTAAAGGCAAGTTAAATTATTGAAAGGAGGTGATACACATGCAACGGTACGTGACTTATGCGACTCGGTTAGTAAAAGCAAAAGACGTAAAAGCTGTATGTTGCGAAAGTAAAAATTACTTCAAGAATGGCTCAGAAGAACAAGCGGTAAACATCATGTTAAAGCTAACAGAAAGGAGTGGACGTGTTGGCCAACATTAACGAGATTTTCGTGGAAGGTTTCCAATCACATACGAATAGTCATTTCAATTTAGGAAATGGGCTAAATGTAATTACTGGACCATCTGATAGTGGTAAAACATCCATAATACGAGCGATTCGCTGGGTAGCATTTAACGAACCTCAAGGTGAGGCTTTTGTAAACAAATCAGTTGAACAGGCTACTGTAGCGATTCACATGGATAACGGCATTATTATTTCAAAGCACCGTAGAAAAGGAAAAACATCGTACAGAATCCAAACGGATCCTGGAGATGCGGGAAGTGTATTTGAGAAGTCAGAGGTACCGGAAGAAGTAAAACAATTGCTCGGTATCACAAAGCAAACATTTGGGGATTTTGTTACTGCTTTAAACTTTGCATTCCAGCTTGAAGCACCTTTCTTAATAAGTGAAACACCATCATCGGGTGCGAAAGTTCTAGGTAAGTTAGCAGGAACAGAAGCTGTCGATCTCGCGGTAAAAAGTGTTTCAAAAGATACATACGCAGCAAGGCAAGAGAGGTTACTAGCGGAAAAAGAAATTGAGAGATTAGCAGGTAACTTACTCGAGTACTTGGATGTGGATGATAAAGTACAGCAGTTAAAAACAGCTGAAAGTTTGATGGAACATGTAGAAGAATTGCATAAAAAGAAAGAGGTACTGCAGCAACTACAAACTCAACAACAGATAGCATTTGAAAAATTCCGTGTAGCGTTTGTTGAGGATGAGAGACTCTCAAAAGTGCCGGTTCTTATACAAATACTTGAAGAAACAGAAAAAGACCAGCAGCGTCTGCAAACACTACTGGACTTACAAAAAAGATACGAGTCACTGTCCACCGCCAAGAAGACATTGACTGAAACATTAAAACAATTTGATGGATTAGTAGAAGTAAGTAACTTGTTACAAGATTCTACTAAATCCGAGGAAATATATTCTTTGCTTTCTATCTTATCACAAAACTATAAGAAGTATAGTCAAGTATTACAAGAAGCTCAATTACAGGTCGAGAGGTTAACTGTAATTGAAAACATTAATGTAGCTGTGATTGAAGAGGAAGTAAAGAAAACGGATGAGTTAAAGAAACTCTATGTACAACATAGCGTGGTTAAACAAGGCTACGAAAAAACAAGTAAGGATGTAGAAAGATTATCTGTACCTGGTAATGCGTCAGATCAACTACAAGAATGTGAAACAAGTATTACACAACTAAGTCAAATAAGTGTGCTCTTACAAAAATACCAGAATATACACAATTATTATATGAGCTGGACAAGTCGTGCGGAACATTTAAATGTTCCGAGAGAAGTGGTAATACAGATTGCAAATGCTGAGAACAATGTCACTCATTTAGCTGAATTAAAAGAGTTGTTACGAAACTATATAATCTGGCATCAAAGAGTACGTCATAGTACAAGCACATTGGAACTATATGAAAAGCACATTGACAATTACACAAAGGAATTGGAAGAGACATGGAACGAGGCTGGTGGAGTTTGTCCGCTATGTGAATCGCCGATGTCTTTTGAACATTCTCATTGAGGAGTGATTAGTGTTGGTAAATACAAAAGAAATTGATGAGTACGTTAATACTGTTGGACGTTTAAATACAGCACTTTCTGAAGTGCGGTCAACGTTAGCTGCGCTAGAAAGTGGGGAAGGTCAATTTGAAATAGATCTTCGTAGGCATCATGTTTATCACAGTATTCACAAATTAAATATGGTAAATCGTAAAGAACTGGATACAGTTATTCGCTATGTCATAATTGGGCATTTAAAAGATAAAGAAAAGTTTCTTGAATCAGAGCTACAAAATTTACTATCAAAACAACTTGAAGGGGGAAATGAGTAATGGAATTAAAACAACGTATTGAAATTGCAAAAGCAAATTTAAAGAAAGCAGAAACAGCAAAAATCCAAGCAGAGGCGGAAAAATCTTCAGCTGAAAAGCAATTAACGGAAATCGCTGAACAAATGGCGCAGTACGGGGTAACGCCTGAAACGATCCAGGAAGAAATCAATAAGCTTGATACATCAGTTAAAGAAAACCTGGAGCATGTAGAACGACTCATCCCGCAGGTATAAGGAGGCTATTTTTATGTACGAGCTTCTAAAAGCAAGAGCGGATATCCGTCAGGCAAGCGATAAATTGAAAATGAAAATCGGTCAACGTGATTTGTTAGTTAAGCAACAAAAAAGCGCCGAAGCAAGAAAAGCAAAAGCTGAGGAGCAACTAGGGGAGTTTGATTTAGTACAAATTCTTCTTCAAAAGACAAGTGATTATGCAAGGCAGCAAGCAAAACGTCGTATAGAAGAAATTGTTACGTCAGCTCTTACAGTTGTATTTGATAAAGACTACAGATTCGAAATTGAAATTGCCGTAAAAGGTAATCAACCGGTAGCAGAGTATTGGCTACAGTCTGAGGATGTACGGACACAATTAAAGCCACCTGATTATGATCGCGGTGGTGGTGTAGCAGACGTAGTTAGTTTAGCGCTCAGATTGGCTGTTGGAGAAATTAGTGGTGTAAGAGGACCGTTATTCTTAGATGAGGTTGGAAAGCACGTGAGTCAAGAATACGCACCAAATGTGGCGTATTTCTTGAAGGAGTATAGTACGAAATTTAAACGTCAAATCATTTTAATTACGCACAGTACTCATTTAGCTGAGATAGGTGACGTAGCACTTGGTGTGACTCAAAAACAAGGAAAAAGCATAGTAACTGCTTTATAGAAAGGGAGATTTGGATATGTGTATTAAGTGCTTAGTAAAAGAATTAGCTGCAACGGTAGCAGGTGTAGAAGTGACAGAGGAAGTTGTAGGTAAAGCAACTGAAGAACAAGTACGCGAGTTACGTAGAATTCGTAAAGAAACGGAAGCTATTAAGGAAGTTGTAGCTAAGGAATTAAAGGCTGAACTTGAACCAATTAAAGAAAAATATAAAAAGAAATTAGAAAATGCAACAAAAGGATTAGAGGAATGGCACGATGCAGTATGGGCTGACATTCATTCTGAATTGGGTGTTAACGGTAAAGATGATTTGACGTTAGATGCTGAGACAGGTGAAATCACAAAACAAGTTATCAAGAAAAAAGAATCAAGTAACCTTCACTGATGCACCACATTGTTGAAGGTGGAATTACTTTAGATACAACGTTACGCGAAGTACGAAAAAGCAGAGGTGAGAGTATGAAGTTTCTATATTTCGGTGATCCACATATACGAGGTACAAACCCTCGTAATCGTAAGGATAACTACAAAGAGGCTTTAATTGCGAAGTTCCGTGAGGTTTTTGCTTTAGCTAAATACAAAGGTGTGACAGCAATTATTCAACCTGGAGATACGTTTGATAGGCCTGAGGTTACAACAAGCGTGTTATTAGAATTCGCAAAGGTATTGAAAGAGAGTCCAGTTCCAATTTATACAACAGCTGGTAATCACGATATTTACGGGTACAATCTTGCAACGTATGAACGGACAAGCCTTAGAGTACTGGAGTTAATCGTTCCACAGCTTACAGTCATTAATGATCCTGGACAAGCTCATATGTTTCATCAAGATGGTAATCATGTACAGCTAACATTTACACCATACAGTGACCGAATTGATAAAGCTGGATATGGTTATTCTCCAGAAGTTATTGAAGATTATGAGTCAACAAAAATACACGTAGCACACGGCATGCTACTTGATCACGATCCACCTTTTGACCGGTACACAAAAGTACAGGATGTAAAAACAGAGGCGGATTTGGTTTTGTGTGGCCATGACCATACAGGTTTCGGTATCTATGAACGTTCTGATGGAAAAGTTTTTGTGAATGATGGAAGCCTGACACGATTATCAGCGTCAGAGGCTGAGATGCGAAGACAGATTTCTGTTCTTCTAATCGATGTGAAAGCACCCCGTGTTTTTGATTTAGAACGGATTCCGCTTCAAAGTGCAAAACCTGGTGAAGAAGTACTTGACCGTAGCCGGATTGAAGCTGAGAAGAAACGAGCGTATGCGATGGAGGAGTTTGCCTCATTAATTCAAACGGAAACAGGAGAAGATGTGCTAGTTGATATTAATACGATTGTTGAAAGTATAGCGAAGACAGATTGTATTAATCCTGATGTGGTGGAAATAGCGTTAACAAAAATAGCGGAGGCAAAGGAGGGATTACGGGCGTGATTGTTACTAAACCGCAATTTGATGAAAACGAATTAGGTGAAGGTACACCGGTGCAATTATGTATTTCTAGTAAAAAAGAGAAAGACTGTAAAACAAATTGGAACGGTATTGTAGTTGGTTTTACTCCTCTAAAGTTGAAGGTTGCTGGCTACACACCGAAGTGGGCTTTAGATATCGAAATTGTAGAAATCAGTATTGAACAGGTTTTAAAAGAAAAAGTATCAATTGAAAAATTGGTTCGACCGATACGTTGCACAAATCCTGAGGAGGATTCAATAAATGACTGAATTAAATAATCAAATTCGTAGCTTACAAGAAGTCCATGGGAAAGAAAAGTTACTTGCTGCCGCAACTGAAATTTTAGGTAAGAAAGTACCGACTGACTACGTTCGAGTATTAGATCCACTTGAATTACAAGCATCATTACAACAAATAGATGCTGCAGTACAAGATGTTCTTGAAAAAGGTAAGGCGCGTGAAGAAGCTTATGGAAAGAAAGCTGAACTAATTAAACAAAAAGTGAAACTTAAAACAGCTGTAGAGTTAAAAGAAGCTGAAGCATTTATGCAGATTCAAGGTGAAGGCCGTAACCAATACGCTTATGTGAATGATCAGAAAGTAGCTCTAACGAATGATACGTTACGTGATGCGTACCGTCTGCATTACAGCAAAGAAGAACGTCAACAACTTACAGACGTAGAGCAAGAGCTGGCGTCCATTGATATCAAAATTTATCAAACAAAAGATGCTTGGGAAACAGCTAAAGAATCAGCGGATCTTGTAAAAGCAAAAGCTTATGTGCAAGCGAATCTACTGAAGTTTTTGGCATAGGAGGTTGCTATGGATCCAAAACAAACAGCAATGAGGAATAAACAGCGTGAACGTCAACAACGTGGAGATGACTTCCAAGCTGAAATCAGAAGAAGCTGGAGGCATGTTCCTAATGTATGGCGCATGAGAATAGCGGATGGTGCAGGTGCAACCCGTCCAGGCGATGAGATTGTACTAACATCTGAAGTAAATATATTAGCGGAAATGAAACGTACAGAGAGTCGTAGATTTTCACTAGATTATATGAGACCGAATCAGATTATCGGTTTACGAGACTTTGATCAAATTATTGAAAAGAATTTAGGTTTAGTGTTTATCAGTTTTCTAAACGAAAGCAAGGGGCTCGACGAGGCTTACGCATTCAGACTTATTACAGCTCTTATTCATATGAAAAAACGAAACGTGAACCATATAAAACTTGAAGAATTTCAAAGTCAGACGGTTCCCTGTGTACCACTTCCAAGACTTACATACCACGAACCTTCTTACGATCTATTGGGGGTGCTCGCTTGCTACAAATCTTTGTAAAACACAACATCCGAATAAGAGGTGCTAGTACACCTCTTAAGGCAGCAATTACTAAGGCGCTATCATTTGATAATCCAGCGTATTTGAAAGCAAAAAAACAACGTAGACCAACATGGGGCGTACAAGCAAAACTTGAATTGTTTGTATATGACAGAGGCGATATTGTTACGCCTCGAGGTTTCTTGTCAAAGCTAGAAGAGGTACTGAAAAACTTAGGTTACGACCCAAGTAAAGTTATTACCTCACAGATTTCATATGGCCGAGATGTTAGTTTCGGGGAATGGGATGACGGGTTTGTATTAAAAGAGGACCAGACACCGATGGTTGAAGCACTTATGCAAGAAAACGGAATAGGTGTAGCACCGGCTGGTTCAGGTAAAACCGTAATGGGCATGCGCTACATTTACGAAAAGGGTAAAGCAGCATTATGGCTTACGCATACAAAAGACTTAATGTATCAATCCGCAAAGCGAGCTAAGGCTACAATGCCTGATATCGGTCGTATCGGATTTTTCGGTGACGGCGTGCATGACTGGGGAGACGGTAAACTAATCGTTGCTACAGTACAAACCTTGCAGCGAAATCCACAAATAATCGATGCACTAAATGATTTTATCGGGACGGTAGTAGTGGATGAAGCCCATCACTTTCCAGCAATACAATTCATTGAAACGGCTGGGAAGTTAACGGCTGAAAATGTGATCGGCCTCACCGCAACACCTTCCCGAAAAGATGGATTAGAAATCTATATGTACAACGGTGTAGGTCCAAAAGTGTATGAGATTAGCAGAGACGGAATGTATGAAGCTGGGAGACTGATAAAACCGACAGTGAAATTCGTATATACCGAGTTCAATTACGAGACGGCAAGTAACCGTAACGAGATTGATAGTGTGGATGCTGGTGGAGAAGATCTTGATTACACAGATCTAATAAGGCACCTCATTTCTGATAAAAAGCGTGCGAAGTTAGTTGCTGAGAATATTGTTGAGTCTGCAAGTTTAGGGCCATCTATTGTTATAACAGAATCAGTTCGCTACTGTTTCGTACTTGAAGAACTCGTAAAACGAATGGCAAAAGCTAGATTTGGTATCGATGTTAGAACAGCTGTAGTACACGGAGGTATTAGTCGTTATACCTGGAGAAAAGCAAAAAGCGAAAAGCATGCACAGCAGTTTATCGATAGTGGTTATGCTCTAGATAAAAAGCAAGGTAAGTACGGTTGGCAAGTAAAGGTTGCTCAGTATTCAGAAAAAGAAATTCGTGAATGGCAAGTAACAAAACAGCAACGTAAAGACATTTTAGAAGCTTGCGACCGAAAAGAAGTAGATATTTTGTTTGCCACTCAGTTAGCGCGTGAAGGACTGGACATGCAGCATTTAGTAGTTGGTCACATGGTAATGCCGAAACGTGGTGACTCCCGTGAGAGTAATAGTGGTTCATCAGTAGAGCAAGAAATTGGACGTATCATGCGTCCAGATCGGAACAATCCGGATAAAGAAGCGTACTGGTTCGATTACGTTGACTACAATGTTGGAGTATTTAAGGACCAATATCACAGCCGTAGGAAAGTATACAGCAGAATCGGGTTAACGGTACCAAGAAAGCCGAAAACAGAACGCGATACAGTGGCTAATTTCTTAAATGACATGCCTTGGTGAAAGGGGTGATAACGATGGAAAAGTACGAATATGTGGGTGCGCTTTATGAAATCACAGAACTAATTGCTTCAGCGAAAGAGGTGAAGTAAGTGGGTTTGAAAGAAACAGGTCAAAAAATCGTTAAAAAAGTGATAAGGGTGTTTGCAAGAGGATCCGGTAAAAGTTTATCTCTTCAACGAGGAATCCCGATAATGGTTGAGGTTCCGGAATACGATTCGAAAGATTGCGAGATTTCGTATAACAGAAAAGTAACCTATCGAAAAAAGAAAAGCCAAGCAAAACGAAAAGCATGGAAAAAACATGGCCTACAGGGGCGCGGGAGGAAAAAATAATGACACAAGAAACAAATCAAAATGAAGTAGTGGTACAAAATAACGCGGTGGCGAAAAGAAACGATGGCAGCAATTATATTTCAGCAATTTTAGAAGAAACAAAGCAGGGATTCGTTGAAGCGAATAACGGTCTTGATATGGATTTCGTCCGTATGGGCGAGTGGTTAACGGTTAACAAGAAAGGGAATTTCGTAGAAAAAGATGATGAAAATGTAATGTACGGCGACAATATTGATGTAGTAATCGGATACGGTGAGCAACGTTGGTCTGTATGGGGGAAACAAGATTCTCCTGAAGATGGTCAGTTGATCGTGGCGGAAAAAACAAAAGAAGATGCGGAAGTTGTATTCAATCAATGGCTAGCTGAAAATCCTCAAGCAGAAGAACGTTATGAATTAGATGATATTCAACTTCGCTATATGGCGTCAGTTGTTCCAGTATCAACGTTAAGCCCAGAAGACTTCCCTCGTATCTACTTAATGAGCTTTAGCCCAACAGACACAATTATTTTCGGGCGTTTTGCGATGAATGTGTATACAGGGAAATATAAGGCTCTAGGTGTTCCGTCTAAATTAGGTGTCAATAAAATTGTTACACGCTTAGTAACAACAGAACGTAAAAGTCGTACAAACGCTAGTAACCAGTGGATCGGTATCGACTTCCAACCTGTTGGTGTATTTAAACCAGAAGATTACGGAATTAACGTAGAAGAAACAGAACAAGCTTCAGAATAATTAAGGAGGGCGTCTACAAATGGCAAAAAAGAAAGATAAAACAAGTGAGTATCAATATGTAGACGCATGGTACAGCAATCAGAACGGTAGAAGCATTCCGTGGAAACGAATCCCTTCCTCTGAAGTGAAGCAATTCCAAACGGGAGAGGCATTCAATTTCAATTGCTTTGCTACAGTTCAACGATTTGCGAACGACACAAAAGTAAAGGGGGAGGCATTTATTGCTCCCCTATATTTTGACCTTGACCATGCGGAAGACCCATCAGTCAGCCAAAAGGATGCAATAAAGCTGGTGGAATTTTTTACGAAAGAAATGGACATTCGTGAATCGGATATGTGGATTTACTTTTCTGGATCAAAAGGATTCCACATCTTAATAAGCTCCGATGCGCTCGGTATTGAACCGAGAAACGACCTTCATAAAATCTTCAAACATATGGCTGGGTACTTAGTACATAGACTAGGACTCACGTCACTAGACCTTGTGGTGTATACAGAAAAGCGGATGATTCGTTTACCGAACAGTATGCATCATAAAACAAACCTATTTAAAACAGAAATTAGTGTAAATGAGTTAAACAAATTAACACTGGAAGAAATTAAAGATTTAGCGAAATCACCAAGACATGCTGACGATCTACCTTATACGGCAGAAGAACGTAAAAAGGCAATGAAATACAGACCTCGTACAGGGTATTTACTAATAAATAAGACAGAAGAATATGAACAAGCTGCAGCAACGAGTGCTCGTAAGTATGCGAAAGAAGAATTCCAGTTTAAGAAAGATAAACCACCGGCATGTGTAGTTGATATTTTAAATGGTGGATGGAAAAAAGACGGTGACCGAAACCAGGCAACAGTACAGCTTGCATGTTACTTCAAAGACGCTGGCTACACGAGAGAAGAAACAATGAAAGAGCTGGAAGACTGGGTGCTTAAATTTACATCTGAGGATAACGAGTATGGTAAGCAACAACGTGTTGCGAATACGAGAAGTGTTATCGATGCGGTATACAGCGGTGATAATACATACAAATTTGGTTGCGCGTTTATTCGTTCACTACATGGCGAAAAGAAACCGGGAAGCAAAGATTATGAACGTGTAGCGTGTGCTGGTGATATGTGTCATTGCATTAAGAAGAATGCTGAGGAAGAAGAAAATGCAAAGTTACTTCATTTAGCAGAGACAGGCAATGCGGATCTCACTGGAAAGCTTGTAAAAACACGTGTCATGGTTGCAGGGAAAAAGCATACGCCTTACATCATTCCGAAAAACATTGAGTACCATTGCTGGGGCAGAGAAAGTTGTAAAAAGGTACATTGCCCTCTATACGACATCCATACACATACAGGATATAAAGACCTGGGCGTAAGTGATCGGGAAGTTATTCAAATGACAGGTGTAGGTGACGATAATATAAAAGGCATTTTACGAGAAATATCAGGCATTCCAAATTGTCCGAAATACAATACCGATATTTTAGAAAACATGAACGTTGAAGAGTTGCTTGTAATCCCGATGGCTGAAGAAGATGACGAAAAGCAAGAGCAACATAAAGGGAATTATGTACTACGAAAAGTGTACGCCGTAAATGGACTAAACGTAAGTGAGAATAAGTACTACGAATTAACAGGTTATGTATACCCACATCCAAAGAATCAGGAGTCAACACTACTTGTAAAGAGTGCGGTACCGCTTCAGGATGTGGTTGAAAGTTTTGAGCTAAATGAACAAGTGAAAGAAGATTTAGCAACATTTCAGCCGGCTGATTATACAGCAGAATCGATTGAACAAAAATTAGGAGCCATTTGTAACGATTTAACGTACAACGTAACACACATTGTAGAACGTGACGAAACGCTACTTGCAGTATTGCTAACACTTCATAGTGTTTTACGTTTTAAAGTACCGTGGGATTTAAATCCGTTACGTGGTTGGGTGGAATTGAAAATCGTTGGTGACACAGGTACTGGTAAGTCTGCGCTCATTGAAAAAGTAATGAAATATGCAGGGCTTGGAACACGCGTGAATGCGGAAAGTACTTCTCGTACAGGTCTAACGTACAAGATGGAACAATCTGGTGCTCAAGGTGCATGGTACATCGTTTGGGGGGCATGGCCGTTAGCGGACAAAGAAATGATTTGGATCGATGAAGATACAGGTATTACGAAAGATGATTATGGTGAAATGACGCTCGCTCGTTCTGACGGGAAGCTGGAAGTAAAACGAGCTGTAACAGCTGAAACACCTTGTAGAGTACGTGCCATCATGTCAGGGAACGTACCGAAAGGGAAACGACTTGCTGATTACTCTCAAGGCGCAGAAAGTTTAAAAGATATTTTCAATAACGAGGATATACGTCGTTTTGACTTTGCAGTTTTTATGAGAGCGAGTGATGTGGATCCTGAGTTGTACAACCAAACGCTTGCTACGTATCCATCGATTATACAGAAGGATACTTTGAAAAATAACATCTTATATGCTTGGTCACGTAAGCCGGAGGACGTGCTATTTACAGACGGTACGATTGATAAAGTACTGGAGGTTGCGACAGACCTTGCGAAAGTATATGGAAATGCGAATGACATACCACTTGTTTCTCCTTCAGATCAGCGGAATAAAGTAGCAAGATTAGCAGTTGCACTTGCAGCTCTTACGCATTCAGTTGATGAATCAGGCGAAAGAATTCAAGTTTGGCCGGGACACGTTGAGTTTATTGGGGAGTATTTAAAAGCTTTATACAATGCTCCAGGTTGCGGCTTAAATTACTATGCTCGTTTAGCAATAAAAGAAGAAGAAATGACAGAAGAAAGATACCAGAAGTTTACGGCAGATCTTAAGAAAATCGATACGTTAACAGGCGAAATGAAATTCTATGAGTTTATCAAACTATTTGCTCAGCAGAAGTACTTACGACTTGGTGATGTTGAAGCAATGCTATCTATCGATAAAGAAGAAGCGAAAGCAATCGTAAATCAATTAGCGAAAATGAGGATGATCCTTCTAACAAGCGGTGGCTATCGAAAAACGCCACGATTTAATGCATATATTGCGTATTGCATGAAGAAAGGTCTCTTTGATCATATAAAAGATGAGTACTACTAATTATACGGACAAGCAAGACAAATATGACTGGAAGTGAAAATATGAAACTTGGAAGTTTATTCGGGAAACCAAGAACATTAGCGAGTAGTAAAAAACAGGTGCCGGTAAAGGAATCGAAATTAGCGGTAGAAATGGAAAAAAAGAAGAAGCCAGGGCAATTCGATATTGTTTGGCCAAAAGTAGAACCACAACAAGTGAAAGATTACCAAGCTATTCTTACAGTCTCTGAGTTAAAGAAATACCTTGAGCGTTGTATACAAACAGGTAAAGCAGGATTTGACTGGGAGACTGCAGCGAGTGAAGAAATTAGAGCGCATTACAAAAAGGCGTTTGAAGATATAGAAAAAGCATGTGCTATAGGTGCTATTGATGAGAAAGAAGCAGAAAAACAAAGAGAAAGTTTAGAAAAAGCATATTTAAAAACACCGTTAGATCCGTGGAAAGGGGAAATTTGTACCGTATCTTTATCAGCAGCGGCGCATGAATCAAGAGTTGTTCCAATATCACATAAAGTTGGCCAAGTATTTGAACCAAGTATGGATAGGAATGAAGCTAGAAAAGTTGTACTAGATTTACTCGATGAGTACTTATTTAAAAATGAAAATGTACTAAAGATTGCGGTTAACTTATCTTTTGAAACGAAATACGCAGCAAAGTACGGTAAGTATATTTTAGGAAAAGTAGCAGATCCATTGATCATGTGGGTGCGGTGTTTACAAATTGTAGCACCTCAAAAGATTAACAATTCAAAAAAGCCTACAAGCGGATGGGGTTTAAAACCAGCTACGAAACACATTTTTGGTGTAACGATGAACGACTTTTCCGCCCTATTAAAGAAATACAGGGTCAATTTCTTTGACGAAATTGATGCGAGTAAAGGTGAAGGGCTGCTTTACTCAGCTGAAGACTCGGATTATGCTGTGCAGCATTACGAATACTGGTCTCAAATTGCAGCTCAAATTCCTCGATATGAGGAATGGCTCCATAAGATTGAAATGCCATTCATGCGTGTTATCGGCCTTATGGAATATTGGGGGATGAATTGGGATCCAAACCTTGCAACGCAAAAGAAACAAGAAGCAGAAATTATGCAAGAGCAAGCGGCTGAACGTATTAAACAAATCGCGAAAGAAACGTTCAATATTGATATAAATACCGGTAAATCAGGTAAAACGAACGAAGTGAAAAGCTTAATGTTTGATTACTTAAAAATACCGATTGCCAAATATGGAAAAACAGGTGCGAGTCTTGATCAAGAGGCACTTATCGATATGGCATTTATGCTTGAGAATAAGCTAAAAGATATCGATGAGGAAAAGTACCTCAGTGTTCCATTACCTGAAAATTGGGAAAATACCAATCCTGATAAGGACCCTATCTTAGATAAATTAGAACGTGGCGCAATACGCATCGCAAAACGTGAACCGCACCCTTATAAAGAACAAGCGCTGGAAGTTATTGACCAGCTAAAGAAAATTCAAAAATACACGACGTTACTTTCTTCGCACATCATAGGACGTGAAAAGTACTTGAATTTCATGAGCGGACGGATCCATGCAGGGTACAGCCCATTTACGGAAACAGGACGTTTAAATAGTTTTAACCCAAATGGACAAAACGTACCGAGACCAGATAATGATGAGTTTAAGATAAGAAATTTTTTTGTACCTAAACCAGGAAAGATATTATTCTTCATTGACTTCTCAGGATTCGAGCTTCGCTTAATGGCATGGAAATCAGGCGATGAGGTCATGATTGAGTTATTTAACACAGGTGGCGATATGCACCGTAAAACCGCATCTGTAATGACTGGAAAGTCTGAGGCTGAAATTGTAAAGAAAGAACGTACAGATGCCAAGGCGGGCAACTTCGGTATCTCTTATGGCGGTACGGAACACGCTCTACAGTTCACATTTAAAACGAAATACATGATTCGTAAAACATTAGATGAATGTGCGCAGATCGTGAATGCCGTTAAAACAGCGTACAAACGCATACCAGAGTATCAACGCAAGATTGTTTTAGAAGCACGGGAACAAGGCTATGTACAAACAATTTATGGATATATGAGATTGCTACCTGGTATTAACAGCGCGAATAGAAGAGATCGTGGCTCTGCTGAAAGACAAGCAGCAAATACACCAGTACAAGGAAGTGCCGCTGACATTATGAAGAAAGTACAAAATGAAATTTATGAATCTATCGGTAAACAAGAAGGCGTACTTTCTCATGGAAGTGCCGATATGATTGCACAAATTCACGATGAAATCATTTTTGAAATAGATGATGATCCGGAAATTGTAGTTGCAGTAGAAAAACAAATTAAAAAAGTTATGGAGCAACCTCCAGTACCAGGATTTCCAGTTCCGATTGAGGCAGAAGGAAGTGTAGGTTATCGATGGGGCGAGAAAATGAGTGTTGAGTCCTGGCTTAAACAAAGGGAGGAATAGCATGTGGGAAGAGGAGAGGGACCACGTAAATTATTATTTGCGAAGCGTCATGCAACAGCATTACCACGTGTAAAGCCGGCAAGAATTGTAGGAAGTATTGCTGGAGAACCGTACAACATGGTTTGGGTAGTAAGTTCATTAAGAAAAGATAAAAAGACTGGTGTGTTAGACCCAGTACCACAAGATCCATACGCAGAATTACTACTTAGCAGTTGCTTTAAAAAATGGAGGGAAGACGATGAACGCCTTGAACCGTCAACAACGCCGGGCGAGTGAACGTGAGAGAAAGAAAACAAGGGAGCGGCAAAGTTTTCACAGAGGTGAAGTGCAGCAAGTATCCCTTTTATCGTATAAAGATGGCCGAACATTAGCATTACGTGCAGTAAAAGAAGTGTTAGGTTTGGGTCCGGTACGTTTAGAACGTGTACAGAAGCGATTAGAAGAACTAGAAAACGAGAATTTCAATGAACTATTTTTAGAACATTTAAGAAAATAAAAAGCTGTAGGAAGGATGTGCGATTGTGGGTGGTAGACAGCAAGGAAAGGGGTACGAAAATCGGAAAAGTGATCGGAAACTAGAAAAATTAAAACGTGAAATGGTTAGGCAAAAAAGGAAAGTAGCAAAAGGTGAGCTACGAAAGGCGGTAGTGTACTTGGACAATTCGGAGCAACAATTAAAAGATGTGATGCAAGAGAATCGTGATTTGCAGTTAGAAGTTGACTTATACAAGTCTCAGGTGAAAGTGAAAGACAATTACGCAAAACGTGTATTGAAAGAAAATAACGAATTACAGGAACAGATTAAAAATTTACGTAAAAAGTCTATTTCGTTATTTGTTTCTTATATGTTGGTAGCGGTCATTGTTAGCTTTGTAATTGTTAGATAAGAAGGGGGCGATCGAGATGACTGTAGTAAAAGACAACGAGTTCTGGAAAGAAGTGTATTACTACATGGAAAAGCATGGTTGCTATAAGGATGAGGCTGTAAAAGTCGTGGAGGCTCAGTTCAATAGTAAGAACGAGAAAAGAGTAAAAATTATTGAAGCTGTAAAAGAAAAGTTGATTTGTGCGGGAATACCTGAAAAGGACTCTTTAAAATTCGCAGAAACTGCACCCTTTGTTAATTCCTTAACTGGTGCAAGTGTAGAAAGAATGGTGAGAAGTTTTATAGATTTGTTTAAAAAAGGGGAGCGTGCAAAACAATGAACATCATTCATTTATTCCAGCTTCAAAAAGACCTTGATAACAAGATTGTGGAAAAACGTAGTTTACAAAACGTGCCCTTGTTTCAAGAAAAGAAATTATCATTTCGTGACGAATTAAGTGAGCTACTTCATGTGTGGCGCGGTCATAAGTTTTGGAGTGAAGATAACAAACCGATTACAAAAGGTGTACGTAACAAGGGTCAAATGATGGAAGAAGATAAGGAGTACTACAATCCGTTATTAGACGAATTTGTTGATGCACTTCACTTTGCTTTATCGATTGGATTAGAACGTGAATGGAATAAATATATCGATGCCTTTGTAGTACGTAATAGCAAAGGAAATACAAAAACAGAAATTATCGATGTGTTTAACGATTTATATGAAAACAAATTATGGACTGCCGCACATTACATGACCTTGATGAATGACTTGGCGTACTTAGGTGCAGCGCTTGGATTTTCGGCTATTGAAATTTACAACGCATATATCGAAAAAAATAAAATCAATCATGATCGTCAGGCATCCGGATACTAAAAGGAGGCGAAATGGTGGGGAAAGTTATTCTCTGGACAAAAGAAGAGGTAGCGTATCTCGAGGATTCCTGGGGAACATACAGCATTAAACATATAGCAAAAAAGTTAGGGCGTACTGTAAATGCGATAAAGTTAAAAGCAAATCGTATTGGTTTAAGTGACCCACGTTTACATTTTAACGGACTTACAGTACTCCAATTAGCTGATGTATTACAAATAAATTATAAAACAATCGAATCGTGGTATGAAAGATTCGCATTTCCTATAAGACTAAAGCTATTTGCAAAAACTCAAAAAATAAAGGTTGTTTACTATAAGGATTTTTGGAACTGGTTAAAACGGCATAAGCAGGTAGTTGATTTTTCAAAGGTTGAATATGGAGTTTTAGGACCTGAACCAGAATGGATGAAAGACAAACGTGATGCGGATGTGTATAGAAGGAAAAAAGAGAGAGATCCTTGGATCAAACAAGATGAATTATTACTAAGAAGTATGGTTAAAGCGAATTGTTATACGTATTTGTATATCGCGAAACGACTCCAGCGAACAGAAAGTGCAATAAAGAAAAAACTGGAGGAGCTTGGGATCCTCGAGAGACCTGTAGAAAGTCAGGTATCTTATACAGAAGATGAAATACGAATTAGTTTAGAACTATTTGAAAAAGGTTACACGGTAGATGCAATTGCAGAAAGGTTTGGGAAAAGTGCATTAACACTTGTTGGTTACTTAAAAAGTAAAGGGTATCGATTCAGAGCGAAAATGGTGATAAAGCCTAAAAATCCTGTGTTCTAGATTTCAAATAAAAAAGGCTAGGATTTCTCCTAGCACTCAAAACATAAGTCGTATGATTTTACAGGAAAAGAACAGCTAGCAAAAGCTAACTGCTCGGTCTGTTAAACCGGACTAGGTGGAAACTTTAAAGCGGAAAATCCGCGATTTCCGACTTGAGCCGAAGTTATAGTATCGCTCAAGTTACCTATATTCGCAACGATATGATAACGAACTGGACTTGGTGGTACTATCGGGTCCCCTGGGGAATCTATCCATGTAAATGTGGAGTTGAATGGATATAACATATTTACATCATTACCGACTTCGTAGTTTCCAGATACAGGTGTACTTGTCAGTAATAAATTATCACGAAATAACTGATAATTAATGGCATCTGCGTTAAATGATGAAGCGCCAGTAGCTCCTGTTTGAACATGAAGCTCTGTACCAATTGTTGCATTTAATAGAACTTGATCACCCGCTCTTTCTATAGGGACAAAGACCTCCATAATCGTTAAGTTATTTGTATTTGGTGGAAGATTTATAGCAGTGGGGCTTGGGGCAAGTGGAGTGAAAGACAGGCTTGGCCCGGTAGGCCCAGTTGGTCCAGTCGGCCCGATAGGACCAGTAATACCAGTCGGTCCAGTAATGCCTGTAGGACCAGTAATACCAGTCGGTCCAGTAATGCCTGTAGGACCAGTAATACCAGTCGGTCCAGTAATGCCTGTAGGACCAGTAATACCAGTTGGTCCTGTGATACCCGTAGGTCCAGTACTTCCGGTAGGACCAGTAATACCAGTGGGACCAGTATTTCCGGTAGGCCCAGTTGCCCCCGTCGGTCCAGTAATACCAGTGGGACCAGTCAATCCAGTAGGCCCAGTCGCACCCGTTGTACCAGTGGGACCAGTAGGAAATTGAAAGGGTTGGATAGGCGAGAATGTAGGCCCGATTGAACCCGGATCTAATGCAGCGGAAGATAAAAACTCATCCAATATAATTCACCTCTGAAAAATTCGTATTACTAATAGTAAATGCAATGATAGAGCAAAGTGAAATGGACAAGCGGTTGTATATTTGAAATTTAATAAAATCGTTATTTAAGAGAAAGGGAGAGCAAGAAATGGAAGGTAATTGGTGCATTATTTGTAGAGAGTATGTTGATGAATGTAATTGTGATGAAGAGGAGGTAGAAAACTAAACAAAAATGCTATTTGAGTAGCTAAGGAGGAGATTAAGAATGAGAAATACATTAGGTGACTTAAATAACCACTTGTTTGCGCAGCTAGAACGTTTAAGCGACGAGGAATTAAAAGGTGATAAGTTAATTGAAGAAATCGGTAGAGCACGAGCGGTTACAGATGTAGCTACACAAATCATTGAAAATGGTTCCCTGGTCTTAAAAGCACAAAAAGTGTATGACGATTTACTGGATGCAAACGCAAAAAAACCAAAGATGTTGGAAGGGTAACGATGAAGCACTGTTATACAGCAGAACAGAAGTTTTTTTTAGCTGAAAATATAAAAGGTCGTACACGGAAAGAATTGTGTGAAATGTTTAATGCGTATTTTGGGCTGAATTTAGGGCTAAATCAAATTACAGCCTATATAAAAAATAACGGCTTACGTAGTGGACTAGATGCAAGATTTACAGAGGGAAGTAAGCCATGGAACAAAGGAAAGAAAGGGATTTGTACTGGAGGGTCACAAACACAATTTAAAAAAGGTCAGAGGCCACATAATTATAAGCCTGTTGGTAGCGAAAGATTAAATTCTGATGGCTATGTAGACATTAAAGTCGCAGAACCCAACAAGTGGAGAGCGAAGCATCAATTACTATGGGAAAAAGAGAATGGACCAATTCCTAAGGGATACGTAATTATCTTTGGTGATGGTGATCGGCGTAATTTTCAACAGGACAACTTAATTTTGGTATCAAAGAAGCAGCTTGCTATTTTAAATAAAAATAGATTAATCCAAAATGATGCAGATTTAACGAGGATAGGAATAGCTATAGCTAACATATATAAGAAAATTGGCGATCGAAAGAAGGATACTAAGAGCAAACGGAAATGAATAAAAGAACAGCTAGCAAAAGCTAACTGCTCAATGAGAGAGAAATACAGTCATGGATGAAAATCTTGATGTACAAATAGTGTATCCATACTTTTATGTTTTATTCGAAAGAGGAGAGGGCAAAGTTATGAAACCCGTAAAAGCGAAATGTGAGGTATGTGAGCACGTGTTTCGTGTCCAGATGCTTGTAGCGCGAATATCAAACCGTGTGGACAAGCACTATTTCATTTGTCCAAGCTGTAAATCAGAATTTGTAAGTTATTATTCGAACCGTGAAATGAGACAGATGCAGAAAGAAATTTCAAAATTATACAACGGTTTCCGTAAATGTTATACGAAAGAACAGGCAGAAGTGATTCAGGCAAAAATCGATAAAAAGGATGTAGAGTTTAAATGGTTACGAGATAAATTACGAACGGATATTGAAAATGATTTACCAAATTAAAGGGGGTTAAAGTTATATGGATATACCTAAACAATTGATGATTGGTAGTGTACCGTACGATGTGGAAGTTGTAAAAGGATGGCTTGAAGAAAGAGAAAACGGAGAAGTAAGAATTGCTGAAGTAACGTATCATGAACAACAAATCAAGATTTCGGACAATGTAGCGAAGCATGAAGGGCAAATGAAAAACGTACTTCATGAAGCGATTCACGCAATGCTTTATGAATATGGATATGATCGTTTAAATAAAGAAGCAAACGTAAATGCATTAACTACAGTCTTTTTCGACTTTATTAAAAATAATATTCGTGGTGGGGTCTCCAGCTTTGTAGGGTATCAGTATTTATTACTTAAAAGTTCAGAAAAAACAAATTTAGAATTTTATGACTCTGATGCGGAGCCTGCGAATCTAAGACTAAAAAAAGAAACAGATGAATTTTCATTTATCAATACCGCAGCAGAACTTGTGAAAGTGGTTAATCAGCACCCACCAGAAGTGGATGTATCAGCAATAGGCGCTGCAATGGCAAAAGCGGAAGTTCATAAGGCTGTGGAACTAGGTGTTACGCATGAACAGATTCAGGAATCAGTTGTTAAGATGACCACGGATAAGCAGACTCGTAAACTGCCAATCGTAGAAGTGAATCGTAGCTCGTTTCCTATGGAAGAAATAGCAAAAATCACGAAAAAAGAAGAAGCGGATCCGACTCATTGGAAAACAGGTATTAAGTATGACGATGAAGGTAAACCGAGATATCGTACACGCTATGAGTGCTGCATGTGTGGGAATCGCGGGAATCAATATGAGTACCAAGAGAATAAATTTACAAAATGCCATAACTGTAACGTGAAACTCAAGATAGTACAGGCAACGAAAAATGGATTTCCTGAGCGCGATGCATTCGGTAATTTTTACGTAGCTAATGAAGAATACAGTGTGATTTTGGATGGTGAGTAAAGATGAAGAATATACCTACAAAAAACATAAGTGAAGAACTGGCGACACGTGAAGGTGTCACAACAGTGCAAGTAAGTCCCCATGAAAAGATTGAAGTAGCCGGTATTACGGTTGAGGGTCCGGCTGTGATTCTTATTAATAAGGACTAGGAGTGGTTGGATGGAAATTATATGTGATTATCCGATTTGGACAACGTGGTTTATCTGCGTAGTATTATTTGGTTTAGCAAGCGTTATAGAAGCTGTTAAAAAGTAAGGAAAAGGAGCTGAAGAGAAATGAAATCAACAGGTATCATTCGTAATATTGATCCATTAGGACGAATTGTAGTTCCAATGGAATTACGCCGTACATTAGGTATCCAGGTAAAGGATCCTATGGAGATTTTCGTAGATGGTGAATCTATTATTCTACAAAAATATAATCCTAATAACTCTTGCCAAATTACAGGCGAGGTTTCAGAAGAAAATATTGAACTAGCTGGCGGTAAACTCGTGCTAAGTCCTAAAGGGGTTGATCAGGTATTAGCGGAACTCGAAGCACGTTTGAAGGGGTGATAAAATGAGCGAACCTAATAAGCAATATACAAATATCGAACTGGAAATGATTTTGGATAACTTTGTAAAGGCGTTACCTATGCAAATGCGTATGCAGCGTGAAATGTCTAAAGTATATAAAGCACGTTTCGATGCACTTGTTTCAGAAGGTTTTACTAAACAACAAGCACTAGAAATTGTAAAGTCACGAGGTATAGAGTGAAAGGTTCGGAAGCAATTTTACGAGTGATGCACCAGGTAGGAGGAGAAATCCCGGCTACGCAGTTTGATACGTGGCTAGGACAACTCTCTCAGTTAGGTCTACTGGAGCAAGTCACGAAAGATAATGAGCATGTTTATTATTACCGGCTTACGGATAACGCAAGACAGTTTTTAGTGAAGAAGGGTGTGAAATAAAGCATCATTCGGAATAGCTTATAAGTTCGCCATCTTGTTCTTCGTCAATTTTATGAACTGTCCTATCCTCTTCGATTAAATAACAAGCGTTTGCGGGTTTATTATTTAAAGTGGTCAAATATATGAAATAGAGTTTATTACTAATCCCTGTGAACTCCTTAGCCGCTTGTTGGAAAATACCTTGACATTGTTTTGCTATATATTCGTATGCATATGTATGATTCAAATCCTCTTCAGATAAGTCGGTTAATACAGCTTGTATTTTGGTTTTAGCGTTTTGTTGGGTTGTCAAATTTGCACCTATGAGTTCAATATCTCCGGTATCCGTATATGTAAATAAATCTGTGTCCTCGACATAGTTTTTTATAGCAGTCAATGTATAACTATCATTCTCTACATCGTAGTCTGCTAGAAGCGCGCTACCTATTGGATGACTATCTATATGAGTTTTTGAACCGAATTGATTCACGTCATTGTAGAAATCAAGTATATAACTGCGTAGGGACGCAGTATCCAATACGTGAGAATTTTTAAATAAACGATTGCGCAAGATTTTCGCTGTATAAAAAGAACTTTCAGAACCAGAGGTTCCCATTATACAGTTAGGAGCAACGAATGTTAACTTACGTTTATAATCAGTATCTATTTCGTCAGTGTTTTCATCACTGAGACGCGTATCACTAACCATAAGAATACCTTTAGGTAATATGATACCAGCAATTAGAGTCATTGTGTCATCCCCATTCGAGTTTATATTTTAATACGACATTGATAATTATAACAGATGGTAACTATGTAAGTCCTGTTTTTAGGGAATATACGTTCTTAGTAGTGAGGTAAAGGAGAGAAACAAGTGAATTATATAGATCGTATCACGAAATTAGCTCCACAAGTACCGGCGGTCGTTTTAGAAGATGTGATGAATCGGATTAAGGATTGGATCGTAAGTGGTGGGAAAGAAGATGATCCGTATATTGAACAGCAACTGAGATTCGTGGAACGTGTGGCCGCAAGGAGTAAAGAACATGACATCTGAAGAAATAAGGAATTTAGAAATCGATGGTGTAGAGGTTCCGTTTTACGACGGGTATGTGACGGTACAAAGGAGTTGTTACGGGTAAGCTCACCTGGAGTCTCCATGTTGTGGATTATGGGGTAAGTGAATTTTTGGCCACGAACCAGTTACGTGATGTGAATATCGAGACAGAGCAGGGCAATGTATATGCTGGAGAAGGATTGATTGCGAAAGTGGCTGAGGAACGGTTTCTCCTAGCTGGAAAATCGGTGCTACGTGGCTATGAGACAACAGCGGCGTGGCACGTGTTTCGAGATTCGGAGAGGTAAATGATTTTAGATTGAAGTAGGGTTTTTATACTAAAATAAGCCTCTTTTGATATAGGTTAAGCACTGGAATGGTAATGTTTAATACGATGTCATTGTAAATAACATTGAGGAAGTGTTAATGGTGAATAACGAATTCGAAAACTATAATTTTGAAAATGAGCTTCAAAATTCTAATGTTAGTGTCAAACAGCAAGTCGAAGTGATACAGTTTGAAGCTGATATTAAAGATGGAAATCCTCTGGATGACGGTTTTTATTCTTTTGGATTTTATGCACATTTAGATCCAAATAAATTTTATCAAATAAGAATGAAAGCACCTCGTACTATGGCAGCAATAAACGGTGGTTGGGCTGCTTCAGAATATGGACCTTTGATAATACAGGAAAGTTACCCAGCTTACGAACATGGAAAGTTTGTACTAGATACGTGGCTTATGACTGTGATGAATCGAGCAGCTAAAAGGGAGTTTTTATTTTTTTTAATAGCTAAGCAGTAATTCCTAAGCGTTTTTTAGGGTATTCGTTTGTAATTTGACGTTGAATATTATCTGTTTTCAAGTTTCCCAGCTATTTACAAGAAAATAAAAATATATAAAAGAAAAGTTTTTAGGAGGGGGTCTAATACACTACAGTACTAAAAAAAGAAAAAGACAATAAAAAAGAACCCCCCCTTAAAAAAATATACCTTATATATATAATATAAATATAAAACTAATAATTATATTATTATATATATAGTAGTATTTATTAATAGGTATATAGTATGTAATACTATTAATGGTTTAAGGTGTTTGTTTTAGGGGTTTGATTTTCTGAGTCAGGAGGTTCGGAGATGACCAGAATTGATGGCTATGTTTCAAAGAAGACAATACAACTATGGCTGGAGAATTACGAATCACTAGCTGTAGGTGATCGGTTCCCTGATGCACCGCCTAGCTTTACTGGACCTGGTGCATTGGATGGGAAAGGTGATGGACGGTTGAATAAGATTGTGTTGGATCAGGCGATTAAACAATTACCGAAGAATATGCGGTATGTCGTATTGGCGCGGTATGTGGTTAAGGTTCCGCGGAAACGAATACTGCATACGCTGAGTATTAATGCCAATGAGTATTATAAGTACTGTGATAAAGCTGTAGATACGCTCTATCTGATAATCAATGGTGACATGGTTGGTATGAACCAGCTAATAAAAAAGTTGAGCAAGGCTTGACAAAGTAGGGTTTTTCTAGGTACAATATATGCTAGGATAGGTATTTTGTGTACATATCCTCCATATTTTCATTATGTCAAAAGCCAGGAACCTAGCACATGGGTACCTGGCTTTTTCTATGCCCGTTGGATTGGACTGACTGTGGCGTATATAGTAGGTAGAAACTAAGGTGACTACTGTAGTGGTTATCTAACTGTCGGCAACACGAAAGATGAAACCGATGGGTGTTTTATCAGCCGAGGTCGCTGAGGGAGAAGGCCCTTTGAAACTCAGGGGGCATAGTCATCTCTAGCTATATCAAAACTTAGTAAATTATAAAAAGGATTTTTGATCCAATGTATGTTTCATATTATTTTGGCCACAAAATTGCAGGATCTGTTATCTGAAATGAGGCATCTGCTTGGCCTAATTTGTCATTTGGGCCTATGAAAGAGATGTAAAGGTGAAAATTCGCATGGCGAATGTACCAGTTAGAAAGATTGGGATTGGTACAACGAAATGATACAAATTCCCAACCATATGGATATGCAAGTCCTGGTTCTATAACAAACGTTGAGTCTGCTTGCATTAGTTGGTCTGCTGGATTATCTGGGTGAAGTTTAATACGGAATTCATGATGCCGTAAGAAAGAATTAGGATAGTTGTAGGAACGAAGTCTTACTAAGTTTCTGCTTTCATCAACATACTCCAAATTAAATGTAGCATCCATTCTATCTAAATCGTTATTTTGAGCGATTGGAGTGAGTTCCCCAAGAAAATTTTGCTGACGGATGAATCTATCATTAAGGTTAAAGGATCGAAAAGAACGCCAAGCCATAATATCACTTCCTTATATTTTTAAAGTAGTTTCAATATTGTATGTGGATATATAAGTTTTAAGAATATTGTCCATACAAAATCGAAAGACAAATCTTTGGATGGAAAACAAAAAGATCCCGTTTACTAATCATCCTTGAGGTATATAATTGGGAAAATACTGGTAAGAGGAAAAAACTGTTCTTTTAGCCGATTGTTTCGACTTCACAAGATGGTGTCACAACTTAAAGGTTTTGACACTTTGCTATGGGTGTGATAGTATCAAGGTATCAAATGGTGTCATAACTTAGTGTCATTAGTTAGGGCCGAAATGGAGCTGATATGAATGAAGTACGGATATGCGAGGGTAAGTACGATTAACCAGGACTTAGAGGCACAGATTCAAACACTGGAGAAGGAAAGCTGTAGTATAATTTATTCAGAGAAGTTCACTGGTACAAAAGCTGATCGTCCTAAGTTTAAGGAACTACTTTCGATACTAGAGTCAGGTGACACACTGGTAGTTACAAAGTTGGATCGCTTTGCTCGTTCGACAGTCGATGCTATACAGACAGTAAGAGAACTGTTTGAAAAAGGTGTGAAGGTACATGTATTGAACATGGGACTGATAGAGGATACACCGACTGGGCGCTTAGTCTTCAATGTTATGAGCGCGTTTGCGGAGTTTGAACGTGACATGATTGTTGAGCGGACACAAGAAGGTAAAGCAATTGCTAAACAGCGTGAAGACTTTAGGGAAGGAAGACCGAATAAGTACAGTAAGAAACAAATTGAACATGCGCTAGGCTTATTAGCTAATAAGCATTCATATAAGCAAGTAGAAGAAATGACTGGAATCAGTAAAAGTACACTAATACGAGCAAAAAAGAAAAAAGAGTCGGAAAAATAATTTCGGCTTTTTCTTTTTGTTCGAGAACATATTCAGTCCCCCGGGGGAGGTCAGATCTGGTGAGGGGCTGGCAGGCGCTCGTAACGTTCCGCCGGAATTTTTAAACTCGGTGGGATAGAAATTGAGTAAATGCAATAAACACACCTACTAATTATATAGCAGGTGTGTTTTATCATGAGAAAGCAATTTGATAGTTTAGTTGATTTGCATTTCGCACCATGCATTAAGCGAAGCTTTACCGATTATCATGAAAATAATAACAATAGCTGGTGCTATAAAAGAAGCTGCCAGACCAACTTTTGCACCAATTAATGCCGATATCGCAGAAACAAATGCTGTTTTATTTTCAGGTGATTGAGTTAATCGCGTTAATTCTTCACGCTCAGCAGCGTAGTCGGGACTTCCGCAAAGTATTTTCTGTACTTCTTTTTTTAGTAAGTCAAAAAACTTTTTTTCTGATTTCGGTTGTGTACTAAAGGGTGATGTATGATCTATAGAGGCTTCTAACCATGCAGTTGCAGCTTCCTCGTGTGAATTAGAAATCAGTAATTCAGATACTACACTTTTTTGATAATCAGGTAATGCATTAAGCCATTCTGTAGATTCTTGTTTTTCGAAAAATGAGTTTATAGTAGTCATTTATAACATCCTTTGTATGTATTCTGTAGAAACAGCGTGTGTTGTTTGATGTAGTGTTTGAGGGTCAATTCCCCCAAGGTTAATACCTCCGTTGACAGCGGGAACATAAGCACCAATTAGTATAGCGATAATCGTGTTGTCTGATTTTCTAATAACGGGTCCGCCGGATTGTCCTGGACGTGCTTGAATGTTAAGGACTAGGTGTTTTGATTTAATATTTTTAGTGCTTAGTAGAATTTTGGCGCCAACTTCACAAGTTTGTTGGGTTAGGACAATTCTACCTAGATCTGAATGCGGAAAACCAAAAATAGTAACTTCTTCACCAGGTATTACAGGGTCAGAATTTCCTACTTTTAAGGGTGCACGGCCAGAAATACCTTCTTTAAAGGACAGAATACAGACATCTCTTAAAGGGTCTATGTTTTCAATTTTAACCGGAAATAACGTAGACCTATTCATTGTGGTATCCTGATATCCTTCCTGAAAAGTATCATTAAGCCTAATCACAAGGTTTTCATCACTACCATTAACAACGTGAGCCGCTGTTATCAGGAGATTATGTTTATCTATAAGTGTACAGGTACCTAAAGCGTGGTAGGTAGTATTATTTTCTATCCTACCTATGGAGAAAATCATGTCATTAATCATTAAATCACCTACTAAAATATAATTTTAGATAAATTTTACCATAACAGTATTATGATTTAACAGTTTTTTGAACTCGTAAATCGTAATATTAATCAATTAATCATACGAATTTTAAGGCAATCGATACTAAATCGGTTGCCTTTTTCTATTTCACGAAGAAAGGGGAGCGAAATGATGGCGAAGTTAGACGAGTTAAAACAGAAACTTACGGCTAAACAAATTCAAGCGGCGTACTTGCTTGTAGAAAACGAGTTGATGGAATCGAATAACGAGGAAAAAAGAACCCAAGACGAAATGGCGAACGAGCTTGGTATAAATCGGACAACGCTTTGGGAGTGGCGAACTAAAAACCAGGACTTCATCGCATTCAAGAGTGAAGTGGCCGATAGTTTTCTAGCAGAGAAGCGCGAGCAAGTGTACAGCAAGTTAATGCAGTTAATTTTAGGGCCGCAACCGAGTGTAAAAGCTATGCAATTGTATATGCAGCGATTCGGTTTACTGACTGATAAGAAAGTAATCGAGGGTGATCTAGGAAATGAGACCCGTACAAATGCGGAAATAGAAGAGCAGCTTCAGAAATTAAAAAAATTGACAGGCGAGTAAAAGGAGGGCGGGCTACATGGCATATATAGACGGTAAATGGTTAGCCCGTCAAGAACGTCAGGAACGTATCAATCTTGTAGCAGAAAGAGCGAAGAAATTACAAGAGTTGTACGAAACTGGTGAGGCTACAGAATATTACATGGATACACTACTTGCTGACATCGATGAGCTAGAAAAGTTAAAAAGGGTGCATCGTGGAGAACATGACATGTTGTACTTCATGTATGAGTATTTTTCGGAAGAAGGGAATCCAGGGAATCCAGATAACTTAATCCCTGCCGGAGTAACGATGGATGATGCTGCAGAGTTTCACCAAACGTTATGTGAGCTATTAGATGACATCACAACAGGTAGGGAGAAAAAGAAAAAAGTAGCATGGAGTGTAGGACGTGGTCATGCAAAAACCGCTTATTTGAGTAACGGTTATTTGTGTCATCAAGTCGTGTATCGATTAAAGCAGTATATTGTTTTGATTTCTGAAACATCCGATGTAGCAGGTGACTTTATATCGTGGGCACGTGATCAGTTAAAGTATAACGAAAAATTACGTCAAGATTTCGGTATCTTACTTCACGAACAAAAGAGTCGAAATGAAGTTGATAATGATAAAGAGTTTGTGACTTTAACAAACACGAAAGTCGAAGCAAAAGGTATAGGGACACAGGTACGTGGGTTACGCCACGGTTCCAAAAGGGTTCAGCTCTATATTTTGGATGATTTGGAGAGTAAAGAAAATACCGCGACAGTTGATTTAATCGCGAAAAATAAGCGTTGGTTCAAGGAAGAATTGCTTCCAGGTTTGAGTCGTCAAGAGGGTGCTTGTATTTATATGGGTACCATCGTTTGTTACGACAGCTTATTGCATCACGTGATTAAAAATCGTCGTGATTTCGTATCCAGGTCATTCCCGGCAATTTTGAAATGGTCAGAGCGCGAAGACTTATGGCAAGAATGGCGTGAGATTCGTCAGGTAGATGAAGAGGGCGCTTCTGATAAAGCTCGTGAATTTTACGAACAAAACAAAGAAGAAATGCTTCGGGGAACAAAAACGTTATGGCCATCACATTTCCCTTACATTGATTTGATGGAAATCAGGGAAGATGACGGAACAAAAGCATTTAACCAGGAGTATTTATGTAACCCGACTGACGAGGAAAGACAGATATTTAAACCTAAATATTTCACGTACTGTACTGAACAAGATTTGAAAGATAAAAACCTTTTATATTACGGTGCTGTCGATTTCGCAATGGGGAAAGAAAAAGGTGACTACAGCGTAGTAGTTACACTTGCGAAAAACGTGGAAACAGGTACATGCTACGTTATCGATATTTTTATGGAGCGTGTTCATCCAAATATATTGCTAGAAAAGGCTGTAGAATACACGCTGGAATATCAATATGAATCGATTGCAGTAGAGGCGCAACAAGCGCAGGAGTGGTTTGCTGAGAAGGTTGCCGAAGCATTACAGAAAAAAGGATATCCTTCATCGACTCGTTTAAAACAAATTAAGCAGCGTACACGAAAAGCACTACGTATTGAGTCGTTATTACCAGATATACAGAGCGGTAAATTACGTTTTATGAAACATTTACGTGCTTTATTGGAGCAATTTGAAATGTATCCGATGCACCCACACGATGACGGTCCGGATGCGGTTCAAATGGCTTTTTCTATCGCATATAAACGTGCAAGACGTAAAGCAGGCACTACAGGGAATTCAAGATATTGAGAAAGGAGGGGCTTGAATGAGAGTACAAGTTGATCATAATTTTATGAATCCAGTGGAAATTGTAATGCCAGTTCGTACCGCACTCGGCGATTCTGAGTGGACACGCATTATGTCCGAGGTTCGCTTGTATGAGCGTTATGAAGGAGACTTAAACGTATGGTCTGATTATAAAAAACCAGACAATCTCGACTACGAACCTACGAAAATACAACTTGATTATCCTCAAAAAATCGTAAACATGATTGCAGCGTGGCAATTTGAAAAAGAACCGAAAGTCACAGTTCCTCCTGATGTGATAGACGATCCAGCTCTTATGATTCACTCAGGATATGAACCTAGTGAGGAGCAACAAGCAGAAAACAGTAGAGCGAAAGCAAAGGAACGGTTATTAACATGGGTTTGGGATGACAATCGAATGCATGAGAAGTTATTAGCAGCAGCAAAAGACAGGGCTATTTCAAAAACTGGTGTGTATGCTCGGATTCATTACGATAAACGTCGCGGTGAATTTAAGATTATTTGGCATCCATCAACAGAAGTTATTGCAAAGTATAGCGACTGGGATATAGACCAACTGGAAGAAATTCATTTTATTGCATGGCTTGATGAAGAACAAACGAAAATGTGGAAATTATCGTATTACTTAGTTTGGCATGAAGAAGCTGGTGAGTACGACTGTGAAATTGAAGAGGCTGTATACAACGGTGACTTAGAAAAACAAGAGGATAGGGTTGAGCGCTCATCAATGGGCATCGATTTTATTCCCGTTGTACCAGTGCCGACTGAAAAGCTCAGTAAGCGAACTACAGGTTATAGTGAGCTTGAAAAAACGATTAAGCTTTCTGACGAAATCGACAAAAAGATGTCTGATTACTCGGATGCGCTACGTTTTGAAATGTTTGCTATTACCTTGTTGACGAACGTAGACGAGGATCCAAAGAATCCACTTCAAGTTGCACCAGGTGCGAAATGGGATTTAGGTGATGGTGCGGAAGATGCAGGTGAACCAAGCGCTAAAAAGCTAGAAAGTGGATTTCGATTTAAAGAAACCATTGAAGCGTATCTGGACCGATTGCAAAAACGCCTACATGAAAAAGCAGAAGTACCAATGGTGAATACGGCTGATATGAATACAGGTGGTATAAATGACATGGCCGTACAGCTTTTATTTAGTAATATCATTTCAAAAACACAACGCTCATGGGTGATATGGCAGTCCCGTCTACAAACCTTAAATGAGTATATTTTACGTTATATGAAAGCTAGGAAGGATGACTCCAAATTCAAATACGATAAAGAAATGTTAGCAAAAGTAGATAACTATTATGCTAGTAAGATTATTTTCGGTTTACCGTTACCGCAAGATCAAAAAGCACTTATCGAACAGTTAGGCGATGAAATTTCAAACGAAATCGAATCAATTAAAGGTGCGATTACGAGAAGTGGTAAAGAAAATGCGGAACAAAAGTTCATGGAGATTATGCAAGAGAGGATGTTGAAAAGACAGTCTCAGGATCCGTATAACGAAAAGTAATACTTGCCTTACGAAATGGCGCTATAAACTTTCGGAAATTATAGCCGACAGGCTCAAAATGGAGGATTTGCTAATGGAATACGCAAAACAAGCTACAGCATTAAAGTATTTTGTAGAAAAAGTACAAAAAACACCTAAGTTCCCACTTCGGTTAGACCTTCAGTTTTTCTCTGATGGTGGCGGTTCTGGAGATGATCCAGACAAAAAACCTGGAGATACTGACGACCCGTCAAAAACTTTTACGCAAGAAGAACTAGACGAAATTGTTAAGAAGCGCTTAGAACGTGAACGTAGTAAATCCGCTGAGAAATACGGTGACTACGATAATGTAAAAGCGAAATTAGCAGAATTTGAAAAAGCTGAAGAAGAGCGTAAAAAGCAAGAAATGACAGAAATTGAACGTTTGCAGGCTGAAAAAGAAGAAGCTGACAAAAAGGCACTAGAAGCTTCCGAAGCAGCGCAAAAAGCACAAGAAAAAGCAAATACACGTATTCTAAATACGGAAATTAAGAGTATTGCACGTGCTTTAGATGCAAATGATCCAGGTGACGTATTGGCGCTTTTAGATAAGTCGACTATTCAACTTGATGAGAATGGTAATTATCAAGGAGTTGAAGAGGCTGTTAATGCGCTAAAGGAAAGTAAACCTTGGATGTTCAAGAAAGTTGTGGGGGCAGATGCAGCTGGTGGCGCGAATCCTGGAACAAATCCGAGAGTGAATGAAATTCTTGCTTTAGAAAAAGAGCTGAAAGAAGCAAAAACAAAAGCGTTAAAAGATTCAAAATTTGCGGGCGAAGTAACACGTATTTATAACAAGTTGTTAGAAGCAAAATCGAAGAAATAACGGATCGTTGATTAAAAGTCAGCGGTTTTTTAATTTTAAAAATTTGAGGGGGCTACAAATATGCCAGTACCAACTACGTACGAATTTCAACAACAAGTAAGACAAATGCAAGCGAATGTGGATTTAATTCTCACGAAAGCACCAGTTCTTTTCGGGTTAATTGGTGTAGGAGACGCTTTAACACAAACTAAATTTGAATGGCAGAACGACTATTTAAACTCTGATACAGGTATTGTAAAAACTGCTGCAACTGTTGGGGATACGGACCTAGTTTTAGAAAAAGGTGAGGCTCGTAAATTCACTGAAAATGCTCTGGTACAAAACGGCTTAGAAGTGCTACGTGTAGTAAGTGTCGATGAAAACGCGGATAAAATCACTGTGCAACGTGGTTATGATAGTACGAAAGCGGAAGCAATTACAGCTGGTGGTGAATTAAAAGTCATTGCAAGACCGAGACCAGAAGGTGAAGATGCTTTCCGTAAGAATGAGATCAATGACCGTTTGGTGTCATATAACTTCTCACAAATCTTTTCAAGATACGCATCTGTTTCACGTACACAACAACAAGTGAACACATACGGCGTATCAAACGAATTAGATTATCAAGTAAACTTGCGTTTACAAGAGATGATTCGTGAAGCTAACACTTCTCTAATCTATGGTCGTAGAAATGTTGGCTCTCCAGCACAACCACGTACTACAGGTGGTTTATTTGCATTTGCGGGTATTGAAGGTTCACATAAGCAAGACTTTAAAGGGAACGAAATTGCGGCAAAACCTTTAAATGACGCTGTAGAACAAGTATTTACTCGAGGCGGTTCAGCAAATACGATTCTATGTGGACCGAATATCGCACGACAAATCACAAAACTTGGTGGCGATACAATTCGTACTACGCGTCAAGATACTGCGGCAGGTTACCAAATCTTATCGTTTGTATCGGATTTACCAGGTGGAGCGATTTCTAGTGTTGTAGTTGATTTAAATATGCCTAAAGATCGTGCGTTACTTCTTGATACAGAAAAAGTAAAGGCACGTTACTTAACTCCAATTTATGATCAAGATGCTACACCAAATGGTGCTGACTACTTCTCTCGTGTCATTCGTGGGGAATTTGGATTTGAAGTTAAGAATGCGAAAGAGTCTATCGCTGTTCTTGAAAATATCTCTAAAACAATGGCTTAAAAGGTAGCGTGTATGCTACCTTTTTTGTATTTTGAAAGGAGTTTTATACATGTCTATTTCTGAAAATCAAGCACAACGTTTAAACAGATCGATGCCGATTGCGAAAGAAACATCACTTGGCAATATTATTAAAGGTCTTGAAGAAAAAGTAGCTCTAATACCCAAAAAGGTTGATAAACAACCAGATAGTACAGCGACTGACGTAGCGGGTGTAGTAAAAGACTTAAACGCCCTTATTGCAAAGTTAAAAGCTGCAGGAGTTATGACGTCTTAACAAAATTACAGTGACGGAGGTGACACCGAATGAAGGTGTCGGAAAGACTGGAGAGTCGGTTAGCAAAAGTTCCAAAAGTAACTCCGGAGGACATCGGAAATTGGTTGTCTGAAGCCGAAACTGAGTCAGAGTTAACTGAAAAAGTAAATGCAAATGCTGTTTTTTATCTTGCGTTGTCTTTTGCTTATGAATCAATTGCAGCAGACGCAGCGCGCTATTTTTCTTATACAGATGGTGAAGAATCGGTTGATAAATCGATGATCTTTGCAAACTATAAGAAGCTATCAGCGGACGCGCTTAAAAAGTACAGGAAGTATCGACGGGGAAAAGGTACTCACCAAACATTTGCTAAACGGGCAGATGGGAGATGATTACATGAGCGATTCTCAACAAGAGATGGATGAAGTACTTGATGCCATTTCCGAAGAATTTAAAGAGGAGCACGAAAAACAAGTTTCTGATACTGTAAAGGCCATTATCCTAATACGTTTGTTTTTAGTTGATTTATTGAATGACTATCAAAAAGATGGAATCGTGAAACGAAGTAGGTTAAATGCGTTATTACGGGACCTTACTTTATACGAAAAAGAATTTCGTAAACAAGCAGAGCGGTCATTCCATACATTGATTGAAAACACGTCGAAATGGACCACATTGAAATTATCAGAAGCAGGTTTGGACGTGAAATCTATAACTGCAGTAAATAAGCAAATTATTCAAGGGATTATAAAAAGACCTGGTGAAGATGGCTTAGTTCTGTCTGATCGTGTATGGAATTTATCTGGAGATATGAGAGATCGATTAAGTAGTGTCATTCGTCCATCGGTATTAAGGGGCGAGAGCATTGCAATGATTTCTCAAAAGATAAAGGAAGTACACGACAATGAGAAATGGAAGGTTGAGCGTGTAGCAGTTTCTGAGAGTACTAACACGTACCGAGCAGCTACTATACAGAATGGATTAGAAAGTGAAATTGTGACAGGTTATCAAATTCTTGATAATGGTCATCGTCACAGATATCATTCAAAGCACATGTGTTACAAGCTAGCGAGACGCGATGCGTACGGTTTAGGGGCTGGAAAGTATCCGAAAAATATTCCGGAAAGCCTTATGAATCAATTAATAAGCCCACATCCACAATGTTCGTCACGGCTGAACTACTTAATAAGCGAGGAGGTGTAGCAATTGCTTACTGAAGATGATATTAAAGAGATTCGCGAAAATCGTGAAATGATTGAGCAGGGACGTAGAGAACCGGTGATTTTATACATTAAAGGGGTTTTTGAAAAGGATCAAATTACAGGAGAAGAAATCCAAGGTGCCCCCCGAAAAGAAACTGTTCAATTAGTTTGGAAGAAATTTACGTCAGTGGAGAAGACGAAGTTCGCTGATCTCGATGTTAAAAAAGGAGAGGCGCTTGTTACATTTCCTCTTAATGTGGACTTAGAGAACATTGAAAAAATTGAACGTAAAGGTGTTTTTTACGTTATCGAACTTATCGATGAACGAGGGCTTGGTGGCGTAAACCGTCGTGAGGTCATTGTAAAGAGGGTGATTTGATGAGAATCAGAGTTGTTGTTAAAGGAAAATCAAATGTGTTAAAAGCACATAATCCCAATAGATACAAAACACCAATTGAGCAAACGGTAGAAAAACATACACGCTTACAAGCTAATCAAGCCTCTAATCGAGCACCGATATTACACGGTCCTTTATCTGAAAGTATTCCTGCAAGTGTAAAGATGGTAGTCGGTGCGAGAATTATTGGTACGTATGGATCTCCTCTCATTTACGCGGCGGTACAAGAATTTACGCACAAAACCAAAAAAGGTTTTATGCGTAAAACAGCATTTGAAGGTGAGCAACCATTTGTTGAGGATATAAACAAAACTGTTCAACGTGTAGCAAAGGGGCATTAATTATGTTGAATGATGTAATGTATTCATTAAAAAAGTTGCTGGATGTTTTTGCGCCTACTACATGGATATACGATGGTGTTTCTGTATCAGGAAAAGACAAACCCTTCATTACCATTGAGGATTTGTCAGGAACAATTAGCAGGTTTTCAAAGGAGAATTTCTCGCGTAATCACCTGATTCAAGTTGGTGTGTATACAGATAAAGTTTTTGATAGGAACGATTTGCAAGATAGAATAATTAACCGATTCGAAAAGGGTTCAATTGACTTGTACGATACAAGTAAAAAGAATCCAGAACGAATCGGTTTTTTTAATGCAAAAGTAAAGGATTTTGAACCACTGTCTCAAAAAGACGTTGAGATTTTAACAGCGAAACATTTGAGTTTTATTACTATAACAATCAGAAATTAGAGGGGGACTAAAAATGGCAGAAGTGAAAAAAAGTAATGCACCTGAGTTTAAAGGTGCCGAAACACTTTACTTGATTGACATTCCGCAGCCTGATGGGAAAACTACAAAAACAGTCCGATTTTTTAACCAAACGTCAGGTTCACGGTCAATTGAGGCTGGAGAAATCGAGTTGAAAACGAAAGATAAGAGTGGATCTGATTACGGTGACGTAACACAATCCGCTAGTATTGAAGGGATTTGTACTGAAGGTGACGAGGGACTTGATTATGTAGAAGAAGCAATTCTTAATAAAGTTTTAGTAAGAATTCATGAAGTTAACCTACGTAGTGCAACCGCTTCTGAGTTTAAAGTTAAATCAGGAACATACATGTTAAATAGTTTGGAACTTTCTCATGAAAATGAGGAGTACTCAAAGTATTCTATCGGCTTAAAATTAAATGGGAAAATTTCTAAAGGGACGCTTAATAAAGTACCTAATGGCGCGCCAACTGGTGACGTAGCTACTCCTGAAGCGTAATAGTAAGTCTATTTACTATTAATTAAGAATGTTTATGGGGGTGGAGATCTTTGGATATATCTAAAGTTGAAAAAATTGCAATCGCATCTTCAATTCTTTCAACATTCGGAGAGGATGCATTGGCTCCTCACGTTGATTTAAATCGTTTATCAGAATTATGTGAGGAATCGACTCGAAATTCAACAGCGAGACAATGTGGTGAAGCGACAGTTAGTGTTTTAAATAAGATTATTGATAGCTTGTCAGAGGAGGGTGGACAATGAAGCTAGATCAACAAGAGCAAGCGGTTATTATAGGCAATACAATTATGATGCTTGGTGGGCATGAAGAGGTAACTAATTATGTCGATCCTAAGAAGTTGGCCAAAGTAAGTGATATTCACAATGAGCTATACGATAATACAACCCCGCGTGAGCGAAGAGAAGCAATGATTAGTTTGCTTAATAAAACAATGGATGAATTTGTGGAAAATAAATAATTGAGATCTGAATAAGCGTTCATATAGACGCTTTTTTATTTTGAACAAAAAATAATTGGAGGTAATTATTATGGCTGAAAAATCATATACACGTTTCGTAATTAATGGTAAAGAACAAGAACTGAAATTCTGTTTACAAGCACTGAGGTTATTAGATGAAAACGGTGGGCCGATGCAATTCGTTTCTCAAACCATGCAGGGCGGAATTACTAATTTCACGGATGTGGTTTATTACGCACTGATTCATACAAATGAGGGAATCACGTATGAGGCAGTAAAGAAAGAGATTGAAAATATGTTTAATGCAGAAAAACTAGACCTTGATGAAATTCTAAAGTACAACAAAGCAGTTGTGTTAAATAGTTTTTTCTTCCAGAAGACAGTGAAGAAACTTCTAGGGACAATGACAGCGGAACAACAGAAATCGTTCGAGAACCTGTACGCATAAATATTGATGAATTGCAAGGTGAGTGTTTTCGTTTTTTTAATATGACCACCTTGCAATCTTGGCGTATTAGTCTCAAGGAATATCACCTTATGTTGAACGGATATAAGGAACAACTACTTGATAAGTACGAGTTTGCAAGTGTACAAGCTTTGTTTAATCGAAATGCTCAAAGTGACAAAATCAAGTCATTAGCGGATATATACACACGTCCAGAAAGTGTTCGTGATATTGAAAAACAAGCAAATGAACGGAAAGAAGTAGTTGAAAAAATTCAAAGGAACGAATCGTTCTTTGATCAAATAGAATCGATGATTAGAAGTCAAATAAAAGAAGAGGAAGGGTAGGTGAGGTGAATGAGCCAGAACAAGGTAGAAACTCAGGTGATTGCGGATATATCTAATTTAATAAGTAACCTTGGACAAGCTACACAAGCATGGAATACATTTTTTCAACAGATTAGTAGACCACCTCCTATCCCACCGGCTCCACAACCGCCGTCACCTCCACCATTACCGCCAGCGCCACCAGCACCACCGCCTCCTGATTATTCAGGGTGGCGTGCTAGATTTCAAGAAGTAGGTAATCAAGCAATTGAAATGGGCCGACGTGTACAGCAAACAGGGCAAACAATGCAAAATGCATTTGGTCCTGCAGCTGCAGCGTCGGCTTTTGCTTTAGGGAGTATGATTCAAAAGTCACGAGAATTTGAATCACAAACTCGTAAAGCGTCGGTTTTAACTGCAGGTGACTACGGTCAAGTAAAGAAAGCGATTCTTGATATGGCAAAGGATTCTGTGTATTCAACAGGGCAGGTAGCAGCGGCTTTTGCTGAAATGGGTGCGAAAGGTTTTGACTCGGCTCAGGCAACGTCCGCATTACCTGGTGTGTTGAGTGCAGCGGCTGCGTCAGGCGAAGACCTGGGGATGGTTGCTGATACGATTACGTCAGCTTTAAACTCATTTGGTATGGAGGCAAGTCAAAGTACACATGTTGCTGATGTTCTAGCAACAGCCGCAAACGCAACAGCTGCAGGTGTTGGGGATATGCAATACGCTTTTAAATATGCGGCGGGTCCAGCAGCTCAATTAGGCATATCGATGGAAGAATTAGCGGCTTCTGTTGGTATTATGTCAAATAGCGGTATTAAAGGGGAGACCGCTGGTACAGCATTACGTGCATCTTTACTACGTTTAGTTAAACCGCCAAAAGCAGCGGCAAATGAGTTGAAACGGCTTGGCGTATCTATTACGGATCAACAAGGTAATATGAAACCATTGTCTCAAATTATTGGCGAGTTGAAATCAGGAATGGAAGGTATGACAAGTGCACAAAAAGGTGCGGCGTTAGCAACAATATTTGGTACAGAAGCTGTATCAGGTATGATGGCACTTGTGGCAGCGGGACCTGAAAAGATTGATGCTTTAACACAATCCTTAGTGAACTCGGATGGTGCTTCTAAAAAAGCTGCGGACTCCATGCTTGAAGGATGGGCCGGGGCACTGACGAAAATGGAATCTTCTCTTGATGCTGCAGCACGTGCATTTACTGATGCATTAGCTCCTGCATTAATGGCTGTAGCTGGAGTAGTTGAAACCTTGGCAAACGCGTTTATGAAATTACCAGCTCCTGTGCAGACGGTGATTGCTTCCGTAGTAGCATTTACTACGGCTTTTTTAGTTATAGCAACGGTAGCGGGTATTGTTATTAACGCAATCGGCGGTGCAATTATTACCCTAGGTCAACTTATGCTATGGATGTCGGGAACATCAAAAGCAGCGGTAATGCTTCGGGCTGCTTTATCAGCATTAAGAGCTGGATTTGCTTTATTGTTAGGACCGGTTGGTGCGGTTATTGCAATTCTAAGCTTGGTAGGTGTAGCACTAGTTCAACTTTATAAACATAATGAAACTTTCCGAAATGCTGTGAATAGTGCGTGGGAATCAATAAAAAGTGGTACAGTAGCGGCAGTTGAAGCTATGAAATCTGCTATTGATTCTTTAGGTTCTTATCTTGGGACAATACCGGAAAAATTTTCAGCAATGGGTACAGCAATTAGCGCAGCGTTAGAGGCAGGGTTAATTAAAGCGGGTCAAGTGTTTTCTGGTTTTGCGACAGCTGTAGAGATTTCGCTAGCTGTAATAAAATCGAAATTTAGTGAATTTGGTCAGGGGATAAGTGGTGCGTTTGGTTCAGCAGTATCAGGACTTAGTTCAGCATTTGCTGGAATTGGATCAGCTCTTTCTCCAGTAATTAACTTTATAAAAATGTCTTTCTCTTCAATAGGAAATACGATAGCTACTTTAACACCATTAATTGTACGTTTAGGTTTATCATTTTTAGGTGTTTCAGGCCCCGTAGGATGGATAATAGCTATTGTAGCTTCTTTAGGTGCTACGATATTTAAATTGATAAATACAAATGATCAAGTGAAGTCTGCTTTTATGTCGGCTTGGCAGTCTATACAATCGATTTTTAGTTCTGTGATGTCTGCGATTTTGCCGGTTGTTCAGTCAATAGCTCAGGGGATTACACAAGCATTTGCACCACTAGCTCCTGAATTTGCGAAAACGGGACAAGTTATAGCAGAAAGCTTCGCCACACTTGGACCTGCTCTTTCTGAGCTAGGTGCGGCTTTTGGTGAGTTAGGTTCTACAATAGCTAATTTGTTTAGTGAAGTAGTACAAGCTGTAGTACCGATAGCACTCGATTTATTCCGTTTGTTCGGAGAAACAATACAAGCCGTAGTACCTTTAGCATCTGATTTATTCAAACTTTTCGGTCAAGTGGTACAAGAAGTAATGCCTATGATTACTGAATTAATTCAGATGTTTGCTGATACGACAATAGAAATTATGCCATTGATAACAGAGGCTATACAACAAGTAGCTCAAATTTTTACTGAGCTAGCATCTACAGTTTTACCGATATTCGCTCAAGCTTTTCAAACAGCATTTCCTATTATTTTACAAGTAATCCAGACGGTGTTTAGTATAGCAGGGATGCTGATTCAAGGATTTGGAGAGGTCCTATCTATCATAGCGACATCAGTAATTCCGATTATTCTCCAGGCGGTACAAGCGGTCTTCCCAGTAATAGCTGAGATTATAGCTGCTGCGATTTCCGTTGCGATTCCTATTATTCAATTATTAGGCCAGGTAATCTCTATCATAGCGACTACAGTTATCCCTTTAATTTTACAAATCGTCCAGGCGGTTTTCCCGGTAATAGTTTCTATAATTCAAGCGGCAATTCCTGTAGCCACTGCGATACTTGAAGGCCTAGCAACAATAATAAAAGGCGTAGTGATCCCGGCGATTCAATTTATTTTGTCGATTGTCCAGGCGGTTTTCCCCGCTATTATGGGCGTAATAACCTCTGCTATTGGGATAATCACCAACATAATAAAGCTTTTCACTTCAGTTTTAAAAGGAGATTGGAGTGGGGCGTGGAACGCGGTGAAAGGCATTACGTCGAGTGTGATGTCATTAATCGGAAATATCATCCAAGGGGCAATAAATTTAATTTCCGCGGTCGTGACTGGTGGGCTAAATTTAGTGAAATCTATTTTTTCTAGTGTTCTATCAGCGATAGGTTCTCTAGTAAGCTCAATTTTCTCGGGGATAGGCTCGGTTATTTCATCTGTTATGAATGCAGCAGGTAGCATCATTTCCTCAATTTGGAATGCTGCTAAGTCAGCGACATCTAACATCCTAAATTCTATCTATAACACAGTGACTCAAATTTTTGGCAATGTAAAGTCATTCCTAAGCGGAATCGATTTAGGAAGCATAGGGAAAAATATGATGCAGGGGCTTTTAAACGGTATAAGTTCTATGGCTGGGGCTATTTGGGACAAAATTACGGACATCGGAAATGGAATTAAAGATAAAATTTCAGGACTTTTATCGATTCACTCACCGAGTCGTTGGTTCAGGGATTTCATTGGTGTCAATATGATGAAAGGGTGGATTAATGGTATTGATGCAATGAAAGGCGCTGTACAAAGAACAACCGAACAAATGACTGAATGGATGAAACCGGAAGCTTTACAAGTAGAGACTGTATACGGAATGCCAAGAGGACTTGGTGCGTACCAGACAGCTAAGCCACAAGCAAGCTCAGGAAATGCGGATTCCGGAACTGCTTCAAATTCTACAGCTAGTGAAAGACAACCCGCGTATATTAATATACAGCTTGGTAGACAAGAGTTTAATAGGTTCGTTGATGATATTACTGGAGAGCAAGAAGCTGTGAAAAAACGGAAAGATGTATTTTAAAGGAGGGCGGTAGATTGTTAGTTTTTAATGGGATTAATTTAGAAGAATATTTCGAGCAAAAATACGAAAAAGGATTTTTTATGGTTAACGATATAAGAGGTCGCGGAATTTTAAGTGACGAAATTAATGAGTTAACGGTACCTCACCGCCCAGGTTCATATTTTTTAAGTAAAAGGACTCCCAAGAGAGTATTAGAAGTAGATTTCTCTCTTAAGGGAGTCTCTCTTTTTGAACTAAGGAAACGGATAGATGAATTGAATGGTTTATTAGATACAGAAGAACCTGTAAAAATTACCTTCACAGACGAACCGGATATTGTGTATTACGGGATTAAGGAATCTGTAGAGGAAACTTTAGAAAAATCTAATATTCATCAAGCAACTATTACACTAATATGTCCAATGCCGTATAAGTTAGGAAAAGAGCAAACCGTTGAATTTAAAAAAGACGTTAGTGGGTTAGTTGCTAATATCCAAAATAAAGGAACAGTTCATTCTAACCCTATCATTGAAATCGATATTACAAAGCCAAACACTTTTTTAGATGTATGGTTCGGCGGAGGATCTTTAAGTGATCGAGATTACTTTCGTATTGGGATGCCGTTAAAAACTGTGGAAAAGCCTGTAGAAAGGAATCAACGTATAGTATGGGATGAAATGGCCACTACCGTCGGATGGAGTAAAGTCAGCTCAATGGAAGATGGGGAACCGGTTGGTGAAATGAAATCAGATAAATATCAATTTTATTGTTCTGATTTTGGGACTGGAACGGGAAAAGGATGGCACGGTGCAGCTGTTAAAAAAAGTATCCCTGGTGGTCCAGTACAAGATTTTATTATGCAAGCCTATGTTACATGTAAGAGTAAAAAGATTAACGAAATGGGACGGGTTGAGATAGCGATACTCGATGAAAACAGCAAAGTTCTTTCGAAAATTGCTATGAATGATCTTTATTGGCAAGCTGAGCAAAATTTTGGAACGATGGTAATTGGATATGATAATAAGCCGGGGAAAACAGGTTTGATCTATGAGAGTGGTGATTACCCGAATACATGGAATCAGTATTTTGGTCGATTGTGGATAGCTAGAACAGGAAATGTATGGGAAGCATATATTTCAAAATTTCTGCCTGGGACGGAAAAGGATGATTCAGAGCGCTTTGCTAGATGGACGGATAAAGACAATAAACATATGGAAAAAGCAGCTCAAATACAGATTAGTATCATGCAGTGGCAGGATGTACCGCCAGTAGAAGCGATGTCAGTTAGTGATTTAAAGTTTTGGAAAGTGAATTTAAATACGAATAACACACCGCCTTATATAGTTGATGTCGGTGATAAAGTCGTGATTGATACAGAAAGTAGTCATGTCAGTATTGAGGGGAAAAACGCAATTAACATAAAAGAGTTTTTCAGTAATTTTCCTGTTATTAATAAAGGCGCTAATATACTCGAAATTATACCATCTGATATTGGAACAGCAAAAGTTAAATATAGGGAGAGATTTCGATGAGAACACCAAGCGGATTACTTCATGTTGTTGATTTCAAAACAGATCAAATTATATCCGCTATTCAACCAAAGGACTACTGGGAAGATAAACGTCATTGGGAAATCAAGAATAACATTGATATGCTAGAGTTCAAAACTTTTGACGGCACTCCACATGCAATTACATTACAACAGCAGAACTTGGTTTTAAAGGAAGTACGAGATGGACGAATTGTTCCGTATGTTATTAACAATGAAGTAGAAAAAGATTCAAATGATAGATCATTAACTGTACACTCTTCCGGTGCCTGGGTTCAAATAGCCAAAGATGGGATTATTAAACCTCAACGTATAGAGAGCGAAACAGTTAATACGTTTATTGATATCGCTCTTGCCGATTCAAAATGGCAACGTGGAATAACGGATTATTCTTCATTCCACACGATGACTATTGATGAATTCATCGATCCCCTCACTTTTTTAAAGAAAATTGCGGCTTTGTTTGAGTTGGAAATACAATATCGTGTTGAAGTATCTGGTTCTCAAATTACTGGATGGTACGTCGATATGATAAATAAACGAGGGAGAGAAACAGGGAAGGAAGTAACCCTGGGAAAAGACTTAGTAGGCGTTAGACGGATTGAACATTCCAGGGATATTTGCACAGCACTTGTCGGATTTGTACGGGGTGAAGGTGAAGAACTTATCACGATTGAGAGCATCAATAACGGACTTGTTTATATTACAGATAGTGATGCCTTTCAACGCTGGAATGTACATGGTAAACATAAATTTGGTTTCTACACGCCAGAAACAGAAGATCAAAATATGACACCGCAACGATTACTGACTTTGATGAAGACGGAATTAAAAAAACGTGTCAATTCGTCAGTTTCGTATGAAGTAGAAGCGCAATCGATTGGACGTATTTTCGGACTAGCACATGAACTAATCAATGAAGGCGATACAATCCGAATCAAAGATACAGGCTTCACACCTAAGTTATACCTTGAAGCAAGGGCAATCGCTGGTGATGAATCATATACGGATCCTTCGCAAGATAAATATGTATTCGGAGACTATCGAGAGATTATAGATTCGAACGAGGAGTTACGAAAATTATATAATAAAATGCGTGCTTGGTTAGAGGGGAAGGCTAACAAGGAACTGTTAGAACAACTAGAAAAGTTGGCCGAAGAAGCAAAGAAAGAATCGGGAAAAGCTGTAAAGGAATCGCAAGAGGCTAAAGATATATCAGAGCAACTAAAAAAAAATATTGAAAATAATATGGTTAATATTATAGAAGGTAAAGAACCACCAACTACTGATCTTAAGCCAAACAAAACGCTATGGCGTGATATTAGTAATGGAAAGCCTGGTATTTTAAAAATATGGACAGGTACAGCTTGGGAATCGGTTGTTCCGGATACAGGACCATTACAAAAAGATATAAAGAATGCACAAACAGAAATTGATACTTTAAAAGAGACAATTGAAGATATACCTGATAAGACTTGGTTAAATCAGCAACTTGAAGGGAAGGCCAACAAAGAGGGTGTTTATACAAAAGATTGGGTAAACGAAAACCTTATTGGAAAGCAAGTGTACGAAACAAACCGTAAAGGTGATATAAAAGTATTAAATGAAACAAAAACGACTGCTGAACGCACAGCTGAAGAAATTAAAAATAAAGCAGAGAAAACGGAGATAACAACTCTAAACGATAATCTTAAACTAGTAAGTCAAACAGCTAATACTGCTAAACAGACAGCCGAATCTAACACTAACACCATTACAGAATTAAAAACTACTGTAAATAATATTTCTGTAGGTTCAATCAATTTAGCTAGCGGTTCAGAAACAGGGTTAAATAAACAGAACATGACTGGAACCTGGTCAGACAGTAAACAAATGACTTTATCGGATAAGGTCAACTATAGAAATAAAATTTTTACTATCTCATTTTTGTTTACTGGTAAAATAACAAAAATCAATACAAATGCTTGGTTTGGCGTAGAAACAGCGATAACGTATGCAGATGGAGAGCAAGAATGGCAAGCTGTACGTGCTGACTCGCAATTAAAGATTAATGTGAATTATAAAGACGAACCACTATCAGTTACATTTAGAACAAAAGATAAAGATGTAACTCAAGTTAAATTCTATTACTCTGGGCGCAATATTGATGGGAATTTAAACTCACACCATGCAAAATTTGAAGAAGGTAACATACGAACTACATGGCAACTTTCTAACGATGAAGTTACCTCTAAAGCAGATTTTACCCAAACAACTAATGAAATTCAACAAACAGTAAATACGAACTCAAAAACAATCTCGAAAGTACAACAAGATCAAGGTACAATGCAAACAACTCTAAATGAAGTGAAGCAGACCACAAATTCGAATTCTCTTAATATTAAAACGCTAACAGAAACACAAACAAATCAAGGAAAGCTCATTCAAGAAAACAAGAATGAAATTACGCAAACAAAAGACTCATTAAGTTCAAAAATTTCGGAAAAGCAAATGAAAGCTTACGTAGGGGCACTTGGTAGTATAAATCAATTTTTCAATACAGAGTTTAAGAAAAAAACAGTTGATGCTAATGGCAATATAACAAATGAGGTTGCTAGTACCGATAAATGGACAGTAGCAGGAGTTGTATCAGGTGCTACAGTAACACCAGTAACAGACAGACGTCATGACGGTTATAACTCGGTCAGAATTGCAAATGCGGGGGTTACAGCAAATAGCTGGACTGGTATTGCTCAAAGTATTGGAGCCTCACAAAATAGCGGTGACTACGTATTGTCTGCATGGGTCTATGTAGTAGATAAAAACTTATTAGACCAAGGAGCGTGCGTTAAGCTTCAATTCTTTAATGGTTCAACCGCATTAGGTTATGAGCAAACTGAAATAAAAGAGTTATTAGTTAATGGCTCCTGGATACTAGTTAGTGTAACCATTAAAGCTCCTGACGTTCCTGTAACTCGTTTGCAAGGAGATATATGGGTACGCCGTAATGGTACAATGTGGGTATCTCAACCGCAGCTACAGCAAGGAAAAGAACCATCTGTATACATGCCAAATCCAAAAGACATTACCAACTATAAAGAATTGGTTGACTTAGTGGCAGATAAGGTTGCGAAAAGTGATTTTGATACAGTAACTACCAACATGCAGACAGAAATTAAGCAGAATACCGAGGAAATAGGTTTTCGTGCTAAAGCGACTGAAGTGTATTCAAAGACGGATGCGGACAAAAAATTTGCTTATGTTTTAGAAATGGAAGCGGCTTTTAGTTTAACAAATCAAAATATTAATTCTAGGGTTAAAAAAGGCGATGTTATATCCCAGATTAATCAATCAGCTGAGGAAATTCTAATTCAGGGGTCCAGAATTAATCTTATAGGATATGTAACAGCTGAGCATATCAAAGGGAAAGTTTTAGAAGGAGTAACACTTAAAACAAGTGGAAACAGATTTGTTGAAATAAATAGGCAAGACATGAAGATTTTTGATTTAGATAGACCACGTGGTTATATAGGATTTATGGAAACAACTGATGGAAGTATCCAACCTTCATTCGTACTTGGCTCTGATAATAGAAAATTCGCTGGCGCAGGATCGTTCTATATTTATCAAACGACTCCACGAATTAATGGCGTTGAAGAACCATCTAAAGCTTGGGCTACACTTGGAATATCTAAAGGAAACAATGCGGAAGGGAACAGTAGATGGTCATCATTTATCCAAATGCAAAATGATGGTGGACATCTGTATGCATATGCAGACGGAAGATTATATTTTGATAATTTGAATGACATTGTTTTTAACTCAGTGGGATGGGCGCCAGGATACGGAAAGTTTATAGTGACAACCACAGAACCGCATTTTTTTACAAATAATAGAGGTGAGTTCTATTTCAAAAGAAAAAATGCGCTTGGGGTTAGATCTATCTACTTTGTAGCTGGTGAAAATGATGATGATTTAAATTTAGCAGATATAAAGATAAGAGCAAGTTATGTGGCTGGTTATGATAACGGACTACAAATAAAGAATGGTATTGGTGGTCAATGGCGAGATATAGAATTAAGAACGCTACGAGCGAATGAAAATGTAAATGCTAACGGTCAAATGTGGGCAAAAGCATTTAACCCTACGTCAGCTAGAAATATGAAAGAAAATATAAAAGATATCCCTTTCTCAGCTCTTGATAAAATCATGAATTTAGCTATTAAACAGTACAACTTCAAGGACGATATGTATGATCTGTATCAAATGCGTGTGAACAAATCAGAGGAACAAACAGAACCATATACAACAAAAGAAATTGAAACTTATTTCGGCATGATTGCAGATGATACGGACGATGTATTTACCGATAAAGAGAAACGAGCCATTAATTTATATAATACTGTTTCCCTTTTTATCGCAGCTTTCCAACAGTTTTACGATGAGTATAAGTTATTGAAAGAAGAAAGCGCACAATCAAAAAGAAGGAATGAAACGCTCGAAACAGATATAGCTGAGCTGAAAGGTATAGTTCAAAAGTTAATAAATGAAAAGCGGGAGCAGCGATAACCTGGTCTTTTTTTATTGTCTAAAAAGGGGTGATGGCGGTGGAGCAAAAAGATGGTGAGCGCATTGCGAAATTAGAAGTACATCTACAAACAATGAGTGCAGCAGTTAAACGAATCGAAGAAAAGCTAGATTACAATCAGAAAAATTATATGCAGCGTACCGAGATAGATGAAATGTTCAAGTTCCGCGATCGTGAAATACGTGATTTGAAATTAGCGCAAGAAAAAAACGATACTAACAAAAAGGCTCATATATCTATGTGGATTTCAGGACTGTCATTGGCAGTCCTTTTATTATTTAATATTTTAAATTTCCTGAAGTGAAAGGGGGTGATTAGATGAAAAATTTAGATAATGCATCAATTACGCGTTTTGTCATTCTAATTATTGCTGTAATCAATAGCGTATTAAACTTAGTCGGCTACCAGACTATCAGTAATGAACTGACAAACTATATCGTAGCTGTAATTACCGGTGGTTATACGCTGTATATGGCCTGGAAAAACAATTACTTAAGTAACAAAGGGTTGCAGCAAAAAGATGTATTAGAAAAAAATAATTTACATTAAAAAAGGGGAAATCAAATGATGGAAATTAAACAAATGTTAGTACCGCAAAGTAGATACGATGTCTTATGCCCGTATGAGATGAATCCAACCGAGATTACATTCCATAATACGTATAACGATGCCCCAGCTATAAATGAGCGAAATAATGTTGCTAACAATAGCACCGGAACATCATTTCATATCGCTGTGGATGATAAAGAAGCTATTCAATTAATTCCATTCGATCGTAACGCTTGGCATGCTGGTGATGGTGCCAATGGAAGAGGGAATCGTCATAGTATTGGAGTGGAAATTTGCTATTCTATGTCCGGTGGAGAAAGATATCGTAAAGCTGAATTGAATGCAGTTGAAGTTATTGCTCAATTAATGATTCAATTTGATATACCAATTAGTAAAGTTAAAACTCACCAAGAGAGAAATGGGAAGTACTGTCCACATCGAATGTTAGATGAAGGTCGAGTTCAGTGGTTTAAATCACAATTAACACAAGCCAGCCAAAAAGAAGACGAAGGAGTGGAGATTATAGTGAATAGATTTAATAAAGTTGTTACGTATGAATTTGGGACAGCGTTAGTACCTACTGTTGTGCAAATGATGGATGCATTAGGATATGAATCTCGTATTATTTCTGTAGGTAATAAACAAGGTTTGGTTCGATTTGAGACAGATTACCGTCAAGGAAATGAACTAGATCGAGCAACAGCATGGTTAGATGCTAAAGGACTTAAATATTTCTATACAAAAGAATAGTTTGATTAACAAAAATAGGAGCCGTCTAAAGTGCCCCCCAATTGTTAGACTGTGTCTAACAATTGGGGTACTTTATTATGGAGGGCTTTACATTTTATTAAATAAATTGGTTTATGTTTTTTTGACTAGTGTCGTTATACTTTAATAGATGTTCATATATTTTTTCTTCAAATAGAGGTGCAAGGATTTTTGGAACAGATAATCTTGAAATTGTAGGTTGAGAATTTCCAAATCTAATCTTATTACCTGAGGCATCAAAGTAATATTGTGTAACGCCTGTGTTTCTAAAGGTATCAAAAGATAGCTTGTTTTTTGCATTAGGATTATGGAATACGAATAAGCCGTCTGCCAAAACTTCCGGAGATTGTGAATTAACAATCATTATCTTGTAAGGCACATCATTATCAGTAAAATCTCTATATAGATTGTATATGTTATTCTCTGCACAAGTAGCTATACCATTTGATGAATTATTTGAGGCCACTGTAGCGGTTAATTTTCCAATTGTGGTTGTAGTTGAAAAAATTATCGCTGAGATATTGGAATACTTCTCATCTAAGAAAATACCTAAAGGTAATTCGCTATTAGTTCCATTTTTAGTTATAGTTTCTTTAAATACAAAATCATTATCATTAGGATTGAAGAACTGTCCGTATAGAAAGGCTATCATCCCATAAATATAATCACTTACATATTTAACACGAGCATAAGAACCTAATGCAATAACGAATGGGTTTTCTGGAGTAACCCATTCACATTGTGTATACTTTTCTTCATATAAGCTATGTTTTCCAAGGATTGAGTTTGAATAACGAGCAATTATCTCATTCATTTCATATTCAAAATTAGATTGTTCATTTGGCGGTTCGAACAAAGCAGGTATCTGAGATACATGATGAATATGTTCTAATTCATAACCTTGTTTCGGATTAGCTGTGGTAGCTTCTACAAGAATATTTGGATTGTCTTTTAGAATAAAGTCGGGTCTATTATAGCTAAAGTCTATTTCATATCCTATATCTTTCAACACTGTGTAAAGATATATTTCCCATAAGGTTGAATGGAAAGAGGTTTGGAATTCTTTTACTATTTTATTGTCCCTATCTTCGAAACCTTCAAACCATTTCTCTAATTGTTTTTTTTGATTTATAAGGGAAGGGGTGTCTCTTAATGTCAAAAATTTTGGGTGTAGTTTTTGTTTTCGTTTTAGTTTAAGTTCTTCAAAAAGGCTTGGGCTCATAACATTCATCACTCTCAATATTATTATAGATAAATACATTATAAATGGATTGTTTGTAAATTTCACGAAATATCGACTAAAATGATATTTCTAGTAAATATTTACTAATTCATCAAACCTAAACTCCGTATTCAAGCCAAAAGCATCTGTACAATACACAGTTTGCGTCATTGGTTCAATATGCAACACATTTATGTATATATCGTGAACCATTCCGTCACGATAGTATGAGATGAGTATTTCCTTTTTATTTTGTAGTGACTGCACAAGTCCGATTTGCAGTTGTTCTTTCATATCCTCAGTAACAATTGGTTTCGGTACTTTATTTAAGTCGTTCAGTATTTCTCTAATCCCTTCGAGTTGTTCTGGTAATGAGGCAAACGGCTGCCATTTTATCATGCCTCTCCCACGTAATTTTGGTGTTCCCCAGTTATGTTTTTCCATGATGATCCCTCGATTCGTATAATTTATGTTCATTATACACGAACAAATGTTCTTTTTGAAGTTTGAAAAATCACCAAATTAATTTTGGTAGGGCTTTCTACAATCTCAATTGTTGGTTATCTTAGGTAAAAGAAAAATGATCATACAGAATTATAAACATTTCATTAATCCGGTGAATACCTCTAAAAACATAAAATCGCCTCCTATAATATAAGAGGCGATTTTATGTCTATTTGAAATTTAAGATTCCACTATTACGTTCAGTTGGTATCCAAGTGTAATGTCATTTTCGATAGCTGAACAAATAATATCATCGTTAATTCCAAGATTCTTGCAAAAATAGTAGTAGAGGATAACGTGTAATCTTTCATTTACGAAATAAAAGTCAGTTTCTTTAAAGTAGAAGTTTGGACGATCACCGTAATGAGTATAGTAATCTCGAGTAATTGTTATGTTACGCGCGAACGTTTTTATTTCCGGTAACTTACGTGAGAAGGTCATATCTTTAATACGAGGATGCAAGTCTTTAAACATGTCTCTAATTCGTCTTTCAAAGCCAAAATGATGTGCGTAATTAAGCACACTTGTCAATTTTGTTTTGAAATCATTAAATGTTTGAGCATCAATGCTTCCTTGTTGTATAGCATTTAACATTTGTTCTTTAATTGGTAGGTATACTTCATCAGGTACAAATTGTCCCGAGACCGTATTAGTATCTCTATGGAAGCTTTCTAAGGCTTTTGTGTAATTTAAAAACTTTGATTCCCTGTCAATAGCTTTCTCATAGAAATTTCTAAGGTAAATCTTTCTAGAGGAATAAGATGAATCAGTAAACCAATTATTCAGGATAGACTCCAAATTGTTTTGAATTTTTTTGTATGGTATATGCAACTTATACTCCCTAATCCTTTGTTCTTCAAACATCTTTTGAGGTAGTATCAAAATACTGAATTTTTCCCGACCTGTAGGATCATAGGTTTCATTCGATGTATGACCTGTTGCTACAATTTTTTTTGGATAAATAGCCTGATTTGTCATCACCGTGAGAAAATCTTGTAGTTCATGAATTATGTCTATATACCAATCTAAATCCATAAACGTGTCTGGAGTTATTTTTAAACTGGCCTGTTGTTTAAAAGTATGTGATTTGTATAGATCTCTTGAAGTAGTGAGTTTATAAGATGATTCTATACTAGTAGATTTTTCTTGTATGTAAACTTTAAAAGTAGAAGGGAACGTATAACCGATAGCTGTTAGTCCGCTTTCAGTTTTGGGTATCGGTGAAAATGGATGCTCTTGTAACCATTCTTCTAACGACGAATAGTTCACTGATACTGAATGAAACTTAATATCTTTTTTAGAACTAAAGTGTTTTCCAGCTATTAACTGATTAAATTTGAGTACCAGGGTTATCGCGTTAAAAGTTGAGCAAGAATCTAAAACCCCGTCACACAAAGTAATAAGCTCTCCATCTTCAGTAACTCCATGCAATATAGGATAGTGGTTATCTATAAATGATGGATCATTTCCAGGATCTTTAGGGTTATCTAGTAACTTTAAGGTGATACCGTCTGAAGAATATTTTATACTACCTGCGATACGGTGCTCATACTCAGGAATCCACCACGTTCCAGTTAATTCAAATTCGTCATAAAATGTTTTTTCCATAATGTCTGTATTCATTATTTAAACCCCTTGTATTATAATTTATTTCCACTCTACTAAAGTACGTTTCTTACAACTTCCACAATCAAAATAGCCATTTCTTTTTGTAATTCTTTGTTTGTGATTACAGTTAGGGCACTGGATTTCTTGTTTTTCAAATGCTGCATATATAAGGCCAAATGAAAAAAGAAACAGTGGGACAGCGAAAAATAACCCGACTATTGTGATACCTAAAATAACAGAAAAAATGATACCAAAAATGCCGAAAACCAATGAAGTTTTGCGGCCAAATTTTTCTTTTGCGGAACTCTTTTTTTGATCCACTTCAATGATAAATGTATTACCGTCTGCCGTTGTTTTTGTCTCCATATTGTCCTCCTTTATTACTTTTAAATAAGTATATCAGAGTATTCGGAAATGTATCTACAAATAAAAACAGTACATTTATTTTATGTACTGTACAACGTCCTCAATACTGTAGGTTTTATCAATGTTATTTTCCGCAGCTAATTGATTTAAAGCATCTAAGATTGACTTTAATGTATCAAAACGTACAAGACCAACCTCACCATTAACTAGATTACTAATAGTGGCTGGACGAACTTTTGATTCCACTGCCAATTTATTTTTGGTAATCCCGATTTCCTCCATCGTTTCTCCTAAAGTGAATACCATAGAACTCATGGTAATACCTCCGTTCATTCCGGTCATTTATTACCTTCCATTTTACACAATTTACATATCAAAGTAAAACTTTTTTCGGAAGACTATTGACGTATGACTCCTAGAGTTATATATTGATACTAATAAAGTTTTACTTCTGGAGTCATACTTTTGTATGGATATGAAGGGTGGAACAGTATAGATGCAAAAAATAAGCGATTACTTCGGTTTAGAAACAAAATCTGATTGTATTTGGTTTTATGGTTTTTATACTGTAGCTTCGGTTTTATTCCTTATCAATATGCTTATAGCTCATGTGCTATAGGCTCTTTCTTTAACTGAATATCGGACAACCTCCAGCCTCGTGAATACCCTCATTAGAAAAAACAGATATACACGAGGTCTAGTTTCCTATTGTCTTTTTTAGGTAACTAAGAGGAGAATCCACACGAGGAATGACCTAACACTCGTTAAACTTGAACAGGTTAGCTAAGCCAACGTCAGAAAGTTAAGCGTCCTAACGAATAACGTTTCCTTGTTTGCGTTGTTAGGAGTCTAGGCGAGTACGGCCATTAACGGTACGGCGGTTGCTTGGCGTGTTACGGCACGGATAGCAGCTGATAATGAAAGAATTATAGGTTACGAGTAATGAAGGATACGCCAGTAGTGCATTTCCTTTCCTGGTTCTTTCTGCAGATAGGACAAGCTTTATCTGTAAAAAGTTAGCTGTGTAAGAGATTACAGCGTTTAAACAGGGTGTTACTATACGGATTCCTTAACCCGATAGACCATGATTGACAGAACGTCTACTTTACGACGCTTTTTATTTTTGAAGCGTTGTAAGGTAGTCATTCTCTGCCCTAGCCGTTGTCCTGTACCCTCATCCCATGATTGTATGCCGAACACAAAAGTCAAGTTTAAAAATAAAGATAAAAACTTATTAAGGCTGGAGGGGGAGGAATTACTCCTCGATGGTCCAGATCTCCTCGATTGGTTTACCGAGTTCTTTGCAAATTAGATAGGCCGTATCAAAACGAGGTTTAGTACGATTACGAACAATTGCACTAAGAGTAGAATCGTCAACTCCAATACGTTTTGCAAAATCACTCTGCTTAATATCAAGCTCTGCAAAGATTACTTTGAGTTTACATTTAAACTTCATATACGTTCACCTCAAGGATTTACTTTCTATATACAAAAATAAACTCCTTCATAAATAGTACAAGCTAGAAAGAAAAAAATTGGTGTGGACGTGCAAAAATGATTCTCCAGGTCATATACCTATATCAAGACCACTTGGTATTCCTCGTGGAAATAAGGACATCAAGAAGGGAAAGGTGAGGAACAATGAGACCTGGATATAAGTATTTAAATCACATGCAACTGTATCCACCCCAAATACTTTACAACATGTACGCAGATGCAAATGACTATGCTGAAGTACGATGTTTGTACAATCACATTGCAAATCACAGTATGTTACAAAATCCAAACTACGTCGATATCGTTGACTTATTAGGAGAAGAAGAGCCTTATGGTCCGTATAACGAAATAGGGATTCAAAAAAGGATTGATGCATACTTAGAGGACTGTAAACAGTGGAGGGATGAGCGATGAGGTGGCAATATGATTACTTGAATGACACGCCGTATCTGTATCCTTCTAAAGAGCTGAGAAGTATGTATAAAGAGTCCAGGGGTAAAGGTGAAGTGAACTCTATTCTAAAACATATGGAAAGACACGAGGTATCTAACAACAAAGAGTACCGCGGTTACTACAGCTTATCTAACGATATTATGGAAGATCTATACGGAGAAGAGGAAGAAATTCTTGAATGGGATGAAATGGTTAATCAGTATCAACCGATTCTCACGTCAAAAGGATTACAACTAAAAAGAAAGAGGGATTCGATATGACACTTGCTGGGGAAGTTGTAGTAATTTGGACAGCGACAGGATTGTCTGTAGTGGCGATGAAGGCAGCTGAGAAAATGGGGATGAGTGTTCCACATTGGCTTCCACGTATGACGATGTATACAACTCTTACCGGCTCGTTTTTGTATCTTCTACGTTATGTGCTAATGGTGTTTCTTTGAAGGAATGGAACCTAGAATCATGGGACATTTTGTTATATAAGAAAAACAACTTGTATGTAAATCTTCCAGTAAAGAGCAACTATATCCTTTAAGGATATATAAGGAGTGAACCCCTATGCTTGAATTGTTATTAATACCTGCAGTTTCGCTCGGGTACGCTTTACTAAATGATAGTTTAAAAGGTAAAGAGGATGATAGAAAGAAGATACAAGTATTCTTTGAAGTAAGTGGGATTGCAATTAGGAAGGATGAAAAATTACATTATCCGGTTTTTCTCGAAAGAAAAGAAGATGATCGTAGTACGACTTATGTATATAAACTTCCGTTAGGGATGCCATCTAAATTAATACAAAAGGTTGAGGATGTTGTAAGTGAAGGATTAAATAAGCCTGTACGTATCAAATACGATAACTACAAGATAATGATTCGGGTATTCAGTAAACGTATCCCAAAAAAGTGGTGTTGGAATGAAGGGCTAGTAAAAAAAGGTGAATGGCAAGTACCGATGGGGCAAAGCCTAGAGAAGCTAATCTATCACGACTTTGATAAAACTCCTCATATGGTACTAGGCGGTCTCACACGAATGGGGAAAACCGTATTTATGAAGGTACTACTTACGACTTTGATTGAAGCGAATCCCGAAAATGCCCACGTATATTTAATCGATTTAAAAGAAAAGGGACTGGAATTTAGCGAGTTCAGTAGTTTAAAACAAGTAGTGGAAGTGGCTGATTCTGTAGAAAAAGCACATCACGTATTAAAACAAATTATGAGTAAAATCGAAGAACGCGGGAAATTCATGAAGAATAATGGTTATAAGAATATAGTTGAAACAAAGGAAAAAGACCGGTATTTCGTTATTGTTGACGAAGGGGCTGTACTTGCTCCAGCAAAAGGATTACCACGTCCAGTTAATAAAATTCGGGAAGAGTGTCAGTATATGCTTAGTTATATAGCGACTGTATCGGGCGGCTTAGGATTTCGTTTGATTTTAGCCACACAGTATCCTACAGTCACATCAATTCCATCAGTAGTAAAGCAGATGTCTGATGCGAAGTTAGGTTTTCGGCTACCAACATATAAGGCATCTGAGGTTGTTCTTGATGAATCGGGACTAGAAACATTGCCGTCCTTACCTGGTAGAGCGATTTATAAAACTGATCGACTAACTGAGCTGCAGGTACCGTTTATTAGCGATGAAATGATGTGGGAACATCTAAAACAATACGAGGTGAAAAAAGATGAACATCCAGACACATATCAAAATAAACCGTCAGATGACGATTCTGACCTCGATTAGAAAACTGAAATTCGCAACACGTAGGCATCTAATGGCGGTGCACGATATGGGAGGGATTCGTAACGCGAACCGTATTTTAAAAGACCTCAGTCCTTATGTAAATAACGCAGTGTATCAAAAAGAATACGTGTATTACTTAAATAAAAAGGGCCGTGAACTGTTCGACGATACAGAGAAGATTGTACCAAATAGTCGACTAGCACACAGCTTAATGAGAAATGAAGCGTGGCTCTACCTGTTTTGTCCCGACGACTGGCAGATAGAAACACCTATACGTTATAAAGTAGATGATAAAAAGAAGACAATTATTCCTGATGTGAAGTTCAGGGATGAAGAAGGTACACTAAATGCTGTAGAGATAGATCGTACGCAAATGATGAATGTGAACGCTGAAAAGATGAGCAGGTACAGGGATTTTTCATTATACTACAAAAATAAATATAACGGAAAAGTACCACTCATTCATTTCTTTACTGTGACAGAATACAGACAAAAAAAGCTGGAGCAGCTTGCAGCTAAATATGATATCTATGCAAAAGTTTATGTGGTTTCAGGAATTTAAAGACTGATACAAGACTTTATATTTTTATAGGCAGAAGCATATCTTTATAACATAGTACATGCGCCTTTTCATAGAATGAGTATCTAAGAAAAAGGAGGGTGTACTATGTATAACAGTTTAAATACTTACAACCAATCCCCACAAGATAGACTTGAGTATGAACATGTATACCGGCAATTTAAAGTGATATCAATTAGAGATGATGCAGGAAAATATGCTAATGCTGAAGGTGGTTGGCTTTTTACAAATAGAGATGCTGTAGGACCATGGGAAAGCTTTACGCTAATTCCAATTACTTGGGAGTCAGGAAATAAATATGCATTAAGGGCTGCAAATAATAATTTTGTATCAGCTGATTATGGTAGTGGTGGGGGCCTAGTGGCTAATAGAATATGGATTGGACCACAGGAACAGTTCACTTTTCAACCTGTTAATATCGGGGGGAGGCGGAAATTTGTAATAATTTCATCGAACGGTAAGTATGTTAGTGCTGATCATAAAAAAAATAATCAATTAATCGCCGATAGAAACGCAGTGGGACCATGGGAACAATTTGATATATACGGACTTTAGAATGTAGAGTATGTTACAGTCTTAACCCCTTAGAACACTAACAGTAACAATACTTATATATTATTACTAATAATATACTCTATATATAATATATATTTATAAGTTATATATTTATATTATATATATAAGGTATATTTTTTATAGAGGGGGTTCTTTTTCTTTTTTGTTTTTATTAGATGTTGTTGTGTATTGTTTACCCCCTCCTAAATTTTTGAGATTTATATATTTTTATTTTGACGACTGTAGAAAGTCGTCTTTTTGTTTTGGTAATAGATTGCTATATGACTCCAGGAGTTATATAATGGTGTCATAATCATGATGGATGTGGGAGGGGGATATTAGTTGAAATATGCTGTATATGTACGTGTATCCACTGATAAAGATGAGCAAGTTTCGTCGATTCAAAATCAGATTGAAATCTGTAGATACTGGATTGAAAAAAATGGATTCGAGTGGGATGAAAATTCAATTTATAAAGATGAAGCTGTTTCTGGAACAGCATGGCTAGAAAGACGTGCGATGCAGTTGATCTTGGGGAAAGCTCGTAAAAAAGAATTAGATACTGTTGTTTTTAAATCTATTCATCGACTGGGAAGAGATTTGAGGGACGCATTAGAAATCAAGGAGATACTGTTAGGGCATGGTGTCCGACTGGTGACGATTGAAGAAGGTTATGACAGTTATTATGAAGGGAAAAATGATTTGAAGTTTGAGATGTATGCAATGTTTGCATCCCAATTACCTAAGACATTATCCGTTTCTATATCAGCAGCGCTAGCGGCTAAGGTAAGAAGGGGAGAGTACACTGGTGGAACAGTTCCGTATGGTTATAAAATTGTAGATAAGAAATATGTGATTAATCAGGAAGAAGCTGAAATTGTTCGGGAAATGTATGAATTATATGACAATGGATTAGGCTATTTGAGAATTTCTAATGCACTAAATGATGTTGGTAAGTATAAGAGATCTGGGAAATTGTGGACTTATTCGGCTGTGAAGCTAATAATTACGAATCCTATGTATAAAGGTGATTATGTAATGGGGAGGTCTACAGAGGTAAAAGTAGACGGAAGAAAAAAGCGGATTCAAGAGCCTAGAGAAAAGTGGGTAGTATTTGAAAATCATCATCCGGCTATAATTGAACGTCCGTTATGGGATAAAATAAATAACCCCAAAATAAATAAAAAAATAAAGCGGCGTGTAGCAGTAACGAATGAATTAAGAGGAATAGCACGTTGTATTCATTGTGGTTCACCGTTTGTTCTACACACTTACAAATACAAAAACAAAGAGGGTGAAGAGCTTAATTATGGTTATTTAACGTGCGGCACGTATAAGTTGACTGGTGGGCGTGGTTGCGTCAAACACTCCGGACTAAGGTATGAAAGATTGCGTTCTCTTGTGTTGCGAAAATTAAAGGAAAAAGAGAGAGATTTGGAAAAAGTATTTAAATTGAATGATAAAGATAAACATCAAGAAAAGCAGAAGAAATTAAGAAAAGAAAAGAAAGAATTAGAGATAAAAAGAGAGCGTTTATTAGATTTATATTTAGATGGTGAATCTATCGATAAAGAAACTTTTACCAAACGAGATGCTAACTTTGCGAAAAATATACAAGAAAAAGAGTTAGAAATTTTAAAATTGGATGACGTTAAAGCGTTGATAGTTGAGCAGCAGAAGGTAAAAGATGCATTTAAGTTGCTAGAGGATTCTGAAAATCTATATCCGATTTTTAAGAAATTAATTGCACGAATAGACATAAGCCAAAATGGGGCGGTAGATATCCGATATAGATTTGAAGAATAGTAGTTTAATTTTTGTCTATATTGGCTGTCCGCATCTGCGTGTCTCATCACGTATTTATGCGCTACAGCGATTGCTAAAACATCATCTAATAAGCCGATCCCAATAATAGCAGCTATATCTGGAATGAAATCAATTGTTAATACGTAATAAGATAAAGCGGCTAATATTATGAATTTCGCTTTATTAGGTAATTCTTTCTTTTTCATTGTATAGAATAAAATAATACTTTCATATACGCTGGATTTACCGAGGTTTACAGAGCTTTTTTTGAACTTTTTCCAAAGGGTCTGTTTCTCCATATAAACACTCCTTTTACAAAAACATAGATTTTTTAAAAGGATGGACAAAGAAGAGAGAGATTAATCAATTTTATTGTTTTTCTTAATTATATATTTCCATAAAAATAGGGGAATACCTGTTCGGAATAATATAATGTGGATTATGTAACGATTCACAGTGTTCCGCTAAATAGTATATATATTGTAAGATGTATGTGGATGATTTAGTTATTATTATGCATTTTATAAGCGGTATGGGGGAAGAAAAATGAAAATAATAGAACTACCAATTGAATTCGAATTTAACGGGCAAAAACAATGTATTTATCCAAGTTTAATTATATTACATAATGAATTAACGTTAGTCGATACAGGATATCCAAGTTTTTTACCTTTAATTGAAAATGCAATATTAAAACATGGATATGAGATGAAAAACTTAAAGAATATAATTATTACCCATTATGATGACGATCATATAGGGGCTGTATATGATTTTAAAGTGAAATACCCAAATATTAATGTTATTGCTAGTGAAATTGAATCTAACTATATTAGTGGTGATATAAAATCAGAGAGGTTAGTTCAAGCTGAAGAAATGTTAGAACGTATGCCAAATGAAGAAAAAGAATTTGGTAAATGGTTTATACAACAGTTAAAAAATATAAAACATATTTCCGTCGATGAAAAAGTGCATGATGGTCAAATGATTTTGAATAATGAATGTCAAATAGTAGCGACGCCAGGACATACTTCGGGGCATATTTCATTATATTTTCCGAATTTAGACTGTGTAATTACGGGAGATGCGGCTGTTCAAGAGAATCGTGAGTTAGTAATAGCTAATCCGAATTTTTGTTTGGATATAGAAAAAGCGAAACAGTCTTTAAATAGGATTAAAAGTTTTAAAGCAGCACAGTATTATTGCTATCATGGAGGAAAGCTTACTGTATAAATTAATGAAAAACGGTCTTTCCTAAATCGAAAAGATCGGTTTTTTAGTTCATATATTTTGCGATTTCAACCAAATCAGTAACATTATATTTCGGTAAAATTGAAATATATATGTAAAGAAGAATATATATAATTTGAGCAAGGGTATAGGGGGAAAAGATGGGTTCGTGATTTGATGTAATAGCAAATGTTATTTTATTTTATTTTATCCTCGAAATGACATGAAATTGAAACACCATATCGCAATATTAAGTGAATTTGAGTGGTTTCGAAGGCTACACGAAGATACAAAGTATACAAGATTAATTTGGAGTAATAGAAAAATTAAAAAGTTCATTCTATCTTCTACTAATATGCAAGCATTAATAAAATCTGAGAAAAAACAAAAAGAATTTGTCCATCTAGTACAGGATGAATATAAAAAAAGAAGATAAGAATTTTTTTGTTTTTCATATTTAGCGAAACAAATGGTACAATGAAAGCTAATGTGAAAAATAAGGAAAAGAAGTGGTCTATTTGAAAAACTTTTTAGAATTAGGAATTAGTGAAACTTTTAATCATACATTACGTGAAAATGGAATTACAGAAGCAACACCAATTCAAGAGAAGGCAATTCCAGTTATTATGTCAGGTAAAGATATTATTGGGCAGGCGAAAACAGGAACGGGTAAAACGTTAGCATTCGTGTTACCGATTTTAGAAAAAATCGATCCAGAGTGTAGTGATGTTCAGGCTTTAATCGTTGCGCCAACAAGGGAACTAGCCCTGCAAATTACAACTGAAATTAAAAAAATGCTTGTTCAAAGAGAAGATATTAATGTACTAGCGATATATGGCGGGCAAGATGTCGCACAACAGTTGAGAAAATTAAAAGGTAATACACATATTGTTGTAGCGACACCGGGACGATTATTAGATCATATACGCCGTGAAACAATTGATTTAAGTAATCTTTCAACGATTGTATTAGATGAAGCGGATCAAATGCTTTATTTTGGTTTCTTATATGATATTGAAGATATTTTAGATGAGACACCTGGTAGTAAACAAACGATGTTATTCTCAGCAACGATGCCAAAAGATATTAAAAAATTAGCGAAGCGTTATATGGATGAGCCGCAAATGATTCAAGTACAAAGTGAAGAAGTAACGGTAGATACAATTGAACAGCGTGTCATTGAGACGACAGATCGTGCAAAGCCAGATGCACTTCGTTTTGTTATGGATCGTGATCAGCCGTTTTTAGCAGTTATTTTCTGTCGTACAAAGGTTAGAGCAAGTAAGCTTTATGATAATTTAAAAGGACTAGGTTATAATTGTGCTGAACTTCATGGTGATATACCTCAAGCGAAACGTGAAAGAGTTATGAAGAGTTTCCGCGAAGCTAAAATTCAGTACTTAATTGCAACGGATGTAGCAGCTCGTGGACTTGATGTAGATGGTGTAACGCACGTATTTAATTTTGATATCCCTGAAGATGTAGAAAGTTACATTCACCGCATTGGCCGAACAGGACGTGCAGGTGGATCAGGTCTTGCAATTACGTTCGTTGCAGCGAAAGATGAAAAACATTTAGAAGAAATTGAAAAAACGCTTGGTGCACCAATACAAAGAGAAATAATCGAACAACCGAAGATAAAACGTGTAGATGAAAATGGAAAACCGGTACCAAAGCCGGCTCCAAAGAAATCAGGTCAAAATCGTCAAAGAGATAGCCGCGAAGGTTCAAGAAGTGAATCAAGACGTGATTCGAGAAATAGCTCGAGAAGTGATTCAAGAAATAGTTCGAGAAATAGTTCTAGAAATGAAAATAACCGATCATTTAATAAGCCAAGTAATAAAAAAGGTAGTACAAAGCAAGGTCAGCAAAGACGTGGCCGTTAAATAGTTATAATTGTAAAAGAGTCGCAAAATATTGTGGCTCTTTTTTTGTTTGTATACAACAAGGATGATGGCAAGAAAAAACAAAAATTTCATTCACCGTATTTGAAATTTATAAAGGAAATTTTATAGTCCAAAACCAGTAGAGCAAGGGTATTACTACCATGTCGCAATTCAAGAACAAGTGCAACTTATGCATGAAAAATATTTAAGCGGAAAAATCGAGAGAAAGCAATTTGTAACATATTCAAACGGTACGGGAATGTTATGCAGTAGCAAAAGAGAACGGAACTTATTATGTCTACTATTTCGGCAGAACACTTTGGTTGAAAGAAAAGGTATTAAAGTGAGCGAGTATTTTCATTACACGTTCCGCAATTATCGAAAGGGAACAAGAGAAGTTTATGAAGGATTAAACTCGTATTGGTTTACGATCGTTGGAAACTGGAAAACTAATTTGTTAGTTTTGATCAATGAGGAACTCGAGAAGCACCACTGCCATCCTTATGGGGAAATTGCTTATGACGATGAAGGTAATGTAGTGATAATATGCGAAATAAGAAAAAAGGACTAGCAGTCGTACCCGCCGTCCTTTAATAGGAGAAAAAGTAATCTTGTTTAGAACTACGCATAAACAGAAAATCTGCTTGTAATTAGTTTTACCCTAAATATACGTGTCTATACAAAAAAGGGATAAGTAAAAAATACTTATCCCCGGAAGGGAAATCCCAAGTACCAAAATGGCTCGTATTGGTCTGCAGGTTCAAAAGTAGTATATGTAAAACGAAAAATCTCATACAAAAAGCAGACAACGATTTTGGTTGTCTGCCAGTGAGTTCAATGAGTTAGCTAATTGTGATAATTTGCATCCCCATTGCGAGAAGAGTGAAGCTGCTAGTTCAAACAGCTTGTTGGTATTATTTTCGATTTCTTAAAAAATATACAGAGAAAGCAGATAAGTGAAGAACCTACCTGCTTTTGCTGTAACAAAAGAAAGAGGTATTAGCCGTGGAAACGGCGGCTTGAAAATAGTATGTATTTTTGTTTGAAAAATATTCAAGAGGTGAAGAAACATGGAATGTTTAAAAGGTGTTTGTGAAATTAATCAGCTAATTAGTAAAACAAAATAGTTATTTGGGAGAAAGGGAAAATGAATATGAGATGAATTGAAGCTGTTGAAGAATTATTTGAAGTGATGAAAGAATACTTTTGGAAGGGAACATCTTTAAAGGGTGAAGCTAATGATTTTAATATTGTATCTTGGCTAATTGAAGAAGCGATCCGTAAAACAAAATAAAGATTTCATTTTGTAGCAATGGGGAATAGATATGTGTACTTATTGGGGGAAAGTAGATAGGGCAAGAACCGGAACAAAATAAAAGAGCGGCTAGCAAAAGCTAACTGCTCAATACAAGGAGATACAGAGAAGACTACTTTAAATGAATGTTGGCATACAGCCTACATACAGTATTGACCGAATATTTATTTTAAATTCAATTTATTTAAAGTAAACATCCCAACAGATAAAATGGTTGCGCCTGCTACAGAACCTAGCCTGTCTCTCCAGCCTAATGTATTTAAAGATGCATCTGTTAAATCCGTAATTAAGAAGATAGCAAACATTAATACACCAAATGCTAAGCATCCCCAAAATGTTTGCAAATATTTAATCATCTTCTTTCGGAACTTGCTCATATAAATCACCCTTATTAATAATTTATATTTTTATAAATAAATTATCGCATGTGCGAAAATTAAAAGTGCGAAATATGCAATATTACATATTGGAACTCAACAAAATACTCCATTGATAAATACATAGATTGAACGGAGGCATCGTTCTTTTCCTAAAATGAAAGGTGACGATAAGAAACATGAGATACGTTTTAAACAAATTGAGCGGACGTTAAAAAATAAAAATTTATAAAGGAAATAGAAAGTATGGTGTTGTATATGTACGATAATAGGAAACTTTTTGCAAACTAAACATATAATTTTAATAGACCGACAGTCGGTCTGGTAGGAAGGAGAACTTGAATGCGAATTGTAAAGGAGTATGAGGAGCGTAGAAAGGAAATTTTAGAAACAGCTGAGCGTTTGTTTCTTACGAAAGGTTATACGAAAACAACCGTGAATGATATTTTAAAAGAAATTGGTATAGCAAAGGGGACGTTTTATCATTATTTTAAGTCGAAGGAGGAAGTAATGGATGAAATCATTATGAGGATTATTAAAGAGGATGTCACTAAGGCGAAAAGGATTGTCTCCAATCCCGATATCCACGTTTTAGATAAGTTATTTAAAATTTTAATGGAACAATCACCAAAATCAGGAGATGTCAAAGAAAAAATGATTGAACAATTCCATCAACCAAATAATGCAGAAATGCATCAGAAAAGTTTAGTGCAATCCATTATACATTTATCTCCTGTATTAACGGAAGTTTTAGAGCAAGGAATAGAAGAAGGCATATTTTATACTCCATACCCACAAGAAACAATTGAATTATTACTCTCTTCAGCACAAGTCATATTTGATGATGGTTTATTTCAGTGGAAACCGGAAGAAATGATGAGAAGAGCTAAGGCTTATATTAAAATGATGGAAGTATCTGTTGGAGCGAAAGAAGGGTCCTTTGATTATATGATCGAGGTTTTAATGAAACAGAAATAGCTTTTTTCTGTTTGGGTGTTATAGACCGGCAGTCGGTCTAGACTAAATGAAGGATGTGATGAGGATGCCAGCAAGTATTCAATCTTCCTTGAAAGATTTTCACTTAATGGTAAGTGGTCAAATTATTACTATTTTAGGTTCAACACTATTACGTTTTGCACTGTCTTTATATGTGCTAGATATAACAGGACGTGCCGATATATTTGCAGGGTTATATGCCATAACGAGTATCCCGTTTTTGTTAGCTCCTCTTGGCGGAGCGATAGCAGATCGTTTCAACCGCCGTAATGTAATGGTCATTTTGGATTTTATAAACGCTGCTATTGTATTAAGCTTTATAGTTTTGTTATTAACTGAATCGGTATCTATTTTATTGATTGGAACAATTATGTTTTTACTAGCAGTCGTTAGTGCAATGTACGCACCAGTTGTTATGGCAAGTATTCCGCAATTAGTTCCAGAGAAAAAGTTAGAACAAGCAAACGGTATCATAAATGGTGTGCAAGCATTATCTAATATAGTTGCACCTGTACTAGGAGGAATATTATATGGCATAATTGGTTTGAAAATGCTCGTCATAATAAGTTGTCTTGCTTTCTTTTTATCTGCAATTTTAGAAATGTTTATTACAATACCTTTTATAAAAAGAGCGCAAGAAAGCCATATCATACCGACAATTATAAAAGATATGAAAGAAGGTTTTCTTTATGTTTTAAAGCAACCTTTTATTTTGAAGGCTATGTTACTTGCAGCTTTACTAAACTTAATTTTGACACCGTTATTTGTTGTTGGAGGACCTATTATATTACGAGTAACTATGCAGAGTAGCGATACGATGTATGGAATTGGAATGGGATTAATTGATTTTGCAACCATATTAGGGGCATTGTCAATCGGTTTCTTTGCTAAAAAGTTACAGATGAAAACATTATATAATTGGATGCTTATCATAGCTTTATTAGTTATACCAGTGGCACTATCAGTTACACCGTTTACTCTTAATTTAGGATACTATCCACCATTTATCCTCTTTATACTTTCTTCTCTTCTAATCGCAATGATTATGACAATTGTATCCATCTATGTGATTACTGTAGTCCAAAAGAAAACACCAAATGAAAATCTAGGAAAAGTAATGGCAATTATAACAGCGGTATCTCAATGTATGGCACCAATTGGGCAAGTCGTATATGGTTTTATGTTTGAAGGATTCAGTACGAAAATTTATTTACCTATATTAGCTATAAGTTTCATAATGATAATAATAGCGGTGGTGATGAAGAAAATATTAAGAAATGAAGGGAACTAGCTTCATATGCTTAGAGTATTAGCGAAACCCAATCCTAATCAATTCTTTATCATTTATTTCAATTACGAATCTATATTCTTTGTCTAATATCCAGTAATAAAAACTGACTGCATCAACGTCAACTAATGATTGGAATACTTTATCAAGATTTGTACTTACTACAGGGATTTCATAGTTATCCCATATTATAAAAATCTGTTCGTCAAAATCTAGTTGGTTTGCTCTAATAAGGGAAATTAGTTGTTCTTTGTTCGAAGCTATGAATTGGTTATCTATCTGTTCCCAATCTATTCTTCCCGAGACAGTTATAGGAAATGAATTCATTAAAATAATAGCAATCTGCTGGCTTTTTTCTTGGGAGAAAATGAGAGTTTCGTTTCCTAGGGATTCAAGGCATTCACTAAACAAAGGGTTTGTGTCATTGTTGTTTTTGTTTTTCAGTGCTCTTAACTTTTGTCGCAATTTCCATTGTCTTGACGATCTATCATCCATTTTTAACATTCCTTATACAATTATTTAATAATGAGTATAGCATATAAGGGAAGTCTTTATGAAAAGGAACTTTTTAAATATAAATTAAATAAAAGCGTTATTTGAAAAAAAGCCTTTTAAGGAAAGATAAGAGGCCATCAAAAAATATAACAACATGAAAATTTTATATTATGTATATACAATTTAAAGAGTTAGTGGAAATAATAAAATGTATAAAATTCTTATAAAAAAGCCCTAGGATTAGGGGATCTAGGGCTTCCTCTGTTGGTATATCTCACACGACATTATAAAAAGAAAAGAACTTAATGAAGGTAACACATGAATGTTTCGTAAATGTATCAAAAAAGTGAACAAAAGCGTTATTTTATTAGAAAAGTATGATTATATGAAATATCATGCATGAAAGAAGAGGCGTTAGCAAAAATACGCCTTAACGAAATCAGCTTGATTTTTCAGTAAAGTAATCTTCTTAAGTGACTCATGTTGTATAGGTAGCAGCGAAAACAGAAAGAGTTCTTTTTATGGCGGACGGAGAAGTTGTTAGTGAAATACAACTAGGCAAGTTTAGGAATGATGATTTAAAAGCGCGAGAAGAGAAGTTGTTAAAATGGTTAGCTGTACTCGTATTTTAAAGACAAAAACTCCTATTGAATGTAGGAGTTTTTTCTTTGTTTGAAAGTTCAAAAAGATATATAATAATTTTCTGACTATTAATTCGTGGAGGGGTATTAATGAAAAATGAAACGTTACACACACAAGAAGACATTTTAAAAATGCTTGATTCATTATTAAGACCTGCAGAACCATTTTGGAATGAATTTTATGAGAATAGAGAAAAGGATGTTCCATTTTTTGAAAATGTTCCAGATGAGAACCTAGTTTCGTATATACAAAAAGAGAGAGTTTCAAAAGGGAAAGTATTAGAACTTGGATGTGGTCCAGGTAGAAATGCCATTTATTTAGCGACTCAAGGATTTGATGTAACAGCAGTGGATTTATCTGTAGAAGGCATTAATTGGGCTAAAGAAAGGGCATTGGCAAAAGAGGTAGCAATTCATTTTATTTGTGATTCAATTTTTAATTTAGAGGTTCAAAACGAATTTGATTTTGTATACGATTCGGGCTGTTTGCATCACATTCCACCGCATAGAAGAATAAATTATGTGGATTTAATTAAAAACTCATTAAAATTGGGTGGTTATTTCGGATTAACATGTTTTGCGGCAGGTGATTTAGATGAGCGAAATGGATCGGAAATAACAGATTGGGACGTATATAGAGGGTGGAGTCTACAAGGTGGTCTTGCATACTCGGAAGAAAAGTTAAGAGAGATATTTAAAGAATTTGAGGTAATTGAGATTAGAAGGATGAAACAAATGAAACAACCGAAAGAAATGTTTGGAGAATCATTTCTTTGGACAGCATTATTTAAGAAGAAATAATAAAGTAGATAATTGACAAACTCATCGTTTTTATAGACAATATATTAAAAGGAACGTACGTTTGTTTTTGGTGGCGTATGTTTTACATAAATACATAACAAGGGGCTGTCTCCATATGAGTAACGCAAATCAAAAAATTACTACGTTTTTAATGTTTGAGGGCAAAGCTGAGGAAGCAATGAATTTTTATACGTCACTATTTGATCAATCAGAAATTGTAAGTATTTCTCGCTACGATGAAAATGGACCTGGTAAAGAGGGAACTGTAATTCATGCAACTTTTACGCTAAATGGCCAAGAGTTTATGTGTATTGATAGTTATGTAAATCATAATTTTACATTCACTCCAGCTATGTCTCTTTATGTAACTTGTGAGACAGAAGAAGAAATTGAAACGGTCTTTCATAAACTAGCGCAGGATGGAGCGATTCTTATGCCTTTAGGTTCTTATCCGTTTAGTAAAAAGTTTGGCTGGTTAAATGATAAGTATGGTGTATCTTGGCAGTTAACTCTTGCTGAATAAAAAAGAAAAAGCGTAGCTTATTTGTTTGTAAAAGATGTTCATCTTGTATGGAATGAAGTTTCTAGGGTTTTAAAGAATAAAGGTGTTCTTATTGCTGGATTTACAAATCCGTTACTATGGATTTTTGATGATAACCAAGAGCAAAAAGGTATTCTGGATGTTAAACATTCAATTCCTTCATCAACATTGGATTATTTACCAGAGGATGAAGTTCAAGATTACATCGATTCAAATCAAACAATAGAATATGCGCATACTTTAGAAGACCAAATCCAAGGCCAAATTGATGCTGGTTTTGCTATAACAGGTTTTTATGAGGATGATTTTGGTGGAACAAGGATATTAGATAAGCATATTAAAACATTTATTGCGACAAAAGCTATAAAGTTAAAGATGGATTAAGAATTTTTGCTTGTCGCACGGGGCGTTAGTCGAAGAACGCTCTTAAAATAGAAAAGGATGGTGCTTTCCATCCTTTTCCTTATGTATTTTGAGTGTCGAAACTATTCTCAAAACAAGTTTTACACTACCAATTGTATAATTAGGTTATGCTTTTATATTAAGAATTTTGCTGACCAAATCTTTTTCCGAGTTTAGCTAACAATTCAGGTTGATCGCTTTGGCTCATTATAACTTCAATAAAGATAAGTTGATTCTTATTAAAAGTTATATTTGTTAAGACTGCTGCTAATTCTGCTTCATTTTCTACTTTAAATGTTAGACTTTTTTCTTCTGCCCCAAATACCATTGATAGTTTATTGTAATCCCACATTTGTATATCATTATAAAGTTGGTTTTGGCCGTGAATGGCACGTTCAACAGTGTATCCGTTGTTATTGATTAAAAATATAATTGGTTTTAAATTTTGACGTAATATAGTTGATAACTCTTGGGCAGTTACTTGGAAAGAACCATCACCAATAATTAAAATGTTGCGCCGTGATAAATTGGCGAGCTGTGTACCAAGTAGAGCGGGCAGTGTATATCCGATAGATCCCCATAACGGTTGTCCTACATATGCAGTGTTATTAGGTAGAGGGATAGCAGCACTACCAAAGAAAGGTGTTCCTTGCTCTACAATTAAGACGTCGTTTTCTTGTAAGAAATGGTACATTTGCTGCCAAAAACGTTTTTGTGTGACCATTTGTGCTTTTGGAATGAACTCTTCAGTAAAAGGTGAGGATTCTAAAATAAATGGCTTAACGTCAAGGGTATCTTTATTACGATGCTCAATTGAATCACTTAAATGTTGTAAAACATCCTGCATTACAACTGGACCGTATTTTTTATCTATAATTTTCACAGTGTAGGGATGGATTTCTATAACTTGTTCTTTTGTAAAACCTTGTGTGAAGCCGCCTGTAATAGTATCAGTTAACTTCACACCAATACTAATAATACAATCAGATTCATCAATTCTTTTTCGCAAGTACGGAGAACTTACATCACCAGTATAAATCCCTATAAATTGAGGCTGTTTTTCTGGGAATATTCCTTTTCCCATACTTAACGTCGCGATGGGAAACCCAGTTTTTTCTACGAATTGATGTAAATTTTCTTTAGCGTGAAATCGATCTACTTCAAAATCAGCTAAAATAACAGGTTTTTTGGCACTATTTATTTTTGAAATGGCATGTAGAAGCATTTTATTTAATGCTTCTTTATTACTTAAAATAGGTTTATTTATAATAGGTTCTGTCGGTTTATTAATTGGTTTATTATACACATCAATTGGCAAATTAATATGAACAGGGCGTTTTTCATTCCAACATGCACGTAATACACGGTCAATTTCCTCAGCTGCATGCTCAGGTGTTACATTTGTTTGTGCCACAGTGATTTCTCGATACATATTGGAAAAGTGATCGAACTTTCCATCGCCTAACGTATGATGGACGATTGCTCCATTTTCCATTACTTTTGTTGGTGGCGTACCCGTGATTTTTATAACTGGCACGTTTTCTGCATATGAGCCAGCAATACCGTTAATGGCGCTTAATTCTCCGACACCGAAAGTAGTAATAAGAGCAGCGATTCCTTTTATGCGAGCGTACCCATCTGCTGCATATGCAGCATTTAATTCGTTACAATTGCCAATCCACTTTAAATTTTCATGTGCTACCACATCATCTAAAAAGGCAAGATTATAATCACCAGGAACCCCAAATATATGTTCAATTCCTAATTCATGTAGTCTATCCAATAAATATGTACTTACAGTATATTGTTTTTTCAAATGAATCATCTCCTAATTGTGCAATGAATGTTTCAATAGACTAAATAAGTTCTAATGCGTTGATTAAAATATTCATTACTAGATTGTGGTATAATTTACATACAGGGGGAAAGTAGATGACACAACATAAAGAAGAACAGATGAATGAGGCATTAGCATTATTTTATTTTGCATATAAAACATTTACTGAAAAGCCAGATGAAATTATAAAAGAATATGGCATTCAACGAGTACATCATCGAATTTTATTTTTTATCGCACGTTTTCCAGGGATAAGTGTAAATGAGTTATTATCACTATTAGAAATAAGTAAACAAGCTCTCCACGGACCGCTACGTCAACTTGTGGAAAAGGGCTTAATTGAGAGTAATGAAGCTATGCATGATCGACGTGTGAAACAGTTGTCTTTAACAGAAAAAGGTACAGATTTAGAGAAAAAACTGAGTGATGTACAAAGACAACAAATGGGTGCTATTTTTTCAAAATTTGGTGAATCATGTGAGGACAATTGGCACCAAGTTATGAATGAAATGGCAAATAGCCGATCAGGTTTTGATGCTTGGATATCCAAACGTGAAATACCAGTCGATCAAAAATAATGAAAAAACTTCTGTTTTTATCGTTTGAAAAAGAACAAATTTTATCCATACATTTGGCAACTATGATTTGGTCATAGAGTGAATGGATAAAAAGATACATTACTAGATACTTTATACGTGTACGCAATGGAACAATAAAATTCACATTTCCGAAAGGGGAATTATAATGATAAAACTTGTACTTATTCGTCACGGACAAAGCTTATGGAATCTTGAAAATCGCTTTACGGGATGGACAGATGTTGATCTATCAGAGAATGGATTAAGTGAAGCGAGAGAAGCAGGAGCAATATTAAAGAAAAACGGATATACTTTTGATGTGGCTTATACATCAGTATTAAAACGCGCAATTCGGACGTTATGGATTGTACTTCATGAGATGGATCTTACTTGGGTTCCAATACATAAATCTTGGAAGCTAAATGAAAGACATTATGGTGCATTGCAAGGGCTGAATAAAGATGAAACTGCACAAAAATATGGTGAGGAGCAAGTTCATATTTGGAGAAGAAGTGTTGATGTAAGACCACCGGCTCTTACTGAAGACGATCCTCGATATGAAGCGACCGATCCAAGATATAAAACACTCAAAAAAGGTGAATTTCCATTAACTGAATGTTTAGAGGATACGGAGAAGAGAGTACTTGCTTATTGGCATTCAGAAATTGCGCCGACATTAAAAAGTGGTAATAAAGTAATTATTTCATCACACGGTAACACAATTCGCTCGCTAGTAAAATATTTAGACAACCTTTCAAGTGATGGTGTAGTTTCATTAAATATTCCCACTAGCATTCCGCTTGTTTATGAATTAGACGAAAACTTACGTCCGATTCGTCATTATTATTTAAGTATGGATGGAGAAGTACCTGAAGGGGAAATTCCGAAACATATTTCTTTTTAATACGAAAATTTGAAATGAATGCTTGTCTACATATACAATATAGACTCATGGTAAAGTGAAATTTTAATCAGTAGGGGTCTTATTTCCCACAAATAACAGGATAAAAGACGTGGTACTTTCTAATATATATGCGATGTAGCTAATTTTAGAAGCTTGTCCACGTCTTTTGTCATAAAGAGAGCAGCTTGCGCATGTAATGATATCGTGAGTAGTTTTTGAATGGAGGGTGATGTGATTAATGATCTCTAACATTCGAATTGGCTTATTTGTTTTAGCGATTGTCTTTGTAGTCCTTGTTTTCTTTTATTGGAAAAATGAGGAGTTGTACGAGGAGAAAAAGCAACGTATTAGAAAGACTTGGTATGGTTTGTTTATCATATCTGTCACTGTGTATTTCATGATAAAAGGAATTGATTTAACCCTCTGGAAAAATCTTTTAATGTTTACTGCAATGGCTATTTTTGTTGATATTGCGTTCATTTTAACACCTAATATTTCTGAAATATGGGGTGCGAAATTTAGCGATATTGGCAAGACAGTTCAATCAATAAAACGATCATTAATTGCATCTAAAGCGAGAGGGGAAATATACACGACAATTATTCAAAATGTTAATCCAGCAGTATTCGGTACGATGGAATGGCATACGGAAGAGGAATATACAAAGAGCTTAAATGCATTTTTAGATTCATATGGGGAAAAGATTGGCGCGAAAATTGTTGTTTTTGAAGCCGCGAAGGAATTAAATACAAACTTTCGTGGTATTCGCTCGCAATTTAGTATTATCGTTCCGTTAGAACATATCGAGCAATTGAATGAGCAGAAAGCGGTGCAAGTAGAAAATGTCGGGATTATACCAGCAAAAATAGTAAGTGACGTTTTCATTGTTATTGATGGAAAGAAAAATAACCTGCAAGATCGGGATTTTGAAAATGTATATAATTTAACAATACATCATAGTTATTTTAGTAAATAAGGACAGAATTTTTTTCTGTCCTTTTCTTCTATACATAAATTAAAAACAAAATCCGACAAAGTTGAATAAAATTGGACAATCATTCCTACACTAGCATGTAGAGGTGATTGTAGTGGTAAAAGATTATGACAATGATTTTTTTAAAGAAGGTAACGAAGATACAACAGATTTCTCTTTAATAAAAGGGGATACGTTGCAGCAAGTAGAAGAATTAGAAGAAGAATTAAAAAGAAAATCATAAGTGTACACTCTTTCTACATTTGCTATATAATATAAATAAAAGGTTGTATCTTTTTGAAAAGGGGGAGAAGAGATGGCTGAAGTCAATGTGCAAAAGTCTTCGTTTTTTAAAGAAAAAAAAGAAGAATCCAATACAGATTTCTCTCTTGTGAAAGGTGCATTAACGGAGAATATAAATCGGTTAGAGAAACTAATGAATAATAGTAGTTCAAAATATATACAGGTGAAAAGAACAAAAGAAAATGCATAGAGCATTTTCTTTTGTTTTTTTATTTAATAGTAAACTTATCTTTTACTTTTTCAGGTAAATCTGCTTTCTGAATCTCTTCATAGGACTTTAGTTCAATTGATGATATTTCATTTTTGCTATTATCATCTTGATCTACATAAAGGCGTAAAAACGCGTCTTCATTTAATTTATGGGCGTTTTCTTTTTTTGTACTTCTAAATGTAATTTGTTTTTTAACACCATCTTCATCATATGCGGGCAGCGTATAGTTTCGTAAGTTTCTACCATCTACCTTTTCAATAGTTCCTTCGCCTTTTATTTGTATGTAATATACATCTTTACCAATTCTATTTAGTGACGCTCTCTCACAGCCAATAGTAAAACTAAAAAATAATAAACATAGTGTAATAATTGCTAAAAACTTTTTCATTTTCTTTATCTCCTTTAATGTGTTTCTTTAAAAAGTATACGATTATTATTAAATGAGAAAAATCGATATAGATTACAACGCCCTTACAATGTTGTAAGAGTGTTGTACATAAAATGAACAATAAAAGTTAAAAGAAAGGTAAAATAATGAATCATGGTATAATGATATGAGACTTACATATTATTTTGTCATTTGGAGAGGAGCTTGAAAAATGTATTCTACTTTAGAACAATTAACAAAGCACCCTGTATTTTATCATTTTGCAGAAATTTCAAAGATTCCTAGAGGATCAGGTAATGAAAAGGAAATTAGTGATTATTTAGTGGGCTTTGCAAAAGAGCGTAACTTAGAAGTTATTCAAGATGAAGCATTAAATGTCATTATTAAAAAAGAAGCAACAACTGGTTATGAAAATGTACCAGCTATTATTATTCAAGGTCATATGGATATGGTTTGCGAAAAAAATCAAGCAACAGTACATGATTTTGAAAAAGATCCAATTGAATTACGAATCATTGGGGACATGTTATATGCAAATCAAACAACTTTAGGTGCTGATAATGGTATTGCAGTTGCGTATGCATTAGCTTTATTAGATTCAAAAGAAATTCCGCATCCAGCACTTGAAGTCGTTATCACTACTGAAGAAGAAACGACAATGGGCGGAGCTTTTGCTATTGATCCAAATCATTTTGAAGGAAAGATATTTATAAATATTGATTCTGAAGAAGATCATAAATTACTTGTAAGTAGTGCAGGTGGTGCGAAAGCTGTTGAAACAATTCCCGTAATTTGGGATGAAACACCAGCGAATATGGATGCATACCGTCTATATGTTGGTGGTCTAAAAGGCGGACATTCTGGTATGGAAATTGATAAACAACGCGGTAATGCGAACAAAGTATTAGGACGAGTATTACGTGATTTATCAGCACATATGGAGTTTAACATAAGTGAAGTTCACGGCGGTTTAAAAACGAATGCAATTCCGCGTGAAAGTGTAGCTACAATTTTAATTCGTACAGAAGATGTAGGAAAAGTAGAAGAAAAACTAGAATCATGGACACGTGTATTACAAGAAGAAATGCGTGCTGTTGATCCAGATGTTCATGTTACACTGACAAAATTGGATGAAACAGTTGAAAAAGTATTTGCTAAAGAGACACAAAAGCAGCTTATTTCATCATTATTCTTAATTCCAAATGGCATTCAAAGCATGAGCATGGATATTAAAGGTCTTGTAGAAAGCTCAACGAATTTAGGTGTTATTGAAACATTGCGAGATGAAATTAAATTACGTAACGAAGTGCGAAGTTCTGTAAGTAGTTTAAAACAACATGTTGCAGAAGAAATAAAATATATTGCTGAATTAGTTGGTGCTACATTTGAAATAGAGTCAGAGTATCCAGAATGGCCATACAATCCAAACTCACAAATTCGTAATTTATTTGAAAAAGTACATCAAGAAAAATACAATAAAGAAATTGAAATCTTCGCTGTACATGCGGGGATTGAGTGTAGCGCATTCGTTCAAAAAATGCCTGAATTAGATGCAATTTCATTCGGACCAGACATCTTTAACGTCCACACTCCAGATGAACATATCAGTATCTCTTCTGTAGTGAATAACTGGGGATTCTTCGTTGATGTAATGAAGGCTACGAAAGAATTAGCTGAGTAATAACGACGGAATAAAAAGGAGCCTATAAAAATTTATAGGCTCCTTTTTTGTATTGGAATTTATCCCGCTATTTGCCGGGCAGCCCGATTGGTTCAACTAATAATCAGTGGGGGATGAATAAAACCACTACTGATTAAAGTTTCAATTTATGAGAAGTCATTTTTCGTTAGTATGTAATATTAAGCTTGAACAATTAATAAGGATGAATTGTTGATGTTTTTTAGTACTGATGAAGGGGTGGAGAAATGAAGGAAAGAAAGCATTTTATTGTTTGTATGTTTTTATTGTTCTTCACATTTAGTTTTATTGGTGTTCAGAAAATAATAGCAGAAGAAGTTGAATTTTCAGGAACAACAGCTCCATTGAATGTAAATGTTAGAGAGGCAAAAAGTTTGAATGCAAATATTGTAGATGTGATTCTCGGAAATACAACAGTATCTTTTAAAGGATGGGAGTATGGTGAAGCGGTTAAAGATTACTGGACAGGAAATTTAGATAATCGTTGGTTTTATTATTTTAAAGATGGAAAAAAAGTATATGTAACGTCAGCGTATATTAATGGAAATCCTCCAAATACATCAATAGATCGTAAATTATCTGTACCTAACATATTACAAGAAAGGTCAAATTGGTGTTGGGCAGGCACTTCGGTTTCAGTTTTAAATTATTTTGGAAAAACTCCTTCACAAGATCAGTACGTTAGGTATGTTAAGGGTGGATCATATAATAATCCTGCAACTTCACGTGAAATACAATATGGATTATCAGGATATGGTGTTAGCTCAGCTATAAGTTCTGGAGCAAAATCATATGATTGGTTCAAAAGTCAAATTAATAGTAATCAGCCGATGATTGCACTCATTATGTGGCAAAATGGAGCTAACATCGGACACTTTCTAGTACTTGATGGATTTTATAAAGGGACAAATGGAACAGATTATATAACGTACATGGACCCTTGGTATGGTGATCATTATAATCATAATTTCAGTACGTTCCATAACAATAATAATTTTTGGTGGAGTGAAACTGTTTATAATATCCATGCAAACTAATAATATTAAAAGCGGGGGTTCATAAATGGGAAAACTACTTAAGCTTGTGATACTGTGCATGTGCTTAATGACCGTTATTATTTTCGCTAGTAAAATTAGTTATGCATCAAAAAATAAAAGTGAATCAGTACAATCGATCGCATTAAAAGATTATCAATATAGTAAGGGAAGTTCTTCTGAAAATTTAAGTTTTGAAAAAATAACAACATCTCCATTTTCGTTACCAATCTATGAAACAATTCCAGCACAGCAAATTTTAAATAGCTCTGAATTTAAGAATTTACTATTACCAACAAATGAAAAGCTGTGGTTTATTATGAAGGGTGAGCAGCCAGAAGGACTAATTGTTGCGAATGATACTGAACCGATTCGAACGGGCGGAGAAAATAGAAGTAAAGATTTATATGGATTATATAAAGCAATAAAAAATAATACAAATGAAACAAAAGATATTAGTTATTTCGAATTTGAAGGGCAAGGAATATTGGTAGTAAATCAAAATAATGATCAAGAAATATACCTTAGTAAAGGTGCCGCTGCCATATTAAAACTTCCTACTGGTCAAAAAGTATTGAGCAGTGAAGTATTACAGAAAATGAAAGAGAGAATTGTAACTGGTTTTGAATAGTGGTAATGTCTGATTCTTTTTTGTGTTTATACAGGGTTGAATAGGGAACAGGATCAATGGTAGCATTAGGGCATCTTTACTGTTTGAAACCTAATAGTGTATATAAAAAGGTTAGAGAAGTTAATTCTCTAACCTTTTTATATTAATGTATGAAATTTAAAAAGTGATGGAGTAAACCAAATAATAAAAATTTGTCTGCTCTTCTATTTTTATTTGCAATTTAAACTCGTTATATTCCGCTATCTATTGTACAACCTTTTTACATAGCTGAATTTTTTTATTTGAAAATAAGGGTGCATCTATAAAACCATAATGATAAACTAAAATACCTAATTCCACTCTAGAATTAATATGCCATTTTTCTTTAATATGATTAATTATCGTTGAAATTCTTCGAGGGGTAACATATATTTTTTTGGAAATTTCTGCATCTGTATATCCTTTTGCTACATAAATAGCTACTTCTAACTCTCTTTCGGTCAACATTCTTTTCATAAAATACGCTCCTTCGAAATTATTTATATAAAAATCAAAAGAAACTATTAAAAGAAATAAAGGTGAAAAATCATATTTATTTTAATCAGGCTATTTGCGGATAGTAAGACTCCCACCTCAAAATTTAGATGTGGCAAAGAAGTCGAACTCCCTGTAAAAGCCTGCCTGGAGTGGACTAATAATCAGTGGGGGGATAAAACTCCCATTAATTATTAGTGAACCATATTTTAATAATTTCTCGTATTGTAATACAAGTTTGTAAAAGAAACTATAAATCCATATAATTAGTAATTGTAACTATATTAATTTTACATTACATTAAAAGTTGGGAAATATTCTTATACTCATAAAGTGTTACATTTGAGGGAGGAAAGATGGAATTCTACAATCTTGGTATTATTATTAAAGAACTTAGAAAGAAAAAAAACATGTCACAATCTGAATTATGTCATGGAATATGTTCACAAAGTCAAATTAGTAAGATAGAAAAAGGTATTATTTATCCATCTAGCATATTGTTGTATCAATTATCTGAAAGACTTGGTATTGATCCAAATTATATATTCGCACTAACCAAAAATAAAAAAATAAAATATATTGAAAATGTAAAATGTGTAATGAGAGATTGTGTGAAACAAAAACAATATAATGAGCTTTACGAAATAGTAAAAAAAGAGAAAAATGATAATAATTTCCAATCGAAAGAGGATAAACAATTTTTATTATGGCATGAAGCGATTGCTATATATTATGTAAATGGAGCAACAAGTAATGCTTTTGACATTTTAAATAGAGCACTAAAACAAACCTTAAGTAGTACTAACTTTTTATCAGAAAAAGAAATAAGCATAATGAATTCAATTGCTATAATACATGCAGAAAATGAAGAGTATGAGAAAAGTATAAATATATTAAAACAAAGTTTAATTAATTTTAATAAGATAGAATTTCCTAGAGAAAAAGAAATCAAATTAAGACTCATTCATACGTTAACAAAATGTTTACACCTTGCAAATCAATATGAAGAAGCAATAAAGTATAGTGAAATAGGTATAAAATTAGCCATAAATATGAATACTTTATACTTATTAGGTGAATTGTTTTTTGAAAAAGGTGCAATTTTATTGAAAGTTCAGCACTCTAATGAAGTTGGTTTAACAGACATAAAAAAAGCATTATTTATATTTGAACTAACTGAAAAAAAACAATATATAAAAATGATCAAGGAAAAATATATTAAAAATCAAGAATAAACAAGAAAGAATTTTAACATAAACTATTCCTAATTGTTATTTATTTCTAAAAAAAGTACTGTAATACGAACTATTCCTAATTGTTGTTTATTGCTAAAATGAATACCGTAATATTAGATAAATATAAAGGGTGGCATTTTATGAAATCAAGAGGAATTACTCGTAAAGCAGATAGTATGGGGCGTATTGTTATTCCAATGGAAATAAGACGGAGTTTAGGAATTGTAGAAAAAGATTCTCTTGAAATGTTTATAGAAGAGGATCAGATTATTTTACGAAAATATCAATCTCCAAGAGCTTGTGCACTTACAGGAGATATTTCAGACAGCAATATTTCGTTAGCGAATGGGAAGATTATCGTAAGTCCAAACGGGATGGAACTGTTAATAAAGAAGTTACAGCAATATCTTTTAAAGTAAAAGATAAGTAAGAACTTTAAAATAGAATATACTTGAAAAAAATCCCTCTATCAATTTAGGGGGGTTTTTTATTGTTATCAATAAAATTGAGGGGCCGTAGTTCGTTCAATGGAATACGAATTACTTTGTAAATAGTCTGACTATTTTTTATAAAAAAACTATTCATTTACATTTTTTGGTTTCGTGTTATATTTTTAATGTTAACATAGTTGTATTGAAAATTCTGATTTTAAAATTAGGAAAACTTTAGAAAATGAAAGAGATTTTTAAATTAAATTTACCAATTCAATAGAGGTTCGTCGGGGAAATGTACCTAAGAAGAAATCTCTTATACTTCACGTTTTTTATTTGTAAATCGGTAGTTCTAATAGCTCTGACGAAAAGCGAAGGAGCAAAAAAGAAATGGATAGTTTGTTTAATAGAAGATAGGGTATAAAAAATAAAACAACGGAGGTTTTATAATGAATAAAGGAATACTGCAGATTACAGAAATTGAAGAAATTAGCATTCCTAATGTATTGAAGGATAAAATGAAGAATCTGATAGAAAATGAATTGAAAACTCATAATCCTTATACTTGTGATCAAGAAATAGCAGCATATTTTTCAAAAGAGTGGCTTAATTGTTTGATTGACTATTCAAAGAAAAATCCGAATTCAGATATGAAAAACCTACTACATATGATAAAAATAGCGAATTGTGGCGGGAACGTACCACCTACTCTTATTAAAAATACTCCATGTGATCCTATGGAAACACTATTACCTGGGGAAAATCGCAGAGGTTTTAATTATGGCGAAGACGAACACGATAGAATGAAAAAATATTTTTATGCAGAATGGGTCACATGGCTTTTTGCTACACTTTTTAATTATGATGCTTTAATTCACCCATCCGAACATGCAGGGAAAAATAGATTTCATCTCATTTCACCTTTAAACAACGATGAAGTTTTGCGAAATGTCGGTGCAAGCACTGGTGGCGGGAACTTTTATCAACATAACGATGCCACAGTGTATACAGATATGAAAGACCAATCAGATATTGAAGCAAGATTGAAAACATTCAATACGAATTTAGAAATTGTATCAAATAGACTTAATAAATCCGTGGAACGAATAGTGTCTGAAATTACTTGTGGCAAATTTACTAGAGTTGATGCTCTTTTATTAAAAGGAGTGTTAAATTTAAAAACTCAAACTCATATTGGAACCCCAAAATTACTTCAAAAGCATCTTGAAGAAAATTTCTTCAGTAAAGATGACATATTGGCGGTAAGTAAAATGCCTATTGCTCATATCGCAGGAATGGCTGATGGTGAAATATCGGGATTTGTAGGAGAAATAAACCAAATTATATTTTTAGATGATAATGGTGATATTATTGCAACTTGTTTGAATGGAGCAGAAAATAGATTGATTTATGTGGGAGAAAGTGAAGAAGAAAAATTGAAATTTGACATGTTTTTAGAACTCTTACGAACAACGCCTACTTATAAGGTTCCACTTACATCTGAAGATTTATTACTTATACCAAATTCATACTATGGTAAACAAACAAATGTAACTCATGGTAGGGAAAGGTTATCTGAGGAAGAATATAAAATCCCGATTGGAAACAATAAATATGGAAGAAGAATTGTTTGCAGACAATACGTTTCCAGTCGATTACGTGATCAAAAAGAAAGTTACTTTACAGATATCATTAACTAGTTTAAAGAGAGGAGGGACGATGGGGAGGTTTGGGTTATAATAGCTCAAGCCTTCCCATATTCTTTGTATGGATTTTACTATTGAATTACTTATACTACTATTTTTAGTAGCTGTATTAGCAGGATGGATAGATACGATTGCTGGGGGCGGTGGTATGATAACTATCCCGATAATGTTATTAGTAGGTATGTCTCCTTCTGTAGCGATAGCGACTAATAAACTACAAGGGAGTAGCGGAACTCTCATGGCAACAGTGTTTTTTATTAAGAAGAAAGAAATTAATCTTAAAGAAATGCGTTTGTCCATCTTAATGACCTTTTTGGGATCAGTTTTGGGTGGATGGCTTGTTTTACAGATACGAGCAGAATATTTAATCATGATATTACCTTTTTTACTTATTATTATTGGTCTTTATTTTCTATTATCTCCAAATATAGCAAACGAAGATCGACCGAGAAAAATAAGTATGTTGTTGTTTGCGTTAACAGTGGCTCCATTCCTTGGATTTTATGATGGTTTCTTCGGCCCAGGAACAGGTAGTTTAATTGCTTTAGCATTCATTCTTTTATGTGGATATAGTGCTACAAGAGCAACTGCAAATGCTAAGATCTTGAATTTTACAAGTAATTTCGCTGCTTTGTTATATTTTATTATTTTTGGCCAAATCGATTGGACAATTGGGTTGATTATGATGCTTGGTCAAATTATAGGATCGTATATTGGAGCGAAGATGGTGCTTACAAAAGGGACGTCATTAATACGACCAATAGTGGTTATTGTTTGCTTTGTCATGGCAATTAAAATTTTTTTACAAAATATAAACTAAATGTAATCAATATATTATTTGGATCAAAGTTAGAGTGTTTTCACGTTCCTATTGCAGTATTACGCTGTTTAAGATGTGTTCAAAATTACACAATTTGACTAGTGTAATATATTGCGTTATGCTTTTTTATAGTATAAAAGAAAGGCTTGAAGATAATGATTCGTCGTTTGAGAAAGCTAAAAAATGTAGCAGTCGTAGTAAGCTTCTAAGTAAATAGCAAAATATATAATACTTAGAAGCGAGGAATAAAGTTATGAAGTATCCATTATTTAATCATTGGTCAGAAACAAAGTATATAAAAGATATAGTAACAAATCCACTCATTGAAGTAGGAGAGTACTCCTATTATTCGGGCTATTATAGCCATCAAAATTTTGAAGATGGCTGTGTAAGGTATTTGTGGGGAGATGCTAAGTCTCAAGCACTTTTCAATCCAATTGAACAGATGGGATGGCATCTTGATAAACTCATTATTGGGAATTATGTTTGCATTGCAAGTGGAGTAGTCATTTTAATGGGTGGTAACCATAATCATCACTCAGAATGGATTACAGTATATCCATTCGCTGAGCAAATTGAACAATCATATGAACCTAAGGGTGATACAGTCATAAAAAGTGATGCTTGGATTGGAATGAATGCTATAATAATGCCTGGCGTTACTATTGGTGAAGGGGCAATTGTTGCTGCAGGATCTGTCGTAAGTAAAGATGTTCCGCCGTATACAATAGTTGGTGGAAATCCTGCTAAGGAAATAAAGAAACGATTCACTGATATAGAGATAAATATGTTAATGGAAATGTGTTGGTTTGATTGGGATAGGAAATTGATTGAGAAGGCAATTCCGCTGTTATCTAGTCCATACATCGAACCATTATTTGCTTTTTATAAAAATGAAGTGAAAAATAAATAAATCAGTTAGAAAAACTACATCCAGTATAGGGTGTAGTTTTTTTATTACAAAAAACTAATAGTTTAGACTAAATAAAATTCATCTCTAATATAGGTCTAGCAAATAGCTGAATTGAATAATTAAAATCCTTGATAGCTAATAAAGCATTAACGGGCAGTAAGACTCCCACTGATTAAAGTTTCACTTTATTTTTTGTAAATATGGAACAAATGTAGCATCTAGATTGTCTATTAATTGTAATCCTAAAAAATATGAAAGTGCGAATCATTTTGAAAAATATAAGGGGATTAAAAATAGGGATATGTGTGGGAGTACAAAGTATCAGGGCACCTAAAAGTGTCGGATGAGATGGTCTATATGAAAACGATCCTAACGTCTAATATGTATATATAATTTGAGAACACTGTCTATTTTTTTGAGATTATGTTAGAATAACGCTTTTTTTGAGTACAAAGGTATTGGAGGTAACAGAAGTGAAAGGTATGTTTTGCAAGAGATTTATTGCAATAGTAACAGTGCTTACACTATTTTTTAGCATGTTCGTTACATTTGGAAGAGCAGCAGCGGAAACAGATCCTGCTATAGACGTTGAAGCGGGATCAGCAATTTTAATAGAAGCAAATTCCGGAAAAATTTTATATGAAAAAAATGCAGATGAATCATTGGCAATTGCTAGTATGACAAAAATGATGAGCGAATACTTAGTTCATGAAGCGGTGGATAAAGGAAAACTTAAATGGGATCAAAAAGTTAAAATCTCTGAATATGCACATAAGATTTCGCAAGATCGTTCATTATCAAACGTTCCATTAGAAAATGGTGGCTCTTATACGGTAAAAGAGTTATATGAGGCAATGGCAATTTACTCTGCAAACGGTGCAACAATTGCTTTAGTTGAAGAGATTGCTGGTAAAGAAGTCAACTTTGTAAAAATGATGAACGATAAGTCGAAAGAGTTTGGAATGAAAGATTATAAATTTGTAAACTCTACAGGCTTAACAAATCACGATTTAAAAGGATATCATCCAGAAGGGACAACTCTAGACGAGAAAAATAAAATGTCTGCAAGAGATTGTGCAATTTTAGCACAACGTCTTATTCAAGATTTCTTCCAAATATTAAATACAGCAAAAATTCCTAAAAAAACATTCCAAGAGGGTGGTAAATATCCAATTGATATGGCGAACTTTAACTGGATGTTAAAAGGTTTAATTAAGCAATATGAAGGTGTAGATGGTTTAAAAACAGGAACGACTCCAGAGGCGGGAGATTGTTTCACTGGTACAGTAGAAAGAAATGGTATGCGACTAATTTCTGTAGTGATAAAAGCAAAATCTCATACGGCACGTTTTGATGAAACAAAGAAATTATACGATTATGGATTTGCGAATTTTGAAGTGAAGAATGTCTATGGAAAAAATTCAGTAGTAAAAGGGCATGAAACAGTTCGAGTAGCAAATGCAAAAGAAAAAGATGTAGTAGTTCAAATGAAGCAAGCTGTTTCGCTTCCAATGCCGAAGGGCAACAAAGACATTTATAAAAAAGAATTTAAAGTATTGAATACGGAACAAGAAGCGCCTATTAAAAAAGGTGCAACAATTAGTAAAATGATTATCTCGCCTAAAGATAATACAGATCCTGGGTTCTTATCGGGTAATTCATTACAAATAGACCTTGTAACAAAATCTGATGTGGAACAAGCAAATTGGCTTACACGTTTTATACGTAAAACAGGATCTTTTTTTAGTGGTATGTGGGATAGTGCGATTGATATAGTAAAAAGCTAATTTTATAGGATACAACTAAATGTTTCACTTTATAAAAATTTAATAAAATCTTTTCTTTGTATTAAATATTTTGTTTTAAATTATGTATATAAAGAAATGGAGGTCAAATTAACTTTGTACTGCTTATATTAGGAATTTAAAGAAAGAATATGTACAATTCTCCCACTACATTCTTATAGTGGCCTTTATGAACAGCAAAATTTACAATTTACAAGGAGAACATTTTATGAGTAAGAGAATAAAAGAATTAGATTCCATACGAGGGTTAGCGGCACTTACTGTGGTATTTGGACATTTTTGTTTAATGCTACCATCGTTGCCTAATTCTATTAAATTTTCCCCGCTTAGGTTTTTATGGGCGGGTGGGGAAGCTGTTATCGTTTTTTATGTACTAAGTGGTTTTGTGTTATCTATGGCACTTTATCATTCAAAAACAAATTATTGGGGATATTTAATTAAGAGATTTGTAAGAATCTATATTCCTTATTATTTTTGGATAATCGTTACCTTTGTTTTATTTATTTTATTTTCGTCGTATGAAGTGGTAGGACTAAGGGATTGGTTCTATGATAGGTGGCAAGGGTCTATAACAAAATTAGATATTTTAAACCACTTTGTGCTTCTTAATAACTTTTTTACGGAAAATTATAATCCAGTTATTTGGTCATTGGCTCAAGAAATGCGTATATCTATTGTGTTTCCTTTGTTATTCCTTCTTTTTTATAAACTGAATTGGAAGAAAACGATACTATTTGCTTTGAGCTTTTCTTTAATTAGTGTTGTTCTTAATATGTTGCATATTGGGAAAGCTGAAGGATTTTATAATGGTTATGCTGATACACTGCATTTTACATCTATGTTTATGGTTGGAATGTTACTTTTTAAGTATCAGGAAAAACTTATCTACTCATATAGGAATATGAAAAAATTTAAAAAAGGATTTCTTATTGCATTAGGGGTTATCCTATATTTATATTCCATTTTAATTTATGGTTTTTCCCGTAATGATACAACTTTCTTATTAAAAGATTGGGGTGTCGTAATGGGGGTTAGTATATTTATTATAATGGCTATAAGTAACCTAAAAGTAAAAGCATTTCTAAATAAGAGTGTATTTGTATATTTAGGAGAAATTTCATACAGTATCTATTTGTGTCATTTTCCAATCATGATGGTACTATTTAAACTATTGTATACAAAGATACCTATCTTTTTCCTTCTTACTTTGTGCATTGCAATGACACTACTTTTTTCTATAGTTTCATATCATTTAATCGAAAAGAAATGTATCAACTGGGCAAAACAAAGAACAATAAATTTTTTGAAAAAAGTATAATTCCTAGATAGATTTTATTTCTTTAGTAAATATATGAATACGACCGATTCCTAAGTATACTTAGGAATCGGTCAATTTTAGATTCTAAATGTAAATATAGTAAAGTGGAATATAATTGAAATCGAAAACCACTTAGAAATAACAATTACGGTGTGAGCTATTGTATAGTATAGATATGGTTAATAATAAAGGGGGAATACATATGTGGAAGCGATTTGTAGCAATTGGCGATAGTTTTACAGAGGGGATAGGGGATGAAGTTGAGGGAATTGCATTAAAAAGCTGGGTAGATTATTTTGTTCAACTGTGTGAAAATGATATAGAATATGCCAATTTTGCAAAGCGTGGGTTAGTAACTAAAGAAATTCAATCGCAGCAATTGGAAAAGGCGCTAACTTTTAATCCAGATTTGGTTAGTCTCATTGCAGGGGCAAACGATGTTTTAAAAGGACGTTGGAATCATGATGCATATAAGAACGATATGGAATTTATGATAGATACATTAAGTAAAGCAGGGGCTGATATTATTATAGCAAACCTTCCAGATTTTACAGTTAGGCTTCCTTTTGCTTCTGAAAAAAAACAAGTAATAAAAGAACAATTATTAGAGGCAAATGAAGTTATACATTCACTGAGCAGAGAGTATAAGCTTCATCATGTTGATTTTTGGAATCATCATTTAGTTAATGACAATACGCTTTGGTCTAAGGATTTAATTCATCCAAACTCAAAAGGATATGTAAAAGTTGCTGAATTAATTTTTAGTAGTTTGCCTGTACAGAAGACAAAATAATAGTTTGCAATGTAACGAATATGATATTAAGTGTATGAAGCTATGTTTTTTAGTAAATGGAAAGAACTAAACATTTAGCAAACAAAGCGTTTCTACGATATATTTCTACAGTAGTGCACAAATACAGAATCACAAAGAAAGATCACTTATGGAAATAGGTGGTCTTTAAATGTTTTTATAACTAAATTAGTATATACTGTATTACTAACAGTTTCGTACTACATAAAAATTAAGTTCTCTTATAGAAAAACTGATTTTATATTATCTTAAAATATAATAAAACGTTCAAAACATATTTTGGGTATGTATCCTAATTGTGAATGATGTGTAATTTTTTTGAAGTATAAATATCCAATAAATAAAATAGGTAGTAGGTGCAGACGTATTAATACTATATTATTCAATTCTTGTTATGAGTACATTAGTGATTGGTAATATTATATTTTTATTATCAACTTTAGTTATTGGAATTAATTTGCATAGAAAATATGTAGGATAAGAAAAAAATATACTTTATTGTATATTTTTTTTGTTTAGTAGGATTTACGGTCTCTTTAAACTATTATGTTAATAAAATTAAAAAACTTAATTATTGATACCCTTATGGTTAAAGCTATCAATAAAATGAAAATATAAATAAATAATAGTTTGTTATGATTTGTGGATTTGGTTTTTTATCCGAATTTTCTGATTCAAATATTTCAACTTTATGAATATAGTAGGTGAAATATTTGTGTGATAGTATTTGAGATAGAAAAAAGCCAACTTTAAAAAGGATGTGAATTGAATGTGTAAACGACTGTAAAGGGTTATATTAAGGCAACGTTTAGCTGTTATTAGTGTAAGGTAAAGATATATTTTGTAACAGTTGATATAAAAATGAAGAAATAGGTACGCTTTCGTTTGTCTGACTATTTTAAATATATGAAAAATAAGACCAGTTTGAGTTTTGACGAAGTTAAATTCTAGGTGAGATGTCAATAATGATTAATTAGGTTTAATAAAGAGGTACCTTATACGCAAAAGCGTTTATATTAGTAACCTAAGGAGCTTGCTTTTATGAAAACTACTGATTCAAAAGGCCTATTAGGAAATAGGGTTTATTTACAAGTTTTCTCTGCCTATTCATTGCTTATGCTTGGTGTTTTTATTGATATGTTAGCGATTATGACTATAGTTGGGTTTGAATGGGAAGTAGATCCTACTATGATTGGATTGATTCCTGTTGCATATGCACTTCCTGGAATTATTTTTGGCTCATGGGCAGGTGTTATTGCAGATCGTTTTAGAAAAATTCCAATTATGATGTTCTGTAATCTAATGGTTGGTCTAATAACAATTGCTCTTTTATTTGTACAAGATATCCACTGGCTCTTAGTGGCATTAATGATTCGTTCTATTTTTATTGTTTTCTATTATCCTGCACAGCAAACACTAACAAGACAGATTGTATCCCCGGACTTGCTTACTAAAGCAGTAAGTATCAACGGAATAGTAGAGCAGGGTACAAAGATAGTAGGCCCCCTTATAGGGGGCATGTTGCTGAGCTGGTTTCAACCAGAGTTCTGCCTCATTATAAGAGCTATAAGTTGTTTATTAGCTACCTTAGTTCTGATACCCACAATAAAATTTAAAGAAACTATATCGAAAGAATTTGTTGAAAAGCAAAAACAAAGTACTTGGACCGCTTGGGTACAAGGGTGGGGTTATGTGTTATCTAATCGGATAATATTATCAACCATGATTTTCGTTACAATAGCCATGGCAGTATTACAATTAGTAGACTCACAATTCCCAACTTTATTTAAGAGCTTATTCCCACATGATAAAAGTAAAATGGGATATATCATTTCTATTATTGGTCTTGGCGGAATACTTGGTGCATTACTAACTCAGAAATTAAAACAATTTCAATATGGCTGGGTAGTATGTGGAGGTATGGTTTTAATGGGAATTGGTTTTGGGGGGATTGGTTTGATAACGCCCGGTACGGTCTTCGTTTTAGCTTATTTAATTAGTTTTATCGCTGGTATCGGAAGTGGGCTGATGCTTGTATCTAATCAAGTCATTTTACAAATAGAATCCGATCAAGATCAAGTAGGAAGAGTATTTGGTATACAAAGCAGTTTAACAAACGCAGTTCTAATTATTTCTCCTGCTATGAGTGGTCCATTAGTGCATTTGTTTGGAGTAACTCAACTCTATGTTTATGGAGGGATTGGGCTTGTTATTATTGGAGTAATTGGAGTTTCACTGCAGAAATATTTATGGGCTAAACATAAACACGAACCTATAAGAGCAAATAATTTTTGAAGGGAAGATTTTTATGACCAATGAGGAATGTTATCCATTAAGCCATCCGCAGCGAAGAATATGGTATACAGAAGTTATTCATTCTGATAAAGGAATATGTAATTTAAGATTTTTATTTAAACTTCATCGGAAAATGAATTATTCAAAATTAAACCAAGTTGTGAATCGCGTTATCAGTGAAAATGACGGTCTGTGCATTAGGTTAAAAGAAAATGGGCATCAGGAACCGAAACAATATTTTATTAAACATGAAGAACAAGAATTTGAGTTTTTTGATTTCAGTAATGTGGAGAATACAAATTTGCTTGAGGAATGGATTGAGCAGAAAACAAAAGAAACGTTTACATTATTTAATTCGAATTTATACTATTTTGCTTTAATAAAATTAAACGATAATGAATGTGCAGTCTTTGGAAATGTTCATCATATTATTATGGATGGTTTATCAATTCAAATATTTACTGAGCAGATTGCAAAATATTATTATGACATGCATAACGAGAATGAGGAAGGCGAAATTAAAAATTCATATGTTCAATTTCTGACCAATGAACAAACATACTTGAATAGTAGTCGCTTTCAAAAAGATCAAAAATTTTGGTTAGAGGAATTTAAAACACTGCCATCTGTGACTGGATTGAAGCCTTATAATACGTACCAAGTTAGTACAAAAGCATCACGTGAGACGTTTATATTAACGGAGCATTTGAAGAGAAAGACGGAAAATTTTTCTGAAGATTACAAAATTAGTTTGTATACTCTTTTTGTCGCTGCTTTCTCGTTGTCCATGTATCGGTGGACCTCATCGCTTGATATTGGTTTAGGAATGGCTTACGGCAACCGTATGACTAAAATGGAACGAAAATTGATTGGAATGATGGTGAGTACAGTTCCTTTAAGAATGGATATTGATTCAGAAGAAGAAGTACTTTCATTTATTAGTAGAGTGTCCAGAAAACAAAGTAAATCATTAAGACACCAGAAATATCCATTTGATTTGTTATTAAAGCAGATTAATAAAGAGAATAACAGTAATGTGAGACTTTTCGGAACTACGATTGATTATAGGGATCGTGATGAAAGTGGTGACTCACTATGGATTCCAAACCGTGAAGAAGTACAAGATTTTGCAGTTCATATTGAAAATCTAATTGATATAGACTCTTTACATGTACATATTGATTATCGTGAGGAGCTATTTTCTAAGGAAGAGATAGAACGATTCTTTAACGTTATGCTAGTGATACTGGAAAATATTTTTGAAAACCCAAAGCAGAAGGTGGCTGAAATAGAAATCATTTCTGAGGAAGATAAAAGAAAAAGTTTAGTTGAGTTCAACAATCCTAAACTGGATGTCCCACCTCAAGTAACTATTCATGAAATGTTCGAACGGCAAGCGATGATTTATCCAAATGCTATTGCAGTTACGTATGAAAAAGAAAAAATTACTTATAAGGAGCTTAATGGACGTGCAAACCAGTTAGCTCATTATCTGCAGAAAAAAGGAGTAGGACCTGATACTTTAGTTGGACTGTGCGTTGAACGTTCCCACGAGATGATTGTAGGTATTTTAGGGATTTTGAAGGCTGGTGGGGCTTATGTCCCACTTGATCCAACATATCCAGAGCAACGACTTCAATATATTTTAGAAGATGCTAGCATTCAGTTATTCGTAACGCAAGAAAGTTTAAAAGAATTGAACTGGTTACCAGAAAATGTTGAGTCGATTTGCCTGGATCGTGATCAAGATGAGATTGGGAAAGAAAGTAAGACTTTGCCGGTTTCTAGTGTCGGTCCCAAAAATCTGGCATATGTAATCTATACTTCGGGATCAACGGGAAATCCAAAGGGCGTTATGATAGAACATCACAATGTCATTCGGTTATTTAAATCGACGGATTGTTGGTATCAGTTTAATGAAAAAGATACTTGGACGCTTTTTCATTCGTATGCATTTGATTTCTCAGTATGGGAAATTTGGGGAGCGTTATTATATGGTGGAAAATTAGTTGTTGTTCCGTACTGGATTAGTCGATCACCTAAGGATTTTTATCAATTATTGGTGGAGGAAGAAGTCACAGTTCTAAATCAGACACCTTCCGCATTTCGACAATTAATACAAGTGTGTGAACAAGAAGATAAGAATAAAAATTTGCAGCTGCGTTATGTCATATTTGGCGGAGAAGCGTTAGAACCTACTAGCTTGTTACCGTGGTTTCAAAGGTATGGGGAGAAAAACCCACAGTTAATTAATATGTATGGAATTACAGAAACTACAGTTCATGTTACATATTATCCAATTACTTTAGATGATGTGCAGCAGGCTTCAAGAAGTAATATTGGAAAGCGGATTCCCGATTTAGAAGTGTATATACTAGACGCTTATCAACAACCTGTTCCTATAGGTGTTGATGGTGAACTTTATATTGGTGGGGCAGGGCTTGCACGTGGGTATTTAAATAGGCCTGAATTAACAGCAGAGCGTTTTATATCTCATCCATTTAGTAGTGATCTGAAAGCAAGATTATACCGGACAGGAGACTTAGCGAGGTATTTGCCAGATGGGAATCTAGATTATCGTGGAAGAATTGATCATCAGGTTAAAATACGTGGTTTCCGAATTGAGATTGGGGAAATTGAGTCTACTTTAAATACATATGCATATGTAAAAGAGGCAGTTGTAATTGTAAGAGAAGATCAGCCGGGCGATAAACGATTAGTAGCATATGTTGTAGGAGATGGAAATGTAGATGCGTGGAGAGAGTATCTTAAAGCGAAACTACCAAGTTATATGGTTCCTTCGGGATTTGTGGCGATGGAAGCTATTCCACTTACAGCTAACGGTAAAGTTGATCGTGAGGCCTTACCTATGCCGGAGGAAAAGCAGATTAATAGTGAATGTGTTGGCCCTCGGAATAGTAACGAACAGATACTAACTACCATTTGGAAGAGAGTATTAGGTGTTAAAAAGGTGGGAATCTATGATAATTTCTTTGAAATTGGTGGCGACTCAATTCTCAGTATTCAAATTATATCTCAAGCAAGTCAAGTGGGGTTAAAACTTACTCCAAAGCAAATGTTTGAATGCCCAACTATCGCTGAGCTGGCACAAGTGGCTATAGAAACGCAGGGAGTACAAGCGGAGCAGGGAATTGTGATAGGTGATGTGCCTCTTACTCCAATTCAGTGCTGGTTCTTCGAGCAAGAACATCCACATACAGAGCATTGGAATCAATCAATGCTTTTAAGAGTAAAAGAAAGATTGGATGTGAAATTACTAGAGGGAGCGATATTAAATTTACTGAAACATCATGATGCTTTACGTTTCCGGTACGAACAGTTACCAAACGGAACGTGGAGGCAGAGAAATGAAGGGACTGATGAGCTGTCAGTACTCCATGTTGTAAAACGGAATCAAGTTAATGAAAAAGAGTGGAATAAAATAATACAAGAAGAGATGAATATTCATCAAGCTAGTTTCAATTTAATTACTGGTCCGTTAATGAAAGTAGTGTACTTTGAAGATAACTTGACTGAAAATGATCGAATATTCTGGGTGATACATCATTTAGTAGTAGATGGAGTGTCATGGAGGATTCTATTGGAAGATTTACAGGTGGTATATAACCAGATGAAACAAGGTCAAGAAATTCGCTTACCTGCGAAAAGTACATCTTTTAAAGAATGGTCTGAACGACTTCAGACATACAGTGATTCGGGTATTTCAAAAGAAGTAAAGGATTATTGGAATGAACAAGTAGAAAAAGAAACGATGAAAATTCCAATGGACTATCCAATACAAGAAACGACAGAAGAATCGATTGATCAAGTGACGAGGACTTTAGGAATAGAAGAAACACAAGCATTGTTATACGAAGTTCTAGTCACTCATAAGACAAGGATTGATGAGGTACTATTAACGGCATTAGGACAAGCTATCGTCGATTGTACAAATCAGCAAACCGTTTCTATTCATCTAGAAGGACACGGAAGAGAAGAGATGATTGAAGGTATTGATTTATCAAGGACAGTGGGCTGGTTCACGAGTATTTATCCCGTTCATCTCAATTTTCAAGGAACTCAGACACCTATTGAAGGGTTAAAGGCAGTCAAAGAACAATTGCGTCGAATCCCAAATCGCGGAGTAGACTATGGTATTTTACGTTACTTGAATAAAGGATTACTTCCGTTTTATCAGCAAAAGCCTTCAATAAGCTTTAACTATTTGGGCCAATTTGATCAGGTGTTTTCAAGGGACTCTTTGTTTATGCAAGAGACAGGATTTACATTTTTAGATCATGCTCCAGATTCCAAACCATCTCATCTAATTGATGTTATCGGAATGTTGAAGGATGAAAAGTTACATTTTATTTGGCTGTATAGTAGGGAACAGTTTTCTAAATTAAAAATTCAAGTGATAGCAGATGGTATGTTGAGGCATCTTCGTCAACTTATAAATAAACCAACAACAGAGTCTGCTTTTACGGTATCAGATTTTGCTGATGCAGAGGATCTTACGGAAGAAAGCTTGAGCAAAGTATTACTTAAATTAACAAAGAAGAGGGTGTAAAAATGGGAGACGTTATTGATATATATGGTTTATCACCTTTGCAAAAAGGAATACTGTTTCATACTTTATACGATCAAGATGATGAATATTCTTTTTCCTATATTGTACAAGTAGGTTTCTTGCTCGGGGGGCAATTGGATGTTGCTACTTTTGAAAAAGCTTGGGAATATGTTATTCAACGACATGAGGTTCTGCGCTCAGTATTTGTTTGGGAGGAAGTAGAAAAACCTCTACAAGCAGTTTACGAACGTCTTCCTTTTACTATTCATCAAGAGGATTGGAGTACCCATTCGCATGAGGAGAAGGAGAAGAAATTACACCAGTTTTTGACTGCAGATCGTAGCAAAGGATTTTTATTGGATGAAGCACCATTGATGAGAGTCACTGCGATTAAAGAAGCAGAAGGGGAAACGAGAATTATTTGGACACATCATCATATTTTACTAGATGGATGGAGTGTGTCATTGGTCTTTAGTGAAGTGATGGAAGTTTATCTCAAGATGATAAAGGGAGAATTGTTGAATCTTCCTAAATCTCTTCCTTATAAAAAATATATCCAATGGATAAATAAACAAGATCAAAGTCAAGCAGAGGAATTTTGGAAAGAAGAATTAAAAGGGTTCTATGCACCTACTCCATTAGCAATGGAAAGAAAGGATCAAGGACAAGAGAAGGGTTATGGGGAGTTTGCTTATCAAGTATCTGAGGAACTTACTGAGAATTTACAAGAGTGGGTACGAAATAGTCGATTAACGTTGAATACGTTAGTACAAGGTGCATGGGCTTATTTGATGAGTAGGTATAGCGGTGACAGTGACGTCGTATTTGGCGTAACTAGCGCTGGACGTCCTACTGATTTAATAGGAGCAGAGAATATGGTGGGGCTATTTATTAACACATTGCCTACCAGAATTCGATTAGCGGATAATACATCAGTAGTAGATTGGCTTCGTAAAATACAAATGAAAGAAATGGAACGAAGACAGTATGAGTATAATTCGTTGATAGATATTCAAGGCTGGAGTGAGGTTCCGCGAAATAGCTCCTTATTTCATACCTTGTATGTGTTTGAAAATTATCCAATTCAAGGTGAGAGAAATGATGATTTAAGATTACTAGATGTTACAAGCACGGAACAAACAAATTATCCTTTAACACTCATTGTAATGCCCGGTAAGAAAATTACTTTAAAGTTGATGTATGATCGAAGCTATTTTAATGAAGAAGCAATAAATCGGATTCAGAATCACTTATTGCAAATATTAATTCAGATGACGAAGAGCCTAGATTCAAAACTATTTGAAATTACTCATTTAACAGAAGAAGAACAGATACAGTTACTAGAGGAATGGAATCATACTCAAGTTAATTATTCGGCTGAAGGCATGATTCATACGATGTTTGAGGAGCAAGTTAAAAAAACACCGGAAGCAATCGCGGCTAGTTACGAAAATGAACAAATTACCTATAAAGAGTTGGAGAAGCGTGCAAATCAGCTAGCTCATTATTTACAAAAGCATGGTGTAGGCCCAGAGTCTCTAGTTGGGGTATATATGGAACGTTCATTACAAATGATGATAGCGTTATTAGGTATTCTAAAATCAGGAGCAGCGTATGTTCCACTTGACCCTACTTATCCAGAGAGTCGACTTCGATATATATTAGAGGATGCTGGAATCGAAGTACTAGTGACGGAAGAGAATTCTAAAAATTTGTTTGTATCTGAAAATATTGAAACGATTTGTATGAATAAAGATTATACTGCAATTGAAAAAGAAGAAACAACCCCATGTATAAGTGGTGTAACAGGAGAAAATTTAGCGTATGTTATGTATACTTCAGGATCTACAGGGAATCCAAAGGGAGTAATGATTGAGCATCATTCAGTAATTAATTATCTAGAATGGATGCAACATAAATATCCGCTCTCTGAAAAGGATGTGGTCTTGCAGAAAACGCCATTCTCATTTGATGTCTCTGTTTGGGAATTGTTTTGGGGCATTCACGTTGGTGCAAGTGTATCTTTCCTACCTCCAGGTGGAGAAAAAGATCCTTCTATTATAGCTGAAGTGATTAAACAACATCAGGTTACTATAGTTCAATTTGTACCTTCGATGTTATCTGTTTTCTTAGATCACTTCAATCATATTGAAATGAACATGAATTGTTCGTCCGTACGCCATGTATTTTCTGGTGGAGAAGAACTAAGTTCAGGGTTAGTTAGACGATTTCAACAGAAATGGAATTATAGTGGACAAGTGAAATTAACCAACTTTTATGGACCAACTGAAGCCACTATTTATGTGAATGCATTTGATATTCAGCCTAATCAAGAATTTGTTTCTATTGGGCAGCCAATACAGAACACGCAATTATATGTATTAGACCAAAATCAACGCTTGCAATCAATAGGAACTGAGGGTGAGTTATATATTGGTGGTGCTGGTTTAGCGCGTGGATACTTAAATCGTCAGAATCTTACTACTGAAAAATTCATTTCGCACCCATTTCGATTGGGGGAACGACTATATCGAACAGGAGATTCAGTAAGATATCTAACTGATGGAAATATAGAATTTATAGGTAGAATGGATCATCAAGTCAAAATGCGTGGTTTTAGGATTGAATTAGGAGAAATTGAAGCCACTTTAGAAAAATGTTCGTTTATTAAAGAGGCTGTCGTATTAGTTAGAGAAGATCGTCCAGGTGATCAACGATTGGTTGCATATGTAATAAGCGATGGAAATACCGAGGAGTGGAGAGAGTATTTACAAAACCAATTACCGAATCATATGATTCCAGCGCACTTTATAGAGTTAGAACACTTCCCGCTTACTCCGAATGGGAAAATTGACCGAAAGGCCTTGCCAGCACCTGATGAGCAAGCTATTGAAGATTTAAATGTGCTACCTCGGACGCCATCGGAAGAGCTTATTGCCTCGGTTTGGAGCCAAGTGTTAGGAACAGAAAATATTGGTATTCAAGATTCCTTCTTTGAACGTGGTGGGCACTCACTACTTGCTACTCAAATTGTCTCTCGATTGCAAGAACTGTTCCAAATTAAAATTCCATTACGTGAACTTTTCAAGCACGATACAGTGGAAGCATTGGCGAAACGGGTGGATCAGTTACGAAAAGAAGATAAAAAACGAGAGGTTGCTCCCCTTGTACCTATGAAACGAGAAGAAATTATCCCACTTTCCTATGCGCAGAAACGTCTATGGTTTATTGATCAATTAATGCCAAATAGTGCTATGTACAATATTCATGCAGCGTGTCGCTTAACAGGTGAATGGTCAATTGAAGCATTGGAGGCCGGATGGAATCAATTGTTGGAGCGTCATGAATCATTAAGGACGATAATTCTAGAACAAGAGGGTGAACCTTTTCAACAAGTTCAATCTCATGTATTCAGACATATTCCTCAAACGAATCTAACAGATCTCTCTTTGGAAGATAGGGAAAGAGAAATGAAACGGCTCATTCAAAACGAAGCTGAGGAACCATTTCATTTTGGACAAGATCCTCTGATTCGAACACGAATATTGAAAGTGGACAGGGAAGAATGGATTCTCATTTGTACGATGCATCATATTATTTCAGATGGATGGTCAATGGGAATCTTACTTGAAGAATGGATGGCTTTTTATGAAGGAGCATTAAGCGGCAAACCGGCGGAATTGAAGGAATTATCTATCCAATATGCAGATTTTGTCATGTGGCAGAAGGAATGGCAAAAAGAAGAAAATTTGAATCAGCACCTTCAATATTGGAAGGAAGAATTATCTGGGGAACTACCGGTTTTACAATTACCGATGGATCGTCCTCGACCTGCAGTTCAAACCCATCGTGGTGCAAGTCAGTCCTTAATAGTGGCGAATTCCCTACAGGAAAAGCTCAAAGATTTAAGTCTGCAAGAAGGATGCACTTTATTTATGACATTGATGGCAGCGTATCAAAGCTTCCTTTCTCGTTATACAGGACAGGATGACATCTTGGTTGGAAGCCCAATCGCTAATCGAAATGTGAAAGAGATTGAGGGATTAATAGGTTTCTTTGCAAATACGTTGGTTTATCGAGCTGATTTCAGTGAAAATCCGTCGTTCCAAGAACTTTTGTCGCAGGTAAGAAAAAAAGCACTAAAAGCATACGAGTATCAGGACATCCCATTTGAGAAAGTGGTAGAATCCGTAAAGCCGGAACGGAATACAAGTCATTCACCAATATTCCAAACTATGTTTACTTTACAGAATGCGAAGCAAGAATTTCCTCAGCTATCTGAAAGACAAATGGAACTCATGGAAAGCCATGCTTCTGTAGCGAAATTTGATTTGAGTTTATTTGTTACTGAGACGGAAGAAGGATTATCACTAACCTTTGAATACAATACTGATTTGTTTGATGATACAACCATTGAACGTATGGCAAGTCATTTTGAGCATTGGTTAAATCAAATTGTCTCTCATCCAAAAGGTGTATTATCAGAACTGAATATGTTATCGAAAGTAGAATATAAGCAACTACTAGAGGAATGGAATAAATCGCGTGTTATAGATATGGAAGAAAGTACGATTCATACAATGTTTGAAGAACAGGTGAAAAAAACACCAGAAGCAATTGCAGTAGTGTGCGAAGATGAAGAACTAACATATCGAGAGTTGGACGAACGCTCGAATCAGTTGGCACATTATTTACAAAAAAATGGTGTAACATGCGAATCATTAGTTGGGATTTGCGTCACACGTTCATCTGAGATGATTGTCGGTCTCTTAGGAATTATGAAGGCGGGAGGAGCATATGTCCCAATTGATCCAGCGTATCCGGAAAGTCGACTACAGTACATTTTAGAAGATGCTCAAATAAAGGTACTGGTGACACAGGAAAAGTTACAACAAAAAATGGTTATACCTAAACTCGTCAACGTGATTTGTATTGATAGTAATCGAGCAGAAATAGAACAAGAAGTAACTACGGTATGTACGAGTGAAGTGACGGGCGATAACTTAGCCTATATTATCTATACTTCAGGTTCCACTGGAAATCCAAAGGGAGTAATGATTGAGCACAGGAATACAGTAACAATGATTCATTGGGCGCATCATACGTATTCCCGAAAGGAATTAGCGGGAGTGTTAGCTTCAACTTCGCTATCTTTTGATTTATCCGTTTTTGAAGTATTTGTTCCCTTAACGATGGGTGGTAAGGTGATTGTCACTGAAAATGCTCTACATCTAGAGAAGTTGTCTACCAAAGGTGTAACTTTGGTTAATACTGTACCATCGGCAGCGAAGGAACTGGTTCGAGCAAAAACAATCCCTTCTTCGGTAAAGGTGATGAATTTGGCTGGAGAACCATTGCCATATTCGCTTGTTCAAGATTTATACGAGAGAAGTACGATCGAAAAGGTGTACAACCTATATGGACCGTCCGAAGATACTACGTATTCCACGTATATGGAATTAGAAAAGTGTGACATGCATAGGGTACCACCAATTGGTAAACCAATATTCAATACAGAAGTATATGTACTGAGTGCCGAACAAAAAATGGTTCCAATTGGTGTAGTTGGTGAGCTATACATTGGTGGATCAGGGTTAGCGCGTGGATATTTAAACCGCCCTGACTTAACGCAAGATCGTTTTATACCGCATCCGTTTAAAGAAGGAGAGCGAGTATACCGGACTGGAGATCTAGTAAGGTATTTACCAGATGGAAATTTGGAGTATGTTGGACGAATCGATCATCAAGTGAAAATTCGTGGGTTCCGGATTGAACTAGGAGAAATTGAAGCGACATTACAAAGGCATACACTGGTTAACGAAGTTATTGTGATGGTGCAGGAAGATTATCCTGGCGATCCGCGTTTGATCGCCTATGTTGTAGGAGACGGGGATGCTCAAAAGTGGCGTGATTATCTCAAGGATCAACTACCAAATTATATGATTCCAGCCTATTTTGTTGGATTAAATGCATTTCCACTCACTCCTAATGGGAAAATTGATAGGAAGGCCTTACCAGCACCAGAGAGACAGGAGATAGCAAGTGGTTATATTGCTCCTCGTACGTCTACGGAAAAAACAATCGTTTCGATATGGCATGAAGTTTTAGGTATGGAAAACATCGGAATTCAAGATTCATTTTTTGAAATTGGTGGCCATTCACTACTCGCTACGCAAGCTGTTTCCAATCTTAAAGAGGCTTTTGGAATCGAGATACCATTGCATGATTTATTTATGTTTCATACGGTGCAGCAATTGGCAGAACAGATTGATCAATTGCTCGATAACAAAAATCAAGAAATGCAGAATGATAGTAAGGAGAATGTAAGTCTTCAAGACTATGTTCAAAAAGAAGCAGAAGTCAGTAATGATGAAGAATTATTGGAACTACTTAAGCAATTAGAGGAGCTATCAGAGGAAGAAGCACAAGGGATATTCGAGAGTAATTTGATTGAGGAAGGGGTAAAAAAATGAGAAGTGATTTACTTGCAAAGCTGAGTTCACTTTCTCCTGAGAAGAGAGCATGGCTTCAGAAGCAAATGCAAAAAAAGGAGAATAAAGAAGCACTCCCGTTGTCTTATGCACAACAACGCTTGTGGTTTATGGACAGATTTAATCCAAACAGTTCTTTATATAATATTCCAACAGTATGGCATCTAAAAGGAAATTGGATACCTGAAGCATTAGAAAAGGGATTCAATCGACTCATTGAACGCCATGAATCATTACGAACTGTTTTTAAAGAAATAGGAGAACAACCTGTGCAACAAATTGTCGAATTCCTTCCTAGAGCATTACCTGTAAGATATTACTCTCAACTTCCTCTAGAAGTAAAAGAAAAAGAGGTAGATAGTTTAATTGCGAGAGAAGCGCAAGAACCATTTGATTTAATGAATGGTCCTTTAATTCGTAATCAGCTTGTTCAATTAGAGAAGGATGAATGGTTATTACTGTGTACGATGCATCATATTATTTCTGATGCTTGGTCCATTGGTATATTCATGAATGAATTACTTGCTTTCTATGAAGAAGAAACGGGCGGAAATCATGCTAAATTAAGTTCACTATCCATTCAATATGCAGACTTTGCGAAGTGGCAAAAGGAGTGGTTGCAAGGTGATGTGCTAAATCGTCAGCTTACGTATTGGCAGGAAGAATTGTCTGGTGAACTTCCTATCTTACAACTGCCAGTGGATCGACCTCGACCGGTTAAACAGACTTACTCTGGGGCTACGCATCATGTAATTTTTCCTTATAAATTGCTCAGTCAATTGAAGGATATAAGTCGACAAGAAGGATCTACTTTATTTATGACTTTAATGGCCGCATACCAGAGCTTTGTTGCTCGTTATACGGGACAAAAAGATATTCTAGTTGGTAGTCCGATTGCAAATCGAAACCATAAGGGAGTAGAAGGATTAATTGGTTTCTTTGTTAATACGTTGGTTTACCGATCAGATTTGAGTGGCACCCCTACTTTTCGAGAGATTTTGAACCAAACAAAGAAAAAGGCGTTAAAAGCTTACGAATATCAAGATATACCATTTGAAAAAGTGGTAGAAGCTGTGCAACCTGAACGAAGCATGAGTCATTCCCCTATATTTCAGACCATGTTTACGCTACAGAATATAAAACAAGAACGACTAGATTTGCCTGATAGAAGTATTGAAATGGTAGAAAGTAATATGTCTATTGCTAAATTTGATTTGAGCTTAACTGCCTATGAAGTGGAAGAAGGTCTATTCGTCTCATTTGAATACAACACGGATTTATTTGATAGTAGTACCATTGCACGTATGGCAGGACATTTTGAGAACTGGCTAAATGAAATCACGTATCATCCAGATGAATCATTTACAAAGCTGTCAATGTTATCGGATAATGAGCAAAAACAACTCCTAGAAGAATGGAATGATACGGACGTAGTTTATGGTCATGATTGTATGATTCATGAGCTATTTGAGCAGCAAGTTGCACGGACACCTGATGCAGTGGCGGTAGTTTATGAGGGTGGAAAGCTAACGTATCAAGAACTTAATGAAAAATCGAATCAATTGGCACATTTTCTACAAAAACGAGGTATCGGACCTGAATCATTGGTCGGTATATGTATTGAACGTTCTCCTGATATGATTATCGGTCTCTTTGGGATTTTGAAGGCAGGTGGGGCTTATGTCCCACTGGACCCAAGTTATCCCGAAAACCGCCTGAGATATATTTTGGAGAATTCACAAATTCAAGTGCTGTTAACAAAAGAAACACTACAGGACTGGTTACCTAAAGATATTCAAGCAATTTGTTTAGACCGGGATCAAGTGATGATTTCTAAAGAGAGTAATTTAGCTCCGGTAAGTGGAGTAACAGCAAATAACTTAGCCTATATCATATACACTTCGGGTTCGACGGGAAATCCAAAGGGGGTAATGATTGAACATCATTCCGTTATCAATCGCCTACAGTGGATGCAGAAAAAATATCCATTGTCCGAGGAGGATACAATCCTACAAAAGACACCGTTTTCGTTCGATGTTTCTGTCTGGGAATTATTTTGGTGGTCATTTGTAGGAGCACGTGTTTGTTTACTTCCACCAGGAGGAGAGAAAGATCCTGCGGTGATTGAGGAGTATATTGAACGATATCGTGTATCCACCATGCACTTTGTTCCGTCGATGTTATCTACTTTCTTAGATTATATGGAACTATATAATTCGAAAAGGGATGTCTCGTCTTTAATTCAAGTTTTTACTAGTGGAGAAGCGTTAAACACTGAGCAGGTTCGCCGGTTTAAGGGGATCTTTTACAATGTTCAGCAAACAAAGTTAATTAACTTGTATGGTCCTACTGAAGCAACTGTGGATGTGACTTATTATGATTGTGATTTAGAAAAAGAAGCAATGCTTATTCCGATTGGTCGTCCGATTGATAATACAGAGTTGTATGTGCTAGATCAATATCAACAAGTCGTCCCGATTGGTGTGGCAGGGGAACTTTACCTTGGAGGAGTAGGATTGGCACGTGGCTACTTCAATCGACCGGATTTAACTACTGAACGTTTTATTTCGCATCCTTTTAAGGACGGGGAACGATTATATCGAACGGGTGACTTGGTGAGATATATGAATGATCGTAACTTAGAATATATTGGAAGAATAGATAACCAAGTTAAAATTAGAGGATTCCGAATTGAATTGGGAGAAATTGAAGCAGCTTTACATGATTACTCATCTGTAAAAGAGGCAGTCGTGTTGGTGAAGGAAGATCGACCAGGAGATAAGCAATTAGTAGCTTATGTAGTGGGTGAAGGGGATACTGGAGAGTGGCGTGAATATCTCAAGAAGCAACTGCCACATTATATGGTTCCGGCATACTTTTTCAAAATTGAAGGTATGCCACTCACTCCAAATGGTAAGGTGAATCGGAAAGCCTTACTGGAATTAGAAGAACAGTTCATAAGTGAAGATATTACTTCATCACGAACACCAGTGGAGGAGCTTATCGTTTCCGTTTGGAGTCAAGTGTTAGGAATAAAAAATATTAGTGTTCAGGATTCCTTTTTTGAAATCGGTGGTCATTCACTACTAGCTACTCAAGTAGTGTCACGTTTACAGGGAATTTTTCAAATCGAATTACCAGTACGTGAACTATTTGAATATACAACGGTGGAGTCACTGGCAAAGCGATTAGATCAGTTACGTAAAGGAGATAAAAAACGAGAGATTCCGCCGCTAATACCAATGAAACGAGGAGAAGCTATCCCACTATCTTATGCCCAACAACGCTTATGGTTCATTGATCAATTTACACCTAATAGTGCCCTTTACAATATGCCAATGGTATGTCGCCTTACAGGGAATTGGCTACTTGAAGCATTGGAAACGGGATGGAATCAACTAATAGAACGTCATGAATCACTGCGGACGGTCTTTCACGAAGTGAACGGTCAACCCGTACAGCAAATTGAACCGTATGCTTTTCAATCAATTCCGAAAACGGATTTAACTATGCTTTCTTCTGAAGATCAAGAAGAAGAAGTTAAACGTTTAATTCAACAAGAAACAGAAGTGCCATTTGATTTAACAGAGGGTCCATTAATCAGGACAAGTATTTTGCATGTGGGAGAGGAAGAATGGATACTCCTTTGTACTCTACATCATATCATTTCAGATGGATGGTCAATGGGAATCCTACTTGAAGAATGGATGGCATTTTATGAGAAAGCAACGGATGGAAAGGTAGCGGAACTTGAACCATTACCGGTTCAATATGCCGACTTTGCTCAGTGGCAAAAAGGATGGCTAAAGGAGGAGGTGCTTGATCAACAACTCCAATATTGGAGGGAAGAATTGTCTGGGGAGCTTCCTGTACTCCAACTTCCTGTGGATCGCCCGCGTCCCGCAATACAAACTCATCACGGGTCGACATACACTATGGTTCTGCCAAGCACGCTACATGATAAATTGAATGAACTTAGTCGAAAAGAAGGGGCTACACTCTTCATGACGCTTTTAGCTGCATATCAAAGTTTTCTATCTCGTTATACGGGACAAGAAGATATTCTGGTCGGAATCCCAATTGCGAATCGGAATTATAGAGAAATTGAAGGACTAATTGGTTTCTTCGTTAACACGCTGGTTTATCGAGCTAATTTGAGTGGTAGGCCGACATTTCAAGATGTACTGTATCAGGTTCGTCAAAAGGCATTGAAGGCGTATGAATATCAAGATATTCCATTTGAAAAAATTGTAGAAGTTGTGCAACCGGAACGAAGTACAAGTCATTCGCCAATCTTCCAGACTATGTTCATCTTGCAAAATATGAAACAAGAATTACCGGTGTTGTCTAGTAGAAGTATTGAAATGATAGAAAGCTATAGTCCAATTGCAAAGTTTGATTTAAGTGTAATGGCAGTTGAGACGGAAGAGGGATTACTTTTTACTTTTGAGTACAATAAGGATTTATTCAATGCTACTACTATTGAACGGATGGCAGGACACTTTGAGAAATGGCTACATGAAGTTTCTCATCGCCCACAAAATCCGTTGCATGACCTGAGCATGCTATCAGAACCCGAGCGTACTTTGTTATTAGAAACATGGAATGACACTGTAATGGAAATGTCTCATCAGGGTCTTATTTGCGACAGATTTGAGGAGCAAGTAGCAAGGCGTCCGGATGCGATTGCGGTAGTTGATCAAACAAAACAGTGGACTTATGGTGAACTGGATGCACAAGCAAATCAGTTGGCAAATGTTTTACAGCGAAAGGGAGTAGCCCCAGAGTCAGTGGTAGGAGTTTATCTTTCGAGGTCAGCTGAGCTGATGGCAAGTTTACTAGGCATTTTAAAAGCTGGTGGAGCTTATGTCGTTTTAGATCCGTTGTATCCAAAATCAAGGTTAGAATACATGATTGAAGATGCAGGAATTCAATTTGTAGTGACGGCGGAAGGACAAGAAGGACATTTCGCACACGTCGAAATGGTGAGGTTAGAAGAATTAACGATGGAAAGCGTAATCGCACCTACACGTCAAATAAATCCAGAGAACTTAGCCTATATTGTCTATACCTCTGGTTCTACAGGAAAACCGAAGGGTGTCATGGTTGAATATCGCTCATTAATGAATATGGTTTCTTGGCATCAGGAAGTTTATCATATTTCAGCAGAGGATCGTGCGACTCAGATTGCAGGGGTTGCTTTTGATTCGGCTGTCCAGGAGATTTGGCCGTATCTAACTGCTGGTGCAGCACTCTACTTGTCAACAGAGGAACTGAGAATTAATCCAGAAGCACTAAGGGACTGGCTCATCGATTCACGAATAACAGCTAGCTTTGCACCTACGCCTATTCTGGAAAGGCTCTTGAAATTATCTTGGCCAGATAAAACGGATCTTCGTTTTATCATTACTGGTGGGGATCAATTAACGCAGTACCCATCTAACGATATTCCTTTTGCGGTAATTAATCAGTATGGTCCATCGGAAAATACCGTTGTTACCACAGATTGTTATGTACCTGTAGGAGTGACAACAGGTACGCCATCGATTGGTCGACCGATTGCGAATACAGAAGTTTATGTGTTAGATTCTCATCTTCAGCTAGTACCAATTGGTGTAATTGGAGATCTCTATATTGGAGGGAAGAGTCTTGCACGTGGATATGCTAATCGTCCGGATCTTACAAAGGAAAAATTTATTCCACATCCTTTCAAGTCAGGAGAACGTCTCTATTATACAGGAGACAAAGCAAGTTATCTTTCTGATGGTAATCTCCAGTTCCATGGACGTATAGATGACCAAGTGAAAATTCGTGGTTTCCGGATTGAATTGGGAGAAATAGAAGCTGTTTTGCAGGCACATTCTTCTGTGAAGGAAGCAGTTGTATTGGTACGAGAGGATAATCAAGGTAACAAGAGATTAGTAGCTTATGTAGTTGGTGAAGGAAGTGTACATGAATGGCGAGAACATCTACAAACACATTTACCTAATTACATGGTTCCAACAAACTTTATTGAGATGGAATTTTTACCACTTACACCGAATGGAAAACTTGATTTGAAGGCATTGCCTATACTTAGTGAACAATCCGTCGAAAATACTGTATACCCACGAACTCCGCTGGAAGAACTTATCGCTTCAGTGTGGGGTCAAGTGCTAGGAATAAAAGAAATTGGTGTTCAGGATTCTTTCTTTGAGCTTGGTGGTCACTCTCTACTTGCTACACAAGTGGTCTCACGCTTACAGGAAGTCTTTCAAATCAAATTACCGGTACGTGAACTGTTCGAATATTCAACGGTCGAGGCATTATCGAAACGAATAGATCAGTTACGTAAGGGGAGCGAAAAACGAGAAATTCCACCATTGGTGCCGATGGAACGCGGAAATAATATTCCACTATCTTATGCCCAACAGCGCTTATGGTTTATTGATCAATTTGCACCTAATAGTGCACTTTATAATATGCCAATGGCATGCCGCCTTACAGGGAATTGGTTACCTGAAGCATTGGAGTTGGGATGGAATCAGTTGATAGAGCGTCACGAATCTTTGCGGACTGTATTTTATGAAGAGGATGGCTATCCTGTGCAGCAGATTCAACCGTACGTTTTCCGTCCGCTTCTCCAAATGGATTTAACTAAGCTTTCATTAGAGGAGCGAGAAAGAAAGTTGGAGCAATGGATTCAAACTGAAGTCGAATCTCCATTTGATTTAGAACAAGGGCCATTGTTCCGTGGGAAACTCATAAGAATTTCAGAAGAAGAATGGGTTCTTCTGTGTAATATGCATCATATTATCTCAGATGGATGGTCGATGGAAATCTTACTTCAAGAATGGATGGCATTTTATGAGAATGCGATTGGTGAAAAACAAGCAGAGCTGGAACCACTACCAGTTCAATATGCCGATTTTGCTCAGTGGCAAAGAGAATGGTTGAAAGATGAAGTACTATATCAACAACTTGCATATTGGAAGGAAGAATTATCTGGTGAGTTACCAGTCTTAATGTTGCCAATGGATCGTCCGCGTCCGCCAGTGCAAACCCATCATGGATTAACTCATAATGTTTTGTTGTCACGCTCATTACTGGATAAATTAAACGAACTAAGTCGTCAAGAAGGGGCCACACTTTTCATGACCTTATTGGCATCGTATCAAAGTTTCCTTGCTCGTTATACGGGACAAACGGATATTATTGTTGGCAGCCCAATTGCAAATCGAAATTATCGAGAAATTGAGGGGCTAATTGGTTTCTTTGTCAACACCTTGGTTTATCGAGCTGATTTAAGTAATGCACCGGCATTTCAAGAGTTGTTATCTCAAGTACGGATAAAAGCATTGAAGGCGTATGAGTATCAAGATGTTCCGTTTGAGAAAATTGTAGAGGTTATCCAACCTGAACGAAATACAAGCCATTCTCCGATTTTCCAAACCATGTTTACTTTGCAAAATACGGGACAGAAGCTACCAGAACTACATGGAAGAAATATAGAAGTAATGGAAAGTAATGCTCCAATCGCTAAGTTTGATTTAAGTTTAACAGCTGCAGAAGTGGAAGAGGGTTTATTACTTACTTTTGTTTATAGAACTGATTTATTTGACAGCTTAACTATTGAATCCATGGCTGAACATTTTGGAAACTGGTTGAATGTAATCGTGGAGAATCCTGATAAATCATTAGCTAAGTTGCCTATATTATCAGGATTACAGCAAAAACAGTTGGAAGAGTGGAATAATAATGCTGTAGCATATCTACGGGAAAGTACGATTCATCAGTTGTTTGAAGAGCAAGTAAATCGTACACCTGATGCGGTAGCAGTGGTAGATGAAAAACAGCAGTTAACATATCGAGAGCTGAATGAAAAAGCTAATCAATTGGCCCACTATCTTCAGCAATGTGGGATTGGGACTGAATCATTAGTTGGAATTTGCTTTGAGCGTTCAGTTGAGATGATTGTTAGTATTATGGGGATCTGGAAGGCTGGAGCAGCATATGTTCCATTGGACCCATCATATCCAGAAAGTCGCATACAATATATTTTGGAGGACACTGAAATTCAAGTATTAGTTACGAATGAGTCATTAGAAGGTTGGATCCCCAAAGAAGTCAAGGCAGTTTGTCTAGATAGGGATCAGGCAATGATTTCAAAAGAAAGCATTCTTTCACCAAAATGTGAAGTAACAGGAGAAAACCTAGCGTATGTTATCTATACTTCGGGATCGACGGGGAACCCAAAGGGTGTCTTGATACAGCATCATTCTGTAATAAACTTGTCGCATGGTTTACAAAAAGAGGTTTTCGAACATGAGATACCATCTAACATGCATGTCGGTTTAAATGCGTCAATTGCCTTTGATGCATCTATTCAGCAATTACAAATGCTGCTTTATGGTTCAAGTTTGTATATTATTCCAAGCGAAGTACGAAGTGATCCGGAGCAGTTTGTAGCTTATATTAGGGAGAACAAGTTAGAAATCTTTGATATAACACCTTCATTGCTTCAATTACTTATAGATGTCGGATTGTTAGAAACGTGCGATTGCGTTCATGTTCCAAGTAAGGTACTGGTTGGTGGTGAAGCAATTATGCCGTCATTATGGGAACAGCTAGTAGAGACTGATAAAATCCAGTTTTATAATGTATATGGTCCTACAGAATGTACGGTTGATGCAACATGCTATCATATCAAAAAAGATAGTAAGAGAGTAACAATTGGGCGTCCATTGCCTAACATCCAAACTTATGTATTAGATAGAAATAGGTTGCCAGTTCCAGTTGGTGTGATGGGGGAACTTTATATCGGAGGAGCAGGTCTAGCAAGGGGGTACTTGAATCGTCCAGAGTTAACATCCGAACGATTTATTTCTCATCCATTCAAAGAAGGCGAGAGGTTATATAGAACAGGTGATCTTGTGAGATATCTTCCTGATGGTAATATAGACTACTTGGGAAGAATGGATAATCAAGTGAAGATTAGAGGATTTCGAATTGAACTTGGAGAGATTGAGTCGACTTTACAAGAGCATGACTTGGTAAAAGAGGCAGTTGTAATGGTTAGGGAAAATCAGTCGGGAGATAAGAGGCTGGTAGCTTATGTAGTGGGCGAAGGCAATTTAGAAGAATGGCGAGAGTATCTTAAAACAAAGCTGCCAATCCATATGATACCTTCCTACTTTGTCGAAATGAAAGAATTACCGCTAACCATAAATGGAAAGATTGATCGGAAATCGTTACCTATACCAGATTATCAAGGAACACAAGAAGGATACGTGGCCCCAAGAAATGAACGTGAACATAAGCTTTCTATCATTTGGGAACGTGTGCTAGGTTCAAAACGTATTGGTATGAATGATAACTTCTTTGAAATTGGTGGAGATTCAATTCTTAGCATTCAGATTGTCGCGCGCGCGAAGCAAGCTGGTTTACAATTGACACCAAAACAAATATTTGAACACCAAACGATTGCTGAGTTGGCGCAAGTAGTCAAAGAAGAACAAGGTGTACAAGCTGAACAAGGAATTATAACTGGAGAGACGATACTTACACCTATTCAGCAAAGGTTTTTTGCACAAAATCATCCTAACCCACATCATTGGAATCAATCCATGTTCTTCAGAACGAAAGAGAAATTGGACATAGGATCACTGGAAAAGGCGGCAGGTAACCTTCTACTTCATCATGATGCTCTGCGTTTAAGATATGAACGTTTACCTAATGGGGTTTGGAAACAGTGGAATGAAGGAATAGAAGAACAATTGATGCTTACTGTCATTTCATTAGACGAAGTGCCGGAAGCGGATTGGCATCAGGTTATTCAAAAAGAGATTAATGTTGCACAAGAAAGTTTGAATTTACATGAGGGTCCGCTAATGAGAATGGTGTATTTTGATGAAGGTGAGCACGCTGGCCGATTATTTTGGACAATTCATCATTTAGCCGTGGATGGTGTTTCTTGGCGAATTTTATTGGAAGATTTGCAAACAGCATATACGCAAGTAGTCCAGGGTCAGAAAATTCAATTACCTATGAAGAGTACATCTTTTAAAGAATGGTCGGAGAAATTACATCATTACGCTGAAACTGGACTATCAAAAGAAGTGCTACATTACTGGGAGGAGCAGGCTGAACAAGACGTAGTTAAATTGCCGGTAGATGGTACTATAAGTAATCCAGTAAGCGCAGTAACTGAGGAAATTACTGTGGTGTTAAATGAGAATGAGACCCGTATGTTATTGCAAGAGACTTTAAGCATTCACCGTGTCCAAATCAATGAAGTATTATTAGCAGCATTAGTACAAGCTACGGCAGCATGTACGGGGCAGCCGATATTGAGCGTAGATTTAGAGGGACATGGTCGAGAAGAGATTATTGAAGATGTTGATTTATCGAGAACTGTGGGATGGTTTACAAGTATTTACCCAGTTCATTTAAATATTACTAGTGCTAATACCCCAATTGCAGCATTAAAAGCAGTTAAAGAACAAGTTCGCAAAATTCCTAATAAGGGTGTTGATTATGGGGTGTTGCGTTACATGAACACAACAATGTGTGAGCCATTAAGCTCCCAATATACACCGTCTATTAGTTTTAACTATCTTGGACAATTTGACCAAATGTTTTCTAGCGATGCAATGTTTATTCCGGAGAACGAATTTAAGCGTTTAGATCATGCTGCCGGTTCCAAGCGATCGCATGTAATTGATGTAATTGGGGTTGTAACGGATGGAAAACTTCAGTTCACTTGGGTATACAATGTTGGACAATTTGCCAAATCAACGATTCAAAGTATTGCACAGAATATGCTATATCAACTGAGTACATTGATTCAATTTTCAGATAGAGAATCTGCACTGACCATTTCGGATTTTGCAATGGCTAATCTTAGCCAAGAAGGTTTGACAAATGTACTAAACAAAATGCATCGCGGAAAGAACAATCAGATTACTGATTTATATCCACTATCACCTTTGCAAGAAGGTATGATTTTCCACACATTGCATGACCAAGGGGATGAACATGTTGCACCGTATATAGTGCAATTGAGTTTTATGATTCAAGGGGAAATGGATATTCCTACTTTTGAGCAGGCGTGGAAATCTGTAATTCAGCGGCATGAAATTTTTCGTACAGCATTTGTATGGGACGAAATTGAAGAACCTGTACAAGTGGTGTATGAAAATATCCCATTTAAAGTGAACAAAGAAGACTGGCGTACAATGACAAGTGAAGAGATAGAGGAAAAAAGAAAAGTCTTTTTGGCATTAGATCGAAAACAAGCCTTCCAATTTGATGAAGCACCATTGATGCGGGTAACAGTCATTCAAGAAGGTGAGGAAGAATATCGGATTGTTTGGACCCATCACCATATTTTACTGGATGGATGGAGTTTACCATTAGTATTTAATGAATTACTTACAGTCTATCAGAAGAGAATGAATGGAGAAGCTGTGAAGTTACCTAAGTCCTCACCATATAAGAAATATATCCAATGGTTAAGAGAGCAAGATAAGGAGCAGGCGGAACAATTTTGGAGAGGGAAGCTAAAAGGTTTTACTGCGCCAACTTTGCTGGGCTTAGAAAGTAAAGAGGAAGAAAAAGGTTACACAGAGAAGGTTACGTATTTATCAGAAGAGCAGACTCAAGCGTTACAAGGATGGGCGAAACGCAATAAACTTACTTTGAGTACAGTAATTCAAGGTGCATGGGCATATCTCATGAGCCGATATAGTGGAGAAAATGACATTGTTTTTGGTGTAACAAGCTCAGGGCGTTCTACGGAGATTATTGATGTTGAAAACATCGTAGGTCCTTTCATTACAACGTCACCGACGCGAATTCAATTGATGGATGATATAAAATTAATAGATTGGTTGCAGAAGATACAAGAGGAAGAGATAGAAAGAAGACAATATGAGTATGCTTCTTTGACAGAGATTCAGGGGTGGAGTGAAGTTCCTAGAGGAATACCGCTGTTCAATAGTTTATATGTGTTTGAAAATTATCCAGTGAAAGAGGAGTCTTCAGAAAATCTGGAAATTGGTGAATTGGAAGGGGTAGAACAAACCCACTACCCATTAGGGTTAGCTGTAGTTCCAGGAATCCAGTTATCGTTAAAGTTAATGTATGACCGTAGTAAGTTTAATAGAGTAACCATTGAACGAATGCTGGGTCATTTACACCAAGTGTTAATGCAAATGCTCAAAAACATTGATCAAAATCTATCGGAGCTAGTATATATTACGGAAGCTGAACAAAGAAAGCTATTGGAAGAATGGAATAATAATACTATATCCTATCCACGTGAGAATGCAATCCATCAACTATTCGAAGAGCAAGTAAATCGTACGCCTGACGCGTTGGCAGTGGTAGATGAAAAACAGCAACTAACATATCGAGAGCTGAATGAAAGAGCTAATCAATTAGCCCATCATTTACAGAAATGTGGAATTGGGACAGAGTCATTAGTTGGCCTTTGCTTTGAGCGTTCAGTTGAGATGGTTGTTGGTCTCATGGGAATTTGGAAGGCTGGAGCAGCCTATGTTCCATTAGATCCATCGAATCCGGAAAGCCGCCTGCAATATATTTTAGAAGACACGGGAATTAGAGTGTTAGTTACAAATGAGGTATTACTAGGATGGATACCTAAAGACATCAAGACAGTTTGCCTAGATAGGGACCAAGCAATGCTTTCTCAAGAAAGCAAACTTTCACCAATATGTGAGGTAACAGGGGAAAACTTAGCGTATGTTATCTATACTTCTGGTTCGACAGGGAATCCAAAGGGGGCTTTAGTACAGCACCATTCTGTAATAAACCTATCCTATGGTTTACAAAAAGAAGTTTTCTCACATGACATACCTAGTAATATGCGCGTCGGTTTGAATGCGTCAATTGCCTTTGATGTATCTATTCAGCAATTACAAATGCTGCTGTATGGTTCAAGTTTATATATTATCCCAAGTGAAGTTCGCACTAATCCGGAACGATTTGTGTCTTATATTAGGGAGAATAAATTGGAAATGTTTGATATGACACCTTCATTACTTCAATTACTTATAGATGGAGGATTACTAGAAACAAGTGCTGATGTTCATGTACCAAGTAAGATATTAGTCGGTGGTGAAGCAATCATGCCGTCATTATGGAAACAGCTAGTAGAGACTGAAAAAATTGATTTTTATAACGTATACGGTCCTACAGAATGTACGGTTGATGCAACGTGTTATCATATCGAAACAGATAGTAAGAGGGTTACAATTGGACGTCCGTTGCCGAACGTTCAAACTTATGTATTAGATAAAAATTTGTTACCTGTTCCAGTTGGTGTAACAGGTGAGCTATATATTGGTGGTGCAGGTATAGCGCGAGGATACTTGAATCGTCCAGAATTAACAACAGAGCGATTCATCCGTCATCCATTTAATGAAGAAGAGCGTTTATATCGTACGGGAGATTTGGTTCGTTATTTACCTGATGGTAATTTAGATTACTTGAGAAGAATTGATAATCAAGTGAAAATTAGGGGCTTTCGTATTGAACTTGAAGAGATTGAAGCGAGTATAGAGAGGCATCCATTGGTAAAAGAAGCAGTAGTTTTGGTAACAGAGGATAAATTAGGAGAGCAGAGATTGGTTGCTTATGTAGTTGGAGATGGAAGTATGCATGACTGGCGTGAATATCTCAAGACACAAGTACCGAATTATATGGTTCCCGCACACTTTATAAAGGTAGACAAGATTCCTCTTACACCGAATGGAAAAGTTGATCGAAAGGCATTGAACAGTTTAACAATTCAAAGAGAAAATAATTTGTCTACACCAATCATTCCAAGGGATGAAATTGAATATCAGTTGATTAAAATCTGGCAGGATGTGTTACAGATAGAAGATGTCTATGTAAATGATGATTTCTTTAATAGAGGGGGACATTCTCTCCTTGTAATTAAATTGATTTCAAAAATTAAGGAGAAGTTTGGAAAAGAGATTAAGGTGTCTACATTGATTAAGAATCCAACAGTGGAAGGAATCGCATGCCTTATTCGTGATAAGCATGATATGACGAAATCAGTAGTAGCGCTAGTTCCACTACAAGAATCAGAGAAAAGACCTTTCTTCTGCGTTCATCCGTTTATGGGGAATGTATTCTGTTACATTCAACTAGCAAGATTGCTTAAGAACCATTGTTCATTTTATGGTTTACAGAATCCTCTTATAGAAAAGAAAGAAATTGACGAGTTAACTTTGCCGGAAGTAATTCAACTTTACATCGAAGAAATAAAACGTGTTCAGCCAGAAGGTCCATATCGTCTTGGAGGATGGTCTTTAGGCGGTGCAATTGCTTATAAAATCGCAACTGTACTAAAGAATCAAGGTGAGGAAGTTGAGTTGTTGATACTAATGGATACTAAAGTACCTTCAGAGCAGGACTATAAAACAAGAGAAGAAATGCTCTCGTATATATATGAGCATTTCATTCCTAGAGATTTTACTGAGCAGGAAGAAGGCCTCATCCATAAACAAGATATGCTTGTGGAGCGATTAATTATGGAGGGAGTACTCCCGCCTGATGCAGATCTTATGAATTTGAAGCAAGTTATCAATGCTCATAGGAAATGCCTGAACTTAATGGCAGAGCATGATTTAATACCATACTCTGGAGAAGTTCTCTACTTTAGTGCTGAGGAAGGAAAAGAGTTGTTTACAGATTGGGGACCTTTATTAAAAGGTAGAGTAAATAGGTATTCAGTCCCTGGATCACATGAGGAAATAGTAGATTCACCTGCAGTTGAAAAAATAGCTATGTATCTACTAAATGAATTTGAAGGAATAAAAGAGAAGTCCATTTTATTAACGGAAAAGTAGAGAGTATAAAAGATGCAAAGCAATGAACGAAAAGGGGAGACCAATACCTGCATATCAAGTGTAGGGAATAATGAATATATTAAGAGCATTACTTTTTAAGGGGATAATGTAAAAAGTAATTGGTAGAGACATAGAAATCTTTGTAATAGAAGCGAATGCCTGATGATATTACTGAGGGAAGGTGCATATTTTCATTGATATGTAAATATGCACCTTTTCTATTGTATATGCAATTTAATAAAGTTAATTTGAGTTTCTGTAACGTTCATATATGAAGCCATTCTTTAAAAAAGGACGTGATTTATCATACAAATTCACGCTGTGAAAATACCAAAGAATATTGAAAGTCATTTGTTTAAGAAACTTAGTAACTTGGTTTCAAATGGGAAGAAAGAGCGAATGAAGCGATTATTAAATTCATGCGACATTAATAGGACCCTGATAGGGGATTTACTAATCCGATCTCTAATCTGCCAAAAGTATAAAATTAATAATGAAGAAATTAGATTTATATATAATGAGTATGGAAAACCTTTTGTTGAAAACTTTTCTGACTTTCATTTTAATGTGTCTCATTCAGGAGAATGGGTGGTTTGTACTACTGCTAATTTTAATGTGGGTATTGATATAGAAAAAGTTTCAGAAATAGAGGCTTTTAAATTAGCAAAAGAATTTTTTTCAGCGGAAGAATTTTATGATATATCTAATATGAATTCTGATGAACAAATTAATTATTTTTATGATTTATGGACATTAAAAGAAAGCTATATAAAAACGATTGGAAAAGGGCTTTATACCCCATTAAATTCATTCTCTATAAAAAAAGAATCACGAACTTCAATTTCATACAAGCATATACCTAAAAACTTTTACTTTAAACAATATAACATTGATCCAAATTATAAGTTATCTGCTTGTGCAACAAGAGATGAATTTCCTCAAGAGATAATAATTAAAGACATTTATACAATTTGCCAAACTATATACAAATTTGAAAGTAAGGAGAAAATCAATGCAGAAGACTAAACTTTTTTGCTTTCCGCATGCTGGGGGATCTGCGTTTAGTTACGCAAAATGGAAAAATCACTTTAATCCATATATTGAGGTAGTCCCGGTAGAGTTAGCTGGTAGAGGATATAGAATTGAAGAAAACTTGTACCAAAGTATGGAAGAGGCAGTAAATGATGTCTACAATAAAATAGTTATGCAGATAGATGATTCGCCCTACATTCTATTCGGGCATAGCATGGGAAGTTTGATCGCCTATGAAGTAGCCAGAAAAATAAAAGATTCTAAAAACGTATCGCCTGAATTTCTTGTTTTGTCCGGTAGAAATCATCCAAATAGTAAAATAAGAAATATCCGACATAATCTTTCTAATGAGCAATTTAAAAGAGAAGTTATTGCAATGGGAGGTACACCATCTGGGGTACTGCAATCAGAAGAATTAATGGAGATTTTTCTCCCTATTCTAAGAGCAGATTTTAAAATCGTTGAGACGTATATTCATGACAAAAATACACAACCATGTGATATTGATTTTCTTATATTTAATGGGGAAAATGATGAATTTACTACATATGATCAAGTAATAAAATGGGAACGATACACAAGTAAAACGTGTACTTTTCATTCTTTTGAAGGTAATCATTTCTTTCTAAATGAAAATATTGAAGAAATAGCAAAATTATAGGAAAGTTAGATTCTAAAAGATTATCGACTAGTTTTTAGGATTTTTCAAAGTATGCTCATGCCTAAGAAACAAAAATATTAATGATGAAAAATACAGGCATTGCTGAAATTTTATTGAATATATGCATAGAAGCCTAAACGAACGGTTTAAATGCAGAAACTCTAAGCAAAATGTATATGAATTGACTTTAGTTTAAGCTTACCTATAATACCATCTAGATTCTTTATTATACTTAATACAAAGTACATAACAGTTAGGGATGCAATATGTGAAGTAAAAAGGCCGACTCTTATAATTATGAGTGGGCCTTTTGGTTTTATGGATATCAAATTAGTGAGCAACATTTCAAAGGGTATCTTGTGATATAACTAAGTAGAATTTTTTAAACAAGGGGATGATGAGATGAATAAATTGAAGGGGAAAATTGCATTAGTAACAGGGGCTAGTAGAGGGATAGGCCGAAGTATTGCCTTACATTTGGCACAGGCTGGTGCGTTAGTCGTTGTTCACTATAGTAAAAGAAAAGAAGAAGCAGAAAGTGTAGTGGATCAAATTAAACAAGATGGCGGTTCCGCGTTTGCGATTAGTGCAGACTTAAGTACTTTTAATGGCATTAACAATGCTTTGTTGATAATTAGCTAAAAAAGTATTGTACGATTAAATGCATTGTGTTACATTTGTGTTACAAGATTGTTACGAAATATTATAATCATTTCTATGTCATTTCCCTTTTGTTTCCTTAATGTTACGAAAGGTATAGATGTTTTATGTGTATAGGAGTGTGTGTAGTAAAGAGTCTGAGTTGAAAATACGTGCACACTTTAAATTTCCTTTCTGTCTGAATGAAGAAGACTACCAACTAATTAAAGGGTTTAAAGTAACAACTTTAAATAAAATGTGCTTCCTTTCCCACACACAATTTAGTACATATTTAAAGTACAGCCTAGTTGCTACACAGACTCTTGTACATATAAACATTAAGGTGAAATAGAGATAAAGATTTATTACATAATAAGCATTACTTAGCTAAAAGTAAAAATATTATCTGTGCATTTTTATGAAATGTCTAGATGATATTTTTTGAAGATTTCTTGGATATGTTTATGGAATAACAATTGCTAATACTTAATGATTCTCTACTACTAAAACATCTGATAATTTATGTAATCGGATTTATAGGATGTATGTACATTCACTTATATAGGGAAAATGAGGTTTTTCATATGAAGTATAGTTACAAAGTGTTTATATTTATTTGGACAATTATTTTATTGTTTTTTCTACTTTATTATGGTTACAGTGAAATTTCCGAAACCGAGCAAGTGCCAGTCATAACAATCAAACAATAAAAATAAGAGATACTAAAAAAGCAAAATATAATAAAAATAGATACCCTAAAATGTTTAAGAACAGGAACAATTACATACATAAACAACCTTACGATTTCCATGCATACCCCGCGTCATTTGGGCAATAGGGGGAAAAGTATTATTATTTGGCGTGCGCAATCTTCCGTCACTAGTAGAAACGGAAATTTCCTTATCCCTGCTGAAGGAGGAAGGTGTCTACCTGCCAGGGATCGGATCTATTCTGCATCTAGAAACATTGGAATTAAAATTGTAGAAAACAAATAGTGAAAAGGGAACATATCTTGTGTTTCCTTTTTTATTCTTGTAGATAAGTCTGGGGAGAAAAAGGGGATTTCTGCACGAAACATAGATCTTATTGATATACTAATTGTGCTTTACGTATAGCTGGGAGTGGATGTGATGGCATTTGCAATTGCTGCGAGATTCCGTCATTCTTTTCATGAAATTGAATTATTAGACATTCCAAATATATTGTTTCCGAGTCCTTGCGGATTTTCATATTTCCAAGGCCGTTGCTTCGCTATTCTTGTTAACTGTTTATCATGATGAACACCGCAGAACTCTTTGTAAAGGCGGAAATTGATTATAGGACCATATGTACAAGTTGAAGGGGAATGGTAAATTGTTCAAAATAATGGTTATAGAGTACAAATAAACATTAAGCAGTATAAAGACTTTCTTAGCGCCTTTGCCTCAAATTCTAACTTAATTGAAAAGAGCCTCCATTACTTTATTGGAGGCTCTTATTTTTCACTTCAGTACAGAAGGTGATATTTTTTCTAACCAGAGAATGCCATCATATTGTTCTGTCGGAATCATGATTTCTTCTTTTAATTTATTTCCCCAATAACTTGCTGCAGTAGGAGTAAACATCCATGAAGTTTCTGGTCGGTTACTTTCTCCTTTTAAGTTAACGAAAACATGGGGACTTCCTACCGGGCTGATGATTTTTTCAACGCTTGGTTCTTCATGTTCATTATGTACAGGAATAACATCTTCATTAACATCATCCCAACTGCTTCCGCTATACGCAAATACACCAATTGTGTCCATTTGGTCTTTGATACGCTGTGGAAGATAATCCATCATATTTGGGCCAACATAATTGTATTGCTGCATCTTCGTAAAGTCTAATATCATTTTTGAAATATGTTTTATTTTTATTGTAATACCTATCCAGTTCAATCAACTCTGACACTGCTGTATCAAATTCACTCTTTACTTCAGGATTTACTTTTTGCAACCATTCTTTTGCATAAGAGCGGAATGAAGATTTATAAAACAAATTCATATCAAAACCAGCTAATGTGAGTGGCTTTCCTTTTTCTTTTTGTTCTTTCATATAGGTAAATAATTGTTCAAGTTCCTCAGTTTTCCATACAGAGTATAAGGATTGTTTCATCGCTTCTGTAGCGGTTGAGTTATCAAAATTTTGCTGAACAGCTGCTGCTTCCCAAAGCCCTGTTTCAAATGCAATCACATCATATTCCAGGTGTAACAGCTTGGGAGGAAGTGCAGGAAGACGAGCTCCCGAAGAAAGCAAAAAAAATAGGTGTGAAATAATCAGTTATTTGTGATGGTGGATTCTCCTAGGTGGAGGGTTCGCCGTTTTTTATTATATGTTATGTTGTAGTTTTTATATAAAGCATATTGAAAAGATAGGTTAAATCTTCTGGAATGATGTCTCCATAATTAATAACTTGTACAATAACCTTTCAATTATCACTAAATCCATTCATATCAACAAGTTGTCCCATATATCCCTTTGTAGCAATATCTTTTAAAGTACGCTAAAAATACCCTTTATTTTATCTTTATCTTATCTTTACCTTATCTTTAAATTTTTATATTAAACTTGAAACCTTAAAGTATTGATATATGAGTCTAAAAAGGGCGGGAGATAGATGTTCATTACATAGTTTGTATATAACCAATTACCTTTGAAAAATTGAATTTCTTATACGAGGAGGAATATATGAAGGATACAAGTAAAAAACAAATTATAAAAGTGTTCCTTATTAGTATTTTAGGCTTAGGAACAATACTTGGAATGCTATATTTTAATCATAAAACCAATATTCAACAAAATAAAGCGCAAGCCACCGAAAAACGTGTATTGCAATATGAGTCTACCTTAAAAAAAGAATTAGAAAAATATAATTTAGGAGAGAAAACACCAATTTTATTAGGAATTATGTATCAAGAGAGTAGAGGTGAGGGAAACGATCCTATGCAGTCATCTGAATCACTTGGATTAAAGCCAAATGAAATTCAAGAGACAAGCTTGAGCATTGAACAGGGGGTAAAGCACTTTGCTAAAATGTACAAATATGGAACGGACAAGGATGTTAGCATGGATACAATTATTCAAAGTTATAATATGGGACCAGGGTATATTGATTTTATTGCTAGTCAAGAAGTTAAACAACACTCGGAGGATTCGGCCAAAAAATTTTCTAAGATGAAAGTTGATCAAAATCCAGCGATGTATACTTGTGGTGGAAATAAAAATAATTTTAGGTATCCATATTGTTATGGTGATTTCACATATGCCACAAAGGTAAATGAAAAAACAAAACTTATTGAAGAACTTCTTCGAAATGTACATAGCTTTTCTAAATAAGTTGCAGAATGAAATATAATGATACCATCAGTTATTAACAATAATATCTAAGAAAAAACTACTTTCTTTCTTAATTAACATAATTTTCAAAAACAAATCCCGTAGATGTTAATATTTGTTATATAATATATTTGTCAAAGCATTATCCCTAAAGTTTCTAAAGTCAAGCTGTAAGATAGTTTGTTTGGCCCGTATTTTCACCTTAAAAGTGGAGTTTAAATATAGTTGCAATTTTTTGAGGGGGAAAAGTAAATGTTTATAAAAACAGAAAGATTATTAATACGAAAATTTGAGTTCAAAGATTGGCAAGCTGTTCATGAGTATACATCAGATATCAATGTTATGAAATACATACCTGAAGGGGTTTTTACTGAAGAAAATACAAGAAACTTTGTGAATGAAAACATTGGTGAAAACGCTAAAAACTTTCCTGTAGTATTAATTGATAAAGATATTCTGATTGGTCATATAGTTTTTCATAAATATTTTGGTGAGCATACATATGAGATTGGCTGGGTGTTCAATCCTAAATATTTCAATAAAGGATATGCTTCTGAAGCAGCACAAGCTACATTGAAATATGGCTTTAAGGAAATGAAATTACATAGGATTATAGCTACATGTCAGCCAAAAAATACCCCATCATATCGAGTAATGGAGAAGATTGGAATGAGAAGAGAAGGCTATTTCAGGAAGTGTATACCACATGGGAATGAATGGTGGGATGAATATTATTACGCTATTTTAGAAGAAGAGTAGTGCCTTGGAACGCATCATTTAAATTGAAACTCCTATTTCCTAAATAGGCAAGTTGGCTATCTTTATTGGAGATTCTTGCTACTAAAGGTGAAGTTTATTTCCGGTATCGCTGACGTGCAAAACTTTGTATAATCTGATCTTATCTCTAAATCACAACTGTTACCCCATCACCATCAAGTTAAAGTTTCATTTTATTTTGCTAACTTGAGGGTGATGTGACGTAACCTTAATTATTTAAAAATTTTAAAAAGGCCCCTTAGTCATGTTAAAGGGACCTTGATTACGTAAATGATCTGTCAACCAATTCATTTTTGATATACAGATCATTTGTATGATAATTTTTATGAATAATTGCTAAATAGTGAATTTACATAAATGCTTTTAGAAGTTCTTGAATTAATGGGATTGCTCCACCTATAAATTTTAAAACTGCCATTGCGATTTCCATATTATTCTCTCCTCTTTTTCGTATTAAAATGTAATAAATCTTTATAACCTTATTATAGTAAGCGCTTACAATAATAACAATACATTTCCGTATGCAATATTGCATATTTATACATTAGATCTCTATTATTCATTTTTTAATGGTACTATAGCGAGGTGAGAGTCTTTAAGGGTTCTCTTTAATAGGAGGAAATATGGAAAGAGTGCAAGCGATTTACAGTAATCAAAAATTTAAGAGTTGGGTTAAACAGGTATTAGCTGTAGGAGGAGTAATAGGGTGCTGTTATTTGGTGTTATATGTTTTCTGTTTCTTAGTTATCATGTAAATAGTATACAACTAAACTAGTAGAGTCTTGCCTAGAGAGGTAAGGCTCTTTATTGTAGTACCTGGAGATGAGCAAACTACATACAATATCTCTCAGGTTTTTCAGATCACTTTGTAGGATTCCTTGTTTAGAACACTAATTCATATCATTGAAAACAGAATTCTATGGATAAAAAATATGTTTTTACTAGATACATACTAAAAAGATAAGCATAAATTATATTAGATTTTGGCAAAATCTTTTTGAATTGGAAAAGGATTTAAATCTTACTTATAGATTTGATTCCTTTTTATATACCATAATCCTTATATTGATACGTAAATATAATACAGTAATAATAAATTAAAAGCAAGAATTTTAGTAGCGGTACGTTCACACATCCATCAACTTAAGATTTTCAAACAAAAAATTCTTTTTTTAATTGATTAATAGTAAACGAGAAAGATTGGCAAATTAACAACTAAAGAGATTTCTTCAGGTAAAATCTATCAAAAGGTCCTTTACAAAATTTATACATAAGTCAATTATAAAATCATGTAAATATTATGTATTTTTGTAAGAGAAATTCATTGACACTTGTGTATATAAGTAACTATACTCGTTACATCAAATTGAATGCGTGATAATACGATTTTATTATTATTACAAACATGTAAATATAAAAATAGAAAATCTCAATTTGATAAATACAATGGTAGAGGTGTTTATTTTAATGAAGCACAAATTAATTGCAACAGGTATCCTTGCAGGAGCTATATTATCCTATTCTTCTAATATTTTAGCAGATACTCATAAATTCCCTGATGTTCCTACATGGGCTGATAAATCAGTTAACTATTTAGTTGATAAACAGGTATTAAATGGTTATCCAGATGGAACTTTTGGTTCAAATGACTCTTTAGACAGAGCTTCGGCTACAAAAATTATGACAAAAGTTTTAGGTATAAAAATTGATCCTAATGCAAAACCATCTTTTACAGATTCACAAAACCACTGGGCTACTCCTTATATTGCTGCTGCTGAAAAAGCTGGTATTGTTAAAGGTGAAGGGAATGGAATCTTTAATCCATCCGGAAAAGTAACTCGTGCTGCTATGGCTACCATGCTAGTAAATGCATATAAACTACAAAGCACAGCAAATCATAACGAGCAGGTTAGATTTGAAGATTTAAAAGGGCATTGGGGAGAAAAACATGCCAATATTTTAATAGATTTAAAAATTTCTAATGGTACCGAGAACGGTTGGCAACCAAATAGATTTATAACACGTGCTGAAGCTGCTCAACTTACTGCAAAAACAGATATGTTACAACAAAATTTAAACGATGAAAAAGAGGTTATTACTGCTACCTCATATGAAGATTTAAATTTAACAGTGGCTTCGAAAATTACAGCTCAAGAGATTGATAGTTTTATTGCAAAATATCATTCAGATAGTCCCTTAGTTGGACATGGACAAGATTTTATCAATGCGCAAAATCAATATGGCGTGAGTGCTCATTATTTAGCAGCGCATGCGATTTTAGAATCTGGATACGGAAAATCAGAAATCGCATATCAAAAACATAATTTATTCGGTCTACGTGCATATGATGGAGATCCGTTTAAATATGCGAAATATTTACCAAGCTACGGCGATAGTATTGCTTATAATGCTAATTATGTACGAGAAAGATATTTAGAAGAAAGTGGTATGTATTATAACGGGTCAACATTAACTGGCATGAACGTGAAATATGCATCAGATAAAGGCTGGGCTAAGAAAATTGCGGGTATTATGGAACGTATTAAACCGTTTCGTGTAGAAGACTATACATATGCAAAAAAATTACCAAAGAATCCTGAAACATTAGATGTCGACGCGTTATCTAATGAAATTCCATATAAAATGTATGCAGACGGTTCAAGCTCAAATGTTGTATCATCAGCTACTTACTATCAGGTACCTTATCCATTTAATTTAAAAATTAAAAGTAGACCAGATGTAGCTGTCGAGGAGAATAAAGTTGGTACAGTAACTCCTGGAACAACCATCTTTATTTATCGTGAAGATCCGAATGGATGGGTAGAATTCTCTTTTGAAGCTAATGGAGAAAAATATTGGACATTAAAAAATAAATTAAGTATGTAATTAAAAAGATCTATTTCACTAGTTTTAAAAGTATGGGATTGTACAATTGATTCTCTAGATTGGAAATACAATAAATTACCCGTTGATGTAGCAGCTGCAAAGATTATTCAAAATGTCTTAGCAGGTGCGACATCCGCATACTTTTTTTGGAAAATGTTGCGCAAAGTAGGTTCATTTTCAGCACTATCTCCTGGTTTACCGTAATCTTCAAGGATGTAATATTCCTTATCTTAAATGTATATATTGAATATATGAATATATTGTGTTATGATGTGAATTAGAAACTCGCGTGTTTCAAATACAACATTTTTATCTTATTGATGACCTCTTATCTTTCCGTAAGAGGTCCTTTTTTATCCCTCCGTATTGCATAGCCGCTAAAATACTATGAAAAGATACTAGAGACTACTACAATGTGATATTCTCTAGTATTTTTTCTTTATCCATATTATCTATTGTTGGGTAATCGATGAATTATTAATTTTTGTATAATTTTCACAAAATAACTTTGAACCATTATTTATTTCAATATAAAATAATAAAGGAGTATATATGAATAGGTATGTCCTTTTTATGTGATGATAATGCGGATTGAAGCGTAATACTGAAACGGTAAATGAGAAGAATCAGGGCCGAAACAGATAGTAAGGAAAGTAAAACAGTAACAGCAGACAATACTTATAATGAAAACGTTCATAATGGACTGTCTATGGATGGAGAAAAAATACGAAAAGATAAAAGGGGCAAATGAATATGAACAGAGCCTTTAAAGGTACCGTATTAGCAGGGATAAGTGTGGGTTTCTTGCCAGCTGGTTGTACAAGAGAAACATATGTCCTAACGCAGTCCAGAATATAAGCAAGTAGATTAAGTATTCTAAGCAGATAAATGAAGACTATAGCGATGAAGAAATTGAAAGACAACTAAGAGGTATAGCATCCTGACTTTCTAAATAACATGAGTGTTTCTATAGAATGAATCCTTAGGAGGGCTATTGTGGAACCTTTAATCAATGCTATTTTATACTTTGTATTTTTATTTGGAGCACTGTTTCTTATACTGGGTACTGCATTGGTTTTATTAATCGTGGCTGCATTACCAGTAATCTGGAAGAAAAATCTATCATTCCTAATGATTAGCTTAGGTATAAATATACTTGTCATTCCATTGTCTTTTTTTATTGGCGGGATGGCAACAGATTCCCCTGGTAGTACGATGCACGATTTTTGGGAAGTATTTTTGTTTATTCAGATATTTCCGTTTCCCCTAGTACTGCTATCTTTAGTTTGGTGGCTTGTGCGTCGAAAAAAAGCAAAAGTTCATGTGTAGCGTTTTTAATGCAAATAAGCTGTCCGTTTGGGCAGCTTATTATATTTATTACTAAGCGTGATTATTTCCAAAATGAATGCAATACCACTATACAGTTAAATTGAAGGTGAACCATATTGAAATCTTATCAAACTTTATCCCACTTGTATGCATTAGGACTAGGCTGCGGACTTTGGAATAGAGAGGAGGTTATTTCATGGTGCGATAGGTTGATTGAAGCAAATGATCACCCGCCATATGAAATTATGGAGATATCTTTAATGTCTAAAGCAAAGCTGATATATATAGAATCGGCTTTACTGTCATATAGCCGCATAGTTGATGAAAACCCCTCGGTAAACATCCTTCTTTCAGTCTTAAATGAAAAGTTAGTAGCTCAGAAATGGAATATTAAACAAGCTATTACTTGCTCTACTCGATTACTAGTAAATAGAGGCTTGTATTGGGAAGAAGAATATTTTGATTTATACAGCCTTAATGATAGCTATGACTTAGCACAGGAAGGTATCCATTTTAATGAAAAAGATGTGATTTCTGCTTATATCGATACATTAGGTGTTTTTCGCATCCATTTTAACGAGTTTGAAGATCTCTATTTACAAGTCATGAAACAGAAGTGGCAAGGGTAGAAGGCAGGAAAAAGAATCATTGAATCGTAAGAGTTACTTCCTGTATTTATCACCAAATTTATCTAGCCAAGACAAATCTGTCTTCGTGTTGATGAATTTTTGTCTCTTAATAACTTAATGCTATCGTTTTTAATTTTTCCGACAGCAAGCAAAGTTAGCATGTTTAATGCATAATGAGACGCCTGTAAATGAGCATTACTATTTAAATTTTTACCAGAGAGTAATTTAGTTAATTAGTAGAAAAAGGAAGGGGCCTATTTGGCTCCTTCCTTTTTCTCATACATACATAACGCTTGTTGACAACTTATGAAATAATAGCATTCATCGCTATTAAAATATAACATTAAAAGCAATTAATTAGATATGTAATTTTGCATATATTGTACTATTTCATGAATAGGAACAAAACTATTTATCTCTTTCTGTATGGAGACAAATAGATTTAGGTTTACTTAAGGTAAGAAGACCTGATCATTGATTACTGGTTAAACCATATTTCTACGTATTTGAAAAAAATATTTTACTGGATTGCATGTTAAAGAGAGTGAGGACTTTATGAAATATAGGTTGTTCCTTGATTTCTTACTCGTGATTTTACTAGGAGGATGCATTGGAAAAGAAGTTACGTTATATACAATTTCAAAAGGGGATATTAGTCAGTGTATCCAAAGATGCGCTCCGCTTCCTGTTTCCTATCCTACTAAATTACCATTCCAAGCAAATTCCTTCTCTTTCAAACAATTCATCCATTAAATAAAGATAATTTGGCCATACGTATCGGAGGACATGAAACCTTTTTAATAAGATTTGGAATATATTTCAATATAATTCCGATACTATAACAGATCGAAAATTTCTCTATTGGAGGTATATAATGGCATATCCATTTCGTAACTTAGTATTTGAAGGTGGCGGGGTAAAGGGAAGCGCTTATATAGGTGCCATCCGTGCACTAAATGAAGAAGGGATTTTACCAGAAATACAACGATTTGGGGGTACTTCAGCAGGAGCGATTACTGCATTACTTTTAGGTCTTTCTATTCCATTCGCAGATCTTGTAAAAATCCACAAAGACATGAATTTCAAAGCGTTTAAAGATGATGATTTTTCGATTGTACAAGATAACATTCGTTTATTTTTTGATGGTTTTGGTATCTATAAAGGGGATTTCTTCACTGAGTGGGTAGGAAAGATTGTTGAAAAGTGGACAGGGAGTAAGGACACAACTTTTCAGCAGTTGTATGACAAAACAGGAAAAGACGTGTTTTTCCAAGGAACGAACGTTTCTACACACGAGCTTCGTACGTTCTCTCGCGAAACGACACCTGATGTCCCGTTAGTAGTTGCTGTGCGGATTTCGATGTCCATCCCATTCTTTTTTAAATCTGTGGAATGGGATAAAGATTATTATGTAGACGGAGGTGTACTCGATAACTACCCAATTCGTTTATTTGATCGGAAAAGTTTTGTGAATAAGGAAGAACACTTCACGACCACAGATACGATTGACGAGGTTAATAAACTGATAAGCAATATGGAGGATCATTCTACACTAAGAAGCTTACACACGAAATACAATGCATCTTTCTTTGATCCTACAGATGAAATTGTCTACAACAAAGAAACACTAGGTTTCCGTTTAGAATCTCAGGCCGAGGTTGCCATGTTAAAACATATCGCAACTTCAACAGAACATCATATTGGCCATTCTCTTATTCATTTTGCATGGAATTTGTCTCAAACCATGATCAAAGGTCATGAGAGTGGAAAAACAACCAAAGAAGATGCTGCCCGCACTGTATTTATCAATACATTCTTTACGCCGTCATTTAATTTCGATATCACAGAAGAAGAAAAGAAAACACTCATGAATTCAGGCTATACTTCTACTAAAGACTATCTACATCAGTTTAATACGTCTGAAGTAAAAATGTTTAATCGACCATAAAGCCGAGTGCAATGCACTTGGCTTTTTTTAATCGTCCTGTAAATTTTTTAGTAGCTAATAAAAATTCAAATAGACTATGCATAGAACAAGAGAGAGGAGATAACAGAAAGTAATAAATATAAGTTTTGATGACCTCTTATTTTGTAAAACTAGGGTGTAGAAAGGGTGAAACAGGTGGAGGAAAAACGAATTATGATTTATAAAATTTTTCGGCTAACACAGTACAAAAGAGAACCCTAAAACCGTGGATGGGAATGTATCAAAAAATGAATAGAGTAAAAAGGCGGATTTCTTGTGAAAGTAGGGATTTACTTTTTCTTTCTACTGATAATAAAGCGTTATGTAGACTGGAAATGTATAAGGTATTCATTGCTATTCCTCCAAAATGCTGATGTTACATCATATTAAAATAACCTCTAATTTAAGTATTGAAATTCTCTAAATCTCGATGTATTATATTCTTGTATTTTCTCACTTTGCAAATCCGAGAAAACATCATCACTTCTGAAAGAACCCGAACTCCAGCGGGTTCTTTGGATTTACTTGAACTTATTTTTGAATCATTGTATTATATTTTCGAGTCTTACTTATATAAATCATTATCAGGAGAATCTGCAAATTTGCAGGTTCTTTTTTTATTTTATTGCAAGTAAACTTTTAGCCAGTCGTTTATTTTCATATTATTGGTTTTTATACGTGTTTGGTAAAAAATCAATGAGTTGCAAAAACATCTCTATTTTTATTCCATAACTTTCTAAATTTTGTTCGCGATATTTTGATATTGTAAAAAAAGAAAATATGTGGCACGATATCACTTTGTTTTTTATACAGCTTTGTAATTAAACTATAATATTGTATTTTTTCTTCATTATTGAAATTAGTAATAATAAAATGTATTATTGAAAAGCACAATTTATAATTCAAGTAATCAAGACTATGCGCTCATAATAATTTGAACATTCAGAAATTATAATATTGTCTAAAAATGAGGTGAGATTCATAGAAACAGTACATATTAAGTGGTATGGCATGTATAGTATAAATGACTTTTATAATAGGGAAGAAGCTTCTAAGAAGGGGATATTTGCAATCTCTAGAGTATATGCTAAGAATGTAACATTGCTCTATATAGGACAAACCAAAAGAAGCTTTATACAAAAGATAAGAGAACTTAATAAAGAGTGGACTTTTGATGAGAGCGAATTAAAGATTACATTAGGAATAATAGAATTTCCTAGTGGTGAACTTTACTCTGAAAAGAAGGTAAAAGAGATAAAATCTCTTTTGATTTTACGACATACCCCATTAGAAAACGAAACATCTTTATTATACTATAGAGGGAAATTTAATTTTAAAATTATTAATAAGGGAAGAAGAGGTTTAATTGTTAAAAAGCTTTCTACAGGAGATCTAATGTGGACGTAATTGGAATCACCTTTGAATAAAATTGAAGGTTTCTTAAGTGCAGAAGCTTATCAATTTTTAATGTATTAAACTATTTTGAATAACATATGTCAGATACTTGAAAAAACACAAATTATATTATGATATGAAATCCTGTATGGAAAGTGTAGTTTATTTCTATTGTTTAATAAAAATATTAAGAATTTTAGGGATAATACATAAAGAGTAGAGGAGAAAGTAAACACGGAGGTTTGAAGAATGGGACAAGTAAGCAGATTTCAAGAAAAACAACAGAATCGTCGTCAAAAGGCAATTTTTAATATTGCATTTACTTTGGTATTAGTGACAGTTGGTATAGTGACATACCAATTGTTTACCCCTTCTAATACATCAACGAAAGCAATTGCTCAAGAAAAGAAAGTAACAAAGATAGAAAAGAAGAAAACTGAAGATAAAGAAACAGCAAAGATAGAAGAGAAGAAAACTGAAGATAAAGAAACAGCAAAGATAGAAGAGAAGAAAACCGAAGATAAAGAAACAGCAAAGTTAGAAGAGAAGAAAACTGAAGGTAAAGAAGCAACAAAGTTAGAAGAGAAGAAAACTGAAGATAAAGAAATAGCAAAGATAGAAGAAAAGAAAAGCGAAGATAAAGAAGCAGCACAGTTAGAAGGGAAACAAAAAGTAGAAAAAACGGTAAAAACGAACGGAAATGAAAATAAAGAGGAAGAAAAAACGGTATCTCAAGAAAAGGATCCTCAAACTAATCCTTCATGGAAGCCAATTGGTACAGAGCAAGGAGCAAAACCTGAAATGAAATTTAAAGAAGGAACAGTAGATTGGAGTGAGATGAAAAAAGCAATCTCTTATGCTGTTGATGTTCCGGAGAGCCAATTGATTTTCGATTTTATTGGAAATAATGGTAATAATAAAGCCTACGGTAATATACGAGATAAGCAAAGTAATAAAAAATATAAGGTTAATATTGATTGGGTAGAGAATCAAGGGTGGAAACCAGCATCTGTACAAGTGGTAAAATAAATAATTGAGATTAAAAAATCCAATATCCTTTAACTTTTAATTATTCCAGTAAAAGGCTAGAGATTAACTATTGAAATAGATAGTCTCCAGCCTTTTTTTATTAGTGGGGAGAAAAGGGTTTTATAAGGAGTGCTTAATATTCAATTATTTGTTAAATTATTATTCGAAATATATAATTAAATCTTATGGAAAAGTTGTAATATAAAGCACATAATATTTTTTTGAAATTCATTAATTTTAATATGAGGTGTAGAGAATGGGGAAATCTCGCGAACAAACAATTGAAAATATTTTAGAAGCGGCTAAGAAAAAATTTGGAGAGAGTGGATATGATGGTACAAGTATCCAAGAAATTGCAAAAGAAGCAAAGGTGAATGTTGCTATGGCTTCGTATTATTTTAACGGAAAAGAGAACCTTTACTTAGAGGTATTTAAAAAATATGGTTTTGCAAAAAAACTACCAAATTTTCTTGAAGAAACGCAGTATAATCCTAAAACTGCTCTAAGACAATATTTAACTTTCTTTATTGCACATATAAAACAACATCCTGAAATTGGAACGCTTGCATATGAGGCAATTATCAAAGAAAGTTCACAATTAGAAAAAATAAAACCATATATTATTGGGAATTTTGGACAATTAAAAGAAATCTTATTGGAAGGGAAAGAACAAGGAGTTTTTCATTTCTTTTCGACAAGCCATGCTATTTATTGGATTACCTCCATAGTCTTATTTCCGAAATTTAAAAAGTTTATTGATTCGATGAATCAAAGTGATTCCGACGATATGCAAACAGAGTGGATAACAGATGATCTTGTAAACAGAATTATTTCTTCATTAATACATAATCCTACATTATAAAATATCCCTTATTTAAAAATGAATCTACAACTGATTCAATTTCCCGATTCATGAAATTACTAAAAAGTATTTGGAGTTATACCCACTAGTATTTCACATCCTTAAATAATTGTAAGTGCCATTATTTAGAATGTATCGGTATAAAAGTACATAATTCTTTTTTTAGATGATAAAAAATTAAAAACTGCTAGTGCCATATGTATGTGTTGAATAGGATTAGTTACGTTATAATTTGTAAGTTTATAAATTACATAGATAGAATTTTTAAATATTTTACATTTCTAAATAAAGTTAAAAATCCACATCTACAGAGGTATTGGTGGGTGTGGATTTTTTAGAGTAAGTGACTAAGATTTCTATGTCATAGGAGGGCTCTTAATACAGTATGCAAATCGTGAATTGTTTGTATACAAACATGAGGTAGTATCTCACTATATAGATATGCGATTAGGTATATTTTATTTGATGAATTATAACTATTTTCTCCAAATATCTAACGAGACCTTACTAGAGATATTGGATTCGTATAACGAATATGTAAATAAAAAATAAAAAAATTAAATAATTCATATGAAAGGATGGGAAGAAGAAAGTAATTTAATAATGTTACTCCTTGAATTATATTATCTATAAATACATGTAAAGTAATATGAAATATTACATATTTAAATAATTACTGTATGTAAAATGTTATATTCTTTGATGGAATATATAATTGGAGGAAACATTATGAATAAGAATTTAAAATTTACTCAAATGATGATTGGGATTAGTACGGTGGCATTATCATTTGGAAGTATTCAAACACAGGTATCAGCAGAAGAAAAAGTACCCTATAATATCTTACAGATAAAACCAATTGGGACAGAAACTTCAAAAGATGAAATCGTACATGCTACAAAAACTGACGAAACATTGACTTTTGAAGAGCGTTTAAAAGTAGGCGATTTTTCACAACGTCCTACTCTGGTTATGAAACGTGATGAAATTCAATTAAAGCAAAGCTACTCTCTGGCAGAACTGAATAAAATGCCTGATAACGAACTCATTGACACACTCTCAAAAATTTCTTGGAATCAAATTACTGATTTATTTCAATTTAATCAAGATACGAAAGCATTTTATCAGAATAAAGAACGCATGAACGTTATCATTAATGAATTAGGACAACGAGGAAAATCGTTTACTAAAGAGGACTCAAAGGGCATTGAAACATTTGTTGAAGTACTACGTTCTGCTTTTTATGTGGGATATTATAATAATGAATTAAGTTACTTAAAAGAGAGAAGCTTCCATGACAAATGTTTACCAGCATTAAAAGCA